>CAWDSA010000006.1:0-9222 GCA_963804845.1 uncultured Actinomycetota bacterium | reverse complement strand
ATGGTGGCCGCCCTCGGGTCCGAGATGGTCTCCCGCGGGCGCCCGGCCTCGGCGCTGGACCTCCCGGCCGACTCCAGCCTGCCGGTCACCCAGGTCCTGGCCAATGACCGTCGCAAACTTTGGAGGGTCAGCGGATTGGTGACGGTCAGCTGAGGACGTCGGGCGCCGCGCCCTCGTCGTCGATCCAGTCCTCGCCGTCGTCGAACAGGTCGCGGGGCGCCTGCTTCTTCTCTTCGTCCTTCTTGCCCTTGCCGCGGCCGGTGCCGATGCCACCGGCGCCTGCGCGCCCACCGCGCCCGGCGCCGCGACCGCCTGCGCCTCCGCGGCCACCCCGGCCGACGGGGCTGCCGGTGCCGGCGCCACCGCGGCCGACGCCTCCGGCTCCGCGACCGGCGGCCGCTCCGCCCCGGGTGACCGGGCTGCCGGGCGCGAGCGCGCCGGCGCCCCGACCGAGGGCACCGCTGGTGCCGATCCGGCCGGTGCTGCCGATCGGGCGTACGCCGTTGGAGTTGACCGCGCCACCCGGCAGCACCAGGCCGCCGTTGCGCAGTCCACCGAGGGCCAGCGCACCGCCGCCCGCACCCACGGCGAGCCCGCCGAGCGTGCCGGTGCTCGGGCCACCGACGTTGCCGCCGTCGTGGCTGCCGATCGGCGGGATGTTGGTGTCGTCGTCGCCTGAGTCGTCGTCGCCGCCAGTGTCGTCGGGGTCACGCGGGTCGTTGTCGTCGGGGTCGCGCGGGTCGTTGTGGTCGTCGGGGTCGCGCGGGTCGGTGTCGTCGGGGTCCCGGGGATCGTCGTCGGGGTCACGGGGGTCGGTGTCGGACTCCCCGGGGCCCTGTGGCGTGCCCTTGGTGGGGTTGATCGAGCCAGGCTTGCCGTTGTCGATCGGCCCGGGCTTCTCCGGGTCGGGCTCGCCATGGATCTTCTTCATGACCTCGGTGGAGTCCGCGAACACGTCGTCGATGTTCTGGGTCCACTGCCGCGAGATCCGCTCCCGCGCGGCGGCGTTCTCCTGAAACTCGTTGACCTTCGCCTGGTGCTTCCGCTGCGCGTCGAGGTCCTCCTCGGTGAGCGGTCCGACGGGGCGGGTCCAGGAGCCCGGGTTGGATGTCTGCGGGTGCGCCTTGTCCATCGCCTCCTGGGCCTTCACGGCCTTCTCGATGACATTCGCCGCCGACTCGAGCGCCGCCTTGCCCTCACGGAGGAGACCGGACCGCTCGGTGACGGACTTCGAGGTCCGCCGGAACGCGTCGCCCATCGCGGGCCCGGTCCGGCCCCCGATCTTCTTGTCCTTGCCGGCCGCCGCGTCCAGCGAACGCGAGACGACGTCGAGGAGCTCGGCGCACCGGAGCCACTCCTTGGCGCCGTCGTGGACAGCATCGAACGAGGCGCCGTTGAGGCTGGTGCGGAAGCGGGCTTCGTTGGGTCCCTGTGTCATCGGCTTTCTCCCGGGATCGTGCACTGCTCGTTGGTCGTGAAGTCGTCCGGAACCGCACACCCGTCCGACTGCGGCATGGTCGGGACGACGCCGTTGACCCTGCCGGTGGTCCGGGTGCTGGAGGCGCCGCTGTCCTCGTCGACGAAGTCGATGTCCTTGTGGAACTTCTGCACGTTGGCCTGGTAGCCGTGCAGGCCGAGGACCAGCTGCTCCATCGCCTTGACGACGTGCTTGTGGGCGACCGAGGTGTGGTGGCCGAGCAGCGCGCCGGACGACGACCCGCCGAGGTGAGAGGCGTTGAGAGTGCCGAGCTCGCCCGATTTCAGGTCGCCGGCGCTCTCCTCGAGGATGTCGACGATCTCCTTGATCGTGGACTCCTCGACGTCGAGCTCCTGGAGCTGATGCTCGATCGCGGTGATCGACACGGGGAACATGACCTGTGAGCTCCTTCACGAGACGGTGGCTGCTTGTCGAGGCTGATACCCGCGCCCTCACCCACCAAACCTTCCCGCCGAGGGAAAATCGGGGAGGGTCGCTATGGTCGTCGTCGTGTTCTCGGGGAGATGGACGGCCTGTGCGGCCCTGTGCCTGGCTCTGCTGGTGACCGGCTGCAGCGACGACGACGAGCCGGAGGGCGAGGGTCCGCCGGAGTCGCCATCCTCGAGCGACGCCGGCTCACCGACAGACGAGACCAGCCCGACCGACGAGCCGAGCACGGTGGCGCCGGCAACCGGCCCGGAGCTCTCCGTGAAGGACGTCTCGATACGACTGCCGGAGGGCTGGGCCGTCGACAACACCGACGCGAGCTTCCTGGTCGTCGGTGCGGCGAACGACGACACCGGGGTGATCAACCTGAGCAGCTTCCCGTCTCTGGACCCGGACGCCAGCATCGATCGCCTGGCTCGGAGCACCGTCAAGACCGGGGGCTACCCCAAGGACGCCGTGCAGCCGCCGACCACGATGGCCGGGCAGCCGGCGTTCCACGTGGCGGGCGAGGTGGCTCGGTGACTACTCGGAGGAGTTCGGCCTGATCCATGACGGCGAGATCGTGTCGGTCGAGTTCGTGTTCTTCCGCGGGCCCGATGCCGGGCGGCAGGAGCTGATCGACTCGGTCGCTAGCCACCGTCGAGCTCGGCTGAGCCGAGCTAGTTCAGAACGGTGTACGCCGGGTTGGCCTCGTTGCCCGCGGTGTCAGGTCCGAGGATCTCCACGACCGTCTTGTCGGCGCCGATCCGGAAGATGCTCCAGGTCTTGCTTTCGTAGGCGTAGACCCTCGCGAGCAGGTGCTCCGAGTCCTGCCAGGTCGTGCCCACGATCGCGCCGTCGGGCGGGTCGAACTTGATGATCTCCTTGCCGGTCGTGGCGTCCAGGATCGAGGCGTAGGCGTTGCCGAAGCCGTCCAGGTAGGGATGGGTGCCCTCGAGGTACTTCGCCCCCGGCGAGAGTCCATACAGGAAGTAGTCGCAGGTCTGGAACCCGAACTTGGCCGTGGCCTGGTCGTAGACACCTCCGCACGAGCCTTCGTCCGTGTACGAGGTCTGCACGGTCAGCAGGCCACTGGCATCGGCGTCCTGGAGCCCGATCGTGTCCGGGACCGCCACCCGGGTGGCTCCGGTGGCGGGGTCGACGACCAGCGGCGCGCCCTCGCCCGTGCCGTCCTCGAGGTAGACCGAGTCGCGGGTCACGGCGGTGGCAAAGGAGCCCTCGGGCGCCTCGGTCGAGGTGGCAATCCCACGGGCCTCCCCACGGGTGACCAGGTCCCCGTCCTTCTCGACGTAGGCGAGCACGGTGTGGTCGTCGTCAACGACGGGGTAGGAGCTCAGCTCCACCGACTCGGTCGGCGTGCCGCTCTCGTCGAGTACGTCGAGGGTGGCCTCACCGGTGCTGTCGTCGCTGCGTACCGCGAACACGGTGTCGCCGATCTGCGTGGCCCAGGTGTAGCGGGCAGCCAGCTCCGTCGTCGTGCCGTCGGCGCGGTGCAAGCGTCTTGCCCTCGAGGTAGCCGAAGCCGGGGCCGGAGGGGTCGATGACGGTGGGGTTGGGAGTGGGCTTCGGGGCCGGCTCCGGACCGCTGTCGTCGGTGAGGTTCCCGCCCGCGAACACCACGATCGGGACGATCACGGCCGCGGCTGCCAGCGCGCCGCCCGCGACGGCCAGCCGGCGCGTACGCCGGATCCGGCCGGCCTTGCCCTTCACGTGGTCGAGGGTCAGCGGCGCCTCGTGGAGGTCGCGGACGCGCTGGTCGAACTCGCGACTCATCTCGGCCTCCCAGGGGTCGGTGTGGTCGTTCATCGCTCCTCCTCCCGATGGCTGGGGTGTAGCTCGGCGGGCACCCGTTCGCGGAGCGAGGCGAGTGCGCGGCTGCACTGGGACTTGACGGTGCCGACCGAGATGCCGAGCACGTCGGCGGTCTCGGTCTCGGACAGCTGCTCGTAGTAGCGCAGCACGACCACGGCGCGGGCCTTCGGCGGCAGGGTCTGGACGACCTCCCACAGCGCGGCGCCCAGGCCCTCGTCGTAGCTGTCGTGGTGCGGGTCGCCGTCGGGCAGCTGCTCCGCGGCGTACTCCCGCTTCTTCCAGCCCCGGCGCCACAGGGAGTTGTTCTCGTTGACCATGATCCGCCGGACGTAGGCGTCGACGGAGCTGCGGTCGTTGACCTTGTGCCAGGCCAGGTAGAGCTTGGCGAGCGAGGTCTGCAGGATGTCCTCGGCCTGGTGCCGGTCACCCGTCAACAGGTAGGCGGTGCGCAGCAGGCTGGGCTGGCGGGCGCTCAGGTACTCCGTGAACTCGGCGTCGCGATCCGCACGTCGGCCCACACCGCCCCCCGTCCTTGGTTTGGACCCAGCCATCAGCTGCATCGTCGTCATCCGTCCCTGCCGTCATCTGGTCGTTTGCTGCCACCAAGACGCGAAGGGGCCGGGAATGGTTGCAATCAGGAGTCGAGGATTCGCTGCTTCTCGGTCTCGAACTCGGCGTCCGTGAGCGTGCCGCTGGCCTTCAGCGCGGCGAGCCGCTCGAGCGCGGCGACCCGGTCGTCGGCCTTCCCAGGCTGATCGGGCCCGGGGGGCATGCCCTGCTGAGCGGCGGCCATCGCGCCGGCGATCATCCCCTGGAGCCCACCGCCAGGGGCGGCGGCGCCTCCGGCGATCTTGCCGTCGCCGTCGAGGTCCATGCCGGTCATCACCTCGTACTGCTTGAGCTCCTCGGGGGTCGCCGGCCGGCCGTTGATCATCACCATCGCGCTGCCGCCCTGCCCCGTGGGCGGCTGACCTTCGGGCGAGACCGGCGGCTGCTGGTTCATCGCAGCGGCCAACTGCTCGGCCTGCGCCGCACCCTGGACTTCCCAGGACTGGATCTCGTCCCAGAGGATCTTGAACTTGGTCGGGTCGGACTGCGAGGCCTCGATCGGGAGGGTCTGGCCGGGGCTCGGCCACTTCTTCACCTTGATGAGGTACTCGTCGTCGATGGCGTACGACGCGTGGCCGGGCACGCTGACCACGAGCTGCATCCGGCAGTTGGCCGAGCTCGCGTTGTCCGGTGCCTGCGTCATCGTCACGATCTGCGCCGACCCGCGCACCGGGTCCTTGATCCGCTTCATTCCGTCGAACCAGCCCATGACTGCCTCCGCGTCTCCTGGTGCTCCGGATTGTGCCGCAGCGCGGAGGCCTTCAGGGAGGATTCAGCAGGCTCGCGCGACAATCGGCGGATGCGGGTGCTCGTGGTCGACGACGAAGTGCGGCTCGCCCGGTCGCTGCGCACCGGGCTGGAGGCGGAGGGTTTCGCCGTCGACGTCGCCCACGACGGCACCGACGGGTTGTGGCTGGCGCGCGAGAACACCTACGACGCGATCGTCCTCGACCTGATGCTGCCCGGGATCAACGGCTACAAGGTCTGCCAGACGCTGCGGGACGAGGAGGACTGGACCCCGATCCTGATGCTCACGGCGAAGGACGGGGAGTGGGACCAGGTGGAGGGGCTCGACACCGGCGCCGACGACTACCTCACCAAGCCGTTCTCGTTCCCGGTCCTGGTGGCGCGGCTGCGGGCCGTGGCCCGCCGCGGTGCACGAGAGCGTCCCACCGTGCTCGAGGCCGGCGACCTCCGGCTCGACCCGGCGGCGCGCCGGGTCTGGCGCGGTGACCAGGAGCTCGAGCTGACCGCCAAGGAGCATTCCCTGCTGGCCTTCCTGATGCGGCACCCCGGCGACGTGGTGTCAAAGCAGCAGATCCTGGACGCCGTGTGGGACGTCGACTTCGACGGCGACCCCAACATCGTCGAGGTCTACGTGCGGCACCTGCGCAACAAGATCGACCGGCCGTTCGAACGCGCGGCCATCGAGACGTTGCGCGGCGCCGGCTACCGGTTGGCGAGCAACGGTGGCTAGCGGCTCGGTGCGGCTCCGGACGACCGTGGGCGCGGTCGTCGTCGTCGCCCTCGCTCTCGGCATCGGAGCTGTGGTGCTGGTCGGGCTGCAGCGCGACGCGCTCCGCGACGGCATCGAGTCGTCGGCCGAGGACCGGGCGTCGGCGCTCGCCGACCAGATCGAGGCCGACGGCCTGCCGGGCAGCCTCGGCGAGGACGACGACGATGACGAGGACGATGACGCCGTCATCCAGGTCACCGACGAGTCCGGCACCGTGGTGCTAGGAGCGAAGCAGCTGCCCGACGACGGCTATGTCGTCGTCTCGGAGGACGCCGAGAGCGGCGACCAGGAGTACGTCGTCCGGGTCGCGGCGTCGCTCGAGGACGTGGACGAGTCCACGGCCGCGATCGTGCCGCTGCTGCTGGTCGGCGTACCCCTGCTCCTGCTGGTCGTCGGCGGCACCACCTGGGCCGTGGTCACCCGGGCCCTGTCGCCGGTGGAGCGGATCCGGCGGGAGGTCGAGACGATCGGCGACGAGCGGTTGGACCGGCGGGTTCCGGTGCCCAGGGCCCGAGACGAGATCCACCGGCTCGCCACCACGATGAACGCGATGCTGTCGCGCCTCGAGGGCTCGCGGCGGCAGCAGCAAAGGTTCGTGTCGGATTCATCGCACGAGCTGCGCTCGCCGCTGGCGAGCCTGCGCCAGAGCGCCGAGGTCGCGCGGGCGCACCCGGAGGCCATGCCCGAGGGGGAGCTGGCCGACGTGGTGTTCGAGGAGACGGTTCGGATGCAGCGGCTGGTCGAGCAGATGCTGCTGCTCACCCGCACCGACGAGGGCGCGGTCGGGGACCGGCGCCGGGAGGTCGACCTCGACGACCTGGCCCGCACCGAGGCGTCCCGGCTGCGCAACGGGCTGGTCATCGACACCTCGCAGGTGGGTGACGGACGGGTCCTGGGTGACGAGCTCGCGCTCGGCCAGGTGGTGCGCAACCTGATGGACAACGCCGCCCGGCACGCGCAGGGGCGGGTCGAGGTGGCCGTGCACCGGACGGGGCCTCGTGTGGTGCTCACCGTTGACGACGACGGGGCGGGCGTACCCGAGGACCAGCGGGAGCGGGTCTTCGAGCGGTTCGTCCGGCTCGACGAGGCGCGAGCCCGTGACGACGGCGGCAGCGGCCTGGGTCTCGCCATCGTCCGCGAGATCACCCGTGCTCACGGCGGTGAGGCAGTGGTCAGCGGGTCAGGACTGGGGGGAGCCAGGTTCACGGTGGACCTGCCGGCCGCTCCCTGAAAGGCCCTTCAGACACGTTCAGGTGGGGTTCAGCGCCCTCCCGGCATGGTCGTACCAGACACCAACCGAGAGGAATCCGATGAACACCCAGAAGCTGCGCAGCAAGCGCGTCGTCATCCCCACCATCGCGGCCGTCGCCGTGCTCGGCGTCGGAGGCGTCGTCTGGTCCAGCGCGGCCTCCGATGAGCTGACCGGCAACGAGCGCGACCGGGCCAGCAGCGCCGCGCTCGACGCCGTCGGCGAGGGCAAGGTGACCGGCACCGAGACCGGCGACGAGGAGGGCGCCTACGAGATCGAGGTGACCCGCCCCGACGGCACCCAGGTCGACGTCCACCTCGACAAGGACTACCAGGTGCTCAGCCAGGACGCCGACGACGAGGACGGTGACGACGACGGCCGCGACGACGATGGCGACCGCGATGCCGACGACCGGGCGCTGTCCGACCAGGAGCGGAGCGCCGCCGAGGAAGCCGCGCTGGGCGAGGTCGACGGCACGGTGACCGACGTCGAGGCGAGCGACGACGCCGGCGAGGCCTACGAGGTCGAGGTGACCAAGGCCGACGGTGCCGAATGGACCGTCGAGCTCGACGCGGACTTCAAGGTCCTCGACTCGCGAGCCGACGACTGAGGCTCCCGAACGCGCGCCCCATGCTGTTGCATGGGGCGCGTCGTGCTTTTCGGTCGAGCGGAAGAGGTAGCCGGGTGCAGCAGGTCAGGGCAATCGTGGCGAAGGCCAAGGGACAACCGGTCGAGCTGACCACGATCAACGTGCCCGATCCGGGGCCGGGAGAGGCATTGGTCAAGGTGCAGGCGTGCGGCGTCTGCCACACCGACCTGCACTACCGGGAGGGTGGGATCAACGACGAGTTCCCGTTCCTGCTCGGGCACGAGGCGGCCGGGGTGGTCGAGGCGGTCGGTCCGGACGTCTCCGGGCTGGCCCCGGGTGACTTCGTCGTCCTGAACTGGCGGGCGGTCTGCGGGGACTGCCGGGCCTGCAACCGCGGCGAGCCGTGGTACTGCTTCGCGACGTTCAACGCCACCCGGAAGATGACGCTCGAGGACGGCACCGAGCTCTCGCCCGCCCTCGGCATCGGGGCCTTCGCAGAGAAGACCCTCGTGGCCGCCGGGCAGTGCACGAAGGTCGACCCAGAGGCCAGGGCGGCCGCGGTCGGGCTCCTGGGCTGCGGCGTGATGGCCGGGCTCGGCGCGGCGATCAACACCGGAGCGGTGAGCCGCGGCAAGTCCGTCGCCGTGATCGGCTGCGGCGGCGTGGGCGTGGCTGCGATCGCGGGGTCCGCACTCGCCGGCGCGAGCCCGATCATCGCGGTCGACATCGACGCCAAGAAACTCGAGGCCGCGACCCGGATGGGTGCCACTCACACGGTCGACTCGTCGGCTGCCGACCCGGTCGCAGCGATCCAGGAGCTGACCGGTGGCTTCGGCGCCGACGTGGTGATCGAGGCAGTAGGTCGCCCCGAGACCTGGGAGCAGGCGTTCTACGCCCGCGACCTGGCCGGCACGGTGGTGCTGGTCGGCGTCCCCACGCCCGACATGCGGATCCCCGACATCCCCCTCATCGACGTGTTCGGGCGGGGCGGTGCGCTGAAGTCGAGCTGGTACGGCGACTGCCTCCCCACGCGCGACTTCCCGATGCTCGTAGACCTCTACCGGCAGGGCCGGCTCGACCTCGACGCGTTCGTCAGCGAGGAGATCGGTCTCGAGGACGTCGAGGCGGCGTTCGGCCGGATGCACGAGGGCGACGTACTCCGGTCCGTGGTCATCCTCTGATGGCGGCCAGGGTCGACCACGCGGTGGTCAGCGGCACGTTCAGCCTCGATGGGGAGACGTTCGACGTCGACAACAACGTGTGGGTCGTCGGCGACGACACCGAGTGCGTGGTGATCGACGCGCCACACGACGTCGAGGCGATCCTTGCGGTGATCGGGGACCGCAAGGTGCGAGCGATCCTCTGCACCCACGCCCACGACGACCACGTGCGGGTGGCGCCGGCGCTGCGGGAGCGGGTGGTCGCGCCGATCCTCCTGCACCCGGCCGACCGGCCGCTCTGGGAGCTCACCCACAGCGACTACCTGTGGGACGTCGACCTTGCCGACGGGCAGTCGATCGAGG
>CAWDSA010000005.1:0-13702 GCA_963804845.1 uncultured Actinomycetota bacterium | reverse complement strand
AGAGATGGCCGACGTCCTAGGCCTGCGGGTCCGGGACCTGCCCGACGACCAGCGCACCGTGCTCCTGGCGGTGGCGCTGGACGCTCAGCTGAGCGGCACCGACCTGGTCTCGCTGGTCGGCCTGGAACCGGTCGAGCGCGCGGTCCACGAACGCCTCGTCACCATCGCCGAGACCGGGCGGGCCCGACCGTGGCACCCGCTGCTGGCCGCGGCGGCGCGGGATACCACGACGCCGGTGGGTCGACAGGACATTCATCGGCGGCTGGCCGAGATCGTCAGCCGACCCGAGCACCGGGTCCGGCACCTGGCTCTCGCCTCGGCAGAACCCGACGAGGACGTGGCCCTTGCCCTGTCGGAGTGCGCCCGGCTGGCCGGCGACCGGGGCGCCACCGAGACGGCGATCGAGCTGGCCGGGTTGGCCCTGACGCGGACACCGGACGGTTCGCGGAGCCGGACTCGGCGAGTGCTGGACCTCGCGGGCCGGATGGCTGTCCTCAACGAGACCCAGCGGCTGACCGGCTTCCTCGAGGCCGAGATCGAGCGGATCCCGCACGGCCCTGATCGTGGCCGCGCGCTACTGATGCTCCTCAACGGCACGTGGGAGACCGTCGCCGATGCCCAGCGCCTCGTGGACCGCGCGCTCGCCGAGTGCGGAGGGGACCCCCTGATCCGAGGCCGGGCGCTGGAGGCCAGGTCGTTCATCGCCGGTGGCATCTCGGTGTCGAACGCCGCCCAGTGCTTGGCCTGGGCGGAGGAGGCGATCGAGCTCGGGGCGCACGAGGAGGGGGAGTGGCGGCTGCTCGGTCGCGCCCGCAGCTGGTGCCTGGTCCGTGCCGGCCGACCGCCCGAGCCACCTGAGGGAGAGCCCCTCTGGAAGCGGCTCATCTGGCGCGGTGAGCTGGCGGCGGCAGAGCAGGCAGTGCGTGATCGCATCGGCGCAGCCGAGGACGCGGGTCGGTTCCAGGAGTCCGAGTCCTACTGGGAGCGGCTCTTCGACGTCCTGGAGCGGAGCGGCCGCGTCCGCGAGGCGCGCGAGTTCCTCGACGCGCTGCTGGACGTCGACCTCAGCGCGAACGAGGCCACCACGCTGGAGGTCATGCGGGCCGTGGTCGAGGTGCGGTACGGCGACGTCGCGGCAGCTCGCGAGTGGGCGACCGTCGGGCGCGAGCACGCGGACCGGTTTGGCGACGTGTGGAACCGGCTCGAGGCGGACCACGTCCTGGGTGTAGCGGCCCTCCAGTCGGGCGAACCCGAGGCCGCCGAGGCCCTCCTGCGTGCTGTCTTCGACCACGTCGTCACGGCAGGCGTCCTGGAGCCCGGGACCTTCCCGGTCACCCCCGACCTGGTCGAGGCGCTCGCGCTGCAAGGCCGCCACGCCGAGGCCCGGGAGATCATTGCCTGGCTCGAGCAGGTCTCCCACGACCAGGACCACCCCTGGGGTCTGGCGATGAGCGAGCGGTCTCGCGTGCTGGTCGGGCTGCTTGACGAGTCCGTCACACCACAGGACGCGTCGTCCCGGACTGCGGTGGTGGCCGACGAGCTGACCACCCTCGGGCTGCTGCACGACGCGGCGCGCGCCCACCTCGCCGTCGGCTCCGGCCTTCGTCGCCAGCGGCAGTGGGGCCTGGCCCGCGACCACCTCGCGGACGCGCAGGCACGCTTCGAGGAGTTGGGCGCGGACGGTTGGGCCGCCACGGTCCGTGGCGAGCTGAGTCGCGTCGGAGGACGTCGCCCGGCCATCGAGGGCGCGCTCACGCCCACGGAGCTCGAGGTGGCTCGACTCGCGAGCGAGGGCCTTCCGAACAAGACGATCGCCCGGCAGCTGAACGTGTCCATCAGCACCGTCGAGGGACACCTGACCCGGGCCTACGCCAAGCTCGGCGTGCGCTCCCGGGCCCGGCTCGGCGCCCGGCTGCAAGAGCTGTAGGCAGGTCGGCCGCCTGCGTCGAGAAGACCCGGGGGTGAGGCTCTCACCGACGTCGGCCGCGACTTTTGCGGGGTCCCTTCGACCTCGTCAGACGACTACCGTTCGGTCATGGGGGGTCGGGGAAGCCTGGTGGGCCGCGATCGCGAGACAGCGGCGCTGGCCGTCTTCCTCGACGATCAGGTCCACGGTGGGCTGGTCGTCACGGGCGAGCCCGGCCTCGGCAAGTCCGCCCTGTGGGAGTACGCCGCCGACCTGGCCACCGTGCGCGGCGCCGTGGTGCTCAGGGCGACGCCGGGTGAGGGGGAGAAGCGGCACTCATTCGGGGTGTTGCAGGACCTATTCCGCGACACCGACCTCGACGAACATCATCTCCGGAGACCGTTGCGTGAGGCGCTGGCCGTGGTGCTGTTGCGCGAGACAGTTGACGGTCCTATCGACGCCCAGCTCGTCCAGGCCGGCGTCCACGACCTGCTGGCCGGTCTCGCCGCTGAACACCACGTGGTCGTGTGCGTTGACGATGTTCAATGGGCCGACTCCGGGTCGCTCCAGGCGCTGACCTTCGCCGCTCGGCGGCTGGACAGGGCGCCGGTCCAGTTCCTGCTCACCCGGCGTACGGGGGTCAGTCGCACCCTTCTGGAGGTGGCACTCGCGCGGCGCGACCTGCGCCAGGTCGAGCCACGGCCGCTCACCGTCAAGGCGACGGCACGACTGCTCAGTCACGATCTGTCCCTCACGCTGAGCTCCCGGGTGCTGCGGTTGGTGCACGAGCAGTCGCGCGGCAACCCGCTGTTCGTCCTCGAGATCGGCCGGGCCCTGCTCCAGCGCGGCATCCCCGAGGCCGGGAAACCCCTGGGACTCCCGGACGAGGTGGCCGACGTGCTCGGCCTACGGGTCCGTGACCTGCCCGACGACCAGCGCACCGTGCTGCTGGCTGTCGCGCTGGATGGTCAACTGAACAGCACTGACCTCGTAGCCCTGGCCGGTCTGGAATCGGTCGAGCGTGCGGGTCGTGGACACCTGGTCACGATGACCGAGGACGGTCGGACCCGGCCGTGGCACCCGTTGCTCGCCGCCGCGGCACGGGAGACGGCCACGCCGGTCGGACGTCAGGACCTGCATCGACGGCTTGCCGCGGTGGTCAGCAGCCCAGAGCAACGGGTTCGACACCTGGCGCTCGCTTTGGCCGACCCCGACGAGGAACTGGCCACCGCCCTGTCGGAGAGCGCCCGGCTGGCCGGCGACCGGGGCGCCACCGAGACCGCGCTCGAGCTGGCAGAGCTCGCCCTGGCACGTACACCCGAGGGCTCGTCGGCCCGGACCCGCCGGGTGCTGGACCTTGGCAAGCGGATGGCGGTAGTCGACGATCTCCAGCGGCTGACCGAGTTTCTCGAGCCGGAGATCGAGCGGGTGCCGAACGGTCCGGAGCGCGGCGAGGCACTGCTCCTGCTTCTCTACGGCAGGTGGGGGACCGTCGGCCACGCGCAGCACTTGGTGGACCGCGCACTCACCGAATGTGGTGACGATCCCCTCATCCGGGGTCGCGCCCTCGAGGCCAGGTCGCGCATCGCCGGCGGCATCTCGGTGTCGAATGCCGCCCAGTGCCTGCGGTGGTCGGAGGAAGCCATCGAGCTCGGGGCGCACGAGGAGGACGAGTGGCGGATGCTGGGTCGGGCCCGCAGCTGGTGCCTGGTCCGCGCCGGGAGGCCACCGGAGCCCCCCGAGGGGGAGCCGCTCTGGAAGCGGCTCATCTGGCGCGGTGAGCTGGCCGAGGCCGAGCGGCAGGTGCGGAAGGCCATCAGCGCCGCCGAGGAGGCAGGCCGGTTCCAAGAGGCCCACGTGTACGCGGCGCCACTCTTCGACATCTTCAAGCGTGGCGGCCGGGTCCACGAGGCGCGGGACCTCCTGGACGCGGAGCTGGACCTCGACCTGACTACCGACGAGGCCTCGCCCCTGGAGATCATGCGTGCCGAGGTGGCGGCGCGGTACGGCGACATGGCGGCGGCCCGCGAACGGGCGGTCGTCGCGCGCGAGCGTGCGGAGGCCTTCGGCGACGTGCGGATCCGGCTCGAGGCGGACCACGTCCTCGGCGTAGCGGCCCTCCAGTCGGGCGAGCCCGAGGCAGCCGAGACCCTCCTGCGCGGTGTCTTCGACCACGTCGTCGCGGCGGGCCTACTGGAGCCCGGGACCTTCCCGGTCGCCCCCGATCTGATCGAGGCGCTCGCGCTGCAGGGGCGGTACGACGAGGGAGCCGAGGTCATCGCCTGGCTCGAGCAGCTCTCCGACGACCAGGACCACCCGTGGGGTCGCGCGATGAGCGAGCGGTCCCGCGTGCTCGTGAGGCTTCTAGACGAGTCGATCGCGCCACCGGACGCGACGGCGCGGATCACGGCGGTGGTCGACGAGCTGACGACCCTCGGGCTTCTGCACGACGCGGCCCGGGCCCACCTGGCCGTCGGGTCGGCCCTTCGTCGCCAGCGGCAGTGGGGCCTGGCCCGTGACCACCTCGCGAGCGCGAAGGAGCGGTTCGAGGAGCTGGGCGCGGACGGTTGGGCCGCGACCGTCCGCGGGGAGCTGAGCCGCGTCGGAGGACGTCGTCCGGCCGTCGAGGGCGCCCTGACGCCCACCGAGCTCGAGGTGGCCCGGCTCGCCAGCGAGGGCCTGGCGAACAAGACGATCGCCCGGCAGCTGAACGTGTCCATCAGCACCGTCGAGGGGCACCTGACGCGGGCGTACGCCAAGCTCGGCGTGCGCTCCCGGGCCCAGCTCGGCGCCCGTCTTCCGTAGCCTCCCCTGGTTGCGCCCACGGGTTAACCCTTGGGGTTTTCCTCGATTGAGGACCCCCGCGCGTGTTCGTAGCGTCCTCGTCAGCCCGTGCCGACCGGCGGGGCGGAACACGGAGCCGGCTATGAGCAAGGTCATCGGAGGGGTCCAGGGCAGGCCCACGACTGCGGAGACCAGTGGTCATCGACGTACGGTCGCCGCCTTGGCCCTGGTTGTCGGCACGATTGCGTCGCTGGGCACAGGGCTGACGGCTGCACCGGCATCGGCGGCGCCGCCGGCGAACGACGACTTCGCTACCGCCCAGGTGCTGGGCGGTTCCTTCATCGAGGTGTCAGGGACGAACGTCGACGCGACCAAGGAGGCCGGCGAGCCGGACCACGCCGGCCAGCCCGCCGGCGCCTCTGTCTGGTACCGCTGGACCCCCGAGACCACCAGGCCGGTGCGGATCTCTACCTGCGCGAGCGGGTCGAACTGGAACTCGGTGCTGGGCGTCTACTCGGGCACTGCGGTGGACGACCTGACGCCCGTCGCGAGCAACGACGACACCATGGGGTGCGGGCTGTACTGGGCGCACAGCAGCCTGGTGCTGACCGCCGTCGCCGGGGAGACCTACTGGATCGCCGTCGACGGCAAGTTCGGGACCACCGGTTCGTTCGAGCTCTCGATCGACCCTGCCGACCCGCCCCCCAACGACAGGTTCGCGAGTGCCGCGTGGCTCGGCGCGGCACTGCCCGTCACTGTCGCAGGAACCAACGTCGACGCCAGCACGGAGGTGGGCGAACCGGAGCATGCTGCCGTCGGCGGCTCCTCCGTGTGGTACCGCTGGACACCGGACGCCGACGGGCGGGTCGTGGTCGAGACCTGTGACAGTGACTTCGACACCCTCCTCGGTGTCTATACCGGCGACGCGGTGGACGCCCTCACCGTTGTCGAGCAGAACGACAACACGCCCAACTGCGGACGCGCTGCGGGTGGCGGGACCCTGGGTAGCCGGGTCATGTTCGCGGCGACCGCAGGCACGCCGTACCAGATCGCCGTCGACGGCGACCTCGCCGCGACGGGCCCGGTCGGGCTCGAGATCCGGAACGTGGACGCACCCGACAACGACGGCTTTGCTGCCGCCCAGGTTCTGAGCTCGCCGCTGCCGGTCAGCGAGACGGGGTCGAGCCGCGACGCCACCAAGGAAGCGGGAGAGCCCGACCACGCCGGGAACCCTGGGGGCGCATCGGTCTGGTACCGATGGACACCTGACGCGGCGGGCACAGTGGTGCTTGATACGTGCGCTAGTGAGTTCGACACGTTGCTCGCCGTCTACACGGGCGACTCCGTGGATGCGCTGACGACAGCGGCCAGCAACGACGACACGGCTGGTTGTGGCGGCCCTGGTCAGTCGGGCAGGCGCAGCCGCGTGACCTTGGCTGTCGTCGCCGGGGAGACGTACTCGATCGCGATAGCCGGCCGCGACGGTGCTGCTGGGTCGATCACGCTGACGCTCCGCGCTGCTGACCCACCACCCAACGACGACTTCGCCGACGCCCAGCTGCTCGGTGGGCCGCTGCCCCTCGAGGTGGACGGCACCAACGTCGATGCGACCAGGGAGGGGGGCGAGCCGAACCACGCAGGTCAGGCTGGCGCCGCGTCGGTCTGGTACGGCTGGACGGCAGACGCCTCGGGACAGATGGTCGTCAGTTCGTGCCTCAGCACCCCTCTCATCGGGGTCTACACAGGTACCGCCGTCGACGCCCTGACGCCGGTGGCCAGCAACGACAACAACGGCAGCTGTGGCAGCAGCGCCCGATTCATGGCGACTGTCGGCGAGACCTACTGGATCGCCATCGACAGGAGAGGCGGCGACTGGCGACCGTTCGAGCTCGAGCTCCGCCGTCCTCCGGCGAACGACAACTTCGCTGACGCCGAGGTGCTGAGCGGCGGGCTGCCCCTCAGCGCGGCCGGGACGTCCGTCGACGCGAGCCGCGAGCCGGGCGAGCCGCACCACGCCGGCGTCATCGGACGTCGCTCCGTCTGGTACCGATGGACGGCGGACAGCGCCGAGCCCGTCGTGGTCGACGCGTGCCAGAGCACGGGCGACACGGCGCTCGCGGTATACGCCGGTACGGCGGTCGACGCGCTCACCCCGGTCGCGAGCAACGACGACGCCTGTGGCTCGCAGAGCCGGGTCGTCTTCACTCCGGTCGCGCAGCAGACCTATTCCATCGCGATCGACCTGCGAGGTGCCGCTGCCGCTGGAGCACCGGTATCGCTCACGATCCGCCGCCCGAACAGCCCCGCCAACGACGACTTCGCCGCCGCCGAGGTGCTGGACGGACCCCTTCCCCTTGACATCGAAGGCACCAACGAAGACGCGACGACCGAGGCGGGCGAGCCCGATCACGCCGGGTTCAGCCCGACCGCGTCGGTGTGGTACCGCTGGACGCCGGCTGAATCTGGACGGGTCGTTGTCGATCTCTGCGGCAGCGACTTCGACACCCTGCTCGGCGTCTACTCCGGTGCGGGCCTGGGCGCCCTGACCGAGGTCGCCAGCGACGACGACGGATGCGGCCCCGGCGCCGGGAGCATCCTGTGGTTCGAGGCGAGCGGGGGAGAAACCTACTCGATCGCGGTCGGCGGCTGGCAGAGCGAAGCAGGGTCCATCGAACTCTCGATGCGAGTACCGCCAGCCAACGACCAGTTCGCCGCGAGCGGTGAGCTCGACGGTCCGCTACCGATCGAGGCGCACAGCACCACGGTCGATGCCTCGGCCGAGGCCGCCGAACCCGACCACGCGGGCTACAACGCCCACCGGTCGGTCTGGTACGCGTGGACGCCGGACACCAGTGAGACGGTCGTGATCAACACCTGCGGGAGCCAGATCGCGACGGCGCTCGCCGTCTACACCGGCACCCAGCTGGATGCGCTGACCGAGGTCGCCAGGGACGTCCACGCCCCGGAGTGCGGCTACGAGCACGGCAGCAGCCTTCGGCTGGCGGCCACGGCCGGCACGACCTACCGGATCGCCATCGAGACCGGTGAGGAGTCCGGGCCGGTCGACCTGCGCATCGCAACGCCCCTTCCGCCGCCGGCCAACGACGCGTTCGACGACGCCGTCACGCTCAGCGGCGGGGTGCCGATCGAGGTCACGGGTACGACGGTCGGCGCGACGACCGAGTCCGGCGAGCCCGACCACTACAACGGCGGCGGCGCCTCGATCTGGTACCGCTGGACGGCGGACGTGACGGGCGCTGTCGTCATCGAGACCTGCGAGACCGATCCCGAGCTCGATACCGAGGTGTTCGTGTACACGGGTGGGGCCGTCGATGACCTCACGCTCGTGGAGGGGGTCGCCTACGACCTCTGCGGGAACCAGAGCAGGGTGCAGCTGAACGCGATCGCGGGCCGTACCTACCAGATCGCGGTCGACAGCTTCGCCGGCACCGGACCCGTCACCCTGCGGCTCCGGCAACCGGTCGTGCCCCCGAACGACGACTTCGCCGACGCCGAGCCCCTGTCGAGACGCCTGCCCGTTTCGGCGTCGGGCACGAACGTGGAGGCGACGGTCGAGGAGGGCGAGCCTCACCACGCCGGCCACTCCTCCAGCTCCGTCTGGTACCGCTGGACCGCAGACTTCGGCGGCGCCGTTGTGATCGAGACGTGCTCGAGCGACTTCGACACGGTCCTCGCCGTCTATACGGGCACCGCTGTCGACGCCCTCACGTCGGTAGCCGAGAACGACGACGGCTGCGGGTTGCAGAGCAAGGTCGTGGTGTCGGTGAGCGCAGGCGAGACGTATCGCATCGCCGTCGACGGCTTCGGAGGGGAGTCCGGGGCGATTGCGCTGGCCGTACGGGCGGTGCCCGCCAACGATGACTTCGCCGCCGCACAGGTCCTGACCGGCCGCCTCGCCATCCCTGTGGTTCCGATCGTCGCAGTGGGCAGCAACCTCGACGCCAGCGTCGAGCCCGGTGAGCCCGACCACGCCGACCGTGCGGGCGGGGCCTCCCTCTGGTACCGCTGGACACCCCGCGTCTCCGGGCCGGTCTCCATCGGGACCTGCGGGAGCCGCATCGACACGACACTGGGCGTCTACACGGGCTCCGCCGTCGACAGCCTGACCGAGGTGGCGAGCAGCGACGACGACTGCGGCTCCGCCAGTCGGGTCCGGTTCACGGCGAGGGTCGGTCGGACCTACTGGATCGCGGTCGACGGCGCCGACGGCGCCCGGGGCTCCTTCCGCCTGGCCATCCGTTCGGCCGTGCACGGATCGTCGCGGTCGTGACCGTGCGGCCTGATCGCCGTCGAGGGCGAACGCGGAGTCGGCTGGCGAGGTCGTTGGCGACGGTGCTGATCGCCGCGGTCGCCGTACTGTCTCCGCAGGGCGCGACGAGTGTCGAGTCCGTCGACGGCCTCCCCGACCTCGAGTTCCTCGACCCTGGCGGCGCGGTGCACCTCCAGCAGGAGATCCCTGTCACCGTCGTCTACGTCGGTCTCGAAGCGGGGGACGGTCCGGCGCTGATCGACGCCGAGGCCATCGAGGCGAAGCTGCCCACCACGCACTCGCCGTACGTCGGCTTGTCCAGCTGGCCCGAGGTCACCCGGCCCCTGGACTACGCGCTGACCTACGAGTCGGTGTTCGCCGACCAGGCCTTCGAGGATGCGTACTTCTCGTACCTGGCCTCGATCGCCGTGGGGCCGAGTGAGCCGACGGTGTACCAACGGGCCTACGCCGGCGACCCGCGGGCGGCCGAGCCGATCGCCGAGTCCTGGCTGGTCGACTCGGTCTCGGCCGAGGCCTGGCTGGCCACGAACGCCGGACCGATGCTCGGCGTGGACACGTCGCGACCCACCGTCTTCTTCGTCAACTGGCACGGCCGTGCCGACTTCCGGTTCCACACGTACCGCTTCGCCCACGTGACGTCCGGGATGCCCGCCCCCGCGGGGGACCTAGCCGACCAGTCACTCACCAACGCCTTCGGTGGCTCCACCCCCGACGACCCGCAGCAGCCGCTACCGCAGCTCGCTCGGGTCTGGTTCTACGACGTCTCCGCCGGGCCGACGCCGTACAACTTCGAGCTCGCCACCCGTGAGCTCGACGTCTGGTACGCCCATGACGGCATCGCCGACCACCGCATCCCGCCGGTCTGGGAGTACGGCACCGACCATTGGTACCGCCCGTTCGACGACCTGTCGGCCGATCTCGCCCTCGTCCTCGAGTACCTGGGTGTGTACGCATGGTTCGCTGGGTCGCCGGTCTACGACCCCGCCCTCTCGCCGCCGCTGCTCGTCGACGACGTGGAGCTCGACGTCACGCTCGTCGACTGGGACCCGAAGGCGGAGCCGGCGGAGGACAACCTCCGCCTCGACGTCGTCGAGGCGACCTTCGACCGCCTCGACCCTTCGCGCCGGTTCGGCCACGAGCTCGAGGTCGTGCCCGTCGACTCCCGCATCCGCGAGGCTGTGTCGTGCTCCCGCGGCGCGGTCGGCCCCGGTGCGCAGTCGTGCTACGGCCCGCTCCCCGACTCCGAGTTCGGTTGGACGCTCCCACTGATCGACCCCGACCGGTTCGCCGACTCGCGGCGGCATCGCTACCTCGAGGGCCGCCGGTACGAGGTTCCGGTCTTCGCCGTCACCCTGCCGCTCCAGTGGTACCTCGGGATGCCGTACGCCGGGGTTGCTGCTTCAGCGCCCTACGGGAACGTCCGCGAGGAGACCGGCATCGGCGACGCGACGCAACGGTGGAACCTGGCGTACCTCACCCCCTACGACCTGCTCTCGAACGACGCTCTCATCTCCCACGAGGTGGGTCACCACCTCGGCCTCCAGCACCCGTTCGTCAGCATCGACCGGGACGGCGAGGGCCACGCCGCATACAACGAGGACTACTACATGTGGGTGGGCACCGGCATGAACTCGACGATGAGCTACGCCCACCTCACCGAGGAGTTCTCGCAGTTCGACCGGGACAACATGGACCGCTGGCTGACCGGCATGCGCCTCCAGTGGGCCAACCGCATCCTCGCCGACGTCGTCTCGTCGCGCTCCGCCGGCCGCGCCGCGGACAACGTGGTCGAGGCTGACCGCCTCGCCGGCGAGGCCCAGGAGTTGCTGGCGGCATGGGACCTGCGCGGCGCGTCGCTCGCCGCCCGCGATGCCTACGCCCACGTCGTCGCTGCGGCCGGCGATGCCCGGGTGCGGATCGAGCCGTGGTCCGGCCGGGCCGACCAGGGCGCGGTCGGGTTCGAGGCCTGGGTCGAGAGCCCGGTGCTGCACGACGACGCGCGGACGGCGGCTATGGACCCCCCACCCGAGCCGCCCGGACCCGTCATCGATGACTTCCCCGACCCGAGCGTGCCGCAGCCGGCGCCGCTCGACGAGGTCCGGAGGCGGCCATGAAGCGGTGGCACGGGGGCCTGGTGATCCTGCTGGCGACGGCCGCGCTGGCCGGCGCCGGGTCGGACGCGCCGGCGGCTTCGACTTCGAGGACCCCCGAACAGACCTCCTCGCGCTCGGAGACGCCGCCACCGGAGCTCACCCATCTCACCCCCGGTGGCGCAGTGGACCTGCAGCTGGAGATCCCGGTGACCATCGTCTACGTGGGGCTCGAGCCCGGCGCGCCGCCCCGGGGCATCGATCCGGCCGCCGTGGAGGCCCGACAGCCGGCGTTCGGACAGCCGCTGGTGCTCCAGCGCGCGTTCGCGGGCTACCTGCGACCGCTCGGGCTGACGTACACCTACTCCTACGAGTCGGTCTTCGCCGACCAGGATTTCGAGGACGACTTCTTCGCCGCCGCCGCGTCCACGGCCCGGCCGCCCGGGCCGGCGACCGAGTGGCAGGCCAGGTACTCCCAGCAGCCTGCGGCGGCGCTGGACATCACCGAGAACACCGTGATGGACGCCGTCGCCGTCGAGAACTGGCTGGCGACGAACGCCGGCCCGATGCTCGGCGTCGACACCAGCCTCCCCACCGTCTTCCTCGTGAACTGGTACGGCCGTCCCGACTTCCGGCACCACACCTACGCGCCGTTCCACGTCCTGCCCGGGAACAAGTCCAGCTTCGGCGGGTCCGAGCAGGGCCACTTCTCCGCGTGGGGCGGCAGCACGGCCGACGACCCGCAGTACCCGCTGGACGCCACCTCCCGCGTGTGGTTCTACGACGTGTCTGCCGGTCCTGACTACTGGACGGAGAACTACGAGCTCGAGGAGGTCGACCACTACACCGGGTGGTACCTACCGCCTGACAACCGCCTGCCCCCCATCTGGGAGTACGGCACGAGGCACTGGTACCGACCGTTCACGGACCTGTCGGCGGACCTGGCCGAGGTGATCCGGTACGTCGCCGTCGGCAAACACTTCGGACCGTCGCCGCGCTTCGACCCCGCCCTCTCTCCGCCGGCGCTCCAGCACTCCCTCGAGGTCGACGTGAACGTCGTGACCGACCTGCGCAACCAGCAGTTCGAAGACCCCCTCGCCACCCAGCCCAACCCTGCCAGGGTCGCCGCCGCGCTCGGCGCCTTCGACCCGTCGCGGTCGTGGACCGTCGACGTCGAGACCGGTTTCTCGCTGCAGACCTACGAGGAGCCCCTGACCTGCCTCAGCGCGAGCGACACCTTCCACTTCTATGAGCCCGGCCCGTGCAGCAACCCCGACAGTCCGAGCGCCTACTACGACCTCGCGTTCGAGTTCGACGCGACGAGCCGGAGACTGCTCGAGAACCGTCGCGGGCAGGTCCCGGTCGTGCTCTTCGACGTGCCCGACCACCGGTGGGCGCAGTTCGGCATCACCGACACCGCCATCAACTTTCCTGGCCAGACTTACGACGAGCCGTCGACCGGGATACAGACGTGGCCGATGGTGTTCGACACGCCTATCCTGCAGCGGTCGTTCCAGACCCCCGACCACGCCGCGCTGCTCGCCGCCGCTTCGTACCTCGGTCTGGGGCGCTCCCTCGTCTTCGACGCCGAGGACTACGCCGCGTGGAACGACATGGACCAGACGTTCTTCCTCCGGCTGGCGATGGGCACCCCGTCGGTCACGTCGACGCTGCCGATCACCCTCGGCCTCAGCCAGTTCGAGCGTGACGCGATGGACCGCTGGCAGACCGCGGTGCGTCTGCAGTGGGCGAACCACTTGCTGGCCCGGGTCTACGCGTCGCCGAACGCCGACCGGGCCCGTGAACACCTTCTGTCGGCCGACGCCCACGCCGGCGATGCAGCCGAGCGGCTCGCCGAGTGGGACCTGCGCGCTGCGTCCGCGTCGGCCCGTGCGGCGTACGACGCGGTGGTGGACGCGATGCGGGTGCTCCGCCTGCCCGTGGAGGAATGGTCGGCCCGCGACGACCAGGGCCCGATCGGTCTGGCGGCCTGGGCCCAGGACCCGGTCGTCAACCCAAGAGCGGCGAAGGAGGACCCGGCGAAGCCACTTGCGGTCCAGGGCGAAGGCGCTCCGGCCCCGCCGAAGGCGGACCTGCCTCGCCCGCCCAGCGCCTCCTGGCCTCCTTCCATCAAGCCCGGTGCCAGCTAGAGATCGACATGGCGGATGCGACGAAGGCGTTCGTGAAGAAGAACGCGGCGCTGATCCCTGCGGGCGAGACAGTGCTGGCCGCCGTGATGGCCGCCGCGAAGGGTGGAGCCTGGCGGCGCGGTATGCAGCAGGCGGGTGCCTTGACCGACGCGATGGCCTCGTTCGGCAGGACGAACGACCCCGAGCAGGGCGTCTGGGGCGATGCCCTCTCGTGGCCCGAGGGAAACACCTTCTGGGTCGTACTGACCGACCAGCAGCTCCACGCCTTCCCGGGGCTGACCGGCGTCGGGAAGGCCCTTTCCGGTGGGGCGCACTACCCGCTCGGTCGGATCGCAGGGGTGACGCTTGACCAGGGGCCGCTGATCTCCCACCTGCGCATCGCGTTCACGGACCGTTCCGCGGTCGAGCTGGACCTGGCCAAGCAGAAGGTGGTGGCCTTCACCGAGGCCACGCAGTCCCGGATCAGGTCCGTCGATCCAGG
>CAWDSA010000004.1:0-39903 GCA_963804845.1 uncultured Actinomycetota bacterium | reverse complement strand
TTCCGCGACCGCGCGGACGAGGCGGAGCGGCTTCGCGTCGTTCCCGATGCCAGCATCAAGGAGCTGGAGGAGACCGGCTTCTTCCGGCTGCTCCAGCCGAAGCGGTTCGACGGGCTCGAGGCCGACCCGGTCGACTTCTACACAGCCGTGCGCGAGATCGCCGGCGCGTGCGGGTCGACCGGCTGGGTCTCCAGCGTGGTCGGTGTGCACCCGTGGCAGGTCGCGCTGTTCGCCGACGAGGCGCAGCAGGCGGTCTGGGGCGACGACACCAGCACCCGGCTCAGCTCCTCGTACGCCCCTACGGGCCGTGCTGTCATCACCGAGGGCGGCTTCACGCTCTCGGGCAAGTGGAGCTTCTCGTCGGGCTGCGACCACGCGACGTGGGTGCTGCTCGGCGGCCTCGTGCTCAATGACCAGGGCGACGTCGTCGACTTCCGGACCTTCATGGTGCCGCGCGAGAAGTACGAGATCGTCGACGTCTGGAACGTCGTCGGGCTGCGCGGCACCGGCTCCAACGACATCGTCGTCGAGGAGACCTTCATCCCCGAGGCGTTCACGCTGAGCATGGTCGACACCGGTCGCTGCTTCGGCCCGGGCCAGGCCGTCAACGACAGCGACCTCTACAAGCTGCCGTTCCACTCGATCTTCACCACCACCATCAGCACGCCCATCATCGGCATGGCCGCGGGCGCGTACGCCGAGCACGTCGAGATGCAGAAGGCGCGGGTGCGCGCGGCGTACGCCGGCGAGAAGGCCCACCTCGACCCGTTCGCGGCGGTCCGGATCGCCCGCGCCTCCAGCGAGATCGACGCCGCGTGGGCGCTCACCATGAACAACATCCGCGACGAGCAGGCGCTGGTCGCCAAGGGCGAGAAGATCCCGCTGTCGCTGCGGTTGAAGGTACGCCGCGACCAGGTGCTCGGCACCCAGCGTGCGATCGACGCGATCGACGCGCTGTTCGAGGCCTCCGGCGGTCGCGCGCTCGCCGAGGGCACCTACCTGCAGCGCACGTGGCGTGACGCCCACGCGGGGCGCGTCCACGCCGCCAACGACCCCGAGCGCGCGCTCCAGATGTACGGCGCCCACGAGTTCGGTCACAAGGTCGACCCCGGGATGTACTAGCCAATGAACAACATGGAACAGCTCACCGCCAAGGCTGGTGACCTGACCCTGGCCTACTACGAGTCGGGTGACGAGCGAGACGGACGGCTGCCGCTGGTGATGCTCCACGGGGGCGGACCCGGGGCGAGCTCGTGGTCCAACTTCGGTCCGGCCCTGCCGCGGTTCGCCGCGTCCTACCGCACCCTCGCCATCGACCAGCCCGGGTTCGGTGGCTCCGACAAGCCGCCGGTCGTGGGCAACTACTACCGCTTCGCCGCCGACCACGTGCTCGCGCTGCTCGACGAGCTCGGCATCGGCCGGGTCCACCTGCTCGGCAACAGCCTGGGGGGAGGTACGGCGATGCGGCTCGCGCTCAGCCACCCGGACCGGGTCGGTCGCCTGGTGCTCATGGGGCCGGGTGGGCTGAGCCTCAACCTGTTCCACGCCGACCCGACCGAGGGCGTGCAGCGGCTGATGGACTTCGGCGCCGAGCCCACCCGCGAGGCGTTGCGCGCGTTCATCTCGACCATGGTCGTCAACCAGGACCTTGTCACCGACGAGCTGGTGGAGGAGCGGTTCGCGGCCGCGACCGCGCCGGGCGCCCAGGAGGCCATGCGCAGCATGGGGATGTCGTTCTGGAACCCCGAGACCGCCGAGGACGGCATGCTCTGGCGCGAGGCCCACCGGCTCCGCCGCCCGACCCTGCTCACCTGGGGCCGCGAGGATCGCGTCAACCCGCTCGACGGAGCCCTCACCGCGCTCAAGCTGATCCCGCGCGCGGAGCTCCACGTCTTCCCGAACTGTGGCCACTGGGCCCAGATCGAGGCCGCCGACGCCTTCGCCGAGGTCTCGATCGCCTTCCTGGACCGACACAAGGAGCGTGCATGATCGACCTCAAGTCGCTCGGCTACGTCCGGGTCACCAGCACCGACCTCGACCAGTGGCGCCATTTCGCCGGCAAGGTGCTCGGTCTCGCGGAGGCGCGCGGCCCCGACACCGACAACCTCTACTTCCGGATCGACCAGGTCAGTGCCCGCCTCGTCGTCGTCCCTGGTGACACCGACCAGCTCGCGGCCGCCGGCTGGGAGGTCGCCGACCACCGCGCCCTGCAGGAAGCACGCGAACACCTCGCCAAGGCGGGCGTCGAGCTCGACGAGGCCACGCCCGAGGAGCTCGCCGAGCGCCGGGTGCAGGAGATGATCCGGTTCCGCGACCCGTGGGACAACGTCTTCGAGCTCTTCCACGGCATCACCTACGAGGCACGGCCGCTGGTCACGCCGTACGCCGCGCGCTTCGTCACCGGCGACCAGGGGATGGGCCACATCGTGCTCCCCGTGGGTGACGACGAGGAGGCGCTCGAGTTCTACACCGACGTCCTTGGCTTCCGGCTGCGCGACTCGATGAGCATGCCCGGCGAGTTCGTCGGCAAGGAGCCTGGAACCAAGGCGTGGCTGCGGTTCTTCGGGATCAACCCGCGCCACCACAGCCTCGCGTTCCTGCCGATGCCCAACCCGAGCAAGTGCGTCCACATCATGTTCGAGGTCGACCGGCTCGACGACGTCGGCCGGGCCTTGGAGCGGGTCCGGAAGCACAAGGCGCCGCTCTCGGCCACCCTCGGGCGCCACATGAACGACGAGATGATCTCCTTCTACGTCCGGTCGCCCGGCGGCTTCGACATCGAGTTCGGCACCGAGGGGCTCACCGTCGAGGACAAGAGCTGGGTCGCCCGCGAGAGCACGGCTGTCTCCTACTGGGGCCACGACTTCAGCGTCGGTCAGCAGTGACAGACTCCCGTGTTGTGCCAGATCACGACGTCCCCGAGGGGATGAACCCCGACGCGGCCAGCACCTGGCCCAGCCGCGAGCTGATCGAGTCGTTCCTCGGTGGCGACTTCGACGTCGAGATCTGGCCCGGCGAGACGATCCACGTCGACTCCGAGGAGGCCGCCGCAGCGGCCCGCCGGTTCCGCGACGTGCTCGGTCGCTTCGCGAGCGGCGTCACCGTTGTCACCGCACTCAGTCACAGCGGAGGGGGCGGGGGAGCGCCGGTGGGCATGACCTGCCAGAGCTTCATGTCGGTGTCGCTCGACCCGCAGCTGGTCGTGTTCTCCCCGGCCAAGACCTCCCGCGCGTGGCCACTGATCCAGCGGTCCGGCGCCTACTGCGTCAACCTCCTCGCCGCCGATCAGGTCGACCTCTCCAACCGGATGGCCTCACGCGGCGTCGACAAGTTCGCCGACGTGTCGTGGTCGCCCAGCCCCGAGACCGGGTCACCGTTGCTCGACGGGATCATCGGCTACGTCGACTGCCGGATCCACACCGTTCACGAGGCCGGTGACCACTTGCTGGTCGTGGGCCGCGTGGTCGACCTCGCCACCACCGACGTACCCCACGGACTGACCTTCCATGAGGGGCGCTACGGCTCGACGCCCTGATCAGGCGTCAGACCAGCGACGCACGGTGCTCGGGCGCGGTCCCGAACAGCTGGGCGAAGGCATGGGCACGCTTGAAGACCAGGTGCGCCTCGTGCTCCCAGGTGATCGCGATCCCGCCGTGGATCTGCACCGTCTCGGCGGCGACCTGGTCGAGCGCGTCGGAACAGTAGGCCTTGGCGACGGCGGCGAGGCGGTGCAGTCGCGCCGACGTGCCGGAGTCGGGTGCGGAGACGTACGCCGCCGCCGCATCGGTCGCCGCCCACGACGCGGACCGGGACATCTCGACCAGCACCAGCAGGTCGGCCATCCGGTGCTTGAGCGCCTGGAACGACCCGATCGGCCGGCCGAACTGCACGCGTTCCTTCGAGTAGGCGACCGTCATGTCGAGGCCGCGCCGCATCGTGCCGAGCTGGACGGCGGTCGCGAGCGCGGCCGCGACATCGAGCAGCTCGGGCGTGGGCGTGGCGGGGACGTCGAGGTGCCCGAGGCGCAGGGTCGGGTCGAGTGCCTCGACCGACTCGGGAGTGCCGTCTGCGACGGCGAGGTCGGCGCCGTCCGGCACCAGCACGATCGAGGCGTCCGGTTCGAGCACCAGGGGTGGTTCGAGGACGACGGTCGCCGTCTCGCCCGCCGCGATCTGGGGGAGCAGCTCTGCTTGCTGCTCGTCGGTGCCGTGCAGCAGGAGTGCGGCCGCGGCCAGCGTGGTCGGGAGCAGGGGACTGGGCTCGAGTGCATAGGCGACCTCCTCCAGCGCCACCGCCGACTCGGCGAGGGAGGCGCCGGCACCGTCGTACTGCTCCGGGATCGGCAGCGCCGTCACGCCGACCTGGTCGCACAGGGTGCGCCAGGCGTCGTCGCCGGACTGCTTGGCCAGCAGCGTCCGCACGACCTCGCGGAGCTCGTCGCGCTCGTCCATCAGCTGTCCTTCCCGTCCCTCATCGACCGCGCGTCCATGCCGCCCAGCGAGTCCGCGCCGACCTCGGCGTTGTGGGCGTGCGCGGCGTGGTGCAGTCCGAAGACGGAGTCCATGCCGACCCGCATGCCCTGCGCGTCCTCGGCGTTGTTGACCGCCTTCTTGGCCAGCGCGAGCCCCAGCCGTGGCATCTGCGCGATCCGCTCGGCCATGGCGAGCACCGTCGACTCCAGCTCGTCGACGGGTACGACGTGGTTGACCATGCCCAGCTCGCGCGCCCGCTCCGCGGGGAACCGGTCGCCGGTGAACAGGAACTCCTTGGCGGCACGGGGGTTCATCACCCACGGGTGGGCGAAGTACTCGACGCCGGGGATGCCCATCTTCACGACCGGATCGGAGAAGAACGCGTCGTCACTGGCCACGATGAAGTCGCACGACCAGGCGAGCATCAGCCCGCCCGCGATGCAGGCGCCGTGGACCATGGCGATGACCGGCTTGGGCACCTCGCGCCACCGGCGGCACATGCCCAGGTAGACCTCGGACTCCCGAGCCCAGCGACTGTCGACGCCCTGCTTGTCGGTGTGGTCCCAGTGGATGACCGCCTTGCGGTCGAAGGTCTGGTCGACGTCGCGGCCGGGCGTGCCGATGTCGTGGCCGGCACAGAAGTGCTTGCCGTTTCCGGACAACACGATGACCTTGACCGCCTCGTCGTCGACTGCGCGCTGGAACGCCGCGTCGAGGGCATACGTCATCGCGGAGTTCTGCGCGTTGCGGTACTCCGGGCGGTTGAGCCGGATCCGCGCCACCGCACCACCCGCCTCGAAGGGCACCGTCTCGTAGTCGATGACCTCGTCGCTCATGCCTTGCTCCTAAGTTCGGTCTTCAGCACCTTGCCGGACAGGTTGCGGGGGAGCGAGTCGACCAGCTCCACCTCGCGCGGCACCTTGAAGTTGGCCAGCCGGTCCCGGCACCACGCGGTCACGTCCGCGGCATCCAGGCTCGGCCGATGGTCGGCGTCGACCACGACGTACGCCTTGCCGACCTCACCGAGCCGTTCGTCCGGTACGCCGACCACGGCGGCCTCGACCACGCCGTCGAGGCTGGCGAGGGTCTGCTCGACCTCGGCGGGGTAGACGTTGAAGCCGCCGGAGATGTACATGTCCTTGAGCCGGTCGGTCACCGTCAGGTTGCCCGCGTCGTCGATGCTGCCGACATCGCCGGTGTGCAGCCAGCCGTCGGAGTCGATGGCGGCGGCGGTCGCCTCGGGGTCGTCGAGGTAGCCGAGCATCACGTGGTCGCCGCGCACCAGCAGCTCGTCGTCTGGTCCGAGGGTGATCTCCATGCCCGGGATCGGCCGGCCGCAGGTGGTGGCCACGGTCTCGGCGTCGTCCTCGGGCCGGCACATGGTGACGACCACGGCCTCGGTCATCCCGAAGGCGGTCACGACCTGGTCGATCCGCAGATCCTCGCGCATCCGCTCGATCAGTACGACCGGGACGACGGCGGCGCCGGTCACGGCGAGCCGCAGCGACGTCAGGTCGAACCGGTCGCGATCGGGGGCGCTGAGCATCGACTGGTAGAGCGTGGGAGCGCCGGGAAACACGGTGATCCGCTCCCGCTCGATCAGGCCCATCGTCTCGGTGACGTCGAACGTGGCAGCGGGATAGAGCGCGCAGCCGGTCAGCAGGCCGACCACGATGCCGATCTTGTAGCCGAACGAGTGGAAGAACGGGTTGACGACGAGGTAGCGGTCGTCGGCGCGGACGCCGCCGAGCTCCGCCCACGCCGCGGCGACCCCGATGGTCTGCCGGTGCGCGCTCATCGCACCCTTGGGTCGACCGGTGGTGCCGGACGTGAAGAGGATGTCGGCCACGTCGTCGGGGCCGACGTCGGCAGGGGAGGCGCCCGCGCGGCGATCGAGCCCGTCGAGATCCACGAGGTCGACCAGCCCCTCGACTCCCCGGGCTGCGAGGTCGGCGAGCTGGGTACGACCGAGGAAGCCGTCATGCACGACCACGAGTCGCGCACCGGACCGTTCGACGATGTCGGCCACCTCGTGCGCGGTGTAGCGGCTGTTGAGCGGAACCAGCGTTCCGCCGGCCCACGTCACGGCCAGCGCGGCGACCGCCCAGCCGATGCTGTTGGGTCCCCAGAGAGCGACCCGCTCGCCGGACCGCAGTCCGCGGTCGGCGTACGACCTGGGCGACCGCGGCGACGCGGCCACGGAGCTCCGCGAACGACAGGCAGGCGCTGCCATCGACCAGGGCCGGCGCGTCGGCGTAGCGCTCCGCGGCCGCCTGCACGAGGGCCGGGAGCGTCGGGCGCAGTCCTCCAAACCAAGCATTTGCTTGGTAGGCTACCACCATGGCCACCCCGCAGCAGACGCCCGAGGAGTTCAGCACGGAGGAGTTCCGGGCCGAGATCCGGGACTGGCTGGACGAGCACCGCGAGCACCGGCCGGACGCGGACGCCGGGTACGAGGAACGACGGGCCTGGAACCGACACCTGGCCGAGCACGGCTGGACCTGCGTCGGTTGGCCGACCGAGCACGGCGGCCGGGGCCTCGATCTCGAGCGGCAGGTGATCTTCCATGAGGAGTACGCCCGCTCCGGTGCGCCGAAGCGGGTCAACCACTTCGGCGAGGAGCTGCTCGGGCCGACCCTGATCGCGTTCGGAACGACGGAGCAGCAGGAGCGCTTCCTGCCGCCGATCGCGGCGGTGACGGAGTTCTGGTGCCAGGGCTACTCCGAGCCGAACGCCGGCTCCGACCTCGCCAACGTGCAGACGAAGGCACGGCTGGACGGCGACGAGTGGGTGATCGACGGCCAGAAGGTGTGGACGTCGTACGCCCAGCATGCGCAGTGGATCTTCGTGATCGCCCGCACCGAGCCCGGCTCGCAGCGCCACCACGGGCTCTCCTTCCTGCTGGTGCCGATGGACCAGCCGGGGGTCGAGGTACGCCCGATCCGGCAGCTCACGGGAGGCGCCGAGTTCAACGAGGTGTTCCTCGACGGCGCCCGGACCGCCTCCGATCTCGTCGTGGGCGAGCCCGGTGACGGGTGGCGGGTCGCGATGGGGCTGCTGGGCTTCGAGCGCGGTGCCTCCACGCTCGCCGACCAGGTGGGCTACGCCCGGGAGCTCGATGCCCTGGTCGAGCTCGCGAAGGCCAACGGGAGCTACGACGACCCCCTGGTCCGGGACCGGCTGGCGCACGCCACGGTCGGGCTCGAGGTGATGGGGCTCAATGCGGTCCGTGGCCTGGCCACGGTGACCGCCGGTGAGGGCTCGGCGTCCGGTGGGGGCGCGGCCAGCATCTCCAAGCTGGTGTGGGCCAACTGGCATCGCGACCTCGGCGAGCTCGCGATGGTGGTCGCGGGCCGAGACGCCCTCACCACCGGCCCGGACTACGAGATCGACCAGTGGCAGCGGCTGTACCTCTACAGCCGGGCCGACACGATCTACGGCGGGAGCGACGAGGTGCAGCGCAACATCCTGGCCGAGCGGGTGCTCGGCCTGCCGAAGGAACCCCGACCGTGAGCGCAGGGATGACGGCGTCCCCGGCGTACGTCCCGGGTCACGGGCTGCTGACCGACAAGGTGGTCGTGGTGACCGCTGCGGCGGGGGCCGGGATCGGCGCCGCCGTCGCCCGTCGTGCGCTCGAGGAAGGCGCCCGCCACGTGGTCGTCAGCGACACCCACGAGAGGCGGCTGGGGGAGTCGCACCAGGCGCTGGCGGGGGAGTTCGGCCCCGAACGCGTCACCGCGCTCGCGTGCGACGTGACCGACGAGGAGCAGGTGCAGGGACTGGTGGGCGCGGCGGAGGAGGTGGGTGGCGTCGACGTCATGGTCAACAACGCCGGCCTCGGTGGCACTGCCTCCATCACGGACATGACCGACGAGGAGTGGGGTCGGGTCCTCGACATCACGCTGACCGGCACGATGCGCTGCGTCCGAGCGGCCTCGCGCCGCATGATCGAGCGAGGGAAGCGCGGTGTCATCGTCAACAACGCCTCCGTCGTCGGCTGGCGCGCGCAGGAGGGGCAGGCGCACTATGCCGCGGCCAAGGCCGGTGTGATGGCGCTGACCCGCTGCGCGGCGATGGACCTCGCGCCCCACGGCATCAGGGTCAACGCGGTGTCCCCGAGCCTGGCGATGCACCCGTTCCTGGCGAAGGTGACCAGCGACGAGCTGCTCGCCGAGCTCGAGCAGCGGGAGGCGTTCGGCCGTGCCGCCGAGCCGTGGGAGGTGGCCAACGTGATGGTCTTCCTCGCGTCCGACTACTCGTCGTACCTCACCGGTGAGGTACTGAGCGTGAGCAGCCAGCATGCCTAGGGTCTCGACAGGCTCGACCACCGGGGCCGGGCGGCGTGAGGAGCTGCTGACGATCGCGGCGGACCTGTTCGCCGAGAAGGGCTACCGCAACACGACGGTCCGCGACATCGCCGACGCCGCGGGCATCCTGTCCGGCAGCCTCTACCACCACTTCGACTCCAAGGAGGCGATGGTCGACGAGATCCTGCGGACCTTCCAGGACGAGCTCTTCGGGCAGTACGACGAGATCCTGGCGTCGGCCGACGACCCGCGCCGCAAGCTGGAGCGGGTGGTCCGGGCCTCCTTCGAGGCGATCGACCGGCACCACAGCGAGGTCGCGATCTTCCAGAACGACGCGGCCCACCTCGGGTCGCTGGCCGGATTCGGCTATCTCGCCGAGCGCGCTGAGCAGTCGCGGCAGGTCTGGCTGACGCTGCTGCGCGAGGGCGTGGCCGCGGGCGTGCTCCGCGACGACCTCGACGTCGACCTCGTCCACCGCTTCATCCGCGACACCGTCTGGGTCGCGGTCAACTGGTACCGGCCGGGCGGGTCGATGTCAGCGACCGCGGTGGCCGACCAGTACGTCTCGATCCTGCTGGAGGGGATCTCCGTTGAGTGAAGCGTTCCTCATCGACGCCGTCCGGACGCCGGTCGGCAAGCGCGGCGGCTCGCTCGCCGGCATGCACTCCGCCGACCTCGCCGCCCACACCATCTCGGCGTTGATGCGGCGCACCGGCGTCGACCCGGCGGCGGTCGACGACGTCATCCTCGGCTGCTGCGACACCATCGGCTCCCAGGCGGGCGACGTCGCGCGCACTGCCTGGCTGGTCGCGGGCCTGCCCGACCACGTCCCGGGCGTCACGATCGATCGGCAGTGCGGATCGTCGCAGCAGGCCGTCCACTTCGCCGCTCAGGCGGTGATGTCCGGCACCCAGGATCTGGTCGTCGCCGGCGGAGTGCAGAACATGAGCGCCATCCCGATCTCGGCCGCCATGCTGGTCGGCCAGGAGTACGGCTTCTCGACGCCGTTCGCGGAGTCGCCCGGTTGGCTGGCACGCTATGGCGACCAGGAGGTCAGTCAGTTCCGGTCGGCGGAGATGATCGCCGAGAAGTGGGACCTCGACCGCGAGGAGCTCGAACGCTTCGCCCTCGCCTCCCACGAACGTGCCCGCGCCGCGATCGCCGAGGGTCGCTTCGAGGCGGAGATCGAGCCGGTCGGGCGACTTCGCGGTCGACGAGTGCCCCCGCGACACCTCGCTGGAGAAGATGGCCGGCCTGCAGCCGCTGGCACCAGGCGGCCGGATCACCGCCGCCGTTGCGTCCCAGATCAGCGACGCATCCAGCGCGGTGCTGGTCGCCTCGGAACGAGCGGTGTTCGACCACGGGCTGACCCCGCGGGCACGCGTCCACCACCTGTCCGTCCGCGGCGACGACCCGGTCTGGATGCTGACCGGACCGATCCGCGCCACGGCCTACGCCCTGGAGAAGAGCGGGCTGAGCGTCGACGAGATCGACCGGTTCGAGTGCAACGAGGCGTTCGCGCCGGTCGTGCTCGCCTGGATGCGGGAGCTCCACGTGCCCCACGAGAAGGTCAACGTCAACGGTGGCGCGATCGCCCTCGGCCACCCGATCGGCGCCACCGGCACCCGGCTGCTCACCACCCTGCTCGGCGAGCTGGAGCGCTCCGGCGGCCGCTACGGGCTGCAGGTGATGTGCGAGGGCGGCGGCCAGGCCAACGTCACCATCGTCGAGCGCATCTGAAACCCCCGGCCCCGTGAGTCCCGGCCGGTGGCATCCGAAATGAGGTGTGGGGAGGCTGGCGGCAGTCCATGCTGGGTCGGTGGAGCTTCGGGAGTTCGGGTGGGACGACGCGGCGTCGGTCGACGCCTTCGTCGCGATCGAGAACGCCCGGATCCCGGTCGACTGCCCGTGGCGTCACTCGGCGACGGCGTACCGGGAGTCGATGTCGATGCGCCACGGCTGGGACGGCGAGCCCGCGCGCCGGTTCCTCGTGTTCGACGGTGGACATCCGGTCGGAACCGCCTATCCTGAGCACGTCCGACTGGGACAACCTGGAGCTGGCCTGGCTCGGGGTCGCCGTGCACCCCGATCATCGTCGCCGCGGTCTCGGGAGCGCGACCCTCGCCGCCCTGCACGCGGAGTGCCGCCGCATCGGTCGCCCGCTGGTGGGCATGGACGGCTGGGATTGCGACACGACCCTCGGGTTCGCCGCTGCCGAGGGCTACGAGAAGAAGTCGCATGACATCAACCGGCGGCAGCACCTCCACGAGCTCGGCGCGGAGTTCTTCGAGGCGGCGTACGCCGAGGCGGAGCCTTTCGCCCACGACTACGAGCTGGTCCGCATCGCCGGCCACAGCCCCGATGACCTCCACGCGCAGCTGGTCACCGTGACAGACTCGATCAACGACTCCCCGCTCGACGACCTCGAGATCGAGGACGAGGTCTTCTCGGTCGAGCGGATCCGCGCCTTCGAGCACGCGCAGATCGAGAGCGGCAACCGGCTCTACCGCGTCCTCGCGCGCCACCGCGACACCGGTGAGCTGGTGGGCCACACCGTGGCGACCGTCGACGTCGAGCGCCCCGAGATCGGCGACCAGGAGGACACCACCGTCGTGCGCGAGCACCGCGGCCACCGGCTCGGCCTCCTGCTGAAGGCCGACCTGTGCCGCTGGCTGATGGCCGTCGAGCCGCAGCTGCGGACCCTGGACACCTGGAACGCCGAGTCGAACGACCACATGATCGGCGTCAACGAGCGGCTCGGCTACCGGCCCATGGGACGGGTCCTGGCGTTCCAGCGGCGGATCTGACTCAGACCACGTGCGCGCCGGCGCGACGCAGCTGCTCGGCTGCCTCGCGCACGATCCGGTCGATCAGCTCCTCGCACGATGGCAGGTCGTCGATCATGCCGACCACCTGGCCGGCGGCCAGCACGCCGGCGGTGGTGTCGCCGTCGACCAGCCCGGCCTTGAGCAGCATCGGGGTGTTGGCGGCGAGGGCGACCTGGCCCAACGACCGTTCACCGGTACGGCGGAGCCGGACCCCGTCGCGCGCCAGGGCGCGCCACGACATCCCCGACTCCCGCTTGAACTCCAGCGTCCGGCGTGCGGTCGGGCCGAGCCGGCGCAGCGACGACGTCTCGTGCAGCTCGTCGACCAGCGGCGTGCGCAGCATCCGATGGGGCATGCCGTCGACCCGATCGGTCACCACCGTTCCGGTGAGGTCGTGGCCGAGGTAGAACCGCTTCACCTCGTCGGGGACGGCTGAGTCGCTCGTGAGCAGGAACCGCGTCCCCATCCCGACCCCGGCCGCGCCGTACGACAAGGCGGCCGCGAGACCACGTCCGTCGAAGAAGCCGCCTGCGGCGATCACCGGGATGTCTGTCCCTTGAGCGTGCAGAGCGTCGAGCACTGACGGCAGCAGCAGCGTGGTCGGGACCGGGCCGGTGTGGCCACCGCCCTCGCCGCCCTGCACCATGACCGCGTCCGCGCCCCAGCCGGCGACCTTCTTCGCGTGCTTCGCGGCGCCGACGCTGGGGATCACCACGACGCCGTGCTCCTTGAGCCGCGCGATCAGCTCGGGCGTGGGTGCGAGCGCGAACGACGCGACCTTGACGCCGTGCTCGACCAGCAGGTCGCAGCGGGTGCTCGCGTCGGCGGCGTCGGCGCGGAGGTTGACGCCGAACGGTGCGTCCGTTCGCCCCTTCACCTCGACGATGGCGGCCTCCAGCTCGGCCAGAGACATGGTGGCCGAGGCGAGGATCCCGAGCCCCCCGGCGTTCGCTGTCGCGGTGACCAGCCGTGGGCCGGACACCCAGCCCATGCCGGTCTGCACGACCGGGTGGCGTCACGCCGACCAGGTCGGTGAGGGCGGTGCGCAGGAGCTGCTGCGTCGTCATGTCCGCACCTCGCGGCCTCGCAAGTTGCGGGGGTCGAGCACCTCACGGATCAGCACGATCTCGTCCATCCGCGGCTCGCGGGTGGATGGGACGTCGTCGGGGACAGCCAGGTCGAACCCGGTCGCCTCGCGGACCTCGTCCACGGTGACGCCGGGGTGCACCGACCGCAGCCGGACGGTGCCGCCGGGTCCACCGACGTCCAGCACGGCGAGGTCGGTGACGATGCGGTGGATGTCGTGGAAGCGGCCGGCGCCGGCATCGCGGGCGCGGGCAGGGCCGACCCCGGACACGACGTCGACCTGCTCGACGAAGACGCGGGGGGAGTGGCGCGGGACCCAGTAGGAGGTGCGGTTGTTGACGGTGTTGCCGGGCGCCCCGCGGACGCCGAGCAGCTGCCGGTCGGGCCGCGCCCAGTCACCGATCGCGGAGATGTTCTGGTTGCCGTGGCGGTCGAGCTGGGAGGCGCCCATCATCACGTGCCGCTTGCCCCAGGCGACGACGTCGAAGACCCGGCGGAACGGGATCCAGCCCTCGACCACCTCGTCGCCGGTGCCCAGCGGCGGCACACCGGCAAGCAAGCGCGACTCCCCGTCGGAGATGACCAGGTCCGGGTTGGAGGTCAGCTTGCAGAGCCGGACGCCGAGGGTCGGCAGCAGTCCCATCGGGCTGGCGAAGATCTCGCCGTCGTCGGCAAACGCATCGGCGATGGCAGCGGCGCACACCTCGGCCCTCGTGGCATCACTCATGCGTGCTCCTCCGCGAACGCGCGGACCGCGGCCTGGTAGGCGGCCTCGTCTCCGGAGAGGAACCGCTGCTCGAAGGCCGACCAGGCCTCGTCGTCTGCCGCGGCCGCGGCGTACGCCTTCTGGAAGGGCTCGTCGCGCTCGTAGTCGGGCGTGCAGGTCGTGAAGTGAGCGCCGCCGGGCGTCTCGACGACACCGTCGACCATCATCCGGCTGAGCAGCAGCCGCTGCACCGGGGCGTCGACGGTCAGGCCGGCGGTGTCGAGGACCTGCTCGACCGAGACATAGGCGCGCTGGGCGGCCAGGCAGAACAGGTCGTCGAAGTAGGGGTCGGGGCCGAGGTAGGTCGCGTTGCCGTGGCGGTCTGCGCGGTTGAGGTGGACCAGTGCGACGTCGAGGTCGAGGGCGGGTACGGCGACGAGCTCCTGGCCGTCGTCGTACGGCGAGCGGACGGTGCGCAGGTCGGGGTGGTGGGTCATCACGTCGGAGCCGAGGCCGGCACGCATCGGCAGGAACGGCAGCCGCTGGGCGGCCGCGCGCAGCCCGGTCTGCAGCATGCCCTCGTCGAGCTCGACGAGCTCGGGGATGGTGCCGGCCTGCCGGGCGCTGGGCGAAGTGGGGCTCGATCGGGATCGTGTCGAGCGAGACGAAGGCGAAGACGAGCCGCTTGATCTTGCCGGCCCGGGCCAGCAGCCCGACGTCGGCGCCGCCGTAGGACACGATGGTGAGGTCGGTCAGGTCGGAGCGGAGGATGCCCCGCACCAGCGCCATCGGCTTGCGCCGCGGACCCCAGCCGCCGATGCCGATGGTCATGCCGCTCTCGAGGGTGCCGACGACCTCGTCGACGGTCATCCGCTTGTCGCGCGGACCGCTCACTGGCCGCTCTGCCCATCTGTGAAGGTCTCCCGCAGCTCGTCGGAGACGCCGGCCAGGTTGAGCTCCATCGTGAAGCCCTGCTCCATCCGGTAGCTGCGGTTGACGTCGACCGGGTCGATCGCGTTGAGCGCCTCCTTGGCCATCCGCATCACCCGCGGGTCCTTGCCGGCGATGTCGGAGGCGACCGCGAGAGCCATGTCGTCCAGCTCGTCGCGCGGGACCACGGCGAAGACCGAGCCATGGGTGTGGAGCTCGGCGGCGGTGATGGTGCGTCCGGTGAAGTAGAGGGTGCGCATCAGGTGGGGCGGGACCAGCCGGGCGAGGTGGGTGGCCGCCCCGAGCGCACCCCGATCGATCTCGGGTACGCCGACGTACGCGTCCTCGCTGGCGACGATCACGTCGGCGTTGCCGATCAGCCCGACTCCGCCGCCGAGGCAGAAGCCGTGGACGGCGGCGACGACCGGGACGGCGCACTCGTAGACCGCCTTGAACGCGGCGAAGCAGCCCCGGTTGGCGCCGAGAAGTGCGTCGAAGCCCTCGGTCTGCTGCATCTCCTTGATGTCGACCCCGGCATTGAAGCCCCGGCCCTCGGCGCGCAGCACGACCACGCGGGTCTCCCGATCGGCGCCGGCCTCGTCGAGCGCGGCAGCCAGGTCGAACCAGCCCTGCACGTTCAGCGCGTTGACCGGCGGCGCGTCCATCGTCAGGACGCGGATCCCGTCGTCACGCAGCTCAGCGCGGATCGTCATGGGCGCCTCCCGAACAAACCAAGCATTTGCTTGGTACTCTAGCAGCCATGAGCCTCGCCGTGGACCTGACCGGGCGGGTCGCCCTGGTCACCGGCGGCACCCGAGGCATCGGCGCGGGCATCGTCGCCGTGCTGCGCGAGGCCGGCGCGACCGTCGTGACGTGCGCCCGGTCCGGGTCCGACCACGACTGCGACGTCCGCGACCCGGAGGCCGTCGCGGGTCTCGTCGACCACGTGGTCAGCAGCCACCGTCGGATCGACCTGCTCGTCAACAACGCGGGTGGGGCACCTGCCGCCGACGCGGCCACGGCCTCGCCGCGGTTCCACGAGAAGGTCGTGGGCCTCAACCTGCTGGCCCCGCTCCACGTCGCCCAGGCGGCCAACACGGTGATGCAGCGCCAGTCAGGCGGCGGGGTGATCGTCAACGTGTCGTCGGTCGCAGCAGCCCGGCCCTCGCCCGGCACCGCGGCGTACGGCGCTGCCAAGGCCGGGCTCGACTCGCTGACGCGGTCGCTGGCGATCGAGTGGGCACCGCAGGTGCGGGTCAACTCGATCGACGTCGGCATGGTCCGCACCGAGCAGACCGACGACCACTACGGCGGACCGGAGGGCGTGGCGCGGATCGAGGAGACGATCCCGCTGGGCCGGATGGCCACGCCCGCCGACGTCGGGAACGCGGTGGCCTTCCTGGCCTCCGACCTGGCGGCGTACGTCTCGGGCGCGACGCTCGAGTGTCACGGAGGCGGAGAGCCGCCGGTCTTCCTGAGCATGAAGGAGCAGCAGTGACGGGACTTCTCGACGGCCGGGTCGCGATCGTGACCGGCGCGGGACGCGGCATCGGCCGCGCCCACGCGCTCGAGCTGGCACGGCAGGGGGCTGCGGTGGTCGTCAACGACGTCGATCCGGCGGAGTCGGCCGCGGTGGTGTCGGAGATCGAGGCGGCCGGTGGACGGGCGGCGGTGAACAGCGCGGACGTCGGGGACTTCGCCGAGGCCGAGGCGATGGTGCAGCAGGCGATCGAGGGCTTCGGCGGGCTGGACGTGCTCGTGAACAACGCCGGGTTCGTCCGGGACCGGATGCTGGTGAACGCGACGGAGGACGAGTGGGACGCCGTGATCCGGGTGCACCTGAAGGGGCACTTCGCGCCGCTGCGGCACGCAGCGGCCTACTGGCGGGCTGAGTCGAAGGCTGGCAGGGAGCGCACGGCGCGGGTGGTGAACACCTCGTCGGGGGCCGGGTTGCAGGGCTCGATCGGTCAGGCCGCGTACTCGGCGGCGAAGGGCGGGATCGCGACGCTGACGCTGGTGGCTGCCGCCGAGCTGGGCCGCGTGGGTGTGACGGTCAATGCGATCGCGCCGGTGGCCCGCACCCGGATGACCGAGGGCGTCTTCGGCGCCGACCTGCCGGACCCCGAGGACAACTCCCCGGTGGTGGCGTGGCTCGCCTCGGCGGCCTCGGGGCACGTGACCGGACGCGTGTTCGAGATCGAGGGGGGCAAGCTCACGCTCGAGGACGGCTGGCGGCACGGACCGTCACGCGACGCGGGTCGACGTTGGGAGGCACGCGAGCTGGGCGCCGTCATCGACGAGCTGGTCGCCGACAGCCCCACCCCCGAACCCGTCTACGGCACCTAGCCGCGAGTCGTCGCTTGCTCGCAGTCGGGAGGCAGCGAGTCGTCGCCTGCTCGCGCCAGGCCGGTCAGGAAGCGAGCCGCTCGCTGCGCTCGCTGCTCGACCAACTTGGTCAGGGTTCGACAGCCCAGTTGGTCGAGCCGACCGAGCTGCTAGGCGAGGGCGAGTCGAGACCCCGTAGGTGGTGCAGTGGATGGTCTCGACAGCCGCTCGCTGCGCTCGCTGCTCGACCAACTTGGTCAGGGTCTCGACAGCCGCTCGCTGCGCTCGCTGCTCGCGACTCGGCACCCGATCGCCGCCAGGAAGCGACGACTCGCGCCGCCTCAGAGTCGCTCGATGATGGTGCCGGAGGCTTGAGCGCCGCCTGCGCACATCGCGATCAGGGCGGTGGAGGCGTCGCGGCGCTCCAGCTCGTGGAGCGCGGTAGTGAGGAGTCGGGCGCCGGTGGCACCGACCGGATGGCCGAGCGCGATCGCACCGCCGTTGACGTTGATCTTGTCGGCCGGTACGTCGTGGACGGCCGCCCACGACATCACCACGCCGGCGAACGCCTCGTTGACCTCGCACACGTCGAGGTCGGAGATCGACATCCCCGAGTCGTGGAGCAGCCGGGAGGTGGCCTGCACCGGCCCGTCGAGGTGGAAGTAGGGGTCGGCGCCGACCAGGCAGGACGCGACGATCCGGGCGCGCGGCGTGAGGTCGAGCGATTGGGCGAGCTCGCTGTCCATGATCAGTACGGCGGCGGCACCGTCGGTCACCTGCGACGACGTACCGGCTGTGTGGGTGCCACCTTCCAGCACCGGGGCCAGGCCGGCCAGCGCCTCCAGCGAGGTGTCGCGGACGCCCTGGTCCTTCGTCACGCCCTCCACCTCGAACATCTCGCGGTCGAACCGGCCCGCGTCGGCCGCCTGTCGCGCCTTCTGCTGCGACCACAGGCCGAACGCGTCGACGTCGGCGCGACTGAAGCCGCGATTGGCGACGATCCGGTCCGCCCCCTCGAACTGGTTGGGTAGGTCGATGTCCCAGTCATCGGGTCTGGGGTCTCCCAGCCCTTCCGGCACGTTGCCGCCGAGCGGGATCCGCGACATCGACTCCACGCCGCAGGCGACGCCGGCCCGGATCATCCCCGAGGCGACCATCGCGTGCACCAGGTGGGCAGCCTGCTGTCCGGAGGAGCACTGAGCGTCGATCACGGTCGAGGCGGTGTCGTTGTGGAGACCGGCATGCATCCAGGCCCGGCGGACCATGTTGTTGGACTGCTCGCCCGCCTGGGTCACGCAGCCACCCACGACCTGGTCGATCACCGGGGACTCGACGCCAGCGCGCCGCAGCAGCTCGGTCTGGGTCTGGCCGAGCAGGACGGCGGGGTGGATCCCGGCCAGCCAGCCGTTGCGCTTGCCGAGCGGAGTCCGGACGGCCTCGACGATCACGGGAGTGCCCATGACTGAAAATTAGAACACGTTCTCCCTTTCGGACAAACCCTCGGTATGCCACGATGGAAACTAGAACGTGTTACAGAACCGAGCCTCGAGAGGTTGCGCCACGTGCCCGCTGACACCGTCCTGCCCACCGGATTCGACTTCACCGACCCGGAGCTCTACGAGTCCGGCGTCCCGCACGAGCACTTCCGCAACGTCCGCCGCAGCGCGCCGGTGACCTGGGTCGCGCAGACGCCGGAAGCGGCGGCCGGGATGTTAGGTGACCAGGGCTACTGGGTGGTGAGCAGCCATGCCGACGTCGCCGCGGTCTCCAAGAACAGCAAGGACTTCTCGTCCCACGAGAACGGCGCGATCATCCGCTTCGGCGCCGACATGACGCGCGACCAGGTCGAGCTCCAGCGAGTCATGCTGATCAACCAGGACCCGCCCGACCACACCAAGACCCGCGGCATCATCAGCCGCGGCTTCACACCCCGCTCGATCGGCATGCTCCACGACGTGATGGTGAAGCGGGCCCACGTGATCGCCCAGAACTCCATCGAGAAGGGGGCGGGCAACTTCGTCGAGGACGTCGCCGCGGAACTGCCGCTGCAGGCGATCGCCGACCTGCTCGGCGTACCGCAGGAGGACCGTCGCAAGCTCTTCGACTGGTCCAACGAGATGATCGCCTACGACGACCCGGAGTACTCCGTCGATCCCGACCAGGCTGCGATGGAGATCCTGACCTACGCGATGGGGATGGCCGCGGACCGCAAGGCGACACCGCGCGACGACATCATCACCAAGCTGATCACCGCCGACGTCGACGGCCACAAGCTCGACGACGACGAGTTCGGCTACTTCGTCATCATGCTCACCGTCGCCGGCAACGAGACCACCCGCAACGCGATCACCCACGGCATGAACGCTTTCCTCGACCATCCCGACCAGTGGGAGCTGTGGAAGGCCGAGCGCCCCGAGTCGATGGTGGACGAGGTCATCCGGTGGGCGACGCCGGTGACGTCCTTCCAGCGAACGGCCCTCAACGACGTGGCCGTCGGTGACGTCGAGGTCAGGGCCGGTCAGCGAGTCGGCCTGTTCTACGCGTCGGCCAACTTCGACGAGGACGTCTTCGACGACCCGTTCCGCTTCGACATCACGCGTACGCCGAACCCCCACCTCGCGTTCGGCGGCCACGGTGCCCACTACTGCATCGGCGCCAATCTGGCCCGGCTCGAGGTCAAGGTCATGTTCGACGCCCTGGCCGACCAGGTCCCCGACATCACCAAGCTCGAGGAGCCGCGCCGGCTCCGGTCGGGGTGGATCAACGGCATCAAGGACCTGCAGGTCCGCTACGCCTGACGTCGTACCCCGGCCCTAGGGTTGCGGACATGCCTGCCACCCGCACCCGCCCCGCCTTCGACGCCGACAGCCGCACCGCCCTGCTCGGCTGGTACGACCTGCAGCGCGGCATCATCAAGATGAAGTGCGAGGGGCTCTCCGACGAGGACGCCCATCGCACGGTGATCCCGACCTCGCCGCTGATGACGGTCGCCGGGGTCGTCGCCCACTGCATCTGGGCCGAGCAGCTGTGGTTCGAGCACGCCTTCCTCGGTACCGAGTTCGAGGGGCCGGGGTGGGACGGCGTCGACGACTCCGAGTTCATGGTCGAGGGCCGATCGCTCGCCGAGCTGCTGACGGCGTACGACGAGCAGTGCGCCCGGTCCGACGAGATCATCGCCGCCCATGCGCTGTCCGAACGCGGAGTGGGCGGGCAGTTTCCGTCCGCGTCCTCGACGCTGGAGTGGATGTTGCTCCACATGCTCGAGGAGCTGGCCCGGCACGCCGGCCACCTCGACCTGATCCGCGAGCTCCTCGACGGCGAGACCGGCTACTACTAGGTGTCCACCTAGAAACCAGGATCAAGGAGGCATCTTGAAGCTGTTGCTCACCTCAGGTGGGGTCAAGAACCAGAGCATCGAGGACGCGCTCGTCGATCTGCTGGGTAAGCCGATCGCCGAGTCCAGCGCGCTCTGCATCCCGACCGCGATGTACGCGCACCCGGCCGTCGGTCCGGGCGCTGGCCCGTGGCGGTTCATCAGCGGGAACACCGAGAACCGCATGGTCGAGCTCGGCTGGAAGTCCATGGGGGTTCTTGAGCTGACCGCTCTGCCGAGCCTCGACGAGGAGATGTGGGTCCCACTGGTCCGGGAGACCGACGCGCTGCTGGTGGGCGGTGGCGACGTGCTGTACCTGTGTCACTGGATGCGGGAGTCCGGGCTGGTCGACCTCCTGCCTTCGCTCGTGGAGACGGTCTGGGTCGGGCTGAGCTCGGGGAGCATGGTGATGACCCCCCAGGTCGGAGACGACTTCATCCAGTGGCGACCGCCCGGCGGCGACGTCGGCACGCTGGGGCTCGTCGACTTCTCCATCTGTCCCCACGTGAACGGCGACGACGTGCCCGGCAACACCATGGCCGAGGCCGAGGCGTGGGCAGCCACGATCGACGGTCCTGCGTATGCCGTCGACGACGAGACGGCCTTCAAGGTCGTCGACGGCGACGTCGAGGTCATCTCCGAGGGGCGCTGGAGGCAGTTTCCCCAGTAGGTCGCGGATGCGCCTACGCGGGCTGCTCGCTGCCGACGACCCACATCGAGAAGAACTGTGAGCCGCCGCCGTACGCGTGGCCCAGCGCCCTGCGAGCGCCGTCGACCTGGTGGTCACCGGCCCGGCCGCGCACCTGCAGCGCCGCCTCGGCGAACCGCAGCATGCCGGAGGCGCCGATCGGGTTCGAGGACAGGACGCCGCCGCTCATGTTGACCGGCAGCTGCCCGTCGAGCGCTGTCTCGCCGGCCTGCGTGAGCTGCCAGCCCTCACCCTCGGCGGCGAAGCCGAGGTTTTCCAGCCACATCGGCTCGAACCACGAGAACGGCACGTAGATCTCGGCGCAGTCGATCTCTCCCAGCGGGTCGGTGATCCCGGCCTGCTTCCAGAGCGCGGCAGCGGCGTCACGTCCGGCCTGCGGGTTGACCTGGTCGCGCTCGGCGGCGGTGGTCGCCTCCGAGCGCATGACCGTGCCGTGGATCCAGGCCGGGGAGTCGGTCGCCTTCGCGGTGTCTGCGTCGGCGATCACCAGCGCGCAGGCGCCGTCGGAGGACGGGCAGGTCTCGTCGTACCGGATCGGGTCCCAGAGCATCTGCGACGCCAACACCGACTCGACGGTCGTGTCGGGGTTGCGGAGGTGCGCGTAGGGGTTCTTCAGCGCGTTCTGGCGGTCCTTGGCCGCGACGATCGCGCCCACCTCGGTCGGGGCGCCGGAGCGACGGATGTAGGAGCGGACGTGGGGCGCGAAGTAGCCGCCGGCCCCGGCATGCACCGGCATGATGAACGGGATCGGCACCGACAGCGCCCACATCGCATTGGACTCCGACTGCTTCTCGTAGGCGACGGTCAGCACCCGGCGGTGCACGCCTGCCTGCACGAGCGAGGCGGCCACGATCGCCGTCGACCCGCCCACCGAGCCGGCGGTGTGGACCCGCAGCAACGGCTTGCCGACGGCACCAAGAGCCTCGGCGAGGTAGAGCTCGGGCATCATCACGCCCTCGAACAGGTCCGGTGCCTTGCCCACCACCACGGCGTCGATGTCGTCGAAGCCGAGCCCGGCATCCTCGAGGGCGCGATCGATCGCCTCGCGGCAGAGGCCCGCCATCGAGACGTCCTCGCGCTTGGCGCGGTGGTGGGTCTGGCCGATCCCGATCACGGCTGCGGGCTGCTTGGTCATCGGCTCGCCCCCATCACGCAGAGCAGGTTCTGTTGCAGGGCCGGCCCGCTGGTGGCGTGGCCGACGACCCGGTCGGCGCTGCCGTCGTGGATCCGGCGTGCGGCCTCACCGATCCGGTTGAGGCCGGCGCTGAACATCGGGTTGCCGGCGAGAGCACCGCCGGACGGGTTGATGCGGACGTCGTCGTCGAGCCGCAGCTCGCGCCGCAGGATCAGCTCCTGGTGGGAGAACGGCGCGTGCAGCTCGGCGACGTCGATGCCCTCGACCCCGGCTGCCCCTGCCGCGCAGGCGGCGCCCGGCGAGCGCGTCAGGTCACGTGTGCCGAGCGCCTGGGGATCGATGCGGTGCGCCAGGCCGGTGATCCAGGCTGGTCGGTCGACGACGTCGCGCGCGCGGTCGTCGGCGGCGAGCACCAGCGCCGCGGCTCCGTCGGTGACGGGCGCGCAGTCGTGCTTGCGGAGCGGGTCGGCATACACCGGCCGCGCGAGCAGCTCGGCGACCGACGACCCGCCCGACCGCACGGCGTACTCGTTCTTCTCGGCGTCGGTCAGCGAACGGTTCACGACCTCCGCCATCGCCGTCTCGTCCCAGGCGCCGGCGTCGATCCCAGCCCGGGCCTGGAGGGCCGCGAGCGAGACGGTGTCGGGCCAGAGCGGGGTGAGGACGTAGGGGTCGAGCTGGAGCGCGAGGGTACGGCGCAGCACGCCGGCCGAGGACTTCCCGAAGCCGTAGACGATCGCGGTGTCGACCTCGCCGGTCTGGATCTTCAGCCAGGCCTCGTAGAGCGCCCAGGCGGCGTCCATCTCGACGTGCGACTCGTTGACCGGCGGGATCACGCCGATCGCGTCGACCGCGCTGACGAACGAGAACGACCGGCCCGGCCAGGTAGTCCGAGGAGCCGGAGCACCAGAAGCCGACGTCGTGCCGGGTCCAGCCCGTCTTCTCGTAGAGCTCGGCCAGGATCGGCACCAGCAGCTCCACGCACTGCGGGGAGCCGTCGAAGTCCGTCATCTGCCGCTGCGCGTGCGCGACGACCGCCACGTTTCTCATAGATGCATCCGGTAGGTCTCGTAGTCGGCGTCGTCCTCACCGGTCGGCCGGAAGTGGGAGATGTTCTCGATCGAGGTGCCCCACTCGTCGCGCGGCTTCCAGACCGCCTCGACCCGCATCCCCATGCGCACCTCGTCGGCCGGGATCTCCTGCACGAGGTGCTGGATAGCGATGTCCGCGCCGTCGAGGAGGACGTACGCCGAGACGTACGGCGGCTCGATCCGCTGGCCGAGGAAGGGGACGTTGACGATGCAGAACGTGGTGATCGTGCCGCGGTCGGGCAGCTCGATCTCGTCGGTCGTCGGCACGCCGTCGACCGGGCAGGCGCCGCGCGGCGGCACGTAGACCTTCCGGCACACCGGGCATCGCTGGCCGAGGATCCGCCCCTCGGCGAGCCCGTTGAAGAAGTCCGACTCCTCCGGCGACGCGGTGTACATGTAATCGAGGCTCACGGGAGTGATGACGCCGGTGACCTTGGCACGCGTCTCACCTGGTCTCGACTGCTCCGTCGCGCCTTCGTTCCTCAGCCGCGGTCGCGCTTGACCTGGCCCGTCAGGGACGTTCTCGACTCCGTCGAGTTCGTCCACGGGCTCAAAGCAGGCGATGTCGGTGATGGCGCCGACCCGCTCCTCGGCCCAGCGCACCTGCACCCGCATCCCGGTCGAGACGTCGGCGGCGGAGGGGACGTCGAGGGCGTGCAGGACGCTGGAGTCGGCTCCGTCGAGGCGGACCAGCGCCCAGGCGAACGGCCGGTCGAAGGGCTGGCCGGCCACGGGCTCGCTCACCCAGCTCCAGGACGTGACCTCGCCCGAGGAGGAGACGGGCACCAGGTCGGTGACCTGCGCGTGGCTGACCGGGTCGTACTCCGGCGGCGGCACCAGCACCCGGCCGTCGGCGACGCGGGCTCCGAGGACGGTGCCGTCGCGGAGGCCGGTGAGAAAGCCGCCGATGACCGGGCCGGTCGAGCGGGTGTAGTCGAAACTGACCGTCACCGGGGCTTGCAGAGTTCGGGCCATACCCCGAAACTAGAACAGGTTCTAGGTTTCGACAAGGCTCTACCACCACCTGTTCGGCAAGAGAGGCAACATGAAGCTGGGACTGCAGCTGGGCTACTGGGGCGCGCAACCACCGAGCGGTACGGCGGAGCTGGTGGCGGCCGCGGAGGCCGCCGGCTTCGACGCGCTCTTCACCGCCGAGGCGTGGGGATCCGACGCCTTCACCCCCTTGGCGTGGTGGGGTCGGGAGACGACCCGGCTCCGGCTGGGCACCTCGATCGTGCAGATGAGCGGCCGCAGCCCGACCTCGATCGCCATGCACGCGCTGACCCTCGACCACCTCACGGGCGGCCGGGTGGTGCTCGGGATGGGTGTGAGCGGACCACAGGTCGTCGAGGGCTGGTACGGCGCCCCGTTCGCCAAGCCGCTGGCCCGCACCCGCGAGGTCGTCGACATCATCCGCCAGGTGCTCGCCCGCGAGGGCCCGGTCACCAACAGCGGGCCGCACTACCCGCTGCCCTTCACCGGTGAGGGGTCGGTCGGGCTGGGCAAGCCGCTGAAGCCGATCGTGCACCCGCTGCGCGCCGACATCCCGATCTGGCTCGGCGCCGAGGGGCCGAAGAACGTCGCGCAGACCGCCGAGATCGCCGACGGCTGGATCCCGATCTTCTACACGCCGAAGAGCGCCGACATGTACCAGCCGTGGCTGGCCGAGGGCTTCGCACGACCCGGCGCCCGACGTACCTCCGCCGACTTCGAGATCGCCGCCACCTGTCACCTGCAGATCACGTCCGGGCCGGAGGAGACCCAGGCGGTGCTCGACTTCCTGAAGCCGGTGGTCGCGCTCTACATGGGCGGCATGGGTGCCAAGGAGCAGAACTTCCACAAGAACGTCTTCGACCGGATGGGCTACGCCGATCTCACCGACGAGGTGCAGGAGCTCTACCTGTCCGGGAACAAGGACACCGCCGCCGCGCTGATTCCCGACGAGCTCGTGGCCGACATGCACATCGTGGGCACGGCGCGGGAGGTCAAGGAGAAGGTCGCGCTCTGGGAGGAGACCGGGGTGACGACCTTGTTGCTGTCGCTGCAGAGTGCCGACGAGGTACGCCGGGTGGCGGAGGTGGTCGGATGAACACGGAGGTCGCCCCTGTCGAGACCCTGCGCACCGGCACCCACAACGGACACCTGATGGTGGCTGCCCTCAAGCGCCACCGCGACCGCCCGGTGATGCACCTCGGCGACGTGACGCTGACCGGCGGCGAGACGGCCCAGCGGATCAGCCAGTACGTCCAGGCGTTCGAGGAGCTCGGCTCCGGCAGCGGGACGCATGCCGCGCTGTTGGCGCTCAACCGGCCCGAGGTGCTGTTCATCCTGGGCGCGGGCCAGACCCAGGGGTTCCGGCGCACGTCGTTGCACCCGCTCGGCTCCGCCGACGACCACGCCTACGTCATCAACGACGCAGGCATCACCACCCTGATCGTCGACCCGATGTTCACCGAGCGGGCGCTGGCGCTGCTGGAGAAGTGCCCCGGTCTCACGCGCGTGCTCACGATCGGGCCGGTGCCCGACGAGCTCCAGCACGTGGGCCACGACCTCATCGCCACCGCTGCCGGATTCGAGCCCCGATCGCTCACGGCCGCGACCCTGCCGCCCGACCACATCGTCTCCATCACCTACACCGGCGGCACCACCGGCAAGCCCAAGGGCGTCGTCGGGACCGCGCAGGCCATGGCGACGATGACCCAGGTCCAGCTCGCCGAGTGGGAGTGGCCGGAGCAGCCGCGCTTCCTCATGTGTACGCCGCTCTCTCACGCCGGCGCCGCGTTCTTCGTGCCGACGGTGATCTCGGGCGGCACCCTCTTCGTGCTGCCCCGTTTCGACCCGGCCGAGGTGCTCGAGACGATCGAGCGTGAGCGGATCACCGCGACCATGCTGGTGCCGTCGATGCTCTACGCCCTGCTCGACCACCCGGACAGCCGCACCCGCGACCTGTCCTCGCTCGAGACCGTCTACTACGGCGCGTCGGCGATCAACCCGACCAGACTGGCGGAGGCGATCGACCGGCTCGGGCCGGTCTTCGCGCAGTACTACGGCCAGTCGGAGGCGCCGATGGTCATCAGCTACCTCGCCAAGGCCGACCACACGGGCGATCGGCTGGCTTCGTGCGGCCGCCCGTCGGCCTTCCTGCGTACGGCGCTGCTCGGCGACGACGGCGCGCCGGTCGCACCGGGGGAGCCGGGCGAGATCTGCGTCGCCGGCCCCCTGCTCGCGGCCGGCTACTGGAACCTCCCCGACGCGACGGCCGAGGCGTTCCGCGACGGCTGGCTCCGCACCGGCGACGTCGCCCGCGAGGACGAGGACGGCTTCTGGTACATCGTCGACCGCACCAAGGACATGATCGTGACCGGTGGCTTCAACGTGTTCCCGCGCGAGGTCGAGGACGTCGTCGCGACCCACCCGGCGGTCGCGCAGGTCGCCGTCATCGGCACCCCCCACGAGAAGTTCGGCGAGGCGGTCACCGCGCTCGTCGTACCGCGCGAGGGGGTGGAGCTCACCGACGAGGTCGTGGCGGAGATCCAGCAGCTGGTGCGCGACGCCAAGGGCGGGGTCCAGGCACCCAAGCAGGTGCTCGCCGTCGAGGCGATCCCGCTCACCGGCCTCGGCAAGCCGGACAAGAAGGCGCTGCGGGCGCAGTTCTGGGAGGGCGACCGCTCCGTAGGGTGACGACATGCCTCTCCGCAGCGGTCCAGACGGCTACGGCACGGTGACCAAGTTCCTGCACTGGCTGGTGTTCGCCGCACTCGTCGCCCAGTTCGCCGTCGGTTACGCGATGGACGTCGACGACGGTTGTGACCCGCCGGGCGAGGAGCGCAGCGGCGGCGACACCACCGACGCCCAGGAGGAGCGGCTCGACCGGCTCGAGGACGCCTGCGAGCAGCGGGCCGACGGCCTCGACCTCACCACCGGCGCGTTCGACCTCCCCGAGGTGCACCTGCTGCTCGGGCTCTCGATCCTCACCCTCGCCCTGGTCCGGCTCGCGTGGCGCCGCTACGACGGCCTGCCGCCGTGGTCGGAGCACCTCTCCGAGGGTGAGAGGCGGCTCGTGCACTGGACTGAACGAGCGCTCCTGGCGCTGCTGTTCCTCGTGCCACTCAGCGGGCTGGTGCTGATCGGCACCGGCGACGACGGCTGGCTGCCGCTCCACATCGGCGCCCACCTCGCGTTCTTCGTCGCTCTCGCGGCGCACCTGGTCACCAACCTGCGGCCGAAGATCCTCGCCCGGATGCTCTAGCGACGGTGTGGTTCAGAGCTCCACGGTGGGTACGGCGCGGGCCGCCGGGTCGGTGAGCTCGAAGAAGTCGCGGCGGGCGAAGTTGAACATGCCCGCGATCAGGTTGGACGGGAACGTGGCGACGCGGGTGTTGTAGGCGCGGACGTTGCCGTTGAAGAACCGGCGGGCGGCGGCGATCCGGTCCTCGGTGTTGGTGAGCTCGCCCTGGAGCTGGAGGAAGTTCGCGCTTGCCTTGAGCTCGGGGTAGGCCTCGGCCCGGACCAGCACGGTGGCGACCGCGATGCCGAGCGACTCCTCGAACTGCTCGCGCTGCTTCGGCTCGTCCTGCTGGTGGGCGGTGGCGGCCTCGCGGGCGCGGGTGAGGTTCTCGAGCACCTCGCGCTCGTGCTCGGCGTACCCCTGCACGGTCGAGACCAGGTTGGGGATCAGCTCGTGCCGTCGGGTGAGCTCGACGTCGATCTGGCCCCACGACTCGTCGATGAGCGTCCGCTGCCTGACGAAACGGTTGTACATCACGACCAGCGACAGCACGGTCAGCAGGACAACCGCCGCCACCACCGCCACGACGACCTGGGTCGGAGTCATCCGCGGACCTCCTTCCAGACGAACTCGGGCACCAGGTCGACGACGGCATCGATGCGCCGCAGCCGCGGCTCGATCTCCTCGAGGCCGACCTGGCCCGCCTCCGCATCGAGGATCCAGCGCTGGTCGAAGCGGAACGCCGAGTCCGGGTGCTGGAGCAGCAGCTCCATCATCCGCGGGTGGAGGATGTCGGAGGCGAACTTGCGGTCGGGGCAGTTGACCGTGAAGGCGCGGTTGAAGTCCTCGGACTCGAGCTCGATGTCGGAGTTGGTGAGGCGGCCGATCAGGCGCCCGAACATCCCCTCGGGGGTGACCTCGAGCGCAGGGAACGCGGTTCCCATGTCCAGACCCGAGATGCCGTAGGGGTGGCTGACCTCGCGACGGGTGGTGTGCCCCTTGGAGTCGGTGCTGGTCTCGGTCGTGTAGTAGACGTAGTCGAAGCTCACGAACGGCCTGCCGTCGAACTGCCCGGTGAGCACGTTGGTGGCCCTGCGGTCGTGGCCGAGGCCGAACGGCGCGTCCTGGAAGGTGTCGCACCAGCGGTCGTCGCGCTCGGCGTAGGTCCAGCCGCGCTGCGCGGCCAGCGCCGCCATGCCCTCGCGCCGCTTCTTCGCGGCGACCGCGCTCATCACCGCGATCACGATCATCACGATGACGAAGCCCACGACGAGAACGACGATCAGACCCGAGTCCATGCGCCGGAGTCTAGGTGTGACGGGTCAGCGTCCCGTGAAGCGCGGGGGCCGTTTCTCCATGAAGGCCGCGGGGCCTTCCTTGGCGTCGGCCGAGGCGAACACCGCCGCGCCGATCCGGGCATCGTCTGCCCAGCACTCGTCCTCGTGCTTGCCCTCGGAGTCACGGATCGTCCGGAGCACGGCCTGGACGGCGAGCGGGCCGTTGGCCGCGATCTGGCCGGCGAGCTCGTGGGCCTTGTCGAGCGCCTGCCCGTCCGGTACGACGTGGCCGATCAGGCCGAGCTCCTTCGCCTCGGTGGCGGTGAGGTGGCGTCCGGTGAGCAGGAGGTCGGCGGCGACGGTGTAGGGGATCTGCCGGGGGAGTCGTACGGCGGAGCCGCCCAGCGGGTAGAGCCCCCACCGGACCTCGGACACCCCGAACCTCGCCGACTCGCCGGCGACGCGGAGGTCGGTCCCCTGCAGGATCTCGGTGCCGCCCGCGATGGCCGGCCCCTCGACCGCTGCGATCAGCGGTTTGGTGAGCCGGAAGCCCTTGAGCAGCGACTTGATGACCGACGGGTCGAACTCGCCGGACTCGAACTTGTCGGAGGGTGAGCTCTGCGACATCGCGGACAGATCGGCGCCCGCGCAGAAGGAGCCTCCGGCGCCGGTGAGGATGCACACCCGGACGGCATCGTCGGAGTTCACGCGGTCCCAGGCGTCGCTCAGGATCGCGAGCATCTCGCCCGAGAGGGCGTTCTTCTTCTCCGGCCGGTTCATCGTGACCACCAACGTGTGGTCGACCAGCTCCACGAGTGCGTCAGGCATGGTCTCACCGTAGACCAACAGGTAGAACGTGTTCTAGTCTTGGACCCATGGCCCTCAACATCGCCGACCTCTTCGAGCACGCGGTCGACGTCGTCCCCGAGCGCAAGGTCATCCAGGTCGGAGACCGTGCGGTCACCTACACCGAGCTCGAGGCGGACGCCAACCGACTGGCCCACCACCTGCTGTCCGTCGGCGTCGGGGTGGGCGACCACGTGGGGATCTACGCCAAGAACAGCATCGAGCACGTCGTCGCCCTGATCGCGGTGTTCAAGATCCGCGCGGTCTGCATCAACGTCAACTATCGCTACGTCGAGAGCGAGCTCGACTACCTCGTCGACAACTCCGACATGGTCGCGCTGCTCCACGAGCGGCCCTACGCGCCGCTGGTCGCGAAGGTGGCCCCCAAGCACCCCGGACTTCGTCACGTGGTGGTCATGCCCGACCCGACCGAGCCGGCCTCGGAGGCCGACGTGTCGTCGTACGGCGGGGTCCTCTGGGCCGACGCGCTGGCCCAGCAGAGCGACGTCCGCGACTTCGACGGTCGCTCGGCCGACGACCTCTACATCGTCTACACGGGCGGGACCACCGGCTTCCCCAAGGGCGTGATGTGGCGCCACGAGGACTTCTGGCGGGTGCTCGGGGGCGGCATCGACTTCATGACCGGGGAACGGCTCGAGGAGTACAGCCAGTCCAAGCAGGCCGAGAGCAACGACCCGATGGTGACCTTCCCGCTCAGCCCGCTGATGCACGGCGGCGCCCAGGCCGCGATGCTGATGCACCTCTTCGGCGGCCACCTCACCCTGCTCGCGCCGAAGTTCGACCCGGACGAGGTCTGGCGCACGGTCCAGGACGAGGGCGTGCAGCTGATCTTCATGACCGGCGACGCGATGGCGCGCCCGCTGATCGAGGCCTACGAGGCGGGTGACTACGACGCGCCAGAGCCTGGTCGCGGTCGCCAGCAGCGCGGCGATCTTCAGCCGCCCGATCAAGGAGCGCTGGATGAAGGCGTTCCCCCACACCTTCTTCACCGACTCCATCGGCAGCAGCGAGACCGGCTTCTCCGGCACCGGCCTGCAGGACTCCGAGAACATCAAGGGCGAGGGCCCGGTGGTCGCGCTCGGCGCCGAGACGGTGATCCTCGGCGAGGACAACCGCGTCCTCGACCCGGGCAACGACATCGGCGAGGTCGGTCGCGTCGCCCGGTCCGGCAGCGTGCCGCTCGGCTACTACAAGGACGAGGAGAAGTCGCGACGTACGTTCATCGAGGTCGACGGCGTCCGCTACTCCGTGCCCGGCGACTTCGCCCGGATCGAGCCGGAGGGCAAGGTCACGCTGCTCGGCCGTGGCTCCAACTGCATCAACACCGGCGGGGAGAAGGTCTACCCCGAAGAGGTCGAGATGGCGCTCAAGGGTCACCCGGGCGTCTACGACGTGCTCGTGGTCGGCGTGACCGACGACAACTACGGCCAGCACGTCTCGGCCGTGGTCCAGCCCCGTGAGGAGGTCGACCCGCCGACCCTCGACGACCTGCGGGAGTTCCTGCGGCCGCTGCTCTCGGGCTACAAGCTGCCACGCTCGGTGTCCCTCGTCGACGAGATCCCGCGCAGCGCCACGGGCAAGGCCAACTACCCGGCCGCGCGCGAAATCGCGATGTCCACCCACGGGAGCTGATCGCGATGCGAACCCCCCTCTGCGACGTGTTCGGGATCGACGTCCCGATCTTCGCCTTCACCCCGAGCGAGAAGGTCGCGGCCGCGGTGTCACGGGCCGGTGGCCTCGGGGTGCTCGGCGCCGTGCGCTTCAACGAACCGGGCGAGCTCGACGACGCGCTGACCTGGCTCGACGACAACACCGACGGCAAGCCGTACGGCGTCGACGTGGTCATGCCGATGAAGATCCCCACCGAGGGCAAGGTCCCGGACCTGCAGGCGATGATCCCGCCCGAGCACCTCTCCTTCGTCGAGCGAACGCTGCAGCAGCTCGGCGTACCCCCGCTGCCCGAGGGCGAGGGCCGCGAGGGCGTCCTCGGCTGGCTGCACTCGGTCGCCCGTTCCCACGTCGACATCGCGCTCGCGCACCGGCCGGTGCTGATCGCCAACGCCCTCGGCTCGCCGCCGGTCGACGTCATCGAGCAGGCCCACGCCGCCGGCGTGAAGGTCGCGGCCCTGGCGGGCGCCGCCAAGCACGCCGCCTCCCACGTCGCCAACGGCGTCGACATCATCGTCGCCCAGGGGTACGAGGCGGGCGGTCACACCGGCGAGATCGCCAGCATGGTGCTCACCCCCGAGATCGTCGACGCGGTCGGCCCGGACGTCCCGGTGCTCGGCGCGGGCGGCATCGGCTCCGGGCGCCAGATCGCGGCATCCCTCGCGCTGGGCGCGCAGGGCGTGTGGACCGGATCGATCTGGCTCACCGTCGCTGAGTACGACCTCACCACCGGCGCCGGCATCCGCGACGGGCTGCTCCGTGCGGGGTCGGCCGACACCGTCCGGACCCGGATCTACACCGGCAAGCCGGCGCGACTGCTCAAGACGAAGTGGACCGAGGCGTGGGAGAGCGAGGACGCCCCCGACCCACTGCCGATGCCGCTGCAGAACCTGCTCGTCGCGGACGCCCACAACCGGATGAACCGCGGCGACGACCCCGACACCGTCTCGATGCCGGTCGGCCAGATCGTGGGTCGGATGAACGACGTCCGCCCGGTCGCCGACGTCATCGCCACGTTGGTCGCCGACTTCGAGGAAGCGGTCTCGCGGATGGAGAAGGTCTCCGCCGGTTGAGGTGGTTTCGACAAGCTCAACCCACGACCTCGAAGCCCCGGAACCACCGCTCGCCCGCTGACCGTCCCATGGTCATGCGCGTTCTCGGACTCTTGTTCCTTGCCCTGCTGCTTGCGGGGTGTGGCGAGAAGGAGGTCTGCTGCGCTCCGGAGCCGCAGCAGCAGTCACCCACGACACCGGAGGCCGGTGCCTCGCCGATCGTTCCCAAGCCGGGCGGCGACACCCTCGAGGGCCAGCCACCGGTGGACGGTCCGCTGCCGGACACCCGTACCGGTGCCGTGCCGCTGCGGCCGACCGAGGACTGTCTCGTCAGCTACTCGCCCGAGGAGGCCTCGTCACAGGAGCTGGCATTCGACGGCACCGTGACGGACATCAGCGACGGGACACGAGCACACGTCGACGTCACCTTCGAGGTGAGCGAGGTCTTCTCGGGGGAACCCACCGAGGAGGTTCGACTGAGGGTGCCGCCGCCGACGGTCAGCGGCAGGACCGATGCGGCACCGTCGTACTTCGTCGGCACCCGGCTGCTCGTCAGCGCCGTTGACGGGTTCGCGCGGTCGTGCGGGTTCACGCGCTACTTCGACGAGGACACTGCCGCGGCGTGGCGATCAGGCTGACCTCGCTCAGGCGGGCTCGGTGGCGAGCGCCCGCCCGATGGCCAGCGCCTGCTCGGTCGCCGGACCGAACGCGAACTCGAACCGCTTGGCGCTCGTGAAGTAGCGGTGTGCCTCGCCGTCGAGGTCGATCCCGACGCCGCCGTGGACGTGGACCGTGGTGTGGGCGAGCCGGTGGCCGGCGTCGGCGGCCCACAGCTTCGCGGTCGCGACCGCGACGTCGGACGGGAGTCCCTCGGCGAGCCGCCACACCGCCGACCACAGCGTGAGCCGCTGGGCGAGGACATCGATGTAGCCGTCCGCCAGCCGCTGCGAGACGGCCTGGAAGGTGCCGATCGGCCGCCCGAACTGCTCACGCGTCTTCGCGTACGTCGCGGTCAGCTTCAGCGCTCCCTCGGTCACGCCGAGCTGCTCGGCCGCGCCACAGACGGTCAGCAGCTGGATGAGTCGCTTGGGCGCGGATCCGTCGCCCAGCCGCTCGGCGGGCGTGCTGGACAGCTCCAGCCGCGCGACCCGGTCGCCATCGCTGAGCCGCTGCTCGACCGTGGTGAGACCGGGCGCGCCCGACTCCACCAGGTAGACGCCCGGGCCGTCGGAGCCGGTGGCGGTCACCAAGAAGAGATCGGCCGCATACCCGGCGCGTACAAGGACCTTGGTGCCGTCGAGTCGGTTGTCGGCCTCGGTCACGGTCGGCTCGACCGGGACGTGGACGAGCTCTTCGGCGACGGCAGCAGTGACGACCAGCCCGCCTGTTGCCGCGCCGGGGAGCCACCTCTGCCGCTGGGCATCGGTGCCCTGCTCTGCGATCAGGAGCGCGGCCGGGCCGTGGACCGCGAGCGGGACCGGTGCGACCGTGCGGCCGACCTCGACCAGCACCCGGCACAGCTCGGTGAGGCCGAGCCCGGCTCCGCCGTACTCCTCGCGGACCGCGAGCGACACCAGCCCGGCGTCGGCCAGTGACCGCCAGAGGGCGCGGTCGAACCGGTCACCGGCCGCCTCGACCTCGCGCAACCGCTCGGTGGTGGTGCGGTCCTCGAGGATCCTGGCCGCCAGCTCGGCGGCGTCGTCCTGCTCGGGAGTGAACATGAAGTCCATCGTCTGCCTCAGCCCCTTCAACGCTTCGCTGCCGGGAGGCCGAGGCCGACGTACCCGATGATGTCGCGCTGGATCTCGTTGGTGCCGCCGCCGAACGTCATCACCAGCGCCGAGCGGTGGTACCGCTCGAGCCGGCCGGCCAGGATCGCGCCGGGGGAGTCGCCGGTGACTCCGGCCTCGGGGCCGACGACCTCCATCAGCGAGCGGTAGACCTCGGTGGCCAGCTCGGAGCCGTAGATCTTGGTGGCCGACGCCTCGGCGGGACTCAGGTCGACGCCGGCGTCCGCATCGGCGGCGAGCTTCCAGTTGATCAGCGCCAGAGCCTCGACGCGGGCGTGGGCGCGACCGAGCGCGATCTGCACCCACTCGCTGTCGATCACCCGCTGACCGTCCTGGTTCTTGGTCTGCTGCGCCCACTCGCGCACCAGCGCCAGCGAGTGCTGGAGGGGTGCGGCCGAGGTGAGGGCGACACGCTCGTGGTTGAGCTGGTTGGTCATCAGCGACCAGCCACCGTTGAGCTCACCGACCAGGTTGGACGCCGGCACGCGCACGTCCTCGTAGTAGGTCGCGCTGGTGCCGACGCCGGCGACGGTGTGGACGGGTGTGTAGGAGAAGCCCTCCGCGTCGGCGGGCACCAGGATCATCGAGAGCCCCTTGTGGCGCGGCAGGTCCGGGTCGGTGCGACAGGCGAGCCAGATCCAGTCGGCGTACTGGATGAGAGAGGTCCACATCTTCTGCCCGTTGATGACCCACTCGTCGCCTTCTCTGACGGCGCGGGTCTTCAGCGAGGCGAGGTCGGTGCCCGAGCCGGGCTCGGAGTAGCCGATCGAGAAGTGCAGGTCGCCGGCCAGGATCTTCGGCAGGAAGTACGCCTTCTGCTCGTCCGTGCCGTAGCGCATGATCGTCGGCCCGACCGTGTTGAGCGTGAGGTAGGGGATCGGGACGCCGGCGATCGCGGCCGCGTCGGTGAAGATCAGCTGCTCGACCATCGATCGCGCCTGGCCGCCGTACTCCTCCGGCCAGCCGATCCCGAGCCAGCCGTCGCTGCCGAGCTGGCGGATCACCCGTTTGTAGACGTCGGCGTCGCCGAACTCGCCCCCCGAGAATTGGCCCGAAGCGGCCGCGAGGCCGGCCCGGACCTCCGGCGTGACGAGGTCCGCGAAGTAGACGCCCAGCTCCTCGCGGAGCCGAATCTGGTCGGGCGTGAGGGCGACGTGCATGAGCCTCAGACTAGAACGTGTTCTCGTTTTGGTCCATAATGGGGTCATGACGGCGAACACCAGCACGCCGACCACCACAGCCGGTCGGTCGCTCGACCCCGGCGCGCCCCCGGAGCGGTACGCGCGGGGCTGGCACTGTCTCGGCCCCGCGGAGCAGTTCCGCGACGGCAAGCCCCATGCGGTGGACGGGTTCGGCGGCAAGATGGTCGTCTGGGCCGACAGCGCCGGCGAGCTCCACGTGCTCGACGGCTACTGCCGCCACATGGGTGGCGACCTGACCCAGGGGACGGTCAAGGGCGACCAGATCGCCTGCCCGTTCCATGACTGGCGCTGGGGCGGCGACGGGAAGTGCAAGCAGATCCCGTACGCGCGGCGGGTCCCGCTGCGGGCCCGCACCCAGGCCTACCCGGTGCTGGAGCGCAACGGGCTGCTGCTGGTGTGGCACGACCACGAGCGGTCGCGCGGCCGACCTCGACATCGCCCCGCCCGAGCTCGACGACATCCTGGACGGCGACGTCTACACCGACTGGACGTGGAACGTCCTCGACGTCCCCACCGCCCACTGTCGCGAGATCGTTGACAACGTCGTCGACATGGCCCACTTCTTCTACATCCACTTCGCGTTCCCGACGAACTTCCGCAACGTGTTCGAGGGCCACATGGCGACCCAGTTCATGGAGTCGACCGGGCGCCCCGACATGGCCGGCGAGGGGTACGGCGACGAGGACCTCGTGCTCAAGTCGGAGGCGACGTACTTCGGGCCGGCCTTCATGGTCAACTGGCTGAAGACCGACTACCAGGGCTTCGTCACCGACGTCGTGCTCGTCAACTGCCACATCCCGACCTCGCAGAACTCCTTCAAGCTGATGTACGGCCTGAAGGTGCTCAAGCCGGAGGGCGTGGACGAGAAGACCAGCTCCTACATCGGCAAGCGCTACTCGCAGATGTTCGGCGACGGGTTCATGCAGGACGTCGAGATCTGGCTCAACAAGGCGCCGGTGCAGAACCCGCTGCTGTGCGAGGAGGACGGGCCGGTCTACCAGCTCCGCCGCTGGTACGAGCAGTTCTACGTCGACGTCTCCGACGTGACCGACGAGATGACCGACCGTTTCGAGTTCGAGGTCGACACCACCAAGGCCAATGAGTTCTGGCGGGCCGAGGTCGCGGAGAACCTCGCCAAGAAGGCTGCTGAAGAGAAGGTCGCCGAGGACGCCACGGCGGCCGAGCCCGTCGAGACGTCCTGATGCCCTCCTTCGTCCCACTCAGTGACGAGACGCTGGAGGACCAGCGCCTCTACACACGCGGTCGCCTCGTGGAGGTGGCCTGCCTGGACTGCCTGGCGCGCGTGGGCGTGAAGAAGAACAGCGACCACCACACCTCGATCCAGTGGAGCGCCGCCTCGCTCGGCGAGTGCGCTGAGTTCCGACGTACGGCGTCCGCACCCGAGGGTCGCTCGGTCCATGCCGCCTGTCCGCGTCTCCGTGCCAGCATCGAGGACGCCGTGGCGGCCGGTCGGATCACGATCGGGGCCGAGGATGGCTGGTGACGAGGCCTCCTGGCTGCTGACGGTCGCCGAGGTCCGCCCGGAGACCGACGACGCCGTCTCGGTGGTGTTCGACGTGCCGGAGCAGGACGCCGATGCGTTCGTCTTCGCGCCGGGTCAGTTCCTGACCCTCGGCATCCCGTCGGACCGGACCGGCCTGGCCGCGCGCTGCTACTCGATCTGTGTCCCGCCCGGTGAGCCGCTGACCGTCACGGTCAAGCGGACGGTCGACGGTTACGCGTCCAACTGGGTCAACGACCACCTGACGGCCGGCGACACCGTCCGCGTGCTGCCCCCGAGCGGGATCTTCACGCCGAAGAACCTCGACACCGACCTGCTGCTCTTCGCCGGCGGCTCCGGCATCACGCCGGTCATGTCGATCACGCGCACTGCATTGCGCGACGGAAGCGGCCGGGTCGTGCTCTTCTACGCCAACCGGGACGAGCGGTCGGTGATCTTCGCGGAGGCACTGCGTGAGCTCGGTGTCGAGCACGCCGAGCGGCTGCACGTCGTGCACTGGCTCGAGTCGGTGCAGGGGCTGCCCACGCAGGAGCAGATCCGCGCCTTCGCGGCCGACCACGCGTCGTACGAGGCCTTCGTCTGTGGCCCGGCGCCGTTCATGAAGATGACGGTGGACGCGCTCAAGGAGCTGGAGTTCCCCCGGGCGCGCCGGCACCAGGAGAAGTTCGTGTCGCTCGGCGGCAACCCGTTCGGCGACGTCGAGGAGGTGCTGGCCGCGTCGGCGACGCTGGCCGACGCCGACGACCACGAGGACACCGACGAGCCGGCCATCTCGGGCCCCATCGCCGTCGAGGTCGAGCTCGACGGGGAGCACCACTCCTTCGACGACTGGTCGGGTCAGAACCCGCTGCTGGAGTTCCTGGAGTCCAAGGGGCTGGACGCGCCGTTCTCCTGCCGTCAGGGCCAGTGCTCGGCGTGTGCGTGCCTGGTGCTGGAGGGCGAGGTCAGGCTGGCCCACAACGAGGTGCTCGAGGAGGAGGACCTCGCCGAGGGCATCCGGCTGGTCTGCCAGGCCCGCGCCGCCACGGAGAAGCTCCGCATCACCTACAACGGCTGACGACCGACACGAGTGGTCTAAACCAGGTGGCTCGCGGCGCGAGGGCGGGAGGATCCTGCCGGGAGGGCCCCGCGACGGGGCCGCGTTCCCACTCGAAAGGAATAGGTCATGATCACGACCTTCCGCACGATCTCTGCTGCCGGGGTTGCCCTGCTCGCTCTCCTCGGCGGCGCGGCCGTCATCGGCGCGACCGCCCAGGCCGACGACAACAAAGCTTCCGCCATGCCGGACCGCCCGGCGCGGGCGCAGGTCTCCAGCTGTAGTGGCAAAGGGCTCTTGGCGATGCGCCAGAAAGCCATGGACTTCCAGAGCGTGGCCGCGGGCGCGACCGAAGAGGTCGAGGGTTCGCTCTGGAACGTCAGGGGTCCCAGCAAGAAGACCGATGTCGTACTTGTCACGATGACGGCTATGGCGTCCAGCGGTGGCGCGGGCGAGCTCGCCCAGGCGGAGTTCTTCAAGGACGGCGTGGGCACATCCGAAGGCGTGAAGTACTTCGCCTACAACAACATCCTCGACCAGGCGTCCGTCCAGTTCTGTGCCAAGTTGCCGAAGGGTCAGCACACGTACGAACTGAGGGTGATCGACGGCGGTGGCGGAGCGACGACGATGTACTTCCCGACCATCACCTACCAGCGCTTCGGCTGATCCTGACCGATCAGTACGGCGTGGTGCGCGACATGTCGAGCGCCCTGGCCATGTTGAACGGCTGGGTCTGCATCGTCAGCCAGGGGCGGCCCGCCCACAGGTAGGCGTCGACGTGCTGGCGCGCCTGACGGCGGGCCTTCTCGGGGAGCCCCCAGCGCTTCGCGGCGACCTTCGTCGTGGGCGGGATGCCCAGGGTGACGCAGCGCCGGTCGCTGTCCTGCTCGCAGGTCTTCGCGTTGTTGAAGGGTTGCCCCTTCGGGTGGTCGTGCCAGTACTGCCAGGTGAAGGGGCGACCGTTCTCGGCGGTGTCGACCGTGAAGTGCTTGCCGGTGATGCCGCGGTTCTCGAGCGCGGCGACCACCCTGGTGCCGAAGCCGATCTCGTCCTGCGTCGCCTCGTAGTGGGTCGTGTTGAGGTGGAAGCCGCGGACGTGCTCGACTCCGCCGCGCACCAGCTGCTTGACCGCGTTGGCGGGGTCGTGGTGGTTCCACCCGGCACTGCCGATGTCGATGTAGACGCTCGCGTGAGGGAGGGCGCCGAGTCGACGTGCGGCGAACTTCACCAGACCGGACAGCACCTGCGACCCGCCGGGAGCGCACAGGGCGAACGGACCGTCCGGCTGCAGGACGATCGCCGCGTAGGTGTCGTCGATCGCGCCCGCGAACTTCCGCACGTAGCGCTTGTAGGACTCCTTCTCGGCCGCGCTCGGCAGCCGCTGGCAGGCGTCCTGCTCCCACGGCACCACCCGGAAGAGCGTCATGTGGACCATGACCTCCGGGTCCCCACCGGTCGCGTTCTCGACGTACTCATGCACCTTGCCCGCGATGTCCCGGTCGGGGATCCACGCGCCGAACCACTTGGCCTTCGGGCGGAGCGCGATCTTGCCGAGCAGCTTCTTGCGGCGACCCTGCGCGTCGACGTAGGGCTGCCACGCGAGCTCGGCCGGACCCTTGTAGACGCCCCACTCGCGGCCCGCGAGCGGGTTGTCGTCGACGCGGCGGGCGGGAGCGGGCGCGGCGGCGTCCGGCACTGCCGGGGCGGGGGCGGTGAGCAGGGTGGTCGCCAGCAGCAGGGCAGCGAGCAGCGAGGTCCGAGTGGTCCGGGGGGACATGCCTCGACCGTAAGGCGGGAGGACGGCTCCTGTCAGGTGGACCGGTCAGCCGGCGCGCGCAGCAGCAGCCAGGCAGCCGCGTACGCCGCCGCTGCGGCTAGCACCCCGGCGAACTGCTCGGTCAGCGCGAGCAGGACCGAGGTGGCCCCGCCGACGACGCCGAGCAGGAGGGTGCCTGGATCGTTCGTGCCCATAGTGCAGCAAGTCTAGCGACAAAGAACTTCAAATGCTGCGCGGCACCATGGCGGCCAGGTCACCAGCCGCGTTCGCGCCACTCAGCGAGGTGGGCCCGCTCGTCGCCGAGCCGGCCGTCGTCGCCGTGGCCGGGGTAGAACCAGGTGTCGTCGGCGAGGGTGCCGAACAGCTTGGTCTCGACCTCGTCGACCAGCTGCCGGAAGGCCGCGTCATCGCCGAAGGTCGCGCCGACGCCGCCGGGGAACAACGAGTCGCCGGTGAAGAGGTGGTCGTGGCCGTCCGGGTCGGAGTAGTGGAGCGCGATGGAACCGGGCGTGTGGCCAGCGA
>CAWDSA010000003.1:0-1002163 GCA_963804845.1 uncultured Actinomycetota bacterium | reverse complement strand
CACGATGGCAGCGGTCACCGAGACGACCGTGTTCCGAACTGTCGAGATCTGCATGACTTTCTCCTCTGCCCGCCGGGTGGTTCCCGGCACTGGGAGGAGCACAGCGCGGAGCGGTTGCGGAGCCTGCCGCGCGCGGTTGTGGTTCGGTTGCAGTCTCGGTGGTCCCGCCTCGAGCCCGCGGCGCGTGGCACCATGCTTCCGAGCCAGCCGCGGAGGGAGGGTCAGGTGTCGGTGACGTCCACGTCGCGGAGTGTTCCCGTGCGCCCTCGGCTCCCGAAAGCGCGCCCCGCGTTGGCGCCGCGCTCCCACTGCCCGTGGCGCTCTGCTGCTGACGCTGGCCAGCGCTGTCGTGCCGGGATCAGGCTTCCTCTACAACCGCCGCCGGCTCCTGGGCGGCATCCTCATCGCGGCCGGACTGGTCGCAGTCGCGGCCGGATGGTGGTTCCTCCCCCACGACCTGGAATCGGCCCTGAAGTTCGCTGCGGACCCCGCGCGGGTCCGGATCACGACGTTCGTGGTCGCCGCGGTACTCGTCCTGTGGGTCCTGGTCGTGGTGACCACGTTCCTCGCCGTCCGCCCCAAGCCGAGCACCCGGTGGCGGCTGGTCGGCAGTGCCGTGGTGGTCGCCGGACTCTGCCTGACGGTCGCCGTGCCCACGACCCTGGTCGCGCGCTCCGCCCTGGCGCAGGCCGACCTGGTGGAGACGGTGTTCGCACCCCAGGTGAGTGCCACGACGCCGCGCGACGTCACGCCGGTCGACCCGTGGGGCGGGCGCGACCGGGTCAACGTGCTGCTCCTGGGCGGCGACGGCTCCGACACCCGAGACGGCATCCGGACCGACTCGATGATCCTCATGTCGGTCGACACGCGCACCGGCCGAGCGGTGACGTTCAGCCTGCCGCGCAACATGATGAACGCCCAGTTCCCCCCGGGGACGCCGTTGCACGACCTCTACCCGTCCGGGTTCAGTGGGTACGGCGACCCGGCGGCCTGGATGCTGAACGCGGTCTACGGGCAGGTCCCGGTCCTCCACCCCGACGCGGTGGGACGCTCCGACAACCCGGGTGCCGACGCGCTGAAGCTGGCCATCGAGGGCACGACCGGGCTGCGGGTCCACTACTACCTGCTCGTGAACCTCGACGGGTTCCGCTCCCTCGTGGACGCGATGGGTGGCGTGACGGTGAACATCAACACCCCCGTCGCGATCGGCGGAGACACCGACGCGGGGATCCCGCCCGACGACTACCTGGACCCCGGTCCCGACCAGCACCTCACCGGTTTCGAGGCCCTCTGGTTCGCGCGTGGCCGGTACGGGTCGGACGACTACGAGCGGATGGAGCGCCAGCGGTGCCTGGTCGACGCGATCGTCGACCAGGTCAACCCGATCAACATGCTGCGCCGCTTCCCGGCGGTCGCCGAGGCCAGCAAGGACTCCGTCTTCACCGACATCCCCCAGGACCTGCTCCCGGCGTTCGTGGACCTGGCACTCAAGACCAAGGAGACCCGCGTCCGGTCGGTCGTGTTCCGCTCGTCCGAGGAGTTCTTCCCCGGCGACCCTGACTTCGTGTGGCTGCGGGAGCGGGTGCAGGCGGCCATCGAGCCGGGCGGAGGTGCGGGCGGCGGGCAGGCCCAGCAGGGCGCCGACGTCTCGCGCTCGCTCTGCGCCTATCAGGGCAGCTGAGCCGACGACCCGTCCGTGAGGTCGAACCAGTAGCGCAGCTTGTCCTCACGCTGGTCCTCGAACACGCCACCGGCGTGCTCGATCGTCAGCCGGGACGGCAGGTTGTCGTCGTCGCAGGTCACCAGCGCCCGCTCGATCCCGAGGCGTCGCGCCTCGTCGAGGGCCAGCACCAGGGCGCGGGTGGCGTGCCCTTCACCGCGCCGGCTGGGTCGCACGCTGAAGCCGATGTGGCCACCCAGCTCGAGCAGGAAGTCGTTGAGGCGGTGGCGGACCGCGAGGTAGCCGAGGAACTCCTCGCCCTCGACGATCCAGAAGTAGTCGCAGTGCACCCGGTCCGGGCGCAGCACCGTGGCCGGGTCACCCTCGGCGAGCAGCCGGTCGATCTCCGGGGTCAGCGCCGCCTCGCTGAGATCGGCGGTGTCGAACTCCCACAACCCGCTGCCGTGCATGGTCGTGCCGTCGGCCTCGAACTCCCGCACCGCCAGCGCCCACGACGCGTGGTAGCGGAGGTCAGGCCTCGCCAGCGCGGTCACGTCAGCGTTGTTCGGCGGGGACGCCGCGGAGGCCGGCATCGGTGAGCCGGGCCTGCTCGACCGCCTGCGCCTCCAGCTCGGCGCGGCGGGTCTCCTCGATCAGCGCCCGAGCCGCGTCGTAGGCACCGGGCTGCGACACCAGGTCGGCGGCACCGTGCTGCAGCCGCGCGAGGGCGGAGCGGGCGAAGATCTGCTGCTCGGTGGTGGTGCGCTCGGAGTGACCGCGGCCGACGAACGAGATCGCCCAGTGGAGCAGCGCGGTGACCCGGTTCTTGAACCCGGTGATGTAGATCAGGTGGACGGCGAGCCACGCCAGCCAGGCCAGGATGCCCCGGAACCGCAGCTTGCCGATCATGGCGACGGCGTTGAAGCGGCTGATGATCGCCATCGAGCCCTTGTCGAAGTACTTGAACGGCGGCTGCGGAGCCTTCCCGCGGATCCTGCCGTCGATCTCCCTGGCGGCGTACTTGGCGCCCTGGATCGCTACCTGGGCCACGCCGGGCAGGTCGTCGAGGGCGATCATGTCGCCGACGACGAACACCTCGGGGTGGCCGGGCAGCGTGAGGTCGGGGTTGACCGCGATCCGGCCGGCGCGGTCGAGCGGAGCACCGGTCTGCTCCGACAGGGTTCGTGCCAGGCCACTCGCCTGGACTCCGGCGGCCCAGATCTTGGTGACGGCGTTGATCCGCTCGGTGCGGCCGTCCTTGTAGGTCACCTCGATGCCGCGCTCGTCGACGTCGGTCACCATCGCGCCGAGGATGACCTCCACGCCGAGCTTCTCGAGCTCCTTCTGGGTGGCGGCGCCGAGCCGGGCACCGAACGGCGGCAGCACCTGGGAGGCCGCATCGACCAGGATCACGCGGGCGGTGTGGGTCTGGATCGCGCGGAAGTCCTTGCGGAGCGTACGACGGGACAGCTCGGCGATCTGGCCCGCCATCTCGACGCCGGTCGGCCCGGCGCCCACGACCACGAACGTGAGGTGGTGGTCGACGTCGTCGCCGCGGCTGGCACCGAGCTCGGCCATCTCGAAGGCACCGAAGATCCGGCCACGCAGCTCGAGCGCGTCGTCGATGCTCTTCATGCCAGGGGCGTACTCGGCGAAGTGGTCGTTGCCGAAGTAGGACTGGGCGGCGCCGGCGGCGACCATCAGCGAGTCGTAGGGCGTGACCGTCGGCCGGCCGAGGACGCTCGATGTGACGAGCTTGCGCTCGAGGTCGATCTCGGTGACCTCTCCCAGCAGCACCTGCGCGTTGCGCTGGCTGCTCAGGACCTCGCGGGTCGGGGGTGCGATCTCGCCCTCGGAGAGGATCCCGGTCGCCACCTGGTAGAGCAGCGGCTGGAAGAGGTGGTGGGTCGTCTTGGCCACCATGGTGACATCGACGTTCGAGCGTCGCAGGGCCTTGGTCCCGAACAGCCCGCCGAAGCCGGAGCCGACCACCACCACGCGGTGCTGGGGGGTCGTTTCCTGCTGCTTTTCCATGCCTCCATTGTCCCGCGCCTCGTCGCTCGTCCCCAAAACGGTGACGACGTCTGGTTGCTCACAACCGCGAGAGCGTGACCTCGTCCGAGAAAAGAAGTTAAAGTTTCGAGGTTTGGTTGACAGATGATGGGGGAATGTAGTCCCCGTCGGGATCATCCACGAGCGAGACCATGGGGATCATCGTGCCGCTGAACAGGCCTGCGTTGACCGTGGGCACGAGCGCGCGCAGTGTCCAGCAGGCCCGCCACTGGGTCGCCGAGACGATCCGTGAGATCGGCCGCCCTGAGCTCGTCGAGACCACCGAGCTCGGCGTCTCCGAGCTGGTCACCAACGCCGTCCTCCATGCCGACCCCCCGATCGAGGTCAGGGTGCGTGGCACCCGGCTCCATCCGCGGGTCGAGGTCAGCGACAGCTCGACCGAGCCTCCCGTGATGCCGACGCCGACCCAGGCCGAGACCGACCCCGCCGACCTCGACGAGAGGCTGCTGCTCGTCACCTACGGCCGCGGCCTCGACATCGTGTCGCGATGCTCCGACGCCTGGGGCGCCGAGATCGAGGACGCCGGCAAGACCATGTGGTTCACCCCGGCCGCCGAGACCAGCGAGACCGGGGTCACCGGCATCCTGACCGGCCAGGGCAAGCCCGCGCCGCGCAAGCCGCGACTCGACGCCCACCCGTTCCGGCTGCTCGGCGTCCCCCTGACCAGCCTCGACGACTTCCAGCGCCACTACCAGGAGCTGCGGCGCGAGGTGCGGTTGCTGGCCCTGGCCCACGAGCAGGACTACCCCCTCGCCAAGACCCTCTCCAACCTCTTCGGCTCGATGCAGCGCGAGCTGCGCGAGGGCCTCGACATCCGCCCCACCCACGCCGGTCCCAACGGCACGGTCGACCTGACGATCCAGCTCTCCGCGGAGAGCGCGGAGACGATGGGGCGGTTCGTGGAGCTGCTCGACTTCGCCGACGAGTTCTGCCGACGCGAGCGGATGCTGTCGCTGGCCCGCACCCCCCAGCAGCAGGCGTTCCAGACCTGGTTCCTCACCGAGTTCGTCCGCCAGCAGTCCGGTCGACCGGCGCAGCCCTGGGCGTCCGAGCCCGCCTACCGCGCTCAGGCGTAGCCGAGCTCGTCCAGCCGGTCGTCGTCGATCCCGAAGTGGTGGGCGACCTCGTGCACGACCGTCACCCGCACCTCCTCCGCCAGGTGCTCGGCGTCGTCGCAGAAGGCGAGCAGTGGCCTGCGGTAGATGAAGATCCGGTCCGGCAGCTCCATCAGCGGCTCGCCGTACCGCTCGGTGAGAGCGATCCCGTCGTAGAGCCCGAGCAGATCGGGATCCTCGGCGGGAGCGTCGTCCTCCACGATCACCGCCACGTTGCGCACCAGCGACGCGATCTCGTCGGGAATGGTCTCCAGCGCGGCATCGACGAGACGCTCGAAGTCCTCGCGTTCCATCTCCACCGGCACCCGTCCAGCGTACGGCGGCCCAGGTGCCGTCGTCCGTCGACTACTGGGCCTTCGCTATTGGCCTCATCCGTCCACCGCAGTCATGCGGATCGAGACGAGAAGTCCGGGGATCTCTGCGCCGAGTTTCGCCGCGTACCGAGCAGGCGGATCCGCCGGGAACCAGCGGGCGTACTCCTCGTTCATGCCGTCGAAGTCCTGGGGATCTGTCAGGAGAACGCCGACCTCGACCACGTCGTCCAGGCTCGCACCGCCGGCGTTCAGGATGGCCTGGCAGTTGGAGAGAGCCTGCCGAGTCTGTTCCTGGATGCTCTCGCCGGCAAGGGCTCGCGTCTCCGGGTCGATTCCGGTGGTGCCGGAGATGTAGATGTGCGACCCAGCCCTGACACCTTGACCGAAGAGCGAGGAACTCGGCGCGTTCGGGGTCGAGATGATGTGGCGGGGCATGCGACTCTCCTTGGTGGTGCGAGAGAGCCTATTCGTCACTCCGCTCGAGCGCACCCCGCGGCGTGCGCAAGCTGGATCGGTCTCAGCGCTGCAGGCCAAGCGGCCGTCTCCACCTGGCCCCATGAGCACGTCGTCGGCGCTATGACCTGGTGGACCCTCCGACATGGCGCTCGTCCGGCCCTTGGACCCGAAATGCAGAGAAGCGCAGGCCAATGACCTGCGCTTTCACCTACTGGCGACCCCGACGGGACTCGAACCCGCGGCCTCCGCCGTGACAGGGCGGCGCGCTAACCAACTGCGCTACGGGGCCTCGTTGAACTTTCTGGGTGCCTCACTGCGTGAAGCGGTGGAACTGTAACCCATCGTCGGCGGCGCCTCACAATCGAGGAATCACGTCCGCGGGTGGCACCCCCAACCGGATTCGAACCGGCGCTACCGCCGTCCAAGAATCAGCCGAGCGGCGGGGTCCTAGGACCCCCGGCACTAGTGTCTTCAGTACCCCCAACCGGATTCGAACCGGCGCTACCGCCGTCCAAGAATCAGCCGAGCGGCGGGGTCCTAGGACCCCTCGGCACCTTCCCCACCGGATCGAACCGGCGCTCACCGCGTCTTCAGTACCCCCAACCGGATTCGAACCGGCGCTACCGCCGTGAAAGGGCGGGGTCCTGGGCCGCTAGACGATGGGGGCCGGACTGCCCGCCCAGCATAGGGGCGGCTCCGGGACGGCCCCAATCCACCGCGCCCGTTTTCATGGCGTCGGTGGCGCTCCGGTATGGTTCCGATCGCTTCTCAGCACCACGGCCAGGTAGCTCAGTTGGTACGAGCGTCCGACTGAAAATCGGAAGGTCGGCGGTTCGACCCCGCCCCTGGCCACCACAGCCCGAAGGCACCGCCCGCCAGGGCCAGCACCACTCCGCCGCCGAACCACGCCCAGGCCGGGATGCCGCTCCTGGCCTCGGCTGCCGGCTCCACGCCGGACGGGACGGAGGTCGGCACGGGACTGTCCGTGGGTTCGGGTCGGTCCGTGGCGGTCGGGACCGGAGGGGATGCCACCGCGGCCTCGACCTGCCCGACCAGCCGGTCGCTCGCGACCGCCGTACCGCCGCACAGGTTGGCCTCGATGTTTCCCTGCTTGTTCTCGGAGGCGAACACCACGTACGACTGGTCCACCCGCATGCCCTCGAGGCCACAGCTGGCGCCGAACCGGACCGACTCGACGACTCCGTCCCGGGCGTCGCCCTTGTAGGTCTCCTCGACGTCGAAGGAGTAGTAGACGGGGTCGCCGCTGCTCACGACGTCGTCATCACCCGGGTTGGTCTTCTCGATGTCGACCAGCGTGCCGCGGAAGACGATGTCGGCCCACTCGACGTGCTCGGAGGTGTCGCCACCGACGCAGCTGCACGCCGCAGCCGGGACCTGGGTGAACACCACGAGGCCGGCGCTCGCAGCGAGCGTGACGAGGAGGAGTCGCAGCAGCTTCATGACGGTGGGACGCGGTGGGCCGAGCGGTGGTTCCAGCGCGCGTCTGGGCTGAAACGTGCGTGAAGCAAGCGTCGTACGGGGATGATGGTGTCGATACCCCCCGGAAGGACCGCTGGTGATCGAGGAATCGGAGCTGTATCGGCGGCTGGTCGACGCCAGCACCGACGGCTTGTGGCTGCTCGACGGCGACGGCAAGTCGCTGCTGTTCAACCCCCGCATGGCCGAGCTCCTGGGCCGGACACCGGAGCAGATGGAGGGGCTGTCGGCCTACGACGTCCACGACGAGCGGGGCAAGGTGCAGTTCGCCGCTCACCTGGAGCGGGCGGTCGCCGGCGACCCGGGTCACGACGACCTCGAGACCATGTACCTGAAGCTCGACGGAACCCCGATCTGGCTGCTCGGGAGCTGGCGGCCGATCCACGACGACGACGGCGCCACGCTCGGCTTCCTGCACCGCTACTCCGACTACACCGACCTCAAAGGGCTGATCGCCACCCTCGAGCGCCGGGAGCAGCAGCTCGCCACCGCGCAGGCGATCGCGAAGATCGGCAGCTGGGAGTGGGACGTCGTGCGCAACCGCACGACCTGGTCCGACGAGCTGTTCCGCATCTACGGCATCGACCCGGAGAGCTTCCGCGGCGACTACGAGGCCTTCCTGGAGTTCATCCACCCCGACGACCGAGAGGACGTCCGGGCCGCGGTGGCATCGACGTACGACGGCGCCGACGAGTTCGAGTGGAGCGCGCGCGTGATCCGCGGCGACGGGGAGGAGCGATGGTGCCGGGGCCTGGGCCGGGTCGAGCGCGGCCCCGACGGCACGCCGCTGCGCATGAACGGCACCGACCAGGACATCACCGACCAGGTGATGGCCGACCACGAGATCGGTGAGTACACCCGTCGACTGGCCCTGCTGCGACAGGTCGCCGAGGCCGCCAACCGCTCGACCAGCCTGGTCGAGACGCTGCAGCACACCGCCGAAGGCCTGGGCGACGCTCCTGGCTGGGAGGCGGTCGGCGTGTTCGTGGTCGGCGACGACGGAGACGAGCTCGTGGCGATCCCGCTCGGCGATGCCCTGCTGCCCGGACGTCAGCAGCCCGAGCCGGGTCTCGCGCGCAAGGCGTGGGAGAGCGGGCGGCTCGAGCACCAGCCGATCGCCGATCGCGAGGAGACCCACAGCCTGGTCGCGTTCCCGGTGCGTCACGGCGGCGGCACCGCGTGCGTGGTGCAGCTGATCGGCGACGAGGTGCCGCCCGACGCGACCTCCCGCGACCTCATCGACCAGATCGCCACCCAGCTCGGCCGCGTCGCCGAGCGCGAGCGCGCGGCCGCCGAGCTGGCCGAGGCGCGCGACCAGGCCATGGAGGCCTCCCGGCTCAAGTCGGAGTTCCTGGCGACGATGAGTCACGAGATCCGGACGCCGATGAACGGCGTCATCGGCCTGACCGACCTGCTGATGCGGACCTCGCTGGACGACCAGCAGCGCCGGCTCGCCGACGCGCTCCACGGCGCCGGCTCCACGCTGCGCGGCATCATCAACGACATCCTCGACCTCTCGAAGATCGAGGCCGGGAAGCTCGAGCTCGAGCTGGTCGACTTCGAGGTACGAGCCGTCGTCGAGCAGACGGTCCGGCTGCTGCGGGGTCTGGCCGACGACAAGGGGCTCGACCTGAAGCTGATGGTGGCTCCACGCGTCCCGACGTACGTCCGCGGCGACGCCGTGCGGTGGGAGCAGATCCTCGCCAACCTGGGGTCCAACGCCGTCAAGTTCACCGACCGCGGCACGGTCGCCGTCACCGTGGACCTCGCCGAGCGCACTCCTGAGCGGCGTCGTGCTCGAGGTGGTCGTGCAGGACACCGGGCCCGGCATCCCGCTGTCCGCGCAGCAGCGACTCTTCGACGCCTTCACGCAGGCCGACCCCTCCACGACGCGACGCCACGGCGGCACCGGGCTCGGGCTGACCATCGCGCGCCAGCTCGTCGATGCCCTCGGCGGCCGGCTCGCCCTCCAGAGCGAGGTCGGTCGCGGCTCGACGTTCAGCTTCACCGCGGCCTTCGGCACTGCGACCGGCGACGAGCGGGGGGACAGCCGCGCCACGGAGGGGTCGCTCCGCGCCGGCCCGAGCGCGCAGCGGGTGCTGGTCGTCGAGGACAACCAGGTCAACCAGATGGTCGCGGTCGGGCTCCTGGAGAGCGTCGGCTACGCCACCGAGGTCGCGGTCGACGGCCTCGAGGCGGTGACCGCCCTGGCCGACGGCCACGACTTCGCGGCGGTGCTCATGGACTGCCGGATGCCCCGCATGGACGGCTACACCGCGACCCGGGCGATCCGGGCGCAGGAGCAACCCGGCCACCGCGTGCCGATCATCGCGATGACGGCGTCCGCCCTCGAGGGCGAGCGGGAGCGGTGCCTCGACAGCGGGATGGACGACTTCTTGACCAAGCCGGTGGACTCCACGCGGCTGCACCGGGTGTTGCGGCAGTGGGTCGGCCCCGAGAGCCCGCCCCAGGACCAACCGCCCCCCGGCGACGGCCCGACCGAGCACGTGACACCCGCCAAGTCGCCCGCCCCGGTGGAACGGGTCGACCACGGGGACGTCGTCGACGTGACCAGGGTCGAGATGCTCCACGAGATGGTCAAGGACGGCAGCAGCCTGTTCCAGCGCAGCTCCGCCAACTTCATCACCCACGCCCAGGACCACCTCGCTGCCATCGGCCGAGCGGTCGACCAGGCGGACGCCGACGGCCTGATGGCGGCCGCCCACAAGCTCAAGGGCAGCGCGCTCAACCTCGGTCTGCCCCGGGTCGGCGCTGCGGCCTTCGAGCTCGAGGAGCGCGGCCGGAACGGCGACCTCGACGGGACGGTTGCCGCCTTCGCGGTCCTGTCCCGCGAGATGGGGCTGGCACTGGTCGCGCTCGAGCAGGAACGCATCGCGCGTTAGGGGACGTGCCGATGTACTTCTGGGTAACCCGACGTCCGGCCTACCCTGAGCACGACGGCCCGCGCCACCCCTGCGGGCCGCCCCGGTGCCACCCACCCCGTGGCCTCTGACAGAAAGCGGCGCCCGCCATGTCCAGCACCCCCACGAGCAGTCCGGTCGACGTCTTCGAGCTCGGCGACGAGCACGAGCAGGTCGTGTTCGCCAACGACCCCGCCTCCGGGCTCCGCGCGATCATCGCGATTCACTCCACTGCTCTGGGTCCGGCCCTGGGTGGCACCCGGTTCTACCCCTACTCCTCCACCGACGACGCCGTGCGCGACGTCCTCAACCTGTCACGCGGCATGTCCTACAAGGCGGCGCTGGCGGGCCTCGACCTCGGCGGCGGCAAAGCCGTGATCATCGGAGACCCGGCGACGGCCAAGAGCGAGGCGCTGCTGCGCGCCTACGGCCGGTTCGTGCAGTCGCTCCACGGCCGCTACTACACGGCCTGCGACGTCGGCACCTACAGCGCCGACATGGACCACATCGCGCGGGAGTGTGACTACGTCACGGGCCGTACCGTCGCCCACGGTGGTGCCGGCGACAGCTCGGTGCTGACGGCGTACGGCGTGTTCCAGGGGATGCGAGCGGCCGCGGAGGCGGTCTGGGGCCAGCCGACGCTGGCCGGCCGGACCGTCGGGGTGGCGGGCGTCGGCAAGGTCGGCCACCACCTGGTGCGCCACCTCGTCGAGGACGGCGCCGACGTCGTGGTGACCGACGTCCACCAGCCTGCCGTCGATCGAGTGGTCGCCGAGCACCCCGGCATCCGGGCGGTCACCGACACCGACGCCCTCGTGGCGAGCCGCCTGGACGTCTACGCACCCTGCGCGCTGGGCAGCGCGCTGACCGACGAGGTCGTCGAGACGCTGTCGGCCGTGATCGTGTGCGGCGCGGCCAACAACCAGCTGGCACATGCCGGCGTGGAGAAGCAGCTCGAGGAGCGCGGCATCCTCTACGCGCCCGACTACTGCGTGAACTCCGGCGGCCTGATCCAGGTCGCCGACGAGCTCCAGGGCTTCTCGTTCGAGCGTGCCCACCTGAGGGCGAGCGAGATCTTCGAGACCACCCGATCGGTCTTCGCGGCTGCGCGCCGGGACCAGGTCCCGCCGGCGGTGGCCGCCGACCGGCTCGCTGAGGAGCGGATGCGCGACGTGGGTCGCCTCCGCGGCATCTGGCTCAACCGGTAGACGCGGGCTGGTCGGCAAGCACCGGCCAACGTCCGGATCTCGAGACGGGTCGCTCGTCCCTCGCTCGCTCGGGGCCGAGCCGAACCCTCCTCGATCTCCCGCCCTAGTCCGGCCCTCGCGAGCTCGGCCCGGGGGCGTGATAGTCGGACCACTCGTCGTAGACGTCGGGGTCGGACTCGGCGTCCGGCTCCTCGGTCTTCTCGACGGCTTCCGGCTCGCCATGCAGCTCACGGGCCAACGCCCCGAAGTCCGTCTCGTGAGTGCGGTACTTCAGGTCGCGAGCGACCTTCGTCTGCTTAGCCTTAGCTCGGCCGCGCCCCATAGGGTCGACCCCCTCGCACACTGGGCCGGGTCACTCGTGCTGCCACTGTGACTCCCGGTCTGATCGGTCAGGTTTCTCGTAGGCCCAACGCTACCTGTTGGCCGGGTGTTCCCGCACACCCACTCCGGCAATTGGTCGCCCGACCCTTCCGGAGCGCTCACCAACCGGGGTGGCTGCCCGTCAGTCGGACCTCGCCGGAACCGTTGCCGGTGACCTCCCCGCACACCCACGCGTCCACCCCGTGCTCAGCGAGCACGGCCATGGCCGTTGCCGCGTCGGCGGGCTCAACCAGGGCGACCATGCCGACGCCGCAGTTGAGGGTCTGCTCGAGATCCGCCTGCGGTACGTCGCCGACCTGGCGCACCAGGTCGAAGACCGGGCCGGGTGTCCACGTGCCGCGCTCGATCGTGGCGTCGAGCTCGACCGGCATGACGCGGGCCAGGTTGGCGGCGAGGCCGCCGCCGGTGATGTGGGACATCGCGTGGGTCTCGGTGGCCTCCGCCAGCGCGAGACAGGCCTTCGCATAGATCCGCGTGGGCTCGAGCAGCTCCTCCCCCAGCGTCCGGCCGAGGTCGTCCACCTGCCGGTCCAGTGACCAGCCGGCACCCCCACGATCGGACGGGGCGAGCAGGACGTGCCGGACCAGTGAGTACCCGTTGGAGTGGAGCCCGCTGGCCGCCATCGCCACCACGGCATCGCCCGGCCGGACGCGGCCGGGGCCCAGGAGCCGGTCCGCCTCCACCACGCCGGTCGTGGAGCCGGCGACGTCGTACTCGTCCGGCTCGAGGAGCCCGGGATGCTCAGCCGTCTCGCCTCCGATCAGTGCACAGCCGGCTTCGACACAGGCTTCGGCGATGCCCTTGACGATCGCGGCGATCCGCTCGGGAACCACGCGCCCGGTCGCGATGTAGTCGGTCAGGAAGAGTGGCTCGGCGCCGCAGACGACCAGGTCGTCGACGAGCATGCCCACGAGGTCGAAGCCGATCGTGTCGTGCTTGTCGAGGGCCTGGGCGATCGCGACCTTGGTGCCGACACCGTCGGCCGAGGTGGCCAGCAGCGGCCGTTCGAAGTCCTTGAGGGCGGAGGCGTCGAAGAGTCCGGCGAAGCCGCCGATGCCCCCGATCATCTCGGGACGGCGCGCCTTCTCGACCCAGCCCTTCATGAGCTCCACGGCCTTGTCGCCCGCCTCGATCGACACCCCGGCGGCGGCGTAGGCGGTCTGGCCCTGGGTCGGGTCGGTCACAGGAGGCCTCTCGGATCAGGGGTTGTTGAGGACCGGCAGCGCCTCGGACGCCAAGGACGTCTCCAGCAGGTGCTTGCCGAGCAGGTTCTCGTCAGGCAGCGGGATCGGGTAGGTGCCGGTGAAGCAGGCCTGGCACAGCCGCTCCTCGGGCTGGCCGGTCGCCTCGACCATGCCCTCGAGGGAGATGTAGCCCAGGCTGTCGGCCCCGACGCTGGCTGCGATCTCGTCGGCGTCGAGGCCGTTCGCGATCAGCTCCGCGCGCGTCGCGAAGTCGATGCCGTAGAAGCAGGGCCACTTCACCGGCGGACTCGAGATCCGGACGTGGACCTCCAGCGCCCCTGCCTCGCGCAACATCCGGACCTGGGCGCGCTGGGTGTTGCCGCGCACGATCGAGTCGTCGACCACGACGATCTTCTTGCCGCGGATCATGTGTTCGAGCGCGTTGAGCTTCAGCCGGATGCCGAGCTGGCGCAGGGTCTGGCTGGGCTGGATGAAGGTCCTGCCGACGTAGGCGTTCTTCACGAATCCCTGGCCGAACGGGATGCCGCTCTCCTCGGCGTACCCGGCCGCGGCGGGGGTGCCCGACTCGGGGACCGGCATCACCAGGTCGGCGTCGACCGGGAACTCCCGCGCCAGCCGCCGTCCCATCTCGACCCGCGCCTCGTGCACGCTGCGACCACTGATCGTCGCGTCCGGGCGGGCGAGGTAGACGTACTCGAAGACGCAGCCCTTCGGGGCCGGTTCGGCGAAGCGGAGACTGCGCAGGCCGTTCTCGTCGATCGCCAGCAGCTCTCCTGGCTCGACCTCCCGGACGACGCTGGCGCCGATCGTGGCCAGCGCGGAGTCCTCGGACGCGACCACCCAGCCGCGGTCGAGGCGACCGAGGACGAGGGGACGGATGCCTTGGGGGTCGCGCGCGGCGTAGAGCGTGTTCTCGTCCATCCACACGAAGCAGAACGCGCCCTGCAGCTTCGGCAGGACGTCGAGGGCGTGCTGCTCCAGGGACGTGTCGGGGTGGTGGGCCAGGAGCGCCGTGACCAGGCTGGTGTCGTTGGTGGCGGCCTCGAGGTCGCGGGAGTGGATGTCGAGCTCGTCGGTGGCCGGTGGGAGCTCCGCGACCAGGGCCTTGAGCTCGTGGGTGTTGATCAGGTTGCCGTTGTGGCCGAGCGCGATCGAGCCGTCGGCGGTCGGGCGGAAGGTCGGCTGGGCGTTCTTCCACACGCTCGACCCGGTGGTGGAGTAGCGGCAGTGGCCGATCGCGAGATGGCCCTTGAGCGAGGCCAGCGTGGTCTCGTCGAAGACCTGCGAGACCAGGCCCATGTCCTTGTAGACGAGGATCTGGCGGCCGTTGCTGACCGCGATCCCGGCCGACTCCTGTCCGCGGTGCTGGAGGGCGTAGAGGCCGAAGTAGGTGAGCTTGGCGACGTCCTCGCCCGGCGCCCAGACCCCGAACACACCGCAGTGGTCCTGGGGGCCGAGGTCCTGGGGGTCGAGTGCTGCGCTGAGGCTGCCGTCGCCGGGACGGGTCCAGCTGGGTCGGAGCACGTGGTCAGTCTACAAACGCGGCAGGGCGATGACGGTGCGGGAGACGTGTCGCGGGTCGCCGGACAGAGCGGGCGACGGCGTAATACGATGCTCGGTGGGGGAGTTTTCACATAACAGGGAGCCACGTGAGCCAGGAGACAGTGGGCCCGGTCACCGCGTTCGCCGCTGGCCCGGACCGGGTGTTCCGTGACGCTCTCCAGCTGATCGCCGAAGGCGTCACCCAGACGGTGGGTTTCAAGATCGCGAGCATCAGCGTCGTCCGGACGGCTCCGGACGGCACCCAGGAGCTCGAGGTCATCGCCGACGCCGGTGACGAGAGCGGCAACGAGCGCATCATCGGTCGTCGTACGCCGCTCGCGAGCCTGCTCATGGAGATCGAGAAGGCCGAGGACTGGGGGCTGTTCCGCTACCTCCCCCACGACCTCCTCGAGACCCAGGACGTCGCGGACGACTACGGGTGGATCGTGCCCGACATGGAGGTCATCGACGCCCCCGACGCCTGGCACCCGCTCGACCTGCTGGTGGCCATGCTCTCCGACGACCAGGGCGTGCTGCGCGGCACCCTCGCCATCGACGTCCCCGACAACGGCCGGCGGCCGGGACCGCAGCAGCGACAGCTCCTCGAGAAGTTCGCCCAGCAGGCCGGTCGCACCGTGGTGACGACACTCGAGCGGGAAGAGCTCGCCGAGCAGGTGCGGCTGGCCGACACCGCACGCACCATCGTCCGCAACGCCAGCGCCCAGCGGGAGCTGAGCGAGATCCTGGCGGAGTGCCAGGCCGGGCTCGTCGAGGGCTTCCGGTCCCACGGGTCGTGGATCCAGACCTTCGACGAGGACGGTCGAGGCACCGGCGCGATCTACTCGTCCACCGGCGGCCAGATCGAGCTTCCCGCCTACCTCATCGAGCTCGCCGAGCGCTCCGCCCGGCGCAGCTGGGCCGAGCAGTCGGCCGTCGTCATCGCCGGCAGCCACCCGGTGCCGCCTGCCCTGCACGCCGACGAGCACCGCTCCGTCGTCGCGTTCCTCGACTCCATCGGCATCGGCTCCATGCTGTTCGTCCCGCTCGGCGCCGGCGGCGAGTGCCTCGGCAACCTGGTGCTGACGCGTCCCGGCAGCGAGTGGACCGATCTCGACCGCCGGGCGGCCCTCGACATCGGCCACGACCTCGGACGGGTCATCCTCAATGCCCGCACGTTCCAGCGCGAGCACGAGCTGGTCGTGGAGCTGCAGGCCCTCGACACCTACAAGAGCCAGCTGATCGCCACCATCTCCCACGAGCTGAAGAACCCCCTGACCGCGGTCACCGGCTACCTGGAGATGCTGGCCACCGCCCCCGAGCTGAGCGCCGGGTCGCGCTCAACGGTCGCCGCGATGAACCGCGGCGCCGACCGCCTCTCACGCGTGGTCGAGGACCTGTTGCTGCTCGCCAAGGTCGGCGACCCCCAGCAGGGCATCATCGCTGCCGACGTCGACCTGGTGCGGGTGGTCGACGAGGTCACCGACCTGGTGGCCGTCACCGCACGACGCAAGGAGCTCGTCCTGGACGTGGAGCGGCCGGCAGGGCCGGTCGTGGCCCGCGGTGACGCGACCGAGATCGACCGGCTCGTCTCCAACCTCGTCAGCAACGCGGTGAAGTACACCCCCGAGGGGCGCCGGATCGCGATCCGCGTCCTCCGCGAGGACGACCGGGTACGGATCGAGGTCACCGACGAGGGTCTCGGAATCTCGGCGGCCGACCAGGAGCACCTGTTCGACGAGTTCTTCCGGTCCAGCAACCCTGAGGCCGTGCGGCAGCCCGGCACCGGCCTCGGCCTCGCGATCGTGAAGCGCATCGTCGAGCGTCACGGGGGCGACATCCTGGTCGAGTCCGAGCTCGGGTCCGGCAGCACGTTCACCGTCACGCTGCCGGGCGCCTGCTAGACCTCACGTCGCGGCGGCGCCCTGTCCGAGGTTGCGCAGCAGGAGCGCCTCCGCGAGGACGACGCGCTCGAACTCCGCGAGGTGGAGACCTTCGTTGGCGCCGTGGGCGCGGGTGTCGGGGTCCTCGACGCCGGTGACCAGCACGCTGGCCTCCGGGAACGCCTCGAGGAACTCGGCGATGAACGGGATGGAACCGCCGACCCCCATGTCCACCGGCTCGGTGCCGTCCCAGGCCTCGGTGAAGGCCCTGCGGGCGGCGTCGTACGCCGGTCCCGTGGCGTCGATCGCGGTCGCCTCACCGGTGTCGACCACCGTGAAGGTCAGCTCGGCGCCCCAGGGCACGCGTGCCTCCAGATGGCGCCGCAGGCACTCGATGGCGTTGGCCGTGGTGTCACCTGGTGCGATCCGCAGCGAGATCTTGGCGCGAGCGGTGGGGACCAGCGTGTTGCTGGCGCCATCGACCTGGGGGGCATCGAGACCGGTGATGCTCAGGGCCGGCTTGGTCCAGAGCCGCTCGACGACGGAGCCGGTGCCGATCCACTCCACGCCGGCCGTGGCGCCGGACTCGGCCCGCAGCCGCTGCTCGGGATAGACGACGTCGGCGGCCGGGCCACGGTGGAGTCCCTCGACGGAGACGTCGCCGGCGTCGTCGTGGAGCGTGGCGATGAGCCGGCTGAGGGTGATCAGCGCGTCGGGGACGAGCCCGCCCCACATGCCGGAGTGGACGGCGTGGGTGAGCGTGCGGACCTCGATGTCGGCCCGGACCAGGCCGCGCAGGCTGGTGGTCAGCGCGGGCTCGCCGATGTCCCAGTTGCCGGAGTCGGCGATCACGATGACGTCGGCGGCGAGCCGGTCCTGGTGGGCCGCGAGCAGGGCTGGCAGGGTGTCGGAGCCGACCTCCTCCTCCCCCTCGATGAACAGCGTGACGCCGACCGGGAGGTCGTCGCCGAAGATCCGCAGCGCCGCGAGGTGGGCCACGACGCCGGCCTTGTCGTCAGCCGCCCCGCGCGCATAGAGACGGTCACCGCGCTCGGTCGGCTCGAACGGAGGCGAGTCCCACTCGGCGTGGTCGTTCTCGGGCTGCACGTCATGGTGGGCATAGAGCAGCACGGTCGGCGTGCCCGCCGGTCCTGCCTTGTGCGCGATGACGGCCGGGGCGCCGCCGTCGACGCTCACGATCTCGGTCTCGCAGCCCTCGGCCTCGAACAGCGCCCGCACCGCCTCGGCGCTGCGTTGCACCTCATCCGCCCGTGCCGGGTCGGCGCTGACCGACTCGATCCGCACCAGGTCCTCGAGGTCGGCGCGGATGCCGGGAAGGACCTCCGCGACCCGCGCACGCAGCTGCTCCGTCATGTCACGACCCTAGCCGGGAGCGACGGAGGAGCTCCGGGCGTGGGGCGGGAGGTCGAGCAAGGCCCGCGGCCGAGCCTGCGAGGCCGCGACGGCCGTGTCGAGACCCGGTCAGTGTTCCGGACTGCCGCTCCCATTCCACACCACGTTGCGGAGCGTCGCCGCCCGCGGCGTACCGCTCGAGCTGGTCGCGGACCAGCGCGGCGATCCTCGGCAGCATCGCGGTCGTGCCGCCGGCGACGTGGGGCGTGATGAGGACGTCGGGCGCGGACCAGAGCGGATGCCCGTCCGGGAGGGGCTCCGGGTCCGTGACGTCCAGCGCGAAGCGCAGCCGGCCGGCCTCGGAGATCACGGCGTCCTGGTCGACCACGCCGCCACGCGCGACGTTGACCACCAGGGCGCCGTCCGGCAGCTGGCCGAGGAGGTCCGCATCGACGAAACCGCGGGTGGCGTCGTTCAGCGGAAGCAGCACCACCACGACGTGCTGGTCGGACAACAGGTCCGGCAGCTCGTCGACGCCGTGGACGACGCCGACCAGGTCGTCGTCGCGTCGGGTCGTCGCCACGGCGGTGACGACGGCCCGGTGGGCCAGCAGGCGTTCGGTCAGCGCCCGGCCGATCGATCCGTAGCCGAGGACCAGCACCCGGGAGTCGGCCAGCGACCTCATGCCGGTGCGGAGCTGCTGCCACGAGCCGTGGCCCCGCACCGCCTCGGGGATCCGGCGCAGGCACGCGAGGACCAGGCCGACGGCGTGCTCGGCGGTCGCGTCGTCGTGAACTCCCGCGGCGTTGCACAAGGTGACGCCCTCGGGGAGCAGCTCCACCTGGCCCTCGAAGCCCGCGAGCTGGGTCTGCACGACGCGCAGCCGGGGCAGCTCGCCGAACCGCCGGAAGTGGTGGAGCCCGCGATAGTCGGGCACGCACACCTCGATGCGCTCGTCCGGCAGCGTCCTGCCCGTCCCAGACCACGACCTCGACACCCGGCACGTCACCGACGGCCTCCCGGAGCTCGGCGTGGGGCACGGAGGCGACGATCACGATCCCTCCTGGTCAGGCGGGGTCAGCGGCAGGTATGGCGCGAGATCCGCGCGTTCGCCAGAGGCGAGGACCCGCCCCTGGTCCACGGCCTCGGTCCAGGTGAGCGCACCGGTCGCGAGGTCGAGCCAGGTCGTGGCGTCGGTCTCGACCACCGCGGGTGGGGTGCCGCGGGTGTGACGCACGCCGGGCACGGCCTGCACGGCGGCGTACGGCGGCACCCGCACCTCCACGGAACGGCCGGGCGCCCGGTCGGCGAGCACCGCCAGGAAGTGCTTGGTGAGCAGCCGGACGTCGGCCGGGTCGCGGCGGGCGAGGGCGTCGGCGACCGCGACCGGATCGGCGACACGCAACCGGGCAGGCACGGGTCCGACCCTAGGAGGTGGCCGCGTCGCCGCCGCTGTCGGGGAGCGGCTGCAGGATCGACAGGAACGAGTACGTGCGGCGGCCGGGGTCACGTCCGCGGGTCCGTGCGGCCCAGGAAGCGACGACGTCGCTGATCTCCTCGACGAGCGCAGCAGCCTCGTCCTGGGTGAGTCGGACGGTCTGGTCTGTGATGGAGCGGCGCACCCCCGCCTCCTTCTCGCCGGCGTACGCCGCATCCACGAGCGCGTGAGCCCAGGCGGCGGCCTGCGACCGGAAGACCGTGGAGGCCGCCTTCCCGCCCGGCTGCTTCTCCAGCTCGCCGAGGTCGAGGTCGAGGCCCTGCTCGTCGACCAGTCGCCACACCCGGTCGCGCCTGTCGCGGCCCTCACCCACGGCCTCCTCGACCAGGCCGTACTTCGCCAGCTGCCGCAGGTGGAAGGACGCCTGGTTGGCCGGGACACCGAGCTCGCGGGAGAGGTCGGCCGCGCGCAGCGGGCCCTGGGCGGAGAGCTCGCCCAGGATCCGGTTGCGCACCGGGTGCGCGATCGCGCGCAGGACGGTCGGGTCGTGGACGGTGCGTGACATGACGCCATCATATCCGCACCACTAATTGCGCACTATTACTTGCGCACGTTTACTTGCGCATCTACGATCGCCCTGTGAGCAGCTACCAGTCCCTCGTCCGCAACCGCGACTTCACCCGGTTGTGGGTCGGAGAGGCCGTCAGCCAGCTCGGCACGGCGGCGAGCCTGTTCGTGTTCCCGCTGATCGGGTACGCCCTCACCGGATCCGCGCTCCTGGCCGGGCTTCCGGTGGCGGCCTACACCCTCGGTATCGCGCTGGCGCTGCTGCCCGCCGGGGTACTCGCCGATCAGCTCGACCGGCGTCGGCTGCTGCTGGCCGCCAGTGCCGCGGGCGTGTCTGCTGTCCGGTTCGCTCGGTGTCGCGGGACTTGCGGGCGCGGTCACGATGCCGCACCTCGTCGTGGTCGCGCTCGGGACGGGCGCGGTCGCCGGGATCTACATGCCGACCGAGCTCTCGGCGGTCCGCAGCGTCGTCACCCGGGAGGAGCTCCCGACGGCGCTGAGCCAGAACCAGGCGCGCCACCACATCGCGGCGTTGCTCGGCGGCCCGCTGGGCGGTGTGCTCTACGCCGTGGGCCGGCCGCTGCCGTTCCTCGTGGACGCCGTCAGCTTCGCCGTGTCCTACCTGACCGTCTCGCGCGTCGAGCGCGACCTCTCCCCCGTCGACCGGCCGCGGCAGCGCCCGGTCAAGGAGCTCAGCGAGGGACTGGGGTTTCTGCTCTCCCGCCCCTACTTCCGCGCGACGGCAGCGTTCTCCGCGGCGTGCAACCTGGTCGTCAACGCGGTGTTCTTCGTGGCCGTGGTGCGACTCGTGGAGCAGGGGCTCCCGTCGACGACGATCGGTCTGGTCGAGGCACTGGCCGGCGCCGGCGGTGTGATCGGTGCGCTGATAGCGCCCTTCGTGATCGACCGGATGCGCACCGGTCACCTCACGATGTCGGTGGCCTGGGTCTGGGTCCCGCTCCTGCTGCCGTTGGTGTTCTGGTCCTCACCCTGGCTGGTCGGCGCCATGCTGTTCGTCGGGCTGCTGCTCAACCCTGCTGGCAACGCCGGCGCCCAGTCCTACCGCGTGGCGATCACCCCCGAGGCGCTCCAGGGCCGGATCGCGTCGTCCTCGCAGTTCCTGTCCATGACCACGATCCCGTTCGCCCCCCTGCTCGGCGGCTGGCTGATGGAGACCTGGGGTGCGTCGACGGCCACCGCGGTGCTGCTGGCCGGGGCCGCGCTCACGGCCCTGATCCCGACCCTGTCCTCGGAGGTCCGGGCCGTTCCCCGGCCACGGGACTGGCCCGTGCCGGACGACGCGCCCGGTCTGGTCGCTGCCTAGTGCGGAGCCTCGGCCCGCGCGCGTCGCGTCAGCCCCACCCGTCGAGCAGCGCCAGAGTCTTGGTCCAGGCGTCGGTCGCGGGGTCGACCACCGCGAAGTGGTCGCCGTCGACCCTGACGAGGGTGGCGTCGGCGCCGGCTGCTTGTGCCGCGTCGACATAGCGCTCGGACTGGTCGATCGGGACGACCGCGTCGTCGGTGCCGTGGACGCACCGGACCGGCACGTCGAGCGGCACCATCCGGATCGGGTCGACGTCGGCATCGTCCGGCCCGGGTGGGTGGCCCAGGAACGCCTCGACCGCTCCGTTGCCGAGGCCGGCGTCGTGGGCCGCCCGCAGGTCGAGCACGCCCGCCTGGGAGATGACGTGGGTGAGCCCGCCGCCCGCGGCGGCCCAGGTCACCAGGTGGCCGCCGGCGGAGTGGCCCAGCCCGACGACGGTCTCTGCCGCCAACGGGGCGGCGTCGATGGCGGCCCGGACGTCGGCCAGGGTGTCGTCGGCCCCGGTGCCACGGCGGTACTCGATCGCCCACGTCGCCCAGCCGGCCTCGACCAGGCTCGGCACCAGCGGCTGCGCGTACTCGATGCCGTACTCCGCCTTCCAGAAGCCACCGTGCACGACGACCACGACGCCGCGCGGTTCGCCCGCCGGTCGGGTCAGCTCACCGAACTGACTCGCCCGGTCGCCGTACCGGATGACCTCCGCGTCCTTGCTCACCTGTGCCTCCTTGTCCTCGCCCGGGCCGCAGGCCACCGCAGCGGCACCGAGCGTTGCGAGCGTGAGCACGCTGCGCCGGCGCATCGCGTCCCGTCACCCGAGCACGGCTGGCAGCGTCACGGTCCACGCCTGCCGCAGCTCGTCGAGCGGGACTGCGAACGCATCCTCGACGACGAGGGAGTTCCCACCGGTGGTGCCGAGGCTGGTCAGCGGTACGCCGTGGTGGTGGGCCAGGTCGGCCAGCCGGTCGGCGTCATCGGGCCGGACCGTGACGAGGGCGCGGGCCGCCGATTCCGAGAACAGCGCCACGAAGGGATCGCCGTGGGCCACCACCGTGGCACCGACACCGGCGCGCAGCGTCGACTCGGCCAGCGCCTGGGCGAGCCCGCCGTCGGCGAGGTCGTGGGCGCTGGTGAGCAGCCCGGTTCCGGCAGCGAGGAGCTCGCCCAACGAGCGCTCCGCAGCCAGGTCGACCTGCGGCGGCATCCCGCCGAGGTGGCCGTGGACGACGTGGGCCCACTCCGACCCGGAGAGCTCCTCGCGGGTCTCACCCAGCAGGAACACCTCGTCGCCGCCCGACCGGAACCCCGTGGGCGTGCGACGGGTGACGTCGTCGATCACGCCGAGCACCGCGACGACCGGGGTCGGCAGGATCGCGGTCTCGCCGGTCTGGTTGTAGAGGCTGACGTTGCCGCCGGTGACCGGGACGCCGAGCTCGACACAGGCGTCCTTCAGGCCTCGGCAGGCCTCCGCGAACTGCCACATCACGCCCGGGTCCTCGGGCGAGCCGAAGTTGAGGCAGTCGCTGACCGCGAGCGGCCGGGCGCCGCTGGTCGCGACGTTGCGGTAGCTCTCGGCCAGGGCGAGCTGCGCCCCGGCGTACGGATCGAGGAGGGCGAAGCGGCCGTTGCAGTCGGTCGAGACGGCCACGCCCAGGTTGGTCTCCTCGTCGACGCGGACCATCCCGCTGTCGCTGGGCTGCGCGAGGACGGTGTTGCCGCGTACGTAGCGGTCGTACTGGTCGGTGATCCACGACTTGTCGCAGAGGTTGGGGCTGCCGACCAGCCGGAGCAGCGTCTCGCGCAGCTGGACGCCGCCCTGCGGCCGCGGCAGCGACTCGGCGAGGTCGGCCTGCAGCGCGTCCTGGGCGTCGGGCCGGGCGAACGGCCGGTGGTAGGTCGGACCGTCGTGGGCGACCGAGCGGGGAGGTACGTCGACGATCGTCTCCCCGTGCCAGTCGATCACCAGCCGGCCGCCCTCCGTCACCTCGCCGATGTCGACCGCCTCGACCTCCCACTTGTCGCAGATCTTCAGGAACGTCTCGAGGTCGCCGGGTTCGACGACCGCCATCATCCGCTCCTGCGACTCGCTCATGAGGATCTCCTCGGGGGCGAGCGTCGAGTCACGCAGCGGCACCCGGTCGAGCTCGACGTGCATGCCGCCGTCACCGGCGCTTGCGAGCTCGGAGGTCGCGCAGGAGAGCCCGGCCCCGCCGAGGTCCTGGATGCCGGAGACGACGCCCGCCGCGAACAGCTCGAGCGTGCACTCGATGAGCAGCTTCTCCATGAACGGGTCGCCGACCTGGACGCTGGGCCGCTTCGCCGGGCCTCCCTCGTCGAAGGTCTCGCTGGCGAGCACGCTGACTCCGCCGATGCCGTCGCCACCGGTGCGGGCGCCGTAGAGGACCACGCGGTTGCCCCTGCCGGCGGCCTTGGCGAGGTGGAGGTCCTCGTGGCGGAGCACGCCGACGCAGAGGGCGTTGACCAGCGGGTTGCCGAGGTAGGTCGGATCGAAGACCGTCTCCCCACCGATGTTGGGCAGGCCGAGGCAGTTGCCGTAGCCACCGACGCCGGCGACGATCCCGGGCAGCACCCGGTGGGTGTCTGCCGCGTCGAGCGGTCCGAAACGCAGCGGGTCCATGACCGCGACCGGCCGCGCACCCATCGCGAGGATGTCACGGACGATGCCGCCGACGCCGGTGGCCGCGCCCTGGTAGGGCTCGACGTACGACGGGTGGTTGTGGCTCTCGATCTTGAAGGTGACCGCGTAGCCCTGGCCGATGTCGATCACGCCGGCGTTCTCGCCGATGCCGGCCAGCATCTTGCCAACGGGGGTCTCCTGAGGGATCTCGCCGAACTGCTTGAGGTGGACCTTGGAGGACTTGTAGGAGCAGTGCTCGCTCCACATCACGGAGTACATCGCCAGCTCGCTGCTGGTGGGCCGGCGGCCCAGGATCTCGCGGATCTGCTGGTATTCGTCGGGCTTGAGGCCGAGCTCGGCCCACGGCTGCTCGTGGCGGGGGTCCTCGGCGGCGATCTTGACGGTGTCGAGCACGGGGTCAACTTACCGGGGCGATTCCTGGGTCATGAGTTGGTCGGAATCCTGAAACGCGTGTGACTGGTGGGGTTATGGTCTGGTGTGCTCCGTACCCCCGCGGCCGTGCTCACCGGCCTGCTGACGACCCTCGCGCTGGTGGCCGGGCCGGCGTCGCCCGCCGCCGCCGACAACGTCGTCACGCCCGGCGACATCACCGGCTACGGGTTCGACCAGTGCGTCGGCCCCACGCAGAAGGCCATGGACACCTGGCTGCGCACGTCGCCGTTCCTCGCGGTCGGCATCTACATCTCCGGTGACAGCCGCGGCTGCCGACACCAGCCCAACCTGACGCCGAGATGGGTCGCGACCCAGCTCCGGAAGGGCTGGCGGCTGTTGCCGATCACGCTCGGCCCCCAGGCGTCGTGCCACCCGAGCTTCCCGCGGTACGCCGACGACGAGTCGATCAAGCCCAAGCCCGGCAAGAACGACCGCTACCAGCCCGCCCGCCGCCAGGGACGGAAGGAGGCGGCGACGGCGGTCGAGGCCGCTCAGGATCTCGGCATCGTCGCGGACAGCACCCTCTGGTACGACCTCGAGGGCTTCGACGTCACCAACCGGCACTGCCGCGAGTCGGCGCTCGCCTTCCTCTCCGCATGGACCGCGAAGCTGCACACCCTCGACTACGTCTCCGGCGTCTACTCCAGCGCCGGGTCCGGCATGAAGATGCTCGACGACGCGCGCGTGAAGCGACCCGGCGCGGTGACTCTCCCCGACCAGATCTGGATCGCCCGCTGGGACGGCAAGGCCAACACCAAGACCGACTACATCCGCGACGACGGCTGGCTGCCGGGTGGCCGGATGAAGCAGTACCAGGGCGGTCACAACGAGACCTGGGGCGGCGTCACGATCAACATCGACCGCAACTGGCTCGACCTCGGCCGCGGGTCCGTCGCCGACCCCGTGGCTCACTGCAAGGGCGTCGACGTCGACCACCCGACGTACAAGGTGCTCGCCGAAGGCACGCCCGAGACCGCTCTGGTCAAGGCGCTGCAGTGCCTCCTCAAGGAGGAGTCGCTCTACGGCGGCAGGCTCAACGGCACCTACAACGAGAAGACGATCGCCGCCGCCAACGCGTGGCAGAGCGACCACGGCTTCGCAGCCAGCCCGACCTGGGGTCGCGTGCACTGGATGAGCCTGGTGGCCGCCGGCACCTCCCCGGTGTTGAAGTTCGGCTCCGCCGGTGACGACGTACGCCGCGTGCAACGCGCCCTCAAGGCCGCCAGCGCCACACTGGAGCTGAAGATCTCCGGCGTCTACACCCGCGCGACCGCGAAGGCCGTCGCGAACTGGCAGGACGACGTCGGCCACACCGACAACGGCATCGTCACCGCTCAGAGCTGGCGTGCCCTGCGCCAGGGCAAACGCTGACCTGTGGGACTACCGCTCTAGCCTGCGCTCGCGGCTCAGGATGAGCCGCGCCACCAGGGCGGTCCACGCGGTCACGTAGACGACGCTCGTCAGGACATCGCTCAGGTGATGCGCGCCCTGGTAGAGACGGGCCGTCCCGCAGGCCAGGGGCACGAGGACCAGCAGCAGCGCCCAGCCACGGGCGATCCGGGTGTAGGTCCAGATCAGGAAGGCAAGCCCGAGGAAGACCGCCGTGGCAGTGCCGGCGTGGCCCGACGGGAAGCTGTGGTCGGGCACGAGGCCGTGGTCGAGGATCTCGACCGGTGGCCGCTGTCGAGGGTCGAGGTGGGTCCCGCACCAGTAGATGGCCCCGATGCCGGCCTCCACCAGCACGACGAAGAGGATCGGCAGCCAGGTGCGATGACGGATCGCCAGTGCCACGGCCACGGACCCGAGCACCAGCGCTCCCACGATGGTCTCGCCGGGAAAGGCCCCGACCTGCGCGGCGTCGGTCAGGAACGCCGTCCTCTCGTGGGCCAGCCAGCGAGCCAGGTCGTCGTCACCGTCGCCGATCGACCGTTCCAGGTGGTTGGTCAGCAGCCACCCCCACGCCACGACGACGGCCGCCAAGCGCCACCCAGCCGCCGAGCAAGAGCCCAGCGGTTGCTGGCCAGGAACGCGTGTCGTCCTTCATCGGCCGAGCCAGGTGCTCAGGCGAAGGACGCGGCGAGCGAGGTGAAGAAGCCGAGTCCGTCGGTGCCGGAGCCGGTGAGCTCCTCGACGGCATGCTCGGGGTGGGGCATCAGGCCCACCACGTTGCCACGCTCGTTGGTGATGCCGGCGATGTCGCGGAGGGAGCCGTTGGGGTTGTCGTCGAGATAGCGCGCGACCACGCGACCCTCCCCCTCGAGCCGGTCGAGCGTCGCCTCGTCGGCGACGTACCCGCCCTCACCGTTCTTGAGCACGACCGTGATCTCCTGGCCGCCGTCGTACGCCGAGGTCCAGGCGGTGTCGGCGTTCTCGATGCGCAGCCGCTGGTCGCGGCACACGAACTTGCGGTGGTCGTTGCGGATCAGGGCACCGGGAAGCAGGTGGGACTCGCAGAGGATCTGGAAGCCGTTGCAGATACCGAGCACCGGCATGCCGCCCTTGGCCGCCTCGATCACCTCGACCATCACCGGCGCGAAGCGCGAGATCGCACCGCAACGCAGGTAGTCGCCGTAGGAGAATCCGCCCGGGAGGACGACCGCGTCGACGCCCCGCAGGTCGTGGTCACCGTGCCAGAGCGCGACCGCCTCGTGCCCGCCGATCCGCACCGCGCGCTGGGCGTCGGCGTCGTCGAGCGATCCGGGGAAGGTGACGACCCCGATCCTCATCTGGGGTCCCCGCGGCGTTGTTCGACGGAGGAGCGAAGCGGGGGAGACGAAGAACGTCGTGGGGTGGTCACTCGCCCGCCTCGACCCGGACGGTGAAGTTCTCGATCACGGGGTTGGACAGCAGCGTCTCGGCCATCTGCTCGACCGAGGCGAGCACCTCATCGGTGACGTCTCCCTCGATCTCGAGCTCGAACCGCTTCCCCTGGCGCACGTCGCTCACGCCCTCGAACCCGAGTCGCGGCAGCGCGCCGTGCACGGCCTTGCCCTGCGGGTCGAGGATCTCCGGCTTGGGCATGACGTCGACGACGACACGGGCCACGAGGCAACTCCTGGAAGGCGGGCGGCGGAGGACGCCTCGATTCTAGGCGGCGGAGGCCGCGCCCTGGTCAGGCGCCCTGAGTGACCTCGTAGATCTCGTCCGCCTCGAGTCCGTGGGCCTCGCGATGCACCTTGGTCGCGGTCTCCGCATCGGGTGCGTCGACCAGGCAGAAGATCTTGCCCTGTGACTCGTCGACCCAGTAGTGGCGGTAGTCGACGCCGTACTGATCCTGCGTCTCGACATCCTTCGCGTGGGCCCCGGCCACATCGGCGGCGCTCACGCCCCCGTCCATGTGGTGCACATCCATGAAGAGCGGCATTCATCCCCCCACCCCGACTCGGCCGGTCGCTCCGGCGTCCTCGGGGAACCGACCTCACGTTCCTCCTCGGAATCACCACCGTCAAGACCAGCTGAGGCGGCGGCTCCTTCAGCGCGGGAACAGCTCGGCGCCCGGCTGGCAGACGGTGCCGGCCGGAGGCAGCGTGCCGTCGACCAGGTAGGCGCCGTACGCCTCCTCGATGCACGGTCCGCTGCCGAGCGCCCCGTGGCCCCAGCCGTCCATCACCAGGAGCCGCGAGCCGTCGATCAGGCGGTTGACGGCGCGCGCGCCGTGGAGGGGCGTCGCCGGGTCGTAGGTGTTGCCGACGACCAGCACGGGTGCTGACGTGATCGTGGCGAACGGGCCGGTGAACCGGTCCTCCTTGGTCGACTCCGGCCAGCTCGCGCAGACTCCGGAGGCCCAGGTCCAGTACTTCCCGAACCAGGGCGAGACCCGGTCAGCCCGGTTGCCGGCAGCGACCCACGCCCACTCGTTGGCGGGGTTGTCGGAGTCGGCGCACGCGACGCCCGCGAACGAGTTGCCGTGTTTTCCGAAGCCCGCCAGTGATCCCGGGGCGTAGGGCCCGGGGACGCCGCGGGAGTCGGCGATCCGGCGCTGCGCCGCGGCCGGGTTCCAGGCGATGACCCGGCTGCGTCCGTCTCGTCCGAACATCACGCGGTGGGTCTGCTTGAGCCAGCGCATCAGGAAGCGCACCGATGCCGGGTCGTAGAGGGCGCCGAGGGCGACGTCGACGAGTGTGTCGTAGGTCAGCGTCTGGCCGTGCCTGTCCTTGAAGGGCCCCCGGCGCAAGCGCTTGACGATGTCGTTCCAGGTCTCGGAGGCGCGGCCCGCGAGGGGGCAGGCCTGCTTTCCGGCGCGGTCGCACTCGGCGAATGCGGCGGTCAGGGACTGCCACGCGCCGTAGCCGCTCGCCAGCCGCTCGGAGAACGGGCGGGTCGCCGCGTCACCGTGGCCGACCGTCCACGCCTCGGGGTCGAGCACGGCATCGACGATCATGGAACGGATGCGGTCGGGGAACATCGCGGCGTACGTCGTGCCGAGCTGGCTGCCGTAGGAGATGCCGTAGTAGTTCAGCTGCTCCTCGCCGACGGCCTGCCGGATCAGGTCCATGTCGCGCGCGGTGTCGGCGGTCGTCATGTGGTCGACGATCCGCGACGGGTTGTCGAGGCACGCCCGGCGCTGCCACTTGTCGTACCGGATCTGCTGGCGCGCCTCACGCTCGTCGGTCGGGAACCACGACCGCGGGTACGGCGGCCGCTTCGCGTCGGTCTGGCACACCATCGGGGCGCTCGGGCCGACGCCGCGCGGGTCGATCCCGACGATGTCGAAGCGTTCACTGACGGCGTCGGGCACGAACCGTCCGGAAGGCGTCCACGAAGTACCGCGACGGTGCGCCCGGTCCGCCCGGGTTGACGAAGAGCGTCCCGATCCGGTTGAGCTCGTCGGTGGCGACGTGCCGGGCCAGGTCGAGGTTGACGGTCTCCCCTGTCGGGTCGTCGTAGTCGAGGGGCACGGCGGCGGTCGCACACTCCACGTCCTCACCCAGCTCCTCACACGGAGCCCACTCGAGCACCGGCACGGGCGCGTCGACCTGCGCGGCCAGCACGGGAGGATCGGGCTCGTCGACTGCCGAAGCCGGGGAGATGAGCACGCTGGTGAGCGCGAGGACGGTGACGGCAGACCCGAGAGGGATGAGGCGCATGGGGCGTAGCGTAAGCCCGGGACGGGTGGTTCGCCTCAGGGACGGCCGCTGCCGCGCACGACGGTGATGGCGAGGGCGATGCCGAGCCCCGCGACGACCGGCCCGATGATCGCCCACGTGTCCGAGCCGGTCATCGAGCTGCCCCCGACGTACCCGAGGCCCTGGAACGTCCACAGTCCACCGACCAGGACCATCAGCACGGCCGCGATGAGGCCGATGGTGCGACCCATCAGGAGAGCTCTCGCTTGAGGATCTTGCCGGTCGCGGTCATCGGCAGCTCGTCGACGAACTCCACGACGCGCGGGTACTTGTAGGACGCGAACTGCTCCTTGCCCCACGCCACGAGGTCGTCCTCGGAGACGTCGTCGTGGTCCTTCTCCTTGATGACCACGGCCTTGATCTCCTCACCGTGGCTCTCGTGGGGTACGCCGATGACCGCCGCCAGCGAGACCGCCGGGTGCTCCATCAGCACCTCTTCGAGCTCGCGCGGGTACACGTTGTAGCCGCCGCGGATGATCATGTCCTTGGAGCGGTCGACGATGTAGAACCAGCCGTCGCCGTCCTTCTTGCCGAGGTCGCCGGAGCGGAACCAGCCGTCGCGGATCGCCTCGTCGGTCGCGTCCGGGCGGCCGTAGTAGCCCTTCATGATGTTGGGTCCCTTGATCGCGATCTCGCCGATCGCGTCGGGGTCGTCGGCCACGTCCGACCAGTCGGGCTCGATCAGCTTCATCTCGACCTCGGGGATCGGCCGGCCGACCGACCCGACGCGCACGTCCTCGCCGAGTGGGGAGAAGCTGGAGACCGGTGAGGTCTCGGAGAGGCCGTAGCCCTCCAGGATGGTGACGCCGAAGCGCTGCTCGAACTCCTTGTGGACCTCGACCGGGAGCGCCGAGCCGCCGGCGGCGGCGACCCGCAGGTTGGCCGCGAGCTCCTTGACGTCGACGCCCGAGTCGTCGAGGGCGCCCAGCAGCCCCCAGTACATGGTGGGGACTCCGGCGAAGAACGTCACCTTCTCCTTGGCCATCGTCTTCAGCGCAGCGTCGGCCTCGAAGCGCGGCAGCATGACCACCGTGCCGCCGTACGCGAAACCGCCGTTCATGATCACGGTCTGGCCGAAGGAGTGGAACAACGGGAGCACGCACAGGTAGGTGTCGGGGTTGGACTCGTCGGTGCCGAACAGGACCCCGGTCAGCGCGTTGGAGTGCATGTTGCGGTGCATCAGCTCGGCACCCTTGGGCTGCCCGGTCGTCCCGGAGGTGTAGAGGATGACGGCGGTGTCGTCGTCGTCGGTCTCGACGGTGTCGAAGGTCGGCGGCTGGTCCGCCATCCCCTGGCCGAGGGTCTCGGTGCCTTCGATCGGCGATGCGGCGGCGGGGTCGACGGTGATGACGAAGAAGTGCTCGCAGCCGTCGGTCTGGGTGAATCCCTCGTGGCCCGCCTGGCCGATCGGCAGCTCGTCGGTCCCCTCGAAGCAGAAGTACGCCACCGCGTCCGAGTCGTCGAGGTGGTAGCCGACCTCGCGTCCCTTGAGCAGGACGTTGAGGGGGACGACGGTGGCGCCGGCCTTGAGGATGCCGTAGTAGACGATCGGGAAGTAGGGCAGGTTCGGGCAGCTCAGGGCGACCTTGTCGCCGGGCTCGATGCCGCGGGCGACCAGCAGGTTGGCGACCTGGTTGGCGGCGCCGTTGACCTGGGCGTACGTCAGCCGCATGCTCTGCCCGTCAGGACGGGCGAGGACGACCGCATCCCGGTCGCCGTACTTCTGCGCGGAGTTCTCGAGCAGGCTCGCGAGGTTCAGCATCCCCCGAACCTAGCCCCGGGCTCAGGGCCCGTCGACCGCGCAGTCGGTCCCCGGTCACCGGGGCATGCGGCCCCGCGTGAGGATCTCACCGACGCGGGCCAGGTCATGACGGATCGCCGGGCCCGCCACCTTGCCGGCAGCACGCACCGGCACGGACCACGCACCGTCCCCGCTCAGCCTGCCGACTGCGTCGACCCGGCAGCCCGGCGTGATCGCCGTGAAGCGCAGCGTGAGGGTGGCCCGGACCCCGCGCCAGCCGCCCTCCTCGGCCCACAGCCTGAACGGCTGGAGCTGGGTGATCTCCATCGTCGGCCGCATCCCGACCATGGTGTTGTCGCGCCAGGTCATGCCGACGCGGGGCTCGCCCCGGTCGAGGAGGGTCACCGACAGCAGCGACGACTGCCACTCCGGGCGGTTGCGGGGGTCGGCGAGGTAGCGGAACACCTTCTCCGGCGGGTGAGGGATGTCGACCCGCGCGTTGAACTCGACGGCGGTCAGAACGTCTCCCCGGTGAGCAGCTCGTAGGCCTCGACGTACCGGCTGCGGGTGCGCTCCACCACCTCGGGCGGCAGCGGCGGCGGCGCGTCACCCGAGGCGCGGTCCCACCCGGAGGCCGGCGAGAGCAGCCAGTCGCGCACGATCTGCTTGTCGTACGACGCCTGGGTCCGGCCCGGCTCCCACTCGTCGGCGGGCCAGAACCGGGAGGAGTCCGGGGTCAGCACCTCGTCGGCGAGGACCACCGTGCCGTCGGAACGGCGGCCGAACTCGAGCTTGGTGTCGGCCAGGATGATCCCCCGGTCGCGCGCCATCTGCTCGGCCCGGCCGTAGACCTCCAGCGTCAGCCGTCGCAGCTCGGCCGCCCTCTCCGGGCCGACGGTCCCGACCACGGCGTCGTACGAGACGTTCTCGTCGTGATCGCCCAGGTCTGCCTTGGTGGCCGGCGTGAAGATCGGCTCGGGCAGGCGGCTGGCGTCGACCAGCCCGCCGGGCAGGGTGATGCCGCAGACCTCACCGGTGCGCTGGTAGTCGAGCAGTCCCGAGCCGGTGAGGTAGCCGCGGGCCACACACTCGACGGGGAACATCTCCAGCCGCTCGCAGACGACTGCTCGGCCGCGGAACTCGTCGGGGACGTCGGTCGACACCACGTGGTGGGGCACGACGTCCACGAGCTGGTCGAACCACCAGAGCGACATCCGGGTGAGGATCTCGCCCTTGTCAGGGATCAGGCTGTCGAGGACGAAGTCGAAGGCGCTGATCCGGTCGCTGGCGACCATCAGCAGCGTGCCGTCGGTTCGGGCGTAGAGGTCGCGCACCTTGCCCGAGTGGAGGTGCTGCAGGTCGCCGCTCACGCGGCGATCCTAGGGGGCCGGAGAGGCGCCGGTCACTGTCCGGCGGCGTCCTCGAACTCATCGATCGGGACGAAGCGGGCGCTGTCGATCACCGCGCGGAACTCGGCGGCGTCGAGGTCCTTGGTCTCGAAGACGATGCTGGCGCCGTCGTCGTACCGCTGGTCCGGCACCTGCGCGGTCAGCGCGACCTGGTAGTCGTCCGCCCCCGACCGGAAGCCGGTGACGCGGGTGGTGATGCCGAGCACCTCGGCCGCTTCGCCGGGCCGGTCGTAGCGGTCGTAGGCGAAGGGATCCGCCGGGTCGGCGGTGATGACCCAGTCGGTGTAGAGCCGCTCGCCATGGGGTCCACTCCAGTCGATGCGGTAGCCGTCGACCCGGACGATCTCCCACCCGTCGGCGGTGATCAGGAACGGTCTCAGCGGAGCCTGGTAGTGGCCGGACTGGTCGTCGGATCCATCGTCGGAGGCGGGATCGGAGGTCTCGACACACTCGTATCCGGTCGCGTTGCCGTCCGCGTCGACGTCGATGGACCAGGTTCCCTCGCACTCCCCTCCCTGGAGGACCAGGGTGTCGTCGCCGGCGCGTGGGACGACGCACACGTAGTCGGGCTCGCCGCCACCCTCCTCGACCGCTGGGGTCGGGGTCTGGGAGGCCGGTGATCCCGCGACCCAGTCCTCGTCACACTCGGGCTGCGCGGGTTCGCCGGTCGGCGTCGGATCCTCGGCGAAGCCCGGGGTCGACGGTTTCGGGCCGGTGTCGGTGTCGCCACCGACGGCCATGGCGCCGGCGCCGATGACGGCGACTGCGGCAGCGGCGGCCAGCACCGGCAACCAGCGCGCGGACGAACGAGGCGAGACGGTCATGATCTCCTCCAGCAGAGCAGTGTCGGCGCCGTCGAGGACGAGCGCGTCGACGCCTCGCTGAGGCTGCGGGTCAGCCGCGGTGATGCGGTCGGTCATCGTCCCTCCTCGGGAGCCAGGACAGTCGGTCGGGTGCGTGTCGGTGAGTCATGTCCGGTCCGGGGCGCGGCGTCACGCCGCTCATACATCCAGGCGGCGTCGAAGCGGTCGCGCGCCCGCTTGAGACGCATCCGGGCACTCCCTGGGGAGATCCCCAGGACGCGGGCCGCCTCGCTCGGCGTCAGCTCCTCCCACGCGACCAGGGTCAGCAGCTCACGGTCAGCCGAGGACAGCGTCGCCAGGGTCCGGAGCACGCGATCCTGCTCCGTCACGGCGTCGGCTGGGTCAGGCACGGTGGCGGCGCCGAGAACGTCGCGGAGCCGCGCGCCGAGCCGTGCGCGCCGTCGCAGGCTGCGCTGCTGGTTGGCCAGCACCCGCCGGGCCACCCCGAGCAGCCAGGGGCGCACCTCATCGACGGGCACCTCGCCCCAGCGGCGCCAGGCGACGATGAACGTCTCGCTGACGACGTCGGCGGCATCCTCGCGGACCTCGACGCGGCGGAGCGCATAGCCGAGGACGGCACGCACGTGGGCGTGGTACGCCGCGGCGAAGTCGTCGCGGCGCCGCTGGTCATCCCCCGTCATGTCTGCTCATGTCCGGCTCCGGTCCGAGCGTCACACCCGCGAGCGTAAGCGACCTCGCGGAGCTCGATAGTCCGCCGCCGAAATCATCACTGGCGTCCGGGAAATGAGGATTCTGGCGTCGGACTAGATCCTCCACAGATCGGCTCAACCCCGAGTTCTCCACAGGGGAGCTCTTGCTGGCCGCCCTGGGTCGCCGTACGGCCCAGCCTCGGGAGGTGACTGACGCCTTCTGGACACCTGGGTGCACGCGGCCGGCCGACCTGGTGCGACCGTCGCGCATCGACCCGACTGGCCGGACGGGCCCGACCCGCGGCCAGGCCCAACGTCGCCGCTGGCGACCTACGTCGACCGGCTGGTACGTACCGGAAGGCGCGCCTCGCCACGTCGAGCAACGGATCCTGGAGCAGGCGATGCGGGTCCGCCACAAGGGAGCGGTCACAGCGTGGGCCTCGCTGCGGTGGCAGGGTGCGGCGTACTTCGACGGCTCCGCCGACGGCGACGGATCGCTCTTGCCGATTCCCTTGCTGCGCTCCTCCGGTGCGCGCCGGCTCTGCGACGGGCGGGTCGACATCGGCCGCAGCCAGCTCTCGGCCTCCGAGCGCATCTTCGTGAGCGGAGTCTGGTGCAGTGCTGTCCCTCGGGCCACGTTCGATGAGGTCGTCCGCAGCGAGTCCCTGCGCCCCGCGGTGGCCGCCATCAGCATGACTGTCGCGGCCGGCCTCACAACTCTCGACGAGCTCGCGGCCTACGCGGCGGCGCTCCCGGCCTGGACCGGCCTTCCCCTCTTCCGGAAGGCGCTGGGGTTGAGCAACGAGTGCTTCCGGTCCGGACCGGAGGTCTACCTGTGGCTGCGGTGGTTGCTCGACGCAGGCCTGCCGGAACCGCTGGTGAACCCGCCTGTCTTCGACCTCGACGGACGGTTGCTCGGGTATCCAGACCTGCTGGATGTCGAAGCCGGTGTGGTGGGCGAGTACGACGGCTTGGCCCACCGCAGTCGAGCGCAGCACCGCCGCGACGTGCAGCGCGAGGATCGATTTCGTGCGGTCGGGCTGGAGTACTTCACCGTCGTCGCCGGCGACCTCGCTGACGAGACCCTCACGGTCGAACGGATGCGAAACGCCCGTCGGCGTGCCCGGTTCCTGGCAGCGGACGAGCGCAGATGGACGCTGACTCCACCTCCGTGGTGGACGCCCCCACCCTGGCTCCCCGCCCGATACTCCGCCGCCAGAATCATCGATCCGGCTGCGTAAGAGGTGATTTGGGCGGCGGACTATCGACTCAGAGGATGGCGCCGGGGTGGTACGCGGCGGCGGCCGGATGGCGCTCAGCGAGGGCTTCCACGGCCCGGATCACGGCCTGGGTCTGCGCGACCGCGCCACCGGTGAACGCGATCGGCTCGGCCACGAGCGCATCGATGTCGGCCCGACTGAGTCCGAGCCGGTCGTCCGCGGCGAGCCGGTCGAAGACGTCGTTGTCGATCTGGCCCTCCCGCATCGCCAGTGCGGTCCCGACCGCGGCGTGCTTGATGGCCTCGTGGCCGACCTCCCGGCCGACGCCTTGTCGTACGGCGGCCATGAGCACCTTGGTGGTGGCGAGGAACGGCAGGTAGCGGTCGAGCTCGCGCTGGATGACCGCGGGGAACGCGCCGAACTCGTCGAGGACGGTGAGGAAGGTCTGGAAGAGGCCGTCGGCGGCGAAGAACGCGTCCGGCAGCGCGACGCGTCGTACGACGGAGCAGGAGACGTCGCCCTCGTTCCACTGGTCTCCGGCGAGCTCACCGACCATCGAGAGGTAGCCACGGGTGACGACGGCCAGGCCGTTGACGCGCTCGCAGGACCGGGTGTTCATCTTGTGCGGCATCGCGCTGGACCCGACCTGGCCCTCGGCGAAGCCCTCGGTCACCAGCTCGTGGCCGGCCATCAGCCGGATGGTGGTGGCGAGGTTGGACGGCGCCGCGACCAGCTGGACCACGGCCGAGAGGACGTCGAAGTCGAGACTGCGCGGGTAGACCTGTCCGACGCTGGTCAGGACCCGCTCGAAGCCGAGGTGGTCGGCGACGCGGCGCTCGAGCTCGGCCAGCCGGTCGGCGTCGCCGTCGAACAGGTCGAGCATGTCCTGGGCGGTACCCATCGGGCCCTTGATGCCGCGCAGCGGGTAGCGCGCGAGCAGCTCCTCGACGCGCTCGACGGCGACCAGCAGCTCGTCGGCCACCGTGGCGAAGCGCTTGCCGAGGGTCGTGGCCTGGGCCGCGACGTTGTGGGAGCGGCCGGCCATGACGGTGGCCTCGTGCTCGGCGGCGAGGCGGGCGAGCCGGGCCAGACTGGCGACGGCGCGGTCGCGCAGCAGCGCCAGCGACTGCCGGACCTGGAGCTGCTCGACGTTCTCGGTCAGGTCGCGGCTCGTCATGCCCTTGTGGATGTGCTCGTGGCCGGCCAGTGCGCAGAACTCCTCGATCCGCGCCTTCACGTCGTGACGGGTCACGCGCTCGCGGTCGGCGATCGAGTCGAGATCGATCTTCTCGACGACCTCCTCGTAGGCCTCGGCGACCCCGTCAGGCACGTCGACACCCAGGTCGCGCTGTGCCCGGAGCACCGCGATCCACAGCCGCCGCTCGAGGACGATCTTGTGCTCGGGCGACCAGATGGCCGCGAGGTCTGCGCCCGCGTAGCGCGTGGCGAGGACGTTGGGGACGCTCACGTGTCGAGTTTCCCACGCTGACGCCCCGCCGGACGCATCAGCGATCGGCCGCGATGTCGGTGCGGTGCTGGGCGCCCTCGAAGTCAATGACGGCGACTCCGCCGTACGCCGCCTCGCGAGCCGCTTCGAGGGTGGCACCGGTGCCGACGACGGCGAGGACGCGGCCACCGGCGGTGACCAGGTCGCCGTCCGTGGTGGCCGTTCCGGCGTGGATGACGTGGACGCCGTCGAGCGCCTCGGCCGCGTCGACACCGGTGATGACGTCGCCCTTCGAGGACGACTCGGGGTAGCCGCGGCTGGCCAGGACCACCGCGATCGCGGAGCCGGGCTTCCAGTCCGGCGGGTCCACGGCGGCGAGGCTGCCGGTGGCGGCTGCGTGGAGCAGCGGCGCCAGCGGCGAGTCGAGGAGGGCGAGCAGTGGCTGCGTCTCCGGGTCACCGAACCGGGCGTTGAACTCGACGACGCGCACCCCTCGCCGGGTGAGTGCCAGTCCGGCGTAGAGCAGGCCGGCGAACGGCGAGCCGCGCCGGGCCATCTCGTCGACGGTCGGTTGCAGCACGTCGCGCAGCACGTCGGCGACGAGCCCGTCCGGCGCCCAGAGCAACGGCGTGTAGGCGCCCATGCCGCCGGTGTTGGGACCCTCGTCGCCGTCGAAGATCCGCTTGAAGTCCTGCGCCGGCTGGAGGGGGTAGACGGTCGCGCCGTCCGCCTCGTTGTAGCTGCAGAGTGCGAACAGCGAGACCTCGGGCCCGTCCAGGAACTCCTCGATCACGACGCGCTCGCACGCCACCGCATGGGCCAGGGCCGTCTCGCGGTCGTCGGTCACCACCACACCCTTGCCTGCGGCGAGGCCGTCGTCCTTCACGACGTACGGCGCTCCGAACTCGTCCAGCGCGGCCTCGGCCTCGGCGCGAGTCGTGCACGCCCGGGCGGCTGCGGTCGGCACTCCGGCCGCGGCCATCACGTCCTTGGCGAACGCCTTCGAGCCCTCGAGCCGGGCCGCCTCGCGCGTCGGCCCGAAGCAGGCGATCCCCCGGTCGCGGACCGCGTCCGCCACACCCTCGACCAGCGGCGCCTCGGGGCCGACGACCACCAGGTCGACGCCCAGCTTCTCGGCCAGCGCCGCGACGTCGTCACCCGCCATCGGGTCGACGTCGTGCAGCGTCGCGACCGCGGCGATGCCGGGATTGCCCGGGGCCGCGTGCACCTCGGTGACGCCGGGGTCGAGGGAGAGCGCCCGGGCGAGCGCGTGCTCACGGCCGCCGGTACCGATCACGAGGGTCTTCACGGCGTGCCAGCCTAGCGAGGACGCGAGACCGTCCGACGGAGGCGGTCGGCGGCGGCCGTCGTGGAAGCGCTTCCATTTCGTTACCTCCCGCTCTTGACACGGTGCTGTGACCGATGTCACGGTGTACGGCAATCAGAAGTGGAAGCGCTCTCACTCGCGTCCACCCCCACTTTCCGGTGGCGGCCAGCACACCTAGGAGACACACCGTGCGACACATCCAACAGCGACGGTTCGCCTTCGGCGCCGTCACCGTCCTTTCACTCGGACTCATGACCGCCTGCGGGGGTGACGACGGCGGCTCCGCCGACGGGGAGCCGGTGACCATCACCGTGGCGACCTTCAACGAGTTCGGCTACGAGGGGCTCATCGAGGAGTGGAACGCCGACCACGACGACATCACGATCAAGCAGGTCAAGGTCGGCACATGGGACGACGCCAAGGCCAACCTCTACACCAAGCTCGCCGCGGGCTCGGGACTCTCCGACATCGAGGCGATCGAGGGCGACGCGATGCCGGCGATCCTGGCCGAGACCGACGCGTTCACCGACCTGACCGACCCCGAGCTCGACGGTCGCTGGCTGGACTGGAAGGCAGCGGCCGCCACGGACGCCGAGGGCCGGATGATCGGCTACGGCACCGACATCGGCCCCGAGGGCATCTGCTACCGCTCCGACCTGTTCAAGAAGGCCGGGCTCCCGACCGACCGCGAGGAGGTCGCCGGGCTGATGGGCACGTGGGATGACTACTTCGCCCTCGGCGAGGACTTCGTCGCGAAGGTGCCCGAGACGGCCTGGTACGACTCCTCCGGCGGTCTCGCCCAGGCGATGCTCAACCAGGTGGAGAACCCCTTCGAGACCGACGACAACACCATCGCCGTCGACAACCCGGAGCTGCAGGCAGTCTGGGAGGACGTCACCGGAAACATCGACAAGGGGCTGTCCACCACGCTGGCCCAGTGGAGTGACGACTGGACCGCGTCCTTCCAGAACGACGGCTTCGCCACCATGGCCTGCCCGGGCTGGATGCTCGGTGTCGTGGAGGGCAACGCCGAGGGCGTCGAGGGTTGGGACTTCGCAGACGTCTTCCCCGGCGGGGGCGGCAACTGGGGCGGCTCCTTCCTGACCGTCCCGGCCCAGGGCGACAACATCGAGGAGGCCACCGAGGTGGCGGCCTGGTTGACCGCGCCGGAGCAGCAGGCCAAGGCGTTCGAGGCCATGGGCACGTTCCCGAGCCAGGTCGACGCGCTCGACGCTCCCGAGGTCACGGGATACTCCAACGCGTTCTTCAACGACGCCCCGGTCGGCGAGATCCTGGCCAACCGCGCCGAGGCCGTGACCGTCCAGCCCTACAAGGGCCCGAAGTACTCCGACATCCTGCAGGCCTTCCAGGCTGCGGTGCTGCGGGTCGACGACGGGTCACAGAGCTCCGACGAGTCGTGGGACCAGTTCCTGACTGACGTCGAGGCCCTGGGCTGACCCAGGGTCCTCATGAGTCGAGTCCTCCAGATCGGGGGTGGGGACACCGATACTCCTCGGGTGTCCCCACCTTCGGCTCCTTCCCCTTCGCCGCGGCTGACGTTCCGTCAGCGGCTCGCGAGCTGGGACGTGCGGTTCTCGCCGTACCTCTACATCTCGCCGTTCTTCATTCTCTTCGCGGTGATCGGGCTGTTCCCACTGGGCTACACCGCCTGGGTGTCGGTCCACGAGTGGAGCCTGCTGGGTGGGAAGGGCGAGTTCGTCGGGCTGGAGAACTACCGCGAGGTCCTCGAGAACCCGTACTTCGTCAAGCAGACCGTCAACACGATCAGCATCTTCGTGTTGTCGTCGGTGCCGCAGATCCTGATCGCGGTGACCGTCGCCGGTTTGCTGGACAACCAGCTCCGGGGCAGGACGTGGTGGCGGATGAGCGTGCTGCTGCCGTTCGTGGTGTCGCCGGTGGCCGTCGCGATCATCTTCGGCAGTCTCTTCGGTGATCGCTACGGGCTCTTCAACGAGATGCTCGGCGCGATCGGGCTCGACCCGGTGCACTGGCACACTGACCGGTTCGCCAGCCACGTCGCCATCGCGACCATGGTCAACTGGCGCTGGACCGGCTACAACGCCCTGATCTTCCTGGCCGCGATGCAGGCGGTGCCGCGCGACCTCTACGAGTCGGCGGCCCTCGACGGCGCGAACCGGGTGCGCCAGTTCCTGAGCATCACGCTGCCGATGATCCGGCCCACGATGGTCTTCGTCATCATCGTCTCCACCATCGGTGGGCTGCAGATCTTCGCCGAGCCGCGGCTGTTCGACGAGACGAATGCCCGCAACGGCGGGGCGGACCGGCAGTTCGGCACCATCACGATGCTCATCTACGACTTCGGGTGGCAGCTGCGTGACCTCGGCCGTGCTTCCGCCACCGCCTGGATGCTGTTCCTGCTGATCTGCGTCATCGCGGTCCTCAACTACCTGGCCCTGCGTCGGGCGGGCCTGCTGGGGGGTGGCGACCGGTGACGCGGCGCCCCGGCTTCCTCACCTACGGCCTGCTGCTGGCCTTCGCAATCGGCTCGGCCGCGCCGCTCTACTGGTCGTTCCTGCTCGGTTCCCACACCAAGGAGGTCGCGGCGCAAGGGACCCCACCGCTGATCCCCGGGGGTCACTTCCTCGACAACGCCAGCCGGGCGCTCGACACCGTCCCGTTCTGGAAGGCACTCGGCAACAGCTTGATGGTGTCATCGGTGACGGCCTGCTCGGTGGTGGTGTTCTGCACCCTCGCGGGCTACGCCTTCGCCAAGCTGCGCTTCCGCGGCCGCGGGCCGCTGCTGGTGTTCGTCATCGCGACGATGGCGGTGCCGACCCAGCTGGGGGTCGTGCCCCTGTTCATCCTGATGTCGAAGTTCGGCTGGGCCGGCACGGTGTGGGCGGTCATGATCCCGTGGCTGGTCACCGCGTTCGGGGTCTTCTTCATGCGGCAGTACCTCGTGGATGCCGTGCCCGACGAGCTGATCGAGGCCGCGCGGATCGACGGCTGCTCCCAGATCCGGGTGTTCTGGCACGTCGCCGCACCGGCGGCCCGGCCGGCCGCGGCGATCCTGTGGCTGTTCACCTTCATGAACGTCTGGACCGACTTCTTCTGGCCGCTCATTGCGCTGCCCCACGACAACCCGACGATCCAGGTGGCCCTGAACCAGCTGCAGAGCGGGTTCTTCAAGGACTACAGCATGGTGCTCGCCGGCACCACGCTCGCGACGGTCCCGCTCCTGATCCTCTTCGTCCTCACCGGACGCCAGCTGGTGTCCGGCCTCTTGCAAGGAGCGGTCAAGGGATGACTACCACGTTGCCCACACGAGCCGGCTCCGGCCAGGAGGCGATCCGGTTCCCGTCCGACTTCCGCTGGGGAGTCGCCACGGCGTCGTACCAGATCGAGGGTGCAGTCGCCGAGGACGGGCGTACGCCGTCGATCTGGGACACCTTCTCGCGCGTCCCGGGAGCGGTGGCGAACGGCGACACCGGTGACCAGGCATGCGACCACTACCACCGGTGGCTCGACGACGTGGCGCTGATGGCCGACCTCGGTGTGGCGGCGTACCGGTTCTCGGTGGCATGGCCGCGCGTGCGTCCCGACGGCGGCGCCCCCAACTCCGCCGGCCTCGCCTTCTACGACCGGCTCGTCGACGAGCTTCTCGCGCGCGACATCGAGCCGTGGCTGACGCTCTACCACTGGGACCTGCCGCAGACCCTCGAGGACGCCGGCGGCTGGACGGTGCGCGACACCGCCGAGCGATTCGTGGACTACGCCGTCACCACCCACGACGCGCTGGGCGACCGGGTCGCCGTGTGGAGCACCCACAACGAGCCGTGGTGCGCGGCGTTCCTCGGCTACTCCGCCGGCATCCATGCCCCCGGCCGGCGCGAGGGTGCGGCGGGTCTGCGCGCGGCCCACCACCTGTTGCTCGGCCACGGCCTGGCCACCTCCGAGCTGCGTGCGAGAGGTGCCGACACCGTCGGGATCACGCTCAACCTCACCGTGGCCGACCCGGCCGACCCCGACGACCCGGCCGACGTCGACGCCGCCCGCCGCGTCGATGCCCTGCAGAACCGGGTGTTCCTCGACCCGATCACCAAAGCGGAGTACCCGCAGGACCTGCTCGACGACACCGAGCACCTCGGCTGGACCGACGTCGTGCGCGACGGCGACCTCCAGGCCATCGCAGCGCCGATCGACGTGCTGGGCGTGAACTACTACCACGGCGATGCGGTGACGGCCCGGACCGGCGACGGGAGGACCGGCAGCAGCCCGTTCGTCGGGTCGCAGGTGTCGACGACGATCCGCGACCTGCCGCTGACCGCGATGGGGTGGGAGGTGCAGCCCGAAGGGCTCACCCGGCTGCTGCTGCGGCTCCACGAGGAGCACCCGGACCTGCCGCTGGCCGTGACCGAGAACGGCGCGGCCTACGACGACGTGGTCGGACCCGACGGCACCGTCGACGACCCCGACCGACTCGCCTACATCGCCGATCACCTGCGCGCCGTGCATGCGGCACGCGAGGCCGGCGCCGACGTACGGGGCTACTTCGCCTGGTCCTTGCTCGACAACTTCGAATGGGCCGAGGGCTATGCCAAGCGGTTCGGACTCGTGCACGTCGACTACGCCAGCCAGCGGCGTACTCCCAAGGCCAGCGCCCGCTGGTACGCCGAGGTGTGCCGGACCGGGATCGTGCCCGGAACGGAGCGACTACGGTGACCACGGTGAACCCGCCACGCGCCGCGACGCTCGACGAGGTGGCCCGGGTCGCGGGGGTCTCGCGAGCGACCGCCTCGCGGGCCATCAACGGCGGCTCGCGGGTGAGCGAGCGCTCGCTGCGGGCGGTGCAGGAGGCCGTACGCAGCCTCGGCTACGTCCCGAACCGGGCCGCTCGCACCCTCGTGACGCGGCGCACCGACTCGGTCGCGGTCGTCGTCCCGGAGCCCGACGAGCGCGTGTTCAACGACCCGTTCTTCGCCGGCACGCTGCGGGCGGTCGCCCGGGTGCTGGGCGAGCGTGAGGTGCAGCTCGTCCTGCTGCTCACCCAGCCGGGCGCACAGGAGGAGCGGATGCTGCGCTACCTCTCCCACGGCCACGTCGACGGGGCGCTCGTCATCTCCCACCACCGTGACGACCACCTGCCCGAGCTGATGCCGTCGCTGGGACTGCCGGTGGTGTTCGGCGGCCGGCCGTGGAGCGGCAGCGACCGGGTGCCCTACGTCGACGTCGACAACGTCGCCGGCGGCCGGCTGGCCACCGAGCACCTCGTGCAGCGCGGCTGCCGCCGCATCGGCACCATCGCCGGGCCGGCCGACATGACTGCGGCCACCGATCGGTTGGTCGGGTGGTACCAGGCACTGGCCACGGCCGAGCTGTCATCGACCGCGTTGGTGCACGGCGACTTCACCGAGGAGGGTGGCCGCCGCGCCGCCGAGGAGCTGCTCGACCGGTACCCCGACCTGGACGGGATCGTGGTCGCCTCCGACCTGATGGCGCGCGGCGCGCTCGCGGTCGCGGCGGCCCGTGGCCTGCGGGTCCCCGACGACCTGGCGATCGTCGGGTACGACGACCTCGGCGTGGCAGAGACGACCGACCCACCGCTGACCACGATGCGGCAGCCGATCGGCGAGATGGCCGAACGCGCCATCCAGCTGCTGCTCGACCGGATCGACGGCCGCGAGACCGGCGGCCCCTACCGGCTCATCATCCCGACGACGCTCGTACGACGCGCCTCGGCCTGATCCCGTCCGCCTCCGGGGCCTGGGCGTCAGGCGTCGTGGACGACCAGCGTCTGCTCGCGGCCGGGGCCGACGCCGACGCCCCAGATCTGGGTGCCACTCATCTCCTCGAGCGCCTGCACGTACTTCTGCGCGTTGACCGGGAGCTCGCCGAAGGAACGGCAGCCGGAGATGTCCTCCCACCATCCGTCGAGGTACTCGTAGATCGGCTTGGCGCGCAGGAACTCGCTCTGGGTCATCGGCATCTCGTCGAGTCGACGGCCGTCCACGTCGTAGGCCACGCAGACCGGCACCCGATCCCAGCTGGACAGCACGTCCAGCTTGGTGAGGAAGAGCTCTGTGAGTCCGTTGACGCGGGTGGCATAGCGGGCGATGACGGTGTCGTACCAGCCACAGCGGCGGTCGCGACCGGTCGAGACGCCGACCTCGCCACCCACCTTCCACAGCTTCTCGCCGTCGGCGTCGAAGAGCTCGGTCGGGAACGGGCCGGAGCCGACACGGGTGGTGTAGGCCTTCATGACTCCGATGACCCGGTCGATCCGCGTGGGTCCGACCCCGGCGCCGACGCAGACACCACCGGCGACCGGTGACGACGACGTCACGAACGGGTAGGTGCCGTGGTCGACGTCGAGCATGGTCGCCTGCGCGCCCTCGAACAGCACGGTGCGTCCGTCGTCCAGTGCCTGGTTGAGCAGCAGCGACGTGTCGCGCACCATCGGTCGCAGCCGGTCGGCGTACGACATCAGCTCCTGGACGGTGGCGTCGATGTCGACCGCCCGCCGGTTGTAGACCTTGGCGAGCAGGTGGTTCTTCACGTCGAGGGCGCCCTCGACCTTGTCGTGAAGCAGCGCCTCGTCGAAGAGGTCGGCGATGCGGATGCCGAGCCGGTTGACCTTGTCGGCGTACGTCGGCCCGATGCCCCGGCCGGTCGTGCCGATCTTGTTCTGGCCGAGGAACCGCTCGGTGACCTTGTCGACCGTGACGTGGTAGGGCGCGATCACGTGGGCGTTGGCCGAGACGACCAGCCGGTCCTCGACCCCGGCGACGCCGCGACCGACGAGGCCGTCGATCTCGCGGAAGAGCGCCTCGGGCGAGACCACGACGCCGTTGCCGATCACCGACGTCGCGCCGGGCGTGAGGATGCCGGACGGCAGCAGGTGGGTGGCGTACTTCTCGCCGTTGACGACGATGGTGTGGCCGGCGTTGTGACCCCCGCTGGTGCGGACCACGAACTCGATCGTGTCGGTCGTGGCGAGGAGGTCGGTGGCCTTCCCCTTGCCCTCGTCACCCCATTGGGCACCGAGGACGATGATGGCCGGCATACGGGCCTGCCTTCCGGGATCGACGGGTGCCTGGCACCACGCAGACTAGTGTCCGCCCGACTAGGCTCGCCGGGTGGAGTCCTGTCTGGTGATCACCAACAAAGGTGCCGGGACGTCAGACGAGGAGAACCTCCAGCTGGCGCTCGACGTCCTCACGACGCGCGCGTCGGTGGACGTGGTCGCCACCTCCAACCCCGGCGAGCTCGACGGCGTGCTGCACCGCGCCGGGTCGCAGCGGATCGTGGTCGCAGGCGGCGACGGCAGCCTGCACGCCGTGGTCGCCGCGCTCCACCGCCGCAACGACCTGGCTCGCAGCGTGCTCGGGCTGATCCCGCTCGGGACCGGCAACGACTTCGCCCGCTGCATGGGCATCCCCCTCGACCCCGAGGGTGCGGCCGCGGTGATCCTCGACGGCCAGGTCCGTCCGGTCGACATGATGGTCGACGAGCTCGGCGGGGTCGTCGTCAACAACGTCCACGTCGGCGCCGGCGCCCAGGCCAGCCGCCGCGGGCACCGCTGGAAGCAGCGGCTCGGCTCGATCGGGCTCGGCAAGCTCAACCTGGGCAAGCTCGGCTATCCGATCGGCGCCTTCCAGGCGTCCTTCATGCCGCCCCAGGTCCGGTTGCGGATCGAGGTCGACGGCGAGGTCGTCGTCGACATGGACGATCCGGTGCTGATGGTCGCCATCGGCAACGGCACCAGCGTCGGCGGCGGAGCCGAGCTCACGCCCGAGGCCGACCCCGAGGACGGCCTCGTCGACGTGATGATCTCGCGCTCGGTCGGCCCGCTGGCCAAGTTCGGGTACGCCGTGGGCGTGGCGCGCGCCCGGCACCATGAACGCGACGACGTGCGCTACCTCCGCGCGTCCGAGGTCATCGTCTCGGGCGAGAACTTCTTCTGTGCGGCCGACGGTGAGATCTCGGGGCCCGAGCGCCGCCGCTGCTGGCGGGTCGTGCCGTCGGCGTACTCCATGGTCCTGCCGTAGGTCCTCACAGCCAGCCGCGGCGGGCGGCCTCGACCCCGGCCTGGAACCGGGACTCCACGCCGAGCTCGGCCAGGATGGCCGCCACCCGCCGGCGCACCGTGCGCAGGCTGATGCCGAGTGTGCGCGCGATCTGCTCGTCCTTGGCACCGTGCGCGAGCTGGTCGAGGAGGAACCTCCGCAGCTGGGGCCCCTCGCCCCTCCCCGCGCCCTGGTCGGGCAGCGGGCTGGCCCTCTCCCACAACGCCTCGAACCACAACGAGAGGGCGTGGACGAGTCCGGGCTGCCGGATCAGCGAGCGCGGCTCGTCGACGAACCCGAGCGGCTCGGGGAGGACGGCATGGGTGGCGCCGATGATGAACATGCGGGTGGGAAGCTCGGGCACCAGCCGGATCTGCTCACCGACCGACGCCCGCAGCTCGAGGGTCGGGCGGGCTTCCGACCACGCTCGGACGGGGTAGATCGCGCGGGAGGCGCGGCCCTGCTTCACGGCATCCCCGACCACCGCGGCCATCGCGTCCTCACGCGGCTTCTGGAACTGATCGGGCCGCAGCCACAACAGGTCGCCAGCGCTCTCCGTGATCAGCGCATGGAGCAAGGGGACCGGGTTGCCGCCCGAGCTGATCTCGCCGTCGAGCTGCTGGACGTCGCTCACGTCACCCGGCTTGGGCCGAGCCGACGGCGCCGCGAGGTGCGGAAGCGCCCGCGCCACGCCCTCCACCCGGGAGGTGATCAGCAGGGCAGCGGTGGCCGTCTCCCGCAGCATCAGCGCCACCGCCTCGGCGGGAGTCGCGACCAGCACCCGCGAGCTCTCCACCCGGACGATCCCGACCTCCGCGAGTGGGCGGATGTCGCGCATCAGCTGGTCCGGGCTGCGCAGCAGCGAGTCGGCGACCGACACCAGCTCACGCCCCGACTGCCCCAACAGTCGCTCGTAGTCCCGCTCGACTCGTCGGGAGAATCCGAGCGCAGCCATGATCGACGGGGACTGGACGGGCACAATTGGCATCATAGTGCCGACGGCACGTGTTCCCTTATGGCACGGTCCTGTCAGTGCCAGACTGCAGGCGCGTCGCGCGGCCCGTGGGCTGCCGCCTCGACCCACCGCGGGGGATGCGGTCGAGCGGACGGCGCGCCAGGCGCCGGGCTCCGCACGAGTCCGGCGCCTTTCGCCCGCGCGCGCTCGGGTAGCGTGACCACGCCCGATTCCCCCGCGAGCCAGGAAGCAGCACCTTTCGCATGGCACGAGGAAAGCCCGGCCCGCCGACCGACTGGGTCACGCGCGCCGCCGACGACGCCCAACGGCATGCGCGCGAGGGCGAGACCATCACCTGCTCGTCGGGCGCCTCCCCGTCCGGGCCGGTCCACCTGGGCAACCTGCGCGAGTTCCTCACCGTCCACTTCGTCGCCGACGAGCTGCGGCGGCGCGACCTCCCGGTCCGCCACCTGCACGTGTGGGACGACTACGACCGCTTCCGCAAGGTCCCGGCCGGGGTCGACGCATCCTGGGCCGACCACATCGGGCGTCCCCTGAGCGCCGTACCGGACCCGTGGGACTGCCACGCCTCGTGGGCCGAACACTTCAAGGAGCCGCTGCGCGACGCACTCCACGAGCTCGGCGTCGACATGGAGGAGGTGTCGCAGACCGAGCGCTACCGGGCCGGCGCCTACCGCGAGCCGATCCTGACCGCGGTCCGCCACCGCGACGACATCGAGGCCGTGCTGGCTCGCCACCGGACGAAGCAGGTCGAGGCCGAGCCCGACTCCCCCGCCGTCGACGACCTCGAGCGTTTCCCGTTCAAGGCGTACTGCCGCCAGTGCGGTCGCGACACGACCACTCCTTCGTCGTACGACGAGGAGACGACCGACCTCGCCTACACGTGCTCCACCTGCGGGTTCGAGGGCGTCACCAACCTGACCACGCAGGACGAGGGCAAGCTGGTGTGGAAGGTCGACTGGCCGATGCGGTGGGCCTTCGAGCACGTCGACTTCGAGCCGGCCGGCATGGACCACGCGACGCCCGGGTCGTCGTTCACCGTCGGCCACGAGCTGGTCGAGTCGGTCTTCGGCATGCCGCGGCCGGCGTGGTTCGGCTACGGCTTCGTCGGTTTCGCCGGCACCCAGAAGATGTCGTCATCGGCCGGGGGCGCCCCCACCGCCGCCGACGCGCTGCGCGTCCTGGAGGCGCCGATCCTCCGCTGGCTCTACGTGCGCCGCAACCCGCGACAGACCTTTGACATCGACTTCGGTCCGGAGGTGGTCCGGCTCTACGACGAGTGGGACGCGCTGGGCCGGAAGGCGGCATCGGGCAAGCACGACGGCGCCGTACTGGCCCACGCGCGGGCGTCTGCCACCGCAACCGCCGGCGCGCTGCCCACCTCGCCGGTGACCGTGCCGTTCCGGGTGCTGTCCTCGGTGGCCGACGTGACCGCCGGGTCGTCCTCGCTCATCAGCGGGATCGTCTCCGACCTCGGCTACCCCCACGACTCGGTCGAGGAGCTCCAGCCGCGGCTCTCGAAGGCGATGCAGTGGATGTCGGAGTTCGTGCCCGCGTCGGACCGCACCACGGTCCGCTCGACCCCCGACACGACCGCCCTGCAGTCGCTGTCGTCGCAGGAGGCGGAGTGGCTGCGGCTGCTCCTGACCGGCCTGCCGGAGGGCGACCTCGAGCTCGACGCGGTCACGGCCCTGGTCTACGGCGTACCCAAGCTGGCCCGCGGCCTCCCCCTCGACTCCCCGCCCACCGACGAGGTGAAGGCGGACCAGAAGGAGTTCTTCCGCCTCCTCTACCACCTGCTCGTCGACGCCGAACGCGGCCCGCGCCTCCCCACCCTCATCGTCGCCCTCGGTTCGGCCCAGGTCCGCTCCCTCCTCGGCGGGTGAGGTCGGCTTGCCCTCGGTAACTGGATCTGAGTGTCGCTCCCGCCCCGCTACAACGGGGCGGAAGCGCTATCGCGATCCAGTTAGCAGCCGTAGCGCCGGTCAGCCGGCGGACTTGTAGCGGCGGCCGCGCATCCGGGCGGCGTACTCAGCCTGAGCCGCCGTCAGCTCGGCGCCGAATCGTTGCGTGGTGACGGCGTGCTCGGCACGCAAGCGGGCGACGGCACGCTCGCGAGCGGCGCCGAAGTGGTCGGCGTAGGTCAGCCTGGTCATCCCGAAGCCTTCCGCGCAGACCTCCCGCTGGCGTCGGCGCTCGTCCCACAACAGCTGCTCGAGATCGCGGTCAGCCAGGCCGCCGTCCTCGACCGACTTCGACTTGATCCGGCCATCGGCTTCGATGAGGTGGCGTCCGACGCGCAGATCGACCCAGGCTGTCCCGCCGGGGATACGGACAGGGAACTGCGTCTCCACGGACCCCAGCCCTGCCTCGGCCACGAGCTCTCGTGCCAGTGTCTCGATGCACCGACTCCGCTCCGGGGTCGGCGTCCTCCACGACCGCGTTGACGGTGAGACTGAACGGCCATCCCGCCATCTCGGATGCCGCCGCCTCGAGCTCGCCCCGTGACACCCCGAGCTGCATCGCTCCGTCGGCGGCCACCAAGCCGGCGCGGTAACCGTGTTCTCGAGCGAGGTCGATCACGGTCCGAGGGACGTCGAGCACCGGCAATCCGTCAACCACGAGCGCCCGGCTGTCGTCGTACCGCGCTCCGTGGTGGCGGACCCCGGCCTTCGTGGTGGCGGCCCGCAGGTCACGGCGAGTCAAGTGCACACGAGAGCGATGCGGCTCCACGAGTGGAAGCCTCTGCACCAGCGCCGAGGAGTCATGACTGAAGTGGTGCGGGACGACCACCGTCACGTGCGCGGCTCGCACTCGGGCGAGAGGACGGTCGCGATGGATGTCCCACGAGTCCCACAACTCGGCGGTGGTGTAGACCCCGCGTCGGACGGCGACGAGTCGTCTCACCTTCACCCACGCCGCGATCAGCCGCGGGTCGATGCCGTGTGCGCGCAACGTGCGGGTCGTGACCAACCCCCCGCCTCGCGCGACGGCGGCGAGCATGCGAGTTTCCATGCCGCCATGCTGATCGCCTCTCCGTCGGGGCGCCTGGCGTCGTACCGAGCCTGTGGACAGCCGCGCCCGGGCGTGGTCTGTGGACGATTCGTGGCTGGGGTCTTGTTGGCTAACTGGATCTGGGTGACGCTCCCACCCCGCTACGTAGGGGCGGGAGCGCCATCACGATCCAGTTACCCAAGAAATCACACCCCACGGTCAGTGGGTGGTGGGGAGGAGTTCGGCGGCGGCTTCGGGGGAGGAGTCGCGGAGGAAGGTGGCACAACGCTCGGCCTCGTCGGTCTCGCCGATGGCCTGGGCGGCGAGGGCGAGGAGGGCGAGGCAGCGGAGGAAGCCGCGGTTGGGCTCGTGCGACCACGGCACCGGACCGTGACCCTTCCAGCCGTTGCGGCGCAGCAGGTCGAGGGAGCGGTGGTAGCCGACCCGGGAGTAGGCGTAGACCACCACGTCGTCGGCGCCGTCCTCGGCGGCGAGTGCCGCGAGGGCGGCCCAGGCGATCGGCGAGGCCGGGTGGCGACGTACGACGTCGACGGGCGCGCCGCCCTCGACGAGCTCGGCGGCAGCCGGGTCCTCCGGCAGGTGGGTCGGGGGCGGTCCGGCCATCAGGTCGTGGTGGTTCATGCACCCACCCTGCCACTGCCCCCCATCAGTAGGCTCGCCGCCATGACCGACGCCGACCTCGACGCCAGCCTCGCCCAGGACATCGACGCCTGCTGCCGACTCAAGGGCGAGTTCACGCTGCGCTCTGGCCAGGTGTCGCACGAGTACTTCGACAAGTACCTCTTCGAGGCCGACCCGCGCCTGCTGCAGCGCGTCGTCGAAGCGATGGTGGACCTCGTGCCCGAGAGCACCGAGCTGCTGGGTGGCCTGGAGATGGGCGGCATCCCGATCGCGACCATGCTGAGCGCACGCACCGGCCTGCCCGCCCTCTTCGTCCGCAAGGAGGCCAAGACCTACGGCACCTGCAAGCTGGCCGAGGGGCCGGACGTCGCCGGGCGACGGGTGACGCTGGTCGAGGACGTGATCACGACCGGGGGCGCGGTCCGCGACGCGACCCGGGCGTTGCGCGAGTACGGCGCCACGGTGGACCACGTGATCTGCGCGATCGACCGGAGCCCCGCGGACGAGAACCCGCTCGCCGACGTGGACCTCGAAGTGCGCTCGGTGCTCACCAAGGCGGAGCTGGACGCGGCCAGGGGCTAGGACGTCGGTACGCCGGAGTGCCGGCGGTGCTTCCACCACTCGTAGGCGATGGGGATCACCGAGAACACCAGGATCAGGACGATCGCCTTGTCGATGTTCTCCCCCAAGCGCCGGGAACTTCTTGCCGAGGAAGAAGCCGAGCAGCGTGATGCTGAGGACCCACAGGCCAGCACCCACGAAGCTCCACATGAAGAACCGGCCCCGGTCCATCCTGGTCGCGCCCGCGACGACGGTGATGTAGGTACGGACGAACGGCACGAACCTGCCGATGACCAGAGCCTTGTTGCCGTGCTTGTCGAAGAACGCGCGCGTCTTGTCGAAGTAGGCGCGCTTGATGATCCGGCCGTCGCGCTCATAGAGAGGTGGCCCGATCCCACGTCCGATCTCGTACCCGGTGACGTTGCCGAGGAAGGCGGCTGCGGCCAGCGCGACCATGGCCATCAGCAGCTCGACCCCGACGCTGCCCGGCACCACATCGATCTGCTCGGTGGCGATGAACAGGCCGAGGGCGAACAACAGGGTGTCGCCGGGGAGGAACGGGAAGAACAGCCCGCACTCCACGAAGATGATGACGAGGCTGATCCAGAACAGCTCGGTCCCGAATCGATCGAGCAGCCAGGCCGGATCCATCCAGTCCATGCCCAGCAGCATCGGGACAACGTCGGCGAACACGCTCCGAACACTAACCGGGCGGCATGACGGTACGGCGGGCCTGGCTCAGCCAGTCGGGCCGAACCGGCCCAGCGGTAGCCTGCGGGCCGTGCCCCTCTCGCTCGCCGACAACGTGCTCGCCTCGGCCCACATCGTCGTCGACCTGGCGCTGACCGAGCCCGTCCGCGACGGCTGGGCTCAGGAGAGCTCGTGCGAGGGGATGTCCGTCGGCGGGCTGGCCCACCACCTCACCAGCCAGGTGGACAGCCTGGTCCGGCTCCTTCCCGCCGCGCCACACGAGAGCGAGCCCATCAGCATCCTGGAGCACTACCGGCGAGCGGCCTGGGCCAACACCGGCCTCGCCGACGAGGCCAACGTCGAGATTCGTACCGTCGCCGAGGGAAAGGCCGAGCCCGGGCCGGCCGAGCTGGCCGCCCACTGCGCCGAGCAGCTGACCGGGCTGCCGGCCGCACTCGCCGCTGTCGACGACGGGGACGCGGTCCTCATCCCCTGGCAGGGCTGGGCGCTGACCGCCCACGACTTCGCCGTCACCCGGTTGATGGAGATGGTCGTGCACGCGGACGACCTCGCCGCCAGCGTGGCTGTGGACACTCCGGAGTTCCCCGCGGATGCGGTTCGTCAGGTGCTCGATCTCCTCACCGGCGTCGCCGTCGACCGACACGGCCAGGCTGCGGTCGTCCGGGCGCTCAGTCGTCCACAACGGGCCCCCCGCTCGGTCTCCGCCTTCTGATGGACGAGCGCGCGCCGTACGACCCGATGCCGCACGGGCCACCCGAGGTGGGCGTGGGGCCGTGGCCGGGCGAGCGGCCCACCGGCGAGCAGTACGACGAGCAGCTGCTGCGCGAGGGAGACCGTCGCAACGTCGTGGACCGCTACCGCTACTGGACGGTCGACGCGATCCGTGCCGACCTCGACACCCGCCGGCACGACTTCCACGTCGCGATCGAGAACTGGCAGCACGACTTCAACATCGGCACGATCGTGCGCACCGCGAACGCCTTCCTGGCCGCCGAGGTGCACATCATCGGCAACCGTCGCTGGAACCGCCGCGGCGCCATGGTCACCGACCGCTACCAGCACCTGCGCCACCACGCGACGCCAGCCGAGCTGGCGGCGTACCTCCACGAGCCCGAGGACGGACAGAGCGTGACCCTGCTCGGTATCGACAACCTGCCGGGCTCGACCCACCTGGAGACCGCGACCCTGCCGCGCCACGTCTGCTTCCTGTTCGGCCAGGAGGGGCCGGGGCTGTCGGAGGCAGCGCGCGATGCGTGCGACGGCACGCTGTCGATCGCGCAGTTCGGGTCGACCCGCTCGATCAACGCCAGCGCCGCCGGCGCGATCGCCATGCACACGTGGATCCGGACCCATGCGGATCTTTCCGAGAGCACCGACCCCGACGTCTGGCGCGGCTGACGCTGGTCAGGGCACCCGGTCCAGCTCCCCGCGCAGGCGTTCCAGGCCACGGTGCGAGTGGCTCTTGACCGTGCCGGTGGAGATCCGCAGGTCGGCGGCGGTCTCCTCGACCGACAGCCCCAGCCAGTGCCGCAGCATGACGACCTTGCGCTGCATCGGGGGAAGCTCGAGCAGCGCCTCGAGCAGCGCCGATCGCTCCTCGGTGGCCAGCGGCTCCCGTGCCGCGGGGTCGACCCCCTCCAGTCCTGGCCGCTCGCGGCGCCACCACGGCCGTCGGGTCTCATCGATGGTCGTGCGGACGATGATCTGGCGGACGTACGCGTCCTCGCGCCCGTCCCGGTTGACCCGCGGCCAGGCGACGTAGAGCTTGGTGAGCGCGGTCTGCAGCACGTCCTCGGCGCGGTGCCAGTCGCCGCACACGGCGTACGCCACCCGTCGCAGGTGAGCCTGACGGGCAGCGACGTACGCCGTGAACTCGGTGTCGCGGGAGGCGCTCAGGACGGCTCCTCACCTGTGGGCAGCCAACCCAGCCCGCGCAACCAGCTCGCCAGCTCGGCACCGGGTGGCGGCGACTCCATCAGCTCCACCCGCCAGTAGCCGTCCGACGTCGGGCGGAGCAGCACGAACTGGAGCTCGCCACCGGACTCGACCTCGAAGCCGAAGGCTCGCGCGCCGTCACGCACGACCGGCCCGATCGCCGCTCCAGCGCCCACGACGTTCGGCATCCCGTCGACCACCTCGAGGATGAGGGATCCAGGTCCGGAGAAGCTCACCCCCTGCTCCAGGCTGAAGGTGGCCTTGGCCACGAAGTCGTCGAAGTTCCGGTAGAGGTCGGCCTCCTGTCCTGGCCCGCTCACGATATCCACCCAGTTGCCGCTGCTCTTGCGACGCACCAGGTGCCAGGTCCGCTCCCCATCGAAGGTCATGTCGAGGGCCACCGATAACGGTGCGCCGGACACGACGTCGTCCCGGCGTTCATGGACGACAGCGTCAGGGCTGAACTCGAGCGTGCCGCCCAGGTCGAACCTGAAACCGCCGTCCTCGATCCACGCCTCGGCGATGGCCCCCGTCGGCGTGGTCGAGGGTGAGTCGGTCACGCCTGGCGACCGCGCGTCGCCACCGAGGCCAAGCGCGAACGGTGCAGCGACCGCAACCAGCACAGCGGCCACACCGGCGCCCACGGATGCCCGGCGTCGGCGCAGTGCGGCACGCCCGGCTGCGAGCCTCTGTTCGGGGGTCGGCAGGGCAGGTCCATGGCCGATCGCGCGGTCGAGCTTCTGCTGCAGGTTCATACCTCTCCTACGGACCACCGCTCGGATCGGTTGTCAGCGACCGGCGAGTAGTCATTAGTCTGACTGACATGCCGATCGCCACTCCTGAGAAGTACGCCGAGATGCTGGACGCCGCCAAGAACAAGTCGTTCGCGTTCCCGGCCATCAACGTCTCGTCGTCCCAGACCCTCAACGCCGCGCTGCAGGGCTTCGCCGACGCCGGATCCGACGGAATCATCCAGATCTCCACCGGCGGCGCCGACTACCTCTCGGGCCCGTCGATCAAGAACATGGTCAGCGGCTCGGTCGCGTTCGCGGCGTACGCCGCCGAGGTGGCCAAGTCCTACCCCGTCAACATCGCGCTCCACACCGACCACTGCCCGCAGGACAAGCTCGACGGATTCGTCCGTCCGCTGCTCGACATCTCCGCCGAGCGGGTTGCCCGCGGTGAGGAGCCGCTGTTCCAGTCGCACATGTGGGACGGCTCCGCCGTACCGCTGGAGGAGAACCTCCAGATCGCCGAGGAGCTGCTGGCGAAGAGCGCTGCCGCCCACATCATCCTCGAGATCGAGGTCGGGGTCGTCGGCGGCGAGGAGGACGGCGTCGCCAACGAGATCAACGACCAGCTCTACACGACGCCCGAGGACGCGATCGCGACCGTGCGCGCCCTGGGCGCCGGCGAGCAGGGCCGCTATCTCACGGCGCTGACCTTCGGCAACGTGCACGGCGTCTACAAGCCCGGCAACGTCAAGCTCCGCCCCGAGATCCTCAAGCTCGCCCAGGAGGCTGCCGCCAAGGAGCTCGGGCTGGGCGCGGACGCCCGACCCTTCGACCTGGTCTTCCACGGCGGCTCGGGATCGACGGCCGAGGAGATCGGCGAAGCGGTCGACTACGGCGTGGTGAAGATGAACGTCGACACCGACACCCAGTACGCCTTCACCCGCCCCGTGGCCGCTCACATGTTCGCCAACTACGACGGCGTCCTGAAGGTCGACGGCGAGGTCGGCAACAAGAAGTTGTACGACCCGCGCGCCTGGGGCAAGGCGGCCGAGGCCGGCATGGCGGCGCGTGTCGTGGAGGCGTGCGAGAACCTGCGCTCCAGCGGGAACGCGATCGGCTCCTGACGCTGCACATCGCCAGCAACGACCTGACAACGATCTCGGCGCGACGGCTGCCGGGCCCTCGGGACCCGTGACATAGTCGCGCGGGATTTCGAGCGAACGGGGGCATGAGGCGTGGGGCTGCATCGGGTGGGCGCGTGACGCTCACCGTCAGTCGCGCCCGGGCACATCCGGCACCGCTCGTGGCCGTGGTCGTCAACGTTCTGATCGTGTGCACCCTGGTCGCCGGCGTCGGCGCCACCCTGCCGCTCGTGCAGAAGGACTCGCTGGCGACCGGGCTCGCGGACCTCCCGCCCGACGACGCGGTGGTCGAGGTCGTGTCGACGTACGACGACGAGGACCCCGAGCTGCAGGACCAGGTCGTGACACGGGAGCTCACCCCGGTCACCGCCGTGGCCGGTGGCGACGTGGTGCGGCGCCTCGACTCCGGCAGCTACGACCTGTTGGTGCCCGGCCGCCCCACCTGGACGTTCGCGGCCATCTCCGGAGCCGACGAGCAGATCCGGTTCGAGGCCGGACGCGCGCCGGTCGCGGTCGACGACGGTCCGGTGGAGGTCGCCGTCCCCGTCGGGTCCGACGTCGGCGTCGGCGACGAGATCACCCTGCGCAACCGTTCCGACGAACGGCGCATCGAGGCCGTGGTGGTCGGCACCTGGGCCGTCTCGACGTCCAGCGCACGCTGGTTGGGGGCACTCGAGGAGAGCGTGATGCTGGTGGCTCCCGACAGCTTCGGGCCGCTCGCCGGTGCCGGGTCGTCGGCGCGCTGGCGTGCGGTGCCGGCACTGTCGCGGCTCGAGGCCGATCAGCTCGACGATCTGAGTGCCGCGGTGAGCGAGGCGACCACCGGCGGGGCCGAGCGGGCCGCCGAGGAGCTCTCGACGAGTGTCCGTGCCGACACCGGCCTGGTCGACGCGCTCGGTGAGCGCGCCCGGGAGCTGGTCGTGCTCCGCGCGCTGCTGCTGGTGCCGGTCGCCTTCCTGCTGCTGCTCGGCGGCGCCTGCCTGTTCCTGGTCGCGGCCGCCCTCGCCGACGCTCGCCGGGAGGAGGAGTCGCTGCTGCGGTCGCGCGGCGCCGGTCACCGGCAGCTGGTGGCCCCGACCGTGCTGGAGTCCGGCATCCTGTGCCTGCTGTCGGCAGCCGTGGCCCCGCTGTTGGCCGGGCTCCTGATCCGCATCGGAGACATCAGCCCACCGCTCACGACGACGGCCTGGCTGGCCAGTGGGATCGCCGCGGGGGTCTGCGCGACGGCTCTGGTGCTGCCGGTCGTCATCCGCGCACTCACCGGCGACCGCGGCGAGCAGCTCAGTGCCGAGCGCCAGCGACGCCGGGCGCTCACGCTCCTGGTCGCGACGGTGCTGTTCGTTGCCGTGCTGGGCGGGCTGGCGGTGCTCGAGCTGCGGGGCTTCGGGGCGACGGTCACCGGCGCCACGACCTCCTCGGCGACCGTGGATCCGCTGCTCGTCACCTCGCCGGCCCTGCTGCTCCTGGCGCTCGCCGTACTGGTGTCGCTGCTGCTGTTGCCGATGCTCTTCGCGCTGGTCGCGCGCGGACTGGGCTCACGCGGCGTCTCGTTCGCGCTCGGCTCGCGGTTCGCGGCGCGCGCCCCCGGCCGAACGGTGCCCCTGGCGCTGGTCGTCATCCTGGCGTCCGGCACGCTCTCCTTCGCCGCGATCCAGCGGCTGAGCAGCGCCAGCGCCCGGGAAGCACGCGCCGACTACGAGGTCGGCGCCGACGTCCGGGTCACTCCACCGTCCGACGTCGTCCGTGCCGGCGAGATCGCCGAACGGGCCGCGCTCGGCTCGGTGCCGGGCGTGAGCTCGGTGGAGGCCGTCCATCGCGGCGGCACGTTCGTCGATGACCTGGCCGCCGACGCGATCGTCGCCGCCCTCGACGACGACACCGCCGCCGATGTGCTGGGCCCGGGACGCCGACTGGCAGGACCTGGTCACCCGACCGTGGCGCGACTCGGAGATCGGGGTGGCGCTCCCCGAGGGATCGCAGCGACTGACGATCGACATCCCGGACGTCGATCTGGGCCAGGTCACCCTCGCGTTCGCCGACGCGGACGGCGTCCCGCGGGTCGCCGAGGCCCTCGGGCGTGGAGACCGGGTCGAGGTCGAGTTCCCCGACCCCGGCAGTGAGCCGGGGCTCCGGCTGGTCGCGGTCGGCATCGGGCCCGTGGACCCGCTCACGTCCGACGAGCGGCCGTCCCAGCTGGCGGCGGAGGTGCGTGCGGACGACGAGCTGCTCACCCGGACCGGCCGGCTCTGGGCGCCGACGGGCACCGACTTCGTGGCCTTCGGCGAGGTTCCTCCCGACCCAGGGCCGGTACCGGTGCTGCTGACCGACGACCTGGCCGAGAGCGCGTCGCTGCGTCCGGGCGACTCCGTGGAGTTCCAGGCGCTCGGCGTACCGCTGGTGCTGGACGTGGTCGCGACCGCGCCCTACCTGCGCACCGTCGGCAGCGGCCGTGGCGGCGTGCTGCTCGACGCGGGGACCGCGCTGCCGGCCATGCTCGCTGCCGGCTTCGACGGCGATCCCTCCGAGTGGTGGCTGACCATCGAGGACGGCAGCGCCGACGACGTGGCCGCCGCGCTCGGGGAGCGCCCCGATGTCGCCGACGAGGTGATCACCCGCCCAGCCGTGGTGAAACGCCTTGACGCCGACCCGAGTACCGGCGGCGCGGCCCTCTCCCACCTGCTCGTCCTCACTGCCGGTGGCTGCCTGGTGGTGGGCGCCTTGCTGTTGCTCTCGGTGGTCCTGCTGCGGCGGCGCGAACGTGCCGCACACGACCGGACCCTGGTGACCTTGGGCGCACAGCGACGCGATCTGGTCGGCGTGCTGAGCAGCGAGTACGCCCTCACGACCGGAGTCGCCACCATCGCCGGGGTCACGCTCGGCGCACTGGTCGCGCAGGTGACGCTGGTGTCGATGACGTTGGGTCCCGACGGCGAGCTGCTGGTCCCGGCGCCGGAGCTGGAGATGCCCTGGCTCGGACTGTTGCCGCTGGTGCCCATGCTCGCTCTGCCGTTGCTGGTGATGGTGCTGCTCACGCGGTACGACGCCGCCCGGGCCCTCACCGCTCCCCACAGGAGCACCCGGTGAGCCCGCTGCTGACCCGTCCGAGCCGGGCCGACCGCGGCCTGGTGCTGCTGCTCGCCCTGGTCTGCGCGGCCATCACGGTGGGCTCGACCTCCGCCAGTGTCTGGCTGAGAACCACCGCCGACGACCTGGCCCGCGACCTGTTCCAGGAGGCACTGCACCCGGCCACCCAGGTCAAGGTGACCTACTTCGGGGTGACGGACCCCTACATCCGCCCGGGCGCCGCGGAGGAGGTCGGCCGGGCGTTGCTGCCCGGCGTACGCCAGGTGCTGGAAGATCCACGACACGTGGTCGTGAGCCCGGAGATGGTGCCGCAGGTGCTGCCGCCAGACCCGGGCGTGCCGGCGTTCCTGTCCGTGGCGTCGTTGCCTGGCCTCGATGACCTGGTCACGATCGAGACCGGTCGACTGCCGAGACCCGGGCCGTCCGGTCCGGCAGCTGCCGCCCGAGATCGCCCAGGCCTACCAGGAGGCGATCGACCCGGAGCTCTTCGGGTTGGATCGCGAGCCGGGCGAGGCGGAGGTGGTCGAGGTGATCCTCGAGACCAGCGCGGCCCGCGAGATCGGGGTGCGCGCGGGCGACTGGCTCGCGTTGTCCGCCACGCGCTTCCAGGGCGAGGAGGTCGTCACCGCCGTCCTCCACGTCGTCGGCACCTACCGGGCCGCGGATCCCTACCCCAGCCCGCTCGACGACATCGACACCGCCCGCGCGCCGACGATCGACCCGACGCCCAACGCCAGGACCGTCCGCGCCACCGCCCTGGCCGCCGACGAGGACACCGTCTTCGGCGCGACCTGGGAGTCCGAACCGGACCTGCGCTGGATCTTCGACCTGACCGGCACTCCGTCCGCGGCAGACGCCGAGGGCCTCGTGGAGCTCGGCCGCGCCATCGAGCTCCAGTCGTGGCCCAACGTCGCCCACGCGGACGACGTCGGCGCGGAGACCGGCCTCGGTGACATCGCCGCGGCTGTGGTGTTCCAACGCGACACGAGCGACGGCATGGCGTTGCTGGGCCTGACCGCACTGGCCGGCGGCGGGTTCGCCGTGCTCCTGGCGGCCGCTGCCGTCCTGGCCTCTCGGCGCGATGCGCAGACCACCGTGGTCCGGGCTCGTGGGGCCAGTCGCCGGTGGCTGGTCGTGCAGCGCGGCGGTGAGGCCGCCCTGATCGCTGCCCCGGGCCTGCTCGCGGCGCTCGCCCTCGTGCTCGGCACCGGCGGCGAACTCGTCAGCACCCCGGCCCTGGTCGGGCTGGTGGCGGCCGCGGTGTGCGTCGCCCTCATCACCGCGGCACAGACCGTTCCGCGCGCCGAGCGCGAGCCGACCACGATGCAGCTCGTGCTCCGCGACTCCGTCCAGCTGGTCCTCGTCCTGCTCGCCACGACAGTCACGTGGGTCGTCGTACGTCGCGGGAGTGTCGACTCGGGAGATCCGGTCACCCTCCTGGTGGCGCCGCTGCTCGGCTGCGCCGCCGCCGTGGTCGTGCTGCGACTGCTCCGGCTCCTGCTGCGGGGGCTGCGACAGGCCGCAGCCGGAACCAGACGGCTGACACCCGTGGTGAGCCTCAGCCAGGCTGTCGCCATCTCCCAGCAGGTGGTCGTCGCCAGCGCCGCGGTCGTCATGGCTGTCTCCTCGGCAGTCATCGCCGTCGCGCTGACCGACACGTTGCGGCTTGGCTCGGAGCAGACCGCCTGGGAACAGGTGGGGTCCGACATCGTCGTCCAGGCCGCCGGTCTCGAGGACGACACCGCCGCCGACCTGGCGCGGCTGCCCGGGGTCGAGGCGACGGCGCCGGTGTTCAGCTCCCCGAGCGTGTCGCTCGACACCGAGCGCGGCGTCGAGGGGGTCCGGCTGGTCGCGTTCGACCCGGCAGCGATGCGGGAGACCACGGGCGAGAGCCCACTGCCGGTCGACCTGCCGGAAGGCTCCGGCGACGAGCTGGCCGTGCTGGTGTCGCCCGACCTCGAGCTCGCGGGCGACGTGACGCAGCTCCGCTACGCCCAGTCCACGTTGCCGGTCCGGGTGGTCGGCCGCATGGACCGGATCCCGGGGGTCACCGCAGGGGAGTCGTTCGTGGCGGTCGACAGCGCCGCACTCACCGAGGCCGCCGACCGCAACCTCACGTCGTACGACGTGATCTTGATCCGTGGCACGCCGGATGTCGCCGAGGTCGAGCGCGTGGTGCACGAACGCGCTCCCCTCGGGGTCGTCCAGTCCCGGGCAGACCTCACCGAGGAACAGCTGGCCAGCCCCGTGGTCACCAGGACCACCGCTCTGCTGCTGGCCGTCGCGGCGGGTGCCGTGGCGGTGGCGGCCTTCGCCGTGGTGCTCCTGGTCGGCCTCGGCGGTCCCGTGCGCCGCCGCACCAGCAGCCTGCTCGTGACCATCGGAGCGAACCCACGTCAGGCGCGACGGGTGTCCGCGCTGGGAGTGATCCCGCTCGTGGCCGGTGCGTGCCTGGCCGCACTCGGGTGCGGCGCGCTGTTGGTCGCGGTCGCCGACCAGGGCCTCGACCTCGCCGGACTCACGGGCACCGTCAGCCCCCTCACGGTGCGACCCAGCGGGTGGTCCGCACTGATCGCAGGGCTCGCGTGCGCCGGGCTGGTGCTGCTGGCCGGGCTGGCCGCGAGCCGACGTACCCACGACCACGACCACACCGAACGACCCGGAGCGGAGCGCAGATGACGACGACCAGGACGCCCGGCCGACACCGATCGGGTCCGGCTACCACCACCGAGGGCGCGCCGATCGTGTGTGACGGCCTGGTCCGGATCTACAAGCGCAAGGGCGTCGAGGTGGTGGCGCTGCAGGGCCTCGACCTCCACGTCGACCCCGGCGAGCTGATTGCGATCGTCGGCGCCTCCGGCAGCGGCAAGTCGACCCTGCTCAACATCCTCTCCGGGCTCGACAGCCCCAGCGCAGGGCGGGCGCTGGTCGCGGGCCACGACCTGCTCGCGATGGGTCGCTCCGAACGGCGCCACTACCGGCTGCGGACGTGCGGCTTCGTCTGGCAGCGCTCGGGCGACAACCTGGTGCCCTACCTCAACGCGGCCGAGAACGTCGCGCTCCCGCAGCGGCTGGCCGGCCAGAGCAGGAATGACCGGGCCCAGCGCACCGAGCAGCTCCTGGAGCAGCTCGGGATCGCCGAGGTCGCCGACCAGCGCCCGGCCCGGCTGACGGGCAGCCAGCAGCAGCGACTGGCGATCGCGGTGGCGTTGGCCAACGACCCCCATGTCCTCTTCTGCGACGAGCCGACCGGCGAGCTGGACACCAGCGAGTCACACGAGGTCTACGGCGCCCTCCAGCAGGTCAACGAGACCCACGGCACGACGGTGGTGGTGGTCACCCACGACCCGGCCGTCACCAGCGAGGTACGCCGCACCATCGCCATCCGCGACGGCCGCACCGCGAGCGAGACACTGCGCCGTACGCCCGGTCACGAGGGAGAACACGTCGTGGCCGAGGAGTTCGCAGTCCTCGACCGGGCCGGTCGGCTGCAGCTCCCCACCGATTTCGTCAGCGCTCTCGGCCTGCACCGCAGGGTGCGGCTCGAGCTGGTCGAGGACCACATCCAGATCTGGCCGGAGCGCCCGGCGGCCGACGCACCGAGCTCGGAGGAGGAGGGCCGATGATCCGCGTCCGGGACGTGCACAAGACCTACCGACGTGGCGGCGCCGACGTCCACGCCCTGCGTGGCGTCGACCTCGATGTCGCCGCCGGCCAGGTGCTGGCCATCACCGGCCGGTCCGGCGCCGGCAAGTCGACGCTGCTCAACGTGATGGCCGGGCTGCTGCGCGCCGACCGGGGCACGATCGAGGTCGACGGGCTCGACGTCACCTCCGCCAAGGACGCGGAGCTGATCGGCCTGCGACGCGACACCGTCGGGGTGATCTACCAGGAGTTCGCGCTGCTCCCGCTGCTGACCGCCGAGGAGAACGTCGGACTGCCGCTGCGCATCGCGCGGACCGACGTCAAGCAGCGCGACGCGGTCGTGGCCGAGCTGCTCGACCGGGTGGGCCTGAGCCAGCACGCGCGACAGCGACCCGACGAGCTGTCCGGCGGGCAGCAGCAGCGGGTCGCGATCGCCCGTGCCCTGGCCAACCGGCCCCAGGTGCTGCTGGCCGACGAGCCGACCGGTCAGCTCGACTCCGAGACCGGAGCCCACGTCATGGACCTGCTGCGGCAGCTGGTCGACCAGGAGGGCACCACCGCGATCGTGGCGACCCACGACCCGGCCGTGGCCGCCGTCGCCGACTCGGTCCTCCACCTCCACGACGGCATGATCACCGACGGCTCGGAGCCGGCGTAGAGGAGGTCTCGACAAGCGCGTCCGCCGGTCGGTTGCGTGATCGTTACGGTGGGCGCATGCCGGTGACGCGACTCGAGGGCATCGCCCCGACCATCTTCAGCACGATGTCGGCGCTCGCGGTGCGGACCGGGTCGGTCAACCTGGGCCAGGGCTTCCCCGACGCCGACGGGCCGAAGGGGCTGATCGAGGCGGCACAGCGGGCTCTGGCGGACGGCGCCAACCAGTACGCGCCGGGGACCGGCGTGCCGCCGCTGCGGGAAGCGATCGCGCGCCACCAGCGACGCCACTACGGCATCGAGCTCGACCCCGCCCGTCAGGTCTGCGTGACGACGGGCGCCACGGAAGGGGTCGCGGCGGCACTGCTCGGACTGGTCGAGCCGGGCGACGAGGTCGTGGTGCTGGAGCCCTACTACGACAGCTACGTCGCCATGCTGCAGATGACCGGAGCGGTCCGCCGACCGGTGACCCTCCGCGCGCCCGACTACCGTCTCGACGCGACCGAGCTGCGAGACGGCGGTCACGCCGCTCACCCGGTTCGTGCTCCTGAACACTCCCCACAACCCGACCGGCACGGTGCTGAACGACGCCGAGCTGCAGGCGGTTGCCGACGTCGCGATCGAGCACGACCTCGTCGTGATCACCGACGAGGTCTACGAGCACCTGGTCTTCGACGACCACGTGCACCGGCCGCTGGCGACGCTGCCGGGGATGGCCGAACGGACGCTGACGCTGTCGAGTGCGGGCAAGTCCTACTCGGTGACCGGCTGGAAGATCGGCTGGGCGACCGGTCCTGCCCATCTGGTCGCAGCCGTCCTCGACGCCAAGCAGTGGCTCAGCTTCAGCTCCGGTACGCCGCTGCAGCACGCCGTCGCCCACGGGCTCGACCACGAGCCCGACTGGCCCCGAGAGCTCGCCCGCGACCTGCAGGGTCGGCGCGACCTGCTCTGCGCCGGCCTGACCGACCTCGGGCTCGCGCCGCGGGTGCCGGAAGGTACCTACTTCGCGATGACCGACGTCGGCCACCTCGGGTGGGACGACGGGATGGAGTTCTGCGAGGCGCTGCCCGAGCGGGCCGGCGTGGTGGCGATCCCCGCCCAGGCCTTCCACGACTCCGACGCCGGCCTTCACCTCGTGCGGTGGGCGTTCTGCAAGGAGCGGAACGTGATCGAGGACGGCCTGCGCAGGCTGCGCGAGGCCGTCCTCGAGAAGTGACTCGGTGTCTCGACGCGCTCAGGCGACCGGGCGGCGCGATCCCGCTGTGGCCGGTGCCACCGCTCTTGCGGGCGTACCACGGGCCGGCGCCACCGGTGAACAGCAAGACGATCACCGCGATGCAGCCGATGAGCGAGACAGCCGACAAGTCCCCGACGCGATCGCCAGGAGCGACAGGATGGCGGCCAGTGCGGCTGACACGACCAGGCCGATCCGGGCGCCGTTGGAACGGCGCATCGCGAACACCGCCAGCACCATCGCGATGATGCACCAGACGATGAACGCCCCGAAGACCACGAACAGCACCGACACGATGTCGTTCGGGTCGATGTCCTGCAGCCCGCCCTGATCGCGCATCTGGTCGACCACCTCGTCGCGGGCCACGCCCAGCGCGACCATCCCGAGCGCGAGCAGCACCAGCACCAGGCCGCTCAGCAGCAGCGTGATCACGCCGGCTGCCGTGACGGTGCCCGGGCGCTTGTCGGGGTCCTGGTAGGTCTGGCCGTAGCCGCCGCCGTACGCCGGCTGCTGGCCGTACGCCGGCTGCCCGTAGCCCGGCTGCTGGCCGTAGTCCTGGGGTGGTTGGCCGTACTGGGGCTGGCCGTACTGGGGCTGGCCGAAGGGCTGCTGCGGCGGGGGCGGCTGCTGCTGCGGCGGCTGTCCGTAGGGGTTGGGCTGGGGCGGCGGGTACGGCGGCGGCTGCTGCTGCGGCTGGTCGTCCTGCGGACCGTTGCCCGTGGAGTCACTCATGGCGCCATTGGATCATGCCCGTGGATCACGTTCGGCGAAACCACGCCCGCACCTCGGGGCGGTTCAGCAGGGCGACCGTGACGAGCGTCGCGCCCGCCGGGACCGCCATCAGCAGCGAGCTCAACGTCCCGAGCAGGCAGATCACCGCGGCGACCGCGGCCGAGACGAGCAGCGCCCAGCGCGCCCAGGCACCCGGCGATAGGTCAGGACCGCGAAGACGATCGCGAGCAGCGACCACACCCCCGCGACCGCGGTGGTGGCATAGGTGACCTCGGTGAGCACGTCGCTGTTGCTGCTCGCGAGGTCGGCGTCCTGTCGTGCCAGCTCGTCGAACACCAGGTCGGGGTTGCTCGCCATCGAGCACCGCGCTCGCGACCATCACGACGATGGCCATGCCGCAGAACGCCCACGTCAGGACACACGCCCACACCACGGCGTCGGGGCGCTGGGTGGGTACCGCGGGCGGGGCGGTCGTCTGGGGGGCCGGTGCGGTGATCGTCGCGGACGGGGTCCGCGGCTGTCGGACCGGCATCGGCGGGGGTGACGCCATCGACGCCGGCTCGGGAACCGGCTCGCCGCGGAACCACAGCGCGGAGGGCCCGACCCACAGCAGCGCCGTACCGGCAGCGATCAACGACGTCAGAAACCCTCCGGTGACGAACCCGCAGATGAAGATCGGTACGGCGAGCACGGTGAGCGCCGCCCGGGCGCGGGTGCTCCCCCGCATCGCGTGGTAGCCGAGGACTCCTGCCGCGGTGGCGCAGCCGGCGAGCAGCATCAGCACGACGCGCAGCGCCGCCAGCGCCGACGGGACGTCGAGGCCGAGTGCGTCGCCGGGCGGGAGCGAGAGGAAGTCGGTGACCCGCTCGCGGGTGTCGAGCCCCTGCAGGCCGGCGAGCTGCTCGGCCACCGTGACCACGACGCCCACGGAGGCGCCCATGACGATCGCGCTCGCCACCGTCGTGTGCCGCGGGCGCGGCTGGCTGTCGCTCACGGTCGCCATTGGATCACGCGTGACACAGGGCGATCCGACCGGTCGACACCGGCACCGCTGCCACGACACGATGCGGGGCATGCGCTCCGCAGACCACACCCTCGAGGTCCCGCTCGATCATGCCCGACAGGACGGCCCGACGTTGAGGGTCTTCGCGCGGGAGGTGTGGGAGCCCGGCGGCGAGGACCGGCCGCGCCTGGTCTTCCTGCAGGGCGGACCGGGCAGTGAGAGCCCACGGCCGGACCAGTCGGCCACCACCGCCTGGATGAAGCGGGCGGTGCGCGACTTCCGGCTGGTGCTGCTCGACCAGCGCGGCACGGGGCTGTCGACACCGGTCGGGCTGCCGGGCGGGATCCCGGGTGAGACGGTCGCGGAGCAGGCGGCCCATCTCACGCACTTCCGTGCCGATGCGATCGTGCGCGACTGCGAGCTGCTCCGCGAGCACCTCGGCCACGAGCGCTGGAGCCTGCTCGGTCAGTCGTTCGGTGGTTTCACCTCGCTCACCTACCTGACCTTGGCACCCGAGGGACTCGACCGGGTCCACATCACCGGCGGGCTGGCGCCGGTCGGGATCGGGCCGGACGAGATCTACGCGGCCACGTTTGCGATCGTGCAGGCCAAGACCGAGCGCTTCTACGACGAGTTCCCCCTGGCCCGTGACCGGATGCGGCGGGCGCTCGACCTTGCCCGAGCCGGCGAGCTGGCACTGCCCAACGGCGACACGCTCACCCCGCGGCTGCTGCGCTCGATCGGGGGCTACCTCGGCCGCGACGGCGGTGGGCAGATGCTCCACCACCTGCTCGAGCGCGACCCGCACTCACCCGGCTTCCTCCACGACGTCGCGTCGATGCTGCAGTTCCGCGGTCGCAACCCGATCTACAGCGTGCTGCACGAGTCGAGCTGCTCCGACGGGTTCGCGACCCGCTGGTCGGCCGACCGGGTCCGGCCTTCGGCGTACGACGAGGACGAGACGCTGCTGTTCGGTGAGCACATCGAGCCCTCCCACTTCGCGGACTCCTCCGAGCTCCGCCCGTACGCCGAGCTGGCCCACGCCCTGGCCGACCACGAGTGGCCGCGGCTCTACGACGAGGACGCGCTGCGGCGCGCGGACGTCCCGGTCGCCGCGAGCGTCTACTACGACGACGCGTTCGTGCCGCGCGAGATGTCGTTGCGAACCGCCTCGCTGTTGCCCCGCATCCACCCGTGGATCACCAACGAGTACGAGCACAGCGGCCTGCGCAGCTCCGGCGAGCGGGTCCTCGACCGGCTGTTCGCGCTCTCCGCGGAGCTCTGAGGAATCCAGTCCGTCGCGCACATCCCGATAGTCCGCCGCCCAAATCATCGTTTGCAGCGGCCTCGAGGTGATTTCGGCGGCGGACTATCGACTCAGCGGAGGATGAGTCCGTCCCCGCCGACGTCGACGGTGACCGAGCCGCCGTCGGCGATGTCGCCGGCGATCAGCTTCTTGGCGAGCGGGTCGCCGATGGCGGTCTGGATCAGCCGCCGCAGCGGCCGGGCGCCGTACGCCGGGTCGTAGCCGGTCAGCGAGAGCCAGTCGCGCGCCGCCTCGGTGACCTCGATCGAGATCCGCCGCACGGCGAGCCGCTTCTCGAGCAGGGCGAGCTGGAGGTCGACGATGTGGGCGAGGTCGTCGCGGCTGAGCGCGTCGAACAGCACGATCTCGTCGAGGCGGTTGAGGAACTCGGGCTTGAACGACGACCGCACCATCGCCATCACCGAATCGCGCCGCTTCTCCTCGTCGAGCGTCGGGTCGACGAGGAACGCCGAGCCGAGGTTGCTGGTGAGGATCAGCAACGTGTTGCGGAAGTCGACGGTGCGGCCCTGGCCATCGGTGAGGCGGCCGTCGTCGAGCACCTGCAGCAGGATGTCGAAGACCTCGGGGTGCGCCTTCTCGACCTCGTCGAGCAGCACCACGCTGTAGGGGCGCCGACGGACCGCCTCGGTCAGCTGGCCACCCTCGTCGTAGCCGACGTAGCCCGGAGGGGCTCCGACCAGCCGCGCGACCGAGTGCTTCTCGGAGTACTCGCTCATGTCGATCCGGACGATGGCGCGCTCGTCGTCGAACAGGAAGTCGGCCAGCGCCTTCGCGAGCTCGGTCTTGCCGGTGCCGGTCGGGCCGAGGAACAGGAAGGAGCCGGTCGGACGGTTGGGGTCGGAGACACCGGCACGGGATCGGCGTACGGCGTCGCTGACCGCGTTCACGGCGGCGCGCTGACCGATCAGCCGTTCGCCGATCACCGACTCCATCTCGAGCAGCTTGGCCGTCTCGCCCTGCAGCAGGCGTCCGGTGGGGATCCCGGTCCAGGCCTCGACGACATCGGCGATCTGCTCGGGACCGACCTCCTCGCCGACGAGCGGGTCGAGGTCGGCCTGCTCGGCCTTCTCGACCTCGGCGATCTGTCGCTCCAGCGCGGGGATCTGGCCGTACTGGATCTCGCTGGCCCGCTCGAGGTTGCCCTCGCGCAGGTGCTTCTCGGCCTCGATCCGCAGCCCGTCGAGCTGCCGGCGCAGCTCACCCTCACCCTGCAGCTGGTCCTTCTCCCGCTCCCACCGAGCCTCGAGACCGCGCAGCGTCTCCTCCTGGTCGGCGAGGTCACGGCGCAGCGCCTCGAGCCGCTCCTTGGACGCCTCGTCGGTCTCCTTGTCGAGGGCGAACTCCTCCATCTTCAGCCGCTCGACGCGGCGACGGAGCTCGTCGACCTCCTCCGGGCTCGACTCGTGCTCCATCCGCAGCCGCGACGACGCCTCGTCGATCAGGTCGATCGCCTTGTCGGGCAGCTGCCGGCCGGTGATGTAGCGATCGCTCAGCGTCGCGGCGGCGACCAGCGCGGCGTCGGTGATCCGGACGCCGTGGTGGGCCTCGTACTTCTCCTGGATGCCGCGCAGGATCTGGATCGTGTCCTCGACGGTCGGCTCGCCCACGAAGACCTGCTGGAACCGTCGCTCCAGGGCGGGGTCCTTCTCGATCCGCTCGCGGTACTCGTCGAGGGTCGTCGCGCCGATCATGTGGAGCTCGCCGCGCGCCAGCATCGGCTTCAGCATGTTGCCGGCGTCCATCGCGGAGTCGCCACCGGCGCCCGCGCCGACGACGGTGTGGAGCTCGTCGATGAACGTGATGACCTGTCCCCCGGCGTCCTTGATCTCCTCGAGCACGGCCTTGAGCCGCTCCTCGAACTCGCCGCGGTACTTGGCGCCCGCGACCATCGCCGCGAGGTCGAGGCTCAGCACGCGCCGGCCCTTGAGCGAGTCGGGAACGTCGCCGGCGACCACCCGCTGGGCCAGCCCCTCCACGACAGCGGTCTTGCCGACCCCGGGCTCGCCGATGAGCACCGGGTTGTTCTTCGTACGCCGCGACAGCACCTGCACCACGCGGCGGATCTCGGCGTCGCGGCCGATCACGGGGTCGAGCCGGCCCTCCTCGGCGGACTGGGTGAGGTCGACGGAGTACTTCTCCAGCGCTTCGTACGTCGACTCCGCCTCCTGGCTCGTGACGCGGCGGTTGCCGCGCACGGCGGTGAGTCCCTCACGAAGCCCGTCGGCGGAGAGACCGGCCTCGACGAGGACCTGGCGCGCGGGCGACTCGACGGTGGCGAGCGCGATCAGGAGGTGCTCGGTCGCGACGTAGTCGTCCTTCATCGAGCCGGCCAGGTCGAGTGCCGAGCCCAGCACGCGGGTGAGCGCCGGCGACGCCCCCGGCTGCTGGACCGTCGCACCGCTGGCCCGGGGCAGGGCGTCGCGCACCTGCTCGGCCTGGGCGGTGAGGGCGTCGGCGTCCACGCCGGCCTTGGCGACCATCGTGCTCGCCGTACCGCCCTCCTGGCGCAGCAACGCGGCGAGCAGGTGGATCGGCTCGGTGCTGGTGTTGCCCGCGGTCGTCGCCGACAGCTGGGCGGCCTCGATGACCTCGCGGCTGCGGGTGGTGAACTTCTCGGCTCCGAACTGGCTCACGTCGACTCTCCTGTGGTGCTCGTGGGACCCAACATTTCCAACGCCCTGACGGTTGACTCTGTTCCACTCAACCCTGCCCGACCGGCGCGCTCGACGCCGTGGAGACCGCGCGTCGCTAGGATTCACCTGACGGCCCTAGCGTGCAGTGAGGGAAGGTGACCACCATGGTGTTGGGAAAGCTCTTCGGCAAGAAGGAGCAGCCGGAGGCTGCGGTGGAGCCGACCCCTGTCTCGCCCGCGGCGGAAGAAGAGCCGAAGCTGAAGGTCGTCATCATCGATGACGACCCGGACGCACGTGACTTCATGCGGATGGGCCTCGAGGTCGGCGGCTACGAGGTCGTCGGCGAGGGTGGCGACGGCCAGTCGGCGGTCCAGGCCGTGGCCGACGGGCAGCCGGACATCGTGCTGGTCGACCTCCACATGCCCGACATCGGCGGTCTCGAGCTGCTGCCGCGGCTGCGTGAGGCCCACTGGCCGACCAAGTTCGTCGTGGTCTCGGCGATCGGTGCGACCCGGATGGTCGAGGCGGCGATCGCGGCCGGCGCGATCGGGTTCATCGAGAAGGGCGTGTCACCTCGCAGCGTCAACATCCACCTGCAGAAGATCGCCCACGCCGGTGCGGTCAAGGTGGTGCGGCCCTACCCGCTCAACCACGAGTACCCCTAGGACTCCTCGGACTCCTCCGGCACCTGGTGGCTCGGGTAGCTGTTGCCGTCGTCGGGCGACACCAGCACGGCGCGGCAGAAGTCCTCGCCGAACGGCGTCAGGTGGATGCTGCGACGGACGACCTTGGTGAAGCGTTGCGTGTGCAGGGCGTCCAGCACGTCGGGCTGCGCCTCCAGCACCTGGTACTCCATCGGGTCGGTGAGCTGCTCGCGGGAGAACCACACCAACCCCAGCCGGTGGAGGTTGTCGAGGTAGGCCGAGACCCGGTCGAGGTAGCGACAGCCGGCGCGCGGCCCGATCATCGTCAGCCCCGGCGCGATCAGGTGGCTGTTCATCTTGCCGACCGGTCCGCCGGAACGGACGTCGACGCTCGGCTGCGGGCCTGACTCGAGGAGCAGCATCAGCACCCGCGCCTCGTCCGGCGCGAGATCGCCCAGGATCCGGCCGTACGCCGGGTGGGCGCCGTCCTCGTGCCACACGTCGCGCGACCGTGCCAGCAGGTCAGCGCCGCGGTCGCGCAGCGAGGCCGACGGGTCGTCCTCGGGAGACTGCTGACCGGACTGCTCGGCCTCGACCTCCGCCGCGCTGGCCAGTGCCTGCGGGAGGGGTACGCCGGCCGCAACCGCCCGGGCGAGGTCGGTCACGGTGCCGACGGTGACCCCGAGCTCGCGGGCCAGGTCGGCAGCGATGGCGGGGTCGCGGGCCGCCGCCAGCAGCCTCCGGCTGGTGCGCGCCGACGTGAACACGCTCCACTGCGCGGCATTGAGCCAGGTGGCCGCCGCGATCCGGGCGAGGCCGGGAGCCGCACCCACCATCCCGGTCAACCGCGCTGGTGCGCGAAGCCTTCCGTGATCCTCCGACACGATTTCCTTTCACACTCCGAAGATCCACACGTGCAGCACACCGCCGCCGAACCCCATGATCGCGCCATGGGCGTAGAGCATCCACTCATCCTCCCTGATCGCGGCCCGCATCATCTCCACGAAGTCACGCGGTGGCAGCTCCTTGGTGCGGGTCGACACCAGTGCCCGGATCTTGTCGGCCTGCTCGGCGCTGAACTCCTTGTCCTTGAACGGGGTCAGTGTGTACTCGACACCCTCCCGGGCGATGGCCCGCCGGATCGACTCGTAGCGGCCACGTCCCAGAGCCACCTTCACCGCCGGCCGGACCACCCCCGCCGCCTTGTCGATCGCGGGGCCGAGTGCCGTGGCCAGCATCTGCCGGGTGCGGTCGCCGCGCGGCCCGTTGAGCAGGAACTCCCCGATGTTCTCCAGCGTGATCACGTCGTCGGCGATGATGTCGGCGTAGACCTCGGCGGCAGCGCTCTGCCGGCGCGGGAACAGCCCGTGCATCCGGATCCCCCAGATCCGCCGAGGCTCCGACGGCTCGAAGATCAGCCACATGCCGATCGCGTTGGTGGCCCAACCGACCACCACTCCGAGCAACGGCAGCAACCACCACAAGTGGAAGGTGACGTCGGCGACGGCGACCGGGATTCCGAGCAGGAACCCGAAGAGGCCGCCGAACCAGACCATCAGGTTGAGCTCGCGCTGGCCGAAGTCGCGGAAGATCCGGACGACCAGCGCGGGGTTCTCCCGGAACTGCTCGATGACCATGATCTTGGGGTCGAGCAGCTGGTCGATGTGGTTGCCGATCTCGTCGGTGATCGTGCGTACGACGGAGGGAAGCTGCTCACGGACCCGCGTGACGACGGCGCGACGACCGGCCGGGGGCAGGTCGCGCCAGAGGGCGGGGTGCTCGTCGCGCATGACCTCGTCGATGAGGTCGGGCAGCTCGGGGCTGAACAGCTCGACGATGTGCTCGGCGATCCGGTCGGGCTCGAGGTTCTGGTAGAACTCCGCGGGCGTGCCGAGCTTCGAGATGGCCTTGTCGACGGCGATCGAGCCCATCTTGGCGGCGCGGGCGGGGATGATCCCCTGCCAGCCGACGCCGCCCTGCATGATGCCGGGCACCTCCTGCAGCTTGCGGGGCAGCACCGAGGACACCTCGCGCAACCCGGGCACCCGGACGCCGTGGAAGCGGACCGGGCTGAACAGCATCATCAGGCCGGTCCAGTTGATGAGCAGGCCGATCACCGCGGTGAAGAGGGGGATCGACCAGAAGACGAGCCAGTCGACGTCGGCGAACCAGTCGGCCAGGTGATCCACCCGGCACCCACCTCCTCCGCTCGATCGGCCCACGATGAGCTCGGCTGAGAGTAGCGAGGATGCGACGATGGGGGTGATGGCTGAAGCCCAGGGGGTTCCGGAGCTGGCCGCCGACTGCGGCAGCTGCTTCGGACTGTGCTGTGTGTTGCTGCCGTTCCGACGCGAGGGCGGGTTCGGCGTCGACAAGGACGGCGGCGCGCCGTGTCACCACCTCGACGGCAGCGATGCCTGCACCATCCACGACTCACTCCAGTCGTCGGGATGGTCCGGCTGCGCGGCGTTCGACTGCTTCGGCGCGGGCCAGCAGGTGTCGCAGGTGACGTACGGCGGCACGTCGTGGCGCGACCACGACAACCTCGGCGAGATGGCGGCCGTGCTGTCGGTGATGCGCCAGCTCCACGAGCTGCTCTCCCACCTCGGTGAGGTCTCGCGCCGCTCCCCGGAGCCGGAGCCGAGCGCCGTGCAGAACGAGATCGTCACCCTGGTCCACGCCGACCCGGTCACGCTGCTGACCTCCGACCTCGACGACATCCGGTCGCGGGTGAGTGCCGTGCTGCGCGGTGCGACCGTCCGGCTGCACGGACCGGCCCGCCCGATGCCGGCCGACCTCGTCGGCGCCGACCTCCGTGACCGCGACCTGGTGCGCGCCGACCTGCGCGGCGCGCTCCTGATCCGGGCCGACCTGCGCGGCGCCGACCTGGCGCGGGCCGATCTGCTGGGAGCCGACGTACGCGATGCCGACGTACGCGGATCGCGGCTCGCCGACGCCTGGTTCCTCAGCCAGGCTCAGCTCAACGGCACCCGCGGCGACGCGTCCACCACCCTCCCCGACGGCCTCAACCGGCCGGGCCACTGGGGCCGCACGCCCTGATTGGTCCGTACCGAAAGAGTTCGGCAGCGTCAGCCGCCGCGGCGCCAGACCACGATCGACTGGGCGGGGTCGGCGGCGCGGAGCACCGGCAGCTTGTTGGCTGCTGGGGGGCGGGTGGTGAGGGCCTGGCGGAGGACGTCGCGCGTGGCCTCGAGCTCGGCGACCAGCGCGGAGTTGCGGGCCTGGAGGTCGACGATCTGCTGCTCGAGGTCGAGCAGCCGGCGGACCCCCTCCACGCCGACTCCGTTGGCGGTGAGGTCGGCGATCGCGCGCAGCCGCTCGATGTCGCGGTGGGAGTAGCGGCGGCCGCCGCCGACCGTCCGACCGGGGGTGATCAGGCCCATCCGCTCGTACGCGCGCAGGGTCTGCGGGTGGAGGCCGGAGAGCTCGGCCGCCACGCTGATCACGTAGACGGCGACCTCCGGTCCGGGGGCCGCGAAACCGGTCATGTCGAGCTGTCCTCGAACAGGTTGGCTCGCAGCGGCTTGCCGGACGTCGCGGCCCGGTAGGCCTCGACGGCATCGCGCGCGGACTCGTCGAGCACCGCCGGTACCTGCACCTCGACGGTCGCCAGCAGGTCGCCGAGGGTGCCGTCCTTGCGCCGCGCGCCCTTGCCCCGCACCCGGAAGGTCCGCCCGTTCGGCGTACCGGCCGGCAGCTTGAGGGTGACCGGTCCACCGGTCAGCGTCGGGATCTTCACCTCGGCTCCGAGCGCGGCCTCGTCGAAGGAGACCGGTACGTCGAGGGTGAGGTTGTCGCCCTTGCGGCCGAAGACGCGGTGGGGGCGCACCTTCACCGACACGAACAGGTCGCCGGCCGGCCCGCCGTTCTCGCCGGCCCCGCCCTTGCCCTTGAGCCGGATCCGCTGACCGTCCTTCACCCCGCCCGGGATCCGGGCCTGGATCGACCGCGCGGAGCTGCCCCGGCCCGAGCCGTGGCAGGTCGGGCAGGGCTCGTCGTAGACGAGCTGGCGGCCGCCGCACGCCGGGCAGGTCTCGTTCATGGAGAACGCGCCGCCGGTCGAGACGACCACGAAGCCGGCTCCCTCGCACTCGGGACAGATGTGGGGCCGGGTGCCGGGCTTGCCGCCGGTGCCGGAGCAGTCGGGGCAGGGCGCGTCCGAGGTCAGCCGCAGCGAGATGGTGACGCCCTCCAGCGCCTCGGTGAACCCGATGGTGGCGCTGGTCTCCACATCAGAGCCTCGCTGCGGCCGGCGCTGCTGCTGGGTGCGGCCGCGGTTGGCGAACAGGTCGCCGAACATGTCGCCGATCCCACCACCGGCCCGAGCGCGGTCGCCGAACAGGTCGTTGATGTCGAAGCCGCCACTGCCGGGGTTGAAGCCCCCCTGCGGGAAGCCGTAGCCGCCCGAGGCGTACGCCGCGCGCACCTCGTCGTACTTCGTCCGCTTCTCGGGGTCGCCGATGACGTCGTAGGCCTCCGCGACCGCCTTGAACCGGTCGTGCTTGGCGGCGTCGCCGGGGTTGGAGTCGGGGTGGTTGGCGCGGGCGAGCTTGCGGTAGGCCTTCTTGATGTCGCTCGCGCTGGCGTCCTTGGCCACGCCGAGGACCTGGTAGAAGTCCTTGGTCGGCCAGTCGGGCCGTACGCCGTCCGTGGTGCTCATCTCGTCTCACCCCTTTCGTGGTCTCGACAGGCTCGACCGTCGTTCGGTTGCTCAGGACTCCTGGTCGGAGACCGGGTCAACCACCAGGACCTGCGCGGCACGTACGACGCGGTCACCGATCCGGTAGCCCGCCTTGGCGATGACCTTGCACGTCGTGACCTCCACGTCGGGATCCTCGCCGATGTGGGAGAGAGCCTCGTGGACGTTGGGGTCGAACGCCTCCCCGGCCGTGCCGAACTTGGTCAGGCCGAGCCCGGTCACCACGCGCTCGAGCTGGTCGGCCACGGCGGCGAACCCCTCGTCGAGGTCGCCGTGCTCGCGCGCGCGGTCGACGGTGTCGAGGACGTCGATGATCGGGACCAGCACGCGGTAGGTCGCGTTCTGGGCGATCAGCTCGCGGTCGCGCTCCACCCGCCGCTTGTAGTTGAGGAACTCGGCCTGGAGCCGCTGCAGGTCAGCGGTGCGCTCCTCCAGCGCTGCGCGCTCCTCGACCACCATGGCCGGGTCGGGCTCGGGCTCGAGATCGACCGGCTCGAGCGGCCCGCCCTCCTCCAGCCAGTTGTCGACGCCGCTGATGTCGTCGGCCGTGGCCGAGGCGGCCGCGTGTGCCGCGGCCGCCTCGGCCTCAGTGGGGTCTTGGGTCACTTGTTGTCACCCTCGCCATCGGCGTCGGCGGGCGGCTCCTCGTCCACGATCTCGGCGTCGACCACGTCGTCGTCGGCCTCGCCGGTGGCCTCGGTGGTGCCGCCGGCCGCGGCCTGGTCGGCCTCGGCGGCGGCGTACATCGCGGCGCCCATCTTCTGGCTCGACTCACCGAGCTTGGTGACGCCCGTCTTGATCTCCTCGCCGTCGGCGTCGTCGTTCGCGAGCGTCGCCTTGAGCGCGTCGACGTCGGCCTGGACCTCGGTCTTGACGTCGTCGGGGATCTTCTCGGCGTTGTCCTCGAGGAACTTCTCGGTCGAGTAGACCAGCGAGTCGGCCTGGTTGCGGGTCTCGACCGTGTCGCGGCGCTTCGCGTCCTCCTCGGCGTACTGCTCGGCCTCCTTGACCATCCGGTCGATCTCGTCCTTGGAGAGCGCCGAGCCGCCGGAGATGGTCATCGACTGCTCACGGCCGGATGCCTGGTCCTTGGCGGAGACGTGGACGATGCCGTTGGCGTCGATGTCGAAGGTCACCTCGATCTTCGGGATGCCGCGCGGCGCCGGCGGCAGGCCGGTCAGCTCGAAGTTGCCGAGCGGCTGGTTCTGCCCCCACATCTGGCGCTCGCCCTGGGCCACCTTGATCTCCACCGACGGCTGGTTGTCGTCAGCGGTGGTGAAGATCTCCGAGCGCTTGGTCGGGATCGTGGTGTTGCGCTCGATCAGGTTGGTCATCACGCCGCCCTTGGTCTCGATCCCGAGGCTGAGCGGAGTGACGTCGAGCAGCAGCACGTCCTTGACCTCGCCCTTGAGGACGCCGGCCTGCAGCGCGGCGCCGACGGCGACGACCTCGTCCGGGTTGACACCCTTGTTGGGCTCCTTGCCGTTGAGCAGCTCCTTGACGACGTCGGTGACCGCCGGCATCCGCGTCGATCCGCCCACCATCACGACGTGGTGGATGTCAGCGATGGCGACGCCCGCATCCTTGAGCACCGACTGGAACGGGGCCTTGGTGCGGTCGAGCAGGTCGCTGGTCATCTTCTGGAACTCCGAGCGCGTCAGCTTCTCCTCGAAGTGGAGCGGGCCGGACTCGCCGTGGGTGATGTAGGGCAGGTGGATCGTGGTCTCGCTGGAGCTGGACAGCTCGATCTTCGCCTTCTCCGCGGCCTCCTGGAGGCGCTGCTTGGCGATCTTGTCGGCGCTCAGGTCGACGCCGTTGCCCATCTTGAACTTGTTGACCATCCAGTCGACGACCCGGGAGTCCCAGTCGTCACCGCCGAGGTGGTTGTCGCCGGAGGTGGCCTTGACCTCGACCACGCCCTCGCCGATCTCGAGGAGGGACACGTCGAAGGTGCCGCCGCCGAGGTCGAAGACCAGGATCGTCTGGTCGTCGCCCTTGTCGAGACCGTAGGCCAGCGCCGCCGCGGTGGGCTCGTTGACGATGCGGGCGACGGTGAGCCCGGCGATCTCACCGGCCTCCTTGGTGGCCTGGCGCTGGGCATCGGAGAAGTACGCCGGGACGGTGATGACCGCGTCGGTCACCGGCTCGCCGAGGTAGGCCTCGGCGTCGCGCTTGAGCTTCTGGAGCACGAACGCGCTCACCTGCTGGGGAGTGAAGGTCTTCTCGTCGATCTTCACCTCCCAGTCACTGCCCATGTGGCGCTTGACCGAGCGGATGGTGCGGTCGATGTTGGTCACCGCCTGCCGCTTGGCCACCTCGCCGACGAGCACCTCCCCGGACTTCGAGAACGCGACCACCGACGGAGTGGTCCGGGCGCCCTCCGCGTTGGCGATGACGGTGGGTTCGCCACCTTCGAGGACCGCGACGACCGAGTTGGTCGTCCCGAGGTCGATACCGACCGCTCGAGCCATGATGAATCTTCCTTCCGTTGCGCTCCGGGAACGTTCCCGGGTGACGTTGGGGCAAGTTGAGCAATATCGACTCAACTTATGTATGTCAGGCTAACGAAGAGGTGGGCGGGGTTGTTCCCCGACCCCGGAAGCAACGACGCGCCGGGACAGGGGCACCCTCAACCTGCGCGGCCGCCCCGCCTACACTGGCCCGCGATACTGGTCGATCCTCTCCGGGGGGCGAGCTCGACCGACAAACAGTGGGCCCGCCGGACGGCATGACCGACGAGCCCGTGGGGGTGATTCACATGCCGCGCACCTTCCTCACCGCGCTTGCCTCGCTCGGGCTCCTGATGGCCGGGCTGGTGCTCGCCTCGCCCGCCGAGGCCGACTGGAGCCGACCCGGCAACCTGACCGACTACCGCGTCTGTCGCGCCGCCACCCCTGGCAGCGACACCTGGCGGTTCATCAGCAAGGTTCGCAAGTACGACGAGACGCGGGACGCGCGCGCGGGCATCAACATCCTCAAGGGCCAGCAGCGCAGGGAGCACTGGTCGTCGGGCTGGCTGGAGAAGGGCGAGACCCAGATCTCGACGGTGCGGGTCCACAAGTCGCGCAAGGTTCGGGTCCAGATCTGGCACGAGGCCGGCGACCGCGACTCGTCGATCGGGACCGCCCTCGAGATGACGATCCTCAAGCCGAGGGAGATCCGGCACTGCTGACGCCGGAGCAGATCACCCGTCACCACGCCGACGACCCTCCGCCGGGCGCCAGCCCGTGGGTCGACCCCGCCGCCAACCAGCCCTACGAGATCGAGGTCGTCGACTACGACGACGCCTGGCCGGACCTCTTCGCCGAGCTCGCCGATCGCGTGCGGAGTGTGCTCGGCGACCGGGTCCTCGAGCTCCACCATTGTGGCTCGACCTCCGTACCGGGCCTGCCCGCCAAGCCGGTCATCGACGCCGACCTGGTCGTGACCGACCCGGCCGACGAGGCGTCGTACGTCCCTGACCTGGTGGCCGCCGGATTCGTCCACACCGTGCGCGAACCGTGGTGGCACGAGCACCGGCTGCTGAAGTGGCTCGAGCCCCGCGCCCATGTGCACGTCTTCGGCCCCGGGTGCCCCGAGGTCGTGCGCCACCTGATGTTCCGCGACTGGCTGCTCGAGCACGCCGACGAGCGGGCGGCGTACGCCGAGGCGAAGTGGGCGGCGGCCGCGGCGGTGAACGCCCGTCCCGGTGGCGGCACCGGGATGGACTACAACCGGGTGAAGGAACCGGTCGTGTTCGCGATCTACGAGCGGATGTTCCGGGCCCACGGCCTGCTCGAGTTGGGATTGGCGCCTCACTCGCAAGAGCCCCTGACCGATGGGCCGAATGCCCAACTGAACCTTTCCGGCTGCGGAGCCTCGCGCTGGCGGCGTACGGGCCGAGCGTGGTCATCTCGGTGGGGCACGGCGCGGTCATGCCGGTGCTCGCGCTGCGGGCCCGCGACCTCGGGGCCGACGTCAGTACGTCGGCGCTGGTGGTCGGCCTGCTCGGCGTGGGGATGCTGCTGGCGTCCCTGCCCGCCGGTGCGCTGATCGCGCGGATCGGCGAGAAGCGGGCGCTGCTGTTCGCCGGGCTGCTCGATGCCGCGGCGATGGGGGCGGCGGCCCTCACCGACAGCGTGGTCGGGCTCGGGCTCGCGGTGGTGGTCAGCGGGATGGCGTGGACGACGTTCCTGATCTCGCGCCAGGGATTCATGATCGAGGCGGTGCCTCCCGACTACCGAGCCCGGGCCCTTTCGGCGCTGGGCGGCACCTACCGGATCGGCGTCTTCATCGGGCCGCTGCTGGGCGCGGTCCTCATCGGCTGGACCGGCCTCGAGGCCGTGTTCTGGATGGCGCTCGGGCTCTCCCTCGTCGCGGCCGCGATGGCGACGCTGATGCCCGACCTCGGCTCGGACAGTCGCGCGGAGCAGCAGGCGGCCGGCCACCTCTCGGTGTGGTCGGTGCTGGTCGACCACCGCCGGACGCTGCTCACCCTCGGGTCGGCCGTCGTGGTCATCGGCGCGTCCCGCTCGATCCGCAACGGCCTGCTCCCGCTCTGGGCGGAGTCGGTCGGCATCTCGGCAGCCACGACGTCGCTGATCTTCGCGCTGGCCGCCTTCGTCGACATCGTGTTCTTCTACCCGGGCGGCTGGGTGATGGACCGGTACGGACGCGCCGTGGTCGCCGTCCCGGTGGTGCTGTCGGTCGCGGTCGCGGCACTGCTGCTGCCCCTCACCTCAGGGGCGGCCGGGGTCGCCGGGGTGATGGTGCTGATCGCCGTCGGCAACGGCCTCGGCTCGGGCATCGTGATGACCCTCGGCGCCGACACCGCACCGGAGCGCGGGCGGTCGCAGTACCTCGGCGGCTGGCGGCTGTGCGGCGACGTCGGGAACACCGGCGGGCCGCTGCTGGTCGGCGCCGTCGCGAGCGTCGCCCCGCTGGCGACGGCCTGCCTGGTGGTCGGCTTCCTCGGGCTGCTCGGCACCGGCTGGGTCGGCTACTGGACGGCCGCCCTCGACCGGAGCCGACGTCAGGGGGCCGATCGCTCAGCGGTCAGCCGACGGTGACGCGGACCTCGTTGGACGCCTCACCGGTGGCGGTGTCGAGCATCCGGAACCGCTGGACGCCCGGCTGGCCGGTCTGCACGTAGGTCGAGAAGGTCTGGTCGCTCACCGAGACCGGGGAGGCCGGGAAATCGGTCCAGGTGCCGTTCTCGAAGCGCTGCACCTGGAGGATCGCGCCCTCACCACCCGGATAGATGCCGGTGAGGTCGATCTCCGCCATCGGCGAGACCGTGGTCTGGCCTGCGGAGAGCGAGATCGCCTTCTCCGGCTTCTTCGTCGTCTCGGACTCCTCGGGCTCCGACTCCTCGGTGGAGGACGTCTTCGCGCCGGGGGCGAGCGTCAGCGCGGGACCCTTGTCGGGCTTGGTCGGCTCGGGCTTGGGGAGGTACATCGACGCCTCGCTGTCGCCGGTCGAGGACGTCTCGGGCTCGCCGACGCCGACCACGCGGGCGCCCGCCAGCGCTCCCAGCCCCATGACCAGACCGACGACCACCCCGACGCCGACCAGCGCCAGCAGCCCGTACGCGACGGGGTGCTCACGCGTGTCCTGCGGCTCGAGTCGGTCGGGCATGCCCCCATTGTCACGGGTGGGTCCTGGTGAACCAAATGAGCTGAGCAGCCGAGGGCGAGAATCGCGCCTTCGGCGTGGGCTCAGCCAGGTCGAGCTCGCTGCGCGATCGAGCCTGCGAGGTCGCGACCGGCGTGTCGAGACCGGGGATCAGCGGGGCGCGAGGACCACGACCGGGATCTCCCGGTCGGTCCACGACTGGTAGCTGTCGAAGTCGGCGTACAGCCCGACGAGCCGGGGCCAGAGCCGCGCCTTCTCGTCGGGGGTGGCGGTCCGGGCGCGGACGGGTCGCACCTCGCGGCCGATCCGCACCGTGACGTCGGGGTGGGCGGCCAGGTTGCGGTACCAGTGCGGGTTCTGCGGGCGGCCGCCCTGCGAGGCGACCACGGCCACGTCGGGACCGTCCTCGAGGTAGACCAGAGGTGTGGTGAACGCGTTGCCGGACTTCCGGCCGACGTGCTCCAGCAGCAGGATCGGCACCGTGGGCAGCACGAACGGGATGCCGAGCCGACCGCCGACCCGGCCGCCGGTGGCCTCGTAGATCCGGACGTGGGCGGCCCCGGCGTACCGCAGGAGGTAGCGGACCCAGTCGGCGTCGAGCCCCTTCGGCTTGGTCTTCACCTAGAACCCTCGCGTCCACACCACGTCGTCGCGGATCCCGCGCGAGCGCCAGCCGTCGCGGGTGCGGACCAGCTCGTGGTGGTAGTAGCCGCCGACCTCCCACAGCGTCTCGGCACCGTCGGGGGCCACCGAGACCATCGGGTTCGTGAAGTACGCCGTCGCGCGGGCCGTGTCTCCGTCGTCGAACGCGATCGACACCTGGCCGATCACGTGCTGGTAGCGGTCGAAGCCGGCCAGCGCGTTGGCGAGCCACGGCACCACCTCGGCCGGCGGCCCGACCGGTCCGCCGACGGGTGAGTAGTCGAGCACGGCGTCCTCGGTGAAGACCTCGTCGAGGTCCGTCCACGACCGGGTGTCGACCGCCCGCGTGTAGCGGGTGATCAGGTCGACGATCTCCTGCCGGTCGCTCAGCTCCTGCAGGTCCATGGACCCGAGTCTGGCACGAAGTTAGAACACGTTCTAGTCTGTCGGGATGCGGTTCACCTACGCGGAAGCGATGACGCAGGCGTCGTACTACGCGCCCCTGGCGCAGGCGGCCGAGGCCGCGGGCTACACGAGCATGACCGTCGCCGACAGCCTGATCTACCCGCAGGAGTCGGACTCGACCTACCCCTACACCGACACCGGCGACCGCGAGTTCCTCGAGGACAAGGAGTTCCTCGAGACGATGACGCTGACGACCCACCTGGCTGCCGTCACCGAGACGCTGCGGTTCACGCCGTTCGTCCTCAAGCTCCCGGTCCGGCCGCCGGTGCTGGTCGCCAAGCAGGCCGCCTCGATCGCCTTCCTCTCCGACAACCGGCTCGGGCTCGGCATCGGGCTCTCGCCGTGGCCGGAGGACTTCACCGCCCTCGGCGTCCCGTGGGAGCGTCGCGGCAAGCGGATGGACGAGTGCATCGACGTGCTCCGCGGGCTCTGGACCGGTGACTTCTTCGGCTACGACGGCGAGTTCTACTCGTTCCCCGCCCTCAAGCAGTGCCCGGCGCCGAGCGCGCCGATCCCGCTGCTGATCGGCGGCCACAGCGACGCCGCCCTGCGCCGCGCCGTCCTGAAGGGCGACGGCTGGATGCACGCCGGCGGGGACGGCGAGGAGCTGGCCCGGCTGCTGGCCCGGCTCGCCGAGATCCGCAAGGCGGAAGGCGACACCCGCGACTCCTCGCAGTTCGAGGTCCACGCCATCTCCTACGACGCCTACGACCCCGACGGCGTGAAGCGGCTCGAGGAGCAGGGCGTCACCGACTGCATCGTCGGGTTCCGGGTGCCCTACATCAAGGGTCCCGACACCGAACCGCTGGACGCGAAGGTGCGCCACCTCGAGCAGTACGCCGAGAGCGTGATCGCCCGTGTCTGACGCGCTCACAAGGCCGTTCACGGACGCGGTCGCGGAGGCGGAGGAGCTGATCCGCGGCGCCGACTTCATCCGCACCGAGCGCGACCTCGACGAGGGTTACGCCTACCTCGCCGGGCGGATCCGGGCGTCGCTGCAGATGGCCTTCGACCACGACCTCGCCCGGCCGGTGCTGATCTGCTCGACGCACCAGTTCGCGCGGCAGGGGCTCGACAACCCGGACGCTCTCTACTGGTCGGCGTACCTCTCCGGCGACGCGGAGTACGTCGTCCGCGGCCGCCGTGGCACCACCGCCGACCTGTCGTTCCAGGTGCTGGGTGGGAGCTACTCCGCAGACTCGGCGCCCGAATCGCTGGCGGCGTTCGACGACCGCGACCTCGACATCGCTGACGACGGGACCTTCGAGTGGAGGTTCGGCCCGCTGCCCGGCGCCAAGAACCTGATCATCCGCGAGGTCTTCGACGACTGGGACACCGAGGAGCCGGGCCGGATCTGGATCGAGCGCACCGACACCCTCGGCGTACCCGCCGATCCTCCCGGTCGCGACCGGCTGGCGAAGCAGTACGAGATCGCCGGCAAGCTGCTGACCGGATCGATCCGGACCTGGTTCGCCTTCCCCCACTTCTTCCAGTACCAGGAGCCGGTCAACACCCTGACCGTCCCGAAGCCGACGCCCGGGGGCCTCGCCTCGCAGCACTCCTCGATCGGCCACTACGAGCTCGAGCCCGACCAGGCGCTGGTGGTGACGGTGCCGGCGTGCGACGACTGCTCCTACCAGGCGATCCAGGTCGGGTCGGACTGGTACGCCTCGACCGACTACGAGACCCACCAGACCTCGTTGACCCGGTCGCAGTCGGTCGTCGACCCCGACGGCCTGATCCGCTACGTCATCTCCGAGCAGAGTCCCGGCATCGCCAACTGGCTGGAGACCACCGGCCACCGCACCGGCCCGATCATGCTGCGCTGGCAACGGCTCACCCGCGACCTCGGCCCCGACGACGGGCCGACAGTCGAACGTGTCGACTTCGCCGCGGTCCCGGACGCGCTGCCTCACTTCTCAGCCCATCACCCCCGAGCAGTACGCCGCGCGCATCGCCGCCCGGCAGCGGGCCGTCGCCCGGAGGATGCTGTCGTGAGCGTGAAGTTGCTGCAGGACAAGGTGGTCGTGCTGTCGGGCGTCGGGCCGGGACTGGGCCGCTCGCTCGGCGAGGAGGCGGCGCGGATGGGCGCCGACCTGGTGCTCGTCTCCCGCACCGAGCGGCGGCTGGAGAAGATGGCCGAGGTCGTCCGCTCGCACGGCCGGCGGGCACTCGTCGTCCCCACCGACATCACCGACGAGGACGCGCGGGTGCGGCTGGTCGAGGCGGCGCTGGCCGAGTACGGCCGGGTGGACTGCCTGATCAACAACGCGTTCGGCATCCCGCCGATGGACCCCCTCACCACCCTCGACCTGCAGGCGCTGCGCGACGCCAACGAGACCAACGTGTTCGCGCCGCTGCGGCTGAGCGCGCTGTTCGCCGACGCGCTCGCAGAGACGCAGGGATCGATCCTCATGCTGAACTCCTGCGTCCTCTACTCCTCGCAGCCGGAGTACTCCGGCTACAAGCTGTCGAAGGGCGCGCTCGCCCACCTCGCGTCGTCGCTCGCCACCGAGCTCGGACCGCGCGGGATCCGCGTCAACAGTGTCGCGCCGTCGTACATCTACGAGGACGTCAACAAGGCCTACTTCGACTGGCTCGCAGAAGAGCAGGGCGTCACCCACGAGGAGATCTACCGGCAGAAGGCCGAGCCGACCGACCTCAAGCGGCTGGCGTCGCCCGAGGAGGTGGCGCGGGCCGCCCTGTTCCTCGCCTCCGACCTCGCCAGCGCCATCACCGGGACCGTGCTCACCGTCGACTGCGGCGAGTTCCATGACCGCTAGGACCGCGCGACGACGTCGGGTCGTACGACGACATCGTGGCCGCCGCGGTCCGCACCACCGGGCTCACCGACATGGGCGGCAGCGACCACGAGGAAGGGTTGCGGCTCCTCGTCGACGACCTCGCCTCGCCGGAGGCCGGGCCTGACCCCGCAGGGCAACTACTTCCAGCGCAGCCAGGTGAAGAGTGCGCTGGTCGGCCGGCTGCTCACCCAGCTGCGGTTCACGGAGCACCCGTCGTACGCCGACGTCCGCATCGAGCGGCCGGTCTTCGTGGTCGGCCTGCCGCGGACCGGCACGACCGCACTGCATCGGCTGCTCAACGCCGACCCGGCCCACCAGGGGCTGGAGCTGTGGCTGACGGAGTATCCGCAACCGCGGCCGCCGCGCGCGACCTGGGACGACGACCCGGTCTTCGCCGCGATGCAGGCCGCGTTCGCCGAGCACCACGTCGAGAACCCGGAGTTCATGGGGATCCACTACATGGACGCGACGTCGGTCGAGGAGTGCTGGCGGCTGCTGCGCCAGACCGGGAAGTCGATCAGCTTCGAGTCGCTCGCGCACGTCCCCCGCTACTCCGCGTGGCTGGCCGGGCAGGACTGGACGGACGCCTACGAGCGTCACCGCGCCAACCTCCAGCTGATCGGCCTCCACGACGCCGACAAGCGGTGGGTGCTCAAGAACCCGTCTCACCTCGCCGCGCTGCCGGCCCTGATGTCCGTCTACCCCGACGCCCTCGTCGTCGTCACCCACCGCGATCCGGTCACCTCCGTCGCGTCGGCCTGCTCGCTGTCGGCCGAGGCGACCGCCGGGACGTCGACGACGTTCGTCGGCGAGACGATCGGCCGCACCCAGCTCGACATGCTGTCGCGGTCGTGGCGGTCGTTCACCTCGGCGCGTTCGGCGTACGACGCGGCGCAGTTCGTCGACGTGGACTACGGCGCGTTCGTGGCCGATCCGGTCGGCACGACCCGTTCGGTCTATGACGCGTTCGACCTCGACTGGACTCCGGCGGCGGCCTCCGCGGTCGAGGCGATCGACGCCGAGTCGCGGGCCGGCGGTCGGCGTCCGTCGCACCGCTACGACCTGGCCGACTACGGGCTCACCGAGCAGGTCGTGCGCGACGCGTTCTGACGCGAAGCGGCACGGAATTCGCGCTCCCGTCCACAGGGCTCCCGCCGCCCACCACGGCCTACGGCGGACCGGCGAACACTCAAGCCATGACCACGCTGCACCGGGCATCCGGATCGACCCTGACGCGCTGCTCGCCGCGCGTCGCGAGCTGCTGCGCCACGCGCTGTCGCTCTTCTCGGTGCGGATTCACCCGCCCGACACCGGCCCGACCTCGGCACTGACCTCGCGCGCGTTCGACCATGTCGCCACGAGCGTGGGGTCGGTCGGGGACGACCTCCACGGGCTGGCGGAGGCGCTCGGCCGCCTCGTCGACGACCTGGCCGACCAGGACGGTCAGGTGAGCGCGATGTTCGACCTGCTGCGGATGGGGACGGTGTCGTGATTCACCCCATTCACATGCTCGCTGCGTTCCGCTTTGAACGGGGACCCCGAAAGTGAGTGCCGCGGCGTGTGCGCGGGCCGCGTCCGACCTGACCGCGCTGGTCAACCGGCTGCAGCGTGCGAGGCGCTCGCTCGACCGGCAGGCTCGGCTCCCGTCCGACGACTTCGGCGGTCTGTCGGGCGACGCCTACCGCCGCCACGCCGATCGCTCCGCCCTCACCGTCGCCGGGCTGGCCTCCGACGTCGCGCTGCTGGCCGGCGCCCTGGCCGCGCTGGGTCGCGAGCTGGGCGTGGCCGAGCAGCTCCGGAGGCAGGGATCCAGAACCCGGGCCGACGACGTCGAGGCGCGGGCACAGCAGCAATGGCGCGAGGCGGTGGCCCGCTTCGACGGCCGGCGCGGCACCCTGCTCAGGTCGGCGGGCAGCCGGAGGTCACCGAGCCCGGGATCGAGCCCGGCTACCGCACCGCCACCGCCCGCCGAGCCGTCCCCGGCGCCGATGCCTGCCGCATCGACAACCTCAGCTGCCGCTGCCACGGCACCACTTCCGGACGCTGCCGAGCCCGACCCTGACCGCCGCGCTCGTCGTACCGCCACCGCTCGAGGCCGAGCTCGTCACCCCGCCTCGCCCCCACCGACCTTGATGCGGGAGCCGCGGAGGGGGACGCTGGTGATGTTGCGGACCTTGGGCTGGTCGGGGCCGAGCGCCGTGACGTCGTACGCCGCGAACACCTCGCGCAGCACGGCGACGCCCTCCATGAGCGAGAAGCCGGCACCGATGCAGCGCCGGACCCCGCCGCCGAACGGGATCCAGGTGTTGGTCGGCGGGTTCTGACCGACGAACCGCTCGGGTCGGAAGACCTCCGGGTCGGGGTGGTTGTCGGCGCGGGCGTGCGTGATCAGGATCGACGGGCCGACCGTGGTACCGGCCGGGAGGTCGTGGCCGCCGATGGTGGCGGGCTTCATCAGCGTCCGCACCACCATCGGGATCACGGGATGGAGGCGCATCGACTCCTTGAGCACCGCCTCGAGCCAGACGTCGTCGCCGTCGCGGGCGGCGGTGCGGGCGCGCCGACGCTGCTCCGGATCCCGGCCCACCTCGTGGAGCGCCCAGGCGAGCGCGCTCGCCGTCGTCTCGTGACCGGCCAGCAACAGCGTGACCAGCTGGTCGCGCAGCTCCTCGTCGGAGAGCCGGTCGCCCCCGTCGTCGACCCGGATGAGCTGCGAGAGGACGTCGGTGCGGGAGTCGAGGTCCGGAGCCCGCCGGCGGTCGCGGATCTCGGCGTAGATGAGCTGGTCGAGCTCGTAGGCGTTCTCGACCGTACGGCGCCACGGGCCGTACTTCTGCAGCACCGGGTAGCCCCAGCCGAGCAGGATCGCGGGGTTGATGTCGACGGTGCGGGTGACCCGCGGCCGGAGCGCGGCCAGCCGCGACTCGTCGGTGACGCCGAAGACGACGCGGAGGATCACCTCGAGGGTGAGTGCGTTCATCCGGTCCAGCGAGCGGAAGTCCTCGCCGTCGCGCCAGCGACCCACCTCGGCCCGCGCGACCTCGGTCACCAGCCCTTCGTAGCCGCGCAGCGCGTGCCCGTTGAAGGCAGGCATCAGCAGCTTGCGGGCACGCTTGTGCTCGCCGGCGTCCTGGAGCAGCAGCGAGTGCTCGCCCATGATCGGCCCGAGGATCGCGTTGCCCTTGCCGGCATGGAAGATCTCCGGGTCACCGGCGAAGATCTCCTTGGCATGCTCGGGCCGGGTGAAGAGGACGAGCGGCCGCCCCTTGGGCATGATCCGGACCGTGAACGTGTCCCCGAAGCGCCGGTGGAGGTAGGGGACGAACCGGTGCCGGAACCGCAGCAGCCCGGCGCTCTGCGCGAGCACCGGCCAGCGTGGACCGGGTGGCAGCCCGGTGGTGACGGCCGGTGGTGGCGCGTCTCCCCCGAACGGTCGCATCCGCGCGAACCGTCGCTCGGCCGCCGCGATGACGTCGTCCTCGAGGGTCGTCATGCTGTGCCCGTTCACGTAGGCATACTAGGGGTATGCCTCGGGTCAGGCGAGGGCCTCGATCCCCAGGATCGTGTGGTGGGGCAGCCCGTTGTCACGCTGCGCGCTGCAGGTCAGCCGAGCCACGTCGGGTCCGCTCCCCGTCCTGACACCTACCGCCCAGCGCCGGCCCGCGGCCTCGAGCACCACGTGGGTGTCGGTCCCGTCCCGCCGGCGGTCGACCAGCCGGACCGCGTCGAGGGCGGTCTCGTCGAGCTGGCGTCGGAGCGCGATCTCGGCGGCCTGCACGGGCATCGCCCAGCCGGAGCGGCCCCGCAGGTGGTCGAGGTCGAGGTGGCCGGACAGGTGGGCGCCGGCCACGGCGATCCCGGCGGCCGGGTCGATCCGCCCGTAGTAGAGGCCGTGCGGCAGCACCAGCAGGTTCCCGGCGAATCGGTCGCCGCCGATGTGGGACACCTGCCACGTCTCGTCGGGGTGCGCAGCGGCCAGCGCGTCGGCGACGGGGCGGCCGCGTTCGGCGCAGCAGGTGTCGTGCTTGCCGTGGGTGCACACCGCGAGCACCGAGGCGTCGCTCGGGGTCAGCCCCGGTGACTCGCCACGACCGAGCGCGGCCAGGTCGAGGTCGAGCAGGTCCTCGGGTCGTTCGAACGTGGTCGTCTCGAGCCACGGCCGCGCCGGATCGGCGTACGCCGCGAACACCCGGCGGGCGCTCTCGCCCGTGGCCCGCCCCTGCCGACGGATCAGCAGCGCCCGGACCTTGGTCGCGTGAGCCGCCTCGCGCAGCTCGTCGCGCACCTCGAGCCGACTGTCACGCAGCGCGTCGACCCCCCAGGGTCCGGGTTCCTCCACCAGCAGGAAGGCCCGGACGGTCGAGGCGGTGCCGGCCAGGTCGTCGGGGCGGCCCGAGGACTCGACGGCGCACCGGAACGGCGCGGTCACGGTGACCTCACCGGGGAACCTCGAGCAGGCCTTCCCGGAGCAGCCGGCGGCACAGCACCAGCCGGCTCTGCTCGTCGAGGTCGGGCGCCAGCTCTGCCGGGGTGAGCTCGGTCGCCCCCTGGATCCGGGCGAGGGCATCGGCCAGCCGGCCGGGGACGTCGAGGGTGCGGTCGCCGAGCAGGATCACGATCCGGTCGCCCTCGGGTCGCAGCACCATCGGCTTGCCGGCCCGGCGGCGTAGCCGGGTGTCGTCGGTGAGGTCGCGGGCGGCGAGCACGTCGCCCAGGCCGCCGGCGAGGAGCGACCCGCGGGAGCTCAGGAACCGCTCGACCTCGCGCTCGACTGCCGCGTCCGCGTCGATGCCCGCGATCGCGTCGGCCACCGAGCGGAGTCGGTCGGCGAGCGCGTCGGACAGCTCTCCGGGGTGATCGAGGTAGCCGGCGGGCAGGTGGTCGTCGGGGACCTCGCGCAACGACTGCTCGACGCTGCGGCGGACGAGCCCCCGCCAGGTGAGCTGGTTGATGCCCAGGGTGACGTGGAGCGAGGCACCGTCCTGGGACCGGGCCGCGTGCGGGGTACCCGTCGGGAGGTACATCGACAGTCCGGGCTCGAGGAGCACGTCCTCGGGACCGTCCTCACCGTGGATCTCCCAGAGCTTGGTGCCGTGGGTCTGGAAGACGAAGACGTCGTGGCTGTCGGAGTGGACCGCGAAGCCCTGCGAGCCCGGGGGCGTCAGGTAGGCATTGGCCTGGCACGGGTGGCCCAGCTCGAGCTCGAGCTGGGCAGCCAGAGCGCGCAGCGGTGGCCAGTAGCGGTGCAGTCCCTGGAGGACGACGGTCGCGCCACCGTCGAAGAGCTCCAGCACCTTGCGCGCGTCCACCAGGCCGGTCAGCGACTGTCCGGCGAGCGAGGCGCCGGAGCGGGTGTAGCGGGACTGCGGCAGCACCGAGCCGTCCTGCGCGATCCGGACGGCGGGGGTGCGGATCGCCGTGGAGGTCAGCAGGTGATCGACGTCGTCGAACGACAGCAGCCCGACCAGCCGGCCGGGCTCGGTGTGGTGGAGATGGACCCGGGACGCCCAGACCTTCGTGAGGAAGGACTGGGCGTCCCCGGCCAGCAGGTCGAGGGCGCTCAGCTGGCGTCGCCGTCCGTGCTGTCGGTGGAGTCGCCGTCGGTGCCGTCGGCGTCGGTGCCGTCGGCGTCCGACCCGTCACCGTCCGTCGAGTCGGTCGAGTCTCCGTCGGTGGAGTCGCCGTCGGTGCCGTCGGCGTCACTGGGTGTGGAGGAGGCCTCAGGGGCTCCGCCGGTGGTCATGTCGTCGTCGTTCAGCGGCTCGTCAGGTGTCGTCGTCACGAGATCTCCCTAGGGTCGTGGAACTCAGCACGGTGCTGCCCTCCCGAACCTAGCCCCGGGGCCGGGAGGCGCACACCCCCGCAAGGGTGGTCGCGGCGTCAGTCGAGCAGTCCGCGCCGGCGGGCGATCGCGGCCGCCTCGGTGCGACCGGACGCGCCGAGCTTGCCGAGGATGTTGGAGACGTGGACCGAGACGGTCTTGGTGGTGATGTAGAGCTGCTTGCCGATCTCGCCGTTGGATCGCCCCTCCGCGACCAGCGCGAGGATCTCGGCCTCACGTGCGGTGAGGACGTCGCTGGCGGCCGGTTGTCGACCGGGTCGGGAGCCCAGCGCGGTGAGGTCGTCGAGCAGTGGCTGGGCGCCGAGTGCCTTGGCGGCGTCGCGCGCGAGATCGGCGACCTCGCGGGAGCCGGCGGTGTCGCCGGCGGCGCGCAGGATGGTGGCCAGCACGACCCGGACCGAGGCGAGCTGGTGGACGTCGCCGAAGTCGGCGACCCGCTTCTCGGTCTCCCGCCAGGCCTCGACCAGTACGTCGTGGGCCGGTGGCTCACCGGCGAGCCACCGCATCCGCAGCACCTCGGCGTCGAGCCGCTTCTCCCACGCCTGCCCCTCCGGGCCCCACAGTCCGCCGGGGTTGTGGTGGCGCTCGAGCACGACCCTGCCGTCGGCGTGGAGCTCCTCGGCGCGCGCGAGGAACACGCTGCGGTCGGCAGCGGACAGGGTCGGCGCGCAGTCGGCGAGAGCGCCGATCGCCGTGGCCGCCAACCGGATCCGTGCGGTGAACCACGGCTGCCAGAGTCGGCTCAGTATCGCGACCGCGTCGTCGTAGGCGCGCAGCACGCCGTCGGGGTCGCCGCGCCGGGACGCCTCGACCATCTCCATCGAGCTGGAGTGGATGGGAATGAGGCCTTCCTTGGCCCAGAGCTTGCGCAGCACCGGCAAGCGGTCGCCGACGTCGCCGCCACGGGCCTGCTCGAGGTGGAGCCGGAACAGGTCGAGCAGCGCCTGCTGGACCTTCGGCGGCGAGCCGGCGGCCGCGGCGAGGTCGAGGGCGGCATCCCACTGCCCGGTGACGACGTACTGGAAGACGAGGTGCCAACGGGACTCGAACGCGTAGGGCGCATAGGGCAGGCCGGTCTCGTCGCCGCGCGCGATGGCGCGCCGGAACGCCGTCTCGGCCAGGTCCCACTCGCCGACGTCCTCGAAGGATCGGCCGAGCAGGAAGTGGGCACGCAGCTCGGCCTGGACGGCCCCGGAGGCCCGAGCCCGTTCGATCGCCTCCTCCAACGCCTCGCGCAACCCGACGTGAGGGCCGGAGTGTCGCGCCTGGCTGAGGGTGATCACGAGGTCGGAGACCTGGTCGGTCAGCTGGAGCCGCTCGGCGAGCGCGAGCCCCTCGAGCGCGACTGGCTGCGCCTCCTCGAAGCGGCCGAAGGCGGCCAGGATCCGGGCATGGGTTGCGAGCACGCGCGCCCGGACCGCCGTGTCGCCGTCGGGGACGAGCCGGTAGGCCTCGGCGCTGAGCTCGTCGGGGTGTTCCTCGGTCTCGGTGATGAGCAGGAGGTAGGCGCGGGCCGCCATGATCCGGGCGCGCCAGGCGTCCGGGGCGTCGGCCGGCATCTCGTCGAGCTCCTCGCCGAGGAGGGTCACCGCGCGGTGGGGCCGGCCCGACGCGGTCAGCGCGTCGGCGAGGTGGACCACCAGCGCAGACCGGTCGACGTCGATCGTCTCGGGGCGTCGCGGGTCGGTGAGCAGCTGGAGCGCCTGGTCGTAGTGGTGGACGGCCTCGTCGGGACCGCCGACCGCGAGCGCATCGTGGCCGGCGCGGATGGAGGCGTGGAGCGCGGTCTCGAGGTCGTTGGCGAGCCGGCTGTGGCGGGCCAGCTCAGCGGCGGTGCCGGTCGCCCCGCCGTCGCGCAGCGCGGTGGCGAAGCCGTCGTGGAGCCTGACCCGCTCGCCCGGGAGCAGGTCGTCGTAGACCGCCTCACCGAGGAGGGCGTGGCGGAAGGCGTAGCGATCACCGTCGGGGACCAGCACGTTCATCTCGACGGCTTGGCGCAGCCCCTCGTCGAGCGCGGCGCCGGTGAGGCCGGAGGCGGCGGTCAGGAGCTCGTGGGAGACCTTGCGACCGGCCACGCTCGCCGCACGCACCACCTGGCGGGCCGGGTCGTCGAGGCGATCGAGGCGGACCAGCAGCACGTCGGCGAGCTCGGCCGGCACCCACCGTCCGGGACCGGCGGCGGCGCTGGTGAGCTCCTCGACGAAGAACGCGTTGCCCTCGGCGCGGTCGACGATGTCGACGGTCTCGTCCATCGACAGCCCGCCGGGGACCAGCTCGGCGATGAGCAGCTGCACGGAGTCGTCGCTCAGCGGCGCCAGCGCGAGGCGTCGTACGCCGCTCAGGCGCGACCACTCGGCGAGGTGGCGGCGGAGCGGGTGGCGGCGGTGGAGGTCGTCGGAGCGATAGCTGACGACCAGCGAGACGGGAGTGGTGGCGTCGCGCGCGAAGAGAAAGGTGATCAGGTCACGGGTGGACTGGTCGGCCCAGTGGGTGTCCTCGACGACGACGAGCAGCGGTCCCTCGGCGGCGGCCTCGTCGAGCAGGGCGCGGATGGCCTCGAAGAGCGCGGAGCGGTCGATCGCGGAGCCGTCGCCGGCGTCACCGGAGAGGGTGCGGCGGCCGGGCAGGAGGCGGGCCAGGGTGGGGTGGCGGCCGGCGACCGTGGCGACGACCTCGGGCAGCTCGGTCGCGAGCCGGCCCAGGATCTCGGAGAAGGGCAGGTAGGGGAGGGCGCTGTCGCCCAGGTCGAGGCAGTGGCCAGCGACCACGCGCCACCCGTCGGAGGCCAGTCGGTCGCGCACCTCGGTCAGCAGTCGGGTCTTGCCGACGCCGGCGTCGCCGGAGAGCAGCACCGTGGTGCCGTTGTGGGGACCGTCCCCCTCGTCTGGCCGCTGATTGGTACTGCCGCCGAGCCAGGAGACGAGCTCGTCGAGCTCGGCGTCGCGCCCGACGAGGGGGGCGGTCGTGTGTGCAGCCACGTCATCCATCATGACGTGGACCACCGACGACACGCGCTGTGCTCGCTTCTCGTCTGCTGGTCAGGCTGCGCGCCGGATGCGGCGGTTCCGGAGGAACCGCTCGGTGACCGGCTTGTGGTGCTCGGCACGGCGGGGGGCGGTGCGCCCCAGCATCCGCTCGCGCCGGTAGGCGATCTCGTACTCCAGGAAAGTCCCGGTTGATTCGTTCATCTCTCTCACTCCTTGTAGTGGTGTGAGTACGAGATTCGTCGTCTGAGGTAGGCCCGCACATCGGGCAGGTGCCTTATCTCTGGGTCCGGGTGCGGTCGACCTACCTCAGACGCAGTTGAGTGGAGGGTTTGTGACGCTCGAGTGGCGCGGTTGCGGCCCGCGGGAGGTCACACGTCCTCCTCTGACGTGTCACATTCCCTCTTCTCAACGCGTGAGGGGGCGGCCACCCAGCCAGACCCCCGCGACGAGCGGGACACCGGGCCGGTAGGCGAGGTGGACGTGGGAGGGCGCGTCGAGCAGCACGAAGTCGGCACGCTTGCCCGGAGCGATCACGCCGACGTCGTCACGGCCGAGGGCGCGGGCGCCGCCGGCCGTCGCGGACCAGAGGGCCTCGGCGGGCGTCATCCCCATCTCGCGGACCGCGAGCGCCACGCAGAGCGGGATCGAGCTGGTGAAGCAGGACCCCGGGTTGCAGTCGCTGGCGATCGCGACGGTGACGCCGGCGTCGAGCAGCCGGCGGGCGTCGGGGTAGGGCTGCCGGGTCGAGAACTCCACTCCCGGCAGCAGCGTCGCGACGGTGCCGCTGTCGGCGAGTGCGGAGACGTCGTCGTCGGTCAGGTAGGTGCAGTGGTCGACCGCGGTGAGGCCGAGCTCGGCGGCCAGGCGCACCCCCGCGCCGTACGTCAGCTGGTTGGCGTGCAGCCGCCCTCGCAGCCCGGCCGCCGCGCCTGCCTCGAGGACGGTGCGGGCCTGGTCGGCGTCGAACGCGCCGTCCTCGCAGAACACGTCGATCCAGCGCGCGTGCGGCGCGCAGGCCTCGAGCATGGGGCCGGTCACCAGGTCGACGTACGCCGAGGGGTCGGTCTCTGCGGGGACGACGTGGGCGCCCAGGAAGGTGGTCTCGTCCGTGAACTGCCCGGCCACCGCCAGGCTGCGGGCCTCGTCGTGGACGCTGAGGCCGTAGCCGCTCTTGATCTCCACGGTGGTCGTTCCCTGCCGTCGCATCTCGCCGACCAGCCGGGCGACGTGGCTCGTGAGCTCCTCGTCGGTGGCGGCGCGGGTGGCCGCGACGGTGGTCCGGATCCCGCCCGCGGCGTAGGACTCCCCCGCCATCCGGGCCGCGAACTCCTGCGCGCGGTCGCCCGCGAAGACGAGGTGGCTGTGGCTGTCGACGAAGCCGGGGACGACCGCGCGGCCGCCCGCGTCGACCTGCTGGTCGGCCGCGGGCGCATCCTCAGCGGCGCCGACCCACGCGACCCGGCTGCCCTCGACGACGACCGCGGCGGCGGCGATGGTCCCCACGTGGTCGTGGGTGGTGAGCTCGCCGATGTTGGTGACGACGGTGGTGGTCATGTCCAGAGGCTCGAGACCGTCGCGTCGAGCTCGCGCCCGATCTCCACCCTGGTCTGCACGGCGTCACCCTGTCGTACGACGACCCGGCCGTCGACCACGACCTGGGTCACGTCGGCGGCGGTCGCCGCGAAGACGGCGGTGTGGGCGTCGGCGCCGGTGCCCGCGGTGCGCGGGCTGCTGACGTCGACCGTGACCAGGTCGGCGCGGCGCCCGACCGCGATCTCGCCCGCGTCGTCCCAGCCGAGGCTGGCGTGGCCGTGGCGGGTGCCGACGTCGAGCAGGTCGGCGGCGGTCCAGTGGCCGCGCTGCTGGGTGGCCAGCCGCTCGTCGAGCTCCAGCGCGCGCATCTCCTCGAACGGGTCGACCACGGCATGGCTGTCGCTGCCCAGGGTGAGCCGCACCCCGGCGTCACGCAGCCGGTTCCCCGGGCCGATCCCGTCGCCCAGGTCGCGCTCGGTGGTGGGGCAGAAGGCCGGCGTAGGTCGAGGTGTCGGCGAGGTGCGTGACGTCGTCCTCGGTCAGGTGGGTGGCGTGCACCGCCGTGGACAACGGGCCGAGGACGCCGTGGTCGAGCAGGACCTCGACGGGTGTCCGGACGTACTCCGCGACGCAGGCCTGGTTCTCGGCGACCTGCTCGGAGACGTGGATATGGAGGGGTCGGCCCGAGGCCCAGTCGGCGACGACCGGCATCGCCTCGGCCGGCACGGCGCGGACGGAGTGGATCGCCGCCCCCACTCTCGCGTCGCGGGGGGCGAAACCGCCTGCCCGCTCGGCCCACGCATCGACGTCGCCGTCGCTGAAGCGGCGCTGCACGCCCTGCGGCGGATCACCGAACCCGCTCGACAGGTAGCAGGTGTCGAGCAGCGTCAGCCGGATCCCCGCCTCGGCCGCCGCCTCGACGAGCGCGTGGGACATCGCGTGCGGATCGGCGTACGGCGTCCCGTCGGGCTGGTGGTGGAGGTAGTGGAACTCCCCCACGCTCGTCATCCCGGCGGCGACCATCTCGCGGTAGGTGGCGCGCGCCAGCCGGAAGTAGGAGTCGGGGTCGAGCCGTTCCGCGACGGCGTACATCTGCTCGCGCCAGGTCCAGAACGTGCCCCGCCCCCGCTGCGTCCTCCCCCGCAGCGCCCGGTGGAACGCGTGGCTGTGGGTGTTGGCGAACCCAGGGAGGGTGAGGCCGGGGAGGTGCGTGGTTTCCCCGCTATGCGGGGAAACCGAGACCTCTGGCCGAACATCATCCAGGAGTCACCGACTCGCCCAGGAACTTCGACCCGCGTGAACCGGCCGTCCTCGATCTCCACCAGCACGTCGTCGTGTACGGCGCCCTCCACCCACGCCCGTTCGAGGACGTACGACGTCGTCATGTGAGCAGCCGCTCGAGGGTGTCGGCCAGCGCGGAGACGCCGACCAGGCAGTCGGCCATGGCCGCGTGCTCGTCGGGCGAGTGGGAGATGCCGGTCGGGTTGCGGACGAAGAGCATCGCGGTGGGGACGCCGACCGCGGCCAGGATGCCGGCGTCGTGGCCGGCGGCGGTCGGGATGACCGGCCAGTCGCCGTCGGCGTGGTCGCCCGCGATGCGCGCGGTCAGGGCAGCGTCGAACGACACCAGCCCCGACACCGACTCGGCCGTCACCGTCAGCGAGGTCCCGTCGCGCGAAGCCCGCTCCTGGGCCTGCCGCGTCACCGCGGAGACCAGCTCCTCCAGGGACGCGTCCGATCCCGCCCTCGCGTCCAGCCAGCCGGTCACTCGCGACGGCACCGCGTTGGTGCCGTTGGGCTCGACCGACACCCGCCCGAAGGTGGCCCGCGCGTCGCCGAGCCTGGCCTGCTTGTTCGCAGCCAGCGCCGTCATCGCATAGCTCAGCATGGGATCGCGGCGATCATCCATCCGCGTGGTCCCGGCATGGTTGGCCTCACCGGTGAAGTCGAAGCGGTAACGCCCGTGCGGCCAGATCCCGCTCGCCACCCCGACCGCCGCGCCGCGGTCGACGAGGTCGCGCCCCTGCTCCACGTGGAGCTCGACGAAGCAGCCGAACCGCTGCGAGAGGTCGCCCCACGCCGCGGTGTCCGACACCCCGAGCCCCGAGGCCTCGAGCGCGTCCGCGAGGTAGACGCCGTCGCGGTCGCGGAGCTCGCGCGCCCGCTCCCACGGCATGACACCGGCAGCGACCCGCGACCCCAGGCAGGCCAGCCCGAAGCGCGAGCCCTCCTCCTCGACGAACACCCCGATCGCGAGCGGCCGCGTCGGTACGACGCCGCGCTCGTGCAGCAGGTCGACGGCGGACAGCGCGGAGACCACACCGAGCGGTCCGTCGTACGCGCCACCGTCGAGGACGGAGTCGAGATGGGAGCCGGTCAGCACCGCCGGGCCCGAGGCGCCGTCGGGTCGCCACCACGCCAGCAGGTTGCCGAGACCGTCCTGCTCCACCTCCAGTCCGCGACCCTCGGCCGCGGCCCGGAACCACGCGCGCAGCTCGTCCTCGGCGCTGGTCCACGGCTGCCGGAAGTACCCGCCCGAGGTGGCCGAGCGACCCACCGGCGCCAGCTCGGCCCACATCTCCTCGAACGTCATGACCCCAGTGCAGCGCCCCCGGGGCCGTCGCGGCAAGCGACCGCGCACCGGGACGGTCTCGCATGCGAGACATGGCAGGCTGGCGAGCATGGAGTTCCAGCAGGTGGTCGACCGACGCCGGATGGTACGCAACTACGCGGATCGGCCGGTCGATCCCGGCGCGATCTCCCGCGCGCTGCGCAACGCGACCCGGGCGCCGAGTGCGGGCTTCAGCCAGGGCTGGGCGTTCGTGGTGCTCGAGGAGCCGACCGACGTACGCCGCTACTGGACGGCCACGACCGACGCCGCGCAGCTCGACCGACCCGACGCCTGGCTGGCAGGCATGATGCGCGCGCCGGTCATCGTCCTGCCGTGCTCCAGCAAGGATGCCTACCTCGATCGCTACGCCGAGCCCGACAAGGGCGTCGCCAACCGCGACGAGGCTCGATGGCGGATGCCCTACTGGCACCTGGACACCGCGATGGCGAGCCTGCTGATCCTGCAGACCGTGGTCGACGAGGGTCTGGGCGCGCTGTTCTTCGGCATCCCCACCGACCGCATCGACGCCGTACGTCGGGAGTTCGCGATCCCCGACACCCACGACCCCATCGGCGCGATCACGATCGGCCACCTCGCCGATGACGCCGGTGTCCCCGGCTCGCCCGCCCACCGGCGTCGGGTGCCGCTCGACGAGCTCGTCCACCGGGGAGGCTGGACGCGGTAGCTCGTAGACTGGAGGGGAGTCGACGTCGAGGAGGCGACGATGACCGAGGAAGAGGCACGACAGACCACGCGCGGGGTCGAGGCGCGTGACGCGCGCACCGGCAGGTCCGCCGCGGCCGCCCGGATCCAGCAGCAGCAGACGTGGGTCGACCTGCAGCTGAGAAAGGCGATGGAGCGGGGCGACTTCGACGACCTGCCCGGCGCGGGCAAGCCGATCCCCGACCTCGGCTCCCAGCACGACCCCGACTGGTGGGTGAAGCAGCTGATCGAGCGGGAGCGCATCACCGGCGTGCTGCCGGCGGCGCTCCAGCTCCGCAAGGACGACGCCGTGCTCGACGACCGGCTCGACGCAATGACCTCCGAGACCCAGGTGCGCCGTGAGGTCGAGGATTTCAACTCGCGTGTGATCCGCGCGCGCTACACCCCGGTCGACGGACCGCCGCTGATCACCATGCCGCGCGATGTCGACACCGAGGTCGACCGGTGGCGGGAGCGTCGTACGGCGCGGGTCGTGGCGCAGCGCAGGGCGCCCGCCGAGCGGCAACCCGAAGCCCGCCGACGCTGGTGGCGGCGCGACCCACGGGCTTAGTCTGGCCAGGTCTCGGACAGTGGACGGGGAGGTCATGTCTGGGTCGGCGACGAAGGTGGCAGCGGCTCGGGAGGCCTTCGCACGCCGCGACTGGAGAGCCGCCTACGACGGACTCCGCGCGCTGGGTCCCGAACTCGACACGGACGACCTCGACATCCTCTCGGACGCAGCGTGGTGGTCCGGGAACAGTCCGGAGTCGATGGCGGTGGGCGAGGACGTCTATCAACGCCTGGTCGCCGAGGGTGCGCACGCCGAGGCCGCCGACCGCGCCATGCGACTCGCGCTCGCCTGGGCGACCCGCGGCGACGTCCAGGTGGCGATGGCGTGGCTGAGCCGCGCTGACCGGCTGCTGCAGGACCTGCCGCGAGGGCGCGCCCACGGCACCCGCCTGTACTTCGACGGGGCGATGAACATGGACATGGCCGGCGATCCGGGTCCGGCCGCGGCCGCCGCTGTGGAGCTGGACGCCCTGGCCCGCGAGCTCGACGACGAGACCCTCGGGTGCTTCGCGCGCGTCCTCGAGGGCATGGCACTGGTGCGCAGCGGCGAGACGGCGCGCGGATTCGGCTGCCTCGACGAGGCGATGCTGCCGGTGCTCGCCGGCCGCCTCGACGCCCTGTGGTCAGGCGACATCTACTGCACCACCATCCATCTCTGCGACCAGCTCGGCGACCTGGCCCGGATGCGTGAGTGGACCGACGCACTCGCCCGGTGGGCCAACCCCCTGTCCCGGACCTTCATGTACGCCTCCGTGACGCGCGTGCACGAGCTCCAGATCATCAGTGCCGAGGGCGACTGGGACCTGGTCGAGGAGGAGCTCGGGCGGGAGTCCGAAAGCCTGGTCGGGGCACACGGCTGGTTGTCGGGCGCGGGCTTCTACGAGCTCGGAGACGTGCGCCGGTTGCGTGGCGACAGCATGGGCGCGGCGGTGGCCTACGACCGCGCCCGCTCGTTCGGCGTGGACCCCCAGCCCGGCGCGGCCCTGATGCTCCGCGCCGCAGGACGTCCCGCGGACGCGCTGGCCGAGCTGCGGGTGTCACTCGCAGACGTCAGTCGGCTCGAGCGGGCCCAGATGCTGCTCCCAGCTGTCGAGCTGGCACTGGAGGTTCGCGAACCGGCGTACGCCGCCGGTCTCGCCGAGGAGCTCGAGGAGACCGCGGCGTTCTTCGGGACGCCCGGTCTGGTCGCACGGGCCGCGAGAGCCCGGGCGTCCGTGCACGTAGCCGACGGTCACCCGGAGCTGGCGGTGGCGCCCCTCGAGACTGCGGGTCGGATCTACCGCGCACAGCGCTACCGCTACGCCGGGGCGCAGGTTCACGAACTGCTCTCGACGGTGCTCCGTGCGGTCGGCGACCAGGACGCCGCCGATGCCGAGCTCGCGACAGCCCTCGCCGTCTACCGACGGCTGGGAGCGACCCCGGACGTGGACCGACTGGCCCCCACATCCCTCCCCGGGGGCCTCACCGCCCGGGAGGCCGAGGTGCTGGCTTGCGTTGCGTCGGGCGCGAGCAACCGCAAGGTCGCCGAGGACCTGGTCATCAGCGACAAGACCGTGAGCCGGCATCTCGCCAGCATCTTCACCAAGATCGGTGTCACGTCGCGGACCGCGGCCGCTGCATGGGCGCGGGAGCACCAGCTGGTCTGACACAAGCGCACGTGGGGCGGATACACCAAGGCGCCACTCGAGATGGGGTGTCCGCCCGACGCGGCGAACAGTGGCGCACTCCTAGCGTCGAGCGCACCACCACCGACCGAGGAGCTCACGATGACCACCACCGACACACATACCCAGCCCGAGCCGGAGATCGTCGACCCCGAGGCAGTCGCCGAGCGGATCATCGGCATCCTCAACGACGGCAGCATCTGCCTCCTGGCCGGCATCGGCCACGAGCTCGGCCTCTTCGAGACCCTGGCAGGCCTGCCTCCGGCGACGAGCATGCAGATCGCCGACGCCGCCGGCCTCGACGAGCGCTACGTCCGCGAGTGGCTGGGCGGCATGGTCACCGGCGGATTCGTCGAGTACGTGCCCGTGGACGACACCTACTACATCTGCCCCGACCACGCCCCGTTCCTGACCGGCACCGGACCGGACAACCTCGCCCGGGTGATGCGCTACATCCCGCTGATGGGCCAGGTCACGCCGCCGGTCATCGAGAAGTTCCGCACCGGCGGCGGCCTCTCGTACGACGACTACCCCGGCTTCCACGACCTCCAGGCCGCCGACTCCGCGGCGGTCAACGACGCGTCGCTCATCGACACGATCATCCCGCTGACCGGCGTCGTCGACCGGCTCGAGGCGGGCATCGCCGTGGCCGACATCGGCTGCGGCGAGGGCCACGCGATCAACCTGCTCGCCCGGACCTACCCACGCAGCACGTTCGTCGGCTACGACTTCAGCGAAGAGGCACTCGTGCCAGCCCGTGCCGAGGCGGCCGACTGGGGGCTGACCAACGCCCGCTTCGAGGCCCTCGACGTCGCCCGGCTCGACGCGGACGCCGAGTTCGACCTGGTGCTCACCTTCGACGCCATCCACGACCAGGCCCACCCCGCGACCGTCCTCGCCAACGTCCGTCGGGCCCTGCGCCCGGACGGGACCTACCTGATGGTCGACATCAACGCCCAGAGCAACCTCGAGGACAACGTGGGGCTGCCGTGGGCGACCTTCCTCTACACGGTCTCGACCCTGCACTGCATGTCGGTCTCGCTGGGCCAGGGTGGCGACGGCCTGGGCACGGTCTGGGGTGTCCAGACGGCCGAGAGGATGCTGCGCGAGGCGGGCTTCTCCGACGTCGTCGTGCACGACGTCGAGTCGGACCCGTTCAACGCCTACTTCGTCGCGCGCCCCTGACCCGGCCGCCGGCGGCGTGGGATCCGTCATACCCGCCCGGACGCGCTGGGCGATAAGTTCCGCAGCATGCGCACTGCCAAGGACTTCTTCCGCCCCCTCGCCGTCGGCGCCCCCGAGCCGTTGCGCGAGATCCCGGCCCGGCCCAGCCGCGCGATCCACTTCTTCGACCCGAGCAACGAGAAGATGGCGTCCAAGATCCCCGACCTGGTCGGCAAGGTCGACGTGCTGCTCGGCAACCTCGAGGACGCCGTCAAGGCCGACAACAAGGAAGCTGCCCGCGCCGGACTGGTCAAGATCGCGCAGGCCAGACAACCTCGGTGCGAGCGGCCGACCCAGCTGTGGACCCGGATCAACGCCCTCGACAGCCCCTGGGTCCTCGACGACCTCACGACGCTCGTCACCGAGATCGGCGACCAGCTCGACGTGGTCATGGTGCCGAAGGTGCAGGGCGCCGAGGACATCGCCTACGTCGACCGGCTGCTCGCCCAGCTCGAGGCGAAGGCCGGGCTCGACCGACCGATCCTGGTCCACGCGATCCTCGAGACCGCCCGCGGCGTGGCCAACGTCGAGGAGATCTGCGGCGCCTCGCCCCGGATGCAGGGCCTCTCGCTCGGGCCGGCCGACCTCGCTGCCGACCGCCGGATGAAGACCACCCGGGTCGGCGGCGGCCACCCCGGCTACGTCGTCCGCGAGGACCCGCCGCGCAACGAGCTCGGTGTCGCCGACGTCGATGCCCACGCGCGCGACGTACCAGCAGGACCTCTGGCACTACACGATCGCGCGGATGGTCGACGCGTGCGCGGCCCACGGCATCTACCCCTACTACGGCCCGTTCGGCGACATCGCCGACGAGACCGCCTGCGAGGACCAGTTCCGCAACGCGTTCCTGCTCGGCTGCGTCGGCGCCTGGAGCCTCCACCCCAAGCAGATCGCGATCGCCCACCGGGTCTTCAGCCCCAGCGTCGAGGACATCGCCCACGCCCGGCGCGTGGTCGCGGCCATGGGCGACGGCACCGGGGCGGTCATGCTCGACGGGAAGATGGAGGACGACGCGTCCCTCAAGCAGTGCCTGGTGATGGTCGAGCTCGCCGAGCAGCTGGCCGCGATCGACCCGGAGCTGAAGGAGCAGTACGAGGCGATCGAGAAGTGACCGACTTCCGCCCGCGCCGCAGCGTCCTCTACATGCCGAGCTCCAACGCGCGCGCGCTGGAGAAGGCGCAGTCACTGCCCTGCGACGCGCTGATCCTCGACCTCGAGGACGCGGTCGCCCCCGACGACAAGCCTGCCGCCCGCGAGGCCGCCTGCGCCGCGGCCGCTTCCGGTGAGTACGGCGCCCGCGAGGTGACGATCCGGGTCAACGGGGCCGACACCGAGTGGCACTCCGACGACCTCGCCGCAGCGTGCGCGGCCGGGCCCGACGCGATCGTCGTGCCCAAGGTCAACAGCGCCGACGCCGTCCTCGAGCTGATCGATGCGATGGCCGGCCACGGCGCCCCCGATCACACCAAGCTGTGGGCGATGGTGGAGACGCCGTACGCCATGCTCCATGCCGAGGAGATCGCGGCCGCCTCCGAGCGGCTCACCGTCCTGGTCATGGGCACCAACGACCTCGTCAAGGAGCTGTACGCCGAGCACGTGCCCGGCCGGCAGCCCGTGCTCGCCGGGCTCGGACTCGCGCTGCTCGCGGCCCGCGCGACCGGCAAGGTGATCCTCGACGGCGTCTACAACGACGTGAAGGACGAGGACGGCTTCCTCGCCGAGTGCCGGCAGGGCCGCGAGATGGGCTTCGACGGCAAGACCCTCATCCATCCCGGCCAGGTCGCCGGTGCCAACGAGGCGTTCGCGCCCTCCGAGCAGGCCGTCGAGGACGCCCGCGGCATCCTCGAGGCATGGGAGGCGCGCTCCTCCGGCGTCGTCACCTTCAACGGCCGGATGATCGAGAACCTCCACGTCGAGTCGGCCCAGCGGACGCTGTCGATCCACGACGCGATCCGGGCACTCAGCGGCTGACCCTGATCGGGCGATCGAGAGCAAGTCAATCCCTCACCAGCACGGGGGAGGACCAGTCGGCGTTGTCGACCAGAACATCCGCGCGCGCCGCGGGGTCACAGGACTCGCGGTAGATCGCTGCGCGCCGAGGTAGCGCTGCTGGGCGGGATCGGCGACGTCGGCCTCCGTCCCGTCGCGTGCAGCCATCCGCGCGACCCGCGTCTCGTCGGGCACCTCCAGCCAGACGACCAGGTCCCACGCGTCGGCCAGCTCCGGACGCTGGGCGAACACCCCGTCGACCAGGAGCACCCCGCGCTCGGGAACCGACGTGGGCACCTCGTCGACGTACGCGTCACTCTCGAGGTCGTGCCAGCGCCGGCGGTACGCCGACCCGGACCCGCGTCGCCAGGGGTCCAGCAGCTCGCGGCGCAGTGCCGCCACGTCGAAGCTGCGCGCCCAGACCGTGTCCGCCGTCCTGCCGAGCGCGTGCCGATGGGCCTGCGGGTGATGGAAGTCGTCGATGCTCGCCCGGACGACGACGTGGCCGAGGTCGGTCAGCGCGAGGCCGAGGCCATCGGCGAACCTGGTCTTCCCGGCCCCGTCGGCACCATCGACGGCCACGAGGACCGGCCGGTCCAGCGGTACTCGCGTGGCGACGGCCGCGAGGACCGAGGTCAAGGCCGCCAGTTCGGATCCCTCCCGATGAACCCCAGCAGCCGGGTCTGCGGGTCGGCGTCGTCCGGCACCGGCACCCGCGGGCCGTACTGACCGCTGGACCGCATCAGCTCTTCATACGGCTCCATGCCCTCCACCATGACGAGGCAACGGTCGGGGTCGAGGCGGTCGTCCTGGCCGGTGGCCCGGGCGAGGTCCCAGGTGTGCATGAAGACGTCGGCGGTGAAGAACTGCGAGATCGCGGCTGCCAGCGGCAGGTCACCGGTGTGCGGGTTGGAGAACATGCGTCCGGCGGTGGCCGGGTCGTCGAGCACCGCCTGTACCGACGCGGCGAACCCGTCCCAGGCCACGACCGGGTCCTCGTCGACCGACGCCACCGGCGGCAGCGCCACGTCCGAGCCGCCGGCGAGGAAGCCCGGGAACCACTCCACAAGATGGCGCACGACGTCTCGGGCGACCCACCCCTCCACGGGCGCCGGTGCGTCCCAACTGCCGGGCGGCACGCCGTGCACGCGCTCGCCGAACGTGCCTGCGATGTCCCGGAACTCCTCGGCCGGCATCAGCGAATGCGCCACCGTCCCAGCCTGCCAGCGGCCGGGCCAGTGCGCCAGCCGTCGGAGGTCGAGGCCACCCTTACGTATTCGTGGCGTCGAGCAGCTTCGACAGCAGCCGTCGGAGCTCGCGGTGTCCGCGCTCTCCCAGGATGTTGCTCACCTGCTCCTCGAGTCCCTCGATCGTTTGCCGCCCGGCGGCTACGGCGTCTCGCCCGCGCTCGGTGAGCACGATCAGCTTGGCTCGTCCATCGCTGGGGTCGGGCTGCCGGATGACGTACCCCATGTCGACGAGCTCGTCGACGAGCTCGGCCATGGACTGAGGGGTCATGTTGGCCTTGCGCGCCAGCTCGGTGAGCCGGGAGCCGTCGGACGAGATCTGCGCAAAGACGGCGGAGTGCTTGGGCTTCTGCGGATAGCCAGCTCCGACGACGCCGTCGACGATCTGGAACCCCAACAGGCTGTAGGCCTGGCCCAGCATCGAGACAGTGTTCAGGTCATGCGCCATTGACAACTCCCGGACCGGAGAGTATTCAGGTTACCTGAACAATTTCTAGCACACCGAGTGCGGAGTGTTGCGTCCTCGGCGAGAGGGGCGATGACCATGGCTCACACTCAGGCAGGCACGTTGCCTGCGACCTCGATTCCGGTGTGGGTGAGCCGGGCCGGAGCCGCCTGTCTCGCGGCGGGCATCCTTGGAGCCGGCAGCGGCATCGCCTTGGCGGTGTATCCGGCCCAGGTGTCGGAGGACATGTTCAGCTATCCGCTCACAGCAGGCGGGTTCACTGCCCTTCAGATCTGGTTCTTCGTCCAGCACATCGGGCTGCTCGCCGGCATCGCGGCACTGGTCCGGGCGGAGGTCCTGATCCCGGGCCGCAGCGCCCGCTGGGGCACGGGTCTCGCCGTCTCCGGCATGGCGCTGCTCGCCGTCACCGAGCTGATCGCGATCGCGGCCCGCAACTCGACCTACCCGGGCGAGTGGACCGGCTTTCTCGACGCCCTCTACGGCGTCTCCAGCGTGGCGGTCGGTGTGGGCCTGATCCTGGCCGGAATCGCGGTCCGCCGCGGGGGACGCTGGTCAGGCTGGCGAGGGGCTGTGGTCCTGGTCGCCGGAGTCTTCGTGTTCGTGCCGATGATGCCTGCCTTGATGGGACCGTTCGTTCTCGCGCGCCTCGCCATCACGGTCTGGATGCTGCTCTTCGCGGCCCTGGGCTACGCGCTGTGGAAGGCCGACCAACACTAGGCAGTCCCGCTGTCGGGGGCGGGTGCGGCCCATGGGAAGGAGCATCGACATGGTCGTCATCACGAATCAGACGGTGGTCGCTTGTCCGCCGGAGGAACTCTTCGACTACTGCGTCGACATCCGCAACGAGCTCGAGTGGAACCCCACGGCGAAGTCGATGGAGAAGCTGACCGACGGCCCGGTGGGCGTCGGCACGAAGTTCCTGGCCCGCTGGAAGGGTGCGCCGTCGGCGATCGAGGTCGAGTGCGTCGAGTTCGATCGACCCCTTCGCTGGGTCCACGACAACGGCGGGCCGATCGCGGTGACTTTCACTGGCGCCGTGCAGCCGGTCGACGGCGGGTCGCTCCTCAGTGTCCGGTTCGACGCACGCCCGCAAGGCTGGTTCCGGCTGATGTTCCCGCTCTTCGTGGTGATGGCGCGCCGGCAGGAGAAGGCCAACATGACCTACCTGCGAGAGGAGGTGGAGCTGCGTACTGGCAGCGTCCCGCGCACACGCGGAGCCGCGGCTCGAGAGATGCCGATCATCCATCGGATCCTCCGGTACCAGTTCGCCGAGGTGCAGGCGCTGGTGCAGGAGGTGCCGGTGGCTGATGTGGTGCGGGTGGGTGCCGTCGCCAACCACCTCGACTTCCTGCTCGACGAGCTGCACATGCACCACACCACCGAGGACGACCTGATCTGGCCGAAGTTGCTCGACCGCGTGGGGCTCGACGCGCCGTTGGTGGAGCGGATGGAAGCGCAACACCAGCAGATCGACGCTTCGGTCGCGGAGGTGCGCGCGGCGATGTCGGCGTGGCGCTCGGATCCGCGGCTGGCGACGTGTTCGGCGCTCGCTGATGGCATCGGGGAGTTCCTCGTCGTGCTCGAGGCCCATCTCGACGAGGAGGAGCAGGTCGTCGTACCGCTGATAGACCGCTACCTGACCGAGACCGAGTGGCAGGAGGTCGGGGAGCAGGGCTTCGAGAAGTTCACGCCTGCCCAGCGGTGGATCGCCACCGGACAGCTGGTCGAGGTCGCGACTCCAGAGGAGGTGGCCACGATGTTCGGCGAACTGCCGCCACCGGTGAAGGTGCTCTGGCACCTGGTCGGCAAGCGCAAGTACCGCAGGTACATCACGTCGGTCCGCGGCGGACAACCCGTGTGATCCGGGGACCCCGTGTCCAAGGCTGCCGCGGTCTGCTCCCTCGTGCTCGGGTTGGGCTTCGGCCTCCCAGGTGCGTACGGCGCGTGGTACTACGCACGACACGGCGAGGTGTGGATCTTCCTCGGCTTTCCCACCTATGGGAACGGGCCCTTCGAACGCTGGGGAGTCCCGACACAACGCTGCGCTGCTTCTCTGTTTCGTGGCCGTGTGCGCCGCCGAGGTCGCGGTGGGTGTCCTGTTGTGGCGCGATGCGCGCGGCCGCTCCCTGGCTGGCCCTGGCTCTGCTGCCGGTGGAGCTCGTGTTCTGGATCGGGTTCGCGCTGCCGTTCGGCCCCCTGCTGGGACTGGCGCGCACCGCACTCGTGGTCGCCATGCTCGTGTCCGGAGACTGAGCGGGAGCCCACGGCCGTCCCACTCGGGCGAGGACTCGGTTACTCCGACATCGGAACGCGGACGTTGCGCTCGGTGGCGACCTCGGCGGCCCGGTCGTAGCCGGCGTCGACGTGGCGGATCACGCCCATGCCGGGGTCGTTGGTCAGCACGCGCTCGATCTTGGCAGCGGCCAGGTCGGTGCCGTCGGCGACGCACACCTGCCCCGCATGGAGCGACCGCCCCATGCCGACGCCGCCGCCGTGGTGGAACGAGACCCACGACGCTCCCGAAGCCGTGTTGACCAGGGCGTTGAGGATCGCCCAGTCCGCGATCGCGTCCGAGCCGTCGAGCATGGCCTCGGTCTCGCGGTACGGCGAGGCGACCGACCCGCAGTCGAGGTGGTCACGTCCGATGACCACGGGTGCGCGCAGGTCTCCTGCGCGCACCATCTCGTTGAACTTCAGCCCGGCCAGGTGGCGCTCGCCGTACCCCAGCCAGCAGATGCGGGCCGGCAGTCCCTGGAACGAGACCCGCTCACCGGCCATGGTGATCCACTTCCGGAGTCGCTCGTTGTCGGGGAAGAGCTCGAGGATCGCGCGGTCGGTGGCGGCGATGTCGGCCGGGTCGCCGGAGAGGGCGGCCCACCGGAACGGGCCCTTCCCCTCGCAGAACAGCGGCCGGATGTAGGCCGGCACGAAGCCCGGGAACTCGAAGGCCCGGTCGTAGCCGCCCTTGCGCGCCTCGTCGCGGATCGAGTTGCCGTAGTCGAAGACCTCCGCGCCGCGGTCCTGGAACTCGACCATGGCCCGGACGTGAATCGCCATCGAGGCCTGCGCCTCCTTGGTGAAGCCGGCCGGGTCCGCCCGGCGCCGCGCGTCCCACTCCTCGAAGGGAACACCGGCCGGCAGGTAGGCGAGCGGGTCGTGGGCCGAGGTCTGGTCGGTCACGACGTCGATCGGCGCGTCCATCTCGAGGAGCTGCGGCACCAGCTCGGCGGCGTTGCCGAGGACGCCGATCGAGAGCGGCCGCCGCTCGTCGCGCGCTGCGGTGGCGAGCTCGAGCGCGTGCTCCAGCGAGTCGGCGCGGACGTCGAGGTAGCGGTGCTCGATCCGGCGCTCGATGCGCGACTCGTCGCACTCGATGCAGATCGCCACGCCGTCGTTCATGGTCACCGCCAGCGGCTGCGCGCCGCCCATGCCGCCGAGGCCGGCGGTCAGCGTGATCGTCCCGGCCAGCGTGCCGTCGAACTTCTTGTCGGCGACCGCCGCGAACGTCTCGAAGGTGCCCTGCAGGATGCCCTGGGTCCCGATGTAGATCCAGGAGCCGGCGGTCATCTGGCCGTACATCGTCAGCCCGAGGTCCTCGAGCCGCCGGAACTCCTCCCAGTTGGCCCAGTCGCCGACCAGGTTGGAGTTGGCGATGAGCACCCGCGGTGCCCATTCATGGGTCTTCATCACGCCGACCGGCTTGCCGGACTGGACGAGCATCGTCTCGTCGTCGGCCAGCGTCCGCAGGGTGCGCACGAGCGCGTCGTACGCCTCCCAGCTGCGGGCGGCCTTGCCGGTGCCGCCGTAGACGACGAGGTCCTCCGGCCGCTCGGCGTTGGCCGGGTCGAGGTTGTTCATCAGCATCCGCAGCGGTGCCTCGGTCTGCCACGAGCCGCAGGACAGCTCGGTGCCGGTGGCGGCGCGGACCGGGAGGCGCGGGTTGGACTCGTTCACTGGAGTTCTCCGATCACGGACTCGGCGGCCGCGAGCACGGCGCCGGACTGGACGAGCGAGACGCAGGCCTCGATCTCGGGCGAGAGGTGGCGGTCGGGGCCGGGGCCCTCGATGCCGGACGAGCGGAGCAGCGCGATCACGGCCCCCGTGGCGGGCGACGGCTCGAGCGGCGCGCGCAGGTCGAGGGCGCGGGCGGCGGTGAGGACCTCGATCGCGACCACGCGAGACAGCCCGTCGACCGAGTGCCGCAGCTTGCGTGCGGCGGACCACCCCATCGACACGTGGTCCTCCTGCATCGCGCTGGAGGGGATCGAGTCGACCGAGGCCGGGACCGCGAGCCGCTTCAGCTCGGAGACGATCGCGGCCTGCGTGTACTGGGCGATCATGTGCCCGCTGTCGACGCCGGGGTCGTCGGCGAGGAACGGCGGCAGGCCGTGGTTGCGCGCCTTGTCGAGGAACCGGTCGGTACGGCGCTCGCTGATCGAGGCCACGTCGGCCGCGACGATCGCGAGGAAGTCGAGGACGTAGCCGACCGGGGCGCCGTGGAAGTTGCCGTTGGACTCGACCCGCCCGTGCTCGGGCAGCACCACCGGGTTGTCGACGGCGCTGGCGAGCTCGCGGCCGGCCACCGCCGTGGCATGGGCGACGGTGTCACGGGCGGCGCCGTGCACCTGCGGCGAGCAGCGCAACGAGTAGGCGTCCTGCACCCGGTTGCAGTCCGGTCCGCGGTGGGAGGCGACGACCCCGGAGTCGGCCATCAGCCGCGACAGGTTGCCGGCCGACGCGGCCTGCCCCGGATGGGGTCGCAGCGCCTGCAGCTCGGGGGCGAAGACCCGGTCGGTGCCGAGCTGGCCCTCGACCGACATCGCGGCCGCGATGTCCGCCGTACGCAGCAGCATCGTGAGGTCGTGAATGGCCAGCACCAGCATCCCGAGCATGCCGTCGGTGCCGTTGATCAGTGCCAGACCCTCCTTGGCGGCGAGCTCCACCGGCGCCAGGCCGGCGGCGGCGAGGGCCCGGGCCGCGGGCTCGAGCACGCCGTCGGCGTTCCGGACGTCGCCCTCGCCCATCAGCGCCAGCGCGCAGTGCGACAGCGGGGCGAGGTCGCCGGAGCAGCCCAGCGAGCCGTACTCGCGCACCACCGGCGTGATGCCGTGGGTCAGCAGCCCGGCCAGGAGCCGCGCCGTCTCCAGGCGAACTCCGGTGTGGCCGGTCGCGAGCGTCGAGAGCCGCAGCAACATCAAGACCCGCACCACCTCGCGCTCCACCTCGGGGCCGGACCCGGCAGCGTGGGAACGGACCAGGGACCGCTGGAGCTGGGCCCGCATGTCGGTCGGGATGTGACGGGTGGCGAGGGCGCCGAACCCCGTCGAGATGCCGTACGCCGGAGTGGCGGCGTCGGCCAGCTCCTCGACGACGGTCCGCGCGCGCTCGACGGCGGCCTCGGCGTCGGCGGACAGCGAGACGGCCGCACCCTGTCGGGCCACGGCGACCACGTCCGCGATGGAGACCGGGCCGGTGCTCGACGGTCACGTGCAGGCTGTTCATGCCACCCATCGAACTGCGCGGGACCCCGCTGCGCCACCCCATGTCCCCGCCTGCTGTCTCGTATTTCAGACATCTGGGCACCCGAACAGGTGAGGCCGCACCGGACCGGCGTCCCTACTGTGGGGAGCCGACCCACCAGGAGGAGGATTCATGGACACCGTGTGGATCATCGTCATCGTCATCGCCGTTCTCGTCCTGATCGGGCTGGCTGTCGCGATGTCGAGCAAGCGCAAGGACACCCAGAACCGTCAGCACGCCGACGAGCTGCGCCAGGATGCCCGCGCTCAGCAGGGCGGCGTGCAGCAGGAAGAGCTGAAGGCCCGCGAGGCCGAGCTCGAGGCGGAGCGCAAGCGGCTCGAGGCTGAGCGGGCAGAGACCGAGGCGGAGCAGGCCCGGCAGGGCCACCTGCAGGAGCACGCCAAGGTCGAGGACCAGGTCCGGGAGGCGGACCGGGTCGACCCCGACGTCGACCACAGCTCGCCGGACTACGCGCCGGAGACGGCGCGGCCGACCGACACCACAGGGACGGCCGACTCGCACACCCCCGGGTCCAGCGACCCCGTGGCCGCGGAGGACCCCGCCCACGAGACGTCGCGCGAGGAGCCCAGCTCCGGCACGCACCGCAGCTGAGCCGGCCGCCGGCGCCGTGCTGGGTCCCACGACCTGGCACGGCGCCGTCCGCCGCGGTGCCCCGGGACCTACATTGACCGAGTGAGCCAGGTACCTGCGGCGACTCGATGCCTCCGGGTGCTCAAGTTCCTCGCGACCCAGCCGGAACCGATGCCCCTGGACCGGATCCGCCGCGCGTGCGACCTGCCGCGCAGCAGCGCCTACCACCTGCTGCAGGCGATGGTCGAGGAAGGATTCGTCGCGCACGTCGAGGACGAGCACCGGTACGGGCTCGGCGTGGCGGCCTTCGAGGTCGGGAGCGGTTACTCGCGGCACGAGCCGCTGCAGCGACTGGCCCGGCGAGTGCTGGCGAACGTCGTGGACCAGACCCAGCAGAGTGCCCACTTCGCGGTGCTCCACGGGCGCGACGTCCTCTACGTCGTCGAGGAGCGCGCGCCCGGCCGGCCCAGCCTGGTCAGCGACGTCGGCGTACGACTCCCGGCCCACCTCACCGCCAGCGGTCGCGCCATCCTCGCCGCGCTCTCCCCGGCCCAGGTCCGGGCGCTCTACCCGGACCGCTCGGCCTTCGTCGAGCGCCACGGGACCGGACCCTCGTCCCCGAGCGGCCTGCGCGCAGTCCTGGCCGAGACGCGCCAGCGCGGTCACGCCGTCGAGGACGGCGACGTCACCCCGGGCTTCGCGAGCGTCGCCGCCGTCGTCCGCGACCACTCCGGACATCCGGTGGGTGCGGTCGCCATCACGTTCGAGAGCCACGTCCCCCGCAGCCACCTCGTCGACGCCACCCTCCAGGCCGCGGGCTCGCTCACGCAGCGGCTGGGAGGCAGAGTGACCCCGGAGCCGCTCGCTCGTTGACACCTCAGTCGTCCTTACTGAGGAGTAGCCGTGCGTGAAACCTCCCGTCCGTTACGCCGCATCGTCGTGGCTGCCACGGTGGCCGCCTTGGTCGTCGCCGGCGCCATCACCACCGCGACCGCCGGTGACCGCGAGGGCAACCTGATCAGTGACTACGACCGGTCGGTGCAGCAGGTCATCGTCGACCAGGCCGAGGCGGTGGCGGAGGCGAAGCCCCACCGGCACGACGACCCCTCGACCAAGAACAACCTGTCGCGGGCGGGTGAGACCTCACGGGACGCCCAGGACCCCACGAGCGCGGCCGAGAAGGTCGCCAACGCCACCGCGGTGGCGGCCGGTCGCGGCACGCCCGAGCCCGCTCTGACCACCACCCCCGTCGACCGCCCGCGAGCCGCCCACCCGCCCACCCGCTTCGCGATGGCCAACGGCTGCTACACCCTCGTCGACGGCGGCGAGCCCCTCTTCTTCAAGCCGACGGCGCTCGGCAAGTACCTCCTCTACGACGCCGAGCGGCAGTTCGTCGCGACCGGCGGCGCGAAGTCAGCGGAACCCGGCAACGACACGATCTGGACCGCTCGGATGACCGGCGAGCGGATCGGCTTCAGCAACGGCGACGAGTCGCTCCGGGTCGCAGGGAGCAGCCGCTTCCTGCTGACCCGCACCACCGGCTGCACCGCCTACCCCGAGTCGCAGATCAACATCAGCGGCGACCCGTTCGCCGGCGTCTCGCCGTACCAGGAAGTGCGCGGGTACGCCGACGCCCACACCCACGGCATGGCGTTCGAGTTCCTCGGCGGCGGCGCCCACTGCGGCAAGCCGTGGGACCGGTTCGGTGCGCCGTACGCCCTCGTCGACTGCGAGGACCACCAGAGCGGCACCAACCCGCTCGAGGCGGTCCTGTCGGGCGAGCCGATCCACGACCCGGTCGGCTGGCCGACCTTCCAGGACTGGCCCGCGCCCAACTCGCTCACCCACGAGGGCACCTACTACAAGTGGATGGAGCGCTCGTGGCGCGGCGGGCAGCGGCTCTTCGTGAACCTGCTGGTCGAGAACAACCAGCTCTGCATGCTGTATCCGTTCGGTCCCGACGGCACTCCGGCGTCGAAGAACTCCTGCGACGACATGGACTCGGTGCGGCTGCAGGCCAAGCGGATGCACCAGTTCCAGGACTACATCGACGCGCAGTGGGGCGGCCCGGGCAAGGGCTGGTACCGGATCGTCAAGAACCCGTGGCAGGCCCGCCGCGTCATCAACGACGGCAAGATGGCGATCGTCATGGGCATCGAGACCAGCGTGCCCTTCGGCTGCACCTTCAAGGCCGGCCCGGGCGGCGACACTCCGGCCGCCGACTGCACCAAGGAGTCGATCGACCGGCAGCTCGCCGAGGTGCACCGGATGGGTGTGCGGCAGATGGAGCTGGTCAACAAGTTCGACAACGCGTTGTCCGGCGTCACCGGCGACTCCGGTGAGGTGGGCCTGGCCGTCAACAACGCCCAGTTCGCCGAGACCAACAGCTACTGGGACATGCGGCACTGCGAGCCTGCGGACCCCGAGAAGCACGACAAGAACCAGTACGCCCTCCCCGAGGTCTCCGCCGACCAGCAGGACGCGCTGTTCGGGGCGATCGGCCAGATCTACGGCGCGCTGGGTCCCGCGCTGCCGATCTACGACCGGCCGGACCACTGCAACGAGCGCGGACTGACCAGCCTCGGTGAGCACCTGGTCCGTCGGCTGTCCGAGCGCGGGATGCTGGTCGATCCCGACCACATGAGCGTCAAGGCCCGCGACTCGCTGCTCGACCAGGTCGAGCGGCGCGACTACCCCGGCGTCGTCTCGAGCCACTCGTGGTCCACGCCCGACGCCTACCCGAGGATCTACGACCTCGGCGGCTTCATCGCGCCGTACGCCGGCGACTCGACCGGGTTCGTCGAGAAGTGGCGCCGCCACATGGAGTGGGCCAACCCGAAGTACTACTTCGGCCTCGGCTACGGCGCCGACATGAACGGCCTCGGCGCGCAGGGCGACCCGCGTGGCGCCGGCGTCCCCAACCCGGTCACCTACCCGTTCCGCGGCTACGGCGGTGTGACGGTCGAGAAGCAGCACGCCGGCCAGCGCGTCTACGACATCAACGTCGACGGCGTCGCGCAGTACGGCCTCTACCCCGACTGGATCGAGGACCTCCGGATGGTCGCCGACGCGGAGAACGACGACGGTGACGCGATCGTGCAGGACATGGCGCGCGGCGCCGAGGCCTACCTCCAGACGTGGGAGCGAGCGCAGGGCATCGCCGCCGATCCGTGCCGCAACCCGCGGCTGCGCGAGTCGGTCGGAGCGTTCGAACGGATCGTCCGACCTGGTCTCACCGCGAAGCAGGTGATGCGCAAGGTCGGCCAGCCGTTCCTGCGCCGCGACCTGACCTACACCTACTGCGCCGCCGGCTCCGGTGGTCGCGAGGTGCGGATGCAGGTCCAGCTCACGGAGTCCGGCCGGGTGGCCGGCGTACGTCGCGGCTGACCGCTCCCCGGGCCATTTTCTCGGTTACTACCGGGTAGCCTTTCTCACACTGGCTGTCGGCTGACCCCGACCGCCGTTCGCCGTAGTCTCGGCGCGACGCGGTGTGGTCAGCTGCGTCGCCGATGCCTGCCCCGAGGAGACGTTTGTGGACTGGGTCCTGATCGCCGGACTTGTGCTCAATCTGGTCCTGCTGCCGATCGCCGCGCGCCGCGGCGTCTGGCTCTACCGCCTGATCTCGAGCGGTCAGCCCGATCCCCGCCGCGTCGAGGGTGTGACAGGTCGGGTCGGCCAGGCCGTGAAGACCCAGGTGGTCGAGGTCTTCGCGCAGCGGAAGCTGCTGAAGTGGACGGTGCCCGGCGCGGCCCACTTCTTCGTGTTCTGGGCCTTCGTGATCCTCGGGTCGGTCTATGTCGAGGCGTACGGCGTGCTGTTCATCTCCGACGAGTTCGCGATCCCGCTCATCGGCCACTGGGAGATCCTCGGATTCGCCCAGGACCTCATCGCGGTGCTGGCGCTGGTCAGCCTCGGCGTCTTCGCGAAGATCCGGCTCGACAACGCGCCCGAGAAGCTGGGGCGCCGCTCCCGCTTCTCCGGTTCGCACCTCGGCGGGGCCTGGATGGTCCTGTTCATGATCTTCAACGTCATCTGGACGATGTTCCTGTTCCGGGGTGCCGCGTCGGCGGCCGGCAACCTCCCCTACGACATCGGTGCCTTCGTCTCGGTCGGGCTGGGCAACATCTTCGACGGCCTGTCGGAGGACGCGATCCACACGCTCGAGGGCATCGGGCTGCTGCTCCACATCGGCGTGATGCTGGTGTTCCTCGTGATCGTGCTCAACTCCAAGCACCTCCACATCTTCGTCGCGCCCCTCAACGTCCTCTTCAAGCGTCAACCCGTCGCGCTCGGCGCCGCGCGTCCGTTGATGGCCGCGGGCAAGCCGGTCACCCTCGACGACCTCGAGGACATGGACGAGGACACCACGCTCGGCATCGGGTCGGCCGAGGACTTCTCGTGGAAGGGCATGCTCGACCTCGCGACCTGCACCGAGTGCGGCCGCTGCCAGGACCAGTGCCCGGCCTGGAACACCGAGAAGCCGCTCTCTCCCAAGATGCTGATCATGAACATGCGGGACCACGCGTTCCACATCGGTTCCTACCTCCAGGCCGACGAGGCCAAGCGCGAGAAGCTCCTCGAGAACGACCCCGAGCTCGCGGCGGAGGTCGAGCGGGCCCTGGTCGGTGCGACGGAGGGCGAGGCCTGGAACCCGACCGGCGGCGCCGTCATCGACCCCGACGTGCTGTGGTCCTGCGTGACCTGCGGCGCCTGCGTCCAGCAGTGCCCGGTCGACATCGAGCACGTCGACCACATCGTCGACATGCGCCGCTACCAGGTGCTCGTCGAGGCGAACTTCCCCTCCGAGCTCAACCAGCTGTTCAAGGGCATGGAGTCCAAGGGCAACCCGTGGAACCTGTCGCCGAACATGCGGATGGACTGGGCGCAGGGGCTCGACTTCGACGTCCCGGTCGTCGGCGAGGACCTCGAGTCGCTCGACTCCGTCGACTGGCTGTTCTGGGTCGGCTGCGCCGGTGCCTACGAGGACCGTGCGAAGAAGACCACCCGCGCCGTCGCCGAGCTCCTCGACATCGCGGGCGTCTCCTTCGGCGTACTCGGCAAGGGTGAGACGTGCACCGGTGACTCCGCCCGCCGCGCCGGCAACGAGTTCGTCTTCCAGGGCCTGGCCCAGCAGAACGTCGAGACGTTCAAGGAGTTCAAGGTCAAGAACGTCGTCTCGACCTGCGCCCACTGCTTCAACACGCTCAAGAACGAGTACAAGGAGTTCGGCATCGAGCTCCAGGTGGTGCACCACACCCAGCTGCTGAACCGGCTCGTACGCGAGGGCAAGCTGACGCCCGTCGCCACGGGCGCCGGCACCGAGAAGCGCTCGATCACCTACCACGACCCGTGCTACGTCGGCCGCCACAACCAGGTCTACTCGCCGCCGCGCGAGCTGCTGCAGGTCATGCCGGGCGTGGACTTCGTCGAGATGGAGCGCAACTCCGAGCGTTCCTTCTGCTGCGGCGCAGGCGGTGCCCGGATGTGGATGGAGGAGACCATTGGTGAGCGGATCAACCTGAACCGCACCACCGAGGCCGTGGGTACCGGCGCCGACCAGATCGCCGTCGGCTGCCCGTTCTGCCGGGTCATGCTCTCCGACGGACTCACCGCGATGCAGGACTCCGGTGACGCCCGCGAGGAGGTCGAGGTCCTCGACGTCGCGCAGATGCTGCTCGCCTCGATCAAGGGTGAGCCCGCCACGCGTCAGAAGAAGGTGGCGGCCTCATCGGGTGGCGGCGGCAGCGCGACCGCGACTCTCACCCGCGAGGACGACGCGACCAAGGCCGAGCCCGAGGCCGGCGACGCCACCCAGACCGAGGGCACCATCACCGACACCGCCGACGCCGGCCCGGCCGCCAAGGCGAGCGGCGGCTCGTCACTGTTCGACGTCGGTGATGACGACGGGGCGGATGAGCCCGAGCCGGAGACCGCATCGGAGGACAAGTCGGTCCCCGAGGAGGCGAAGGCCGCCGAGCCGGCCAGCTCGGGCGGGTCACTGTTCGACCTCGGCGGCGACGACGAGCCCGAGCCCGTCGAGAAGCCGGAGAGAGACCGACGGACGAGCCGGTGCCGAGGACCGCGTCGGAGGTTGAGGTGCGAGGAGCGCCAGCGACGAGCCACGAAACCCCCGACGCCACATCGGGCGGCTCCCTCTTCGACATCGGCAGCGACGACGAGCCCGAACCCGAGGCGAAGGACGACAAGCCCGAGACCAACCGAGGCAGAAGAAGAGCCGGACTCGTCCGACGCTGCTGGCGAGGACGGCGACGCCGACAAGGCAACCGGTTCGTTGTTCGACATCGCAGCACCGCCCGAGCCCGCGGCCAAGGCTGAGACCGCGCCCGAGCCGGAGCCCGCAGTCAAGGAAGAGGCAGAGCCGGAGCCGGAGCCCGAGGCCAAGGAAGACGCGGAACCCGAGCCCGAGCCCGCGGCCGACGAAGAGGCGGACAAGCCTGCACCGGCCGCAGCCGCACCCGCCCAGGAGATCCCCGACGGCGGCTCCCTGTTCGACCTCGAGGCACCCAGCGAGCCGGCAGCCGAGCCGGAACCGGAGCCCGACCCCGAGGCCGCGGCTGACACGGAGGCGGACGAAGCGGAGCCCGAGCCCGAACCGGCCGAGGCGGACGCGTCGACCGACGACAACAAGCCGGACGGCGCGGCCCTGAGCCAGGCCGCGATGTTCGCGTCCGACGACGAGCCCGAACCCGAGGCGAAGGAAGAGCCGCAGCCCGAGCCGCAGGACGAGGAGCCGGAGCCCACCCCGGAGGATGAGGACGACACTTCTGACGAAGAGGAGCCTACCGAGGACGCCCCGGATGATGAGCCGGAGCAGGAGGAGTCGAAGCCGGCTCCGGCATCCAGTGGCGAGGCGCACCAGCCGAAGACCGACGTGGAGATCAAGGACTCGGGTTCGCTCTTCGACTTGTGAGAACGAGGCGGCGCGCCGGCTGCAGCTCAGTTCTGGGCGCGTGGCTTCCTCGACGAGTCGCCGCACCACGTCGTTGGTGATGCCGGCCCCGAGCTGCTCCAGGTTCCACCCGCCGGATCGGCTACGGCTCTGATTGGTGGCCCAGAACGCGAAGCCGCGTGCTGCCGGCATGCGGACGATCTCGCCGTACGACCAGCCGTTGCCACCGTTGTGCCACTGCGCCGGTCCGTAGCGCGTGTCCAGGACCACCCACCCGTAGGCGTACCGGCTGTCGGCGTGCGGCCCCTCGCGTACCCGGGGCCGGAACAGCTCCCGCTTCGCGCGCTCGTCCAGGACCTCGTCGCCATCGAGGGCCAGGTACCACCGGAACATGTCGCGCGCGCTCGACAGCAGACCCCCGTTGCCCCGGAGATTCCAGTACGGGCCGTCCGCGGCCCAGGGATGCTCGAACGGACGTCCCTGCGACCGACCTCGTTCGTCGTACTCCACGGCGACCTCGACCGACTCCCAGTCCGGCAGGACGTACCCGGTGCTCGTCATGCCTGCCGGCTCGAACAGGTGCCGGGCCAGGAACTCCTCGTACCCGTCGCCGGAGGCCACCTCGACGATCGCGGCCAAGAGGCTGTAGCCGACGTTCGAGTAGAGGTAGCGGGTTCCCGGAGGCCACCGCAGGTCAGATGCCATCGCCTGGCTGATCAGCTCCGCCCGCGACGTGCGCTCGTAGTCATCGCCCACCGCTTCGACCAGACCGGCCGTGTGCGTGAGCAGCTGGTGGATCGTGATGGCCCGCTTGTCGGCCGGGACGTCGTCCAGGAACTTGCCGATCCGGTCGGTCACTCGGAGTCGTCCCATCATCTGCAGCTTCAGGATCGCTGCGGCAGTGAACTGCTTGGTCATCGACATGACGTCGTAGACGGTGTCGCAGCTGGCTTCGGCTCCCGTTTCCTTGTCCGCCAGACCCCATCCCTCGCAGACGAGCATCTCGCCGTCGGCCGCAGCGACGAGCGTTCCGCTCGAGCCCTGAGGCAGGTCGGCTGGGTCGAAGAGGTCTGCCCGGTGCAGCTCCGTCTCCGCGTCGGGCTGCGGGCGTCGACGCTGGGGTGCCGTCGCAGGAGCTGGTGAGCATGATCACCGCCGCGACGGCAGCGATGGCCCGACTCCGGCGTCGGTGACGGTCTTCTCCGGCCGGCCCGACCAGTCCGTCGTCCCTCAGCCGGTTCATAGCCAGACGTGGTCGGGACGAGGTCACGTCGCAGAACGTACCGATCACGTGGGAGGAGGCGTGTTCGACGCGGGGACCTGGGCTTGGAAAGCGCCTTCGGTACGTTCGTTCGGCGAGCTGGACGCTCGAGCCTTCCCAGCTGATCTGGTTCGACTACATCCCCACCTCCTTCGGGGGCCCCCGGGGGCGCGTGACATCGTGGCGCCATGAGCGATTCAGTCGTCGTGGTGACCGGCGCCAACGGGCTCGTCGGGGCTCGTACCTGCCGGGCGCTGGCCGAACGGGGCGCGACGGTCCGTGCCGTCGTACGACGAGCAGGCACCGCTCCCGACCTCGACCGCGTCGAGGAGCGGGTCGGGGAGTTCACGGACCCGGACTTCGCGGCCGACGTGGTCGAGGGCGCGAGCGCGGTCGTGACGACCGTCCACCCGATGGGCAGCGACCGCGAGACGCAGCACCGGATCGGCGTCGAGGGCACCCGAGGCTTCGCGCGGGCCGCGGCCGATGCCGGTGTCGACCGCCTGGTCCACATCTCGACCGCTGCCGTCTACGACCGCTCTCCCGAGGTCGGCGATGTCGACGAGGACTCGGCCCTGGTCGCGGACGACGCCGGCGACTACGCCGTGACCAAGCGCGACACCGACCTGGCGCTGACCGAGATCGAGGGCATCACCCGGATCCTGGTCCGGCCACCCGCGATCCTCGGACCCGGCGAGACCTCGATCTGGAACACGCTCCGCCCGGCTGACATCCGCGACGACGAGCGGGAGCGTCACGCCGTACCCGACCAGACGTTCGCCTGGGTCCACCTCGACGACCTCGCCAGCCTCGTCGCCGACCTGGCGTCCGGCCGGATCACCGGCCCGGAGCCCGGCTCCTGCGCGGCCGCCAACGTCGCTGCCGGCCCGGCGACCGTCCGCGACTACTACGAGACCGTCACCGGCGCCCTCGGCGTCGACCCGATCTGGGACGACACCCCCGCCTGGACCGGCCAGATCCTCGCCGATCGCGCTCGCGGCTGGGGCTGGTCGCCGACGGTCGACCTCGCCTCCGCCCTGGCCGAGATCAAGGCCGGCCTGGCGTCCTAGGCGCCGCATCGGGCGAGTTCTCGGTGGCGCAGAACAGCTGACCAGTCGGGTCGCGGAAGACGTGCCAGCCGCGGCCCGGAGCCACGTCGGTGGCGCCGAGAGCCAGCAAGCGGGCCACCTCGAGGGGGAGGTCGTCCGTGCCGTGGTCGAGGTGTGCCCGCACCGGCCCCTCCGGTTCGTCGACGCGCTGGAAGAGCAGCTGCAGCGGCGATCCGTTCCCAGGCTTCAGCTTCCCGGCGAACTCGGGATCGTCCGAGGCCTCCCACCGCCACGGGAGCAGGTCGCGCCAGAAGGCCACCTCTCCGTCATGGGCGCGAGCCGGCGAGTCGATGCAGACCTGGACCATCCGGCTCCGGTGTCCGTCGGGCCAGGTCAGCGGCTCCGCCGGCACCCCCTCCCCGGCTCCGACCACGCAGAAGGGCAGGCCGCCGGGAGAGCGCAGCGTGTGCCAACGATCGCGCTCGGCAACCGACACTGCGCCCAGGTCGACCGCCCGGCTCACCATCACGTGAGGTTGCTCGGCCTCGACGTCCAGGTGGACCCGGCCAGGGCCGTCGATCCGCTGGAGGTGGACGTACGACGTGCCGTCCGGCGGTTCGAAGCTGCTCAGCTCGGGGTGGCCGGGCCACGGCGCGCCCGCGCGCCAGCCCAGGACGCGCCCCCAGAACGACTCCGCCGTCGCATGCTGATCGGCGGGGACGTCGATCACCGCGTGAAGGCGCGCCATGCGTCAGTGGCCCGACGGCCGCTCCATGTCGCGGTCGACGTGGTCGGGAACCTGCGAGGGGACGCAACCGCGCCCAGAGCAGGAACCCGAGGCCGACGACGAGCAGGCCGATACCGGCGTAGAGGTTGGAGTTGATGTCGCCGCTCTTGTCAGCGTCGGTGTCGGCGAACAAGCCCATGGCGGTGAGGATCACGCCGTACACCGTGAGCAGGAGCCCGATGATGGAGCGGACGTCGAACGCGCCGGCGGTCTTCTTCCCAGTTGTGTCGTCAGTCATTGTCGGTCTCCTCAGAACACCAGGTTGAGGGCGATGACCATGGCCAGTGCGAGGCCGGCCAGGGGAAGGGTACGGCGGAACCAGGGTGCCGAGGCCTCCTCCGGATCGGTGCGCATCTCGGTCGGAGTCTCGGAGTAGACCAAGCCGCGCAGCTGATCGTCCGGCTTGGGCGTGGTGACCAGCGAGACGACGATGCTGAGCGCGATGTCGACGACGAAGGCGGCCGAGGCGGCGACGAACGCCGCGCCCTGCCCGCTCAGCGGGATCACCCCGAGGCTCGCGGAGCCGAATGCGTCCTCACTGAGGAAGGCGACGGCGACCGCCGAGAGGGTGCCGGCCACCAACCCCATCCAGCCCGCGGTGGCGGTCATCCGTTTCCAGAACATGCCGAGGATGAAGGTCGCGAACAGCGGGGCGTTGAAGAAGCCGAAGAGCGTCTGCAGGTAGGCCATGATGTTGGAGAAGCTGGCCGCGAAGGTGGCCGTCCCGATTGCGGCGACGGTGGCCACCACGGTCGCCACCCGGCCGACCTTGAGGTAGTAGCCGTCCTCGCGGTCCTTGACGACGTAGTCCTGCCACAGGTCATAGCTGAAGACGGTGTTGAACGCCGAGATGTTTGCCGCCATGCCCGCCATGAAGGCCGCGAGCAGACCGGTGATCGCCAGCCCGAGCAGGCCGTTGGGCAACAGGTCGCGCATCAGATAGAGAAGCGTGTCGTTGTAGGTCACCTCGGCGCCGGTGGCGACGCCCTGGGGAGTCTCTCCGGCCTTCAGGTCGGCGATCTCCGTCACCAGCACCGCACCGATCATGCCGGGCACGATCGTGATGAAGGGGACGAACATCTTGGGGAAGGCGCCGATGATCGGCGTACGCCGGGCTGCGGACATCGAGTTGGTGGCCATCGCGCGCTGGACCTCGACGAAGTTGGTCGTCCAGTAGCCGAAGGAGAGCACGAAGCCGAGGCCGAACACGATCCCGATCACCGACAGGAGCGGCGAGTCGAAACCGGAGAGCGCCTGGCCCGGCCACGAGTTGAGCTGCTGCTCGGCCGGTGGGCCGGCGCCCGCATCGGCCGAGGCGGTGATCTTCTCGGTCAGCCCGTCCCAGCCGCCGACCCGGTTGAGTCCGAGCAAGGTCAGCGGCAGCAGCGCCGCCACGATCACGAAGAACTGGAGCACCTCGTTGTAGATCGCGGCCGACAGCCCGCCGAGCGTGATGTAGGACAGCACGACGACGGCGGCCAGCAGCAACGCGACCGGCAGCGACCAACCCAGCAGTGCCCGGACGATCGTGCCGAGCAGGTAGAGGTTGACGCCGGCGATCAGGAGCTGCGCGAGCGCGAACGAGATGGCGTTGACCAGGTGGGCCCCGGGGCCGAACCGGCGCAGCATGTACTCGGGGACCGAGCGGACCTTCGAGCCGTAGTAGAACGGCATCATCACGACGCCGAGGAACAGCATCGCGGGGATCGCGCCGATCCAGAAGTAGTGCACGGTCGCCAGCCCGAGCTCCGCGCCGGAGGCCGACATGCCCATGATCTCGACGGCACCGAGGTTGGCGGAGATGAACGCCAGCCCGGTCACCCACGCGGGCAGCGAGCGACCCGACAGGAAGAAGTCGACGGAGTCGGAGACGTGGCGTCGGGCGAGCAGCCCGATGCCGAGCACGAAGCCGAAGTAGATCGCCAGGATCGCGTAGTCGACGGCGTTGGCGTCGATCAGCGTCTCGGCCATCACCGTCAGCTGACCAGTGAGGTGCGCCGTCGCGGTCATACGTCTCCTTCCGAGACCCGAGTGAGAGCGGACCCACCGTAGACGAGGCCCGGTGCCGCTGTCGTGACATCATCTCGCGGCGGAATGGTGTTGACATGACGTCAGAGTGATGTCATTGTGATGTGCATGGACATCACGCCGTACGTCGAAGGCCTCCGCCGGGACCTCGTGTCCGCGGCCGAGGCCGGGGGCGACGACATCAGGGCGGCCGCCGAGCGGCTGCTGCTGGCGCTCGACCCCGCCGCCCGGCTCGCCCTCATGGAAGCCGTCTCGCAGGCCGCCGCCGAGATCACCACGGAGCTGCCCAGCGGGGGCGTCGACGTACGCCTCAACGGCCGCGAGCTCGACTTCGTGGTCCACGTCGCGGCGCCGGCCGCCCCGCCGGCTCCCCCGCCGCCGCCCGCGGTCGAGGAGACCGACGAAGGTGGCCTGGCCCGGATCACGCTCCGGATCCCCGAGTCGGTGAAGGCCCGGGCCGAGGAGAAGGCGGCGCGGGCCGGCGACAGCCTCAACACCTGGCTGGTCAAGGTCGTCCGGGCCGCGTCCAGCGACCGGGCGATCGAGGTCGACATCGACCTCTCCAGCCTCCCCTTCGGCGAAGGCTTTCCCTTCGGGAAGGACAAGGGCGACCGCCGGATGACCGGCTGGCTCTGACCGACAGACACACACCCACCCCGCCCCAGGGACCGGCAGCAGGCCGGCCCCGTGGCCGAACACACCCTGGAGACACCATGTCTGACCACCGCTACGAGACCCACGAACCCGTCGCCCTCTACGTCGAGATCGGCTCCGGCACGATCGACGTGACCGCGACCGACACGACCGAGAGCCACGTCGAGATCACCGGCCGTCACGCCGACGAGGTGGAGGTGTCGCTCGAGGGTCGCGACCTGCGGATCGTCGCGCCCCGGCGCCGTACCGGCTTCTTCAATGACGACTCCAGCCTGTTCGTCACGGTCACCGTGCCGACGACCAGCGACCTGGCGGTCCGCACCGGCAGCGCCGACCTCGGCGTCATCGGTGAGATCGGCACCAGCCACGTGAAGTCCGGCTCGGGCGACGTCCGGCTCGACATCCTCTCCGGCTCCAACACCACCGAGACCGGCTCCGGCGACGTGGAGATCGAGGAGGCCCGCAGCGCGGCCCGCGTCAAGTGCGGCTCCGGTGACGTCACCGTGCGTCACGCCGGCTCCTCGATCGCGGTCTCGACCGGCTCCGGCGACGTCCAGATCGGCACCAGCGAGGGTCCGGCCGTCGTGAAGACCGGATCCGGCGACGTGCGTGTCGTCGAGGCCGACGGCGACCTGTCGCTGACCACCGGCAGCGGCGACCTCCAGATCGACACCGCCCGGCGCGGCAAGTTCAGCGCCAAGGGGGCCAGCGGCTCCGTCCACATCGGCATCCCGGCCGGCACCCCCGATCTGGACCGACATCTCGACGGTGTCGGGTCGGATCCACAACAACGTCGAGGGCGTCGGCCAGCCCACCGAGGGCTCCGACCACGTCGAGCTGCGGGCCACCACGGTCAGCGGCGACGTCGTCCTCACCCAGCAGTGACCACACGACCACCACTCACCCGAGAGGAATGACCATCATGAGCAGCTATCTGACCGAGGCCGAGGAACTGACCCGCCGTTACGACCTGGCCCAGCACGAGACCGAGCGCCGTACCCACCGCCCCGACGCGACCCACCCCGCTCCCCGCCGACGCGCCCGCGTCGCCGCCGGGCTGCGCCGGGTCGCCGACCGGCTGGAGCACTGAGCTGACGCGCTACGAGCGCATCGCGACACCCCGGCGCCAGTAGCCCATGAAGGCGACCTGGCGCCGGTCGATGCCGAGGTCGCGCACCAGGTGGCGTCGTAGGCCGGTGACGACCTTCGACTCGCCGGCGATCCAGGCGTAGAGGTCGGGGCGCGACTCCGCGGCCTCCTCGGGCAGCGTCTCGCCCGACGAGGAGTACGTCGGGGTCTCCCACAGCTCCGGGTCGACGTCGTCGTCGGCCACGTCGGGCCTCGACAAGCTCGACCGCCTGCCGGTCCCGAGATGAGCCACGACGGCCGCGTGCAGCTTCTCCCCCAGCGGGGCGCCGTCGCGCGGGAGCCAGACGACCTCCACGCCGATGGGGCCGTCGACGTCGAGCACGTCGTCGGCGAGGGGAACCTCGAGGAATGCCGCCCCGCGGGACCCCTCCGGCAGGCCCTCCAGGATCGAGGAGATGGCAGGAACGGCGGTCTCGTCGCCGGCCAGCAGCAGGTGACGAGCCGATCCCGGCACGAACTCGATGCCGCCGAAGGGGACTCCCCGGCGTGGCGCCAGCGTCACCAGCCGGTCGCCCGGACGTGCGGCCGCCGCCCACAGCGAGCCGGGTCCGGTCCCACCCTCGTCGAGGTGGAGCACGAAGTCGACGACCAGCCGGGTGTCCGCACCCTCGCCCCTCACGTCGCGGACGGAGTAGGTCCGCATGTGGCCGCGCTCCTCGACCGGCCGGTCGAGCCAGGTGTCGAACCACGACTCGTCGGCGCCCTCGAAGGACGGGAGCACGCCGGACTCGGGCGGGAAGACCAGCTTGATGCGCTGGTCGAGGATCGGCCCGTCGACGCCGAAGTCGGCGAGCGCCGGGCTGCCGAGCTCGATCCTCACGAACGTGGGCGAGAGTCGCTCGACGGCGACCACCTCGACCTCGTCGAGGATCATCGGCAACGGCGTGGCGGTCGTGCTCATCGTTCGGCCTTCCGGTTCGAGCGCCCGAGGGGCACCACCAGTGGGGTGCCGGACACGGGGTCGGGGATCACCCGGCACGGCAGGCCGAAGACCTCGCGCACCGTCTCCTCGGTGAGGACCTCGGCCGGCGTTCCGGCCGCCACGATGCGTCCGTCGCGCATGGCGAACAGGTGGTCGGCGAAGCGTGCCGCGAGGTTGAGCTCGTGGAGCACCATCACGATGGTGGTGCCGCGCGTGGCGTTGAGGTCGCGGAGCAGCTCGAGCAGGTCCATCTGGTGGGCGACGTCGAGGTACGTCGTGGGCTCGTCCAGCAGCAACAGGTCGGTGCCCTGCGCCAGCGCCATCGCGACCCAGACGCGTTGCCGCTGGCCGCCGGAGAGCTCGTCGACCTCGCGGTCGGCGAGATCGACGATGTCGGTCAGCGCGAGCGCCTCGGCGACGGCGGCATCGTCTTCGGTGGTCCAGCGACCCAGCATCCCGTTGTGCGGGTGCCGCCCGCGCGAGACCAGGTCGACCACGCTGACTCCCTCCGGGGTGACCGGCGCCTGCGGCAGCAGGCCGAGCGTCCTGGCCACCTGTCGGGTGGGGAGGCGGTGGATCTCCACGCCGTCGAGGAGCACCGACCCGGAGGTGGGGCGCAGCAGTCGGGCCATGCCGCGCAGCAGCGTCGACTTGCCGCACGCGTTCGCGCCCACGACGGCCGTGACCGCACCGTCAGGCACGACGAGTGACAGCTGGTCGACGACCGTGCGATCGCCGTAGCCGAGGCTCACGGCCTCGGCGACGAGGCGCCCCGACGCCGGGTCGGGGGTCGGGGAGACGTGCGGGTCGGTGGTCATGGCGGTCACGCCACACTCCTTCCGGTTCGGCCGCGGGCCAGCAGCCAGAGCAAGAACGGCGCCCCCAAGGCGCCGGTGACGACGCCGACGGGGAAGTTGATGTCGGCCAGGAGGTAGTCGGCGACGTAGTCGGCACCGACGACGATCACGGCCCCGGCGAGGCCGGCGCCCACCAGCGTCGTACGGCCGGCGTTGAGGGCGCGGGCGATGGGGCCGGCGAGGAAGGCGACGAACGCGATGGGTCCGGCCGCGGCGACTCCGACGGCGCTCAGCACCACGCCGAGCACCAGCAGCAGGTCGGTACGCCGGGGCGTGACACCCAGTCCCACGGCGGCGTCCTCCCCCAGCTCGGTCGCCCGCAGCGAGCGGGCCACCACGGCGGTGACCGGCAGCAGCACGAGGAGCGCCACGGCCAGCAGCCGGATGGTCGTCCAGTCGGCCCCGCTGACGCTGCCCGTGAGCCAGCGGAGGACCAGCTGGGCGTCGTACTCGTCGACGCGGGTGAACACGTACTGGATGACGGCCTGGAGCGCGGCGGCCGCGCCGATGCCGACCAGGACCAGCTTGTAACCGCCACTGGTGCCGGCGACCAGCCGCACCAGGATCGCTATCCCGACGGCACCGAGGACGGCGATCATCGAGACCGCCGCACCCTGCATGTCGAGCAGCACGATGCCGACGACCGCCGCTGCGCTGGCGCCCAGGCTGATGCCGATGATGTCGGGGCTGGCCAGCGGGTTGCGAAGCGTGGTCTGGAAGATGGCACCCGAGACGCCGAACGCGATCCCGACCAGCGCGCCGAGCACGGCGCGCGGCAGCTTGCTCTCCAGCACGATGTAGGACGCCCCGGGGATCTCGGTCCCGGTCATGATCCGGCCGAAGTCCACGATGGTGACGGTGTAGTCGCCGAGCAGGACTCGCGCGGCGAAGACGGCGACCAGGGCGGCCGTCAGTCCGCCGACCACCGTGCGGCGACGCCTGCGGCCACGGCCGCGAGCGCGGCGTACGGCGTCGACCTCGAGCCGGGCCTGGCTCTCGGGACTCAGCAGCGCGGTGGCCATCAGAGCGCCGCCGCGCGGCCGCGCCGGATCAGGACCAGGAACACCGGCACCCCCACCACCGCCGTCATGATGCCGACCTGCACCTCGGCCGGCGGGAGCACGATCCGGCCGAGGGTGTCGGCGAGCACGGTGACGATGGCGCCGACGAGGGCACTCAGCGGCAGCACCAGTGCGTAGTCGCCCCCGACGAGGGTGCGCACCGCGTGCGGAGCCATCAGGCCGACGAAGGCGATCGGCCCGGCGAGGGCGGTGGCGGTCCCGGCGAGCAGCACCACGGCCACGCCGATGACGAGCCGGTCGATCCCCGTACGCCGCCCGAGTCCGCGCGCGACGTCGTCGCCGAGGGCGAGCGCGTTGAGCACCCGTGCGCCGGTGAGGGCAAGGACCGCGCCGACGACGAGGAACGGCAGCCCGGTCAACAGCACGTCGAAGCCCCGGCCGCCGACGGTGCCGACCTGCCAGAGCCGGAACGTCGCCATGGTCTGCCGGTCGATCAGCAGCACCGCCGACGTCCAGCTGCTGACGGCCGCCGTCACGGCCGCGCCGGCGATAGCGAGCTTCACCGGCGTCGCGCCGTCACGTCCGAGCGAGGCGACGAAATGCACGAGCACGGCGGCGACCGCCGCGCCGAGGAACGCGAACCAGACGTACGCCGACAGCGACGACACCCCGAGCATCGAGATGGCCAGCACCATCGCCAGGCAGGCGCCGGCGTTGATGCCGAGGATGCCGGGGTCGGCCAGCGGGTTCCGGGTGAGGCCTTGCAGGCACGCACCGGCGAGCCCGAGGGCGGCCCCGACGGCCAGCCCGAGCACGGTGCGCTCGAGTCGGGCCCGGGCGACGGCGTACAACGGATCGCTGCTGTCGAACAGCGCCCCGGGTGAGATGTTCCGGGCGCCGACCAGCACCGACAGCACGGCCGTGACGACCATCGCCGCGACCAGGATGGTCACGACGGCGGCCGTACCCATCCGGCGCCGCGAGGCGGGCCGGGTGGGTGCCGGGCTGTCGACGAGGGTCACGTGCCGTCGATGGCCGCGGCCACCTCGGGAACGAAGTGGTCGATCACGTAGGGGATGGAGATCGGCGACGGGTTGGTCACCGCGAGGCTGACGTGCTTGTCCTCCTCGGCGTAGGCATGGCCGTCCGCGATCGCGGGGATCTGGCCGACCAGGTCGTGCTGGGTGAACGTCTCCATGTCGCCGGGGTTCTCCGACCACGTGAGGAACACGTCCGACTCGAGCTCGGACGACTGCTCCGCCGAGACCGAGCCGTAGAACTCGCCCGGCTTGATCGCGTCAGCGACCGCCGGGGCGTCGACCATTCCCAGGTCGTGCATCAACGACACCCGCGGGTCCTCGGGGGCGTAGATGCCGACGGTGCTGAGGTCGGCGGTCGAGAGGTAACCGAAGATCAGCGAGGAGCCCTCGAGCTGCGGGTACTCGGCGCGTCGCGTCGTCGATCTCCGCCTCGGTCTCGCTGATGACCTCGGCCGCGAGATCGGTGCGACCGAGCGCCTCGCCCACCATCTCCATCTGGGTCTGCCACGGCGTGGTCCAGGGGTTCTCCGGGAACGCGACGACCGGTGCGATCTTGCTGAGCTTCTTGTACTCCGCCTCGGTGATGCCGGAGTTGGTCGCGAGGATGACGTCGGGCTCCGCGTCGGCGACGTCCACGATCGGCGCACCATCGGCGTCGTCGTACCGGACCGGGGCCTCTGCCCCGAGCTCCTCGATCTCGGCATCGAACCAGTCGGACGAGCCGTTGGCGTTGCCGCCCCACGTCAGCTTGGTCGAGGCCACCGGCACGACGCCGAGAGCCAGCGCGTTGTCCTGGTCGGTCCAGCCGAGCGTCGCCACGCGCTGCGGCTCCTCCTCGATCGTGGTCTCGCCGAAGGCGTGCTCGATCGTCACGGGGAAGGCGTCGGCCTCGACCTCGGTGTTGGCCTGGGCCTCGACCTGGTCCGTGGTGGAGCCGGTGGAACAGGCGGCCAGCAGCGGTGCTGTCAGGAACGCGACGGCCAGCGCCGCACGACGGGTGAACATGGTGCTCCTCGAAGTTAGGTGAGCCTTAGTTGAGTAAGGCTAGACTAACTTCGGGCGAACGTCAGATCGGGGTCCGGTGGAAGCTCTGGAACGAGCGCGACGGCGTCGGCCCCCGCTGGCCCTGGTAGCGCGAGCCGTACTTCGCCGAGCCGTAGGGATGGTCGGAGGGCGACGAGAGCCGGAAGAAGCAGAACTGGCCGATCTTCATCCCGGGATAGAGCTTGATCGGCAGCGTCGCGACGTTCGCCAGCTCGAGCGTCACGTGGCCCGAGAAGCCCGGGTCGACGAAGCCGGCGGTGGCGTGGGTCAGCAGCCCGAGCCGGCCCAGCGACGACTTGCCCTCGACGCGGGCCGCGACGTCGTCGGGGAGCGTCACCCCCTCGTACGTCGAACCGAGCACGAACTCGCCCGGGTGGAGGATGAACGGCTCCTCGCCGTCCGGCTCCACCTCGCGCGTCAGGTCGGACTGGTCGGCGGCAGGGTCGATGTGGGGATAGCGGTGGTTCTCGAACACCCGGAAGAACCGGTCGAGCCGCACGTCGATCGACGACGGCTGCAGCATCGCCTGGTCCCACGGGTCCATCGTGATCCGGCCGGCGTCGATCTCGGCCAGGATGTCGCGGTCGCTCAGCAGCATGCGCCGACCCTACGGTCTCGACGGAGTCGAGAGCGTCGTGGGAGGCCAGAGCTCGGGCCGAGCGGAACCTCGGTCTCCACCGGCGCGTCGCCTGGCGTGGACCTGGGTCGCTCTCGACGCAGCCGTCGGTGCCGGTCGACGTCGAGCCGCACCAGCGTGGTCTGCGCGTAGCCACCCGGGTTGCCGTCCGCGAGCTTTCGCCAGCGCAACCCCACCCGCACCAGCGACTCCTGCACCAGGTCCCAGGCGTCGTGCGGGCTACCGGTGAGCGCGACGGCTAGCCGGAGAGCCGTCGATGTTCCGCGAGTTCGACTCCTCGAACTCACTCTCCGCTCCACTCCCCTCCTGCGCACTCTCAACGGTGACACTCAGCCGAACCGTCGATGTCGCCGATTGCGAGTCATCATCATCCGCAGACGCCCAGCTTCGGCATGCGGATGTAGCTCAGTTGGTAGAGCGCGACCTCTTCCCAACGTCGATGTCGCGAGTTCGAGTCTCGTCATCCGCTCCATTCACTCCACGCGAGATCGGTTCGCAGCCGCAGTGCGCGGAGAGCCTCTCTCAAGGCAAACGCGGCACCAGGCCTCTGGGCACGTTGAGTTGCGTCTCCCTCGTCCGATCCGGGGTGGACGGCGCAACCCACTCCGAGCGGAGGCGCAACTCAACCCCCAGCGAACCCAGCGCAACTCAACCCCCACCCCGACATCCATCGTCCCTGTGAAACTTGACCATTCGTGGGGCTGGTGGTGACAGTGGTACGGTCCGCCTTCCCCGACGTGAGGTACCAGATGGCTCTCGGGACCCGCCGGCGCACCGTCATGGGTGCGCTCGGTGCCCTGCTGCTGCTCGTCGCCGCGGCCCTGCTCGTTCCGCGTGATGACGCGCCCGAGGACGACGGGGCGCTCACTCCCGCGACCGGCCCGTCGTACGCCGTGCGCGACTCGGCGCCCGGCCGCGGCACCCTGTCCGCCACCGACCGGGCCGAGATCAGCCGGGTGCTGGCAACGGCACGCCCGCAGGTCAGCCCCCGGCTGTCCGCGACCGAGCTGGCCGAGCGACTGGTCCGCTGCGCGACGTTCGAGGGGCAGCGCTACTGCCTGGGGGTCGGCTGGACCACCGCGGATCCCGAGCTGGCGCAGGCTCGCGCCGTGGCCGCACCGCACGCCGCGAGCCGCTCGGTCTTCGCCGAGTCGACCGGCGACCTCTCCACGTCGGACCTGCTCGCCCGGCGAGCAGCGCTGTCGCCGTCCGCGCGGATCGCGGCCGAACGCGCAGAACTCGAGGCGGCCGCACGCGGCGTCGCCAAGGTCGTGCTGCTGCGCCACCAGATCCTGGGAGAGCCTCTGCCTGACGGTTTCCTCGAGCGTCACCCCGAGGCCCGCGCGACGACGGACGTCGACGTCGCCCGGAGTGCCGACCAGGCCGAGACCCTCTCTGACTATCCCCAGCGCTCCACCGTCCTCAGTCCCAAGCGGACGCGCGAGCAGCACACGACGTACTGGTGCGGCCCCACCACCATGCAGATGATCGCGTGGGGATGGCAGAAGGAGCGCAGGACCCAGCAGCACTGGGCGAACAAGCTCGGCACCACGACCTCGGGCAGCGCGATCTCCGACCTGGTCCGGGTCATCAACGGCACGACGGGCTGGGACCAGGCGGCGTACGCCGGCGACTACATCGTGCTCGACATCTCCGACTGGTCCTACAAGAAGTGGCTGCTCCTCCAGATGCGCCACGTGGAGGACTACCGAGCACCGGTCGTGCTGCACCCGATCCTGCTGCGGCAGTTCTACCCCTACCTCGACGACGACGCGTCCGGCCACTTCCAGGTCGGTCGGGGCTACGACAAACGCGGCAAGAAGCCTGCCGACCTCGGCTTCTTCGAGCCGTGGAACCAGCAGCGGTTCGACCCGTCGGAGCCCTACATCGCCCGCGTCCAGTGGCGCCGCGCCTACCAGAGCTATCGCGGCAACCAGGCCCACCCGCACCAGAACATCGGGGTCTGAGTGCGCTCCCGAGCCTGGCCGGTCCTCCTGCTGGCGCTGGCCCTGACCGCCTGCAACGGTGACCCGGAGCCGAGCGAGCCCACGCCCACCCCGAGCGAGCCGTCGAGCACGACGGCGGGGCCGACCGACGAACCGACCACGACCGACTCCCCCACCGCCTCCGAGGAACCCGCACTGCTCGACTGGCGGCCGGTCCCCGGACCGATCGAGGACGCCGTCACCGTCAGCGGCGCGTGGTCCCTGACCCTGCCGAGGAGTGGCGACTCCGCCGCGCTCGACGGCCCGGAGCCGCGGACGTTCCGGGCGCCGTCCGGCTTCCGCTTCACCGATGCCCTCATCGACGGCGACCACGCCGTGGTCGTCGCCGAGCACGAGCAGGCCGTGCGGCCCAACCGCGCCACGGTCGTCGACCTCGCCACCGGCAAGCAGACCGTCATCGACGGCAGGTCGGAGATCCCCACGACCGTCGGCGGATCGTGGGCGCTCGGGTCCGGTCTGCTGGTGCACGCCACCACTGACGGCCCCGACTACTGCCTGGCGGTGGCCGACCTGGTGACCGGCCAGTCGCGCCGCGGACCCTGCGTCCCGCCGCGACACGGCGTCACCAACGTGACCGTGACCCCGGCCGGCATCGCCGCGATGACGTTCGACGACAACCGGCCGTCGTGTCGCACTCTCAACCGCGTCGAGGGCACGTCTTTCGACCCGTTGCCCGGCGTCGAGGAGTGCCGCGGGTTCGAGGCGGTCGTGACCGAGAACGCCGCACTGTGGGGCGTGGTCATCGAGGAGCGGCGCATCGAGGCGTCCGACTACTTCGCCGACAGCGGCATCGGGCCCGACCGAGCTCGGACCGGGCACGACCGGCTCGCTGACGTGGTGCGGCGACGCGGCGTACGTCGTGCGCGACCCCCAGCGCAGCTCCGACCCGGCACGGCTGCTGCGGATCGATCCCGCCGCGGGGACCACGGAGGTGGTCTACGAGTCCGCGGGCACCGGCCGCGCGTTCCTCTCGGCCCCGCGTTGCGGTGGCACCGACCTCACCCTCACCGCCTTCACCGCCGCCGGCGACGAGCAGGTCACCGCGTCCGTTCGCTAGCCGGAGGGGTCCCGGATTTCACCCCTGTGGTGCCGTCATGTCCGGCGTCGGCACCCGTCCCCTTCGTAGGGGTGGTGGGGCAGCAGCGGTGTCCCACCACCCCGCCCCTACGCTGGCGGCGTGACCGACTTCTCCGGATTCCCGGTCAGCGCGCTCGACTTCTACGACGACCTCGAGGTCGACAACACCCGCTCGTTCTGGGAGCGGCACAAGCCGACGTACGACGCGGACGTGCGGGCTCCGATGGTCGCGCTGTGCGAGGCGCTGGGGCCTGAGTTCGGCGACGCGAAGGTCTTCCGGCCCCACCGCGACGTACGGTTCGCCAAGGACAAGACGCCCTACAAGACCCACCAGGGCGCGTTCGTGGCGCAGGGGCCTTCGACCGGCTGGTACGTCGAGATCTCCGCCCGCGGCACCCGGGTAGGTGCCGGGTTCTACGAAGGCGGCGGCCCCCGCCTGGCGGCCATCCGGGAGGGCATGGCGCACGAGCGGCACGGCCCCGAGCTCGAGGGGATCCTGGCCGACCTCGTCGCCGACGGCTTCGAGATCAGCGGCGAGCAGCTGAAGACCAGCCCGCGCGGGTACGCCGCCGACCACCCGCGCATCGAGCTGCTGCGCCGCAAGCAGCTGATGGCCGGCAAGCGCTACGGGTTCGAGGCCGACGCGATCGGCCCCGGTCTGCTCGACCGGGTCCGCGACGACTGGCGTTCACTCCGGCCGCTGGTCACCTGGCTTGCGGACAACGCCCAGCACTGAACCCGGTTCAGGACGGCGCTTTCCGGTACGTCGCCATCGCCCGGTCCGGCTCCCAGAATGCCCGCATCGAGACGACCAGCCCGGCGTCGTCGACGGTGTAGACCATGACCAGGTCGGTGTCGACCTCACCGCCGTCGGGGAACGTCGTGGTGATCCGTCCGACGTTGGCGCAGCTGGTGCCGTTGGCGTGGCTGTCGGTGATGTGGAATCGGAAGGTCTCGATCGGCGCGATCGCCACCTCCCAGAACGCCCGCATCCCCTCGTGTCCGTGATGGCCACGCCCCTCGGGGTCGAACATCGAGGGCCCGACCGGGTCCTCGAGGAGGGCGTCCGGGGCGTAGCCGGTCAGCCACAGGTCGAGGTCACCCTCGGCGACCGCGGCGTACGAGCGTTGCGAGGCATGGCGGGCGGGGTGCTCGGCGTCGGGTGCGTCCCAGGTGATGGCGTCGTGCAGGCTCATGCCACCCAATACTAGAACGTGTTCTATCCGGTGGCGAGGGCTGACGTCCGACCCGACTTCGTGGGCGAGTCATCAACTTCGCGGGCGATGCTTCGCCCGTGAAGTCTCGGTTTCCCCGCATATGCGGGGAAACCGCAGCACCCTCAGTGGGGCTGCCAGGCGTCTTCGTCGCCGGTGCGGGAGGTGACTTCCTTCGGGAGCTCGCCGACGGCGAGCTGGGCGATGGTGACGTGCTCGTAGACGTCGCGCAGCGAGTGGCGGGCCGCGATCCAGACGTGCTGGAGGACGGCGGCCTTGTCGTTGTAGGTGACCGCCTCGGGTCGGAGTCCGTAGACGGAGACCAGCGGGCCGTCGACGGCGCGGATCACGTCCGCGACCGAGACGTCGTCGGCGGCGCGGGCCAGCCGCCAGCCACCGGACTGGCCGCGCTGGGAGATGACCACGCCGGCCCGACGCAGGTCGGCGAGGATCGCCTGCAGGAACCCGTGGGGGATGTCCTGGCGGCGCCCGAGCTCCTCGGCGCTGATCGCCGAGCGCTCGGTTTCGCGCGCGATCTCGATCAGAGCCCGCAGGGCGTAGTCGGACTTGGCGGAGACGCGCATGAAGTCAGTCTGTCAGACCGAGTCGAGCGATTCGGTCGACCACGGTGGGGCGCGTCACATGTGAGGCGTGGGACGGCGGGTTTCCCTTGCATGCGTGGCGGGCGCCGGTGATACTTGTTGTTACCGGTGAGTAGGAACCGGTGTACGACGACCCCGAGAACGAAACGGTGGATTGTGAGTCACTACAAGAGCAACCTGCGCGACATCGAGTTCAACCTCTTCGAGGTGCTCGGCCGCGACGAGGTCCTGGGTGCTGGTCCGTTCGCGGAGATCGATTCCGAGACGGCCCGCGCGATCCTGGCCGAGGTCGACCGGCTCGCCCGGGAGGACCTGGCCGCGTCGTACGAGGACAGCGACCGCAACCCGCCGGTCTTCGACCCGAAGACCAACACCGCCCCGGTGCCCGAGAGCTTCGCGAAGAGCTACCAGGCGTGGGTGGACGCGGAGTACTGGCGGCTGCAGATCCCCGAGGAGCTCGGCGGCACCCCCGCCCCCTCCACCCTCAACTGGGCCATCGGCGAGATGGTGCTCGGCGCCAACGCACCCGTCTGGATGTACGCCGCCGGCCCTGCGTTCGCCAGCATCGTCCACCGCAACGGCAACGAGCGCGACAAGCGGATCGCGCAGGTGATGATCGACCACGGCTGGAACACCACGATGGTGCTCACCGAGCCCGATGCCGGCTCCGACGTGGGCGCCGGTCGCGCCAAGGCGACCCCCAACGACGACGGCTCGTGGAACATCGAGGGCGTCAAGCGCTTCATCACCTCCGCCGAGAGCGACCTCTCCGACAACATCATCCACCTCACGCTGGCCCGCCCCGTCGGCGTCGAGGGCGTCGGCGGTCCCGGCACCAAGGGCCTCTCGCTCTTCATCGTGCCCAAGATCCACTTCGACCACGAGACCGGTGAGCTCACCGGCGAGCGCAACGGCGTCTACGTCACCAACGTCGAGCACAAGATGGGCATCAAGGTGTCCAACACCTGCGAGCTCACCTACGGCGACCCCTCGGTCGGCGGCGGCGAGCCCGCCAAGGGCTGGCTGCTCGGCGAGGTCCACGACGGCATCGCCCAGATGTTCCAGGTCATCGAGAACGCGCGGATGATGGTCGGCTCCAAGGCGATCGCCACGCTCTCGACGGGCTACCTCAACGCACTCGACTACGCGAAGACGCGTGAGCAGGGTGCCGACCTGACCCAGGCTGCCGACAAGACGGCGCCCCGCGTCACGATCACCCACCACCCCGACGTACGCCGCTCGCTGATGACGCAGAAGTCGTTCGCCGAGGCGATGCGGTCGCTGGTCCTCTACACCGCCTCCTGGCAGGACCGGGTGATGCTGGCCGAGCACGCCGGCGAGAAGGACGAGCTGGCCGCGGCGGTCAACGACCTGCTGCTGCCGATCGTCAAGGGCTACGGCTCCGAGCGCTCGTGGGTCCTGCTCGGCACCGAGTCGCTGCAGACCCTGGGCGGGTCCGGGTTCCTCACCGAGTACCCGATCGAGCAGTACGTGCGCGACGCCAAGATCGACACCCTCTACGAGGGCACCACGGCGATCCAGGGGCAGGACTTCTTCTTCCGCAAGATCGTCAAGGACCAGGGCCGCGCGCTCGGACACCTGGCTGCGGAGATCGAGGGCTTCATCGCCGCCGAGTCCGGCAACGGGCGCCTCAAGCAGGAGCGGGCGCTGCTCGCCACCGCGCTCGAGGACGCCAACGCGGTGGTCGGCCACATGATCAACGACCTGATGTCCGCCGACGCCTCCGCCGAGGGCGGGGAGCTGCGCAACATCTACAAGGTCGGCCTCAACACCACCCGGCTGCTGATGGTGCTCGGCGACGTCGTCTGCGCGTGGCTGCTGCTGCGCGGCGCCGAGGTCGCGCTGGAGAAGCTCGCCGGCGAGGTCTCCGAGAAGGACCAGCGGTTCTACGAGGGCAAGGTCGCCGCGGCGCAGTTCTTCGCGCAGCACAACCTGCCCAAGATCTCCGCGGAGCGGAAGATCGCCGAGAGCATCGACCTTGCGCTGATGGACCTCGACGAGGCCAGCTTCTGATTTCCGGCTGACCTCGGCACGTACCCTGCCGTCTAGCCCTCCGCCCTACTCACCCACAAGGAGTCACCATGGGAATCGGTGTAAGCATCCTGCTGCTCGTCATCGGCCTGATCCTGGCCCTGGGGGCGATCGACCTCCCCGATGCGATCACCGACGTCGCCGACGCGGAGTTGATCGGCTGGATCTGCGTCATCGTCGGTGTGCTCGGACTCGTGCTCGCGCTGGTCATGAACCAGCAGCGGTCCAAGACCACCCACGTCGAAGAGCGTCGCGAGATCTGAGTTCGCCTCAGCCACGCGTGGCCGGTCGCAGCTCGCGGCCGGCCACGGCCATGACCACGTCGCCCAACCGAGTCAGTGCGGGTGAGTCCAGCCGCCACCTCATCCAGTGCAGAGGTACGTCGACGACATAGCCGCCCAGCTTCACCAGGCTGCCGTCACTCAGGCCCGGTCGCAGCTGGGGCTCCGGCAGCAGGCCCCAACCCAGGCCTCGGCGTACCGCCTCCAGGAAGTCGTACGAGGTCGGCACCCGATGAACCACGGCCGGTTCCCCGACGCCGCGCTCGGACAACAGGTTGTGCTGCAGGTCGTCCTTCTCGTTGAGGCGGGTGACCGGCATCCGCGCCCAGTCCCAGCCCCGGCCGCGACGCCACCGATCGGCAAATGCTGGTGAGGCGGCCGGCCGGTAACGCATCGACCCCAGGTCGGTGACCCGGCAACCCTGCACCGGCGTCGGGTCGGACGTGATCGCCGCGAGAACGTCGCCGCGCCGCAGCAGGTCGGCCGAGTAGGCCTGGTCCTCGACATGGAGGCGGAGCGACACGTCCTCCCATGTTGCGACGTCGGCGACAACGTCGCGGAACCAGGTCGACAGCGAGTCGGCGTTGACCGCGACCGCCAGGCCGGTGGGGGCGACGACGGAGTCGAGGGCGGCTTGCGTCTCCTCGCCGAGCAGCCGGTACTGACGGGCCATGCGCAACAGCACCTCGCCCGCAGCCGTGGGACGGCAGGGAGTCGTGCGCTGGACGATCACCTGGCCGACGGCAGCCTCCAGGGCGCGCACCCGCTGGCTGACGGCCGAGGGGGTGATCGTCAGCGCCCGGGCCGCGGCGTCGAAGGTGCCATGCTCGGCAATCGCCAGCAGCGTCGCGAGCTGGCCGGCGGGCAGGTCCACCCGCTCATCCTAGATGAAGCAATGCTGATGTATCGTCAGAATCTTTCGTTGGTCTTCAGCCCAGCGCTCCTCTACGGTCGACCCTGTGCTCCTCGACACCGCAGCCGGCTTCGTCACCGGGCTCTCACTCATCGTCGTCATCGGCGCGCAGAACGCGTTCGTGCTGCGGCAGGGTCTGCTGCGCGCCCACGTGGGCGTGGTCGTCGCGATCTGCGCGGTCTCCGACCTGATCCTCGTCGTCGCGGGTGTTGCCGGGATCGGCACCATCGTGGAGGAGGCCCCGGCAGCGATCACCGTCGTACGCTGGCTCGGTGTTGCGTTCCTGACCTGGTACGGCGTGAGCTCCCTGCTTCGCGCCCGACGAACGGACTCGCTGCGGGCTGCCTCGGACGGCGCCGGCAGCTCGGCGTACGGCCGTGCTGACCGCGCTCGCGCTCACCTGGCTCAACCCCCACGTCTACCTCGACACCGTCCTGCTGCTCGGCTCCATCGCCCAGCAGCACGGCACCGACGGGCGCTGGTGGTTCGCGCTCGGCGCGAGCATCGCCAGCATCGTGTGGTTCACCTGCCTCGGCTACGGCGCCCGCCGCGCCAGCGGGATCCTCGCCAGTCCGCGGGCCTGGCAGGTGCTGGACGTCCTGATCGGACTCACCATGCTGGCGATCGCGGTCATGCTCGCGCTGGGGTGAGGCGGCCCACCTAGGGTGGCCCGATGACGACGATCGGGATCGTGTCGCCGGGCGCCATGGGTTCCGCGCTGGGCCGGGCGTGGGTCGCCGGCGGCGCGCGCGTGGTGGCGACGGTCGAGGGGCGGTCCGAGCGGACGCGGGGCCTCGCGCACGGGCTGGACCTGCTGCCGACGCTCGCGGACGCCGTGACGACCGCCGACGTGGTGGTGATCATCTGCCCGCCCGGGGCGGCGGAGGACGTGCTGGACGACGTGATCGCCGCGGCGGGTGACGCCCGCCCGCTGCTGGCCGACCTGAACGCGGTCTCCCCGGACACCATGGCCCGCCTCGAGCAACGGGCCGCCAGCGCCGGGTTCGCACTCATCGACGGATCGATCAGCGGCGGACCGCCGAAGCCGGGCGGCGACACGATGGTCTACCTCAGCGGCACGGAGCGCCGAGGCGCTGGCCGGACTGCCTGCCGACGGGCTGCGCACGCGTGTCGTCGGCGACGAGGTCGGCACGGCGTCCGCGGTGAAGATGTGCACGGCCTCGGTCTACAAGGGAACCACTGCCGTGTGGGCGCAGGCGCTGCAGACCGCGCACGCGCTCGGCGTGCTCGACGTGGTGCTGGCCGACCTGGCCGAGGAGTACCCCGACGCGGTGGCCGGCGCCGGGCGCCGGATCGCGGTCGCGACCAGCAAGTCGGCGCGGTTCGTCGCGGAGATGGAACAGATCGCGCAGACGCAAGCATCAGCCGGTGCCTCCGGCGAGCTGTTCGCCGGGATGGCTGCCGTCTACGAGCGGCTGGCCGGGACCGACCTGGCCGCGCTGCCGCCCGAGGAGGCGACCGCGCTGACCGAGCTCACCGACGTGCTGCGCCGCCTGTCCGGAGACTGAGGTCAGCGAGACGCGCTGGGCGGGCTTGCCCCACGTCTTGCGTCGGTGGTCCTCGGGCCGCTGGCCGCCGCGTCGCCCGTCTGGTAGCCGCCGCGTCCGGACCCTGTGACCGCCCTCTTGCCGTAGGGGCTCTTGCCGGCGTACGGCTTGCGGGCGCTGCCGTGCGACGTCGGCGGGGCCGACGTGCCCGACGCGGCCAGCGCGTCGGCGGTCATCGGCTGCGGGACCGACCGCAGGTCGTGGAAGAGCACGTCGACCTTGGCGTCCCGCTGGTGGCGCACGACCTGGGCCACCATCTTGGGCGTGGTCAGCGTGACCACGCAGCCGTCCGCGCCGGCGCGCGCCGTCCGGCCCGAGCGGTGCAGGTAGGCCTTGGCGTCGTTGGCGGCGTCGAAGTGGATCACGAGCGAGACGTCGTCGACGTGGATGCCGCGAGCCGCGACGTCGGTGGCGACCACGGCCTGGGCGCCGCCGCGCGTGAAGCGCGCGAGGTTGCGCTCGCGCGCCCGCTGGCTCAGGTTGCCGTGGAGGTCGACGGCCTGGACACCGGCCGACGACAGCGCCGCGGCGAGCTCGACGGCGCCGTCGCGGGTCCGGGTGAAGACGATCGAGCGACCGTTGGCGGCGATCAGCTTCTGGGTGGCCTCGACCTTGTCGCGGAACCCGCCGACGACCAGCGTGTGGTGGGTCATCGTGGTGATGGAGCCGGCGTTGGGGTCGAGCTCGTGGATGCGCGGGTCGCGCAGGTGGCTGCGGACCAGGCGGTCGACGTCGCCGTCGAGGGTCGCGGAGAGCAGCATCCGCTGGCTGCCCGCCGGGGTGCGGGCGACCAGCTTGTCGACAGCCGGGTAGAAGCCGAGGTCGCAGAGATGGTCGGCCTCGTCGAGGACCGTCACCTGGATGTCGTCGAAGGAGAGGTACCGGCGCTCGATGAGGTCCTCGAGGCGGCCGGGGGTGGCGACCACGATGTCGGTGCCCTGGCGCAGCTGACGCTTCTGGCGGTCGTACGGCATGCCGCCGTAGACCGTCGTGAGCCGGAGGTGGACGGCCCGCGCGAGCGGCTGCATCGCGGCGCTCACCTGGTTGGCGAGCTCGCGGGTCGGCACGATCACGAGGGCGCGCGGGCGGTGGGGCTTGCTGCGACGTGCCGGCGAGGCGGGCGAGCAGCGGGATGCCGAAGGCGAGGGTCTTGCCGGAGCCGGTGCGGGCACGGCCGAGGACGTCGGCCCCTGCCATGGCGTCGGGGATGACGGCGGCCTGGACCGGGGTCGGGTCGACGATGCCGACGGCTGCGAGCGCCTCTGTCAGGTCATCAGGGAGGTCGCCGAAGGAGAAGGCAGGGTCGCGGACAGGGGCAGCAGCAGACACAGGGTGCTTTCGGATCGGGTTCGGGAGGTGACGTCTCCGGGCACCCGATCATTGGTCTCCGCGCGATTCCCACCGCGCACCACACCGGGTCTCAAGAGAAGGCGGTGTAGCCGCGAGGCTTGCCGCAACGGGTCCATCCTCCCACCGGCACCGTCCGTCCCACGATTCCTCACCGCCGTGCCCTCGGTCACCCTGGTATGACACGCTTCGCGACCATGAGCGATGCCCAGCGACTGGCCGACTACGTCGAGATCTGGTGGCAGGCCGTCGACGACTTCACGGCCCTGCTCGAGCAGCTGCCGGAGGACGCGTGGGCGATGCCGACCGACCTGCCGGGCTGGGACGTCCACGCGATCGCCGCCCACACCGCCCACCTCGAGTCGCTGCTGGGCGGCGGTGCCCACGAGGAGGTCGAGATCGGCGAGCCCGCCCACGTGAAGAGCCCGATGGGCCAGTTCACCGAGCAGGGCGTGGTGGCCCGCCGCGACCGGTCGGCCGACGAGCTGATCAACGAGATCCGCTCCTCGGCCACGACCCGTCACACGGCGCTCCTCGCCGACCCTCCCACCGAGCCCTCCGCGACCGCGCCGGGTCTCTTCGGGATGATCGGCTGGACCACCGAGCGGCTGCTGCGCAACCGGCCGCTCGACGTCTGGATGCATGAGCAGGACGTACGCCGAGCGGTCGACCGGCCCGGCAACCTCGACGGTCCCGCGGCCGTCCACACCGCCGACTACCTCGCGGAGAGCCTCGGCTTCGTGCTCGGCAAGAAGGCCGGCGCGCCCGCGGGCACGACCGCGGTCCTCGAGATCGACGGCCATGCGCCGTACGCCTTCACGGTCAACGACCAGGGCCGCGGCGAGCGGCTCGTCGAGGGTCCGGCCGAGCCGACGGTGCGCCTCGCCACGGACCGCGCCACCTTCATCGCGCTCGCGGGAGGCCGCCGGCCACCCGAGCCTGGCGCCGTCCGGATCGCGGGCGACACCGAGCTGGGCGCGGCGCATCGTCGACGGGCTCGCGGTGACGCCTTGAGCCGGGGCTGGCACCTCGACGACATGCCGGACCAGTCCGGCCGCACCGCGGTCGTCACCGGCTGCACGGTCGGCGGGCTCGGCCACCACGCCGCGCTCGAGCTGGCCCGCCGCGGGGCCACCGTCGTCCTGGCCGGCCGCTCCGACGACAAGCTGGTCGAGGCCGAGCGCGCCATCGCGACCGAGGTCCCGGACGCGCGGACCAGCCGGCTGACCGTCGACCTCGCCGACCTCTCGTCCGTCCGACGGGTCACGGCCCACGTCGCAGATGCCGGCCCGATCCACTGCCTGATCAACAACGCGGGTGTGATGGCGACGCCGGAGTCCTACACGGCGGACGGCCTCGAGCTGCAGCTGGCGACCAACCACTTCGGACCGTTCCTGCTCACGGGGCTGCTGTTGCCCCAGCTGGTCGCCAGCGGCGACGGTCGCGTGGTCGCCGTGTCGTCCCAGATGCACCGGGTCGCCACCCGTGCGCCGCTCGACGACCCCCGTCACCGGCACGGCCACTACCGTCGGTGGCCGGCGTACGGGCGCTCCAAGCTGGCCAACCTGCTCTTCACCTTTGAGCTCGACCGGCGCTGCCGGAATGCCGGGCTTCCGGTGAAGGCGCTGGCGGCCCATCCCGGCTACGCCGGGACCCACCTGGTCGCCAACGGCCGGTTCGGTCGCTCCCAGGGCGGGGTCGCGTCGATCCTCGACGCGGCCAACCGGGCGGTGTCGCAGCCGGCGGCGGCGGGAGCCCTCCCCCTCCTGATGGCGGCCACCGACGACCTGCCCGGCAGCACCTACTGCGGGCCGGGCGGGGTCGGCGAGGCCCGCGGCGCGCCGCGGCTCGTCGGCTCCAGCAAGCTCGCCCGTGACGAGCGCGCACAACGGGAGCTGTGGGAGCTGAGCGAGCAGACCGTGGGTCTGGCCTACCCCTGACGAAAGTCACTCCGCGGCCGACCCGCGTCCGATGTGCCGGGGGACCGCGGTCCCTAGCGTCGTGGCATGTCCACCGAGCAGATGTGGGAGCTGACCCGACGACGGCCAGCGCCACGAGCTGTCCGCCACCTCGGCCGGGCTGGTCACGCCTGCTCGAGTGGCGGATCGACGACGAGGTGGTTCAGAGCAAGAAGTCGTCCGACGACCGGCTGCAGCTCGCCCACGACAACCTGGCTCTCGACGTCCGGTTCAGCGCGCTCGGCAAGGGTCGTCGCGTGACCCTGCACGAAGCCGGCGACGGCGACGACGCGAAGACCCGCGCCGCGCTTGGACTCGGCGGCGTCGACCTGGTCCCCGCGGCCGGGTCGCCCGCCGCTCAGCGCGAGCAGTGGATCCGCGACCACCCACGACTCCACACGCTGCGCGCCACGCTCGGTGGGGTCGCAGGCATCGTCGTTCCCCTGCTGCTGTTCTGGCTGCTGGCACGGTTCGCGTTCTCGATCGACCTGCCCGACCTTCCGCTCCCAGACCTGCCGGACATCAACCTCCCGGACATCCCGCTGCCGGACGTGAACTGGCCGGACTGGTCGCTGCCGGGCTGGGTGCGTGAGGTGCGGGACGTGCTGAAGTTCGTGTTCCCGGTCGTGCTGGCGTTCGTGCTCGCCCGGGCCGAGATCCGCCGGCGCCGTACGCAGGACGAGCTCCGCGACAAGGACGCGTCGCAGGACTGATCAGGCCGGGGTGTTCTCCTTGGCCCAGAGCCCGAGCAGGCCCCGGAAGTGCGCGAGGAACTCGTCCTGCTCGTGGGCCGGGTAGGTCGCCGCGACGGTGTCGCGCAGCAGCCGGTCGAAGTCGTCGGAGGTCACCCAGTCGTGGACCTGCTCGTCGAGGTGCGGCAGGTTCTCGGCGCACCACTCGCGGTAGCGGTCGGTCTCGAAGTGGGCCTCGGCCAGCTCCAGGTAGGCGGCGATCTTCTCGTCGTAGGTCCGTTCGGAGTCGGCGATGTCGAAGTAGCGGGAGGTCTCGAGGTCGACGTTGCTGCGGCGTCCGGTGACCACGCAGTAGACCGACCAGCGCACCAGCGCCGTGATCGCCCACGGGAAGTAGTAGTGGAGGCTGGTGACCGCGACGTCGGGGCAGGCGTTGGCGTAGTCGATCGGGTAGACCTCGTCGCCGGCGACCAGCATCTCCGCGGAGTTGAACTCCCAGTGGAAGAACGCGTTGACGATCCGGCTGATGGCTGCGGTCTCGCGGCCGGCCTTCTCCGAGAGGAAGCCGTGCGTGACGGCGTACCGCTGGTGCATCGGCTGGTCCGGCCGGAAGTCCATGACCATCGTCTCCGGCCCGATCGAGAGCGCGCGGGCGAAGTGCTCGTACTCGACGGTCGCCTGCAGGTGCATCAGCATCTCGCCGGACTCGTCGTAGGCGCGGTGCAGGTCGGCGCGGTCGTTGATCCGGGAGACACCGCGCCAGCCGCCGCCGTCGAAGGGCTTCATGTAGAGCGGGTAGCCGAGCTGGTCGGCGATCGCGTCGAGGTCGAAGGAGCGGTTGTACTTCTCCGAGGTGTAGGCCCAGCGGACGTTGTCGACCGGGTTCTTGTAGGGCACCAGGATGGTGTCGGGGACCTTGAGCCCGAGCCGGAGCATCGCGCAGTAGGCGCTGTGCTTCTCCATCGACTGGAACGTGAACGGGCTGTTGAGCAGGTAGCTGCCGTTGACCAGCGCCGACTTCTTGAGCCACTCGCGCGGGTGGTAGTACCAGTAGGCGAGCCGGTCGATGACCAGGTCGGTCCGCACCGGGGCGGTCAGGTCGAACGGCTCGATGCTGAGCCGCTCGCTGGAGACCGTGTGGGACTCGCCGTCGGCGGTCACGGTGCCGACCCGGCGCAGGATCGCCTCGAACGCGCGGGGCCAGTCCTCCTCGGCGCCGAGCAGCAGTCCGATCAGGTGGTTGCTCATGGAGTTCCTTTCATCGAGCCGAGGCGGTCAGCAGAAGCGGGGCAGGTGGTGGGCGAGCTGGAGCTGCCACCACGGCCAGTCGTGGGCGGAGTCGTGTCCCCAGACGTCGAGCTCATGGGAGATGCCGCGCGCCTCGAGGAGACCGGCCATGTGGCGGGCGCTGGGGAGCGAGCCCGTGGGGTGGGTCTCCCACGGACCCTCGCCGACGGTGAGCACGACGTGGACCCGGCCGCGCAGCCAGTCCAGGTGGTCACCGTGGAGGTGGGGCACGTAGTCGGTGGGGTTGGTGAAGTACGCCGCGTCGCCGCGCTCGCCCCACGCGTACCACTCGGCCGGGTCGTAGTTGCCGGACTGGCAGATCGCCAGCGGGAACAGGTCGGCGCGGGTGAGCGCGAGCTGGAGTGAGTGGTAGGCACCCAGGCTGCACCCGGTGACGGCCAGGTCGCCGCGGTCCGGTGAGTCGTGGTCGACGAGTGGCACGACCTGGTCGATGATCCACGACTCGTACGAGCGGTGCCGCCGGGCTCGTTCCTCGACCGGCGCTTCGCGGTCCGACCAGGTCCGGTCGTCGGCGGAGTCGACGCAGTACAGCTTGACCCGGCCGGCGTCGATCAGGTCGGCGACCGCGCCCACCATGCCGTTGTTCTCGTAGTCCCAGGCGCGGCCCTGCTCGCTCGGGAACACCAGGACCGGCCGGCCCCAGTGGCCGTAGCGGACGACCGTCCCGTTCCGGTCGAAGGCTGGCATGGGTAGGTCCCACTGCATCCGGTCCATCAGCTCCATACCTTTCGGAGGAGGTCGGTCAGGTGGGGGTCGAGCAGGTCGCGCCAGCAGGTCCAGGTGTGGGCCTGCCGGGCCTCGCCCCACGTCACGTCGAGGCCGGTGCTGCGCAGGTGGTCGTGCAGCAGCCGGTTGTTGGCGAAGTTCTCCTCGGCGGTGCCGCAGGTCATCGCGACCAGGGGGGCATCCGGCGCGGCCCGGGTGGCGGCCAGCAGGCTCGCGACGAAGCCGGTCACCTCGTCCCAGGACTCGAAGTCCGACTCCTGCGGGTCCAGCTCGGGGGTGAAGAACGAACCGGACTGGAGCAGCAGCCCGGAGAAGGTCGCGGGGCTCGTCCACGCGGCATGGAGGGCGGCGACCCCGCCCAGGCTCTGACCTGTGAGCACCGGCCGGTGATCGGTCGGACAGGCGTCCACCAACGCGGGGACGACGTGGTCGGTGAGGGCGGCGGCGTACGCCGGGTTGGCGGCGTACTGCTGGTTGCGGGGGCCGGGGGACAGCAGCGCCACCCGCATCCGGGGCAGCCGGCCGGCGGCGATCCCGGTGCCGACGTAGTCGAGCAACCCGCCGTACGACGCCATCTCGGGTCCGTCGTGGGCGTAGAGCATCGGCAGCGGGTCGTCGCCGTCGGCGTCCGCCGGCGCCCACAGCGCCACCTCGATGTCACCGACCGGGGTGTCCTCGACGACGACGCCGGACTGCTCGGAGGCGACCTGCTCGCCGTCGAGCCAGCCGGGTGGTTCGTAGCCCGCGAGGGCGACCCAGGAGTGTTCCCCGAAGGCGCCGTCGACGGTCAGCGGGTTGGTCGGGTCGACCCCCTGCACGCCGTCGACATCCAGGAGGTACTCGAGCCGGTCCACGGGCAGGTCCTTCAACCGCAGCTCCCAGCCGCCGTCGACCGCGTCGAAGGTGGTGTCGCCGAGGTCGAGGTCGCACCAGAGCCGGACCGACTCCGCGGCCTCCTCAGGATCGGGGAACCGCAGCACGACGACGTCGCCGTCGACGGCCGTGCGGAGCTCTCCCACAGTCACCCCCGCCACCCTAGAGGTTGCGTTGCGGACCTCAGCAGGCTCCCGGGCCGCCGTAGCGGAAGGAGTCGTCGCCGGTGAGCTTGACGCTGTAGTTCTCGAGGTCGCTGTAGTCGCTGACGGTGAGCTGGACCGGAGGGCCGTCGTAGAAGGCGACGTGGGTGGCCTTGGCAGCCGCCTTCTTCCGGGCGCGCTTGCCGTTGCCCATGTCGGCGCACAGCCGGTGGTCGGGGTCGACGTAGACCTCGCCGAAGATCGAGGAGTAGTCGCTGCGGGTGAAGGTTCCGTCCCACAGCCGGGCCGGGTAGTAGCCGGACTTCTTGCCGTTGATCATCAGCCACCACTTGCGGTCGGCGAACTTGAAGCCGATCGTGATCGTGCTGCCCGGCTTGAGCTTCGAGTTCGGACGGATGCCCTTCCCCTGGTCCTTGAAGCCGCAGCCGAAGTTGTAGCAGGTGTTGCTGCCGTCGGCGGGCCGCCAGTAGACGAAGAGCCGGGGGCCGTCGACGTACTGCCGCCACCCGGCCTCGACGAACGCGCGGTTCGTCGAGTCGCCGACCGCGATCTGGCCGAGCGAGTGCTGGCCCTTGCGACCCTTGACCTGGTTCGGGCGGTGGACCGTGAAGGTCGCGCGTACGCCCCTGGACAGCTCCCCGGTGAGGACCTGGGTGTGGGTGGCCCCGTAGTGGTAGCCCGGGGTCGTGCCGCGGTGAGCGGACACCGACGGTGGCGCGGCTCCGTCCCCCACGACCGGCTGCGCCGCCGCCACCACCGGGGCCGTCACGATCGCGGTGGCCATGGCGGTAGCGGCAAGCAGGGTTCGCATGGGCGGAGTCTTGCCCAGATCGCCGCCGTCCGACACCCGGTGCATGATGGGTCTCATGGTCGACCCCCGCGCGGGCACCCCCGCCACCGATGCCGATCTCGTCGATGTCGCCGCACTCCTCGCGGCCTACCACGACCGCGTGCCGGATCCCGAGGACGTCGACCAACAGGTCGCCTTCGGCACCAGCGGCCACCGCGGCTCGTCGCTCAAGACCTCGTTCAACGAGCACCACATCCTCGCCACGACCCAGGCGATCTGCGACTACCGCGCCGGTCAGGGGTACGACGGACCCTTGTTCATCGGCCGCGACACCCACGCGCTCTCCGAGCCGGCCTGGCGGTCGGCGCTCGAGGTGCTGCTCGCCAACGACGTCGAGGTGCTGGTCGACAGCCGCGACGGGTTCACCCCGACCCCAGCGGTGTCTCACGCGATCCTGCACGCCAACCGCGGGCAGGCCGCAGGCACCGCCGACGGGATCGTCGTCACCCCCTCGCACAACCCGCCCGCCGATGGTGGCTTCAAGTACAACCCGCCCCACGGCGGGCCGGCCGACACCGATGCCACGTCGGTCATCGCCGACCGCGCCAACGAGCTGATCCGCGACGGCCTGGCCGGGGTGAAGCGGGTCGCCGACGTGTCGGGCGCCGGGCGCTACGACTTCCTGGCGGCGTACGTCGACGACCTGCCGGCCGTGCTCGACCTCGACGCGATTCGCGAGGCAGGCGTGCGGATCGGTGCCGACCCGCTCGGCGGCGCGAGCGTCGACTACTGGGGAGAGATCGCCGAGCGGCACCGGCTCGACCTGACGGTGGTGAACCCCGACGTCGACCCGACGTGGCGGTTCATGACCCTCGACTGGGACGCCAAGATCCGGATGGACTGCTCCTCGCCCTACGCGATGGCGTCGCTGATCGACCGCAAGGACGACTACGACATCGCGACCGGCAACGACGCGGACGCCGACCGGCACGGAATCGTCACCCCCGACGCCGGGCTGATGAACCCCAACCACTACCTCGCCGTCGCCATCGGCTACCTCTTCGGCGGTGCGCGCCCCGGCTGGCCCGACACCGCCCGGATCGGCAAGACGCTCGTGTCGAGCTCGATGATCGACCGGGTCGCGGAGGCGCTCGGCAAGCCGATGGTCGAGGTGCCCGTCGGGTTCAAGTGGTTCGTGCCGGGCCTGATCGACGGCTCGTTCGGCTTCGGCGGCGAGGAGTCGGCGGGGGCGTCGTTCCTGCGTCACGACGGCAGCGTGTGGACCACCGACAAGGACGGCCTGATCCTGGCGCTGCTGGCCTCCGAGATCCTGGCGCGCACCGGGAAGACTCCCTCCCAGCACTACGCGAGCCTGGTGGCCGAGCACGGCGACCCGGCGTACGCCCGCGTCGACGCCCCTGCCGACCGCGAGCAGAAGGCCAAGCTCGCGGCCCTCTCCCCCGACGACGTCACCGCCACCACCCTCGCCGGCGAGCAGATCACCGCCCGGCTCACCGAGGCACCCGGCAACGGCGCCCGCATCGGCGGGCTGAAGGTGACCACCGAGAGCGCCTGGTTCGCCGCCCGCCCCTCCGGCACCGAGGACGTCTACAAGATCTACGCCGAGTCGTTCCGCGGCCCCGACCATCTCGCCCAGGTGCAGGCCGAGGCGCGCGAGGTCGTCAGCGCGGCTCTCGGATGACTCATCCGGTCGTCGCCCTGCTCGACGGATGGGCGGAGTCCGCTCGCGAGCCGGGAGGCTGCTGTCTGCGTGCTGCGCGACGGGCGGGTCGAGGTCGAGCATGTCGTCGGCACCCGCGACGGCCACCGGCCCTGGACCCCGGAGACCCTGGTCATGACGTGGTCGGTCGCCAAGCCGTTCGCGGCGCTCACGGTGCTGGACGTCGTCGCCGGCGGCGGGCTCGATCTCGACCAGCGCGTGGCCGAGGTGTGGCCGGAGTACGCGGCTCACGGCAAGGAGTCGACGACGGTCCGCCAGGTCCTCAGCCACGCCGCGGGTGTCCCGACGTTCCCGGCCGCCGCCTCCGAGGTGGCCTTCGACGACCTCGAGAGGCTGACCGCTCTGCTCGCCGACGCGGAGCCCATCCACGTCCCGGGCGCCGGCGTGGCCGAGCACGCCCTGACCTACGGCCACCTCTGCGACGCCCTGGTACGCCGCGCGACCGGCGACGACCTCGCCGACCGGTTCGCGGGCATCGCCCGCGACCACGGCTGGGACCTGCACCTGCGGGTCGCGACGGAAGATCTTGGCCGGGTCGCCGACGTCGTACCACTGGAGGGCTGGCCCGAGGTCTACGCCGACGACCCGCTGTGGGGACCGGCCCTCGCCCACCCACCCGGGCTGCTCGACCCGGAGCTGCTCAACAGCGAGCGGTTCCGCCGGTGCAGCTTCCCCGCGATCGCGCTGCACGCGAGCGCCCGCGGACTGGCCCGCTTCTACGCCGACCTGATGGCGCCCGGCGGACCCGTCGAGGAGCGGCTCGGGGCCGACCTGCACGCGGCGTACGTCTCCCCGCAAGCCAGCGGCCACGACCTGCTGCTCGACCGCGACGTCTCCTGGACGCTGGGCTTCCAGGTCGACGAGGACGACCTCGGCATGGGCGGCGCCGGCGGCTGCTCGGCCTGGTGGTCGCTCGCGGATGGGTACGCCGCGGCGTACGTCACCCGCGGCATGGGCGACGACGACCGCGCCGACGCGATCTGGACCTCCCTGCACTAGAGACCACAGCCCGGTCCAGACCGCCTCCCGGAAAAGCAACCTCTGGCGGAAAGGCCGCGTCTAGGGGAGGACATTCACGAGAGGGTACGAACCATGCACACCACGACACGCCGCGCGGGCACCGCCGCCGGCCTCGCCCTGGCCGCAGTCGCGGTCACCCTCCCGGCCGCCCTGGCCGGGGTCACCGCCCACAACGAGCAGGTCGTCCTGGTCGACGGGACCGATGAGCAGCTGGACTTCTCCAGCGACATCAGCGGAGCCGGCCAGGTCATCTCGGCCGACGGTCGGTACGTCGTCTTCTCGACGGCTGCTCCGCTCGTGGCTGCCGACGACAACGAGCTCGATGACGTCTACCGCCGCGACACCGTCGCGGGCAGCACCCTGCTGGTCAGCCAGCGGAACGGCAACCCCGGCAACGACTACAGCTTCGAGCCCACGATCTCCGGCGACGGCAGCAAGGTCGCCTACACCACCTGGGCGACCAACCTGACCGGCACCCGGGACCGCAACGGAACGCAGCTCGACGTCGTACTCACCGACCTGACCACGGGAGACACCAGCCGGGTCTCGCAGTCGACGGCCGGCTTCCAGCGTCAGCAGGCCAGCTTCGCGCCGGTCATCTCCGGCAACGGCAAGGTCGTCGCCTTCCAGTCCTTCGCCTCGTTCAGCGTCAAGGACGACGACAAGCTGGAGGACGTCTACGCGCGCAACCTCAGGACCGGCAAGACCCGCCAGGTCTCACTGAACCGCGACGGCCGCGACATCCGGCCCAGCGTGCTGATCGGCGACGTCTCCGACAACGGGAAGCTGGTCACGTTCGGTGACAGCAACCGCCTCTGGATCCGCAACCTGGGCGCCCGGGCGACGGTGAGGTTCTGGCAGGAGCCGGACTCGCCGCCGTGCCAGCCGCTGCCGATGGGCAGCGCGGGCCGGCCGATGCTGTCTGGCGACGGGCGCTACGCGGCGTTCTCGTCGTGCGCGAAGGACCTGCCCGGTGAGAACGGTCGGGCCACCGACATCTACCGGTTCGACCTGGTCACCGGCGAGATAGTCCGGGCCCACGCCAAGGGCGACCTCGGCTCCTTCCTGCCGACGCTGTCGGCCGACGGCCGGTACGTCGGGTTCGGGTCGGATGCCACCGATCTGGTCGAGGGTGACGACGAGGGCAAGCCCGACGCGTTCCTCGCCGACGTCGAGACCGGTGACGTGGTCCGCGTCTCCGAGGGCCCTGGCGGTGCGGGCGGCGACAACTGGAGTGCCACGCTCGGCGCCGTCGTCAGCGACGACGGCACCGCGATGGCCTTCTCCTCGTACGCCGGCAACCTCGTCGAGGGCGATGTCTTCGACCAGCGCGAAGTGTTCGTCTGGAGGCGTTGAGCCGGGTAGTCCACATCGTTTCGGTCCCTGCTGCCGCCGTGAGACGACAGAAACGATGTGGACTACCGCGAACGTAGGCGTCAGGCGGCCTGGCGGCGGGCCATCTGGGTCAGCCGGGCCTGGGCGGCACGACGTACCTTCGGCCCCTTGGTCGACATCGCCCAGAGCGTCTTCACCTGCGACGGCAGGTTCTTGGCGTTGGTGGTCTCGAGCCAGCCGTTGGGGAGGCTGAGCCGGAAGACCTTGTGCCACGCGGAGTAGACCTGCGGCACCAACGGCCGGGTGCAGTAGTTCAGGTCGTACTTGTCGAAGAGCGCCTGCACCTTGGGTGCGATCTCGGCGTAGCGGTTGGACGGCAGGTCCGGGAAGAGGTGGTGCTCGACCTGGTGGGACAGGTTGCCGGACATCACGTGCAGCGCCTTGGAGCCGGAGATGTTGGCCGCGCCGAGCATCTGCCGGACGTACCAGTCGCCCTTGCTCTCGCCGTCGATCGAGCGCTTCTCGAACGTCTCGACACCCTCGGGGAAGTGACCGCAGAGGATGATCGAGTTGCTCCACAGGTTGCGCACGATGTTGGCGGTGAAGTTGGCCGCGATCGTGGACAGGAAGGAGCCGGTCGGGATCGACAGCAGCGGGTGGGCGACGTAGTCCTTGGTGACCTGCTTGCGGATCTTGTTCACGACCTGCTTGGCCCGGCGGCGGAACTCGGGGTCCTTGGTCTGCTTCTTCTTGATCACGGCGCCGAGGTCGAGGTCGTACGCCGCGATGCCGTACTCGAAGAACAGCGCGTTGATGAAGCACCAGACCGGCTGGCCGAGGTGGAACGGGTACCAGCGCTGGTCCTCGTCGACGCGCATGATGCCGTAGCCGAGGTCGTTGTCCTTGCCGACGACGTTCGTGTAGGTGTGGTGGATCTCGTTGTGGCTGTGCTTCCACTGCTCGACCGGCGAGGCCATGTCCCAGTCCCAGGTCGTGGAGTGGATCTTGGGGTCGCGCATCCAGTCCCACTGGCCGTGGAGGATGTTGTGGCCGATCTCCATGTTGTCGAGGATCTTGGCGGCGGAGAGACCGGCCGTGCCGACGACCCACGCCGGCGGGAAGATGCTGAACAGCAGCACCGCGCGGCTGCCGAGCTCGAGGCTGCGCTGGGTCTTGATCATCCGGCGGATGTACGCCGCGTCGGCGGCGCCGCGCGAGTCGATCACGTCCTGGCGGATGGCGTCGAGCTCGATGCCGATCTGCTCGATGTCCTCGGGCGTGAGGTGGGCGATCGGGTTGTCGGCCTTCTTCTGGATGACAGTCATCTCGCACTGACTCCTTCGTTGGTTGAGGTGCGAGCGGAGCGAGCCTCGAAACCCCGGGGGTGGTCGAGGTGGCAGGCGCCCGCGGGGGCGTTGATGCAGGTCTGGATCTTGACGGCGCCGCTCTCACCGGGAACGGCGGTGGTGATCTCGCCGTTGCGGAGGTCGCGGACACTGCCTTCGGTCATCGGGAGCACGCAGCTGTAGCAGATGCCCATCCGGCACCCGCTCGGCATGAGCACGCCGGCGTTCTCGGCGGTCTCGAGGATCGGGGTGGCACCGTCGCCCTCGACGACGCGGCCGTCGGCGAACGCGACGGTCCCTCCGTCACCGGGCTCGACGCGGCTGGTGCGGAACTGCTCGGTGAACAGGTCGAGGCCCTTGTCGGCGTGGAACCGCTCGAGCGCTTCCAGCAGTCCGGCGGGGCCGCAGGCGAAGGTCAGGCGCTCCGCGAGGTCGGGGACCAGCGCGGGGAGCTCGTCGACGTCGAGCACGCCGTGGACGTCGTCGTACCGCGCGACCAGGCGAATGGCACCGGCCGCGGCGAGCGCCTCGAGGTCGTGCAGGAAGATCGAGTCGGGCCGGGTCGGCGCGACGTGGACGACGGTGACGTCGAAGGCCGCGCTCCGGCCGGGGCGCAGCACGCCCTCGTCGGTGGACGGGAACAGGTTGCGCAGCATGCCGATCACCGGCGTGATGCCGGAGCCGGCGGTGACGAAGAGGAAGCGGCCGCCCTCGGGGGGCAGCACGAACTCGCCGGCTGCCTGCTCGAGGTGGACGAGGGTGCCGGGCCGCATGTCGTGGACGAGGTGGTGGCTGACGAGCCCGTCGGGGACCGCCTTGACCGTGACCGCGATCCGGCGGTCGGCGCGGGGGCCATGGGTCAGGGAGTAGGCGCGCCACTGGCGGACGCCGTCGACGTCGACGCCGATCCGGACGTACTGCCCCGGGACGTGACCGGCCCAGTCGGCACCGGGCCGGATCACGAGCGTGGCCGCGTCGCGGGTCTCGGCGCGGACCTCCTCGATCCGGCCGCGCAGGTCGGCGCCCGCGCGCAGGGGGGCGAAGAGGTCCAGGAAGTCGGCGGGTACCAGCGGCGTCGTGGCCGACTCGACCAGTCGACGCGCGCGAGATCGCAGGGAGGACTCCATGGCTTCTATCCTGTCTGAGCGCTAGGCTCAAGACCTGACGTAGACGCGTGAATTTCGCTGCCACTTTTGTTCGGAGATGACAAATGGCGACACGGCTCACACTGGACGGCACGCTCGTGGACCTGCTGCGAGCAACCCTGCCCGAGGTGGCGGGTCACACCGTCACCGCCGTCCGGGAGGAAGTGCCGGCCTACAGCGAGGGGCTCGGCGAGCAGATGGCGGCCACCATCGAGCAGGCGGTGCAGATGGCGCTGGCCGGCTTCCTGCGCGTGGCCGGACGCACCAACGACCCCGGTACGCCGCTCTCGCCGACGGTCGAGGGTGCCTACGCGCTGGGTCGTGGCGAGGCGCGGTCAGGCCGCTCGGCGGACGCGCTGCTCGCGGCCTACCGTGTCGGCGCCCGGGTGTCGTGGCGCGAGCTGTCGGCGACGGCGGTCAAGGCGGGGGTCTCGGCTGCCACGGTCGCGTCGTTCGCCGAGCTGGTGTTCGCCTACATCGACGAGCTGTCGGCCGCCTCGGTCGCCGGCCACACCGACGAGCTGGAGACCACCGGCCGGGTGCGGCAGCGCTACCTCGACCGGCTGGGCGGCGCGCTGCTGCGGGGCGAGGCTGCCGACGCCGTCGCCGAGGCCGCGGAACGGGCCGACTGGAAGCCGCCGCGCACCCTGACCGCCGTCCTGCTGCCCGAGTCGCAGGTCCGACCGGTGCTGGGGCTGGTCCCCTCGGGCGCCCTGACGCCGAGCGAGCACGGCCTCGCCGAGGGGCTGGCGGTGGTGCTCGTCCCCGGCATGGGCGGACGGTCGCGCACCCGGTTGCTGCGGATCCTCGCCGACCGTCACGCCGTCGTCGGCCCGGCCCGGCCCTGGCGGGAGGTCCGCACGTCGTACGCCCGCGCGGTCCGCGGCCTCTCGCTGCGCACGAACCCCGAGCCGGTCGACACCGAGCGCCACCTCGCCTCCCTGGTCGTCACTGCCGACCCGGAGGCTCTCGCCGACCTCCGCGAGCGGGCGCTTGCGCCGCTGGCCGACGTCCGGCCCGCGACCGCCGAGAAGCTCGAGGCCACGCTGCGCTCGTGGCTGCTCCACCAGGGCCGACGCGAGGACGTTGCCGCCGACCTGTTCGTCCACCCGCAGACCGTCCGCTACCGCATGAACCAGCTCCGTGAGCTGTACGGCGACGCACTCGACGATCCGCAGACGGTGCTGTCGCTGACGCCTCGCCCTGGCGTGAACGTCAGCGGCGGGAGGCGGCCTTGGCGCGCTGGATCTCGTCGACCAGCTGCTCGGCGGGTACGGCGAACGCGGTGATCGGGACGACGGGGTCCTGGCCCGCGCCCTTGACGTCGAGGAGGACTCCGGAGGGACCGCGGGCCTGGATGCGCGCGCCGTGCACCTTCGACCACGGCCAGGTCGCGTCGGTCCGGTAGCCGCGGTAGGTGACCGACTCGGGACCCAGCTCGAGCCGCCAGCGATGGAGCCGGCCGGTCAGCAGGCGGAACAGGTCGGGCAGGGACGCCAGCGCCCCGACCACGGTGATCAGCGCGAACGCCGGCGACTCCAGCGAGTCGAAGTCGGTCACGGCGACGACGATCCAGAGTGCGGCGACGACCAGCAGCGCGAACCATGCCCCGATCAGCGACCACACGGTGGTGGCCGGTGCGAGGAAGACGCGGGTGCCGTCGGGTGCGATGGTCGGCGGACGCGGTCGACGCGGCCGGGCGAGAGAGGAGACGGCCGCGACGAGCATCAGGCCGGTGGCCGCGGTCAGGCCCCAGGCCGACCACCCCAGGACTCCGTCGCTGGTCGCCGCGAGACCGGTGAAGACGAGGGTGAGCACGGCCAGCACCGCGACCACGGTCACGACGTACCAGCGCGGGATCAGTCGGGTCGACCCGTTCACCACGGAGTGACCGAGTCCCAGGCGTCGCCGGCGACGTCGGTGGCGTCATCCCAGGTGTCGGAGGCGAAGTCCGTCACGTCGTCGACCCGGTCGCCGGTCCAGTCCGTGATGTCGTCCCAGTTGTCGTAGATCTGGCCGACCCCCCATGCCGCGCCAGCTGCCAGCGCACCTCCGGCAAGGACAACGGCCCAGGCCGGGGCGGTCACGACGCCGGCCGCGACGAGGGCTGTCACGCCGACGCCGACGGCGATGCTGGTCCCGGTCGTGAGTGCCACGCGCTCCCAGTTGCCGGTCTCGATGCCCTCCTGGATGCCGAAGCCGATGTCGATCAGGATGCCGCCCGGACCGCCGAGGAAGCGGCCACCCTTCTTCAGCCACGACGCCTTGCCGAGCAGGTCGTCGAGCTTGGCCCGGCCCGCCGGAGTGTCGGCGGAGCCGCGGACCCGGGGATCGCCGGCGACCCGGCTCCTGCGCCGGAACTCGCGGGCCTCGGCCTTGTAGTCGCCCGCCTTGTCGAGCAGAGCCACACCGGCGAGGCCACCCCCGGCCCCGGCCATGAAGTTGGGCAGGAGTTCCTTCAGCGCGTCGAGCACGCTGTCGGAGGAGTCCTTCTCACGCGCGTCCGCCACGTCGGGCGGCATCTCGGCGTCGACCCACTCGGTGAACTCCTGGTAGGCGGTCGCGGTGTCCTCGACGAGCAGGTTCCACAGCTCGATCTTGTCCACGGCCGCCTCGCGCGCGGCCTCCTCGGGCGAGCCTGCCTCGACCGTCCCGGCCGGAACGGGGTCCGGAGCGTGGATGACGGTTCCGGAGACGGTGAGCCCGCCGCCGCTGGCGCGGCCGCGGATCTCGGTCATGTCGTCGATGCAGCGCTGCAGCTTGGCGGCGTAGAGGTCGAGGGCGGTCGCCGCCCGCTTGACCCGCTCCTCGTGCTTGTCGTTGGACTTGAGGATGTCCCCACTGAAGTTCTGGTACGACGACGCGGTCTCGCCCTCCCAGCTGCCGCGGGCGTCGTTGCGGGCGTCCTGCTGGTCGTTGCCCGCAGTCTCGAGGTTCTTGGCGAGGGTGTCGCGCAGCCAGGTCGCGGCGGTGGTCACGGCACTGGGTTCACCCTCGACCTTGGTGTCCATCGACGTGGTCATTCGCCCAACCTCGCCATCGAGTCGAACTCGCCCGCGATCTCCGCCTCGGTCCGGCCGAGGGAGTCGGCGACGTCGCGCACCAGCTGGCCGATGCCGACGTTGATGGCGGCGATCTCACCCGCGGTCTCGCTCACGGCGGCCAGGATGTCGGAGACGTACGCCGAGCCGTAGCCGGCGTCGACCGCGCCCGGCGCGCTGCCGGCCGCGCCGTCGATCGTGGTCGCGGCGGAGTCGTGACCGCCGGCGATCCGCTCCGCGGCACCCGCATCGAGACGCAGCGTCACGAGCCGACCTCCTGCGGCGGGCCGGGGCGGTACTCCTCGGGCACGGCCACGTCGAGCAGCTTCAGGTCGAACGGCTTGACGTCGTGGATCTCGGAGAGCCGGTGGGCGTCGAAGAGCAGCCACGGCTGGTGCTCGCCCCAGCAGTCGATGAAGCGGTCGAGCGCGGTGTAGCCCAGCAGGGCGACCCGGCCGTCGGCCAGCTTGATCATCTTGAAGTCCGACACCTTGCCCTCGGCGTCGGTGTCGACCGGGAGGTAGACCACGGGCGGGGCGTGGACCCCCCCGGGCTGGTCGTCGGGCTGCTGTTCGTTCACGCCGCGGAGGCTACCCGGGAACGAGCTCACTCAAACCCGTGGATGAGTCGGCCGGCGACCCACGTCGCCGCGACCGTGGGCGCCTCGCGGCGCTCCGACCAGTCGCCGAGCGGGTCCTCGTCGACCAGCACCAGGTCGGCCGGGTGGCCGGCCGCGACCGTGCCCCACCCGTCGGTCGACGCGGCCAGGGCCTCGCGCAGGGTGATCGCCTGGTCGGCGTACCAGGGCTCGCGGCCGTCGACGGTGCGGTGGACCGCCGCCATCACCGCCAGCCACGGGTCGAGCCGCGCCACCGGCGCGTCCGAGCCCAGCGCGAGCCGGACCCCGTCGTCGAGCATCCAGCGGAAGGCGAAGCTGCGTTCGCCGCAGCCCGGCCAGAGCCGGTCGCTGGCGTCACGGTCGTCGATCAGGTGGGCCGGTTGCACGCTCGCGACGACGCCGAGCTCGGCCATCCGGCGCACGTCGTCACGCCGGACCAGCTGGGCGTGCTCGATCGAGCCGTGGGCGCCGGTCTCGTCGATCGCGTCGAGCGCCTCGCCGACGGCGCGGTCGCCGATGGCGTGGACGGCGACGTCGAGCCCGTGGTCGGTCGCGCGGCGCAGCAGGTCGCGCAGCTCCTCCGGCGTCTGGTTGGGCTGGCCGTGGGGGAAGCCGAGCGGGGAGGGGCCGGAGTAGGGCTCGCAGCACCAGGCCGTGCGGGTGTTGAGGGAGCCGTCGCTGATGATCTTGAGCGGCCCCATCCGCGCGCGGTCGTCACAGCCGGGCAGCACGTCGCCGGTGCGCAGGCCCTGCTCGATCACGGCGTCGAGGCCGTCGGCGTACGTCGCCGCCCTGACGCGCAGCAACCCGCCGCCGGCCTCCCACCGGGTGATCCACTCGTCGGGTCCGGCGTTGAACTCGAGGTCGGTGATGCCGACCACGCCGAGGGCGGCGGCGTCCTGCTGGGTGTGCAGGATGGCGTCCGGGCCGGTCCCGTCGTCGCCGAGCACGGCGGCCAGCCGTGGGTAGGCCGAGAACCACTCCCCCTCGGCCACGACGCCCTCCCGCATCGGCATGGCGAGCGTCATCAGCGCGAGCGAGTTGAGCCACGCGTGGTGGCCGTCGCCGGCGATCAGCACGATCGGCTGCTCGGACCCGAGGGCGTCGAGCATCGAGACGACCGGGTCGACCGGCCAGTCGGTCGGCCGGTGCCCCCACCCGACGACCGCCTGGCCGGGTCGCGCCTCCAGCCGCTCCCGCACCGCGGCGATCGCCTGGTCCGCGGACCGCGCGCCGGTCAGGTCGAGACGGGCGCTGGTCAGCGTCCACTGGGTGAGGTGGACATGGTGGTCCCACAGCCCCGGCAGCAGCCAGCGGCCCTCCGCGTCGACCTCCGGCAGCCCGTCGGCGGCGAGCCCGGCACCGACCTCGGTGACCGTTCCCGCGTCCACCCGAACGTCGACCGGCGCGTCGGCCCCCGTCCCAGTGGCCTGCCCGCTGCCGTCGAGGTCGGCCAGACGGGCGTGGCGCAGGAGGAAGCTCGTCATGGCGCCACGCTAGGACCAGGCCGCCTCAGACGTGGCGGCGGGACTGGATGATGCGGAAGCGGGAGGCGACGTAGGCGCCGTCGGTGTAGGAGGCGTTGGCGGCGGGGTTGGCGCCGGTGCCGTGGAAGTCGGAGTAGGCCGCGGACTGGTTGACGAACACGCCGCCCAGCAGGTTCTCGCTGAGGGCGACGCCGGCGTCGAGGGCGGCCTCGCGCATGTCGTCGATGACCGCGTCGGACGTCGAGTAGACCGCGGCGGTCATCGCGCCGTGGCGCTTGACGGTGTCGCGGAAGACGTCGATCGACTGGTCGGTGCCGGACGTCGAGATCAGGTAGGCGACCGGGCCGAAGCACTCCGACTCGTAGACGTCGGCGTCCTCATCGGCCGACAGCGAGATCAACGTGGGCGTGCGGACCGTCGCGTCGGCGTACGACGGGTGGGTGACGGTGCGCGAGGCGACCAGCACCTCGCCGCGCGAGGCGGCCGCGTCCAACCGTTCGAGGACGCCGTCGTTGACGACACCGCCGAGCAGCTCGACCGCGCGGGCGTCGTCGCCGAGCATCCGGTCGAGGGCCGCGCCGATGCCGGCGCCGACCTCGGACGGCGACTTGCGACCGTCGTCGGTCTCGATGCCGTCGGCGGGCAGGTAGACGTTCTGCGGGGCGGTGCACATCTGGCCGGTGTAGAGGGCGAACGAGAACGCGAGGTTCTGGCACATCGCCTTGAAGTTGTCGGTCGAGTCGACGACGACGGTGTTGACGCCGGCCTTCTCGGTGAAGACCGTCGCCTGCCGCGCGTGCTCCTCGAGCCAGTCGCCGAAGGTGTTGCCGCCGGTGAAGTCGATCAGCTTCACCTCGGGCCGCACGGCGAGGGTGCCGGCGAGCCGGTCGTCGGGCTCCTCCGCGGCGAGGGTGACCAGGTTCGGGTCGAAGCCCTGCTCGGCCAGCACCTCCTGGCAGACCTGCACCGTCAGCGCCAGCGGCAGCACGGCGGCCGGGTGAGGCTTCACGACGACCGGGTTGCCGGTCACCAGCGAGGCGAACAGGCCGGGCCACGAGTTCCAGGTCGGGAAGGTGTTGCAGCCGATGACCAGCGCGACGCCGCGCGGGACGATCGTGAAGGTCTTCTCCATCGTCAGCGGCACCTTGCCCGGCTTCTCCCAGCGGGCGGTCGTCGGCGTCCGGGTCATCTCGACCCACGCGTAGGCGATCGCCTCCAGCGCGCGGTCGAGGGCATGGGCGCCGCCGGCCTGGAACGCCATCACGAACGCCTGGCCGCTGGTGTGCTGCACCGCGTTGGCGAGCTCGAAGATCCGGCCGTGCAGCCGGTCGAGCACCTCGAGGCAGACACCGGTGCGACCCTCGGGCCCGGCGTCACGCCAGGCCTTCATCCCCGCGCCGGACGCCGCCAGCAGGGCATCCACGTCGGTGACGCGGGGGTAGCGGATCCCGAGGTCGATCCCGTACGGCGACCGCTCGGTCGCGACGGTCCCGTCGCTGCCCGGGGTCGACAGCGGGAAGTCGCTGTCCAGCCAGGCGTCGTACGCCGCCTTGCCGTCGCTCGCGGCGGACTCGCCGTAGACCCGCGGCGACGGGGACTCGTCGAAGGCGGAGAAGTACTCGCGGGAGGCGGCGGCGGCGACCGCGTCGTCGAGCCGCTGGCGGTGCTGGGAGAGCAGGTCTGCAGTCATGGCTGCCAGCCAACCACAGGGTGCGACTACCGTGGCCTCGTGGGAGTACGGGGGCCGTTGCTGCTGCTGCTCCTCCTGCTGGTGGCAGGGGGCGTGGGCGGCTGGGCCTACGCCGAAAGTGCCTCGGACCCGACGATGTCCGACACCGCTCCCACCCCGGTCGAGGCGGCCGATCCGGCGATCCCCTACACCCCGCCCCAGAAGACCAGGCCCGACTCTGATGTGCCGCCGCTGCCGGTCTCGTTCGACACCCACGACGAGAAGCTCGGCGTGCCCGGTGAGGGGGGCGTCGTCGTGCCGGTCCCTGACGGCTGGTTGCGGACCGATCTTCGGACGGGGGAGGCGAGCTGGGTCCCGCCGGGCGACCTCGACGGCGGCTACGGCGTGCGCGTCCAGGTCGTCGACCTGCAACGGACCCTGGCCCAGGTCGTCGCCGAGCGGGTCGCCGCATTGCCCTTCACCCCCGACCTCACCGACCTCGAGATCCTCGATGAAGGTGGCGACACGCTGCAGGCGTCGTACATCCTCGGCGGGTATCGGCGACTGCAGGTCACCCGCTGGCTCAGCTTCGACGGCAACGGCATCGACCTCGAGATCTCGGCCACGGGACGCCTGATCGACGCCCCGGGACTGGAGGCGCTGGTGTCCAAGATCGCCACCGAGGTGTACCGGCAGCAGCCGCACGCCCCGAGGCCCGGCAGCACGGCCGCCCCCTCGACGTGAACCTGGTCAGAAACCCGAGACAGCGACCTGGTCGAGCACGCTGTTGGCGGTGGCCCGCTCGTCGCTGCGGACCTGGATCCAGACGTATCGGTTGGTCGCCACCTGGCGCACCCGCTCGACGATGACCCCGGGACATCCCGTCGCCACCTGGGTGAGCACCGGGTCGTCGCCGATCGAGTCACTGACCGGGTCCAGGGTGCTCTCGCACTCGTCGTGGCCGGGCAGCTCCTCCGGGAGGTCCTCGGCCGCGATCACGCCGACGAAGACTCCCTCGCCGACCTCGGACTCGGTCCAGCCGTCGTGCGTGCCCGCGGAGAGCGACGGGAGCTCGGATTCATGCTCGGGCGGCGTCCACTGGCCGGTGGCGACCGAGGCCGTCCACGACTCCGGCACCTGGACCGAGAGCGAGCCGGTCGAGTCCGTGACCTCCACCGAGCCGTCCTGCTGCTGCTGGAGGGCGTAGCCGGACCCGGCTCCGACCACCAGGGCGACCAGCGCCGCCACCGCGATGAGCGCGAACCGACGGCGCCGTTGGGCGGGTGTCCTGACCGGAGGCGTCGGGTCCGGCAGCTCGCCGTCGGCGACCAGACCGCTGGGCCGCGGCCCGGGCTGGGTGAGGTTCGGGTCGAGCGGCAGCCACGGCTCGGGCAGCGGGCCGGGGTCACCGTCGAGGGTGGGCGCGAGTGCGCTCGCCAACGCGTCGACGTACGTCGTGACGTCGGGCCAGCGGTCGTCGCGGTCCGGCTCCAGCGCCCGACGTACGACGTCCTCGACCTCGACCGGGAACTCCCGGCCGGGCCGCGACATGGCCGGCGGCGGGCCGGGGTTGCTGGCGGCCGTCAGTGACGCGTGGCTGAACGGCGGCTCGCCGGTGAGCAGCAGGTGGGTGAGCGCGGCGAGGGAGTAGAGGTCGGCGCGGCCGTCGAGCCGCTCCCCCTGGGCCTGCTCCGGCGCCACGAACGACGGCGTGCCCCCGATCATGGTCAGCCGCGACGACATGTCGAGCGCCTTGCCCAGTCCGAGGTCGGCGAGCATCGCCCGCACCTGCGGCGTCGAGCCGTCGGGGGTCTCGATGGTCCGGAACAGCACGTTGGCGGGCTTCACGTCGCGGTGCAGCACCCAGCGCTCGTGCAGCGCGGTCAGCCCGAGCCCGACCTGCCGCACCACCTCGAGCGACTGGGCGGGGGTCAGTCCGGCGAACTCGAGCCGGTCGGCGAGCGTTCCCTGGTCGGCGTACGACATCACGAGGTAGGGGCGACCGTCGTCGAGCTCGCCGGCGTCGTAGACGGCGACGACGTGTGGGGACTCGACCTTGCGGAGGAACCGGCCCTCCTCGAGGAACCGCTGCCGGACATGGAGGTCCTCGGTCCAGTTCTCGGCCAGCACCTTCACCGCAACGGGCGAGTCCAGCTGCTCGTCGTAGGCGAGCCAGACGGTGGCGAAACCGCCGGAGCCGATACGCCGCCGCACGGCGTAGCGACCGATCCGAGAGGGCATGGACACCCTGCATTATGTTCATGACCTCGGATCGCACACGGGGGAGGACCGCCGCATGGCGTGGGACAGCACGACGCCCGACGACCTCGACGACCTCGCACGTCGGGCGCAGGACGGCGATCGGGACGCCCTGGAGGCGTTGCTGACGGCGGTCCGGCCGCGCGCGCTGAACGTCTGTCGCGGGGTGCTGCCCTACTCCGCCGACGCCGAGGACGCCTGCCAGGAAGCGCTCATCAACATCGCGAACAAGATCGGCTCGTGGCAGGGCAACGGCCGGTTCACGACGTGGATGCACTCGGTCGCGGTCAACTCCGCGCGCTCGACCTACCGCCGGCTGAAGAACCAGGCCGTGGTCGGCGGCGTCAGCGACGCGCTCGTCGACGAGCCCGACCCGCGCACCACCAGCGTCATCGCCGGCACCCGGCTCGACCTGCTCGAGGCGATGGAGACGCTGGAGCGCGACCACCCGCAGTTCGTCGAGCCGCTGCTGCTGCGCGACGTCTACGGCCTCCCGTACGACGAGATCGCGCAGCTGGTCGGAGTGCCGCTCGGCACGGTCAAGGCGCAGATCCACCACGGTCGCAGGCTGGTGCGGCCGCTGCTGCGCGGCGAGGAGTGACCGTGCGTCGGCGCGCGTCCTGGCTCGCCGCGACCGTCCTGGTGCTGGCCGGCTGCTCCGACTCCGAGCCGTCGAGCGAGCCGGACCCCACTCCCACACCGAGCACGTCGCAGGCCGAGCCGGCACCCACGGCCGACGACCCGGCGTACGACGCGGCGCTGAGCGAGCCGGTCGAGGACCGCGTCTATCCCGATGTCGGCGACCCGGGCGTCGACGCGCTCCACTACGACCTCGACCTGACGTGGGACCCCGAGTCGTCGGTGCTCACCGGCGTCGAGACGCTCGTGTTCCGCTCGACCGAGGACGACGACGAGTTCCAGCTCGACCTCGAGCCGTCGCTCGACGTGGACCACGTCCAGCTCGACGGCGAGACGGTCGACTACGAGCAGCAGGACAAGGACCTCGTGGTGACCGCCGACGTCGTCGCCGACGAGCGCTACGTGGTCGAGATCGACTACTCCGGCAGTCCGCGACCGGTCGCGGCACCCACCAGCCGGGCTGACATCGCGCTGCTGGGCTTCTCCACCATGACCGACGGCTCGGCCTGGACGTTGCAGGAGCCGTTCGGCGCCTACACCTGGTACGCCGTCAACGACCAGCCGTCCGACAAGGCGCTCTACGACTTCACGCTGCGGGTGCCCGAGCCCATGGTCGGCGTCGCCAACGGCGAGCTGCAGTCCCGGGAGACGGTGGACGGGCAGGAGGTGACCGAGTGGCACCTCGCCGAACCGGCGGCGTCGTACCTCACCACCGTCGGGTTCGGTGAGTTCGTCCATGCCGAGGAGACGTCGGCCAGCGGCGTCCCGGTCGACATCTGGCTCGCCGCCGACGAGGCGAACCGGTTGGGCGTGCTGCAGCGGACCACGGTCGCCGCGCTCGACTGGACGGAAGAGCGTCTCGGCCCCTACCCCTTCGACTCGCTCGGGTTCCTGTTCGTCCACGCGACCAGCGGCATGGAGACCCAGACCATGATCACGCTGGGCATCTCCGACTACGCGCTGTCGATGCCGGTGCTGGTCCACGAGGTCGTCCACCAGTGGTGGGGCAACCAGGTGACGCCGCGCGACTGGCGCGACCTCTGGATGAGCGAGGGGATGACCTACTACCTGCAGCTGCTCTGGGAGGACGAGCACCTCAGCCCGCCGCTCGAGGAGAAGCTGGCCGGGTTGGCCGAGGAGGGCCAGCAACTGCGGAACCAGGCCGGCCCACCGGCGTCGTACGACGCGGACGCCTTCGCGGAGCGCAACGTCTACTACCTCCCGGCAGTGATGTGGCACGAGATCCGGACGAAGCTCGGCGACGACGAGTTCTTCCGGCTCGTGCGCGAGTGGCCCACCAGCCACGACCACGAGAACGCCGGCTACGGCGAGATCACCGCGTGGTGGGAGGAGCAGTCGGGCGAGGAGCTGACGCGCATCTTCGACAAGCACCTGCGCTCCGAACGGCAGCCGGCGTACAGGCCGTAGGCAGGCCAGATCAGGCCACGAGGGTCCATACGCCCGGGCGAGCTGAGTCGGTGGCATGAACGGTCAGCTAGTGAGCCACGTGGGCTTCCGCCCAGGCCACCGCCACTGCCGGCGTGTTGATCGCAGTGCCTTCGTCGAGGACCAGGACGGGTACGAAGTAGGAGCCGGTCATCGCGAAGACTTCCCGGCGAGCCTTGCCCTGGAGGAACTTGGGCAGGTGTTCCTGTCCCCGGGCTTTGATGATCTCTGGCTTGTGCCCGGCGTCGGTCAGAGCCCGATGCACTTTGTGGCAGTCGTGGTGGTCGCCACCATTCGTGCTCCAGCAGATGTACAGCTTCATGACGTCGAACTCCTCCAGTGTCTTAGCGGTTGTGCGATGACCAAGTTCCCCGTCACTGCGGCGCGAGCCGTTCCATGGCCTCGGCGGCGGCCTGCTTCAGCACGGCATCCAACCGCGTCCGCAGCGGGGCCGGGACTGAGGGCGCGAGAGTGCCGACCGAGAGGTAGCGGTCGAGCAGGCTGTCGGTCTTGACCGCGGGCACCTCCGCCTCGAAGACGGACATCGCGGCGCCGCGGATCCCCTTGTGACGACAGAGCTCAAAGGCCAGGCGGGCCTCATTGACACCACCGACGCACTCGAAGGGGGTGTGTTCCTCAAGCCCCAGCAGTTGCCGGTAGCTCAGCTGGTTCTCCGGCGCGTCGAACAGGTTGCCGAGCCCGACAAAAGTGGACTCAACCACGTCTCTCGGGAGGTAGGCGTGATAGCTGAGCCACACGTAGGCGCACTTCGGGCACCGGCCGCACCATGGCTTGTGAATGTTGCACGAGTGCGTGGACGGAACGGCGACGAGGTCGTCGCGCAGGAGTTGCAGGATGAGCACGTCGTAGGCCGGCTTCAGCGGGCTGAAGTAGACGCAGTCAGCGATCAGGTAGGTGCACAGGTAGTCCGCCAACAGGGTCTCGCACTCGACCGACTTTCCCCACTGGTGGTTGACCTCCTCACCAGTCCTGCGCCACGTGAGATTGCCGATGTCGGCGCTGCGTTCGTGCCCTAGGCAGAGGTAGGAGTACCCGTGCTGCAGGACAAGGGGCAGCGCGGCGAATACCGATGCAGGGGTCTCGGCGGTGGTCATGCCGCGCATCCCGTTGACCGGTCCCAGCTGGAGGAGGGGGCTCTCCGCGACGTCGTCGAAGAGCCACACCCGACGGCGACTCTCCGCGGGCCGGTCGAGGGCGTCGAGCAACCCGTCGCAGAGCCGGTGCTGGAGCTGGGCAGAGCCGTAGCCGGAGCTGGAATAGACGAGGGTGTCGCAGGCGACGTGTGCCTTCTCGAGCAGCCGCACGGACACGACGCTGTCCTTGCCTCCGCCCACGAATGCGAGGGCGCGATCGTCGGCGGGTGCGAGCGCCACCCGCTCCCCCGCCCTCCCGCGGGGTTCGATCAGGGGACCGCCATAGTCGGCGAGGTCGTGCTCGTACCGCCACTGGGCCCAGACGCCGTCGAAGATCCGGCTCCACAGCACGGAGAACTCGGGCCCGCAGTAGGCCGCATACGGACCGGGGTCGAACCGGGCGGGAGCCAGACTCAACAGCGCGTTCGCGGTGAAGGCGGTGATGTGGAAGTAGATCCGCTCCATGAAGTCACTTCCCCACCGCGCCTCGAGCTCGATCAGGTCGGCGTCGGCGTACCAGTACGACGCGCTGAAGCGCAGGTCGTCCAGCCCGAACTGCACCGACAGCTGATGACGCGAGCGAGAGTGCATCCCAAGCCACAGCCGTCCGGTCCCCGGCACGGCGACGCGATCGGAATGGATCACGGGCCGGTGGGTTGGTGCGGCGATGCTCATGCGATGCCCTACTATTAGACAGGTAGGCTGTCGAATATAGACAGGAGGGCTGTCTAATGTCAAACGAAGCCGACCGACCCCCACTCATCGCGCTGGTCGAGCGCGCGGACCGCGCCCTGATCGCTGACCTCGTAGCGGGCGCAGCCGAGCGCGGCTTCCCCGAGGTCCGGATCAGCCACAACGCGGTGTTCGCCACACTGGAGGCCGAGGGGTCCCGCGTCTCGGACATGGCTTCCCGTGCGGGCATCACCAAGCAGTCGCTCGCAGCGATCGTGAAGGACCTCGAGGGGGCGGGACTGGTGACGGTCTCCCCCGACCCCGCAGACGGCCGGGCCAAGGTGGTGAAGTACACCGACCGCGGCTTGCAGTGCGCCCGCGGCGGCGCGGCCTATCTGCGCGAGGTCGAGGATGCCCTCGCCAGCCTGATCGGGCGCGACCAGCTCGACGACCTGCGCGCGCTGCTTGACCGGACGGCCGTCCACTTCGAGACGCGCCTGGCGGAGCGTGGGCAGGCACGCGCCTGAGTCCCGCGCAGCAGACCAGCGGCCCGCCTCGGGGCTCCGGAGCCGCCGTACCCTGACGGCATGGACCGTCTCTCGGCGCGCGACCTGATCGAGCTCGTACTCGACGAGGGGTCCTGGCAGGGCTGGGACGTCCCTCCCGAGCGCGGCGAGATCAGCGAGGCGTACGCCGCCGAGCTCGCCGCCGCCGCCGAGAAGTGCGGGGTCGACGAGTCGGTCGTGACCGGCGAGGGACTGATGCGCGGGCGGCGGGTGGCCGTCCTGGTGGGTGAGTTCGGCTTCCTCGCCGGCTCGATCGGACGCGCCGCCGCGGACCGGCTGGTCGCGGCCGTCGAACGCGCGACGAAGGAGGGCCTGCCGCTGCTGGCGGCGCCGGTCAGCGGTGGCACGCGGATGCAGGAGGGCACCCCGGCGTTCGTGCAGATGGTCCGGATCTCCGAGGCGGTCGCGACGCACAAGAAGTCCGGACTGCCCTACCTCGTCTACCTGCGCCACCCCACCACCGGCGGCGTGATGGCGTCGTGGGGATCGCTGGGCCACGTCACCGTCGCCGAGCCCGGGGCGCTGGTCGGCTTCCTCGGCCCGCGGGTCTACGAGGCGCTCTACGACAAGCCGTTCCCCGACGACGTGCAGACCGCGGAGAACCTCTACTCCCACGGCATCATCGACGCCGTCATCCCTCCCGACGAGATCGCCGACATCCTCGACCGCGCACTGACGATCCTGCAGGCGCCCCGGCTCGGGATCCCGCTCGTCGCGCAGCCGCCGGACGACCCGGTGCCCGACGTCGACGCCTGGGACGCCGTCACCCGTTCCCGCCGCCCCGACCGCCCCGGCGTGCGACGGCTGCTGAGGTACGCCGCCACCGACGTCGTACCGCTGAACGGGACCGGCCAGGGCGAGTCCGACCCCGGCCTGCTGATCGCGCTGGTGCGGTTCGGCTCGGCGCCCTGCGTGTTCCTCGGGCAGGACCGCCGCGGCCAGACGCCCGACCACCCGATGGGTCCCGAGGCGCTGCGTGAGGCCCGGCGCGGGATGCGGCTCGCGAGCGAGCTCGGGCTACCGCTCCTCACCGTCATCGACACGCAGGGCGCCGCACTGTCGCCCGAGGCGGAGAACGGCGGCCTGGCCGGTGAGATCGCGCGGTGCCTCGCCGATCTGGTCACCCTCGACGCCCCGACGCTGTGCCTGATGCTGGGCGAGGGCAGCGGCGGCGGCGCGCTCGCGCTGCTGCCGGCCGACCGGGTCATCGCCGCCCAGCACGCGTGGCTCTCGCCTCTGCCGCCCGAGGGGGCGAGCGCGATCGTCCACCGCGACCTCGACCACGCCCCCGAGATGGCCCGCGGCCAGCAGGTGCGGGCCCTCGATCTCCAGCGGCTCGGGGTCGTGGACCGGATCGTCGCCGAGCGGCCCGACGCCGCCGACGAGCCGGAGGCGTTCTGCCAACGCGTCGGGACCGTGCTCGAGCACGAGCTCAGCTCACTGCTCGCCACCGGTCCCGGCACGCCGGCCGAACGCGCCAGCCGCTACGGCTGAGTCACGGCCGCCTTGAAGGCCGCGACGCTGTGGCTCCGCGGTGCCCGCGCCGACCGTGCGGTCACACCCGATTCACGGAGCCAGAACGGCGTGTGGGTGGTGGCCACCTCACGGCCGCACTGGTCCGCGTTGAGCCACACGGTCGGGGCACGCCGCACCTCGCCCGCCTCGAACTTCCAGTGGCTCCCCGAACCCGCCTGGTTGAGCTCGGCGTTCACGCCGTGAACGGCCGAACCCGACCACTTCTTCCAGCCGAGTTCGTGGCGTTCGCCGTAGAGCGAGGGCAGGATCCGCAGCTTGCCCTCCCCGGTGTCGGGCGTCCTCAGGAAGCTGTACGCCACGAAGTCGTCCTCGGCGAACCGGCTCCTGGGCGCCAACCGGTCCGTCATGCCGACGAGCCATCCGCCCTCGTCCATCCCGAAGGCGTCGGAGAAGCCGCCGCCCCGCGCGATGCCGAGGGCCAGGTTGACGTCCGGGGTGGGCCAGTACGACGCCTCGACGTGAGCTGTCTCCGGGTCCTCACCCCACATCAACCAGCCCGCGGCGGAGCCGTCGTCCTTGATGTTGCGGGCAAGCGCATCCAGGCCGTGCGGGGATACCAGCTCGGTCCTCGTTCCGTTGACGTTCCACTTCATCGCGTCGAAGATCACGAACTCGGGATCCTCCGGCAGGGTCTCGGTTCCCATGACACCCGCTCGCTCGCCCGCGTTGGTGACGCCGAAGGCGGCCGCCACCAGAGCCTCCGCAGACCCGGGCAGGATCTCCATGTCGGCGGAGGGGTGGTCGAACCCCACGGCGTCGTCGCCGTCCTGCCCATCGTCGCTGCGCGACACAAACCCGGCGGCCGCCCCCGCATCGTTGATCCGGCGGAGGTAACCGTAGCCGTGGTCGGCACCCCTGGGACCGGAGTCGAAGTCGAAGAAGGTCAGCTCCATCGTGGCCAGGTCCTGGACCCACGCCCGGTACGAACCGTCGAAGTTCTCCGAGTAGCCGTTGATCAGCCCGGAGCTGGTCAGCTCGAGTGCGACGTCGGCGTCGAAGCCCCTCGGTCCGACCCGCTCCGGCTCGGTGTTCCGCCCACGCCAGATGAAGGCCCGCTGGTGCCTGCGGTCACGCCGGTCGAACCAGTGCCCGTTCCCGTAATAGACGACCTGGTCCCCGACCTGCTCGATGTCCATCACGCCACCGTTGACGAAGCCGTCCGCCTGCTTCAGCCGGACGAGTTTGCAGCCGGCCGATGCGTCGACCGTGGCATCGCCCGTTGTGTGTGCGCCCGTCGGGCTGGTGATCGCGACCAGCCCGGCGGACGCCATCAGCAAAACGAGTCCCTTGCCGAGATGCCGGCTGGATGACGGAGTGCTGCGAGGGTTCATGGCTTCCACCACTCTTGTGTCAGTGGGTGGCCAGGCGGCCGCCCTTCGACCGACACGCTCTCCATCGCCGGTCGCGGATCAGTCGCAGTCCGGTCGCTGTCCGGAGGGGAGCCGCGCGACGTCAAGAGCAGGTGGGGCGGGGATCGAGTCCGGGCCGGATGATCGCGGTCTCCTCGTCGGTCAGATCGCGGTTGGCCGCCGCGCAGGCGGCTTCGACCCAGGCGTCTGGGTCGGTCCCCACGGTGACCCGTTGTCCGACCTCGTACTCGACCCGCAACGCGGACACCTCGTCGTCGAAGGAGAGGAAGCCCCAGCCCAGGTCGTCCACGACGGGCTGGCCGTACGGCCGCCAGGTCGCGGCATCCCAGAGCGTGACGTCGCCGTCGCTGCCGATGGAGGCCAGCCGCCGACCGTCTGGGCTGATCTCGAGGTCGGTGACGAACCCTCCCGTGATCAGCCGGCTCGGCGCCACCGGGGTCAACGTCGCGGCGTCGAGGAAGGCGACCCGGCCGTCGCCGGAACCGACGGCGAGCTCCCGGCCGTCGCGAGACCAGGCCGCGGACATCGGCCCCGACCCGGGCTCGGGGACTGCCTCGTCGAGGGCCTCTCCGGACGAGGTGTCCACCACAACCAACCTGGCCCCCCGCAGCAGCGCGGCGCGACGTCCGTCGGGAGACACCTCGACGGAGGAGGTGCCGTCGGGGAGCGCGAACCCGAGGTCCTTCTCCGAGACGGTGGTCAGTTCCAGGCTGGCCAGGTCCAGCACTCCCCAGCCCGCCGAGCCGTTGACGACGGCGCGCGAGCCGTCCGGGGTCAACCCGACGCCGGTCACGGGCCACGGGGTGTCGACGACCTGCCGCATGGTGCGTGACTGTGCCTCCCACACCACCACGTGCCCCTGGTCGACGACCGGCACGATGTCCTCGTCGAAGACCTGCATCCCGACCAGGGCAAGCTCGCCGTCCCGGCTGAGGTCCGTGCTGGTCGCCTGGCACAGGCAGTCCTCCAGCCCGGTCAGCGGTAACACCCGGCCCCGGGGTTCGTCGGGCAGTCGGAGGAAGGCGCGATTAGCCCCGTAGTCGTTGTAGTCCGTCCAGATCGCCGTGTCGGACTCAGCCGCCCCCTCCCCGGCGTGGGGACTGTCTGCCGTCGGTGTCGTCGTGATCAGGCCGTGGCCACCGGTCGTGTCGAACGCGACGGCCAGGCCGTCGCGGCCCGCGGTCCAGATCAGGTCATGTCCCGCGCCGGCGTACGCCAGAGACATCACGCTCCCGCTGTGGCCGCGAAGCGTCGCCAACGGCCCGGCGCTCGCCGCGTCCCGAACCAGGACCTCCTCCTCGACGGCCAGCGCGAAGGCGTCGCCGTCCGGGGAGAAGCTAGCCCAGCGAACGGTGCCATCCACCGGCCATCGTTCGGAGCGTGGCGCCAGCGATCGCGCGTCGAGCACCTGCACCGAGGACCCCCGGTCGTCCTCGCGCACCTCCACGAGCCGGGTTCCGTCGGGCGAGACTCCGAGGACCATGCCGTCGGTGGTGCGACCCGGCGCCGCCGGGGCCTCCAGATCGATCACCACGCCAGGCCCCACCTCGCTGGGTCCGGTGCTGACGTGGCCGTCCGGCCACACCCGCAGGCTCTGGGTGTCGAAGACCGGCCGCGGCCACTCGACCGCGGCGAGCATCCGCCCCCGCCGGTCGCTGACCAGGACGTGTGACTCGGTGGCGAACACCCATCGGTGGTCACGGGTCCAGCCGCCGCCGTACCACAGCCCGCCGCGCAGCTCCGGGCCGACGAAGTCGATCACCCGGGTGAACGGCAGCCGGTGCAACACGTGACCGTCGGCCGGATCCAGCAGTGAGATCCCGATCGCCGTGTTGTCACCGCCGTAGGTGCCGACGGCGACCGCGTCGCCGTCCGGGGACGGCGCCACCGCACCGATCCCTCCGGGCAGGTCGCGCACCCACAGCTGCTCGCCGGTCCGCGCGTCGAGCGCACGAAGCACGTTGCTGTTCTCGCTGACGAAGACGGTGCGGCCGTCGGGGCTGCTCGCGTTGAAGAGGAACCGCTCGGGGGTCCGGTAGCGGGTGACCACGTCCGGCTGCCGTGACAGCAGCGTCAGCAGGGCGCCGTAAGTCTCGGGGCTCTCCTCGAGGCGCGTGGACTCGACCGCAGCCAGCAGCGCCAGGTCCGGGTACTCGAGGGTGAGCGCGCTCGCGGCGAGGCGCTTGGCGTCAGCGGCCACCGCGGCGGCTTCCGCCTCCTCGGCCGCGCGGCCCGCCTGGTTCCGGGCAACCAGGGCGAGCACCCCGGCCACCACGGCCAGCGCGAGCAGGCCCGCGGTGGCGCTCAGGGCGGTGCGAAGTCGTCGGTTCTGCCGAGCCTTCTCCTCGGCCCGGTGCTCGGCTTCGCGGCGCTCGGCGTCGGCAGCCTCGGTGGCGGCGGCGAGGAATCGCCGCTCGACGGCAGTCACCTCGTCCCGTCGGGCCGCGGCGACCTCGGCTCCGGCGTCCAGCCGGGTCCCGCGCCACAACAGGGCGGGGTCACGCCGTTCGGACTCCCACTCGGTCGCGGCCACCGCCAGTCGCCGCTGAACGGCGCGGCCGGCGGCATCCTCGGTCAGCCAGCCCCGCAAACGTGGCCACTCCCGGAACAGCGCCTCGTGGGCCACCTCGACGTGGCCGCCTGACGAGGTCAGCAGCCGGGCCGCGGTCAACCGCTCGATCACGACCCGCGTGTGAGCGTCCGGCAGGGTCGCCAGCTCCTCGGTGGCCACGCGTCGCCGGGTCACGGCAGCGCCGTCGCCCGGGCCGGTCAACCGCAGCAGCAGCGCACGCGCCGCCACCTGCTGATCCGCGTCGAGGTCGGCGTACGCCTGCTCAGCGAGGTGGCCCACCGCCCCGCGCAGGCCGCCGGACGCCACGTAGCCGGCGAACGTCAAGCGGTTGCCCTCGCGTCGTTGCCAGAGCTGGGCCAGCGAAGTGGACAGCAGCGGCAGCAGCCCTGGCTCCGCACCGGCGTCCTCCACGACCGCCTCGGCGAGACCGATGTCGAACTCGAGGCCCGCCGCCTGTGCCGGCCGCTCGACCGCACGGCGTACCTCGTCGGTGCTGGGCACGCCGACCAGCACCGTGTGGTCGCCGACCAGCCTGGCCAGGTCCGGGTGGTCGGCGAGCCGGTCGAGGTAGTCGGCGCGCAGCACTACCACCACCGTCGCGCCCGCCTGAGGGTCCGCCGCGAGCTCGGCGAGAGTGTCGAGGAACGCCTCGCGCTCGCCGTCGTCGTCGCAGCTGGTCCACAGCTCCTCGAACTGGTCGACCAGCAGCACCGTCTCCTCGGTGGCGTCGTCGCCCCGGGCCAGCCGTTCGAGGATGGCACCCACGTCCGGCCGTCGGGCTCCGAGAACCCCCTGGGCCAGCTCGCGGAGCGGATGGCGACCCGGCCGCATGACCAGCACGGTCCAGCCGGCACTGCCGGGCAGGGCGTCGTCGGCCAGCGCGGCCAACAGCCCTGCCCGGCAGACGGAGGACTTGCCACTGCCGGACGCGCCGACCACAGCCAGGAAAGGGGCACCCGCGACCCGGGCCACCAGCTCGGCCACCAGCCGCTCGCGTCCGGCGAAGCGCGGACCGTCGGCGACCCCGTACGGCTCGAGGCCCGGCCACGGGCTGTGGACGTGGTCGGCAGCGGGGCCTGCGTCACGCCGGAGGTCGAGCACCCCGGCCGCCAACCGCTGGCGAGCGTCCCGGAGGTGCGCGAAGGACGACTCGGTGTCGTCCGCGGCGGTGCGGACCGCCGCCCTGGCCGCCTCCCGCAGGTGCGACCGGGTGGCGGCGCGGACCCGGGCCGGCCATCCTCCCGACTGGGCATGCACCGCGGCGGCAACGACGTCGAGGTCACGCCCGGTGACGTGCTCGGCGACGAGGGCGCGGACCGCCGCCGCGTCCAGCGGCGCCAGGTCGATCACCGTGTCGGCGTCCTCCGTCGCCGCACCGGGACCGGCCAGCCGTAGCACCAGCCCGCGGGCGGGCATCGACGCGGTCTCGACCCGGTCCTGGACCAGCAGCACCGGCCCGTCCGGCATCGCACCTGGCGGTTCCTGGCCGGCCGAATCCACGTGGACCACCGGTGATCCCTGGTCGGCCACGTCCTCGGCGAGGGCGATCGCCAGGCGTCGGGCGCCACCACCGACTGGTGCCCGCACGACGACGATCCGCCGGCCTTCCGAGCTACGGCGCCACTCGTCCCGCAGCAGGTCGAGCTCCCGGTCCCTGCCGTGCATGACCCGCTCCGGACTGGCGAGCGGTCGTGGCACCTCGCGCGCGCTCGTGCACAACAGCACCGGGTCCTGCGCCAGCACCCGAGCGTGAAGCGCCCGGAGCGCCTCACCGGGGTCGATGCCCAGCTCCTCGCCGAGCACGGCTCTCGCGCGATCGTACGCCGCCAGCGCATCGGCCTGCCTCCCGTCCCGGTACAGAGCGAGCATGAGCAGCGACCACCACTGCTCTCGTAGTGGCTGCTCGCCGGCCAGCCGCTCCAGCTCGGGGGTCACAGCGCGATGCCGCCCCAGCTCGAGCTCGGCCGTGATCCGCTCTGCGGTGGCTGTCATCCGCAGCTCCCCGAGCCTGGTCGCCTCCGCGGACAGTGCCGGGGCCGAGTCGAGATCGGCGTAGGCGTGCCCCCGCCAAAGGTCCAGCGCCTCGCGCAGCACCACCGCGCGCTCACGCGGGCGGGCATGGTCCGCGGCGAGCACCATCGCCTCGAAACGACCTGCGTCGACCTGCCCGGGATCGACCACGAGCCGATATCCGTGCCCGTCAGTGACCACCAGCGTCGGTTCCCCCCGGCGCTCCGGCTCGAGAGCGTTGCGCAGCCGAAGGACATAGGTCTGCAGGGACTTGGCCGCGGTGCGTGGGGGTTCCTGGCCCCACAGTGCGTCGACCAGCGCCGTCACCGGCACAGTCCGGCCAGCGTGCGCGAGCAGCATGCCGAGGAGCAGCCGCTCCTTGACACCGCGGATCTCCACCGGCCCGGCGGCGCCGGTGACTCGCACCGGGCCGAGCACGGAGAAGTCCACGTCGCCACGGTAGGCCTCTGCCGCCATTGCCACTCCTGATCCGCGCCTCTCCCAGGCGAGGCAGCCTGGCGGGGTCCGGTCGCAGTCCGGTCGCACCGGGATGGCGTCAGGGAGTCACACAGGTGATGGTGGCGGTTGCGGCTGCCGACTGCATGGCCGGTGACAGCTCGTCGGCGGGGACGTCGACGAAGGTGAAGCTCTCGTCGAAGAGGCCTTCAGCCACCATCGCGTCGAGGCCGCCCGCGTTCGCGATCCACTCCTCCGCCGCACACTCCGACTGCTCCTCGTCCATCAGCCCCTGGGCCAGCAGGGCCGCAGCGAGACTCTCCTGCGCAACGGCCAGGTCAGACCCCGAGGTCGTCGGCGCGGAGGTCGTGGGCGCCGAGGTCGCAGGGGACGGGGTCACCGAGAGCGTGGGCGAGCCCACCACGGGGTCACCCTCTCCACGCGTGATGCCCCAGACGATCGCGCCGACCACCAGCAGCACGACGGCCCCGGCCAGGGCGACGGCCTGCCACGCCGTACGCCGGGTGCCGCCGCCGGGACTGGCCGCTCGACCAGCCCGCACCCCGCGGCCGCCGGGCAGCGACTTCGCGCGTCGCAGGTCGTCACGCAGCTGTGCCGCCGTGGCGTAGCGGTCGGCGGGGTCCTTGGCCATCGCCGTGCGCAGGATCCGGTTGACCTCGAGGATCACCGCCGAGTCGCCCGGGAGCTGCGGGATCGGTTGCTCGAGGTGGGCGCTGACGATCTGGTACTCCGTCGTGCCCCGGTAGGGCGCGTTGCCGCTGAGTGCCGCCCAGAGCAGGCAGCCGAGCGAGTAGATGTCGCTGGCGACGCCAGCAGTTCCGCCGGTGTGGAGCTCGGGCGCCATGTAGGACGGCGTGCCGACGGTGCCGGTCTTGCTGGCGTGGGTGACCTCGCCGTCGAGCTGGCGGGCGATGCCGAAGTCGCCGAGGTAGGCCCACATGGTGTTGCCGCGGCGGCGCAGCAGGATGTTGGCGGGCTTGATGTCGCGGTGGATCATGCCGCCCTCGTGGGCGTCGGAGAGGCCCGCGGCCACCTGCGAGATCAGGTCGACCGCGACCCGTACCGGCGGGGCGCCGAACTGCTGAAGCATCGCGCCGAGGTCGCCGTCCGGGATCAGCTGGGTCGCGAGGTAGAGCTGCCCGTCCACCTCACCATGGGCATAGACATGGACGACCTGCGGCGAGTCGAGGGCCGCGAGCAGCTGCGCCTCGCGGGTGAACCGGGCACGAAAGTCGTCGTTCGCGGCGAGGTGCGGCGAGATGATCTTGAGCGCGACTGTCCGGTTGAGGGCGTCGTCGGCAGCCTCGTAGACGACCCCCATGCCGCCGCCGCCGATCTCGCGGACGATCCGATAGGGGCCGATCGCCATCCCTGCAGCGGGATCTCCGGCCGACTCGCTCACGGGCGAGTTCTACCCCACCTGAAGACCGTTCACACACTCAATGGTCGAGGTCGAACCAAACGGTGTCAGGCCAGCAGCGCCACGGCGGCCGGTGTGGAGAGGTACTCCTCGGCGTGCTCGTCGCCCACCAGCGCGGCCCGCTCTCGCAGCAGGCCCGCGATCTGCTCGCGCAGCTGCGGGGCCTGCGGGTCACCAGCAGCCTCCAGAACCTGCCAGCAGTGAAGCCAGGCACGCTCGCGCTGGGCACCCTCCAGGCCGTCGACGAGGTGGGGCAGCAGGTCGTCGACGAGCGCGGTTGCCGCCGCCTCCTCGCCCAGCCTCTGCAGGCACGCGGCCAGCCCCGCCTGCGCCTCCCGCATCAGCCCGACGACCTCGAGCTCGCGCAGCGTCTCGACCGACCGCTCGTACGCGGGTCTGGCCGTGTCGGGATGCCCGGCCTCGAGCAGCACGTTGCCGAGAAGGATCCGGCAGATGGCGCCCGTGCGGTCTGAACCGCCCTCGTCGGCGATCTCGACGCCCTCGTATGCCTCGGCTACGGCCTCCTCCGCGTCGCCGAGCTGCGCCAGAGCCCACGCGTGGGTGCTGATCGCGTTGGCGAGCATGTCGAGGCTGCCCAAGGGTCGGATCAGGTCGGTGGCCTCACCGGTGTGGCCGACGGCTGCCTCGAAACGTCCGAGCTGGATCTCGATCTCGGCGGAGACGATGAGCTGGACCGCGGCGGCCTCCACGTCCCGCATCCGCCGTGCCAGCTCGACCGCTTCCTCGGTCCATCGCAGCGCGGCGCCGAGCTCCCCCTGGGCCCCGGCGATGGATGCCATGTTGCCGAGCGCAACCGCCTCCCCGAAGCGGTAGCCGGAGCGGGCGAAGAGCGGCCGCGCCTGCTCCAGCAGAGCCCGCGACTCCGCGAGCCGACCGAGGTGGAACAGGCTGACGCCACGTTGCACCAGTGCGGCGCCCTCGCCCGCGACATCGTGGGATGCGGCGAACACCTCGCGCGCCTGCTCCAGGAGGTCCAGCGACCGCGTGTAGTCGTTCAGGTTGCCGGCCAGCATGCCGAGGTAGCGCAGCGACTCGCCCTCCAGCGCGGGCAGGTGCAGCTCCCGGGCGAGGGCCAGGGCGGCGTCCAGCTCCTCGCGCGCCCGATCCGTGTCACCGCTCCAGGTATGGGCCTTGCCCGCTCCCAGGTGCGCCTCCGCGGTCATCTCGGTGGGCGGACCGCCGGCCTGGCCCTCGATCGCCCGATGCGCCCACGCCACGGACTCCTCGTAACGACTGGTGTCGCGGAGGTACCGCGACCGGGCCAGCGCGTAGCGGACCTGTCGGTCCGTCGTGACCCGCTCCACCAGCGTCGCCTGCTCCTCGAGGTCGGCGGACTGCCCGTCGCGATCGGTCAGCCGGTTGCGCACCTCCTCCCGCGCAGCGAGCAGGTCGAAGTGGAGGTCCGGGTCGTCGTCGGCCACCAGCGCCAGGCCGCGGTCGAGGAGCCGGAGCGCCTCGTCGGCGGCGTACACCGAGGCAGCCCGACGGCCGGCGCGGAGGTACCAGCCCGCGGCAGCGGGGTCGTCCGCACGGTCGGCGTGCTCGGCGACGAGGAAGGCGTACTCGTCGGCACGACCGTGCCGCTCGCTGATCTCCACCAGCCACTCGGCCGCCCGGGCGTGGTAGCCGCGTCGGTGGGCGCGCAGCATGCCCTCGTAGGTGACGTCGCGCAGCAGCGCGTGCTTGAACAGGAACTCGCGGGCGGCGTCGAACGCCGAACCGGCGCGCTGCAGCACCAGCTCGCGGCCGCGGAGCCGGTCGAGCACCTCGGCGACGACCTCGTCATCGTCGCGGTCGGCCAGCCGTCCCACGGCGTCGTCCCAGAACACGCGACCCACGACCGAGGCGCGCTGGAGCACCGACCGCTCCGCCGGCTCGAGGCTGTCCAGCCTCGACTGCAGGACTCCCTTGAGCGTCGACGGCACCTCGACGGTGTCGACGCCACCGGGCCGGACCCGCCACGAGTCCCCGTCGGAGTCGATGACGCCTGAGTCCACCAGCCAGGTGACCAGCTCCTCGATGTAGAACGGGTTGCCCTCGGCCCCGTCGACGACCAGGTCGACGACGTCCGCCGGGACCTGCGTCGACCCGCTGCAACAGCTGGGCCAGCAGCAGCCGGCTCTCGCGACGCGACAGCGGTTCGACTCCGACCCGGACGTGATGGTCCAGCCCCTCGCCCCAGTGCGGTCGCTGCTCGAGGAACGCGGGACGGGCGGTCGCCACGACCAGGACCGGTGCGCCCCGGAGCACGTCGTGGGCCGCGTCGACCCAGTGCAGCGAGGCGTCGTCCGCCCAGTGCAGGTCTTCGAGCAGCACCACGACCGGCGCCGACCCCGCGAGCTGCGCGAGGTAGCGCGCCAGCAGGTCGCTCGCCGCGTCGCGCAACGCCTGCGGGTCGCCGGGTACGTCGTCCGCCGTACCGGTCTCGCCGACCTCGAAGCCGAGCCAGCGGGCCACGACGAGGGCGTCGCGGCGGGTGTGGTCGGAGGACCCGAACGCCACCTCGAATCCCTCCTGGCAGCGGGTCAGCACCGTCGCCGGCGAGTCCGTGGGACTGAGGCCGAACCGGGTGGAGACCAGGTCGCGCAGCAGCATGTGGGGCCGGTTCTGGCCCGACGGCGAGGCGCTGCCGCGGAACCACCAGACGTTGTCGGGTCGCTCGTGGAGCCAGTCGTCGAGCTCGCGGAGGAGCCTGGACTTCCCGACGCCCGCATCACCGATCACGGTCGTGATCCGCCACGAGGACTCCTCGACGACGTCGGCGAGGTGCTCCTGCAGGGTCAGCAGCTCGACGTCCCTCCCGACCGTGCTGGTCTGGGTCCCGCCCACCCCGGCGGTCGGCTCGAGGTCGAACCCCGCCGGTCGCTCCGCCAGGGCGACGAACGCGTCGACCGGTTCGTCGATGCCCTTCAGGCGCAGCCCCGGCATCGGCTCGAGGCCGAACCGCCCCCGCACCAGGCGCCGGGTCTCCTCGCTGATCAGCACGCCGTCGCGGGGAGCCTCGCCCTGCAGTCGGCTGGCCCGGTTGACCGTCGGGCCCACGGCGACGAAGTCGTGGCCCTCGCGCTCGCCGAGCGTGCTGACCACGACGTCGCCGGTGTCGATGCCGACCCGCATGTGGAGGCGTACGCCGTGGCGCTCCTCGGTGTCGTCGGCGACGTCACCCAGCGCGGCCACGAGCGCGCGACCGGCGCGCACGGCGCGGACGGCGTCGTCCTCGTGGGAGCGGTGCAGCCCGAAGACCGCCATCACGGCGTCGCCGATGAACTTCTCCACGACCCCACCGTGCTCGTCGATGACCCGCTGCCAGCGCGAGAAGCACTGGTTGACGATGTCGCGGGTGTCCTCGGCGTCCAGCTGCCGCGACAGCACCGTGAAGCCCTCGAGATCCGCGAACAGCACCGTCACGAGCTTGCGCTGCTCGCCGGACACGGCGCCGCGCAGCGTGTTGCGGCGCTCCCGCAGCGGGGCCAGCGCGGTCTCGACGACGGCGTCGCCGAGGACGTCTCGCTGCGACTCGAGAGCCGCAATGGCTCGCTCGATGTCGGCCAGCGACTGTGTCGAGGTCGCGGACGGCTCCGGCATGGCGACACGGTACGCGGTCGCCGCGGCGACCGGCGTCTGGTTCGATGTCCTCCTCGCAACGGTTTGTCCACGGGGGGCGCGATGAGAGTGCAGGCGACGGCCACCACGATGTCGTGGATCCCGTCCGACGTCGTGGGCGGAGCGCTGCGACGCGGCTTCGACGTCGGACTGGCGCACTACGACCCTCCGCCGCCGGACCGGCTCGACCCCGGCGACATCCACGAGCTGTCTGCTGCCGACCAGTTCCGGTTCGGCAACCTGCTCACGGCCTGGGCCGACGTGGCCGACGGCCGCATCGTCGAGGCCGGGTACGGCGACGACGCCGGCCTGGTCATCGGGCTGACCAGCGTGCAGGTCGGTCGGCTACAGGTGACGTTCCGCGCCGGGCGGCTGCCCACGATCCGGCGCGATCCCGAGCCGATCGCTGACGGCGGCGTGCGGCTGGTGCAGACGGTCGGTGGCCGCACCGGCGTACCCCTGCCACGGCCGGTCCCCCACCGGCCGTTCGCGCAATGGCTGGCACCGGTGGTGTGGACCACGCTGGGCGTCACGCTCCGTCCCGATGGCAGCAGCTCGACCGAGCTGCTGGGTGCGAGCCGATTCCCGCGGCACTGGGTCTACGACGGGTCCGGCGAGCTGATCGCGCGCAGCGGTGTCACCGACCAGAAGAGCTGGGCCAACGAGTCCTTCGGCGACCGGACGCCGTGGGGCGACCAGGACTCACCGGCTCTGGTGGCCGATGCCGGCACGGACCTGGAGCGACAGCTCTCGAACGACATCATGCGCGGCGCCCGACCTGAGATCCGCAAGCTCGAGCCCGGTGACGTGCTCACCCGGCAGGGCGAGCCGGGCCACGAGCTCTACCTCATCCTCGACGGCATGCTCGACGTCGACGTCGACGGCACCACGCTCGGCCAGGTCGGGCCCGGTGCCGTCCTCGGCGAGCGGGCGCTGCTCGAGGACCGGATCCGCACCTCGACCCTGACCGCCGCGACCCGCGCGGTCGTGGCGGTGGCGGCGGAAGACGTCGTCGACCTCGAGCGGCTGGCCGAGCTGTCGGCCGGCCACCGACGCGAGGAGACCGGCAGCGCCGGTCAGTAGAGCAGCGCCGAAGCGGGGTCCTCGAGGATGCCGGCGACGTCGGCCAGGAACCGCGAGCCCTTCTCGCCGTCGATGTGACGGTGGTCGAAGGACAGCGCGAGCGTCGTGATCTGGCGCGGCACGATCTGGTCGTCCACCACCCACGGTTGCTTGCGGATCGCGCCGAAGCACAGGATCGCGGACTCGCCGGGGTTGATGATCGGCGTCCCGGCGTCGACCCCGAACACACCCACGTTGGTGATCGTGAAGGTGCCGCCGGCCATCTCGGCCGGCTGCGTCTTGCCGTCGCGGGCGGTCGCCGTGAGCTGGTTGAGAGCCGCCGCCAGGTCGAGGAGGGAGTGGCCCTGCGCCTCCTTGACGTTGGGCACCACCAGTCCGCGAGGCGTCGCCGCGGCGATGCCGAGGTTGACGTAGGACTTGTAGACGACCTCCTGGGCGGCGTCGTCCCAGTACGAGTTGATCTCCGGCGTACGCCGCATCGCGAGGATGACGGCGCGTGAGAGCACCAGCAGCGGGCTGACCTTGACGTCGCGGAACTCCCGGCGGCTCTTGAGCCGGTCGACGAACTCCATGGTGCGGGTGACGTCGACGGTGATCCACTCGGTGACGTGGGGCGCGGTGAACGCCGACCCCACCATCGCGCCGGCCATCATCTTGCGCACGCCCTTGATCGGCTCCCGGGTCTCCCGCTCGCCCTCGGTCGCAGGCGACGGAACGGACGTCGAGCTTGTCGAGACCTCTCCCGACGCTGCCCCTTCGACGTCGGCACGCGTGACGACGCCACCCTCGCCCGAGCCGGTGAGCGACGCGAGGTCGACGCCGAGGTCCTTGGCGAGCTTGCGGACCGGCGGCTTGGCCAGCGCCCTGGTCCCGGCGGGCTCGACGGGCTCCGCCGCGGTCGCGGGCACCGCGGGCTCGTCCGACTCGTGGACCGGAGCGGACTGCGCCCCACCCTGCGAGAACGCGCCCTGCACCTGCAGCTGGGTGTTGGCGCCAGCCTCGGAGGACGGCGACGCCGGGCCCTTCCGGGCACGGCGTACGGGGCCGCGGTCGGCCTTGTTGCGACCGACCAGGCTCTCGCCCTCGCCGCCGCCACTGGCGGCGGGGTTGGACAGGTCGATCTCCATCTCGGCGTTGGTCTCGACAGGGTCGGGCGCCGGGGCGTCGCCCGCCGCCGCATCGCCGATGGCGATGATCGGGGTCCCGACGGGGACCGTCTCGCCCTCGGCGACCATCAGCTTCTGGACGGTCCCGGCGAACGGCGAGGGGAGCTCGACGATCGACTTGGCGGTCTCGATCTCGCAGATGATGTCGTTGATGGCGACGACGTCGCCCTCCTTGACCTTCCACGAGACCATCTCGGCCTCGGTGAGGCCCTCGCCCACGTCGGGCAGCTTGAACTCGGCCATCAGAACTCCAGGCTCCTGTCCACGGCGTCGAGGACCCGGTCGAGGTCGGGGAGGTAGTCCTCCTCGATCCGCGAGGCCGGGTAGGGGGTGTCGAACCCGCCGACGCGCAGCACCGGCGCCTCGAGCGAGTAGAAGCACTCCTCGGTGATCCGGGCCGCGACCTCCGAGCCCATGCCGAGGTTGACGTGGGCCTCGTGGGTGATCACGGCCCGGCCGGTGCGACGTACGGAGTCGAGGACGGGTCCCATGTCGAGCGGGCTGAGCGTGCGCAGGTCGATGACCTCCAGGCTGCGACCCTCGGTCGCCGCGGCCTCCGCGGCGGCCATCGCCGTCTTCACCGTGGGGCCGTAGGCGAGCACTGTGACGTCGGTGCCCGGGCGCACGACGCGGCTGGTGAACAGCGGCTCGGGCGTCGCGGTCTCGTCGAGCTCGGCCTTGTCGGCGTGGTACTGCCGCTTCGGCTCCAGGAAGATCACCGGGTCGTCGCAGGCGATGGCCTGCTGGATCATCCAGTAGCCGTCGACCGGGTTGGAGCAGGCGACCACCTTGAGGCCGGGCGTGTGCGCGAACTGCGCCTCCGGGCTCTCGGAGTGGTGCTCGACGGCGCCGATGCCGCCGCCGAACGGGATCCGGATGACCATCGGGATCTTGTAGTGGCCCTTGGAGCGGTAGTGCATCTTCGCGACCTGGCACACGATCTGGTCGTACGCCGGGTAGACGAACCCGTCGAACTGGATCTCGACCACGGGGCGGTAGCCGCGCAGGGCCATGCCGATCGCCGTGCCCACGATGCCGGACTCGGCCAGCGGGGAGTCGATGACGCGGTCCTCGCCGAAGTCCTTCTGGAGGCCGTCGGTGATCCGGAAGACACCGCCGAGCTTGCCGACGTCCTCGCCCATGATGAGGACCTTGGGGTCGTCCTCCATCGCCTTGCGGAGCCCGCCGTTGAGGCCCTTCGCGAGCGTGATCTTCTGGTTCGCGGTCATCAGTGCGCCCCCTCGAACGTCTCGAGGTAGTCGGCGAAGCCCTCGCGCTGGACGCGCAGCTCCTCGGTCTCCTCGGCGTAGACGTAGTCGAACATGTCGAGCGGCTGTGGGTCCGGGAGCGCCTTGCAGCCCTCGCGCAGGTGGTGACCGAGCTCGTCGGCCTCCTGCTTCACGCCGTCGATGAACTCGTCGTCGACGAGACCGTTGCGGCGGAGGTAGACCTCGACGCGGGCGATCGGGTCCTTGAGCTTCCAGCTCTCCACGTCGTCGCTGAGCCGGTAGCGGGTCGGGTCGTCGGTCGTGGTGTGAGCGCCCATCCGGTAGGTGTAGGCCTCCACGAGCGTCGGGCCCTGGCCGTCGCGCGCCCGCTGGAGCGCGGCCTGCGTCACGGCGTACGTCGCGAGGACGTCGTTGCCGTCGACGCGGACGCCGGGGAAGCCGAAGCCGAGTGCGCGCTGGTAGAGCGGAATCTTCGACTGGCGCTCGATCGGCTCGGAGATCGCCCACTGGTTGTTCTGGCAGAAGAACACGACCGGGGCGTTGTAGGAGGCGGCGAAGATGAAGGCCTCGTTGACGTCGCCCTGGCTGGAGGCGCCGTCACCGAAGTGGGCGATCACGGCCGCGTCGCGGTCGTCGTCGCCGGTGCCGACGTCGCCGTCGCGCTGGATGCCCATGGCGTAGCCGGTGGCGTGGAGGGCCTGGGCGCCGATCACGATCGTGTAGAGGCCGAAGTTGTACTCGAACGGGTCCCAGGAGCCGTGGTCGACGCCGCGGAACAGGCCGAGCAGCTTCAGCGGGTCGACGCCCTTGCAGTAGGCGACGCCGTGCTCGCGGTAGGTCGGGAAGACGAAGTCCTGCGGCTTGAGGGCGCGGCCGGCGCCGATCTGGGCGGCCTCCTGGCCGAGCAGCTGGGCCCAGATGCCGAGCTCGCCGTGGCGCTGGAGGGCGGTGGCCTCGGTGTCGATCCGGCGCGTGAGCACCATGTCGCGGTAGAACCCGCGCAGCTCCTCGGCGGAGAAGTCGCGGTCGAACTCCGCGTGGTGGACGCGTTCGCCCTCAGGCGTGAGCAGCTGGACGAGCTCGGGGCCACCGTCTTGCTGGGAAGGCCCGAAGACCTCCACCAGATCGGGACCGAATCCTGCGTGGGTCACCTGCACTCCTTTTCAGGTATTCGGCGTCGCGGGGTCTCCGCGGTGGCCGCGCTGGCTCTCTCGGGCTGGGCGATCGTGACTCTGCCCCTTGTAAGGGGCTTGTGACGGGCGACACAACCTGTGGCCCCCCAAGGTACCGGCGCGGCCGGACCCCCCGCCAATCGAACGTGACTTCCCGCCCGATTCGATAGTCCGCCGCCGGAGGCATCATTTCTCGCCGCACACAGATGATGTGGGCGGCGGACTATCCCAGCGTCAGGGTGCGACGAGGACGACGCTGTCCGATCCGGCGAGGCCGAGGGCGTCGACGCAGCCGGACGCGGATGCCGCCGCCTCCTCGCCGCCCAGGTCGTCGCTGGTGACTGCGTCAGTGGAGAAGTGGCCACCGCCGCCTTCAACCTGCTGGCCGACCGTCCATCTCGTCCCGTCCCGGAAGACCACCTGGTCCGGTTCCGACCAGGTCGTGCCTTCGGGGAACATCGCCAGCCAGTCGTCGACGAGCAGACAGCCGTCCTGCAGTCGCAGCGTTCCCCGGACTCCGGCGGCGGGCCACGCGTCTGCCGGGTCGAAGTCCACGGCGATGACCGGCCCTGACTGCTCGGGTGCGGCGGGGAGCGGGTCGGACAGCACGAAGCGGAAACCCGCTGCGGTGGCGACCAGCAGCACCGCGACCATCAGCGCGGCGGCCACGACCACCGCCCACCGGTGCCGCCGCCGCGGGGTGCCATCGGAGACCTGCGGCGCGACAGGGCGGTCGCCGGTCTGGTGCGCCTCGGTCTTCATGCGCCGACCCCCGTTCCTCAGGTCCTCACGGTAGCTCCAGGGTGCCGCCGCGGAGCAGCGGCTCGAGCCACTGGCGGGTCCGCTCGTCGTACGGCGTGACGGTGGCCCCCTCCACGCACTCGGCGGGGTCGGTGCGACCGGCTCGCAGCACGACGTCCCAGTCGTAGTCCTGGCCCTCACGCAGCTGCCACTCGTCGCCGGGACGCTGCTTGACGAGCACCACCGCGGCGGAGGCGCCGGCGAGGAGGTCGGTCTGCGTGCTGTCGGTGACGAGGACCTGAGCGTGGGCCTCCCCGGACCCGACCCCGTGCTCGGCCCCGATCCGGGCGCACGCCAGCACCGCCACCACCGCCTCCGGGGACTCCGGCAGCGCCACGTCGACCCGGTCGCCGGGCCGGACGCCGCAGTGGCGCAGCACCCCGCCGAACGCCGCGACCTCCTCGAGCAGGCGGGCGTAGGTCCAGGTGGTGGCCCCGGCCACGAGCGCGGGGCGGTCGGCACCGCCGGCGATGATCTGGCGATCGAGGGCGTCGAAGCAGGTGACCGGCACGTCAGTGGGCCTCGCCGAGGTGTTCGTGCTCCTGGTGGCGCAGTGGCTCGACCTGGAAGGTCGCGTGGTCGATGCCGAACTCCTCGGCGGCGCAGTGGCACAGCCGGTCCAGGATCGCGCCGACTCCCTCGGCGGCCAGCACCTCGTCGCTCACCCGGACATGGGCGCTGAGGCTGGGGAGCCCGCTGGTGATCGTCCAGACGTGGACGTCGTGGACGTCGACCACGCCCGGCATCGCGCACAGCCGCTGCTCGAGGCCGGCGAGGTCGAGGTCCTTGGGCGCGATCTCGAGGAGCACGACGGCCGAGTCCCGCAGCAGCGCCACCGACCGGGGCAGGATCAGCAGGGCGATCAGCAGGCTGGCGATCGGGTCGGCGCGGTCGAAGCCGGTCGCCCAGATGACCAGCCCCGCGACCACGACCAGCACCGAGCCGACCAGGTCTGCGAAGACCTCGGTGGCGGCGCCGCGCAGGTTGAGGCTGCCGCTCTCCGACCGCCGGAGAATGAGCAGCGAGCAGCCGCTGGCGAGCATCGCGACCCCGGCGAAGACGACCATGGGTACCGGCTCGACCGGCTGCGGGTCGGCCAGCCGGGAGATGCCGGCGTAGGCGAGGTAGGCGCAGACGCCCAGGAGCACCGCGGCGTTGAGCAGGGCCGCGAGGATCTCGGCGCGGTGCCAGCCGAAGGTCGAGCGCGGCCCGGCCGGGCGGGTGGCGACGTACGACGCCCCGAGCGCGAGCACGATCCCGGCCGCGTCGGTGGCCATGTGGGCCGCGTCGGCGAGCAGCGACAGCGAACCCGCGAGCCAGGCACCCACGAGCTCGGCCACCAGCACCGTGCCGGTGATGACCAGCACCAGCAGCAACCGGCGCCGGTCCTCGGCCCGCCCGGCGGCGTGGCTGTGGTCGTGGCCCATGTCTTCAGCGTAGGCGTGGCCGCGGGTGGAGCCGGGTCAGTCTCGGCCGTGCGCGGTGAGCCAGACAGCCGGGTCCGGCCCCTTCGGCACGATGCTGGTCGGGTTCACGTCGTCCTGGACGACGTAGTAGTGGGCCTTGATCTGGTCGAAGTCGGTGTTGTCGCCGAACCCGGGCGTCTGGAAGAGGTCGCGGGCGTAGCCCCAGAGGTGAGGCATCTCGGTCAGCTTCTGCCGGTTGCACTTGAAGTGGCCGTGGTAGACGGCGTCGAAGCGGGCCAGCGTCGTGTAGAGCCGGACGTCGGCCTCGGTGATCGTGTCGCCCATCAGGTAGCGGCGGCCGGCGAGCCGTTCCTCGAGCCAGTCCATCGCGATCCAGAGCCGGTCGTAGGCCTCCTCGTACGCATCCTGGCTGCCGGCGAACCCGCAGCGGTAGACACCGTTGTTGACCTCGGTGAAGACCCGCTCCATGACCTCGTCCATCTCGTCACGGAGCCCGGCGGGCCACAGGTTCGGCGCGTCGGGGGCGTGGTGGTCGGCCCACTCGAAGAAGAAGTCGTGCGTGATCCACGGGAAGTCGTTGGTGACGACCTGACCGGTCGGGATGTCGACCATCGCCGGGACCGTGATGCCGCGAGAGTACCCGGGCTCGCGGGCCTCGAAGGCCTCCTTCAGCTCCTCGATCCCGAGCACCGGGTCGCGGCCACCCGGGTCGAGCTCGAAGTTCCAGCTGTCCTCGTCGTGGGTCGGCCCCGGCATGCCGAGGCTGATGACGTCCTCGAGGCCGAGCAGCTGCCGGACGATGATCGCCCGGGTCGCCCACGGGCACGCCTTGGCCGCCACCAGCCGGTAGCGCCCCGGCTCGACCGGCCAGCCGTCCCGGCCGTCACGCGTGATCCGGTCCGAGAGGTAGTTCATGTCGCGCTTGAAGTCGCCCGATTCGACGTAAGCCATGGTCACCATGGTTGCACGTTCAACGAAATGTCAGTGCACGAACAACCGACCGAGCTCGACGATCCGGTCGTTGGCCTCGGGCTCGCCGATGGAGACCCGCGCGCCCTCGCCCGCGAACGGGCGGACCACGATGCCGAGGTCGTCGCCGGCGGCGGCGAACTCGGCGGTGCGTTCGCCGAGGCCGAACCAGACGAAGTTGCCCTGAGGCTCCGGGACGTCCCAGCCGACGTCGTGCAGCCCCCGTACGACGCGGGCCCGCTCCTCGACCAACGACTCCACCCGCTGCAGGAGCGCGTCCTCGGCGGCGAGGGACGCGACGGCCGCCGCCTGGGCGACGCTGGAGATGCCGAACGGCAGGGACACCGCGCGCAGTGCCCCGGCGATCGGCTCGGGTCCGACGGCGTAGCCGACCCGGAAGCCCGCCAGGCCGTAGGCCTTGGAGAAGGTCCGCGTCAGCAGCACGTTGTCGTGGCCGCGGTAGGTGGCGACGCCGTCGATCGGGTCGGCCATCCGCACGAACTCGACGTAGGCCTCGTCGACCACGACGAGCACGTGGGACGGCACCCGGGCGAGGAACGCGTCGAGCTCGACCTGCGTGACCGCGGGGCCGGTGGGGTTGTTCGGGGTGCAGACCAGGACGACCTTGGTGCGGTCGGTGATCGCGGCGGCCATCGCGTCGAGGTCGTGTCGACCGTCGGCCAGGACCGGCACCTTGACCGATGTCGCGGCCGCGGCGGTCACGGCGATCGGGTAGGCCTCGAAGGAGCGCCAGGCGTAGACGACCTCGTCGCCGGGGTCGCAGAACGCCTGCACGAGCTGGTAGATCAGCGCGACCGAGCCGGTCGCCAGCGCGAGGTGGTCGACCGGGACGGAGAGCCGGGTCGACAGGGCGCCGTAGAGCTCGGCGTTGCCCATGTCGGGGTAGCGGTTCATCCGCTCCGCGGCCGCGGTCGCCGCGGCGACGACCCCGGGCAGCGGCGGGTAGGGGTTCTCGTTCGAGGAGAGCTTGTAGACGGTCATCCCGTCGCGCGGCGCGGGCGGCTTGCCGGCGACGTACCGCGGGATGTCGCCCACGTTGGGCCGAGGAAGGGGTCGCGGCTGGGGTGCGGTCACACTCCGGAGATTAGTGGTGCCGCCAGGGCCGCAGTACCGGGGTCAGCAGCAGTCCGATCGCGAAACCGATGGCGGCGCCGGTCACGTTGTCCACGAGGTCGGTGACGTCGCAGGCGCGGTCGATCCGGGCGACCTCGAGCTGCGCCAGCTCGATCGCCAGCGAGTAGCCGCCGAGCAGGAGCAGGCCGAGCGGCGCGACGACCCACCCGATCCGCCACCGCGCGGCGGCGATGACGAGGAGCGCGCCGGCCGGCACGAACAACGCGGTGTTGAGCAGCCGCTGGGTGCCGGAGAAGATCCAGAACCCGTCGGGTGCCGGGCCGCCGTAGTCGAGCGAGCAGGTCTCGGAGCGCGCCTCCGCGGGGATGCCCAGGTCGATGCTGGTCAGCGGAACCAGGGTGACCAGGCCGATCACGACCAGCCACCAGGCCAGACCGCACCACGCCACGGCACTCAGCCACCCGACCCGGCGTTGCAGCACCGTCGCGGCCAGACCACAGAGCAGCCCGGCCACGAGCGCGCCCGCGACCATGCTCTCCGTACCGCCGATCCACTCCACGCCCGCGAGGCTAGTGCTCACCAGGTTGAGTGGCGCCTCTGCGGCACTCGAGTCGTGGACGCGCGGCCGCGACTCGACCGCCGCTCACGCACGACTCAACTTCAGGGGAGGAGGACGTCGCCGCCGGGGACGAAGGGCAGGTCCCGGCCGAGGCGTACGTCGACCGGGTTGGTGAGGCAGCGGATCGAGCCGCCGCCCTTGTGGAACTCGGAGAGGTCGAGGACGACGACCTCGAAGCCCCACTCCTCGAGCTGGGCGCGGACGCGCGCCGGGCAGGCCGGCATCACCACGGTGCGGCCGACGACGATCGAGTTGGCGGCGAACGTGGACAGCGCCTCCTCCTCGCTCAGCACCAGCGGCTCCGGCACGAGCGCCATCACCGCGGCGGCCGAGGCGTCGTCGAAGGCGGCCGGGCAGACCAGCGCGCGGGTGGAGTCGAGCGGGCAGAACGCCAGGTCGAGGTGGTACATCCCCGGGTGGGTGATCCGCAGCCCGCGGACCCGGACGTCGAGGTCGATCGCGAGGTGCTTGAGACCGAGCTCGTCGGTCCGCGGGCCGTAGCCGACCACCAGTCCGTCACCGAACGCGAAGGCGTCGCCGGCCTCGAAGTGCGCGCCGATCCCGTCGCGCCCGACGTACGACGTGGTCCAGCCGCGCTCGCCGAACCACTGCGCGGCGGTCCCGGTCTCCATCCGGCGCTCGGGGTAGCGCATGTGGGAGAGCACGACATGACGCGAGCCGTCGGACCGCTCGAGGCCGAGGCCGAGGTTCATGGCGTAGACCATGTCCGGCGCGTCGGGGCGCTGGTCGACGGGGAGGACGCAGCCACCGAGGCCCTCGATGGTGGCGACCAGGCCCTCCCACTGCTCGCGGGCGCGGACCGGATCCGGCTGCACGGCGAGGTCCATGAACGGGTTGATCTGGTAGTCGACGCGGAAGTGGTCGGGTCGGGTCGCGACATACGTCCGGCCCCAGCTCAGCTGCTCGCCCATGGCGGTCCTCCTCCTATGGTTGCTCGATTGCATGATTGTCAGACAATCTGACATAGACAGCGTAGCGGATGGAATGATGCACGCAATGTCGGACCCCTTCGCCACGCTCCGCCTCGAGCACTCCTCCACCGTCGACCGGGTCGCGGAGGAGCTGCGGCGCGCGGTCTTCGACGGCGAGCTCGAGTCGGGGACGCCGCTGCGGGAGGTCGCGCTGGCCGGCTCGCTCCACGTCAGCCGGCCCACCGTCCGCGAGGCGCTCGGCCTGCTGGTCGCCGAGGGCCTCGCCACCCGCGAGCCCAACCGCGGCGTCTCGGTCACCAGCCCCGACCCGGCGTCGGTGCGCGACGTGTGCCGGGCGCGGGCCGTGCTCGAGATCGCGGGCGTGCGCGGCTGGCCGACGGCGACGGCGCACGCACGCCAGGCCGTGCGCGACGCGCTCGCCGACTTCGCGGCCGCCGCCACCGACGGCTCGTCGTACCAGGTCCTCAACGAGCGCCACCTCGCGTTCCACCGCTCCCTCGTCGGCCTCGTCGGGTCACCGCGGCTCGAGGCGATGGCGATGCAGCTGTACGCCGAGCTGCGGCTCGTCCTGGCCCAGGTCGACCGAGCCCGGCAGAACGCCCCCGACCAGGCCGGATCCCACTCGCTGCTGGTGAAGCTGCTGGAGAGCGGTGACGTCGACGCGACCGTCGCCGAGCTCGAGCGTCACCTCGCCGGCGCGGAGATCGCGATCCTGGAGCGGCTCCACCTCGAGGACTGACCGCTAGTCTCGCCCGCATGAAGCTCCTGATCTGGCTCGTCACCAACGTCCTCGCCGTGGGCGCCGCCGCGTGGCTCCTCCCGGGGATCCGGTTCACGGAGGGCGACAGGCTGGCGGACATCTGGCCGGCGCTGCTCGGCGTCGGCCTGATCCTCGGCGTCGTCTCCAGCTTCGTGAAGCCGATCGTCAAGCTGCTGTCGATCCCGTTCATCCTGGTGACCTTCGGCCTGTTCCTGTGGGTGATCAACGCCTTGATGCTGGAGCTGACGGCGTGGCTCGCCGGCAAGCTCGACCTCGGCTTCGAGGTCACCGAGTTCTTCTGGCAGGCACTGCTCGGGGCGCTGGTCATCACGGCCGTCAACTGGGCGGTCGCCGCCGTCGTCTACGACGACTGATGCTGCCGCCACCGCGCGAGCCCGGGCGCTACCGGATCGCGCTGGTGTGCCTCGGCAACATCTGCCGCTCGCCGATGGCCCACGTCGTGCTCGCGGCCAAGCTGGTCGACGCCGGCCTCGACGACGTGGTGGAGGTGGCCAGCTCGGGCACCGGCGACTGGCACACCGGCCAGCCGATGGACGAGCGGGCCGCCGCCACCCTCTCGGCGGCCGGGTACGACGCCAGCCGTCACCGCGCCCGCACCTTCGACTCCGGCTGGCTCGACGCCTTCGACCTGCTGCTGGTCATGGACGCCGACAACCTGCGCGACGTCGGTGGCGCGGCCGAGCGGGTCGCGATGTTTCGCGACTTCGATCCCGACGAACCGGGTGGTGACGTGCCCGACCCGTACTACGGTGGCCCTGCGGGATTCGAGGAGGTGCTGCGCATGGTCGAGCGGACCTGCACGGGACTCGTGGCCGCCCTCTCACGGGAGCTGGCCGACAGGACCCGAAATGACCCGACTGCCGCTGATCGCGAAGCGCGTGGAGGACCTGCTCGGCTCGTCGGTGATCGCGACCGCGCCGGTGGCGGGTGGCGACATCTCCACCACGACCCGCGTCCGGCTCAGCAACGGCACCACCGCGCTGGTCAAGACCCACCACCAGGCACCCGAGGGGTTCTTCGACGCCGAGGCGCGCGGCCTGGCGTGGCTGGGTGCGGCCACGGCCGACGGCGGCGCCGCCGTACCCGACGTCCTCGCCCACGACCACGAGTGCCTGATCCTGCGCTGGATCGAGCCGGGCAAGAACACGATCGACGCCGCGGTCACCCTCGGCCAGTCCCTGGCCCGCACCCACCGGGCGGGCGCCGATGCCTTCGGTGCCGACCACGAGGGGTTCATCGGCAAGCTCCCGTTGCCCAACCGCACCGCCCCGACCTGGCCGGAGTTCTACGCGACGCGGCGGGTGCTGCCCTACCTCAAGCTGGCCCGCGACCGGGGCGCCGCGAGCGAGGACGACGCGGCCGCGATCGAGGGTGTGCTGCGCCGGCTGGCCGACCTGATCCCCGACGAGCCACCGTCGCGGGTCCACGGTGACCTCTGGAACGGCAACGTGCTGTGGGGTCTCGACGGCGCGTGCCGGTTGATCGACCCCGCGGCGTACGGCGGCCATCGCGAGGTCGACCTCGCCATGCTCTCCCTCTTCGGCCTGCCCCACCTCCACCGCGTCCTCGACGCCTACGAGGAGGAGCACCCCCTCGCCGACGGCTGGCGCGACCGGCTCGGCGTCCACCAGCTCTTCCCGCTGCTGGTCCACGCGTGCCTGTTCGGTGGTGGTTACGCGGGTCGGGCGGCCGAGACCGCACGCTCGTTCGCCTGAGCGTCTCTCAGAAATGACTCAGGCACGACTGGCACAGTAAGGACCGTGACCGCACCCGCCCGCCCCCGCGTCCTGGTCGTCGACGACGACAAGGCCGTGCGTGAGTCGCTGCGGAGGTCGCTGGAGTTCAACGGGTACGACGTGGCGCTGGCCGCCGACGGTGCGGAGGCACTCGCGGGGATCGGCACCACCCACCCCGACGTCGTCGTGATGGACGTGATGATGCCGCGCCTCGACGGGCTCGAGGCCACGCGGGCGATGCGCGCGGCCGGCCACGACCTGCCGATCCTGGTGCTCACCGCACGCGACGCGGTCGGTGACCGGGTCGAAGGCCTCGACGCCGGCGCCGACGACTACCTCACCAAGCCGTTCGCCCTCGCCGAGCTGCTCGCGCGGCTGCGTGCGCTGCTGCGGCGGATCGTGCCCGAGGGCGACGAGGCCGACGAGGTGCTGGGGTACGCCGACCTGTCGATGGACATCGCGACCCGGGAGGTCCGCCGAGGCGATCGGCTCATCGAGCTGACCCGCACCGAGTTCACGTTGCTCGAGATGTTCCTGCGTCGTCCGCGCCGGGTGCTGGAGCGGGCCTTCATCCTCGAGGAGGTCTGGGGCTACGACTTCCCCACGACCGCCAACTCGCTGGAGGTCTACGTCGGCTACCTGCGCCGCAAGACCGAGGCCGAGCACGAGCCCCGCCTGATCCACACGGTCCGCGGCGTCGGCTACGTGCTCAAGAGCGCATGAGCTCAGTCACCACCGACGACAGTCGTTGGCACTACCGCCGCTCGCTGGCCAGCCGCGTCATCCTGCTGACCACCATGGCGGTCGGCCTGGCCGTGGCGGCGGTGGCGCTGGCGGCATTCCTCACCGCGCGGATGCAGATGCAGTCGACCCTCGACGAGTCGCTCATCAGCAGGTCGCACAGCGTCGCCGAAGGCATCACCCTGGACGCGAGCGTGCCGCAGTGGGCCCTGGCCGCCGCCGACGTACGCATCCTCTACATCACCTCCGACGAGCGCTACTTCTCGTTCGATCGCGACTCCGAGCTGTCCCTCGGCGATCCCGAGTACGCCGTCGCCGCAGGTGCCCTGGACCAGAGCGTGCGGACGATCGTCGACGACGAAGGTGTGCCCTATCGCGTCGTAGCGGTGCCGGCGCAGACGCCCGGCCAGGCGGTGGTCCTCGCGCAGTCGCTCGAGGCGCAGCAGCAGACCCTCGCCAAGCTCGGCGTCGTGATGCTGCTCTTCGGCGTGGCCGGCGTGGTGGCCGCAGGGGCGGCGGGCTGGGCGGTCGCCCGCAACGGTCTCCGGCCGGTCCGGCGGTTGACCCACGCCGTCGAGGAGATCGCCCGGACCGAGGACCTGCGGCCGTTGCCGGTCGAGGGGGACGACGAGCTCGCCCGACTGGCGACCGCCTTCAACCACATGCTCGCCGCGCTCGCGGCCTCCCGTGACCGGCAGCGCCAGCTCGTCGCCGACGCCGGCCACGAGCTGCGGACCCCGCTGACCTCCTTGCGCACCAACCTGGACCTGCTCGCCCAGGCCGGCCAGGAGCTCCCCGAGAGCGCCCGGGCCGAGCTCATCGACGACGTCCGCGCCCAGATCGGCGAGCTGACCACGCTCATCGGCGACCTGGTCGAGCTCGCCCGCGACGAGCCGCTGCCGACCGTGGTCGAGCAGGTCGACCTGGCGGACGTCGTCGACCGCGCCCTGACCCGCGTCCGCCGGCGGGCGCCCGGTGTGACCTTTGATCTCGACGTCGACCCGTGGTGGGTCGTCGGCGACGCCGCCGGGCTGGAGCGGGCGGTCACGAACCTGCTCGACAATGCCGCGAAGTGGAGCCCGCCCGAGGGCACGGTCTCGATCCGGCTGGCGGACGGCACGTTGACCGTCGACGACGAGGGCCCGGGCATCGCGGCCGACGACCTTCCCCACGTCTTCGACCGGTTCTGGCGCTCCGAGGAGTCGCGGGGCATGCCGGGCTCGGGGCTCGGGCTGTCGATCGTGGCGCAGGTCGTCGAGCGCCACGCCGGGACGGTCACGGCAGGTCCCGCACCCGAGGGTGGCACCCGGGTGTCGGTGCGGCTGCCCGGCACCACCAGCGAGGACTCGTCGATCGACGACCGCGACACCCTCACCACCTGACCGCCGCGTCAGGCCTCGAACACCGCACGCAGCCGGTCGGCCTTCCACGCGGACTCGGCGTACTCCTCGACAGGACTCGACTGGACGGTGATGCCGCCGCCGGTGCCGAGGGTCCAGCGGCCGTCTCCCCCGGTGAAGAGGCTGCGGATCACCACCCCGAGATCGGCCCGGCCGTCGGCGGCCATCCAGCCGAACGCGCCGGAGTAGGCCGAGCGCGGCGTCGGCTCCACCTCCGAGATGACCTGCATGGTGCGCAGCTTCGGGGCGCCGGTCATCGAACCCGCAGGAAAGAGCGCGCGGAGCGCATCGAGGGTCGAGACGTCGTCGCGCAGTCGGCCGCGGACGGTGCTCACGAGCTGGTGGACGTTCTCGTAGGACTCGACCGCCATCAGCGACGGCACCTCGACCGTGCCGGGCTCGCACACCATCGACACGTCGTTGCGGAGCAGGTCGACGATCATCAGGTTCTCGGCGCGGAAGCGCGGATCGGTCGCGAGGGCCTCGCGGTGCGCCTCGTCCTCCTCCGGCGTCAGGCCCCGCGGCGTCGTCCCCTTGATCGGCTTGGTCTCCAGCGTCCGGTCAGCGGTCACCAGCGCGTAGCGCTCCGGGCTCGAGCTCAGCAGCCAGCCCCGCGCACCGGCGACGTCGTGCTGGAGGAACCCGGCGTACGGCGCGGGGTTGAGCGCCCGCAGCCGCAGGTAGGCGTCGACGGGGTCGATGTCGTCGGTGAGGGTGTCGCGGTAGGTCAGGTTCACCTCATAGCTGTTGCCCGCGTGGAGGTGCTCCTGGACCCGGTCGAACGCGGCGACGTAGTCCGAGGGTCGGGACGGCGGTGGTTGAGGTGCGAGGTTTCGAGACGCTCGCTTCGCTCGGCTCCTCTACCCACATCTCCGCGAGCCTCGAAACCCCCGCCGCCCTCGACCTCGTGGTCGAAGAGGCGGACGTGCCGCGGTCGCATCCACACGGCGTCGGGGACCGGCCCGCCGTGATGGGCAGGCAGGTCAGGTCGGCAGGCGTAGCCGAAGTAGCCGAACCACTGGTCGGTCCGGTCGCCGGCCGCCAGCTCGTCGGCCAGCACGACAAAGGGGTCGTCACCCACGACGGAGGCCGAGCCGGAGACGTGCCGGGTCACCTCGCGTCGTACGGCGTCATAGCTGAGCGAGACGTCGTCGGGCTCGAGCCAGCCGATGATCGAGCGGCGACCGGACCACTCGCGGGCACCGCCGCCGTCGAGCCAGAAGCAGCGGGGGTGGCGCGCGGCGACGTCGCGGAAGAACGCGACCGGGTCGCTCATGGCGTTGCCTCGAGGAAGTTCCGCACCAGCGCCTCGCCGTGCTCGGACAGGATCGACTCGGGGTGGAACTGGACGCCGACCAGCGGCAGGTCGCGGTGGGCCACGCCCATGACCAGCCCGGAGATCTCGTCGGTGGCGGTCGCGCGCAGCGCGGACGGCAGCACGAGGGCGGCCAGCGAGTGGTAGCGCACGGCAGGGAACCCGTCCGGCAGACCCGCGAAGAGACCCGACCCGTCGTGGGCGACCCGGGCCAGGACGCCGTGGCCGGGGTCGACCCGGTCGACCGTTCCGCCGTACGCCGTGACCAGGCCCTGCATGCCGAGGCACACGCCCAGCACCGGCCGCGTCGCGGCGAGCAGCACCTCGCCGCCGACCGAGAAGTCGGCAGGGACGGCCGGGTGACCGGGGCCGGGTGAGAGCACCACGTGGCTGTGCCTCAGCACGTCCGCTGCCGCGACCTCGTCGTGCTGGACGACGGTCGGCAGGGTGCCGGTGACGGCGGCGACGAGGTGGACCAGGTTCCAGGTGTAGGAGTCGTGGTGGTCGACCACGACGACGTCGGGAGTGGCCATGGCGGAGCGGCTAGCTGCCGACCAGGTCGCGCACCAGGTCGTGGATCAGGTCGTAGCCGTGCTCGGTGAGGATCGACTCGGCGTGGAACTGGATGCCGCGGTAGTGCGGGCCGCGCACGAGGTGGACGTCTCCGGTCTCGGGGTCCGCCTCGACCGAGACCCCGTCGGGCAGCGACCCGCCCGCCCGCGCCACGAACGTGTTGTAGAAGCCGACCCGCTCGATCCCGTCGCCGATCACGACCGGCGACTGCGTGCCCTGGAAGACGATGTCCTTGTACTCCAGCGGCAGCCCGAGCCGCTGACACAGAGCCTGGTGGCCGAGGCACACCGCGAGGAACGGTTGCTGCCGCGCGAGCAGCCGGTCGACCGCGGAGCGCAGCGTCGCCATCTTCGCGTCGTCGTCGTCACGCGGGTCGCCGGGGCCGGGCCCGACGATGACCAGGTCGGCGTCATCGAGACACCCCTCGACGTACGCGTCGTGCCGCACCACGTCGCTGGTCATGCCGAGCACGCTCAGCACGTGGCGCAGCATGTTCACGAAGTCGTCCTCGCCGTCGAGGATCCGCACGTGCTGGCCGCGCAGCGCCGGATCCGGCGGCGCCCCCGCCTGGTCGGTCAGCCAGAACGTCGAGAGCCGGCCGTTGCGGGAGTTCAGCGCGATCAGCACGTCCTCGTCGCGGGCGAGCGAGGCGACGTCGAGCGCGGGGACCGGAGCCGGCGGCACCAGCCCGAAGGCACTGAGGATGCCGCTCGCCTTCGCGTGCGTCTCGGCCACCTCGTACGCCGCCTCGGAGTCGCGCACCAGCGTGGCGCCGGCCGACACCTTGAGCCGGCCCTCCGGGTCGACGTCGGCGGTGCGGATCAGGATCGGGCTGTCCACCGTCGGCCGGCCCTCGGGGTCGCGACCGAACAGGGCGAGCGCGGCGCCGTAGTAGCCCCGGCCCTCGGGCTCGTACGCCGCGATCAGCCGGCAAGCGTTCTCGACCGGTGACCCGGTGACCGTGGCGGCGTACATCGTGTCGCGCAGGATCTCGCGTGGGTCGCGGTCGCTGCGGCCGGCGAGGAGGTACTCGGTGTGGATGAGGTGGGTCATCGGCTTGAGGAACGGCCCCAGCACCTGCCCGCCCTCGTGGCAGATGTCGCACATCATCTTCAGCTCCTCGTCGACCACCATGAAGAGCTCGTAGATCTCCTTCTCGTCGGCGAGGAAGTCGAGCAGCCGGTCCTTGATGTCACCGTCGCCGCGGACCCGGAACGTCCCGGAGATCGGGTTCATCCGGACGTCGCCGCCGCGGACGCTGACGTGGCGCTCCGGACTCGCGCCGATCAGGTAGCGGTCGCCGGTGAAGAAGCAGAACGTCCAGTAGGCGCCGGCCTCGCGCTCGAGCAGCCGCCGGTAGACCGTCAGTGCGCGGTCGGCGTCCCAGTCGGCGACGATCGCCCGGTAGTGGCGACCGATGACCAGGTTGGCGCCCTCGCCCTGACCGATCTCGTCGCGGATGATCTGGTCGACGACCTTGCCGTACGACGCGTCGTCGGTGTCGAAGCCGCCGCGGTCGGCCAGCTCGACGGCGACGTCGGGCAGCGCGTCGAGCAGGTCCTCGACCCGCACCTCGTGCTCGGCCTCGACGTCGACCACCACCAGCGGGGTGCCGTCGTCGATCGCCTCGAACCCTCGCTCCCGCACCTGCCGGAACGGCACCGCGACCAGCCGGTCGGCGAACCTACCGGGCTCGGGTGGCCCCTCCTCCAGAGGGATGTCGAGCAGCGAGGCGACCTCGCGTCGGCTGCCGCCGACCAGCCCCGCGGTCGGCGCCGCCTTGCGCCGGATGACCGCCCACGCGTCGTACGCCTGCACGTCGGCCAGCAGGGCACGGACGTCGGTCATGGCGAGAACCCTAGGCCCCGCCCGACGTCAGGACGGGAGCGTGGACAGCACCAGGTCGCCGATCGGCGGTCCCCAGCCCCTCGGCGCCACCGGAGCGATCGTTCATGATGACCGCCACTGAGATGTCCTGGTCCGGGTAGATCCGCAGGTAGGCACGGGTGCCGGCCCAGGAACCGTTCTTGGCGACGACCCGTTCCCCGGAGACCATCCCGGTGTTCCAGCCGAAGGCGTAGCTGCTCGCCGCGGTCGGCGGGGTCCACATCTCGTCGGCGTCCGCGGCGGGGAGGATGCTGTTGTTGGCCAGCTTCGCGCCGAACGCGGCCAGGTCGGCGACCGAGCTGTCGATGCCGCCGCCGAGAACCTTCCAGTCGTTGTCGAAGCCGTCGATCCAGTCGCCGTCGTCATGGAGTCCCATGAGGTGGCCGCTGCTCCGCTGGGGTCCGAGCGTCCCCAGCGAGAACGCGTTCACGAGACGAACGCGCACGAGATCCTTCACGTCGTTGCCGCCGGCCGCTTCGAGTGCGGCTCCGAGCAGCGTATAGCCGTGGGTGCTGTAGTGATCGATGTCCTGGGTCACCGGGTTGCACCACAGCGAGCCGTCCCAGAACTCCTCGGCCGCGTCGCGTGCGGTGTCCCAGTCCTCGTCGACCATGCCGGTGTCGAGGCCTTCCTGGTAGTGGCGCACGCAGCCCCGGTTGGAGACCAGCTGGCCCACGGTGTGGGTGTGATGGTTGGGCATCGCCGGGACCAGGTCCTCGGTCAGGTCATCCAGGTCCACCTCCCCCAGCTCGCGCATCCGGAACGTCAGCACCCCGGCCACGGCCTTGCTCACCGACGCGATCGACCCGATGTGGGATGGAGTCCATCCAGTGGCCGTCCTCGTCGGCGTCGCCGAAGCCACGCAGGTACGTCGCCTGGCCGCCGACGTAGATGCCGACCGCGATGCCGGGCGCCTGGTCGTCGTCGAGCTCGGCCTCGACCAGGTCGTCGATCCGCGAGCGCATGAACCAGTCGGGCCGGTCGTTGTTCTGCCGCCACATCGCGGCGTAGCGGGTGCCGTCATCGGTCTCGTAGCGGTCGATGCCGACAACCCGGTAGCCCATGTCGCGGTAGCGGAACCACCAGTTGGTGTAGCCCTTGCTGCTCATGTCGCGCCGGAAGAACCAGCCGCGGCCGTTGTCGTTGGTGACGTAGACGCCGCTGTAGCGCTGCCAGCCCCCGATCCGGACCGAGTCGAAGGACAGCACGCGGTAGCCGTCGTCGGCGTTGACGTCGAAGGTGTCGCCCCACTGCTGCTTGGTCAGGTCGCGGTGGAACCGCCAGTCGCGGATGCCGGACCTGACCCACACGGCGGCGTACCGCCTCCCCGACGCGGTGTTGTACTCGTCGATGTCGATCGGCATCATCCGCGCCTCGCGGGCTTCGTCCATCGCGTCGTCGAGCTCGCCCGGCTTCATGCCGCGGTTGGACCTCCACGGGAGATCCTCGGTGTTGTCCACCCAGATGCCGGCCCAGTAGCGGACCCCGCCGATCACGTAGTTCTCCTGCTCGACCACGCGGTAACCCTCGTCGCGCCGGGCCTTCCAGTAGTCGGCGTACTCCGACGACGTCAGGTTGCGCTTGATCTTCCAGCTGCGCTCGTCGAGGTTGCGCTGCCAGACCGACGCCACCTCGTAGCCGGGCGTGTCGATCTCCAGGTCGACCGGTAGCTGCTGGTCGCGGTGGTCGAGGAAGGTCTGGTGGAACTGATCCGACGACTGGTTGCGGTGGGAGAACCACCCGACCTCGGCTGGGTCGAATACCGGCGCCGGCACGCCGGGCACGGCCTGGGAGGTCGGCGGGGCGGACAGCACCGCCAAGCCCACCAGCAGTGCCGCGGCTCCGGCAAGGTTGCGTCGTGTCGTGGTGTTCCAGGGGGCGCGCATGGGACCCCTCCCCTCCCGAAGATCCATCGACGCTACTCCCGCCGAGGGCCGGGCGGAAGTGCCTGGGCGGGTCCTTCGACGGCTCAGGAGATGGTGGTGAGGAGCTGGGTGGCGCGGGTGAGGACGACGTAGAGGGTCGACCGGCCGGTGGCCGACTCGTCCTCGATCTCCTGCGGCCGCACCACGACGATGCCGTCGAACTCCAGGCCCTTGGTGTCGAGGCCGGTGAGCAGCACGACCCGCTCGTCGAGGGTGTCGGCGAGCCAGGTGGAGGCCTCCGCCAGCCGAGCGGTGGGGACGACGACGCCGACGGTTCCGGCGACCTCGTCGGCAACCGCGGCCACCTCCGACCGGGTGGCGCGCTCGAGGTCGTCGACCGGGCCGACGGCCTTCGGCTCGACCCCGGTGCTGCGGACGGCGGTCGGCAGGTCGGCGTCGAGCCCGACCCGCGCGGCGTACGACGCGGCGTAGTCGTAGATCTCGGCCGAGTTGCGGTAGTTGGTCGAGAGGTGGAAGTCGTGCTGCGGCTTGCCGTCGAGCGCGGCGAGCCGCGCGGCCGCGGCCTCGGCCGGGTCCGGCCATGACGACTGCGCCAGGTCGCCGACGATGGTCCAGGTGGCGGCGCGGCCGCGGCGGCCGACCATCCGCCACTGCATCGGCGTGAGGTCCTGCGCCTCGTCGACCAGGACGTGGGCGAAGCCGTCGTCCTCGATCCGGTGGCTCGGCGGTGCCCACGCCCGTCCGGCCGGCGCGTACTCGCGGTCGGCCGCGGTGGTCAGCTCCTGCAGGTCGGCGCCCACCAGGTTCTCCTCGTCGCGGAGCCACTGCTCGGACTCCTGGCGAGCCGGGACGTCGCCCACCAGGTAGCGCAGCTCGTCGACCAGCGGCACGTCCTCGACCGACAGCTGCGGGTCACCGGACCACGACTTGAGCAGCAGCAGCTGCTCGTCGGCCGACAGCACGCCCTCGGCGATCCGGGCCAGGAACTCCGGATCGCGCAGCCAGCCGAACACGTCGGTGGCGGCCAGCGGCGGCCACCACTCGACGGCGAAGTCGACGAACTGCTGGTGCGACAGCATCTCGTCGTCGAAGGCCTCGCGGCCACGGTCGCGGCCGCGCTCACCGGTGACCTGCTGCCACATCGCGTCGAGCAGCGTGCCCGCGACCCGCGGGAGCTGACGGTTGCGCTGACCGTGGGACATCAGCTGGCGACGCAGCCGGCCGAGGACGCCGCGCTCGAGCCGGATCACGTCGTCGCGCCAGAACACACGGAACTCGGTCGGGCTGCCGGGTGCCTGCTGACGCGAGGCACGTCGTACGAGCTCGGCCATCCGCGCCGAGCCCTTGAGGTCAGCCACCGCCGGCTCGTCGTGGCGGGTCGCGCGGACCCCGTCGACGACCTCGCCGAGCGAGCGCAGCGCCACCGCGGTCTCTCCCAAGGACGGCAGGACCCGCTCGATGTAGCGCATGAACACGCCGCTGGGTCCGACCACGAGGACGCCGCCGCCTTCGTAGCGGCGGCGGTCGGTGTAGAGGAGGTACGCCGCGCGGTGCAGCGCGACGACGGTCTTTCCGGTGCCGGGGCCGCCCGAGATCGAGACGACGCCCTTGGCGGGGGCGCGGATCGCCTGGTCCTGCTCGGCCTGGATGGTCGCGACGATGGAGTGCATCGACCGGTCGCGGGCCCGCGACAGCTGCGCCATCAACGCGCCCTCGCCGATGATCGGCAGGTCGGCGCCGGACTCCTCGAGGGCTCCGGCGTCGAGCAGCTCGTCCTCGACGCCGACGACCTTGGGCCCCGCGCACCGCAGCACCCGCCGGCGTACGACGTCGTGGGGCTCGGCCGCGGTCGCCTGGTAGAACACGGCGGCCGCCGGGGCACGCCAGTCGATCAGCAGTGAGTCGCGCTGCTCGTCGCGCAGCCCGATCCGGCCGATGTAGCGCGGCTCGGTGTCGAGCTCCGCGCGCAGGTCGAGCCGACCGAAGACCAGGCCCTCGTGGGCGGCGTCGAGCTGGGCGATCCGGCGCGCGGCCTGGAACACCATGGCGTCACGCTCGACCAGGCCGCCCTCGTGCTCGAGCCGGCCTCGGTCGTGCCCTTCCCGGGCCAGCGCCTGGGCAGCGCTGGCCGACCGCTGGAGCTGGACGTGCACCCGGTCGACGACCGCCTGCTCGTGCGCGATCTCGCGCTGTGCGAGGTCCTCTGTCACCTGTGATCCTGTTTCCCCGTGAGCCTGGAATCTGGCAAGTCTCCAAGCCTACAAGGCGCGCTGGGCCCGCCGCGCGCGGATTGCGGCGATTCAGTCCACGCGTCGGTAGAAGGCGATGCCGACCTCGGAGCCGCTCCCGTCGCCGCCCACCACCACCCGCACGTCCTGTCCCGACCGAACCGGCACCTCGTCGAGGCTGCCACCCGGCGACGAGTGGATGCCCTGGAGCTGGCCGGCCACGCGGACCCGATAGCGAGTCTGGCCGTCGAAGCGAGAGGCGACCAGAGCAAGCCCCGCATCGTCGGGCGTTGAGGCCTCGAGACCTCCCGCGGACTCGCTGTCCGCGGCTGCCAACTCCCAGAGGTGGCCGTCGTACTCGTAACGTTGCGGGAGGTCCCATCCCGCCAGCTGCACGGCAGGCGGCGCGAGCTCGTACACGGCCAACCCGAGCCGAACGTCCGGCATCTCGACGACCGGGCCTTCCGTGTTGCGGGAGACCCAGATGCGGATCTGCACCCTCGACCCGGGCTCGAAGTCGTAGCCCGGAGACGTGGAGTCATTTCCGACGCCGGCGTCCACGACCGGGTCCCCGCTGCACCCGCCGCTCGACAGAGCGCCCTGCTGCTCGACCTCGACGTTGGCCCAGTAGCCGCGCGGTACGTTCTGGCAGAGCTCCGCAATCCGGATCCCGTCCTCGGGCATCGTGATGTCCAAGGTGATGCTCCGTATCGCCGACCTCACCGATCACCGCGTCGACCAGAGTCTCGGGCCCGATCTGCTCGCGGAACGTGATCCCGTCGACCGTGTAGCCGGCTGGCCGCGCGTCGGTCAGCTCATAGACCGCCAGCGCCACCTCGGCGCCTCCGCTCCGTCGAATCTGCCAGGGGCCACTCTCGCCGGGGTGGATCACCAGGAAGTCGTCGAAGTCGGTGCCGTCGGACCACACCTCACCCTCGGAGTACCGCGAGTCGACGAGCACGTCCTCGGGCCCGCCCGCGACCGCCCAGGTCAGGAGCCGCGGTTCGTCGGAGGCGTCCAGCTTGATCCGGTCGTCCTCCACTCCCTCGATGAAGTCGTAGGTGTAGCCCAGCGACGTCACCGTTGCCGGTGCGACCTTGCCGATCAGCTCCCGCTCCACCGGGGCCGGTTCGGCGTCGCCGAGCATCCGGGGCGTGACCGCGACCGCCGCAACGACCGCAACGGCGGCAGCGACGGCGACGGCCCGTCGCCGACGTACGGCGCGCGCCCGGCCGTGGACGGCGAGGACCCGGGCGCGGCTCGCGTCGTCGTGGATGTCGGCGGCGTGCGCGTCGAGGGTGGAGCGCAGGTCGTTGAGCGTGTTCATCGGGTTCCCCCTCGCCGTCCACGAGGGACGGGTCGATCCGGAGCTTGGCGAGCGCCTTGCTGGTCTGGCTCTTCACGGTGCCGACGGAGATCCCGAGGTGGTCGGCGGTCTGGGCCTCGGTGAGGTCCTCGAAGTAGCGGAGCACCACGACGGCGCGCTGCCGGCGAGGCAGCCGCCCCAGCGCGTCCCACAGGTCGCCGGACTCGCCGACCGAGTCCTCGTGGTGGGCGGTCTCGGGGAGCTCGTCGGTCGGCCGCTCCCCGTTCCACTTCCGCCGCCACCAGCGACGCGTAGGTGTTGACGACGATCCGGCGTACGTAGGGCTCGGGCGCGCCCTCGACCCGTCCCCACGCCAGGTAGGCCTTGGTCAGTGCGGTCTGGAGCAGGTCCTCGGCGAGGGCGTGGTCGCGGGTCAGGAGGTAGGCCGTCCGCAGCAGCGACGCCGAGCGGGCGGCGACGAACTCGTCGAACCCGGTGGTCCCCACGTCGTGCCTCCCCGAGAGTGCTCATGGTGGTCATGCCCGTGACTACCGGGCAGGACGGCGGATGGTTGCCTGCTACTTCTTGCGGTTCAGGAACGCGGTCATCGCCTCGCGGGCCTCGTCGCTCGCGAACAGCCGGGCGCTGAGGGCGGCCATCTCCTCGCCGTGGGCGTCGATCCGAGCGACCAGGTCGCGGTTGAGGATCGCCTTCGACTCGCGCAGGCCCTGGGCGGCGCCGGTGGCGAGGCTGAGTCGCAGACCCGACGCACCTCCTCGTCCAGATCGGCGGCCGGGACGGCCCGCGTGACCAGTCCGTACGCCGCCGCGTCGGTGCCGCTGAACACCTCGCCGCCCAGCGTGGTCAGCGCCGCGGCGCGGGGACTCATCCGGTGGTGGACGGTGAGGCTGATGATGGCGGCGGCGAGCCCGAGCTTGACCTCGGTGAGCGCGAACGTGGCGTCCTCGGCGACGATCGCGACGTCGCTGGCGGCCACCAGGCCGATGCCGCCGGCGCGCACCGCGCCCAGGACGCAGGTCACCACCGGCTTGCTCATCGTGACCACGAACCGCTGCAGCTCCACGATCCGGCGGGCACCCTCCTCCATCCCGACCGTGGTGGCCTCGGAGAGATCGGCTCCGGAGCAGAACACCCGGTCGGCCGAGCGGACCAGGACGACCCGGACGTCCGGATCGGCCTCCGCCGACTCGAGGTGCGCGAACAGCTCGGTGACCAGCTGCCGGCTGAGCGCGTTCTTGTTGTGCGGAGAGTCCAGCGTGATCGTCGCCAGCGGTCCGGAAACGCCGTAGTGCACGAGCTCGTCGGTCATGGCGCTCATCTAACCCGACTGTGCCCCGCACCATCCGGGACGGCCCCCGCTCCGAACTCTCCGTATGCGACAACGACTCCTGTACGCCGGATTCGGGGTGCTCGCCGCGATCGTGGGTATCGCGGCCGGTCACCTCGTGGCGGCCCTGATCGATCCCGCCAGCTCCCCGGTGCTCGCCATCGGCTCGACGGTGATCGACCTGACCCCGACCCCGGTCAAGGAGTGGGCGGTCGCGCAGTTCGGCACCGCCGACAAGCCGATCCTCGTCGGCTCGGTCCTGGCCGGTGCGATCCTGCTGGCCGCGATCGGCGGCGTGCTCGCACGGCGGCGGTTCGCGCTCGGCGCGGGGGTGCTCGTGGCCCTGGTCCTGGTCGCCGGGCTCGCCGCCGTGCTGCGGCCCACGGCCGGTCCGCTGGACGCCCTGCCCGCCGTCGCCGCGGCCCTCGCCGGCGTCGGCGCGCTGTGGTGGCTCACGCGCAGCGCCGCCGCCGCCACCCACGACGGCACCGCGGCCGACAGCTCGCCGAGCCGCCGCGGGCGTCCTGGTCGCCGCCGGTGCCCTCGCCGTAGCCGCGGCTGCGATGGGCGGGGTCGGCCGTTGGGTCGCCTCGCTGCGCGCCGATCCGGCCGACGTGACGCTCCCGGCCCCGACCGACCCGGCGCCCCCGTTCCCGAAGGGCCTCGAGGGGAAGGTCGACGGCATCTCGTCCTTCCGCACCCCCAACGACGACTTCTACCGGATCGACACCCGGCTCACGCTGCCCACGCTCGGCGTCGAGGACTACGAGCTGGTGATCGACGGCGACGTGGAGAACGAGCAGACCTTCTCGTTCGACGACCTGACCAAGATGGACCTGATCGAGCGCGACATCACGCTCACCTGCGTCTCCAACGACGTGGGCGGTCCGTACGTCGGCGGCGCCCGCTGGCTCGGCGTCCGCCTCACCGACCTGCTCGACCTGGCAGGCGTCGGCGACACCGCCGACCAGATCCTCTCCACCGACGTCGACGGCATGACGATCAGCACCCCGCTGAAGGTCGCCACCGACGGCCGCGACGCGATGATCGCCATCGGGATGAACGGCGAGGCGCTCCCCCGCGAGCACGGCTTCCCCGTCCGCATGGTCGTCCCCGGCCTCTACGGATACGTCTCGGCGTGCAAGTGGATCACCCGCATGACGCTCACGACGTACGACGAGCAGGAGGCGTACTGGACCGAGCGCGACTGGGCGATCGACGCCCCGATCAAGATCTCGAGCCGCATCGACACCCCCAAGTCCTTCGAGGACATCAAGGCCGGTGACACGTTCATCGCCGGGGTCGCCTGGGCCCAGGACCGCGGCATCGGCAAGGTCGAGGTGCAGATCGACGGCAACGCCTGGCAGGAGGTCGAGCTCGGCCCCTCGGCCGGTGTCGACTACTGGCGCCAGTGGTTCATGCCGTGGCAGGCGGAGAGCGGCGAGCACACCCTCGCGGTCCGCGCGACCAGCCAGGAGGGCGAGGTCCAGAGCCCTGCCCGGGCGACGCCGTTCCCGGACGGCGCCAGCGGCTACCAGTCGATCATCACCCGCGTCGACTGAGCAGAGCCGGTCCAATCCGGAACGGCAACCGTTCCGAATCCCTGATGTTCCACGACCCCCAACGCCGAAAGGTTCCATCCCATGAAGCGCACGACTGTTCTTCGCACCAGCGGCCTCGCGGTCGCCGCCCTGACCCTCTCCGCTGGCCTTGCGGCCTGCGGCAGCGACGAGGAGCCGGCCGATACCGGATCCGAGCCCACGTCGGAGGCCCCGATGGAGGAGACTCCGGAGGAGACCGAGGAAGAGGGCATGGACCCGGCCGCGAACCTCTACGGTCCGGCCTGTGCCGACGTCCCGACCTCGGGCGACGGCTCGGTCGAGGGCATGGCCACTGCGCCGGTCGCCACGGCCGCCAGCGCCAACCCGCTGCTCACCACGCTCGTCGCGGCCGTGACGGCCGCCGAGCTGGCCGACCCGCTCAACTCCGCCGAGGAGCTCACCGTGTTCGCCCCGGCCAACCCGGCCTTCGAGGCGTTCACCAAGAAGCAGCTCAACGCCCTGCTCGCCGACACGGAGACCCTCACCGCCGGTGCTGACCCACCACGTGGTGCCCCAGACGATCTCCCCCGACCAGCTGTCGGGCGAGTTCGAGACGCTGAACGGCGACACGCTCACGATCAACGGTGAGGGCGAAGCAGGCCACGATCGGCGACGAGAAGGCCACCGTGCTCTGCGGCGGCATCCAGACCGCCAACGCGACGGTGTACGTCATCGACACCGTCATGATGCCCTGATCGACTTCCCCAGGACTGCTGGAACCGACAGGATCTGATCGTGGACCATCTCCGGGCAGTGCCCTCCGGCCCCGGCTCTTCGGAGCGGGCGTCGGAGGCGCACGCCCTGGGCGACCTGCTGGGACGTTCCTCGCGGGGTGACCAGGCAGCGTTCGCCGACTTCTACGACGCCACCGCGGCCCGGGCCTTCGGGCTCGCGGTCCGGGTCGTCCGGGACCGGGCGCAGGCCGAGGAGGTCGCCCAGGAGGCGTTCCTCGAGGTCTGGCGCACGGCAAGCCGGTTCCGGGCCGACCGGGGCAGCGCCATCGGGTGGCTGCTGACGATCGTCCACCGCAAGGCGGTCGATCGGGTGCGGTCAGCGGAGGCGTCGAGCCGCCGGGACACGTCGTACCACCAGGACAGCCACGCGGTCGCTCACGACGCGACGGCCGAGGCCGCCGAGGCCACGATGGAAGCCCGTCGCGTGCGCGGCGCGCTCGGTGAGCTGACCGCGGTTCAGCGGGAAGCGCTCGAGCTGGCGTACTTCGGCGGATACACACACACGGAGGTGGCGAGCATGCTGGACCTGCCCGTCGGCACCGCCAAGACCCGGATCAGGGACGGCCTGATCCGCATGAGAGACGCGATGGGAGTGGGGACAGCATGAGCGACATCCATGCCCTGGTCGGCGCCTACGCCGTCGATGCTCTCGACGACGTCGAGCGCGCCGCCTTCGAGCGCCACCTGGCCGAGTGCCCCGCCTGCCAGGCGGAGGTCGCCGGCCTGCGCGAGGCCGCCGCCATGATGGGCGGAGCCGTCGCAGCCGAGCCCCCGTCCGGACTGCGCGACCGTGTGCTGGCCGACATCACCACCGTCCGGCCGCTGCCCCCGCCCGTCAACCGGCCCGAGGCGGTGTCCACGCCCGGTGGCCGGAACCGATTTCGTCCGCGTGCGCTCCTGGCTGCGGCCGCCGCGGTGATCGCCCTCGGTGCCGGTGCGACCGCCATCGTGCAGCCGTGGGACGACACCTCCGACACGCAGCTGACTGCGGCCGAGCGGGTCCGCGCGGCCGAGGACGCCGACGACCTACACGCAGAAGGTGGGTGACGCCACCGCGACCCTGGTGGTCTCCGAGCAGCTCAACGAGGCCGTGCTGGTGACGACCGACATGCCGGAGGCGCCAGCGGGCAAGGTCTACGAGCTCTGGCTCGACCACGAGGGCGTGGGCATGGTTCCCGCCGGTCTCATGGAGGGTGACGAGTCCGAGGTCGTGCTCGAGGGCGACCCGGCGGCCGCCATCGGCTTCGGCATCACCGTGGAGCCCGAGGGCGGATCGGACGAGCCGACGACCGATCCGCTCGCTCTGATCGACCTCCAGCAGGCGTGATGACTCCCGCACCACCGCGACGGGTAGCCGTCGTCGGCTCCGGCGTGGCCGGGCTGCTCGCGTCCCACGTGGCCGCGAAGTCCGCCCACCTGACGCTCTACGAGGCCGACGACCGCGTGGGGGGCCACGCCGACACCCACGACGTGGCGGGTCTCGCAATCGACACCGGCTTCATCGTCCACAACCAGCGCACGTACCCGACGCTGCTACGCCTGTTCGCCGAGCTGGGGGTGGAGACCCAGGAGTCCGAGATGTCGCTCTCGGTCAGCGACGACGAGACCGGTCTGGAGTGGGCCGGCGCCCTCGGTCCGCGCGGGCTCTTCCCGGCCGCGGGGAACCTCCGTCGCCCTGCATACCTGCGGATGCTGACCGAGATCCCGCGATTCCACCGCCGCGCCCGCGCGGTCCTCGAGACGACGGACCAGGACCAGACACTGCGGGAGTTCCTGGCCGAAGGGCGGTTCTCGGCGTACTTCGCGCGGCACTTCATGGAGCCGGTCGTCGCCGCCGTGTGGTCGACCGACCCGGCGCTGGCGCTGGACTACCCCGCGCGCTACCTCTTCACGTTCCTGGAGCACCACGGCATGCTCGCCGTCTTCGGGTCGCCGACGTGGCGCACCGTCACCGGCGGCTCCCGCACCTACGTCGACCGGGTCGCGGCCGGGCTCCACGACATCCGCACCGGCACCAAGGTGACCTCCGTGCACGAGACGCCGACCGGCGTCGACGTCACCGACGGCAACGGCTCGGTGGAGACGTACGACGCGTGCATCGTCGCCACGCACCCCGACCAGGCCCTCGCCATGCTCGCCGAGCCCACCGCGCTCCAGCGCGAGGTGCTCGCGGCGCTTCCCTACTCCGCCAACAGCGCGCTGCTCCACACCGACACCTCGCTGCTGCCTCGCGCCGAAGGCGCCCGCGCGTCCTGGAACTACCGGCGCCTGGCCGACGACTCGGGTCCGGTGACGGTCACCTACGACCTCACCCGGTTGCAGCGGCTCCCCACCGACACCCGCTACCTCGTCACGCTCGGTGGCGACGACCTCGTCGACCCCGACAGCGTCATCGCACGGCGCGACTACGCCCACCCGATGTACACACCCGCCTCGGTGGCGGCCCAGGCGCGGCTCCCCGAGATCGCCACCGACCGGCTCGCGTTCGCCGGCGCCTACCACGGCTGGGGCTTCCACGAGGACGGTGCGCGCTCGGGGCTGGCCGCAGCCGAACGCCTCGGCTTCACGTGGGAGCAGGACCACACGGCGGTCGAGCCTGTCGAGACCTCGCGGAGGAAGCGCCTTCGGCAAGCTCGACCGCCGTGCGCGAACCCTGGCGAGAAGCGATCTACAGCACCACGATCACCCACATCCGCCGCGAGCCGTTCCGGCGTACCTTCACCCACCATTCCCACACCTGGCTGGTGGACCTCGACCACCTGCCGGACCACGGCGTGCTGGGAACGTTCGAGGCGCGCGACCACCTCGGCGATCCCGAGCTCTCGATCCGCGAGAACGTCGAGGCGCTGTTGGCCCACCACGACATCGGACTCGACGGCGGCCGGATCGTGATGGCCGCGATGCCGCGGGCGTTCGGCTTCTGCTTCAACCCGATCAGCGTCTTCTGGTGCTTCGGGCCCGACGGCGACCGCCGCGCTGGCCCCCGATGTGTGCTGGTCGAGGTCCACAACACCTACGGCGACCGGCATGCCTACGTGGTGCAGCCCGACGCCCAGGGCCGGGCCTGCACCGACAAGCAGATGTACGTCTCCCCGTTCCACGGAACCGACGGCCACTACGAGCTCGCGGTGCCGGTCCCCGGTGACCGGCTCGACGTGGCCGTCACCTTGGTCAGCGAAGACCAAGCGCCCTTTACGGCCACGCTCCGCGGCCAGGCCACGGACGCGGGTCCGTGGCGGGCCGCACCGGCCGCGCTCCGGAGCGCGCTGCTGATCCGGGCGCACGGCGTCTGGCTGTGGCTGCGTCGGCTCCCGATCCGGCCGCGACCCGCCCACCACCAGGAAGGGGTGTCCCGGCCATGACCATCAGCTCCACCCGACCCGTGAGCAGCGCCTGGCCCGGCTTGTTCGCGCTGCCCGGCGGGCTGCGCAACTCGATCGCGGCTCCGATCGCGCGCAGCCTCTTCCGGACCGCGGCCTCACGGCTCGAGGTGACCGTCGAGATCAAGACCGGCCCCGGGCGGCGTGAGGTCCTCGGCCGGGGTGGCCCGACGATGCGGATCCACCGTCCCGACGAGTTCTACGCCCGGATCGGCCGCGACGGCCTGATCGGCTTCGGCGAGGCCTACCTCACCGGCGCCTGGGACACCGACGAGCCCGAGGGTCTGGGTGACTTCCTCACCGTGCTCGCTGCCGAGATGGCGACCCTGGTCCCGACCCGGCTGCAGCGCGCCCGCGCTCTCGTGGTCGCCAAGCGCCCGCGGTTCCACAGGCCCGACGAGAAGCGGTCCCGCGACCTCATCGCCCATCACTACGACCTGTCGAACGAGCTGTTCCAGCTGTTCCTCGACCCGACCATGAGCTACTCCTCGGCGCTCTTCGAGACCGACGCCGAGGGCCGGCCGCTGCTGCCGGCCGCTGGCGAGGGTGCCGGCCTCGAGGAGGCCCAGGGTCGCAAGATCGAGCGACTGCTCGACGTCACCGGCGTCCGCGACGGGAGCCGGGTCCTCGAGATCGGCACCGGCTGGGGCGAGCTGGCGCTGCGGGCCGCGCGGAGAGGTGCCCGGGTCCACTCGATCACGCTCTCCACCGAACAGCTCGAGCTGGCCAACCGGCGCGTCGCCGAGGCCGGGTTCTCCGACCGGGTCGAGATCGAGCTGTGCGACTACCGGGCGATCACGACCGCCCACCCAGGACGGCAGTACGACGCGGTGGTGTCGGTCGAGATGATCGAGGCCGTGGGTGCGGAGTACTGGGCGTCGTACTTCCAGACCATCGACAGCGTCCTCGCTCGCGGTGGCCGCGCCGGCATCCAGGCGATCACGATGCCCCACGACCGGATGCTCGCGACGCGTGGCGGATTCACCTGGATCAACAAGTACATCTTCCCCGGCGGCTTCCTGCCGTCGACCGACGTCATCGAGCAGGTCACCCGCGACCACACCACGCTCCGAGTCAGTGACCGCCTCGACTTCGGCGATCACTACGCCGAGACACTGCGACAGTGGGACGCCCGGTTCCTCGCGGCCCGCGACCGGGTGCTGGACCTGGGCTTCGACGAGATCTTCGTACGCATGTGGCACTTCTACCTCGAGTACTCCCGTGCCGGTTTCGCCTCGGGCTACCTCGACGTCAACCAGATCGTCCTCGACCGAGGAGCATCGGCATGAGCACCACACAGACCACGCCCCAGACCACCGGCGCATCACCGGGTGGCGTCGCACCTCGCCTGGCCGAGGCGCTGCGGCCCTTCGTCGGCGGAGACCTGCCGGTCCGGCTCACGGCCTGGGACGGCTCGTCGGCCGGACCCGAGGACGCCCCGCACGTCGAGCTCCGCTCCCAGGACGCCCTGCGCCGGATGGTCTGGCACCCCGGCGAGCTCGGCGCAGCACAGGCCTACGTCAGCGGCGAGCTCGAGGTCCACGGCGACCTCGGCGAGGCCCTCAGCCACGCGTTCGCCGTGGCCGAGGAGCGCGCGCTGGGCGGCACCCGACCGGGGCCAGGAGCGCTCCTGGGCGCGATCCGCGCCGCCGCCGACCTCGGCGTCCTCGGGCGGCCTCCGGCGCCGCCGGCCTCCCAGGCCCGGATCCGCGGCCGACTCCACACCACGCTCCGCGACCGCCGTGCGATCGCCCACCACTACGACCTCTCCAACGACTTCTACGAGCTGCTGCTCGACCCGGCGATGGCCTACTCGTGCGGCTACTGGACCTCGACCGACCCGTCCTACGGCGTCGCCGACGCCCAGCGCGACAAGCTCGACCTGGTCTGCCGCAAGCTCGGGCTCGAGCAGGGCATGACCCTGCTCGACATCGGCTGCGGCTGGGGTTCGCTGTCCCTCCATGCCGCCGAGCACTTCGGCGCGCGGGTCACCGGCGTGACCATCGCCGCCGAGCAGAAGCGGTTCATCGACGCCCGCATCGCCGAGCGCGGGCTCGGTGACCGGGTCGAGGTCCGACTGCAGGACTACCGCGAGGTCCCCGAGCGCGACCACTTCGACGCCGTCGGCTCCCTCGAGATGGGTGAGCACGTCGGCGAGGACAACTACCCGGCGTACGCCGAGGTGCTGCGCCGTTCGGTGAAGCCGGGCGGCCGGGTGCTGGTCCAGCAGATGTCGCGCAAGCGCGGACGCTGGCCCGGTGGCGGGCCGTTCATCGAGAGCTTCATCGCCCCGGACATGCACATGCGGCCCGTCGGCGAGACGGTGGCCCACCTCGAGCGCGGGGGGCTCGAGGTGCGCGACGTGCACGGCATGCGCGAGCACTACGTGTGGACCGTGCAGGCGTGGCTCGACACGTTCGAGGCGAACCTGCCCAAGCTCGTCGGCCTCGTCGGCGAGGAGATCACCCGCGTGTGGCGGCTCTACCTGGCGGGCGGGATGCTGGCCTTCCGTGACGGCCGGATGGGCGTCGACCAGGTGTTGTGCGTGCGGCCGGGTGCAGACCACACACTGCCCTCGGTCCGCACGTCGTGAGAGACCTGCTGCTGGTCGCCGGCGCGTCGCTGGCCGTGGCCGTGGCGGCGATGACGATCACCGCGCTGGTGGCGCGGCGCCTGGGCCGGGTCAACGTCGTGGACGTCACCTGGGGGCTGGCGCTGGTCGGCGTCGCACTCGTCTGTGCGGCGATCTCCCCGACCTGGGAGGCGTGGCTGGTGCTCGGCCTGGTGGCGGTGTGGGGGCTGCGGCTCTCCTGGCACATCCTGGTCCGGTCGCGCGGGGAGGCCGAGGACCCGCGGTACGTCGAGATGCTGGACGGTGGTGGCTTCGGGGTCGCGGTCCGCAAGGTGTTCGTGGTGCAGGGGGCAGCGGTCTGGCTGGTGTCGCTGCCGCTCCAGGCGGCCGCGGTCACCGACCTCACCGCGACCTGGCCGGTCGCGCTCGGCCTCGTGGTCTGGGGCGTCGGGCTGCTGTTCGAGGTCGTCGGCGACGCCAGCTCGCGGCGTACCGGGCCCGTCCCCGAGACCAGCGACCGCCCGTGCTCGACACCGGGCTGTGGGGCTGGACCCGGCACCCGAACTACTTCGGCGACGCCTGCATCTGGTGGGGGATCTGGCTGGTCGGCGCGGTCTCCGCGGGCTGGCTGCCGGCGCTGCTGACCGTGGTCGCGCCGGTCACCATGACCCACTTCCTGCGCAACGTCACCGGCGCCAAGCTGCTGGAGCAGACGATGTCGCAGCGGCCGGGCTGGGACGACTACGCCGCTCGGGTGCCCCTGTTCTTCCCACGTCCACCGCGAGCGTTGAGTTGCGCCTCGCTGCTGCATCGTCCGCGTTGGTGTTCTCGCTTTGCCCTGGATGGTGCGTGAGCCAGGGGTCAGGCGAGAGCGGCGGCAGACTGGTCTCCACGCTCCAGCATTGAACGCGCCGAACGACACATTTCCAGTGTCGACTCGGTGCGGAAGCCGGACGGTGAAGGTGGTCCCGTGACCAGCGCTGGACTCGACCTGGATGGCTCCTCCGTGCATGGCCACGATGGCCTGCACGATCGTCAGACCCAGTCCCGTGCCCTGGACGGCCTGCTCGGTGGCGGTCGAGGACCGGAAGAAGCGGGTGAACAACCGAGCCTGCTCGGACTCGGGGATGCCCATGCCGGTGTCCCTGACCACCAGCGCGGTCTCACCGTCTTCGACCTCGAGGCGCAGCTCGACCCGGCCACCATCGGGGGTGAACTTGACGGCGTTGGTGAGCAGGTTGACGAGCATGCGCTCCAGCTCGACCGGGTCCACCTCGTGGTGAACAGGTTCGTCCGGCACCTCGACCGCCACGTCCAGCGACCGGGTGGCGAGCAGTCCCGCGATCGCATCATGAGCGGCTGACACCACGGCGCGCAGGTCGGTGGGGACGGTGTTGATGGTCAGTCGTGACGACTCGATCTGCGAGAGCGTGAGCAGGTCCTCGACCAGGAGCAGCAACCGTCGGCTGTTGCGGTCGAGACGATCCACGAGGCCGACCTGGGCTCCGTTCAGGTCACCGACGGCACCATCCGCAAGCACCTCGAGGTAGCCCATGATGCTGGTGATCGGCGTACGCAGCTCGTGGCTGACGGTGGCGACGAAGTCGGACTTGACCTTCTCCAGCTCGCGCAGCCGTTCCACCGCCTGCTGCTCGGTGGCCAGGGCGGTCGCCATCGACTGCTCGGCGCGGTGACGCTCGGTGATGTCACGGAAGAGCACGACCACGGGCCGGGCACCCTCGGCGCCGGACGGCAGCGCGGTGGCCGAGAAGCTCAGCACCCTGCCCTCCGGCACGCCGGCGTTGCGGACCACGAGATCGACATCGTGCACCGGGTGACCGGCCAGCGCCTGCACGTAGGGCAGCTCCTCCTCGGCCAGCGGGGTGCCGTCGGGGTGGAACAGGCCGTACTCCTGCGCCGGGGCAACCCGGGTGGCGTCCGGGTCCACCGCGCCCATCAGCGCGACACCGGCGGGATTGCGCAGCAGGATCCGGCCGTCGGCATCGACGACTGCCAGGCCGTCGTCGAGGGAGTCCACGATGGTGCTCATCAGCCGTGCCTGGGCCTGCGAGGACGCACGTGCACGCTCGTGCAGCGACCAGTTGTAGACGCACGCGATGCTGGCGGCTGCGAAGAACCCTGCGTGCACGGCCGCGAACAGCCACGGTCGCTCCCACGCCGCCGGATGGTTGTACACCGACCGGGGCTCCAGGGTGCCCATGATCCCGTGGTGGACGAGCACGTACGAGACACCGAAGGCGAACGGCAGCCACGCCTCGTACAGCGCCACCACCGGGATCATGACGAAGAAGTGGAAGTGTGCCTCGATCAGTCCCTCGGACAGGTGCACGATCACGCCCGAACAGGCCATCAGGCCCATGGCAGCAACCGTCGCCTGCAGCGTCCGTCCCAATTGTCGGTAACCCGCCAACAGGACGGCGATCAGTGCCGGGCTCGCCTCCACCAGACCGTGCCCGACGGAGTTGCCCTGGTAGACGGCGTACACCGGGATGGCGACCACGTGCGCCCACAGCAGCATCGTCACCGCACGATGACGAGCCCGCCAGGCGTCGTCGGGCAACGAACCGCCCCGCGGCAACCAGGACGGCCATTGGGTGATCGCGATAGGCACACTCACCTCCCTGTAGGCATCGTGGGATCGAGTATGAGCGCAGCCGACCTCCCTCCGGGCCGTTTCGCTGCAACCGGCCCTGCCCGGTGGGTCTCGAAGGTGGCAGGCTCACCTGACCGACCCGGAGCGCAACGAGTCGTGACCTCGAGCGGTCGGCCGACGAGGCGGGGCCATCGAAGCCCCGCCATACCTGCTGTCTGAGTGAGGGAGGACGCGATGCACGGCGGAAGAAGGGTGCTGCAGATGCGCCTGGTCGTCGAGGCCGAGGACTACGAGGAGGCGGTCGCGTTCTACCGTGACGCGCTCGGCTCCGGCGAGGAGCTCGTGGTGGACGGCCCGGACGGCGAGCGAGTCACGATCCTGGACGTCGGGCGGGCCACGCTGGAGCTCTCGAACCCGGCGCAGGTGGACATGATCGATCGGGTCGAGGTGGGTCGGCGGGTGGCGCCACGGCTCCGGGTGGCGTTCGAGGTCGCGGATGCCCGTGGTGTCACCGACCAGCTCGTGGCAGGTGGCGCCGAGCTCGTGGCGGAGCCGACGCTCACGCCCTGGAACTCCCTGAACGCGCGGCTCGAGGGACCGGCTGGTCTTCAGCTGACCGTGTTCGAGGAGCTCGACTAGTCCTTCGGAAGCTGCTCGATCTCGTGGGTGTCGCCGTCGCGACCCTCGAACCGGACGCTGACGATCTCGAACCCCTTGTGGCGCTGGGCCTGGGCATAGAGCGCATAGGCGCGGCGATCGGCGTCGGTGAGATCGACGGCGTCGGTGAACGGCGTGAGCAGCGCGCGCGGCCACAGCTCGCGGGCCAGGACCACGTTGATCTCGATCCCGAGCACCGCCACCAGGGCGGACAGGAAGATCAGGCCGATCAGTCCGAGGACCAGGCCGAAGGTCTGGTTGAGGGCTGCTGGCCCCGGCCAGGACCGTGGTGGCGTAGAAGGCGCCGAAGTACTGGAGCACCTGCCACCCGAGCGCCGTGAAGAGGGCGCCCGGCAGCGCCCGCCGCCACGGGTGGCTGCGGGCCGCGGCCAGCCGGAACAGCCCCGTCAGCACGGCGGCCACGATCACGACCGTCCCGAGCCGGATCAGCCACCGGATGGTGGCGTTGGCCGCCGGACCGAAGACCTCGCTCGAGGCGCCGAGCGCCGCGAGCACCGAGATCCCCAGCACTGCCACGCCGGCCACGATGAGGAAGAGCAGACTCCGCACCCGCATCAGCACCGGGTTGGGGCGACTGTTGCGCGGCACCGACCACGCGGCGTTCATCACGTTCTGGGCCGCCTGGCCGAGCCCCAGGGCGCCGTACGTCGCCGCGAGAACCCCCACCACGACCGCGGTGACCGAGCCGGTCAGGCCCTCGGGGGCGCCGAGCTGGTCGCCGATGATCGGGAACTGCGCCAGGGCGGAGTCGAGGGCGTCCGCCTGGAGGTCGGGGCGCTCCTGGAGGACGAAGCCGAAGATCGTCGAGGCGAGCAGCAGCAGCGGGAAGATCGCGACGAACGCGTAGTACGTCACCATCGCGGCCAGGAAGTTGCCGTGGTCGTCGAAGAACTTGTAGATCACGGCGATCGGGATGCCGAGGGCGCGGTGGCGGCGCTGGAAGCGGTCCGCCTTCCCGATGGCCATGGCGCCAGTCTGCCCGCCGGTAGCGTGCGGCGCGTGGACCTGAGCGCGCGGGAGGACACGAACCGGCGGATGCTGCGCGCGCGGGACGAGATGGACCGGCGGTACGCCGAGCCGCTGGACATCCCGGCCCTGGCGGCGGTCGCCCACTTGTCGGCCTCCCGTTTCGGGCGGGTCTTCAAGGACGTGTACGGCGAGACGCCGCACCGGTACCTCCAGCGCCGCCGGGTCGAGCGGGCGATGGCACTGCTGCGGCAGACCGACCGGCCGGTGACGCAGGTGGCGTGGGACGTGGGGTTCGCCAGCCTCGGCACCTTCAGCCGCACGTTCAGCGCGATCGTCGGGTGCTCACCGAGCGAGTTCCGCGAGCAGGCCGAGGTCGTGCACGTGCCGACCTGCTTCGTGGCTACGTGGACGCGGCCGCGAGAGACGACGGTTTCGGAGAAGCAGACCCGGGACGATGGTGACTAGCGTCCTTCCCATGAACCCCACACACGTCTCCACTCTCCGGATCACCAGCGTCAAGGTCCTCGACCAGGACGAGGCGCTCGACTTCTACTGCGGCAAGCTCGGCTTCGAGGTCCGCGACGACGCCGACCTCGGCTTCATGCGGTGGCTCACCGTCGGCCTGCCCGGGCAGGAGCACCCGCAGCTGCTCCTCGAGCTGCCGGGCGGCCCCGGCCAGGACGAGGCCACCAAGGCTGCGGTCCGTGACCTGATCACCAAGGGCGCCCTCGGCGGGGTCTTCCTCACCAGCGACGACGTCCATGCGACGTTCGAGCAGCTGCGCGACGCCGGCGTCGACATCACCCAGGAGCCGGTCGAGCAGCCCTACGGCACCGACTTCGGCGTCCGCGACCCGTTCGGCAACCACATCCGGATCAGCCAGCTCAACGGCGCCACCGACGAGGAGATCGAGCGCGCCTACCAGGAACAGCAGGCCTGACCCGTCAGACCGTCCACCCCTCGACCGCCCGGCACTCGACCGATTGCGTCAGGCCGGGCGGTCGACCTGCGCCGCGAGCCGCTGCGGCGCCTGCAGGCAGTAGGAGTCGGTGAGGAGCTCGGCCAGCTCGTCCCAGTCGGTGTCGTCGTCGAGCAGCATGCCCACCACGTTGGCTCCCCAGCCGACCTTGAAGTAGGGCGCGCCCAGGTGTTCGAAGGCGATCACCTCGTCGACCTCGGCCCGGAAGGTGATCCGGAACAGCTGGTCCTCGCCCCCGAACACGTGGGCGATCGTGGCCTGACCGACCCGCCAGCGGGTGCCGACCCAGGCGTTCTCCTCGACGGCGCGCGGGAACCGCGCCATCACCGCGCCGATGCGCAGCACCATCTCCTCGGGGACGAGCGGTCGCTCGGGTCGTCCGGCCACGGGGCGAGCCTGCCACGGGCCAACGACAGTCGTCACCCGGGAGAGGTCGGCGCTCACCGACCGATGACGTCCCCGTCCTGCACGTCGGCGGCGGAGATCGGTGCGTCCTCGGAGGACGGGGTCGGCTGCGGGCGGTTCGGCCAGCCCGGCGTACGGCGGGCGCCTCGACGAGCGGCACCGTGAAGCGGAACGTCGATCCGTGGCCCACCTCGCTCTCCACCCAGAGCCGGCCGCCCTGGTGCTCGACCAGGGAGCGACTGATGGCCAGTCCGAGCCCGGAGCCCTCCGGCTGCCGGTGGCCGCCGTCGAGCTGACGGAACCTCTCGAACACGGTCTCGTGGTGGTCGCTGGGGATGCCCGGGCCTGTGTCGGCGACACTGACCTCCGCCAGGTCGGCCCCGACCTCCACCGCCACGCGGACGTCACCCCCGCGTGGCGTGAACTTGATCGCGTTGCCCACGAGGTTGGTCAGCACCTGCACGAAGCGATCGGCATCGACCCGGATCCGGCAGTGCACGGCACCCTGCGAGAGGGTGATGCCCTCGACTCCCGCGATCGGGGCGAGAGCGGTCATCACGGACGCCACGAGCTGACCGGCGTCGTGCTCGGCGATGTCCAGAGGCAGCCTGCCCGACTCGAGCCGGTCCATCACCAGGATGTCGTTGACCAGCCGGCCCAGCCGGTCGGTGCCTCGCAGCGCCAGGTCGACGACCCGGTCGGCGGAGGCCGGGAGCTCGCCGACGTCGCCGTCCTGCAGCAGGTGGAGCGCCCCGTGGATCGAGGTCAGCGGTGTGCGGAGCTCGTGGCTGACCACCGAGATGAACTCGGACTTCAGGCGCTCGGCGGCCCGGAGCTCGGTCACGTCGCGGAACACCACGACCACCTCGGGGTCGGCGAGGTCGAGGTTCGGGTCGGCCATCACGTCCACCGGGAAAGACGTGCCGTTGCCGCGCACGAACTGCTGGTCGCCGGTCGTCAGCAGTGGACACTCGGCGGGAGCGTGCGCCGCCGGTCCGTGGAGCATGGCGCAGGCGTCGCCACCCACGAGCTGATCCGGTGTGGCCCCCACCAGACGGGCGCCGGTCTCGTTCACGAACGAGATCCGGCCGTCGGTGTCCAGGCCGAGGATGCCCTCGCCCACGGACTCCAGGATGTGCTCGTAGCGGGCGGCGAGGGCGCGGTTCTCCGCCGTACGCTCCTCGACCCGCTTCTCCAGCCCACTGCGAAGTCGGTGGTTCTCGGAGGCCAACCAGACCTGGCGCAGGACGGCGAGCGCGACGGTGAGCAGGATCAGCCAGTTGTCCCGCCAGCCCTCGTCCCCGACAGCCAGGCTGGTGAGGACGGCGGCCATGACCGCCAGATCGGGGACGACGGCGCTGACGAGCCGGGCACCGCCCGACGGCGCCTCGGGGTCGACCGGCGGCGGAGCGAGTGCGGCCAGGCCGATCAGCAACGGCGCCGCGATGTACGGCAGGTCCGACACCACGGTCGACTCGTAGACGCCGTCCAGCGTCACCACCGCGAACGCCGAGTCCGAGAACGCGTAGCAGACGAAGCCGGCGCCCAGGAGGAGCAGGTCGACCCGCGGGGCGGACCGCCCACTCCGCAGCAGGAGCAGGCCGACGACGCCGACGAGCAACAGGTCGGCCACGGGGTAGAACGCGTTGACCACCGCACCCAGCCCGGTACCGAGACTGCCGAAGACGTCGTGCAGCACGACCGTGAAGCTGATGAGGGCCACGGCGCTCGACACGACCAGCGCGTCGAGGAGGAGGCGGGTACGGCTGAGCGGGACGACCACCGCCACCGGGAACAGCACCAGGGCGACCAGGGCCGGCAGCACGCCGGCCACGAAGAAGGCATCGGCCACGGACGGATAACCCATCACCCGGCCGGTGAGGTCCGTCCAGGCCCAGATCCCGTCAGCGACGAGGTAGGCCGCCAGGGCTCCGGCGATGAGCAGCCAGGCCCTCCGCACCGGCCCCGGCGGTGACTGCGTCACGCGATAGGTCACGGCTGCCAGCGCGAGGAGATCGGCCAGCACGGCACCGACGTCGGTCACGATCCAGACGCGGTCCTGGCCCGGCCACGGACCGATCATCAGCACGGCAGCAACGAGCAGAGCGGCGACGGCCGCGGGCACAGCCACACGGAACAGGCGCCACGAGGCGCGAGCGGAAGATCCCACCGCCGGTTCCATAGTGACTCACTTCCGCCATGATCCCTCTCCTCAGGATCCCACGAGCCAGCGCGGATGTCCGGGACTTCGGAGGGGTGATGGCAGAGTCGGACCCATGGACGCCGTCACCGCCGCGTTCGAGGCCTGGCCGCGAGAGGGGTTCCTGCCCCGCGGGCAGCGGCGACGCGCCGCGTACGACGGGCCGCTCGAGATCGGGGGCGGCCAGACCAACTCCCAGCCGCGGACGGTCGCGGCGATGCTGCGGCTGCTCGACGTACGGGCCGGGCAGCGGGTGCTCGACGTCGGCGCCGGGTCGGGATGGACGACCGCCCTGCTGGCCCACCTCACCGGGCCGACGGGGATGGTCGCCGGCGTCGAGCTCGAGCCGGAGCTGGTGACGTTCGGCGGCGCCAACCTCGCCGCGACGGGTCAGCCGTGGGCGTCGATCCGGGCCGCGTCACCGGGCGTGCTCGGGTTGCCGGACGAGGCGCCGTGGGACCGGATCCTGGTCTCGGCGGAGCCGCGTGCCCTGCCGGACGCCTTGGTGGACCAGCTCGCCGACGACGGCGTCATGGTCATCCCGGTCGCGGGGACCATGCTGCGCGTGACCAACCCCGGCCGCGTGGTCACTCGTCACGGTGGCTACCGGTTCGTGCCCCTCCGCTGATCGCGCCGCAGCCGCTCCACGGACGGTGGCACCGGTACGTCGTCGCCGAGCCAGGGCGAGCGCTCCGGCTCGCCGTACGACGTGTGGATCGGGACGACGCCGGTCCAGACGCCGGCCTCGGAGAGCTCCTCCTCGGTGTCGCCCACGCGCGATCTTGAGGAGCCAGTTGTCGTCGGTGATGTCGAGGGCGAGGGCGACGGTGGCCGCGACCTCCTTGCGGAGCATGTCGCGCACCTCCGCCCGCCGGTCCGGGCAGCAGCTCGTCGGACAGCAGCGTCGAGCGCCGTGACCGCCTCGTCGCCGGTCAGCCGCATCAGCGCGACCTCGGACCATGGCGGAGCGGTAGTTGGCGGAGTGCTCGAACATCGAGGTGGCCATCACCAGCCCGTCGACGACGTGGACGGCCAGCACCCCCTCCGCGCCGTTCGCCACCTGCCGCAGCGCACCGGCACCGGTCGAGCCGTGGAGCAGCACCCGGTCACCGACGCGGGCGAACAGCATCGGCACCGCCCACGGCCGGCCGTCGGTGGTCACCGTCGCGAGCGTGCCGACCAGCACCTCGTCGAGCAGCTGGTCGAGGCGCGCGCGGTCGTCCGACGCGCCGGTCCTTCTCGCGGGTCAGGTCGTCCAGGGTCACCGCCCGATCCTGACAGGCCTCAGTAGGACTTGGGCAGCCCCAGCGAGTGCATCGAGACGAAGTTGAGGATCATCTCGCGGCTGACGGGGGCGATCCGGCCGGCGCGGGTGGCGACCAGGAGGCCGGCCATGCCGTACTCCTGGGTGATGCCGTTGCCGCCGTGGGTCTGCACGGCGCGGTCGGCGGCGTCGCAGGCGGCCTCGGCGGCGGCGTACTTCGCCATGTTGGCCGCCTCGCCGGCCGCCATGTCGTCGCCCGCGTCGTAGAGCGCGGCGGCCTTCTGGGTCATCAGCCGCGCCAGCTCGACCTCGATGTGGGTCTGCGCGAGCGGGTGGGCGATCGCCTGGTGGCCGCCGATCGGGCCCTGGAAGACCTCGCGCTCCTTGGCGTACTGGACGGCCCGGTCGAGGGCGAACCGCGCCAGCCCGGTCGAGAAGGACGCCGCCATGATCCGCTCCGGATTGAGGCCCGCGAAGAGCTGCACCAGGCCGCCGTCCTCGTCGCCGACGAGCGCGTCGTCGGAGAGCCGGACGTCGTCCAGGAAGACGGTGAACTGCAGCTCGGGGCTGACGATCTCCATCGGGATCGACTTCGCCTCGAAGCCCGCGGCGTCGGTCGGTACGACGAACAGCACCGGCTTGACCTTGCCGGTCTTTGCGTCCTCGGCCCGCGCCACGACCAGCACGTTGTCGGCCTCGTCGACGCCGGAGATGTAGATCTTGCGACCGTTGAGCACCCACTCGTCGCCGTCGCGGCGGGCGGTGGTGGTGATGTTGTGGGTGTTGGTGCCGGCGTCGGGCTCGGTGATCGCGAAGGCCATCGTCCCGGTGCCGTCGCAGATCCCCGGCAGCCACCGCTGCTTCTGCTCGTCGGTGCCGTAGCGACTGATGATGGTGCCGCAGATCGCGGGGCTGACGACCATCAGCAGCAGCGGGCAGCCCTGTGCGGCCAGCTCCTCGCAGACCGCGGCGACGTCGCCGATGCCGCCGCCGCCCCCGCCGTACTCCTCGGGGATGTTGATCCCGAGATAGCCGTTCTTACCGATCTCGAGCCACAGGTCGGTGGTCTTCTCCCCCGACCGCGCCTTCTCGGTGAAGTACTCGCGGCCGTACTTCCCGGCCAGCTTCGCCACCTGCTTGCGCAGCTCCAGGCGCTCGTCGGTCTCGCTGAACGCGACGTCACTCATGCTTCCTCCACCACTGCCAGGACCTCCCCGGACGCGACCTGCGTGCCGGGCTGTACGTCGATCTCGGTGACCGTGCCGGCGTGCGGCGCGCTCACGGTGTGCTGCATCTTCATCGCTTCCAGCACCAGCACCGGCTCACCGGCCACCACCTCGTCGCCGGCCGAGACCGCGACGCTGACGACCGTGCCGGGCATGGGGGCCAGCAGGCTGCCGCTCGCCACCGCGTCTGCCGGATCGGTGAACGGCGACTGCTCGACCAGCCGCGCGTGCCCGAGCGGGCCGTCGACCTCGACCGCGATGGCCGTCGACGCGCACGTCGTACGTCGCCGCGATGCCGTCCTGCTCGAGTCGGATCGTCCCCGGCGTGATCGCCACGACGTCCAACCCGTCGACCCGGTAGCCGTCGCGGCCACCGTGCCACGCCACGTCCAGGTCCGGCTCGAACGTCGTCACGTGCGGCTGGGAGACGACGTTGCGCCAGCCGACCGGGATCCCCTGCTGGACGGTACGGCGGCGGCGGCGGTCCTCGGCCAGCGCGATCGTCGCCGCGACCAGCAGGTGCCGGTGCGGGGCACCTGCTCGCTCGCCGCGACGACGGACGGTGCGGTCGAGGAAGTCGGTGCTGACCCGCCCGGCCAGGAAATCGGGGTCACGCAGGATCCGGACCAGGAGGTCGCGGTTGGTGGTGACCCCGTGGATCCGGGCTCGCTCGAGGGTGGCCGCGAGCCGCCGCGCCGCCTCGGTGCGGGTGGGCGCGTGACAGATGACCTTGGCGAGCATCGCGTCGTAGTGGGTCGACACCGTCGAGCCGGACGCGAATCCCGCCTCGACCCGGATGCCGTCCCCGGCCGCGAGCTCGAACCGGGTCAGCACGCCGCTCTGCGGCTGGAAGTCCGCAGCCGGGTCCTCGGCGTACAGCCGCACCTCGATCGCGTGGCCGCGAGGTGAGGTCTCGACAAGCTCGACCGGCGTGGGGCCGGCTTCCGCCACGCGCAACTGCAGCTCGACCAGGTCGACGCCGTACACCTCCTCGGTGACGGGGTGCTCGACCTGGAGCCGGGTGTTCATCTCGAGGAAGAAGAACCGCTCCGGCTCGGGGTCGTAGAGGAACTCGACCGTGCCGGCGCCCACGTAGCCGATCGCCTCGGCCGCCGCGCGCGCGGCCTCGTGCATCGCGGCGACGACCTCCGCCGCGATGTCGGGGGCGGGCGACTCCTCGACGACCTTCTGGTGGCGGCGCTGGATGGAGCAGTCCCGTTCACCGAGCACGAGGACGCCGCCGCGGTGGCCGACCACCTGCACCTCGACGTGGCGGCCGTGCTCGACGTACGGCTCGACGAAGACGGTGCCGTCCCCGAACGCCGACGTCGCCTCGGCCGATGCCTTCTCGATCTCGGAGTCAAGCTCGGCGAGGTCGCGCACGATCCGCATGCCGCGGCCGCCGCCCCCGGCGGAGGCCTTCACCAGCAGCGGGAGGTCGGCCTCGGTCGGCTGGTCGGGGGCCTCCAGGACCGGAACGCCGGCCTCGCGCATGATCCGCTTCGCCTCGATCTTCGACCCCATCGCCTCGATCGACTCCGGGTCCGGCCCGATCCAGGTGAGGCCCGCGTCGACGACCGCACGCGCGAACCCGGCGTTCTCCGACAGGAAGCCGTAGCCGGGGTGGATCGCGTCGGCACCGGACCGCTTGGCGGCGTGGAGGATCGCGTCGATGTCGAGGTAGGTGTCGGCGGGTGCGTCACCGGGGAGATGGACGGCGACGTCCGCCTCCGCGACGTACGGCAGCTCCGCGTCGGCGTCGGAATGGACGGCGACCGTCTCGATCCCCAGTCGGCGGCAGGTGCGGAAGACCCGCGACGCGATCTCGGCCCGGTTGGCGACGAGCAGTCGTCGTGATCATCGTCGGCCATGCATCATGGGCTGAACACCCCGAACCGGTCGGTGCCGGCGAACGGCTGGTTGCCGATCACGGACAGGCAGATGCCGAGGATGGTGCGGGTGTCGCGGGGGTCGATGACGCCGTCGTCGTAGAGCATCCCGGAGAGGAAGAACGGCAGCGACTGCTCCTCGACCGACGCCTCGACGAACTCGCGCATCCCGCGGTCGGCCTCGTCGTCGTACTCCTTGCCCTTCGCCTCGGCGGCCGCGCGGGCGACGATCGAGAGCACGCCGGCGAGCTGGGCCGGGCCCATCACCGCGGACTTCGCGCTGGGCCAGGTGAAGAGGAAGCGGGGGTCGTAGGCGCGGCCGTTCATGCCGTAGTTCCCGGCGCCGTACGACGCCCCCATGATCACGCTGAGGTGCGGGACGGTCGAGTTGGAGACGGCGTTGATCATCATCGCGCCGTGCTTGATGATGCCGCCCTGCTCGTACTCCTTGCCGACCATGTAGCCGGTGGTGTTGTGCAGGAACAGCAGCGGGGTGTCGACCTGGTTGGCGAGCTGGATGAACTGCGTCGCCTTCTGCGCCTCCTCGCTGAACAGCACGCCCTGCGCGTTGGCGAGGATCCCGACCGGGTGGCCGTGGATGCGGGCCCAGCCGGTCACCAGCGAGGAGCCGTAGAGCGGCTTGAACTCGTCGAACGACTGGCCGTTGGTCTCGGAGACGCCGTCACAGATGCCGGCGATGACCTCGCGCGGGTCGAACGGCTCCTTGAGGTCGGTGGGGATCAGGTCGAGCAGCCCGTCCGGGTCGGCGTCCGGCTCGGCGTAGTCTCGACGTCGACCAGCGTCCAGGCGGCCTGGCTTGCGCCAGTTGAGCCGCGCCACGATCCGGCGACCGATCCGGATCGCGTCGTGCTCGTCCTCGGCGAGGTAGTCGGCCAGGCCGGAGGTGCGGGCGTGCATCTCGGCGCCGCCCAGCGACTCGTCGTCGGACTCCTCGCCGGTCGCCATCTTCACCAGCGGCGGGCCGCCCAGGAACACCTTGGCCTGCTCCTTGACCATCACCGTGTAGTCGCTCATGCCGGGGACGTAGGCGCCGCCGGCGGTCGAGTTGCCGAACACCAGCGCGATCGTCGGCTGCTTGGCCGCGGAGCTGCGCGTGATGTCGCGGAACAGCTTGCCGCCGGGGATGAAGATCTCCTTCTGCGTCGGCAGGTCCGCCCCGCCGGACTCGACCAGCGCGACGGTCGGCAGCCGGTTCTCCTCGGCGATCTGGCTGGCGCGGAAGATCTTCTTGACCGTCCACGGGTTGCTGGCGCCGCCCTTCACGGTCGGGTCGTTGGCGGTGATCATGCACTCGACGCCCTCGATCACCCCGATCCCGGTCACGACGCTGGCGCCGACCGTGAAGTCGCTGCCCCAGCCCGGCCAGTGGCGAGAGCTCCAGGAAGGCGCTGCCGGGGTCGACGAGCAGCTCGATCCGCTCGCGGGGCAGCAGCTTGCCGCGCGCATGGTGTCGCTCGACGTACTTCTCCCCGCCGCCGGCGACCGCCTTCGCGAGCTCGGCGTCGAGGTCGGCGAGCTTGTCGAGCATCGCCTGCACGGTTGGTCATGCCTCGACCACCGCCTTCATCCGCTCGAGCGTGGTCCGCATCCCCTTCTCGTTGGTGCGGCCGCGGAGGAAGCCGAGCACGGTCCAGTAGACGCGCAGCGGCAGTCGCGGCTCGAGACGGAAGTACTCGGTGACCTGGGTGCCGCCGTTCTTCGGCTCCATCCGGTAGCCCCAGTTGTTGACGGCGACGTCCTCGGTCCCGACGGAGAACTCGAAGACCCGCTCCGGTTCGCAGACGGTCACCGTGCACGGGCTCCAGTAGATCGGCCCGACCCCGTTGCGCTTCACGTGTCCCTTGAACTTCGCGCCGACCGCCGGCCCGTCGTACCCACGACGCCACCGGGCCTCGAACGTCTCCGGCGAGAACTCCCCGATCCGGGTGACGTCACTGACGAGGTCCCACACCTCGGCGGGCGGGGCGTCCATCCAGAGGGAGACCTCGCCTCGCATCGGTGGGAACACCTTCCCGATGACTGCCCCGATCATGCGGTGTACCCCAGCAGCCTCGCGGCAAGATCCGTCAGCACTTCGCTCGCTCCTCCTCCGATGGGCAGGATCCGGGCGTCGCGGTAGTGCCGCTCCACCTCGGTCCCGCGCAGGTATCCGGTGCCGCCGTGGAGCTGCACCGCCTTGTCACACACGTACGTCGAGCAGTCGACGGCGGTCTGCTTCGCCAGGCAGGCCTCGGCGATCACGCCCTCACCAGCCACGTGTCGTCGCGCGACCTCGTGGGTGTAGGTCCGGGCGACCTCGACCTGCCGGCGCATCTCGACCAGGGCGTGTCGCACGACCTGGTTCGCGATCAGCGGCTTGCCGAACGTCTCCCGCTCGCGGCAGTGAGCCACGGTCAGCTCGAGGCTGCGTGCCGCGATCCCGTAGGCGTGCACGGCGAGCCCGATCCGCTCGAGCACGAACTGCTCGGCGATCTGGTAGAAGCCGGTGTTCTCCTCGCCGACCAGGTTGGCGACCGGCACCCGCGCGTCGGCGAAGCCCAGCTCGGCGGTGTCGGAGCAGTGCCACCCCAGCTTGGTGAGCGCGCGGTCGACGGTGAAGCCCGGCGTCCCCTTCTCGACGACGAGCAGGCTGATGCCGCCGTGGCCCGGGCCGCCGGTGCGGACGGCGGTCGTCACGAAGTCGGCGCGGACGCCGCTGGTGATGAAGGTCTTGGCGCCGTTGACGACGTAGTGCTCGCCGTCGCGTCTCGCGGTCGTGGTGATGCCGGCGACGTCGGACCCGCCGCCCGGCTCGGTGACTGCCAGGCTGCCGATCAGCTCGCCCGCCAGGGTCGGCCGCACGAACCGGTCGATCAGGTCGGCGTTGCCGCTCGCCGCGATGTGGGGCAGCGCGATGCCTCCGGTGAACAGCGCCGCCATCAGTCCGCTCGACGCCCCGGCCTCGAAGAAGCCCTCCTGCAACGCGATGCTGTCGAGCAGGTCACCGCCCTCGCCGCCGGCCGACTCGGGGAAGGCGACGCCGAGCAGGCCCTGCTTGGCCGCCTTCGCGTGCAGCTCCCGCGGCACCTCGCCGGCGTCCTCCCACGCGTCGAGGTGCGGCGCGACCTCGCGGCGTACGAACTCGCGCGCCGTCTCCTTGAGTGCCTCGCGCTCACCAGAGGTGGTCGAGCCGCCCGAGCCCCTGGGCGAGGGCGAGTCGAGACCTCCGGTCCCTGCGCTCGGCGGTCTCGACAGCCGCTCGCTGGCGCTCGCTGCTCGACCAACTTCCGGGGCGGTCACAGAAGCCCCTCCTCGACCGACACCAGCCGCGACCGCACCCACTCGCCGAGCCCCTTGGCCTGCGGGTCGAAGCGGGTGCCGCCGGCGACGCCGTCGCCGAGCAGGCCGCGGATCAGCACGTTGACGCCGCCGAGGTTCGGCAGCAGGTAGACCTCGACGTCGAGGTCGGCTGCCTCGGGCACGAGCTCGCGCACCCGCGACGGGGTGATCAGCTTCGACAGCCACTCCACGCGGGCGTCGTACTGCTCTCGGCGGTCGAGCCGTCGTGGGCGACCCACAGGCCGAGGTTGGCGTCGCCGCCCTTGTCGCCCGAGCGGGCGTGGACGAACGTGCCGAGCGGCACCCGGCGGGTGAGGGTGTCGGCCGGGTGGGGGTACGGCGAGGGCCGGGTGCCGGTCGTGTCGTCCTCGGCCGATCGTGGCGCGGTGGGCGGGTCCGGCACGATCTCCTTCCGGCCGTCGGCGTGGACGACGGTGTGGGTGACGGCCGCGCGGTCGACGTACTCCGGCCGGTAGATGCCGTACGGCGAGGCCGGGCCGGGCGGAGCGGTCAACGTGAAGCCGGGGTAGGAGGCGAGCGCGAGCCCGACCGCGGCCGACGTGAACGAGCGACCGACGGCGTCGGCCGACGGGTCCTTGACGGTGCAGCGCAGCAGGACCGAGGCAGCCTCCTCGGTCGCGGCGTCGAGCGGCGGCTGCGCGACCGGCGACCAGGCGACCTCGGCCGGGGCCGGGTCGAGCGCCTCGGCGAGCTGCGAGCGCACCCACTCCGCCTTGGCCTCGACGTCGAGCCCGGTGAGCACGAACTCCACGGTGTTGCGGAAGCCGCCCAGCTCGTTGACGCAGACCTTGAGCTGCTCCGGCGGCGCCTCGCCGCGCACGCCCGAGAGGGCGACCCGGTCCGTCCCGGCCGCCGCCAAGGAGATGGAGGTGAGGTCGACGGTCACGTCGGGGCCGAGGTAGCGGGTCGACTGGATCTCGTAGAGCAGCTGGGCGGTGACCGTGTCGACGGTGACGGCGCCGCCGGTGCCGTCGTGCTTGGAGATGACGCTGCTGCCGTCGGCGGCGATCTCGGCGATGGGGAAGCCGAGCGGCCGCGATCGGTCGACGCCGGCGAAGCCGGCGAAGTTGCCGCCGGTGGCCTGGGCACCGCACTCCAGGACGTGGCCTGCCACGACGGCACCGGCCAGCTCGTCGTACTGATCGGGAGTCCAGCCGTGGTGGGCGACCGCCGGCCCCACGACCAGCGAAGCGTCGGTGACGCGGCCGGTGACCACGACGTCGGCGCCCGCGGTGAGGGCGGCCGCGATGCCGAAACCGCCGAGGTAGGCGTTGGCGGTCAGCGCCCCCTCGAAGGACAGTGATCGCACGTCGTCACCCTCGACGTGGGCGATCGCGGGGTCGAGGCCGAGAGCGCGTGCGACCTCGCGCAGCCGGTCGGCGAGGCCGGCGGGGTTGAGCCCGCCGGCGTTGCTGACGATCCGCACGCCGCGCTCGAGGGCGAGGCCGAGGCAGTCCTCGGCCTGCCGTCACGAACGTCCGGGCATAGCCCAGGGACGGATCCTTCATCGTGTCCTTGCCGAGGATCAGCATGGTGAGCTCGGCCAGGTAGTCACCGGTCAGCACGTCGAGCCGGCCGCCCTCGAGCATCTCGCGCATCGCGGACTGGCGGTCGCCGTAGAACCCCGAGCAGTTGCCGATGATCACGGCCGACCACGCCCCTCACCGGGTGGGCCGGCGAAGCACTGGGCGATGCCCAGCCAGGTGTTCGCGTCGCGGCCCTGCGCGACCAGCGAGGTGTCCTCGCGGTGGACGCGTTGGGTGACCAGCAGGCAGAAGTCGTGGGCCGAGCCGCGCACCGACTGGGAGGCGTCCTCCGGCCCCCACGCCCACAGGTCGCCGCTCGGCGCGGTCAGCTCGATCCGGAACTCCTCGGTCGGTGCGTCCAGCTCGTGCACGGAGAACGCGAAGTTGCGGGTGCGCACGCCGATGTGGGCGACGTGGCGGATCGCGTCGTCGATCACGGGCTCGGCGTCGAGCGCCGCGTGCACGTCGAGGGAGTGGGCCCAGGTCTCCATGAAGCGCGCGGTCGCCATCGAGGTGGCCGACATCGGCGGTCCGAACCACGGCATCCTGTCGCCCGTCGGGTAGGCACGCAGCGCGTCGGCCAGCGCGGGTCGCGACGGTGCGCCAGCGGGCCAGCAGGTCGGCCGGCGGCACCGCACCGCCTTCCAGTGCGGACCGGTCGATGAACCCGGTGGGGTCGCCGAGGGCCTCGAGGACCAGCGCGTCCCAGGCAGCCTGGTCGGTGGCGGCCATGACCGCGGCCTCGTCGGTCCAGGCCAGGTGGGCGACCTGGGTCGCGACGTCCCAGCCGGCCGCGGGGGTCGGCGTACGCCACCCGGCCTCGGGCAGGTCGGCGACCAACGTGTCCAGCCGGTCGCTGAGGGCCTCCAGGTCGGCGAGCACCTCGTCGAGCTTGTCGTTCATCCCCACACTCACGCCTTCCCGGTTGTCGAGCTGGCGCCGAGGGACGAGGCGCCTTGTCGAGACCAGAGTCGCTGGTCGAGGGTCGCCGCCCACTGGTCGAGGATCCGGCGGCGGCGGCGGGTGTCGTCGGTGATGGTCGCGGCCAGCCCGAGCCCGCGCACCAGGTCGAGCGTCGCCTGCACCAGCTCGCGTACGCCGGCCGCCGACTCGTCGACGCCGAGCGCGTCGACGGTGAGCCGGTGGGTCTCGCGGCCGACGCGCTGCTCGAGCGGCGCGACCGCGGCGAGCAGGGCCTCGTCGGTGCGGGCCGCGACCCACAGCTCCAGCGCCGCGGTGAAGACCGGCGAGCTGAAGTGGTCACCCAGCACCCGGACCACCGCACGCGTCCGGTCGGACCCGCGCGGAACGGCGCCCAGCGTCTCGGCCAGCTCGGCGCCGCGCAGCTCGGTGAGGTGCTCGACCGCGGCGAGGACCAGGTCGTTCTTGGTCGGGAAGTGGTGGAGCTGAGCCCCGCGCGAGACGCCCGCGCGCTCGGAGACCAACGTCGTCGACGTGCCGGAGAAGCCGCGCTCGACCAGCAGCTCGACCGTCGCCTCCAGCAGCCGCAACCGCATCGCGCGGCTGCGGTCCGCCTGCGGCGTACGGGTCGTCGTGGTCACCCGCCCATCGTCGTCCCCCACAAACAAACAGTCAAGACTGACTGTTTGTGGTGGGAGGGGGCCGGTCAGTCGATGCGCGCGACCATCGGGAGGCGGGAGCGGTGCAGAGCCCGACGACGAGCGCGGTCAGCAGCGGCAGCACCACGACGAGCGTGCCGATCAGCAGCCACGGGACGCGAGGAAGTGGCTCGGCACGCCGGATCGAGGCCGGCGATGTACGACGTCGACGTCAGCGGGAAGCTGATCGCGATGCCCGGGATGAACCCGACCACGGCACCGAGCACGGCGCCGACCACGCCGATCACCACGGCGTACGACGAGGCGACGGCTCGCCTGGCGCGGGGTGACGCCCCCACCGCGGAGAGCGTCGCCAGGTCTGGTCTCGCGTCGGACAGCGAGAGGAACGTCGCGGTCAGCGTCCCGCCCAGCATCAGCACGGCACCCAGCGCACCCAGCACGAGCAGGATGATGACCGCCTCGTCGTCGCTCTCGTAGCCGCGTTCGACATAGATGCCCACGTCGTCCGAGACGGCGGCGAGCGCCTCCTGGACACGTCCTGCTCCTGCTCCTCCGAGATGTCGACGCCGCTGACCAGCAGCCCCACGGTCGTGACCGGTTCGAGCCCGACAGCGGTCGCTGCCTCGCGGGACAGCACGCCGGTGAAGCCGCCCAGCATCCCGCGTTCCGCCGCGAACACCGGGACCTCAACACCGGCACGGTGGCCTTCCCCAGCCGCTCCGGGCGGCTCCGGGGTCTCGCAGGAGCGAGCCACGAGCTCGATCTCGTCGGCGCGTGACGCCCTGGTCGGTGAAGGCGACCGCGCCGCCCTCACGCAGCACCGCCTCGCCGGCGGCCCGCTCCGCCTCCGTCGAGACTCCCGTGACATAGCTCGGCAGGTCCCCGTCCGGCGAGGCGATGGGGACGCTGACGTCCCGAGCGTCGACCCGCCCATCGACGACAGGAATTCGTCGCTCGCCCCCGACCCGGAACTGCACCTCGGTCCACCGACGGCCGCCGGAGCTCACGCCCTGGACCGGGGTCACCCGTCGCCTCCGGAACGAATCGCTCGGCGAGCGCGCGATAGCTGTCCCAGTCGAGCTGTCCCCCTTGCCCGACGTCAGGGACGCCTGACCCATCGGAAGGCTCGGGTATACGTGCCCTCCGCCTCGGCCGCGTCACTGGCGTTGGCGATGCCGAGCGCGACGACGCCGGCGACGGTGGCGGCCACCGCGGCGACGGCCGGGACGGTGCGGGTGCGGTGGCGGGCCGCGTCGCGCACGGCGTACCGCATCGGCGAGCGGCAGCCCCCGTGCCAGCTTCGAGAGCCCGACCACGACGACGGCTACGAGCAGGATCATGCCGAGCACCGCGACGATGGCGGCGATCGCGATGGCAGTACTCGCCCACGCCCGTGGCGCTGGCGCGCCGTACGCCGAGACCGCGATGCCGCCCCCCAGCAGGAGCACCCCGAGCACCGGCGAACGCAGCGAGGGCCGGCTGTCGCCGCGGCGGCCGGCCAGCACGGAGACCACGTCCTGGCGGGACGCGAGCCAGGCCGGGACCACCGCGGCGAGCAGCGCGGAGACCAGGCCGAAGCCGGCGATGCCGAGCAGGTGGGGCCACGGCACGTCGTAGGGGCCGAGGAAGCCGTCGGTGAAGCGCTGCACGATGGGCAGGATCAGCCACGCGACCAGGAGGCCGAGGCCGACGCCGAGGGTGGCGCCGGCGGCGCCGAGGACGAGGCCGCTGGCCAGGACCACCCGGCGGGCCTGGCGCGGGGTGGCGCCGGTGGCGACCATCAGGGCGAGGGAGCGCTGCATCCGGCGGGCGATGACCGCGAAGGCAGGACCGGCCAGCAGCACGACCTCGAGCAGCGCCATCACCACGACCAGGGCGACCACGGCGACGAGCGCGTCGTCGGTCCGGACGAGTCCTCGAGGTCGCCTGGATCTCGGCCGCCGGCGGCGGGTCGAGCAGCACGGCGCGCGAGAGCACCAGGGCGCCGGCCTCGTTGAGCGTCCGGACGTCGTCCCACGTGACGTCGCCGGCGGCATCGACGAGCCAGGTGTCGGCTGCCGCGCGTCAGACCCGAGATCGAAGGCGCCGAGCGGCGCGACCGCGATCGAGGTAGCCGCGGTAGCTGGTGTTCTCGCCGATGCCGACGACCGTCAGCGTCGGCCCGTTGCGGACCTCGAGCGGGTCGCCGAGCGAGAAACCTCGGGTCGGCGAGCGCGCCGTTGATGACCACCTCGTCGGTCTGCCACCGGGCCACCCGCCCATCCGTGATCCGGTAGAGACCGTCGGTGAGGTCGCTCAGTGAGGTCGGTCTCGACGATCACTGACGTGGGCCACACCCGCGTCGGTGACGACCGGCTGGTGGCGTTCGACCACCTCGACGGCGACCAGGTCGCGACCGAGCGCGGACCCGGAGTCATCGAGGTGGGCGTGCCCCTGTGCGGGTGCCGCCGCTGCTCGACCAGCTGCCCTCGTCCGGATCGGCCGCCTGCCGGATCCGGGTGAGGCCCCGGTCTGATCTCAGCCGCGCGTCGGCGGTACCGAGACGCCGTTCGATCGCCTCGGAACCACTCACCTGGCGGTCTGGATCACCACGTCGGCCGCGGTGACGCCGAGCACCGGCAGCGCGATCATCGCGAGCACCAGGGCGCTGCGTCCTCTGGCGCGCAGCGCCTCGCGGCGGGCCACCCGCAGCGCGGGGGCCCAGCCTGACAGCAGCTTCACCGGCTCAGCTCGGGCTCGAGCAGGCCCTCGACCGGGGCCGAGCCCGACTCGTCGATGACGATGCCGTCGCGCAGGAAGACGACGCGGTCGGCCCAGGCGGCATGCCGCGCCTCGTGGGTGACCAGCACCCCGGCCGCCCCTGCGTCGCAGCGGGCGCGCAGCAACCGGAGGATCTCCTCTCCGGTCTCGGTGTCGAGTGCGCCGGTGGGTTCGTCGGCCAGGATCAGTCGTCGCTCACCCACGATGGCCCGGGCGATGGCGACGCGCTGCTGCTGGCCGCCCGACATCTCGTCGGGGTAGCGGTCGGCAAGCTCGGCGATCGCGACGTCGGACAGCGCCTCCCGGGCCAGCGCGGCCGCGGCACGGGCACCCACGCCGTCGAGCTCGCGTGGAAGTGCGACGTTCTCGGCGGCGGTCAGCGCCGGGATGAGGTTGAAGTCCTGGAACACGTAGCCGATGGCCGAGCGCCGGAGCCGGGCCCGGTCCTTGTGACCGAGCGTCCCCAGGTCGGTCCCCTCGACCTCGACCGTGCCGGCCGTCGGGGTGTCCAGGCCGCCCGCCAGCGTGAGCAGGGTCGACTTGCCGGAACCCGAGGGGCCCATCACGGCGACCAGCTCTCCGGCGTACGCCGTGAACGAGATCGACCGCAACGCATGGACCAGGGTCGCGTCCTCGCCGTGGGTCCGCGAGACGTCGGTCATCCGGAGCACCGCGGTCACCGGCCCGCCTCCTGGGTCTCGTTCGCCGCCTCCGTCGCGGCGGTGGACGGAGCCGAGCCCTGCAGGTCGGCTCGGCGCAACCTGGCCTCGCAGTGGTCGAGCCACCGGATCTCGGCCTCGGCCGAGAAGACCAGCGAGTCGAGCACGAGGCCCCACGCCAGCTCGGTCGGGTCCTTGACCTCGGCCGCGGGCTGCCCCGCTCGCTTCAGCCGGGTGTAGTCCTGGAGCGCGGCCATGGTCGCGGTGCGCTGCCGCTGGATGACGGTCCCGACGTCGACGCCCGGGACGGTGACCGCGAGCGCGAGCTTGATCGCGAGCTCGTCACGGGGTGGCTGGGTCCGGGGCACCGGAGTGGTGAACCACTCCGACACCTCGGCCCGGCCGGGATCGGTGACGCGATAGACGACGTGGCCGTCACCGTCGGACGAGCCGGCCTCGCTGGTGACCTGCTCGACGAGGCCGTCGCGCTCGAGCCTGGCCAGCGTCGTGTAGACCTGCCCCACGTTGAGCGGCCAGGTCGCCCCGGTCCGCTGCTCGAACTCCGCGCGGAGCTGGTAGCCGTACATCGGTCCCTGCTCCAGCAGCGCCAGGAGCGCCTGCCTCACCGACATGTCCGTCTCCGATCCTGTGCGATCCGCGAACCCCCGCGATCGTGGATACCCGGTATGTATACCACGTATGCAGGTGGTCGGGTAGTCCAGTGACCCATCGTCGCCGCCGTACCGCAGCCACGACGATGTGCCACTGGACTACCGCATCAGATGATCAGCGCAGACGGTGGTGGATGTCCTGGCTCATCCGGGTGACGGCCAGGTAGAACTCCAGCGTCATCCGGATCAGGCAGAGGTAGAGCAGGATCGCGACCGGACCGAGGAGCAGGATGGCCAGGCCGGCGCCCGCGCTCTGCGAGAAGGACGCCGCCAGGAACACCAGCCACCCCACGCCGAGCGCGACGATCGAGAGGATGTAGACGACCTTGACGATCATCGGCGTCACGAAGTGCTCGAACGAGAAGTCGAACAAGGCCCCGAAGAAGCCCTTGCTCTGCGGCGGGCCGCCGGGCGGCGGCGGTACGGCCTGGCCGTAGGGGTCGCTGGGCGGAGGCGTGCCGTAGCTCATGGATGTCTCCCGTTGCACGGGGGCTGGGCGGTCCCGAGCCCCGGTGGCCGCAATCTAGGGCACCCGGCGGTCGCGGCGCTCCCGTTCGAGCTCGCTCTTGTACGCCTTCGCGTCCACCTGGATGGTGTGGCGTTTCGAGGCGACGTAGCGCCGGCGCACCGCCTCGTCGTACGACGCGATCTGGGCCCGCATCTCGCCGACCGACGGCAGCGTGGCGGTGCCTGAGACGAGGTCGGCGACCCAGTGGGCCTGCGCCTCCGACAACGGCATCACCGACCCCAGGGGCTGGATGAGCCCGATGAAGTAGAGGCCGGGGTGGGCCGGGTCGACCACCCGCCGGTAGAGAGCCACCCGGTTGTCGGTCGGCGCGACGACGGCCTCGTCGAGGAACGGGAAGCTGATCTTGTAGCCGGTGCTGTAGATGACGACATCCGCGTCGACCGAGCTGCCGTCGGTGAAGCAGACGGCAGACCCGTCGAAGCGTTCGATGGAGGGCTTGACCGTGATGTCGCCGTGGCCGAGCCGGGTGAGCAGCTCGTCGCTGACCGTCGGGTGGGCGTCGAGGACCCGGTGGTCGGGCTCGGGCAGGCCGTAGTCGGTCATCTTCCCGACCGCGACCCGCAGCATCGTCTGCATGCTCAGCTGCTGCACCCGGTGGGGCGCCCGCGCGAGCGGAGAGTCGGTCAGGTGGTCGGTCGGCTGGCCGAACACGTACTTCGGGACCACGTGCGCCCCGCGGCGCATGGAGAGGTACGTCGCCTTCGCGACCCGGGACGACTCGACCGCGATGTCCGCCGCGGAGTTGCCGATGCCCAGCACCACGACCCGCTTGTCCTCGAGCAGGTCGGGCGTCCGGTAGTAGTGGGCGTGCAGCTGCTCGCCGGGGAAGTCCTCACTGCCGGGGAAGCCGGGCTCGGGCCAGCGAGGGTCCCAGTGGTGTCCGTTCGCGACGAGCACGTGGTCGTAGTGGCGGATGTCCGGCTCGCGGCCGCGCTCGCGCGAGCGGGTCGTCACCTCGAACCCGCCGCCGGGCTGGGGGACGACGCGCGTCACCTCGGTCCGGAAGGTCACCCGCTCACGGAGCCCGAAGTGGTCGACGAACGCGTCGAAGTAGTCGGCGATCTGCCAGTGGCTGGGGTAGTCGGGAAGCGAGTCCGGCATCGGGAACGCGGCGTACTCCATCGCCTGCCGGGAGGTGTTGATGTGGAGCGAGCGGTAGGCCGAGCTGACGCCGTTGTCGTTGTCGTAGCGCCAGTTGCCGCCGATCTCGGAGCCGATCTCGAACCAGTCGAAGTCGATGCCGCGGGCGGCGAGGACCTGGGCCGAGGTGATGCCGGAGGCGCCGGCGCCGATGATGCAGGCCGTGGTTCCGGCGGACGCAGCGGTCATGGGCCGCGACCCTACGCGAGACTGACGAGATGACGACCACGATCTTGATCACTGGCGCCTCCTCCGGACTGGGCGCCGAGATGGCCCGCCAGTTCGCCGCCCTCGGCTACGACCTGGGGCTCTGCGCCCGGCGTACCGAACGGCTCGACGCACTCAAGGCCGAGATCGTGGCGGCCCACCCCGACCGCCGGATCGAGGTCCGCGCCCTCGACGTCACCGACCACGACGCCGTGTTCCGTGTCTTCCGCGACCTCGCGGCGACCTTCGGTCGTCTCGACCGGGTCGTCGTCAATGCGGGCCTCGCCAAGGGAGCGCCGCTCGGCACCGGCCGCTTCGACGCGAACCGCGAGACTGCGATGACCAACTTCGTGGGCGCGCTCGCGCAGACCGAGGCCGCGATGGAGGTCTTCCGCGCCCAGCAGGGCGGCCACCTGGTGATGGTCTCGTCGATGTCGGCGGTGCGCGCGTTGCCCAAGGAGATCAACTGCTACGCCGCCACCAAGGCCGGCGTCGCCCACCTGGTCGAGGGCCTGCGCACGGAGTTCTACGGCAAGGCCGGCTACGACTTCACGGTCCTCTACCCCGGCTACATCCGGTCCGAGATGAACGACGGCGTCGCGGCCGCCGAGAACAAGATGATGGTCTCCACGGAGAAGGGCGTCGCGGCGATGGTGTCCGCGATCGAGAAGAAGCGCGGCTCGGCCTGCGTCCCTCCGCTCCCCTGGGCTCCGCTCTCGGTCGTCATGAAGCACGCCCCCCTCGCGGTGTTCCGCCGGATGATCTGAGGCCGAGGTCTCGACAGGCTCGACCGCCGTTGGGTCACGTGACGATAGGGGTCGAGCTGTCGAGACCCTCAGCGGTAGGTGAGCAGGTCGTCGGGGAGGTGGCGGTGCTCGTTGAAGGCCACCAGGGTCAGGCCGCGGCGGCCTGAGACGACGGTGGTGAGCGAGGCGTTGATGACGACCGGGGCGAGGCGGGCGTACGTCGACAGACCGGCGTCGAGCAGGTCGGCGGTCACCGAGGACACCGGCCCCCCGGAGGTCACCACGACCGCGGTGCCGACGTCGGCGAGGTCGGCCAGCGCGTCCGCCACGCGCTGCCGGAAGGCGGGGAAGGACTCGGCGTAGTCGTCGTCGTAGGTGCCGGAGGTCCAGCGGGTCGTGGCGGCCTCGAACCAGGCCTGGAACTGCTGCCGGTCCGGCTCGCCGTCGAAGTCCTTCGGCTGGGCGGCGAGGACCGCGAGGTGGTCCATCTCGTTCCAGCGCTCGTCGAGCCGGGGGACGGCGTCCCACCCGGCCGCGGCCGCCGCGATCTCCGCGGTACGGCGCTGCCGGAGCATGCTGCCGTGGACGACCACGTCGGGAGCGAGGTCGGCCAGGGCCTGGCCGGTCGCCGCCGCCTGTTCTTCGCCCTGGGACGACAGCACGTCGTAGTCGGCGGCACCCCACGACGCCTGGCCGTGCCTCACCAGCAGGATCCGGCCCATCACGCGCCGATCAGCGAGCGGGCACGCTGCTCGAGGTAGCCGACGGCCGGGCCGAACACGGCGTACGCCTCGTTCGTGGTCTGCCGGTGGTAGTAGCGGTACCAGATCTGCTGCGCGATGACCGCGAGCCGGAACAGGCCGAACACCTCGTAGAACCGCCACTCCTCGGGAGACACGTCGAAGCCCATCCGTTCGCAGTAGTGGGCGACGATCTGCTCGCGGCTCCACATGCCGGGCGCGTTGGACGGCTGCCGGCGGAACTGGCGGAAGAACTCGTCGTCGTCGTCCTGCACCCAGTAGGCCATCGAGCCGCCGAGGTCCATCAGCGGGTCGCCGATCGTGGCCATCTCCCAGTCGAGCACGGCCGCGACCCGGGGCGGTTCGCTGGGCGTGAGGACGAGGTTGTCGAAGCGGAAGTCGTTGTGGATCAGGCAGGAGCCGACGTCGGCGGGCTGCCGCTCGTGGATCCAGGCGACGATGTCGGACCAGTCCCCCATGTCATCGGTCCGGGCCGCGTCGAGCCGCTTGGTCCAGCCGCCGACCTGGCGGCCGACGTAGCCCTCGCCCTTGCCGAGGTCGTCGAGCCCGGCGGCGTGCGGGTCGACGGAGTGGAGCTGGATCAGCACGTCCCAGACGTTGCCGCACAGCGTCGAGGTCTCCTGCTCGGTGAGGTCGAGCACCGAGCTCTCGCCGCGGGATCACGCCCTCGACGCGGGTCATCACGTAGAACGGCAGGCCGATCAGCGACTCGTCCTCGCAGTGGGCGACCATCTCCGGCACCAGCGAGAAGACCGGCGCGAGGCCCGACTGGATCCGGAACTCGCGCCCCATGTCGTGCGCCCCGGCCGCCTTCACTCCGCTCGGCGGTCGGCGCAGGATCAGGTCGGTCTCCGGCCAGGCCAGCAGGTAGGTCAGGTTGGACGCGCCGCCCGGGAACTGCCGTACGTCGGGCGTCCCGGCGAGCCGGTCGCGCCAGCCGTCGGCGGCGTGCTCGCGCAGCCAGGCCGCGACGCGCTCGACGTCGAAGGCGTCCTCGTCGCGGACCGGCGTGGTCTGGTCCCTCACGCGTTCCCCCGGCGGTCGAGCGTGGCGAGACCTTCAGCCTGGTGACGCATCTGGGCGTCGTACGCCGCGCGGTCGGTCAGCTTCAGCTCGTAGGCTGCCCGCGCGGCCGGGTCGGGCAGGATCAGCTCGTCGCCGCGGTCGATCCCCTCGAGCACGGCGGCCGCGATCTCGTCCGGACCCAGCGGCGCGGTCGCGACGAGGTGGGCGACCACCTCGCCCAGTGCCCGGTCCTCGCCCTGCAGGTTGTCCATCAGCCCGGTCCGGAAGTACGACGGGCAGACCGCACTGGCGCGCACGCCGTACGGCGCGAGCTCGTGGCCGGTCGTCTCGGTCAGCGCGACCACCGCGGCCTTGACCGCGTTGTAGCTGCCCATGCCGGCGGGGTGGACGAGGCCGGCGAGCGAGGCGACGTTGACGATGTGGCCGGACCGCTGTGCCTTGAACATCGGGACGAACGTGGCCGTGCCGCGCACGACGCCGAACAGGTTGATCTCGGTGATCCACCGCCACTCGTCGAGGGTGGCGACGTCGAGCCGGCCGCCACCCGCGACGCCGGCGTTGTTGACCAGGATGTCGAGCCCGCCCCACGTCTCCTCGACGTGGCTGCGGGCGGCGGCCCAGTCGTCGTCGCTGGTGATGTCGAGGTCGAGGTCGGCGCCGGACAGATCCGTGGCCAGCACCTCGTCACCGCGCTCGCGGAACGCGCGGTCAGCGCCGCCCCGAGTCCGCGGGCGGCGCCGGTGACGAGCACCCTCATTTTCGGGGTCCCCGGCCGAAGCGGAGCGCAGCGAGCATTCGGTTGGGGTGAGTCATCTGTACTTGCCGAGCTCGAGCCGGGCGATGAGTCCGCGGTGGACCTCGTCCGGGCCGTCGGCCAGTCGCAGGGCTCGTGAGTTGACCCACGACATCGCGAGCGGGAAGTCGTCGGAGAGGCCACCACCACCGTGGATCTGCATCGCGAAGTCGATGACCGCCAGCGCGGTGTTGGGGACGACGACCTTGATCTGGGAGACCTCGGACAGCGCATTCATCGAGCCGCCCTCGTCGAGCTTCCACGCGGCGTGGAGCACCAGCAGCCGCGCCTGCTCGATCGCGATGCGGGCATCGGCGATCCGCTCCCGGTTGCCGCCGAGGTCGACCAGCGGCTTGCCGAAGGCCTGCCGCTCCAGGCCGCGGCGGCAGGCGAGCTCGAGGGCGGCCTCGGCGGCGCCGATCAGCCGCATGCAGTGGTGGATCCGCCCCGGCCCGAGCCGGCCCTGGGCGATCGAGAACGCCTCGCCCGGGCCGGACAGGATGTTGGTGACCGGCACCCGGACGTCGGTGAACGAGACCTCGCCGTGGCCGAGCGGCTCGTCGGCGTACCCCATCGTGGTGAGCAGCCGCTCGATCTTCACTCCGGGGGTGTCACGCGGGACGAGCACCATCGTGTGGCGGTGGTGGCGGTCGGCATCGGGGTCGGTCAGTCCCATGAAGACGAAGATCCTGCAGTCCGGGTGACCGACGCCGGTCGACCACCACTTGCGGCCGTTGATGACGACCTCGTCGCCGTCGACGACGGCGGTGGCAGCCATGTTGGTCGCGTCGGAGCTGGCGACGGCCGGCTCGGTCATGGTGAACGCCGAGCGGATCCGGCCGTCGAGCAGCGGGTCGAGCCACGCGTCGCGCTGCTCCTGCGTGCCGTAGCGCAACAGCACCTCCATGTTGCCGGTGTCGGGCGCGTTGCAGTTGAACACGATCGGCGCGATCGCGGAGCGGCCCATGAGCTCGGCCAGTGGCGCGTAGTCCACGTTGGTCAGTCCCTCGCCGGCGTCGGTGCCGTAGCGCGCGGCGTAGTCCCCGGCGTGCTCCTTCGGAAGGAAGAGGTTCCACAGCCCCTGCGCGCGAGCCTTCGACTTGAGCTCCTCGATGATCGGCAACGGCGTCCACTGCGTGCCGGCGAGCCGGGCGTCGGCGAGGTCGCGGTGGTAGTCCTCCTCGATCGGGTCGACCTGGTCGGCCATGAACGCCGACACCCGGTCCCGGAGGTCGGCGGCTCGCGGTGACGGGGAGAAGTCCATGCGTCGACCCTAATGGGAGACTTTGGCGATGCGAGCGCTGCTGTTCTGCCTGCTGGTCGGTCTGACGGCGTGCACGTCCACGGAGGAAGAACCGCCCGCCCCATCGCCGACCATCGACGAGGCAGCGCTGGCCGACGGGCTGGCCGCGGTGTACGCCGGCGACAACCCCGACCCCGACGACGTCAGCGAGGGCACCTGCTTCGCGGAGGCCCTGCTGGCCTCGACCACCCCCGAGGAGCTGCGCGCCGGCGGACTGGTCGATGCCTCCTACGCCGTCGTCACCGAGATCCCCACCCTGGACGCCGACCTCGCCGGTCCGGTCGCCGACGCCCAGCTGGCCTGCACCGACTTCATCGAGGACTCCACGGCGGCGCAGGTCCACGTCACCAAGGGCGGGCTCGACCGCGAGGCGTACGCCGCGTGCCTGGCCGACGAGCTCGACGCCGCCACCATCCGCGACAGTGTCGTCGCGTCGCTGATGGGTGAGTGGGACGACCCCGCAGTCGTGGCCCTCAGCGACGCCCAGACGTCCTGCGCGGGGCAGTGACCGGGCTACCCCAACGAGGGCATGGACCGAGGCCCGCGCCGGCAGTAACGTCGACTGGTTGCACCTGACCGCCTCATGGGGAGGGGGCCGGCGACCGAGGGAGGCGACGCAACGTGTTCATCCAGATCATCCAAGGACGATGCACCCGCCAGGACGAGCTGCGCGCCATGGCCGAGACCTGGCCCGAGCAGCTGGGGCCCGGCGCGCAGGGCTGGCTCGGCGGGACCTACGGCTTCACCGACGACGACCAGTTCGTCGGCGTCGTACGGTTCGAGTCACGTGAGGCCGCGATGGCCAACTCGGCCCGCCCCGAGCAGGGCGAGTGGGCCGAGCAGATGATGGCCCTCATGGACGGGCCGGTCGAGTTCCACGACTGCGACGACGTGACCTTGATGATGGACGGCGGCTCGGACTCCGCCGGCTTCGTGCAGGTCATCCGGGGCCGGGTCGCCGAGCCGGATCGGCTCAAGGCGCTGATGACCGACACCGAGATGCTCCACGAGATGCGTCCCGACATCCTGGGCGCCACGCTGGCGTTCGAGGACGACGGCACGTTCACCGAGACCATCGCGTTCACCACCGAGGCCGCGGCCCGCGAGGGTGAGAGCCAGGACTTCTCGGAGATGCCGGCCGAGGTGCGCGAGACCCTCGACACGGCCATGCAGGGAGCGACCTTCTACGACCTGCACCACCCGTGGTTCTCGTCAGCCAGGACGTCAGGCTGACACGGTCGTGATGACGCGGGCCCGGACGACCGGGTCCGCCCACCGGCGTCGGGTCCGCAGCAGCCGGACGGTCGACCACGCCAGGCACGGCACGGCGACCAGCAGCGAGACCGTGGGGTCGGGGATGCGGGCGAGGCCGGAGAACAGCAGACCGGTCAACGTCGTGACGATGGCGAGCCGCGCCGAGTAGCCGACCATCACGATCGGCGGTGCCGGCGTCGCCCGGGCGCTGCGGAGGTCGACGGAGAACGGACGCTGTTCCGACCAGCGCATCGCGGCGCCGACGACCTGCACCGTCACGACGAGCATCGTGCAGATGATCGCGGTCAGCTCGGAGCCGGTCGGGATGCCGGCGCGCAGCGACGCCAGCGCGATGGTCACGAGGGAGGCGAGGCCGAGGAACTCGGCCAGCACCAGGGCGCGGGCGTTGAACACCAGACCGGGCGCCACCGGCAGGTTCTCGCGCCAGAGCACACCGCGGCCGTCGAGGCACCACGCGTTGACGCCGAACAGCAGCGCTCCGCCGGAGACCACCAGGCCCGGCAGGATCGTGACGGACTCCCACGGCAGGTTGCCGAGCACCGCGACGAGACCGGGTCCGACCGCCAGCACCGTCATGCCGCGGCGGATCGGTACCGCGCGCCAGACCGACGCGCGGTCGATCCGCACCAGCGCGGCGAGGTCGGAGAACGGCATCGGCCGCGGCGTCCGGGTGTCCGCCTCGACCCTCAGCTCGTCGTGGGGCAGCCGACGGGAGGCCAGGTGAGCCGGGAAGGCGCCGACCACGACGGCGACGAGGAGGACGCCGAGCTCGGCGAGCACGGTCTGTCCCCACGGCCACCCCCAGCCGCTGATCGCTCCGACGAGCACGTCGCGGGTCGGGATGCTGTCGAGCACGTCGGTCAGGCGTCCGGAGGCCTGCACCCAGACGGCCGCCAGGGCGAGCACCGCGAGCACCACACGCATGGTCACCACGCCGTGCGGCCGGCGCCGGACGGCCTCGACGCTCCACGCGATGACCTGGGCCAGCGCGGTGGCGACCGCCATCCACAGCAGCATCGCGGGCAGGGCGGTGGGCAGTCGCGCGGGGCCGACGACGTACGACGTGACGCCGAGCAGCCCCCAGGCCTGGATCAGCCACGAGATGTTGAGCGGCGCCAGCAGCAGCGCACCGAGGTGGTCGCTGGTCGCGCTGATCGGGAACGCGACACCCTGCTCCCGCGAGACCATCTCCCGGCCGCCGCCCGAGGCGATGGCCGAGACCGCCGAGATCAGCAGGATGCCGGCCATGGCGGTCGGCAGCAGGACGCCCAGCTCGAGGCGACGCTCGCCGTCGGTGGCCACGAAGGCCGGGATGATCGCCGAGCCGACGGTGATCGACCCCATGACGAGGAGGGCCCACCAGTACGTCGAGCGGCGGCGTACGGCGGCGGAGCGGAAGCGCATCAGGTGGCCCACGTCGCGGACCGGACGCCACCAGGCGGGCTCGGACGTCGCGCGGGGCGACCGCTCAGTCGAGGAGAGCCCGGTAGGCACGAGCCCCCTCCTCACCCGACATCTCCTGGGAGCTGACGGTGGCGACGCGGGAGCCGCCGCGCAGGACGAGCACCTCGCCGCACGCCTCGATGGCCAGCTCCCGCAGGTGGGTCGACACCAGCACGCAGGCTCCGCGGGCGCGGGCGTCGGCGATGACCTCGAGGGTCGCCTCGACGCCGATCGGGTCGACGCCGTCGAACGGTTCGTCGAGGAGGAGCACGGCAGGCTCGTGGAGGGCAGCGAGCACGACGGAGAGCCGACGGCCCATGCCGTGCGAGAACCCGCCGGTCACGCGGTGGGCGGCGTCGCCGAGCTCGAAGCGCTCCAGCAGGTCGCGGGCGCGCTCCTCCCACCCGGACAGACGGCGCAGCCGGGCGGCGAGCTGGAGGTGCTCCCAGGCGGTCGCGCGCGTCACCAGGCCGCCCACGTCGGGGCAGTAGCCGGTGGCCCGCTTCACCGCGAGCGGTTCGGCGCGCACGTCGAAATCGGCCACGGTGGCGCCGCCGGCGGTCGGCGGGACCAACCCGGCCAGGACCCGCATCGTGGTCGACTTGCCGGCACCGTTGCGTCCGAGCAGCGCGGTCGCCTGTCCGGCGTGCGCCTCGAGGTCGACACCGGCGACGGCCTCGACGTCGCCGAAGCGGACATGGAGGTTGCGCACCTCGACCGCCGGGGGGCTCTGGGTCATGGGGTCCATCCTCTCCCAGAACCCCCGGCGCCGGGATCGAAATCTGCGAGTCAGGCCGGGAAGGACTCGCCCTTCGCCACCAGGTCGCGCAGGTACGCCGAGGGGCGGAACCGCTCGCCGTAGGCGTCGGCCAGCTCGTCGGCACGGTCGCAGAATGCGGCGAGCCCGATGGGGGCGTCGGTGTCCTCCGGGTCCTGGTAGCCGGTCATGAACTGGGCCGCGCCGCCGGTGTTGGGCGGGAAGCCGATGCCCATGATCGAGCCGATGTTGGCCGCGGCGGCCGAGGTGATGACGCCCTCGTCGAAGCACTTCGCGGTCTCGAGCGCCTCGGCGAACAGCATCCGGTCCTTGACGTCCCGGAGCGGGATCTGCTGCTCGGCGGGCGGGAACGCCTCGGCCAGGCCGGGCCAGAGACCCTGCCGCTTGCCGGCGTCGTCGTACTCGAAGAAGCCGGCGCCCTTGAGGCGCGAGGGACGACCGAGCTCGATCATCTTCGTCACCACCGCCGAGCCGGGGTGCTCCTGGTAGTCGGAGCCGTCGCGCTCGGCGGCGTCCTTCGTGGCCTTGCCGATCTTGGCCATCAGCTCCATGTTGAGCTCGTCGGAGAGCTGGAGCGTGCCGACCGGGTAGCCGGCCTGGGTCGCGGCCCGTTCGAGCGAGACCGGGTTGACGCCCTCGGCCAGCATCGCGAGGCCCTCGTTGACCATGAAGCCGATGACGCGGGAGGTGTAGAAGCCGCGGCTGTCGTTGACGACGATCGGCGTCTTCTTGATCTGCTGCACGACGTCGTACGCCTTGGCCAGCGCGACGTCGGAGGTCTGCTCGCCGCGGATGATCTCGACCAGCGGCATCTTGTCGACCGGGGAGAAGAAGTGGAGGCCGATGAAGTCCTGCGGCCGGTCCACGCCGGTGGCGAGCTCGGTGATCGGCAGCGTCGAGGTGTTGCTGCACAGCAGCGCGTCGGGGTTCACGTGCTTCGCGGCCTCCGCGAACACCTGGTGCTTGAGCGAGGGGTCCTCGAAGACCGCCTCGATCACCAGGTCGCAGCCGGCAAGATCGGCGTAGTCGTCGGTGGGGTGGATCCTTTCCAGCAGCTCCTCGGACTTCTCCTCGGTGAGCTTGCCGCGCTCGACCGCCTTGGCGTTGAGCTTGGCGGAGTAGGCCTTGCCCTTCTCGGCGTTCTCGGCCGCGACGTCCTTGAGGACGACCTGCATGCCGGCGCGGGCGCACGAGTAGGCGATGCCGGCGCCCATCATCCCGGCGCCGAGGACGCCGACCTTGGTGGCCCGCCACGGCTCGATCCCCTGGGGTCGCAGCGACCCGGCGTTGATCGCCTGCAGGTCGAAGAAGAACGCCTGGATCATGTTCTTGCTGTTCTGGTTGACGATCAGGCTCGTCAGGTAGCGCGACTCGATCCGGCTGGCGGTGTCGAAGTCGGAGCTCGCACCCTCGACTGCCGCAGACAGGATCGCCCTCTGCGCCGGGTAGTCGGCACCCTTGAGCTGCTTGCGGAGCAGCGCCGGGAACGCCGGGAGGAACGCCGCCAGCGCGGGAGACTTGGGGTGGCCACCGGGCATCTTGTAGCCGGGAGCGTCCCAGGGGTTCTGGGCACGGTCCGGGTTGGCCTTGATCCACGCCTTGGCGGCCGGGACCAGCTCCTCGCGGGTGGCGACCAGCTCGTCGACCAGACCCTTCTCCTGCGCGGCCTCCGGGGCGAACTGGGTGCCCTGGAGCAGCACGTCCATCAGCGCCGTCTGCAGGCCCAGCATCCGTACGGTCCGGGTCACGCCGCCGCCTCCCGGCAGCAGGCCGAGGCTGGCCTCGGGGAGGCCGAGCTTGACGCTGCGGTCGTCGACGCAGATCCGGTGGTTGCAGGCCAGCGTGATCTCGAGGCCGCCGCCGAGCGCGGCGCCGTTGATCGCGGCCACGACCGGGCGCGGGAACGTCTCGAGCCGGCGCAGGCCGGCCTTCACCGACTCGGCCATCGCGAAGATCTGCGGGGCGTCCTCCTTGGTCGCCTGGACCATCAGCTTGAGGTTGCCGCCGGCGAAGAACGTCTTCTTCGCGCTGGTGACGACCACTCCGGTCACGCTCTGCTCATCCTTGGCCAGCTCGTCGTAGAGCCGGTCCACGGCCGCGGCCATCGACTCCTGGTAGAGCTCGTTCATCGTGTTGGCGCTGGCGGTCGGGTCGTCGAGGGTCAGGGTGACGATCCCGTCCCCGTCCCGCTCGTAGTGGACGGCGGTCTGCCGGTCAGTGGTGCTGGTCATCTCGTGCCTTCTCTGGCGAGTGTTGAGTGTCGAGGGTTCTGCGGAGCGTCTGAGTTGAGTTGGCTGCGTTTGCGAGTCTCGCGCGGTCAGACTTCGCAGGCTCCGCCGTGCTCGACCACGTATCGCAAAGATCGTCAGAGTCATCGAGCGCTCAGCGTCAGACGAGCTCGACGATGGTGGCGATCCCCATGCCGCCGCCGACGCAGAGGGTGGCGAGGCCGCGGCGGAGGTCGCGCCGCTGGAGCTCGTCGACCAGGGTGCCGAGGATCATCGCGCCGGTGGCGCCGAGCGGGTGGCCCATGGCGATCGCGCCACCGTTGACGTTGGTGATCTCGTGGCTGATGCCCAGGTCGCGCATGAACCGCATCGCGACGGCGGCGAACGCCTCGTTGATCTCGAAGAGATCGATGTCCTCGACGTCGAGGCCCGCCTTCGCCAGCGCCTTGCGGGCGGCCGGGGCGGGGCCGGTGAGCATGATCGTCGGATCGGCGCCGGAGACAGCGGTCGAGACGATCCGCGCCCGCGGTTCGAGGCCCAGCTCCTGGCCGACCTCGCCGTTGCCGATCACCACCAGCGCGGCGCCGTCGACGATGCCCGAGGAGTTGCCGGCGTGGTGGACGTGGTCGATCTCCGTGACCCAGTGGTACTTCTCGAGCGCGACGTCGTCGAAGCCGGCGTCGGCGCCCATCTGCGCGAAGCTCGGCTTGAGGCCGGCGAGGCCCTCCGGGCTGGTGTCGGGACGGATGAACTCGTCGTGGTCGAGCACCGTCACGCCGTTGCGGTCCTTGACCGGAATGACGGCGTCGGCGAAGTAGCCGTTGGCCCACGCCTTGGCGGCCCGGTGGTGGCTCTCGGCGGCGTACGCGTCGACGTCGGAGCGGGTGAAGCCCTCGAGCGTGGCGATCAGGTCGGCGCCGATGCCCTGCGGGACGAAGCCGGTGGTGAGCGCGGTGGCCGGGTCGGCCGCCCACGCGCCGCCGTCGGAACCCATCGGCACCCGGCTCATCGACTCCACGCCGCCGGCGAGGATCAGGTCCTCGAAGCCGGACGCGACGCGCCCCGCGGCCTGGTTGACGGCCTCGAGGCCGGAGGCGCAGAAGCGGTTGAGCTGAACGCCGGCGACGGTCTCCGGGTAACCGGCCGCGAGCGCAGCGGTCTTGGCGATGTCACCGCCCTGCTCCCCGATCGGCGTGACGACGCCGAGCACGACGTCGTCGACGCGGTGGAGGTCGAGCGCGGGGTTGCGGGTCTTGATCTCGTCGAGCAGCCCGACGACGAGGTCGACCGGCTTCACCTCGTGCAGCGAGCCCACCGCCTTGCCTCTGCCACGCGGCGTGCGGATGTGGTCGTACACGAATGCTTCAGCCATGACCGTCCTAGCGTTTCGTCCAACGGAGCGTCCTGCCTTGCCTCACCACGATTGTGACACCGATACTGTCAATGTCGTCAACGTGTCGCCGGTCACGGACTCGGGAGGAGTGGGGCGTGGAAGAGAGCGTGGAGTCGCTACGGGAGCTGTTGACCCTCGACGAGCTGACCAACCGGGTCGGGCTCAGCGTCCGCAACGTCCGCTTCTACACCACGAAAGGGCTGGTGCCGCCGCCGATCCGGCGCGGCCGCTCCGGCTACTACACGCCCGACCACGTCGCGCGCCTCGAGCTGGTGCAGGAGCTGCAGTCCCACGGATTCACGCTCTCGGCGATCGAGCGCTACCTCTCGCGGATCCCCGCCGACGCCGCACCCGAGGACATCGCGCTCCACCGCACGATGCTCGCGCCATGGCAGCTGCAGGCGCCGGAGGAGATGACCCGGAGCGAGCTGGACCGTCGTACGAACCGCACGCTCAGCGACGACGACCTGGCCACGCTGGCGGCCCTGGGGATCGCGATGCGCACCAAGCGCGGCCGCTACGAGGTGGCGATGTCACAGCTCACCGTCGGCCTCGGGCTGCTCGACCTGGGGTTCCCGACCGAGGCGGCGATCGCGGCGAGCGACGTCTACGCCGAGCACGGTCGTCAGATCGCGAAGGAGCTGAACGACCTGTTCCGGACCTCGGTGTGGCCGGTCTACAAGGAGTCGGGCGCTTCGCCGGCGAAGCTGCGCGAGGTCGTGGAGCGGCTCAAGCCGCTCTCGATCGCGTCACTGGTGGCGGCGTACGAGTCGGCGATGGACGAGGAGAACCGCGAAGCCGTGGCCCAGCGCTCTCGCTGAGGGACCGCTCACCTAAGGTCGAGGCATGGCTGAGCCGCGGACCGTCCTGGTGACCGGAGCGACCGGCTTCATCGGCCGCCGGCTCGTGCCGGCGCTGGTGGAGGCCGGTCACGACGTCCGTGCGATGACCCGCAACCCGGATCGGTACGACGGCCCCGGGCGGGCGGTGGCCGGCGACGTGTTCGACCGCGCCTCGCTGACCGAGCCGCTCGAGGGTGCCGACGTGGCGATCTACCTCGTCCACTCCCTCGACGACCCTGACTTCGAGCGGAAGGACGCCGAGGCCGCCCGCACCTTCGCCCGCGCCGCCGCAGGCGGCCGGGGTCACGCAGATCGTCTACATGGGCGGGCTGGGTGACGAGGACGGCGACCTCTCCCCCCACCTCCGCTCGCGCCGCGAGGTCGAGGAGCTGCTCGGTGAGACGGGCGTCCCGGTGACCGTGCTGCGCGCCGCGATCGTCGTCGGCGCGGGCGGCATCTCCTGGGAGCTCACCCGGCAGCTGGTCAAGAACCTGCCGGCGATGGTCGTGCCGCGGTGGGTGGCGACGCACGACGCAGCCGATCGCCGTGGACGACGTGATCCGCTACCTCACCGGAGTGGTCGGGCGTGCCGGAGGCCTACGGCCGGGTCTACGAGATCGGCGGGCCCGAGCCGATGACCTACCTCGAGATGCTGCAGGTCGCCTCGGAGGTCTCCACGGGACACCGGGTCCCGATCGTCAAGGTGCCCGGTGCTGACGCCCCGGCTCTCGTCGTACTGGCTGGCGCTCGTGACCGACGTCGACGTCACCACCGGCCGCAACCTGATCGACTCGATGGGCACCGAGGTCACCGTCACCGACACCAGCATCCGCGACCTCGTGCCGGGCGAGCCGATCGCGTACGACGAGGCGGTACGCCGCGCGCTCGAGGAGGGCGGCCGCTAGCCGAACACCACCGGCAGCGCGAACAGCATCGCCAGCGACCAGGTCAGGTGCGTGAGGATGGGCGCGAGGATCCCGCCGGAGGCGCGACGCTCGAGGCCGACGACCAGGCCGAGCAGCACCGCGGCGAAGGTGAGCATCACGTTGCCGGTCGCCAAGGTCGCCAGCGTGTAGAGCACGGTCGTGACCAGGACGGGGTGGCGCGGCGTCGCGGCGTACGCGGCCCCGCGGAAGAACAGCTCCTCCGCGGCGCCGGTGACGGCGGTGATCAGGACCAGCAGCGGGATCGAGCCCTCGTCGGCGAAGGCGACGCACGTCGCCGACCTGGCCGGCGAGGAACGGGATCTGGCGCACGACCAGCCCGCCGACGACGAAGACCCCGGCCAGGCCGAGCCCGAGCAGGATCGGGGTGACGACCGGCCGGACGTAGTCGTCGCGGCGGGCGATCCGGCCCAGGTGGAGCGGACCGGAGGCGAAGCGCGCCCTGCGGCCCACACGGCCGAGAGGGCGAGCGATCCGACGTAGAACCAGGGCTGCCCGGCTCCAGGCGCAGGCTCAGCCCGAGCACGATGCCGCCGATCACGACCACGATCCCGGTCACCCACTGCCGGCGCCGCAGCACCTCCGGGGCGTCACGGTGGTCGCGCGGGACCTTCGCCACCAGCGCGTTCCGCAACCAGGTCTGCATGACTCACCCCTCGCCGATGACTCTAGGCGAGGGGTGGGTCGGGGCTGCGTGCGCTACTTCTTGAAGGCGTCCTTGACGTCCTTGGCGGCGTCCTTGGCCTTGTCGCCGGCACTCTTGACCGAGGCCGAGGCCTGGTCGCCCTTGCCCTCACCCTCGAGCCGCTCGTTGCCGGTCGCCTTGCCGGTGCCTTCCTTGGCCTTGCCCTTGAGGTCCTCGGCCTTGTGCGAAGCCTTGTCGTCCATACCCATGGTGGCGTCCTCTCGTCAGTGTCGTCTCCAGCCGACCATGTCGGCAGGCTGCGGAGCCACACCCCATCAGGTCGGGGTTCGGAGATCCACCGCTCAGCGGCGACCGGAGCTGAAGGAAGCCGCATTGTGGCTGCTGCCCCGAGCCACCGCCGTGGCGTGACCGGTTGCGGTTCGGCTGGGACTTCTGACCGGAGGACTTGTGCTGGGACCGGCCCTGGCCGGACGCGGCGCCGTTGCCCTTCGCGGCGCCCTTGCCGCGGCCGCTGCGCGAGCGGTTGCGGCCACCGCCGCCGGAGCGGGCGCGGCCCTGCTCGCCCGCGGAGCGACCCGCCGGCGGCGCGGCGGGGGCATAGCCGCCCGGGACCAGGGTGCGCTCGCCCGGGGCGAGCTCGACCAGGATCGGGTGGCCCGGGCCGGGGACCTTGGTGGTGGTCGGCTTGATCCCGGCCAGCCGGGTGAGGGTGCGGACGTCGCGGACCTGGTCGTCGGTCATCAGCGTGATCACGGTGCCGGCGGCGCCGGCCCGCGCCGTACGTCCGGAGCGGTGGAGGTAGGCCTTGTGCTCGACCGGCGGGTCGGCGTGGACGACGAGTGCGACGTCGTCGACGTGGATGCCGCGGGCCGCGATGTCGGTCGCGACGAGCGTCGATGCCTTGCCGGAGTGGAACGCGTCGAGGTTGCGGGTGCGCGCGTTCTGGGCGAGGTTCCCGTGCAGCTCGACGCTGGGGACGCCGTTCTTGTTCAGCTGGCGGGCGAGGGCCTTGGCGCCGTGCTTGGTGCGGGTGAAGACCACGGTGCGACCGGGCGCGCTGGTCAGCGACACCAGGATCGGCACCCGCTGCTCGCGCTGCACGTGCAGCACGTGGTGGGCCATGCTCGCGATCGGCGACTGGGCCGAGTCGGCCTGGTGGGTGACCGGGTCGGTGAGGAACTGGCGGACCAGGCCGTCGACGGCCTTGTCGAGCGTCGCGGAGAAGAGCAGCCGCTGGCTGCGCGCGGGGGTCGCGCCCAGCAGTCGGCGTACGGAGGGGAGGAAGCCGAGGTCGGCCATGTGGTCGGCCTCGTCGAGCACGGTGACCTCGATCGCGCCGAGGTCGCAGTGACCCTGCTTGATCAGGTCCTCGAGCCGGCCCGGGCAGGCCAGCACGATGTCGGCACCCTTGCGCAGGCTGGTGACCTGGGGGTGCTGGCCGACGCCGCCGAAGACGGTGACGGTGGTGAGGCCGGCGGTCCGGGCCAGCGGCTTGAGCGCCTCGTGGATCTGGCCGACCAGCTCGCGGGTCGGCGCGAGGATCAGCGCGCGCGGCCGGCGCGAGGCGGCGGAGCGGCCGCTCGAGAGCCGGGCCACCAACGGCAGGAGGAAGGCGTAGGTCTTGCCGGAGCCGGTACGACCACGGCCGAGCACGTCACGGCCGGCGAAGGAGTCGGGCAGCGTCGCGGCCTGGATGGGAGTGGGGACAGTGATGCCGAGGTCGGCCAGCACGGCGGACAGCTCGGCGGGGACGCCCAGGACGTCGAAGGTCTGGGCATCAAGGGACTGCGTAGTCAAGGGAGGGCTTTCGTTGGGGTGTCTCACCAACGCGTCCGCCGGGCGGCGGGGGCGGCAGCTCGAGGCTGCTGCGTGTGCTCACGGTTTCGTGAGGGCCTCCACATCCGTGGCGGCCGACGGCCCGAGGCAAGACTGAGCGGGCTGCTGTGACGAGCCTAGGGCACCGGGGGTCGAACCGTCGGATCGTGGCGAACTCAGCTCACGTGAAACGCAGCACACCGTCGTCGATGGGGCCGCGGCGGATCGTGCGGATGTCGTGGAAGTAGTTCTGGCGCAGCCGCCACGGCTCGCGGTCCCCCTGCTTCGGCAGGATCGTCCAGCGACCGGAGCACGTAGCCCGGGGTGAAGTCCATGAACGGCGCCTCACGGACGTCGGGGTCGGGGACCGGGTACGACGACGTCGGTGCCGGTGCGGTCGAGGTGGGCGAGCACCCGGCAGACGTAGTCGGCGACCAGGTCGGCCTTCAACGTCCACGACGCGTTGGTGTAGCCGATCGTGAAGGCGAAGTTGGGGATGTCCGCGAACATCAGCGCCCGGTAGGCCATCCGCCGGCTGAGGTCGACCGGCTCACCGTCGAGCGACAGCGAGACGCCCCCCATGAGCTTGAGGTTGAAGCCGGTCGCGGTGATCACCACGTCCGCGACCAGCTCGTGCCCGGACGAGAGCCGGACCCCCTTCTCGGTGAAGGTGTCGATGGTGTCGGTGACCATGTCGACCCGTCCCTCCCGGATGGTGCGGAAGAGGTCGCCGTCGGGGACCAGGCACAGCCGCTGGTCCCACGGGTCGTAGGACGGCTTGAAGTGGACGTCGACCGGGTAGCCGTCCGGGAGCTGCTTCGCCGCAGCCGCACGGATCACTCGCTTCGCGAACCGCGGCCATCGCTGACTGACCTGGTAGCTCGCGGTCGCGACGGCGACGTTCTTCCACCGGGTGACCCAGTACGACGCCCTCTCGGGCAGCCACCGGCGCAGGAACCGGGCGATCGGGTCGATCGCCGGCAGCGCCAGGACGTAGGTCGGCGAGCGCTGCAGCATGGTCACCTGACCCGCCCCCGCGTCCGCCAGCGCGGGAACCAGCGTCATGGCGGTCGCGCCACTGCCGATCACGACGACGGAGCGACCCGCGATGTCGAGGTCGGCCGGCCAGTGCTGCGGGTGGACCAGCGTGCCGGCGTACTCCTCGATCCCGGGAAAGTCGGGTCGGTAGGGCTGGTCGAAGTCGTAGTAGCCGCTGCAGGCCCACAGGAAGCCGGCGGTGAGCGTCGCCGACCCGTCGGTGTCTCCGCGGTCACGGACCACCGCCGGGTGCGCGGAGTCCCAGTCCGCCGCGACCACGCGGTGCCCGAAGCGGATGCGCCGATCCACGTCGTACTCGCGGGCGGTCTCGCGGATGTAGGCCAGGATCGACGGCCCGTCGGCCAGCGCCCGGTCGTCGCGCCAGGGCCGGAACCGGTAGCCCATGGTGAACATGTCGGAGTCGGACCGGATGCCCGGGTAGCGGAACAGGTCCCAGGTGCCGCCGCTGGCCGTGCGCGACTCCAGCAGGAGGTAGGTCTTGTCCGGGTGTTCCTGGGTGAGCCGCGCCGCGGCACCGATGCCGGAGAGCCCGGCACCCAGGATGAGGACGTCGACGTGCTCGCTCACGGGCGTCAGCTCTGCGTACCTCTCGACGAACGCGGCCAGGATCCGCGGCGGTTCAGTCACGATGCTGCGTCGGGCCATGTCCTGCAGGCTCTTCGCCTGCGCGGACGGGAAGTACCCGTGCTCGCGGTAGACCTCGATCCGCAGGCAGAGCCCCTCGACGTCGAGCTCGGGGTGGAACTGGGTGGCGTAGACGTGCTCGCCGATCCGGAACGCCTGCACCGGGCAGGTGGCCGACGACGCCAGCAGCACGGCTCCGTCGGGCAGCCGGGAGACGGCTTCCTTGTGACCGAGGAACACGTCGAAGGACTCCGGCAGCGCGTCGAACAACGGGTCGGTGCGACCGTCCCCGGTGAGCGTGACGCTGACGCAGCCGATCGGCTCGCCGTGGGTGCGGTCGACGAGCCCGCCACGTACGCCGCCCAGGACGCCGATCCCGTAGCAGGCGCCGAAGAACGGGAAGTCGGCCGCCACCACCTGATCGGCGAGCTCCGCGAGCTCCGCCTCGACCCTGAGCTGCGCGGGCGTCTTCTCCTCAACCGCGTCGCTGACGTTGAACGGGCCGCCCCCCAGCAGGATCCCGGACCAGTCGTCGAGGTCCACGGTGCCCAACGGGTCGCGCTCGAGCCGCACCCGCCGGACGTCGGCCGCGGTGAGGCCGCCGACGCGACACACGGCGGCGAACTCGTCCTCCGCGGCGTCGTCCTCGGCGCGGGTGCCGAGGAACAGGAACGGCTTCATGCCTGCACGGCGGCGCCGGACTCGAGCAGCGCGTCGACGTCGTCGACACCCCAGGCGGTCAGGGCGTCACGGGTGTGGGCGCCGGGTCCGCCCGGCGGCATGGCCACCGTGCTCGGCGTACGGCTGAAGCGGGGGGCGGGTGCCGGCTGGGTGATGCCCTCGATCTCCAGGTAGGTCTCGCGTGCCGCGAGGTGGGGATGGGTGACCGCCTCGCTCATCGGCAGCACGGGCGCGACGCAGGCGTCGGTCGCGTCGAACACCTCGCCCCACTCGGCCTGGGTGCGCTGCTTGAACGTCTCGGTCAGCAGCGCGCGCAGCTTCTCGCGCTCGGCGGGGTCGTCGCGATCGGGGGCGATGTCCTCGAGGCCGAGCAGCCGGATCAGCTCGGCGTAGAACTGCGGTTCGAGCGCGCCGACGGTGACATGCCTTCCGTCCGCGGTCTCGTAGAGGTCGTAGTACGGCGTGCCGCCGTCGAGCAGCCCGCTCCGCCGGCGTTCGGGCTGGACGCCGAGCGCGGCGAAGGTCGCGCCCATCGCGTTGAGGTGGGCGGCGCCGTCGACGATCGCGGCGTCGACGACCTGCCCCTGCCCGCTGGCGCGCGCCTCGAGCAGCGCGGCGAGGACCCCGATCACGAGGTAGGTCGAACCGCCGCCGAAGTCGCCGAGCAGGTTGGTCGGGAAGTGTGGCCGGTCGGGGTCCTGGCCGAGGCCGTGGAGCGAGCCGGTGATCGCGATGTAGTTCAGGTCGTGGCCGGCCGCCTGCGCCCACGGACCGTCCTGGCCCCAGCCGGTCATCCGGCCGTAGACAAGGCGTGGGTTGCGGGCCCAGCAGTCGTCGGGGCCGAGCCCGAGCCGCTCGGTCGCCCCGGGACGCATCCCCTCGACGAGGATGTCGGCCTGCTCGACGAGGTCGAGCACGGTCGCGATCGCGGCCGGCTGCTTGAGGTCCATCGCGACACTGGGCCGGCCGCGGGTCATCACGTCGTGACGGCCGCCACCGAACATGCCGCCGCCGGGCCGCTCGATGCGGATCACGTCGGCGCCGAGGTCGGCCAGCGTCATGCACGCATGGGGTCCGGGACCGATCCCTGCGATCTCGACCACCTTCACCCCGCGCAGCGGCCCGGTGCCCCGCCCGAGTCGGTACGTCATGCCGCGATCATGACAGGGGTCCCTCGGGGAGGACGCGGCGGAGGAACTGGCGGGTGCGTTCCTCGCGGGGCGCGATGAAGACCTGGTCGGGCGGGCCGGACTCGAGGATCCGTCCGCCATCGAGGAAGCAGACCCGGGTGGCCACCTCGCGGGCGAAGGTCATCTCGTGGGTGGCGAGCACCATCGTGGTACCGGCCTGGGCGAGATCGCGCACGATCGTGAGGACGTCGCCGACGAGCTCGGGGTCGAGGGCGGCGGTGATCTCGTCCAGCAGCAGCAGCGCAGGCTTCGTGGCCAGGGCCCGCACCAGTGCGGCCCGCTGCTGCTGGCCACCCGAGAGCCGGTCGGGGTGCTTGCCGGCCTGGTCGGCGAGTCCGAACCGGTCCAGGAGCTCACGGGCCTGCTGTTCCGCTTCCGCACGCGAGACGCCGTGCACCCGGCGCGGGGCCAGGGTGATGTTGTCGAGGACGGTCAGGTGCGGGAACAGGTTGTAGGCCTGGAAGACCATCCCCATCCGCTGCCGGACCGCGCGCTTGTCGATAGCGGGGTCGGACACCTCGTGCCCCTCGAACTCGATGACGCCGTCGTCGATGTCCTCCAGCAGGTCGAGGCAGCGCAGCAGCGTCGACTTGCCCGAGCCCGACGACCCGATCAGGCAGATCACGTCGTGCGGCTCGACCTCGAGATCGACGTCGTCGAGCACGACCCGGTCGCCGTACGTCTTGCGCAGGTCCCGCACGCGGAGCAGCGGCTCGGTCACAAAGCACCCGCCCTCTCCCGCTCCATCCACCGGCGTGTGAGCCAGTCGGTGAAGCGGGCCAGCGGCACCGTCAGCACGATGAAGAAGCAGGCGACCACGACGAACGGCGTGTAGTTGAAGTTGAAGGCGGCGTAGTCGCGCGCCGCGAACAGCGACTCGAAGACCGCCACCGTCGACACCAGGGCGGTGTCCTTCTGCAGCGAGACGAAGTCGTTGAGCAGCGGGGGTACGACGCGGCGTACCGCCTGCGGCACGACCACGAAGCGCATCGCCTGCGGTCGCGAGAGGCCGAGCGCGACCGCACTGGAGACCTGGGAGGGATGGATCGAGTCGATGCCGGCCCGGAACACCTCGGCGACGTAGGCGCCGTAGGAGAGCACGAGGGCGACGCCGGCCCAGACGTACGGGTCGTTGGTCAGCCCCTGCAGCTGGAGTGCCGGTACGCCGATGCCGAGCAGCAGGATCAGCAGGATGGTCGGGATGCCGCGGAAGATGTCGGTGTAGAGCACGGCGGTGACCCGGAGCGGCGCCAGCCACGGCGAGCGCGCAGAGCGCGCCAGCGCGACCGCGAGCCCGAGCACCAGGATGAAGACCTCGCAGATCAAGAACAGCTTCACGTTCAGCCAGAAGCCGTCGAGGATGGCCGGGAAGACCGCCTTCGCGTGCTCCCAGCTGAAGAAGGTCTCGCGGACACGTTCCCACCCGGGTGACCCGGTGATCACCACCGCCAGCAGCGCGAAGACCAGGACGACGAGACCGGTGGCGATCGTCGTCGAGCGCAGCCGTTGCCGTCGGCGTACGGCGCGGCGCTCGAGCTCGCGGGCGCTCGGCTGCCAGCCGTCACCGCTCCGGTCGGGTCCCACCGGCTACTGCAGCTCGGGGACGTCCACGACGTCGGAGAGCCACTCCTGCTCGAGCTGGTCCAGGGTGCCGTCGTCACGCAGCGTCGCGAGCGCCTCGTTGACGCACGGGACCAGCTCACTGCCCTTCTCGAACAGCATCCCGAACTCTTCCGGGGTGCCGGTGTCGGGGCGGAACTGCCCGATCAGGGTGGCCTCGGGGATCTCGACCGCCGTGATGTAGAAGGCGGTCGGCAGGTCCGCGAGGATCCCGTCGACCTGGCCGTTGAGCAGCGCCTGCTTGGCGATGTTGGTGTCCTCGAAGACGACCGGTTCGTTCGCCGGCTGGATCACGTCGCGGATCACCGTCAGCGAGGTGGTGCCGGTCTGGGCGCCGAGGTTGTAGTCGGCGAGATCGGCCACGCTGGTCGCATCCGCGACCGGGTTGTCCGCCAGCGCGATCACCGCCTGCGAGGCCTCGTAGTAGCCGTCGGAGAAGTCGACGACCTCGGCCCGGGCCGGCGTGATCGAGATCTGGTTGATGTCGAAGTCGAAGTCCTTCTCGCCCGGCTTGTACGACGTGTTGAACGGGACCTTCACCCACGTCACCTGGTCCTCGCTGAAGCCGAGCTCTTCGGCGACGGCGTAGGCGACCGCCGACTCGTAGCCCTTGCCGTTGGTCGGGTCGTTGCCCTTGAACCACGGCGGGAAGGCCGGGGAGTCGGTGCCGATCGTCAGCGTGCCGGACTCGAGCAGCGGCAGCTGGTCGGTCGCGCACTGGTCGGCGCTGGTCGGGGTGGGGTCTGCGGTCTCCGGCGACTCCTCATCGGCGGGCGCACACGCGGCGCCGATCCCGGTGACGGCCAGCAACAGCGGAACGGCAAGGAGCGCGCGCGAGGTCATCCCGAGATGGTAGGGCGGCTCAGTGGTGGGCGCCATGCATCTCATGGACGACGGCGTGACCGATGCCGCGGCCGATCATCCACTTGTTGACCGGGACGGTCACCACGAAGGCGACGGCCAGGGCCACGGCGAGCGCTCCCCAGAAGAGGCTGCTGGTCAGGGAGGCCGCCATCGCGCCCGGGACGGCGACCAGGATCGCGTTGTCGACGATCTCCATGACCAGGATCGAGACGGTGTCGGCGGCCAGGGCGGTGCGCACCGCCGTACGGACGTCGAGTCCGGCGCGGCGGACGCCCACGAAGGTCAGCAGGTAGCCGAAGAAGAAGGCCAGGCCGACGGCCAGCGCGATGCTGGCGACGTCGCCCCATCCCCACCAGGTCGCCAGCACCATGCCCAGCACCTCACCGATCGCACAGCCGGTGAGGCAGTGGAGGGTGGCCGAGATCGCGGTGCGCCAGGTGTTCATGGCCGGACCATATACCCCCCTAGGGTATTCATTCAAGTGCGCTGCGGCTCCCGACGGGGCGGTAGTCCCCGAATCTCTGGCTGCCTCGAGTCGCCGATCACGACCGAACGTTCGGGGACCATCGATCTAGGGTGAGCCGATGATCCGCGACCTCACCGACGACGAGCTGCGCCGCGCCCTGATCCTCAAGTGGGGGTCGGTGGACCCCGAGGTGCTGCCGGCGTGGGTGGCGGAGATGGACTACGCGACCGCGCCGGCGGTGACCGAGGCCCTCACCCGGGCGGTGGCCGACGGCGTGCTCGGCTACCCGCCGTTCGACGGCGGTGGCGGCCCGATCGGAGAGTCGTACGCCGGGTTCGCGCAGCGCCACTACGGCCAGGAGGTCGACCCCGAGCAGGTCATGCCGACGGTCGACGTCACCGCGGGGGTCCGGGTCGCGCTCGACGTGCTCAGTGAGAGGGCGCCGGTGGTGCTGCCGACCCCGGCCTACCACCCGCAGTTCGGCGTCATCCCGATCTGCGGCCGCGAGCTGTGGGAGCTGCCGGTGCCGCCCGACGCGGAGTCGGGGATGTTCGACCTCGACCGGCTCGACGCGCTCTTCGCCCGCGGTGCCCGCACCCTGCTGCTCACGCAGCCCCACAACCCGCTCGGCCACGTCTACAGCCGGGGCGAGCTGGAAGGGATCCGTGACGTCGCGCTCCGGCACGGCGCCCGCGTCATCAGCGACGAGATCCACGCGCCGCTGGTGCTACCCGGCGCCGAGCACGTGCCCTACCTGTCGCTGCCCGGCACCGCCGACCACGCCGTCGCGGTGGTCGCGGCGAGCAAGGCGTTCAACACCGCCGGCCTGCGATGCGCCCAGATCGTCACCGACGACCCGGCCACGTGCGACCGGCTGCTCGACGTCCCGATGGCCCGCAACGACTCGTGGTCGACGCTGGGTGAGGTCGCCGCGATCGCCTCGTACGCCGAGGGCGACGACTGGCTGGCCGCGCTGGTCACCCGGCTCGACGAGCTGCGCACGTTGTTCGCCGTGTTGCTGGCCGAGCACCTCCCCGACGCGCGGATGCGACCACTGATGGCGACGTACCTCGCGTGGCTCGACCTGCGCGCCTACGGCCACGACGACCCCGCCGAGATCGCGCTGGAGAAGGGGCGGGTGCGGCTCGAGGCCGGTCACCGCTACCAGCCGGACCTGACCGGACACGTCCGGCTCAACCTGGCCACCTCGCCCGAGCGGCTCACCGAGATCGTGCGCCGGCTCGCGGCATCACTCGCCGGCTGACTCCGAGGCCTTGCGCTGCTGCGCGGCGATCAGCTCGCGGTACCAGTCGAACGACTTCTTCGGCGTCCGGGCCTGCGTCTCGTAGTCGACGTGGACCAGGCCGAACCGCTGGGTGAAGCCCTCGGCCCACTCGAAGTTGTCCATCAGTGACCACGTGTAGTAGCCGCGGACGTCGACGCCGCGCTCGATGGCGGTGGCGACGGCTTGGATGTGGGCCTCGAGGTAGTCGATGCGCCGCTGGTCGTCGACCACGCCGTTCTCGTCCGGCTCGTCGTCGTAGGAGCACCCGGACTCGGTGATCACGATCGGCGGCAGGGCGGCGCGGTAGCGGGCGCGGAACATGATCAGCCACTCGCGCAGCGCGTCGGGCACGATCGGCCAGCCGAAGTCGGTCGTCGGATGACCGAGCAGCTCGAGGATCTCGAACGGCAGCTCCGCATCCTCCGGCGAGGCAGCGACCTTCATCGGGTTGTAGTAGTTGACGCCGTAGAAGTCGAGCGGCTGCCGGATCGTCGCGGAGTCCCCGGGGCGGACGACGTGCTCCAGCAGCGGCCGCAGGTCGTTGGGGTAGCGACCGAGCAGCATGCCCTCGAGGTACATGGCGTTCCACAGCGTGTCGAACAGCTTCGCGGCGCCGACGTCGGCGTCGCTGTCGCTGGCGGGCCAGATCGGGGCGTGGTTGTTGGCGCAGCCGACGCTGGTGGCGCCGGCCCGGCGCAGCGCGATCGCCGCGCGCCCGTGGGCGAGCAGCAGGTGGTGGGCGACCGGCAGGGCGTCGAACAGCATCGACCGCCCGGGCGCGTGCAGACCGAGGCCGTGACCCATCAGGGTCACCACGTTGGGCTCGTTGATCGGGATCCAGTGGGCGACCCGGTCACCGAGCGCACTGCCCACGATGTCGGCGTAGTCGGCGAACCGCTCGATCGTGTCCCGGTTGAGCCACCCGCCGTCGTCCTGGAGCCCCTGCGGCAGGTCCCAGTGGTAGAGCGTCGCCATCGGCTCGACACCCGCCTCGAGCAGCCCGTCGACGAGCCGGTCGTAGAACGCGATGCCCTTGGGGTTCACCTTGCCGGCGCCGGCCGGCTGGATGCGCGGCCACGAGATCGAGAACCGGTAGCCGCCGGCTCCGAGCTGCTTCATCAGCGCGACGTCCTCGGGCCACCGGTGGTAGTGGTCGCAGGCGACGGCGCCGCTGCTGGCGTCGGCGATCCGGCCGGGCTCGGCCGTGAACGTGTCCCAGATGCTGGGTCCCTTGCCGTCCTCGGAGGCAGCACCCTCGATCTGGTACGACGCGGTGCTGGTGCCGAAGGTGAAGCCGTCTGGAAGCTGGGGGAACACCCGTACATCTTTGTGCATCGACGGTCCCCAGCCGGGCGGAACCCCGGAATTGGGTCGGATCAGAGTGCGAGCACCGTCAGCGCTCCGGGACGCACCTCCGCCACGGCGGGCGGCTCGTCGAGCCCCGGCAGGACGCCGAGGGGCTCGCCGTCGCCTCCGACGGGGATCGCGTGCCGGGCGCGACCGCGCAGCTCGACCCGCTTGCCGGTGAGCACGTGGACCCCGTCGCGTTCGACGTGGCTGCCGTCGTAGACGCTGGGAAGCGCCCGCATCAGCGCGAGGCGCGAGGCGGCCTCGATGACGACGACGTCGAGCAGGCCGTCGGCGAGATCGGCGGCCGGGGCGATCTGCATCCCCTTGCCGTAGTACGCCGAGTTCGCGACCACGACCGTGGCGGCGGCGTACTCCCGCTCCTCGCCGTCCACGGCCACCCGGTAGCTGCCCGCCTGGTAGGTCGCGAGCGAGCGGAGGGCGGCGTAGGGGTACTGCAGGACGCCGGGTAGCAGTCGCGCGCGGTCGACGATCTCGGCGGCACGGGCATCCACTCCGGCGTACACCGAGCCGGCCACGAGGCGGTCCTCGCCGGTCGCGTCCTGGTAGGCGATCAGGTCCACCCTCCGCGTCGAGCCGGCGAGGAACAGCTCGGCCTGCGCCTCGGGGGTGGTGGGCAGGTCGAGCATCCGGGCGAAGTCGTTGCCGCGGCCGGCGGGCAGCACGGCGAGGACGCCACCACCCTCGGCCACCAGGCCGGCCAGCGACGAGAGCATCCCGTCGCCGCCCACACTGACCACGACGTCGCCGCGGTCGAGGGCTGCGTCGACATGGGCGCGCATCGCGAGCGGGCCGGGTGAGTAGGTGACCTCGACGTCGGCACCGGCGTCGCGCAGGAGTCGCGCGACCGGCACCACGGCCTCGGGGGCGGCGCCACCACCGGAGGCGGGGTTCACCAGGAAGGTGAAGCGGTCGGGGTCCACGGGATCAGCACGCCGGGGTTCGAGGACGCCGGTCGGGTCGAGCGAGTCCTTGACCGCGCGCAGGACCTGGACGCCGACCGGGCCGATCTCGCGGGCGAACCACGGCTTGTGGTCGGTGCCGACCGCGTGGTGGTGGGTGATCGTGGCACCCGCCTCCACCATGGCGTCGGACGCGGCGACCTTCGCGACCTGCCACTGCGCGAGCGGGTCGTCACCGGCCTTGGCGGCCACGGTGAAGTAGAGCGACGCGCCGGTCTCGTAGACGTGGCTGATGTGGCAGAGCACCATCGCGCCGTCGAGGGAGCCCTCGAGCGCGCCCTTCACGTCGGCGTAGAGCCGGTCGAGGTTGGACCAGAACGTCGCGGTCTCGAGGGTCTCCACGAGGACGCCGACGTCGAGCAAGGAGTCGCGGAGGTACGGCGCGTTGAACCGGCCGTGCGCCCAGGCCCGGCCGGGTTCCTCACCGAGGTCGGTGCCGCCGAGCCCGGCGAGCACCGCCGTCACGGCGTCGTGCTTCGCGGCGACCTGCTCGGCCGTGCCCTCGTAGCCGACGATCATCAGGCAGCCGGCCTCGGCCGTCCCGATCTCGTCGGGTCGGGCCAGGTTGATCGCGGTCTCCGACTCGTCGGAGAGCCGGATCACCGTGGGCAGCAGTCCGGCCTGGGCGAGGGTCCGCATCGCCGCGGCACCGTCGGTGAAGGAGTCCCAGCGCCACCCGTCGTACGTCTTCACGGCGGCGAGCCGGCGGACGCGCACCGTGACGGAGGTGATGACGCCGAAGGTCCCCTCGGAGCCGAGCATCAGCTGGCGGAGGTCGGGGCCGGCAGCGTTGGCCGGGGAGGACCCGAGGCTCAGCTCGCCGCTGGGGGTAGCGGCGGTGAGGCCGACGACCATCGCGTCGAAGCGGCCGAAGCCGGCGCTGGACTGGCCGCTGGAGCGGGTGGCGGCGAAGCCGCCGATGGACGCGTACTCGAACGACTGGGGGAAGTGGCCCAGGGTCAGCCCGTGCTCGGCCAGCAGCGCCTCGGCCTCGGGGCCGCGCAGGCCGGGCTCGAGGGTCGCGGTCATCGAGACGTCGTCGACCGCGAGCAGCCGCTTCATCCGGATCAGGTCGAGCGAGATCAGGCCGGCGTAGCCGTCGCGGCGGGCGGCGAGGCCGCCGGTCACGCAGGTGCCGCCACCGAACGGGACGACCGCGAGCCGGTGCTCGACAGCGAACGCGAGGAGCGCCACCACGTCGTCGTGGTCGCCGGGCCGGACCACGGCGTCGGGGGCATCGGAGAGGTCACCGGCCCGGGCACGGAGCAGGTCGGGCGTCGACTTGCCGCGGGTGCGGCGACGTCGGGTGTCGTCGTCGACGAGGACGTGGTCGTCGCCGACGACGGCGCGCAGACCGGCGAGCAGAGCGTCGTCGAGGGCGGTCTCGGGCAGGTTCGGCGTCTCGACCGCGGGCCGCTCGTCGAGCCCGAACGCGAGCTCGATCAGGCCGCGGGCGGCATCGGGCAACGGGGCGGCGGAGGCGGGGTCGCCCCAGCGGTTCGGGTGCATCTCGCGGGGCTGGGAGTCGGTGGCCATGTGTTACAGTGTGACACATGACGTCACTTCGTCACAACCGGTCGCCCCGGGACGGTTATCTCGACGCCGCCCGCGAGTGCATCCTCGACGTCGGCTGGCGCCGCACCACGCTCACCGAGGTCGCCCGCCGGGCGGGCGTCAGCCGGATGACGATCTATCGCGCGTGGGCCGACATGCCGACCCTGCTCGGCGACCTGATGACCCGCGAGTGGACCGACGTCGTGGCGGCACAGCCCACCTCCGGCACCCGGGCCGAGGACGTCGCCGAGGCGCTGCTCGCCACGGTGCGGGCGCTACGTGACAACGAGCTCTTCGTGCGGATCGTCGAGCTCGACCCCGAGCTGCTGCTCCCCTACCTGCTCGCGCGGCGCGGCCGCTCGCAGGAGGCGATCGCCGCGCTGCTCGCCGCCCGGATCCGCGAGGGCCAGCAGGCCGGGACCGTCCGCCCCGGCAACCCCGACCTCCTCGCCCGTGCGCTGCTCCTGGCCGCCCACGGCTTCGTCGTCTCCGCCCAGACGATGGTCGACGACGACGTCACCGAGGCCGACCTCGACGACGAGCTGCGGCACCTCGCCGCCCAGGCACTCGCGCCATGACCCGGATCAGAGCAGGCACGGCCGACCTCGCTCCGGCGTACGACGTGGTCGTGGTCGGCCTCGGCGTGACCGGGACCGGCGTGGCGCTCGACGCCGTGAGCCGGGGCCTGTCGGTGCTCGCGGTGGACGCCCACGACCTCGCCTTCGGGACGTCACGCTGGTCGAGCAAGCTGGTCCACGGGGGGCTGCGCTACCTCGCGAGCGGGCAGGTGGGCGTCGCCCACGAGTCGGCAGTCGAGCGCGGCATCCTGATGGAGACGACCGCGCCGCACCTCACGCATGCGACGCAGTTCCTGATGCCCCTCAACTCGAGCATGTCCCGGACCCAGACGCTCGTGGCCCGCGGTGGCGTGTTCGCCGGCGACCTGCTGCGCCGCGGCGCCCGCACGCCGCGCGAGCTCCTGCCTCGCCCGCGCCGGGTCTCCGCCACCGAGGCGCTCACCCTGGTGCCCGGGCTCCGGTCGGCCGGATTGCGCGGCGGCCTGCTCTACTGGGACGGCCAGCTCGAGGACGACGCGCGGCTGGTCACGACGATCGCCCGCACCGCGGCCGGCCTCGACGCCGAGATCCGTACCCGCTCCCGCGTCCTGCACGCGACCGGCACGGGCGTCACGCTCCGCGACGAGCTCACCGGAGCGACGGTGGAGGTGTCGGCCCGCGCCGTCGTCAACGCCACCGGCGTCTGGGCCGGCGACCTGGCCGACGAGGTCACGCTCCGACCCAGCCGGGGCACGCCACCTCGTGCTGCGCACCGACACCCTGCCCGGACTGCGGACCTCGGTCACCGCGCCGGTGCCGGGGTCGACCAACCGGTTCGTGATGGTGCTCCCCCAGCCCGACGGCACGGTGTACGTCGGCCTCACCGACGAACCGCTCGACGGCCCGATCCCCGACGTACCGACTCCGACCGAGCCGGAGATCGGCTTCCTGCTCGACGTGGTGTCGGCGGCGTTCGCCCAGGACCTGCGCCGTTCCGACGTGATCGGCGCCTACGCCGGGTTGCGCCCGCTCCTGTCGCTGCCGGACGACGGGGGTGGCGCGGGCTCCACCGCCGACCTGTCGCGGCGGCACGCGGTGCTCACGTCGCGCAGCGGCCTGATCACCGTGGTCGGCGGCAAGCTCACGACGTACCGGCAGATGGCCGAGGACGCCGTCGACCGGGCCGTCGCGGAGAGCGGACTGGCCGCCGACCCGTGCCGTACCCGCACGCTGCCGCTGACCGGCGCCGCTCCCCGACCCGAGCTGGCCCGGCTCGAGGACCACCCGCGCCTGGTCCGGCGGTTCGGCACCGATGCCGCGGCCGTGCTCGACACCGCCCGCGCGGTGACCGGGCTGTCGGCCGACGAGCTGCTGGCGCCGATCGCCCCCCACCTCCCCGCGACCCTGGCCGAGCTGGTCTTCGGGGTCACCCACGAGGGGGCCGCCGACGTCGACGACCTCCTCGACCGGCGTACCCGGATCGGTCTCGTGCCCGCCGACCGCCCTCTCGCCGTACCCGCCGCCGAGCGCGCCCTCGCGCTGGTGGCCGCCGCCTCTGGGCGGTAGTCCACATCGTTTCGGCTCGTCCGGCAGGGCCGTGCGGACGACGGAAATTGCACGTGGACTACCGACCTCACCGATGAGTTTCCCGGTCGACGCGAGTCCACCTACTTGGCAGACTGACCAGACCCAGGGGAGACGGCGATGAGGACGGCCACCGTGACCACGGACCAGACCGGACAGACCGAGCTGCAGGACTTCGACGCGCTGACCCAGCGCTACCAGCGTGAGCTGCTCGCCCACTGCTACCGGATGAGCGGCTCGGCCCACGAGGCCGAGGACCTCGTCCAGGAGACGTTCCTGCGCGCCTGGAAGGCGAGCGCCGACTTCCAGGGCCGCTCCAGCGTCCGCACCTGGCTCTACCGGATCGCCACCAACGTCTGCCTCACCAACCTCGAGGGCCGGCCCCGCCGCCCGCTGCCGACCGGCCTGGGTGCGCCCGACGTGGGTGCGGCCGACGCCCTCGACGCCCAGCCGGAGATCCCGTGGCTGGAGCCGATCCCCGACGCCGCCGTCCAGGTCGAGGAGAAGGACACCATCCGGCTCGCGTTCGTCGCCGCGCTCCAGCTCCTGCCGGCCCGCCAGCGCGCGGTGCTGATCCTGCGCGACGTGCTGCGCTGGTCGGCCGCGGAGGTCGCGGAGGCGCTCGACACCACCGCCGCCGCGGTCAACTCCGCGCTGCAGCGCGCGCACGCCCAGATCGACAAGGCCCGCCCCACCACCGACGGCGGGGTCGACAACCTGACCGAGGGGCAGCAGCAGCTGCTCGAGCAGTACGTCGAGGCCTTCTGGCGCAAGGACATCGACAGCATCGTCAGCCTGCTGACCGCCGAGGCGACGTGGGAGATGCCGCCGTTCACCGGCTGGTACACCGGCAACACCACCATCGGCGAGCTGATCCGGATGCAGTGCCCCGGCGGCTCCTACGACATGCCGATGATCCGCACCGAGGCCAACGGCCAGCCGGCGTTCGGCCTCTACATGCGGGCGCCTGACGGTGACTTCGTGCCGTTCCAGCTGCAGGTCCTCGAGCTCGACGGCGACCGCGTGCGCCACGTCAGCGCGTTCCACGGCGCCGACACCTTCGTCCGTTTCGGCCTGCCCACGAAGATCGCGGCAGACGCTCGATGAGTACGGCGCTCGCCGGCGCCGTCGAGCTGCTTGACCGGTCGCTGGCCTACACCCGCACCGCGCTGGCCGGCGTGCGCGCGGAACACCTCCCGCTCACCACGCCGTGCCGCGACTGGCCGTTGACCGTGCTGCTGGCCCACATGGACGACGGCCTCGACGCCTACACCGAGGCCACCGGCGGACGCGTCGCACTGGCCCGGACCACCGGGCTCTCCCCGGTCGAGTCGATCCGCGACAAGGCCTGCGCGCTGCTCGGCTGGTGGCTCGACCATCCGCCGGACGACGTGGGGCTCGGCGACCTGCGACTGCCGTCACAGACCCTCGTCGCGGCCGCCGCGCTCGAGATCACGCTGCACGGCTGGGACATCCACGCCACGGTGGGTCGGCCCGTCCCGATCCCGGACGACCTGGCCGGTCCGCTGCTGACGGTCGCCCGGGTCGTGGTCATGGACGAGGACCGCGAGGGCTGTTTCGCACCACCTGTCCCAACTGCCCCACATGCCACGGATTCCCAGCGACTGGTGGGATTCCTCGGCCGCCGCTGACTGGACCGGACGGTCAAATTTCGCCGGTTCCGACTCCCGCTGCGACCGGGCGTCCCTAACCTCAGGACATGCCCGCCCCCCCGACGGTCGCCCCTGCTGCGACCTGCCCAGACCTGTGTCAGGAGCGGTCGGATCACGGAGGCTCTCGAGCACCTCGCGGCCCTGCCGGACCCGAAGCCTGCGGATCTCGCGGTCTCCCTCGAGTGCCGCCTCGCCCGCGGTGAGATGGACCTCGCCATTCGGCTCGGGGAGCGGCTCGCCTCCACGAAGGACGCTCACGCGACCCTCGCCCTGGGCGAGCTCGCCGCGGCGACCGGCCGTGACGACGATGCGGTCACCCTCTTCCGCGCGGTCGGCGAGATCGCGGACGACCCCGTGACGCTGCCCTGGCGGGCCGGCGTCGCGCTCGGCCTGATGCGCACCGGCGACCACCGCGAGGCCGCCGACCTCGCCACCGAGCACCTCACCGTCTCGCGGGCCAGCGGATCGCCGTACGCCGTCGCGGGTGCGCTGCGCACCGCCGCCACCTGCCTGATGGTCGACCGGGCCGACCGGCTCCGGGAGGCACACGACCTGTCCCGGGACCGCTTCGACCGGCTGGCCGCGCAGGTCGCGACCGACCTCGCCGGTCTGATCGCGCTGACGACCGCCGCGGGGGTCGAGCGGGCCGAGGCGGTCACGCTGCTGCGCTCCGCCGAGGAGTACGCCGACACCGAGGACCTCTGGCCGCTGCACACCCGCGTCCGTCGGCTGCTCGAGCGGTTCGGCGAGACGCCCAACACCCCGCGCGCCGAGATCATCGCCCGCCTCACCGAGTCCGAGCTGCGCGTCGCTCGGCTCGCCGCGCTCGGCGGGACGAACCGCGCCATCGCCAGCGATGTCGGCGTCACCGTGAAGGCCGTGGAGTGGCACCTGTCGCACGCCTACCGCAAGCTCGGCGTCCGCGGCCGGACCGAGCTGCCCCGGGCTCTACGTCTGGCCTGACCGGGCGGCGCCGTACCTAGACTTCGGCCATGGCCGAGTCAGCCCCCCACGGGGCCCGCCGGATGGGCGGGCGCGACCCGCACGAGTCCCACCGCACCGCGACGCCCCTCGAGCTGCTCTTCGACCTGACGTTCGTGATCGCCTACGGCGTGGCCGCCAACGAGCTGGCTCACGAGCTCGCGGCGGGCCACGTCGCGGCCGGCATCCTGGGCTTCGTCTTCGTCTCGCTCGCCGTGAGCTGGGCGTGGATCCAGTACTCCTGGTTCGCCTCGGCGTACGACACCGACGACTGGATCTTCCGGCTGCTGACGATGGTGCAGATGATCGGCGTCCTGATCCTCGCGCTCGGGATCCCCGACCTGTTCGCGTCGCTGGTCGAGGGTGGTGACGTCGCCAACCGGGTGATGGTGCTCGGCTACGTCGTGATGCGGGTGCCGATGGTCGTGCAGTGGCTGCGGGCCGCCAAGCAGGACCCGCCCCGCGCGCACGTCGCCCACATGTACGCCGCCACGATCGTCACCGCCCAGGTGGGCTGGTGCGTGCTGGCGCTGACCGACACGTCGCTGACCGTGACCGTCGTCGGGATCGTCGTGCTGTGGGGTGTCGAGCTGACCGGACCGGTGATCGCCGAGATCCGGCTCGGTGGCACGCCCTGGCACGCCCACCACATCGCGGAGCGCTACGGCCTGCTGGTGATCATCGCCCTCGGCGAGGGGATGATCGGCACCGCCGCTTCGCTCGGCGCCCAGGTGGGCCCGGGCGGCTCCGGCTGGACGGCGGACGTCGCGCTGCTCGGGCTGGCGGGTGTCGCGATGACCTTCGGCGTCTGGTGGACCTACTTCGTGATCCCGTGCGGGACCCTGCTCCATGCGCACCGGGAACGGTCGTTCGGCTGGGGCTACGGCCACATGGAGATCTTCGCGGCGGTGGTCGCCATCGGTGCCGGGCTGCACGCCGCGGCGTACTACATCGAGGACCACACCGTGCTCGGGAGCGTCGGCACGTCGCTCGCCGTCGCGATCCCGCTGGGCGGCTACGTGCTCGGCCTCTACGGCATGTACACCGCGCTCACGCGCTCGCTCGACCCGTTCCACCTCGTGCTGATCGCCCTCTCGGCGGCGTTGCTCCTCGCGGGCCCGTTGCTCGCAGCGGCCGGTCTGCCGCTGGTCTGGTGCCTGGTCGTGCTGGCCCTCGTCCCATGGGTGACCGTGGTCGGCTACGAGACCCGTGGCCACGTCCACAACGACGAGGTGCTGGCCAACCTCTGAGGCTCACAGCACGGACATCGACGCGCCGTGGCCGTGGGTCCAGGCCCGCGCCCGGCCATCGACACCGAGCACGAAGGTGGCCAGGTCCTCCGGTACGTCGGGTCCGGTCGCGGTGACCGAGGGCAGCACCTGCGGCGCCTCGTTGCTGACCCAGTGACAGCGGCCGGCCCCGACCAGCGAGGTCATCTGGGTCGTGAAGCGTTCGCGGTCGCCCGGCTCGAGGTAGGCGATCACGGCACTGTGGAAGACCACGACCGGGCCGTGCTCGGCGGCCTCACCGACCAGGTCCGGGAGCTCGTCGAGCAGGTCACCGGCGACCAGCAGCGGCGGCTCGTCCCGAGCGATCCCGATCGCGGTCCGCAGCCGCTCCCGCCGCTCGTCCTGCTCGGGCCACACCAGGTTCGTCAGCCACGCCATGGCGTCTGCGTCGGTCGGCGCGAGCGGATGGAGATCGATGCCACCGCGCCAGGCCACCTGCGGCGGCGTGACCGACTCCGGGAACGCGCCGGTCACCTCGCAGCTCAACCGCGGACCGGAGCCGGCAGACACCACGCCGGAAGGTGTCGACCACGCATACGAGTAGCGGTCGGGGTAGAGGCACAGACCGGCACTCGCGCCGACCTCGAGCAGGGCCAGCCTCGGCCCGAGCTCGGCCAGGAACGGGGTCAGGGTCGCCAGTCGTCCGACCTCGTTGGTCTGCGTGGCGCGCTCGAGGATCGTGGCGCGGATCGCGCCGTCGTCCCCGAGCAGTGCGTCCCGCAGCCCGGCGTACGGTCCGGGTGCGTCCACCCCGTGCCAGCGGGCGGCGGCGAAGACCAGGTTCGGCTGCTGCTTCACCGACGGCAGCGTCGCGATCCACGCCAGCACGGCGTCGTCCTCCGCAACGGACAGGGCCCACGCCTCGAAGCACGGCGAGTCACCGGCGTACCGGGCGAAGTCGACGTACTGCCCGGCCACGTCGGTGAAGAGCTGCAAGGTCAGCCCGCCGGCAGCGCGACGTACGTCGTGTCGAGGTACTCGTCGATGCCCTCGAAGCCGCCCTCGCGGCCGAACCCACTCGCCTTCACGCCGCCGAACGGCGCGGCCGGGTTGGACACCAGGCCGGTGTTGACGCCGACCATGCCGAAGTCCAGCGACTCCGCCAGCCGGATCGTGCGCGCGAGGTCGCGCGTGTAGACGTAGGAGGTCAGCCCGTACGGCGTCTCGTTGGCGCGCGCGACGGCCTCGTCCTCGTCGGCGAACGTGGTGATCGGCGCGACCGGACCGAAGATCTCCTCCTGGTTGATCTGGGCGTCCGCGGGCACGCCGAGCAGGACGGTGGGTTCGTAGAACCAGCCCGGCCCGTCGGGCGCCGAGCCGCCGGTGACGAGCGTGGCGCCGTCGTGGATCGCGTCGGTGACCAGCTGGCCGACCGATTCGACGGCGTCGGAGTTGATGAGCGGTCCGACGTCGACGCCCTCGTCCTGGCCGCGGCCGAGGGTCAGCGCACCCATCCGCTCGCCGAGCTTCCCGGCGAACTCCTCGGCGACGTCCTCGTGGACCAGGAACCGGTTGGCAGCGGTGCAGGCCTCCCCCATGTTGCGCATCTTGGCGATCATCGCGCCGTCGACGGCGGCATCGACGTCGGCGTCCTCGAACACCACGAACGGGGCGTTGCCACCCAGCTCCATCGACACCCGCTGCAGCTCGTCGGCGGACTGGCGCACCAGCACCTTGCCGACCGGTGTCGAGCCGGTGAAGCTCACCTTGCGGAGCCGGTCGTCGGCCATCAGCGTCTTGCTGAGCTCCTTGGAGTTGCTGGTGGTCACGACGTTGAGGACGCCGGCCGGCAGCCCCGCCTCCTCCAGCAGCGCGGCCAGCGCCAGCATCGTCAGCGGCGTCAGCTCGGCGGGCTTCACGACCATGGTGCAGCCGGCGGCGACCGCCGGGCCGATCTTGCGGGTGCCCATCGCGAGCGGGAAGTTCCAGGGTGTGAGGAAGAGGCACGGCCCCACCGGCTTGCGGATCGTCAGCAGTCGCGACCCACCGGCCGGCGCCTGCATCCAGCGGCCGTGGACGCGGACCGCCTCCTCGCTGAACCAGCGGAAGAACTCGGCGCCGTAGGTCACCTCCCCCTTGGCCTCGGCCAGGGTCTTGCCCATCTCGAGGGAGATCAGCCGGGCGAAGTGGTCGGCGCGCTCGGTGATGAGCTCGAAGCCGCGGCGCAGGATCTCGCCTCGCTCACGCGGCGCCGTCCGCGCCCAGTCGTGTTGCGCCGCCACCGCCGCGTCGAGGGCCTTCATCGCGTCGCCGGTCGAGCCGTCTGCGACGTCGGTGATCTTCGAGCCGTCGGCGGGGTCGAGGACGTCGAACCGCTTCCCGCCGTCCCCCTCCCGCCAGTGGCCGCCGATGTAGAGGTTGCGCTGCTCGTCCGGAAGGAGGTCGCTGGTCATGTCGCCAGACTGGCACCGGTCGGCAGGTTTCCGAAATGGCAGACATGGGCTGAGACCGCATGGGATTCTTGTCAGGTCGGCCTGGAGGGAGCTCTTTGCGTCGGCTCGGGCCCCTCGCCGACCCCATGCGGCGAGGGGCCCGTTCGATTTTTCCTGTGCCTCCCCGCACCCTCTTGCCAACGGGCCAGAAGCGGAGTTGCCTTCCTCACAGGAGGTGTCGCCATGGCCGACAAGGGAAGTTCACGTAGACCAGCCGGGCAAGATCTCGAGGCGAGCAGCCCGGGCCGCATCAGGAACGTCGTCCTGGTCGGGCCCGGTGGCTCCGGGAAGACCACCCTGGTCGAGACGCTGCTCGCCACCGCCGGAGCCCTCAGTCGCGCCGGGACCGTCGCCGACGGGAACACCGTCAGCGACTTCGATCCCAGCGAGCAGACCCACGGCCGCTCCCACTCCCTCGCGGTCGCCCCGGTCGTCCACGAGGGGACCAAGGTCAACCTGGTCGACACCCCCGGGTACGCCGACTTCGTCGGTGAGCTCCGCGCGGGACTGCGCGCCGCCGATTGCGCGCTGTTCGTCATCGCCGCCAACGAGGGGGTCGACGACGCGACCCGGAGCCTGTGGCGCGAGTGCGCCGAGGTGGGGATGCCGCGGGCGGTCGTCATCACCAAGCTCGACCAGGCCCGCGCCGACTACGACGGCGTGCTCGGCCAGGCGCAGGCCGCGTTCGGCGACAAGGTGATGCCGCTCTACGTCCCGATCCGCGACGGCGGGAACGTGACCGCCCTCGACGGCCTCCTCGAGCCGTGCGGCCCCGACCTCGAGGCGCTGCGCGGCTCCCTCATCGAGGGCGTGATCGAGGAGTCCGAGGACGAGTCGCTGATGGACCGCTACGTCGGTGGCGAGGAGATCGACGCCAAGGTGCTCGTCGACGACCTGGAACGTGCCGTGGCGCGGGCGACCTTCTTCCCCGTCGTACCCGTGTGCTCGGTGACCGGCGTCGGCTGCGCCGAGCTGCTCGACCTCGCCGTCCGCGCCTTCCCGTCGCCCGCCGAGCACCCCTCACCCGAGGTGTTCACCCCGGCCGGCGCCGTCGCCGGGGCGATCACCTGCGACCCCGAGGCGCCGCTGGTCGCCGAGGTCGTCAAGACCACGAGCGACCCCTATGTGGGTCGGCTCAGCGTGGTCCGGGTCTTCAGCGGCACGCTGGTACCCGACGCGTCGGTCCACGTGTCCGGCCACGTCGCGTCGTTCTTCGGCGACGACTCCGGGCACCCCGACCACGACGAGGACGAGCGGATCGGCGCCCTCTCCCACTCCTTCGGCAAGCAGCTCTCCCCCGCCGCGCAGGTCGTCGCCGGCGACCTCTGCGCCATCGGCCGGCTGACCTGCGCCGAGACCGGCGACACCCTCTCGTCGGTCGACCAGCCGCTCGTCCTCAAGCCGTGGAGCCTGCCCGAGCCGCTGCTGCCGGTCGCGATCGTGGCGCGCACCAAGTCCGACGAGGACAAGCTGTCGCAGGCGCTCGGCCGGATCGCCGCCGAGGACCCGTCGCTGCGGGTCGAGAACAACGGCGAGACCCACCAGCTGGTGCTGTGGTGCATGGGCGAGGCACACGCCGACGTGACGCTCGAGCGGCTCGAGGCTCGCTACTCGGTCCACGTCGACACCCAGCCCGTGCTGGTCTCGCTGCGCGAGACCTTCGCCGGACCCGCGGCCGGCAAGGGCCGCCACGTGAAGCAGTCCGGCGGCCACGGCCAGTACGCCGTCTGCGACCTGACCGTCGAGCCGCTGCCCGAGGGGTCGGGGTTCGAGTTCGTCGACAAGGTCGTCGGCGGCGCCGTACCGCGTCAGTTCATCCCGAGCGTGGAGAAGGGCGTCCGGGCGCAGATGGAGCGCGGGGTCCGCCACGGCTATCCGCTGGTCGACCTGCGGGTCACCCTCACCGACGGCAAGTCCCACAGCGTCGACTCCTCCGACATGGCCTTCCAGTCGGCCGGAGCACTCGGCCTCCGTGAGGCCGCCCAGGCCACCACGGTCACCATGCTCGAGCCCTTCGACCGGGTCGAGGTGATCGTCCCCGACGACCAGATCGGCGGCGTGATGGGCGACCTGGCCTCACGCCGCGCGCGGGTGCTCGGCACCGACAAGGTCGGCGAGGACCGGACGCTGGTCCGCGCCGAGGTCCCGCAGACCGAGCTGATCACCTACGCCACCGACCTCCGCTCGGCCAGCCACGGCTCGGGCACCTTCACCCGCTCCTTCGGCCACTACGAGCCGATGCCCGAGGACGTCGCCACCTCGGTCACCCCCCGCACTCGTTGAGTCGCGGGGTTGCGACCGTTGAGTGGCGGTCTTGCGACCGTTGAGTGGCGTGAATGCGGCAGCCGGGTGCCCCGCATCCGCCACTCGCACGTCACAAACGCGCCACTCAACTGTCAGGTGGCGCGGAGGAATGCCTCGAGGATCGGGCCGGCAGTGCCGGAGCCGGAGTCTCCGTCCTGCACGAACACCGCGACGGCCAGGTCGCCCTGGGCGGCGATCATCCACGCGTGGGTGCGCAGCTCACCGTTGCCGGCGACGTACTCGGCGGTTCCCGTCTTGGCGATCACCGGCGCGCCGGGGACGTCGGCGAGGAGGGACCCGCTGCCGGAGGTGACCACGCCGCGAAGCATCTCGCGCAGCGTGGCGGCCTCCCCCGAGGCGAGGGCCGGGACGTCGGCCTGCTCCACGTCGTACGACGGGATCAGGGTCGGCAGCACCGTCTTCCCGGCCTGCGCGGATGCGATCACGGTCGCCATGGTCATCGGCGAGGCGAGGATCTTGCCCTGGCCGATCATGTCGGCGGCCGCCTCGGTCTCGCTCTTCGCGGGCGGGACGCTGCCGAAGTAGGCCGGGAAGCCGAGGTCGTGGTCGACACCCATGCCCAGCGACGCGGCGGCGTCACCGAGCCCGCCGCGGTCCAGCCGGTTGCGCTCGCTGATGAACGCGGTGTTGCACGAGTTGGCGAGGGCGGTGCGGAACGGGATGGATCCGATCCCGCCGCTCGGGTAGTCGTCGTAGTTCTCGAACCGCTTGCCGTCGACGACGATCGAGGTCGTGCACTGAGTCGCCGCGTCCGGGGTCAGCCCGGCCCGTAGCAGCGCCAGGCTGCTGACCGACTTGAAGGTCGAGCCTGGTGCGAACTGGCCGAACGTCGCCATGTTGTAGCCGTCGGTGCCGGGACCGTTGGCGGCCGCGAGGATCGCCCCGGTCGACGGCTTGACCGCCACCAGTGCGCTGGCCGGTCCCACGTCCGCGAGCAGCTGCTCGGCGGTGATCTGCAGCCCAGGAGCCAACGTCAGCTTCAGGGGTTGGCCGGGGGCCGCGTCCTCCCGGAACAGCTCCTTCTCCTGGCCGTCCGACGAGACCTTGTCGACGACCACGCCCGGGGTGCCGACCAGCTGCTCGTCGTACCGCAGCTGGAGCCCGGAGAGCCCGACCTGCTGCCCGATCGCGTAGCGCTCCGGGTCCTCCTCGATCATCTCGGCGGTCGGCTCGCCGACCGTGCCGAGGATCGGCGCGGCGAACTCGCGCGTCGGGGCGAGCGGCAGGGTGTCGCGGATCGCGAGCGCGCCCTTGATCCGCCCGTAGCCCGACCCGACCTCGACCGGCACCTCCTCGCGGCGGAGCACGATCGCCTCGACGTACGCCTCGTCGCCGGCCGCCTTCACCCGCTCGACGTACGACGCGACCTCGATGTCGAGCAGCTCCGCGAGCTCCCGCGCCGACTCGGCTGCCCGCGCCGCGGGCACGGCCGACTTGTCGATGCCGAAGCGGGTCACCGACCGGTCGGTCACCAGTGGCTGGCCGCCGGCGCCGAGGATCTCGCCGCGCGCGGCAGTGATGCCGGTCAGGTCCAGGGTGCCGCCCGGTCGCAGCGACGGCTCGACGATGGCGGGATCCCACTCGACCGTCCACGCGTCGTCGACCAGCGTCAGCGTCGCCTCGGTCGGGTAGGTCCAGTCCTGCTCGCTGACCGGCCATGACCAGGACAGGGCGGCGGTGGCCGACGCGTCGGCCACCGACACCTCGGTGACCGACACCGTCGGTTCCACGCCCATGCCCTCGACGATCGCGGCGTACTCCTTCGGCACGTTCGCATCGCCCGCGAACGCCACCTCCGCGAGGTCGCCGGCGGCCAGGCCGTCGGCGAGCGCGGTCGCGACCGGCTCGGGGTCCGGGCCGGAGTCTTCGTCGATCGGGTTGGAGCAGGCGGTCAGGAACAGGAGGGCACACAGGAGGAGGGTCCGCACGCCCACCCTTCTATCACTGAGGGTTCAACGCCCCAGCCCGGTGCGGTCGACGCGCCGGTGGAACCGCATGCCGGCCAGTCCGCCGAGCAACGCGCCCACGAGGCTGACCAGCAGCACGAGCACACCGGCCACGATCGCCGTGGTGGTCGTGGTCTCGTCCATCGACACCTGGGGCATGCCGAGGCTGCCCTCGTACTCGTTGTCCGCGACGGCACCGAGCCCGCCGACCACCACCGCGACCACGATGGCCCAGACCCACACGGCGAGGCCCTGCTTGATCCCGTCGAAGCGTGCCATCCGGCCGGCGACGTACCCGCCGCTGTAGTAGGAGACGAACATGATCGCCAGGGCCACGATGACGCCGAGCACCCCGAGGTCGTCGACCTGGATGTCGAGGGCGTCGGAGACCTCGGTGGCCGTGTCGGTTCCGGTGGCATCGCTCGCGAGCAGACCGGAGACCGCCACGATGGCGCTGAGCAGGACCGCCAGGCCGGTCGCGGTGAGCCAGCCGAAGAACGCGGAGCCGATCTTGACGCCGCCGTGCTCCTCGCGCTCGCGGTCGACGACGTCACCGCGGGTCACGGGATCCGGGTCCCCCTGGTGACGGCCCGTCTGATCCTGTTCCTGGCTGTGCTCGGACATCGTGGCTCCTCGTTTCGGGGGTGATCGGTGCTGACCCAACCACGTGCGGGCCGCCAGGGACATCACCCACGAGGTTGAATGTGCCCATGACCCTCGCACCGCTGGCCCTGCTCGACCTCGACTCGCTCATCGGCGAGGAGGACCGCGCGATGCGCGACACGGTGCGCACCTTCGTCGACGAGCGGCTGCGGCCCGACGTCGCCGGTTGGTACGAACGCGGCGACACCCCGGTCCGCGACCTCGCGCTGGAGTTCGGAAAGCTCGGACTGCTCGGGATGCACCTGACGGGCTACGGCTGCGCGGGCACCAGCGCGACGGCGTACGGCCTCGCGTGCCTGGAGCTGGAGGCGGGCGACAGCGGGCTGCGGTCGGTGGTGTCGGTGCAGGGGTCGCTGGCGATGTTCGCGATCTGGCAGCACGGGTCGGACGAGCAGAAGGAGACGTGGCTGCCGCGGATGGCGACCGGCGAGGCGATCGGCTGCTTCGGGCTGACCGAGCCCGACTTCGGCTCCGACCCCGGCGGGATGCGGACCCGGGCGAGGCAGGATGGCAGCGGACTGGCTGCTCGACGGCACGAAGATGTGGATCACCAACGGCTCGGTGGCCGACGTCGCTGTGGTGTGGGCGAGGACCGAGGAAGGAGTGCGTGGGTTCGTCGTCCCGACCGACACCCCCGGCTTCTCCGCACCCGAGATCAAGCAGAAGCTGTCGTTGCGGGCGTCGGTGACCAGCGAGCTGGTGCTGGACGGTGTCCGGCTGCCCGCCGACGCGATCCTGCCCGAGGCGCGCGGGCTCTCGGGTCCGCTGTCGTGCCTGACCGAGGCCCGGTTCGGCATCATCTTCGGCGCGATCGGCGCCGCCCGTGACTGCCTGGAGACGACGATCGCCTACGTGCGCGACCGGCAGGTGTTCGACAAGCCGCTCAGTGCCTACCAGCTGACCCAGGCCAAGCTCGCCGACATGGCGGTCGAGCTCAACAAGGGGATGCTGCTCGCGCTGCACCTCGGCCGGCTCAAGGACGACCACCGGCTCCGCCCGGAGGCGATCAGCCTCGGCAAGCTCAACAACACCCGCGAGGCGCTCGCGATCGCGCGCGAGTGCCGCACGCTGCTGGGCGCCAACGGGATCACGCTCGACTACCCGCTGATGCGCCACGCCAACAACCTGGAGTCGGTGCTGACCTACGAGGGGACCGCCGAGGTCCACCAGCTGGTTCTGGGACAGGCGCTGACCGGGGACTCCGCCTTCCGGTGACGCGGGTCACACGGCCAGGGGAATGAACCCGGCACGGTCGTGGTTGAAATAATCAAGTTTTCAACCACCCTTCAGAGGAGATCCCCCATGACCACCGACTTCCTGACCGACGCTGGCACCACCGACATCGGCGGCGACTACACCCTCGACGTGTCCCACTCCCGCCTCGGCTTCTCCGCCCGCCACGCGATGGTGACCAAGGTCCGCGGCCAGTTCAGTGACTTCGAGGGCACCGCCCACGTCGACACCGCCGACCCGGCCGCCTCGACGGTCGAGGTGACCATCCGCCCCACGTCGATCGCCACCGGCAGCCCCGACCGCGACAACCACCTGCGCTCCGCCGACTTCTTCGACGTCGAGAACTTCCCGACCTGGACCTTCTCGTCCACCGACGTCAGCCGCGAGGGCCAGACCTGGAAGGTCACCGGCGACCTCACCATCAAGGACGTCACCAAGCCCGTCACCATCGACTTCGAGGAGACCGGCAGCGCCACCGACCCGTTCGGCAACGCCCGCGTCGGTTTCGAGGGTGAGCTCACCGTCAACCGCAAGGACTGGGGCCTCACCTGGAACGCCGCGCTCGAGACCGGCGGCGTGCTGGTGTCGGAGAAGGTCAAGCTCGACTTCGACCTCTCCGCGATCAAGACCGCCTGACCGGCGTCTGAGACCTCGGCTCGGGGTCACCGGAGAAATCCGGTGGCCCCGCCGTCATGTCCGCGGGTGCTGGTGGGTGCCTCCCTCGGCCCCAGGCGAGGTCCGGACGATCGGCGTACCACGGACGGGGCTCTACAGTGCCGGGCATGGCAGAGGTCGGAGCGGACTGGCGGGCGATCGATGGCGTTGAGACGGCATGGTTCGACGCGCCGTCGCTGACCCAGGGAGCCGCGCTGGCCGGGCGCATCGTGGAGCTGTCGGCCGAGATCGTGGTCGACCTGCGCGCGACAGGCCTGCGGGTTCGTCTCGACTCGCGCGAGCACGCCGAGGCGGTGTCGGCGGCCGCGCGGGATCTCGGGCTGGCCGCGAACCCTGCCGTGCTGCAGCACCTGAGCGTCGTGTTCGAGGCCGTGGACCCCTCTGCCGTGAGGCGGTTCTGGCAGCGCGTGCTCGACTACGCGCCCGGGGAGGACGGCGGTCTGACGGACCCGTTGCGGCGCGATTTCGCGATCCGGATCCGGCAGTCGATCGAGACGCGGCTGTTGCGGAACCGCATCCACCTCGACGTGGCGCGGCCGGCCGCGGCGGTCGAGCGGGCCGGTCTGGGTGAGGGATCCGGACCGTGGGGGCTCTGCCACACCGACCCCGACGGCAACGAGGTCGACCTGGTGCCGGGCTCGTCGCTCGGCGAGAAGGTCGGGACAGCCGACTGGCAGACGGTGTTCAGCACGATGGCGTGCTACCGCACCACCTCGCCGAGGCAGCAGCGTGACCTGGCCGCCGCGGCAGCGGCGCTGGCCGACGACGCCGGCTTCCCGCTGCTGGTCGACCTGCGCCCGGGGCTCGTGATCATCGACAGCGGCAAGGACCAGGCGGAGGACGACGCCCACGGCCTCGAGCTCGACTTCACCGACCTCGCCGGAAACCTCCAGACCGCCGCCCGCGAGCTCGGGGCAACGGCGGATCCGGGGCTGCCGTGCTTCGCTCAGCTCGTCCTCCACGCCGCCGACGTCGCCGCGGTCCGCGCGTTCTGGGTCGCCGCGCTCGGATACACCCACGACCGGCGAGCCGGGGCCAGCGACATCCACGACCCGCGGCGGCTGAACCCGGTACTGGTGTTCGCCGAGCTGGACGGCTCGGAGACAGAGCGGCGCCGGCAGCGCAACCGCATCCACGTCGAGCTCGCGGTGCCTTCGGACCTCGCGCGGACGCGCGTTGCCACGTCCGTCGCAGCGGGTGGGCGGCTCCTCGACGAGTCGGAGGGTCGCTGGCGGGTCGCCGACCCCGAGGGCAACGAAGTGGTGATCGTCAGCGGGGCATGAGCTCGCGCTCGGCTCGGGGCCACCGGAGAAATCCGGTGGCCCCGCCGTCGTGTTCGGGCCCACCATGGAGACATGCAGCTACCGGAGGGGTTGGCGAGTCGGCCGCTGGTGCCGGGCGATGCCCGCGCGGTCTACGAGGTGATGGCGGCCCAGGAGCTCGAGGACATCGGCATGGTCGAGATCGAGGAGGCCGACATCGTCGGCGACTGGGGCCGTCCCAGCTTCGACGTCGCGGCCTCCACCATCGGCGTCTTCGACGGCGATCGACTGGTGGCGTACGCCGAGGTGAGCATGCCGGACCGTGGCGACGCTGCCGTGCTCCCGGCCTACCGAGGCCGAGGACTCGGCACCTCCCTGGCCCACTGGATGCAGGACAACGCGCGCGGACGTGGCGCGACGGTGGTGGGGATGCCGGTGCCCGTGGGCTCGCCCGGCGACCAGTTGCTGGAGCAGCTCGGCTACGAGGTCAGGTGGCACAGCTGGGTCCTCCAGCTGCCCGAGGGAGCCACGATCGTGGAGCGCCCGCTGCCCGAGGGCTACGTCGTCCGCGAGGCCGACCCGACCGACTACGCCGCCGCACACGCGGTCGTCGAGGACGCCTTCCTCGAGTGGTCGGTCCGAGAGCGCGAGCCGTTCGAGGACTTCGCCGCGGTCGTCATGGGGCGGCCCGGGTTCGAGCCCTGGATGATCCGCGTGGTCACCGATGCCTCCGGCGAGGTCGTGGGTGTCGCGACGGTGTCCGTCTACGACGCCGAGGACGGTCGGCCGGTCGAGGCGTTCGTCTCCCGGCTCGCCGTCCGGCGCGACCAGCGCCGCCAGGGTCTCGCCCAGGCGCTGCTGGTCGACGCCTTCGCGCGCGGCCGAGAGCACGGCGCGCCGTCCGGGGGCCTCTCGACGGACTCCCGGACCGGCGCGCTCGGCCTCTACGAGAAGGTCGGCATGAAGGTGACCATGGACTGGGTCAATCGCGCGATCGCGCTCTGAGCCCTACGGATGCGCCGGTGTGGCGGGTCCAGCTCCTCCTCGACCCCCTCGTCCCCCAGGTCCGCGTGATAGTCCGCGGGTGACGTCTGGTCCACGCCCCCGGGCACGTTCAGGGCGCGGAGCAGCGCTGTCCCGAGGACGACGATGATCAGATTGATCAGGAGCGCCGTGAACCCGATGTAGACCGGCTTGTCGGTGAACGGGAACTCGTTGAGCGGGCTGCCGAAGTGACTGCCCGGATCGCCGACCTTGGGGTTCGAGTAGGCGACCCACGTGCCGTAGGCCATGCCGACCGCCCACCCCGCGAGCAGTGCATGCCGGTGGCACCAACCGGTGTAGAGGCCGATCACGATCGCCGGGAACGTCTGCAGCATCCACACGCCGCCCAGCAGCTGGAGGTCCAGCGCGTAGGTCGTGGAGACGAACAGCACGAACGCCAGGGCACCGAACTTCACCAGCAGCGACGCGACCTTGCTCTGCTGCGCCTCCTGGGCCGGCGTCGCGTCGCGGTTGATGAACGCCTTGTAGATGTTGCGCGTCCACAGGTTGGCCGCGGCGATCGACATGATCGCCGCCGGCACCAGCGCGCCGATGGCGATGGCCGCGAACGCGACGCCGGCGAACCAGTCCGGGAACTCGTTCTCGAACAGCTGCGGCACGGCGTGCTGCGGGTTGGTGACCTGGACGCCCGCCGCGATCGCGACGAACCCCAGGAGTGCCAGCAGCCCCAGCAGGAACGAGTACGCCGGCAGCAGCGCCGCGTTGCGCCGGATCACCGAGCGCTGTCGGGTCGACAGCACGGCGGTCACCGAGTGCGGGTACATGAACAATGCCAGTGCCGACCCCAGCGCGAGCGAGGCATAGGCCCAGTGCAGCAAGCGCCGGGGATCATGCTCTTGCGCGAGGCCTCGCGGGCCGCGATCGCATCGGCGTTCTCGGCGTTGAAGGTGTCGAAGTTGTCGCTCGCGGCCGAGAAGATGCTGTCCCATCCGCCCAGCTGGGTGGGCAGGTAGATGATCGCCGTGAAGATCACGATGTAGATCAGGGTGTCCTTCACGAACGCGATCAGTGCGGGCGCGCGCAGCCCGGAGGAGTACGTGTAGGCGGCAAGCACGCCGAAGGCGATGAACAGCGGCAGGTGACCGACGAACCAGCTGCCCTCCTCGGCGCCGATTCCCATCACCTCCAGCACGACCTCGATGCCGACCAGCTGCAGCGCGATGTAGGGCATCGTGGCGAGGATGCCGGTCAGCGCCACCGCGAGCGCGAGCGGCCGGCTGTCGTAGCGCCCCTCGATGAAGTCGGCCGGCGTGACGTAGCCGTGTCGGTGGGAGACCGACCAGAGGCGCGGCATGAACAGGAAGATCAGCGGGTAGACGACGATCGTGTAGGGCACCGCGAAGAACCCGATGGCGCTGCCGGCGTAGAGCAGCGCCGGCACCGCGATGAAGGTGTAGGCCGTGTAGAGGTCACCGCCGATGAGGAACCAGGCGATGAACGTACCGAAGCCGCGACCACCGAGGCCCCACTCGTCGAGGTTGTCGAGCGCCTTGGCCCGGCGCCACCGCGCGGCCGCGAACCCGAGGACCGTGACGAGGAGGAAGAAGAAGATGAAGACGCTGAAGGCGATCACACTGACGTCGCTCATCATCGGCCGGCCTCCCGCCGGGCGTCATGGTCACGTCGCTCTGCTTCCTTGGCGAGGTAGTAGGCGATGACCGTCAGCACGACGGCCCCCGGGATCATCGCCATCTGCGACCAGAAGTAGAACGGGAAGCCGAACAGCGTCGGGTCTTCCCTGGCGTAGAGCCCGACCAGCAGCGGCACGACGACCGCCGGGGTCAGCAGGGCGCAGATCAGGATCCAGTGTCCGCGCGAGGACGTGCGCGTGGGCGGCGGAGGTCGGGTGTCGGTCACGAGGGTCACACCTTCCGAGTCAGAATGAACCTCGAATGACCCTAGTCACTTCGCAGTGTGGGCGGCTAGCCCCGCATCACGCGCCGGGACTGCGACCGGCAGCTGCCGCCACGGAAGAAGAAGAACCAGACCCCGAGACCGACCAGGATCAACGGCAGGTTGGTGGTCACCACGATCGCGCCGACGACGACCAGCAGCACCAACAGCGGTGCCGGCATCCTCGGCCCGCGGGCCCGCGCCGCCGATGACGGCCGACGGGTCGCCGCCGTCGAGTAGGGGTACGACGACCGTGGAGCCCGTTGCGCCGAGGGGCCGGGCAGGTCGGAGAAGACCGGGTCGAGCTCGGCACGGGTGCGGGCTGCCCAGATCCGGTCGAGCCGCTCGGTGTACTCGTCGTGGTCGAGCCGCCCCGCGGCGTAGTGGTCGTTCAGCGTCGTCTGGGCCAGCTCCCGCTCGGCGTCGCCGATGCGAACCTCGCTCACTGGTCGCTCCTGGTCTGGGGCTCCTCGTCGGCCAGCAGCCCGTAGAGCTTGCGCCGGGTCTCGATCAGCACCGCCATCGCGTCCTTGCGCTGCTGGTCGGTGCCGCTGGAGAGGATCTGCCAGGCCGCCGACATCAGCTGCCCGATCTCCGACTTCAGCACCGACAGGTCGGGGCCCTCCTCCTCGGCCGGCTCGTCCTCGAACGCTGCCCACACAGCGGAGAGCTCGTCGGGGTGCTCCGCGACGTAGGCCTCGCCCTCGGGGGTGAGCCGCAGGGTGCGCCCCCGCTCCTCGTCGGCGGTGACCAGGCCCTCGTCCTCGAGCTGGGAGACGGTCGGGTAGACCGAGCCGGGGCTCGGCTTCCACTGGCCGCCCGAGCGCTCGGCGATCTGCTGGATGACCTGATAGCCGTTGAGCGGCTCGACCGCGAGCACGTCCAGGATCGCCGCGCGCACGTCACCGCGCTTGGCGCGGGGCCGCTGTGGTCGGTCCTGCGGCACCAGCCCGAAGATCCCGGCGAGCCACGGCGGTGGACCGCCACGGCCGCGACTGTTGAGGTCGCTCCAGTTGCTCCAGCCACCCTGCCAGTTGCCGTGCCAGCCCGGTCCGTGTCCGTGACCACCCATGAGAACCTCCCGATACATCAACGATATATCGCGATAGTACGCCAGTATCGCTTGGAGTCAAGGGTGCGAGGCTCGTAGGCTCGGACCTCAACCACCGGGGACCATGATGTCCCGACGGCGCACCAGCCACGCCCGCTCAGCGGCGTTGCCGGCGTGCTCGATCGCCGCGTCGCACGCCGTGCGCGCCTCGTCGGTGCGGCCGAGCCGATGCAACAGGTGCTCACCTGCTCCACGAACGGGAACCGGACGATACGACAGCCCGGTCGAAGTCAGGTTTCGCTCACCCCGCCGAGCAGGCCTCGGTCATCTCGTCGATGTAGTCCTCGTACGGCGGCAGGCCAGCCGCTTCGCGTCGCTCGTCGAGGTTCTCCGGATCCTCGATCTCGGGTTCGGCCGGCTTGCCCTTCCGGGTGCACCCCATCTGGGTGCCGTAGAGCTGCGGCTCGCCCTTCCCGGCTCGCACCCGGTCCTCGAGGTAGGCGAGGTTGCCCGGCGACGCCTGCCCCTCCTCGACCGCGGCGCGGAGCAGCTCGAGCGCCTCGGCCTGGAACTCGGGGTCGAGGTCGGAGTGCTGCGCGATCACCCACGCGGCCTCCTCGCCGTCCTCACCGACCAGGTCGGTGGTCGGCCAGCCGTGCTCCTCGATGATCTCCTTGAGGCGCTCCGTGCGCTCGGTGTCACCGTCGAGGCTGCCGCCGCCCATGCGCGCCTCCTGGTCGGCGTCCATCATCGTGATCAGCTCGTCGTGCAGCTCCTGGTCGAACTCGACCTGGGTGGGCGAGGCACTCGGCGACGCGCCCGCCGGCTCGTCGTCGTTGCCGCACGCCGCGAGCGACACCAGCGACACGGCCATGACCAGGGCGGCGAGCGAGCGTTTCATCGCCCTGTTCTACCCCGGCAGCATCGCGTGACGCACCCCCCTCTACGTCGTTGTGACCACATGCCCCTGCGCCCTCTGCTGCTCCTGCTCGGCCTGCTGGCCGGCCTGCTCGCCGTACCGCTGACCGTGCCGGCGACCTCCTCGGCCGGGACGTCGGCGGCCGAGGGCGGCCCGCGCGGCCTGGTCATCGAGGTGCTCTCCAACCGCCGAGACCTGATCTCGGGCGGTGACGCGCTGGTGGAGGTCCGGCTGCCTCGCGGCGTCGCCGCGCGCCAGGTGACCGTCAGGCTCAACGGCCGCGACGTGACCGGGCGGTTCGCCGAGCGCGCCGACGGCCGCTTCGTCGGACTGGTGAAGGGCCTGGACGAGGGCAGCAACCGGCTGCGCGCGGCCGCCGCGGGCGACTCGGCCACGACGCGGATCGTGAACCACCCGAACGGCGGACCGGTCTTCAGCGGGCCGCAGCTCGACCACTACCGGTGCCAGGAGACCGCGGTCGACGCGCTCTGCAACGAGCCGGCCAGCTACGCGTTCTTCTACAAGTCGACCAACCCGTTGCAGCCCGACCTCCAGCCCTACGACCGGGAGAACCCGCCGTCCGACGTCGCCACCACGACGACCGACGAGGGCGTCGAGGTGCCTTTCATCGTGCGCCGCGAGTACGGCTTCCAGGACCGCGACCGCTACACCATCCTCACGCTCTGGCAGCCCGGCCAGACGTGGAAGGCGTGGCGGCCGCAGGAGCAGTGGAACCACAAGCTGCTCATCACCCACGGCGGCAACTGCGGCGCGTCGTACACGCCGGGCAGCACGCCGCTGCAGGACTACTCCGGCACCCTCGAGTCGGTGCCGGGCGTGACGCCCAGCTACGTCACCGCGCTCGGGAAGGGGTACGCGGTGATCTCGACCGCGCTCGCCAACACCGGCCACAACTGCAACGTCGCGATGGAGGCCGAGTCGCTGCTGATGGCCAAGGAGCGGCTCGTCGAGAGGTACGGCGAGCTGCGCTACACGATCGGTACCGGATGCTCGGGCGGCTCGATCGCGCAGCACACCGTCGCCAACGCCTACCCCGGCATCTACCAGGGGCTGGTCACGACCTGCTCCTACCCCGACACGCTGACCGCCGGCGCGCAGTTCGCCGACTACCACCTGATGCGGCTCTACTTCGAGGACCCGGCGCGGTGGGCGCCCGGCGTGGTCTGGACGCCGACGCAGATGGCGGCCGTCGAGGGGCACCTCTCCCACGTCAACGCGGTCGTCGCCGACGAGGGGCTGTTCAAGGCGGCTCTCAACCCGGAGAACGCCTGCTCCGGCACCGCTCGACCCGGTCGCCGGCGACGAGTCGACCCGCTTCGACTCCGAGATCAACCCGGGCGGTGTCCGCTGCTCGGTGCTCGACATCATGGTCAACCTGCTCGGCCCCCGCGCCGGAGTCGGACTGGATCGAGCCGAGGAGCAGGCGGCCGGCCGCGGCTTCGCCGGCATCCCGTTCGCCAACACCGGCGTCCAGTTCGGGCTCAGCCAGCTGCGGCAGGGCCTGATCACCCCGGCCCAGTTCGTCGACCTCAACGCCAAGCTCGGCGGCCTCGACCTCAACTCCGAGCGTTCACGCCAGCGCGGATCGACGGCGACCCGGCGGCGATCGCGGCGTGCCTACCGCACCGGGCTGATCAACGAGACCAACAACCTCGACGACGTCGCGATCATCAACCACGGCGGGCCCGACCCCGGCATCGCCCACGACTACGCCCACGCGTTCTGGACCGAGGAGCGGCTGCTCGCCGACCAGGGCCACACCGACAACCGGGTGATGTGGTTCGGCCCGGCCCCTCTGATCGGCGACGCGAACTGGGCGAACGAGGCCCTGCTCGACATGGACCGTTGGCTGACCGCCGTCGAGGCCGACACCTCCCGGGCGCCGCTGGCCGACAAGGTCGTGACCAACAAGCCGGCCGACGTCACCGACCGGTGTGTCGTCGCCGAGGCGGCTGCCGCGTGTTCGGTCGAGGAGCTGCAGACGCTGCAGACCCGGCTCTCCACCCCGCGGCAGGAGGCCGGTGGCCCGGCCGCCAACGACAACGTCGCCTGCCGGCTCAAGCCGTTCACGACCGACGACTACGGCCCGGTCGCGGCCCTCTTCACCCCCGACCAGGTGGCCGAGCTCGAGGCGATCTTCGCCGACGGCGTCTGCGACTGGTCGAGGTCCGGCCGCGGTGTCGGCGGCACCGAGACCTGGCTGCGCTACGACGCCCGCGACGGCTCGAACGCCTACGGCGGTCGCCCGCTGCCCGGCGTACCCGCCCACTCCGGCGACGGCTGGTTCTCCCCCTCGTTCCGCGGCATCTGGTCGCGCTGAGGGCGTGCGGGTATGTACGTAACTGGATCTTGAGTGCGCTCCCGCCCCGTTGTGCCGGGGCGGGAGCGTCACGCAGATCCAGTTACCCAGCCTGGGATCGCCGCACCCGCGACGACGTGCCGCTGGACTATCGGCCTCGGGCGACCGCCACCTCCGGGCCGTAGCCCCAGCCGGGGGCGAGGGGGAGGTACTCGCCGCTCCAGAAGGTGCCGGGGTCGTACCAGCTGGCGCGCCGATCGGTCCCGAGCAGCCCCATCTCCTGCATCGTCAGCGCCACCACCTCCGCGCAGTACGCCGCCTCCGGTCGTGGCCGCGGCCGGTCCCGGTCGCGGCGGGAGACGTAGGCGTCCCGGCCGCGCAGCCAGCGGGCCGCCAACCGCACCGTGCTGGGGAACGAGACGCCGTCGAGCCGGGCGATCGACCTCAGCAGCGCATCCTCCTCGGCGCGGCCGACCTCGGGCGTGAGCTGGCGGAGCCACGCCGACTGGCGGTAGCTCTCCTGCCAGCGCACGACCGCTTCGCGCAGGTCGTGGAGCTGGACGCCGCGGTGGTGGTCGCCGGTCCAGTGGTCGAGCAGCGAGGACCCGAGCTCGGCGTGCCACATCAACGGCGGCAGGTCGTCGAGCACGACCGCCATCCCGACGTGGTTGACCGGCGAGTTGGTCAGCGTCTGGATCGCCCGGTCCGGGCCGGAGCGGCCGCGGAACAGCCACAGGTCTCCTGTACGTGTGAGCTCCACCGCCTGGTCGAGCCCGAGGTCACCGGCCATAGGGTCACCGTATGCGCGCGTGGTGGAAGTGGCTGGGGTTGGCCGGGATCGTCGGAGTCGCGGCGACCGGTGCCGCGATCGCCCGGCAGGAGCGGCAGCGCCGCGCCTACACGCCCGACGAGGTCCGCACCCGTCTCCGCGAGCGGCTCGCCGAGGCCGAGTCGGCCGACTGACCGGATGCGCCGGCTCCTGCTCCTCGTCGGCGGCTGCGGCATCCTCGGCCTCGGCGTCGCCCTGCTGCTGACCGCCGATCTGGGCTCCGACGGCTTCTCGACGCTGGTGAACGGCGTCGCTCTCTCGACCGGTGTCTCCTTCTGGATCGCCAACCTGCTGGTCTCGCTGGCCTTCCTCGCGCTCGCCGCACTCCGCGGCGTCGTACCGGGAATCGGCACCGTCGTCCAGGTCGTCGTCGTCGGTGGCGTGGCCTCACTGCTGCTGGACCGGCTCGCCACCCCCGACACCTGGCAGGCACAGGCCCTGCTGCTCGCGGCGACCTTGCCGGTGCTGGGCGTCGGTATCGCCACCTACCTCGGCACCCACACCGGCGCCGGGCCTGCCGAGGCCGCCGGCCTGGCGTGGGACCCACCGGTGCCGTTCCGGTGGAGCTACAGCGCCGTCCAGGGCGGCGGGGCGATCGGGGGCTGGCTGCTCGGCGCCACCATCGGACCCGGGACCGTCGTGGTGATCGTGCTGCTCGGCCCGCTGGTCGACGTCACCGCCCGGCTGCTGCGGCTGGACGTGCACCAAGGTCCGCCGGCTTCCACTCCTGGTCACTAGGGTGGCGAGGATGAGCGGCGTGACTCCGGCGTACGTCGCCGTGGTGGGACCGAGCGGCGAGCCGGGACCCGAGGTCCTCGCCCTGGCCGAGGAGGTCGGCCGCCGGCTGGCCGAGGCCGGAGCGGTGGTGGTGACCGGCGGCGGGACCGGCGTGATGCAGGCTTCCTCGCGCGGCGCCGCCGACGCCGGCGGCCTCGTGGTCGGGATCCTCCCGGGCGACGACCGCGCCGAGGCCAACTCCCACGTGACGGTCGCCCTGGCCACCGGGCTGGGCGAGATGCGCAACGCTCTCGTGGTCCGGGCGGTCGACGCGGTGATCGCGGTCGGGGGCAGCTGGGGCACGCTGAGCGAGATGGCGCTGGCCTGCCGGACCGGGGTCCCGGTCTGGTCGCTGGCGGGGTGGGATCTCCCGCGCCAGGGCGGCCCGGTCGTCGTCGCCGACCCGGCCGAGGCGGTGGCCCGGGCGCTGGGCTGAGACGACCATTCCGGGATGACCCGTTGCCGAACCGGGCACGACCGTCTAGGAAGGAGCAACACACGACGGCGGGAGACTCCATGCAGCGACGCATCCTCGGCACCGGACTGGCCCTCGGGCTGGCCGCACCACTACTCGCGCTCACCTCGAGCGCGGCCCCGGCCGCGGGGGGCTGCACGCCGGCCGCACCGCCGACGTACGCCGGCGAGGTGCCGACCGGGCAGGAGGTCCTCGGGTTCCCGCTGGGCAGCCAGGAGGTGACGGTCGAGGAGATCGGCGACTACATGGCGGCGGTCGACGACGCCAGCGACGACGTGAGTGTCGACACCTTCGCCACCAGCAGCGACGGGCGCGCGATGGAGTACGCCGTGGTGGGCGACCCGGCGGACGTCGCGGCGGCGCAAGACGCCTCGGCGGCGCTGCGTGACCCGTCGACCACACCGGAGGAGGCGGCGACGATCGCGGCCGAGGCGCCGGCGATCGTGTGGATGGCGGCCAATGTCCACGGCAACGAGCCGAGCGGGGCCGACGCCGCCCTGGTGATGCTGCGCGACCTCGCCGACCGCACCGACTGCGCTGCCCAGCTCATCCGCGACAACACCGTCACGGTGATCATCCCGACCCAGAACCCGGACGGTCGCGAGATCGGCTACCGCCGCAACAGCTACGGGTTCGACCTCAACCGTGACTGGTTCGCGCGCACCCAGGACGAGACCGACGGCAAGATCGACCTGCTCATGGAGTACCCGCCGGTGCTGATGAGCGACAACCACGAGATGGGCGGGCGGAAGTTCTTCTTCCCACCCAACGCCGACCCCGTCCACCACGAGGTCGCCGACCGCTCGGTCCGCTGGATCAACAAGCTCTACGGCGGCGCGATGGCCGACGAGTTCGACCGCCTGGGCTGGGACTACTTCAACTACGACGTCTACGACCTGCTCTACATGGGGTACGGCGACAGCGTCCCGACCACCCAGCTGCTCGGCGCGAGCATGACCTACGAGAAGGGCGGCGACTCCCCGATCCCGGTCCGGACCCGCGAGCAGTTCGTAGCGACCTTCGCATCGATCTATGCCCTCGCCGACAGCAAGACCCGGGTGCTGAAGGGACTCGCCGCCAACTACCGCGAAGCCCTCGACGAGGGCCAGCGCGGGGTCCTCGAGCCCAACGCGGTGTTCGCTCCCGGCAGCGAGCTGCAGCTGCAGGTCCCGAAGGGCAAGGTGCGCCACTACTTCCTGCGCGACACCGACGACACCGAGCGCGAGCTGCTCGAGGTCGTGGGGCTGCTGCAGGACGCCGGCGTCGAGGTCGACCGTCTCGCCCAACCCGTGACCGTCCCCGACTTCAAGCCGTACGGCGAAAACCGGCGCGAGGTCACGCTGCCGGCGGGCACCTGGCACGTGACGATGGCGCAGGCCCAGAAGCACTGGATCCAGGCGATGCTCGGCGAGGACTCCTACGTCCCGTTCCCCTACTTCTACGACGTCACCGCGTGGAGCCTGCCGGAGCTGGGCGACCTGTCCGGCGGCCGCAGCGGACGCGACCTCGACCTCACGACCGTCCCGGCTGCTCCGGTCGGCGACCTCGACCCGCCGAACGTTCCCGGCGACGGGCCCGAGGTCGGGCTCTTCAAGCTCGGCCCCGGCGTCTCGGCGTACGAGTCGGAGGGCTGGACCCGCTGGCTGCTCGAGCGCAAGTGGGAGCTGGACTACACCCAGGTCCGCAAGCCGGACATCGCGACCGGCGGGCTCGACGGCCTCGACGTGCTGCTCGTCCCCGGCGGCAACGGCGAGCGCGCGGCCAAGCTGATCGGGCCGGCGGGGCGCACGGCGCTGCGGGCATGGGTGGCCGACGGCGGCCGGCTCGTCGGGTGGCGCGGCGGGACGGCGCTGGCGATCCGGCTCGGGCTCACCTCCGCCCGGCTGGAGGTGCCGACGTCCGACGTGCCCGGCTCGTTGCTGCGCACCGTCGCCCGCGGGACCCCGCTCACCGAGGGCGTCGGGCCGAAGCTCTTCACGTTCTACGAGTACGACGCGGTGATGACCGTGCGGCGCCCGGCCTCGGCCGCGGTCAGCTACCCGAAGGGCAAGAAGTTCTTCGTCTCCGGCTACTCCCGCGGAGCCCGCGAGCTCCGGGGCACCGCCGCGGTGGTGGCCGAGAAGTACGACGCCGGCCGGGTCGTGGTGTTCGCCGGCGACCCGAACTTCCGCGCCTTCACCACCGGCTCGCACAAGCTGTTGTGGAACGCGATCTTCGCCGACGACACCTCGCCCGGTGCGCCCGACGCGAGCCGGATCGTGACCGCCGCCCGCCCCAGCTCGGCCACGGACGCGACCGCCCTGCCCGGGCTCGCGATCGTCACCGTGCCGGCCTCGGCGGGCGACGCGGTGGTGGCCGCGGCCGGCAACCGGGCCCGGGTGACGGCCCTGCCCGGCGGTCTGGTGCGGGTCACCTGGCCGGTTGGCGACCGGGACGGTCGCTCGGTGCTCTCCGCGTTCCTCGCCCGACTCGGGCCGGTGGCCGACCAGGTGATCGCCGCCCGCGTCCCCTAGCCGAGTTCGGTAGTCCAGTGGGAAACCGTCGTCGATCGGCACGACGTACGACGATGTTCCACTGGACTACCGCTCCAACGGTCCGAGGGCCACGCGCAGCGCGGGGTCGCGGCCGCTGAACACGTCCGCGGCCGTCACCGGAACCGGCAGGTCCGGCCGGATCGTCAGCCGCGGGTCCTCGGCGCTGCTGCGCTGCCAATAGGTGGTGCTGACCCCGACCTGCATCGGGACGGCGAGGTGGTCGAGTCGCACCTGGACGACGTCGTTCCAGAAGTTGAGACCCCCGCCCATCGGCTCGCCGACGAACACCGGGTCGACGGCCCGCTCCAGGTCGGTCGCGAGGTTGCTGGCCGCCGAGAAGGTGACCCGGTCGGTGAGCACCACGAGCGGTACGCCGCTCTCCACCACGTCGGTGAGCGCGGCGACCCAGGGGTAGTTGTTGTGGTTGTTGCCGCCGGGGTTCTGTCGCAGGTCGAGCACGACCCGCGCGAGCTTCGGCGCCTCCAGCCGCCGCGTCGTCGCGGTGCTCGGCGTCTCCTGGATCTCGGTGAGCCTCACGTGGAGGGCGTCGCCGTGCCACCGCGACCACTGCACGTCCTCGAGCCGGTGGCGGTAGGCCACGTCGGACCGCTCCGGGAGCCGGAACTCACCGAACCGGTCGGCCCACGCCACGAGGTCGTCGTGCGGCACTGTGGCCACGTCCACCTCCCGGCTCACGCCCCCGTCGCTCACCGTCAGCGTGACGGTGTCGTCGTCGGCGTCGGTGATGCCGAGGCCTCTCAGCACGTGCATCCGCAGCAGGAACAGCGGGCGGAACGTCGACAGCGTGGCCGGGCCGTCGCGCGGCACCAGCGGCTCGGCCAGAGCGAGCACCTCGCCGGACCGGGGTGCCGTCGACCGCCTCGACGACCGACCCGGCGAGGTCGGCGTACGGCGACATCGCCTCGGTGACGACCAGCTCGCCCTCGAGCTCGTACCACCGCAGCGGCAGCGCCGTACCTTCGTGGCCGGGCTGGGGCAGCGCGAACTGGTGGCCGTCCCGCCCCTCGCGGCTGAGCAGCGCGACCAGTCGCATCACCTCGACCACGAGCTCGTCGTCGCTCAGGTCGGGCAGCTGCTCCTGCAGATCGTTCATCTCGTCGACCCACGTCGCGCGCGTGACGCCGTGGAACGGCTCGGGGTGGATCGTCTCGAGCTGGTCGAGCAGGTGGTCGAGGTCGCTCGCGGCAGGGCGTGGCCGACGCGGACGGTGGAGCGGCGGCCGGTGCGTCGGCGTCGCAGCCGGCCACGAGCAGCGCCATCACCAGGATCGAGGCGGCTGCACGGCGCGGCATGCCCGGAAACTACTACGAATACGTAGTAGTTTCCAGACCATGCCGGCACCCACCCGTCCCCCGATCAAGGGCACCTCGCTGCTCTTCGACGTCTTCGTGCTCGCGCAGGCGGTGCAGGACCTGCTCGGCCGCGGCATGGCCGACAGCCCGCTCACGCCGTCGGAGTACGCGCTCTACAGCCACGTCGGCGAGGCCGGGCCGATCACGCCGACCCAGATCGCGCAGGACCTGCGGGTGCCGCCGACCACGGTGACGATCTGGGTCCGCGCGATGCGAGCCCGCGGCCACGTCACCCGTACGCCGAGCCGCGAGGACGGCCGCTCCTACGCGATCGCCCTCAACGACGCCGGTCTCGACGCCCACGCCGCCGCCCGGGAGGCCTTCGACGTGGTCAACGGACAGTTCCTCGCGCGGCTCCCCCGGCCCGAGGCCGAGCTGCGGGCGGCCCTGGCCGCGGTGATCTCGGCGGCGTCTCCCCTGCTGGTCGCGGCCGGCTACTCCGGCTACGTCGTGTGGCACATGGGCTACTCCGGCTCGGGCCCACTGGCCGCGGCCACGCCCGACAGCTTCGTGGAGCAACAGCTCGGCTACCTCGTCCCGGTCACGGACACCATCTTCACCTGGTGGAACATCACCGGCGCCGTGGTGGCGGTGGCAGTGGTCGTCGCTGTGATGGCCGCGCTGGCACCCAGCAAGGACGAGCCGGTCGTCGAGCTCCCCGTGGGTGCCTCGATGGAACGCGAGGAGGTCGAGCTCATCGACACCCGCGGTTCGACGACGCCGACTCCCGCCGAACGGCTCGACGGCGGTCGTCTGGTGACCACCGCCCTCGGCCTCGCGCTGCTGGCCTACCTCGTGACGTACTACGCGCAGGAGGGCTTCCTGCTGACCCTCGACATCGTGAACTGGACGTTCCTGTGCCTGGTCATGCTGCTGGTGAGGTCGCCGTCGGAGCTGGCCCGGCTGGTGGTCGACGCCCGGCCTGTGAAACATGGGGTATGGCGCGGCTCGCGCGTGAGTTCTACCGTGCGAGATAGGCGGCGCAGACCGCGCCGCGCACGAGGGGGGATCACCATGATCACACGCAGAATCGCAGCGGGCGCGTCGGCCATGCTGCTTGTCGGGGAGTTGCCTGGACGGCCCTGGCCTCCGGGTCGAGCGGCAGCGCCGTACAGCACGACACGAGCTGGCCGGTGGCCGCGGCTCCCGGCGCGGCTCAACAAGGCCGCACAGGCGGCCCGAGGGGGCGGCAGCGAGGTCATCCGGGTCCGGGAGATCCAGAACCGTGGCCGTTTCATCGACGTCGGAAGTCAGGGTGAGAGCCCCGGCGACTACTTCATCTTCGAGAGCAGGCTGATGCAGAACGGCGAGAAGGTCGGCCGCGACTCTGGGCACTGTCTGCTGGGCGTCCGGACGTTCACCTGCGAGGCAACCGCCCTGATCCGGGGCAAGGGCAAGATCGTCGTCGGCGGCACGCTGTTCACCGATCAACGCGACTTCCGCCTCGCCATCACCGGGGGTACCGGTGCGTTCAAGGACGCGCAGGGTGAGCTGCTGGTGGAGGAGGGGAAGGCGACCTTCCTGATCTTCGAGCTCCTTCCCAACTGACTCCTGGCGCCGGTTGCGTCATGCGGTCGGTGCCATCTTCGGCACCTTCCGCATGACGTTCCGGTCAGGTCGCGTCAGACCCAGTACGTGTCGTGCTGGAGCATGAAGGCGGCGCGCTCGTCGTCGGTCATGGTGGCGCCGTAGCCGAGCGAGCCGAGGGTCTCGAAGTAGTCCTCGCGGGGGGCGCCCGGCGTGAACATCAGCAGCATCCGGGCGTGGTCGCTGCCGCGGAAGCCGTGGATGCCGCCCTCGGGGACGTGCAGGAAGTCGCCGCCGCTCGGGCGGTGACCCAGTCGCTGCCGTCGTACAGCTTCACGGTGCCCTCGAGGACGTAGAACGACTCGGTGATCGCGCGGTGGAAGTGCGGGTCGGGGCCTGACTCGGCCTCTCCGAACGACCAGCGGTAGAGGCCGTAGAGGCCCCCGGTCTGGTCGCCGGTCGCGAGGTACTCGCACGTGCCGCCGTTGGCGTAGGTCAGCTCCGGCGCGGTGTCGGACGGCCGCAGCCACGCCGACGCCTCGCCTCCCTCGCCTTCGTAGACGTCATCGGGATAAGGCCGGTGGAGTGGGTTCGGCAGGCTCATGCCTCCATCCTGCCGCGGGCTAGCGTGGAGCGCCATGACCACCCACACCCTGAATGACGGCCAGCAGGTTCCGGCGATCGGCTTCGGCACCCATCCACTGAAGGGCGAGGAGGGGATCGGCGCGATCGTCTCCGCGATCGAGGTCGGCTACCGCCTGCTCGACACCGCGGTCAACTACGAGAACGAGCACGAGGTCGGCGAGGCGGTCCGCCGCTCCGGCGTACCCCGTGACGAGCTGCAGGTGTGCAGCAAGATCCCCGGTCGCCACCACGCCTACGACGACGCGATCCGCTCGACCCGCGAGTCGCTGGAGCGGCTCGGCCTCGACCGGCTCGACCTGCACCTCATCCACTGGCCCAACCCCAGCGAGGGGAAGTACGTCGACGCGTGGCGCGCGCTCGTCGACCTGCAGCGGGAGGGGCTGGTCACCAGCATCGGCGTCTCGAACTTCACCGGCGACCACCTCCGGCGGCTCGTCGAGGAGACCGGCGTGACTCCGGCGGTCAACCAGATCGAGCTGCACCCGTACTTCCCGCAGGAGGAGATGCGCGAGGTCAACGCCTCGATGGGGATCCTCACCGAGTCGTGGAGCCCGCTCGGCAAGCGGCAGGCGCCGTTCTCGGAACCGCCGGTCGTGGCCGCGGCGGAGGCGCACGGCGTGAGCCCCGGCCAGGTCATCCTGCGCTGGCAGGTGCAGCTGGGTGCATTGCCGATCCCGAAGTCGGGGACGCCGTCGCGGCAGCGCGAGAACCTCGACGTGTTCGGCTTCGAGCTGACCGACGAGGAGGTCGCCGCCATCACCGCCCTGGGGCGCCCTGACGGTCGGTTGTTCGGCGGCGATCCCGACTCCCACGAGGAGATGTAGTCCCACCCGAGACCGCGACCTGCACCAGCCGCTCCACGAACGCCCGCGTGGCGGGCACCTGCTCGGCGCCGGGCCGGTAGACGAGCCCGACGTGCCGGTCGCCCAGTGACGGCGACGACCGGACGACCACGTCCGGGTGCTGGAAGGCGCGCAGCGCGGAGCGGGGCAGCAGCGTGACCCCGAGCCCGGCAGCGACCAGCGCCTGCACGGCCACGTAGTCGTCGGTCTCGTGGGCCAGCCGCGGTTGGAAGCCGGCGGCCCGGCAGCGGTCGACGAGGTGCTGGCGGCAGCGCGGGCAGCCACCGATCCAGGTGTCGTCGGCGAGCTCGGAGAGGCGTACGGCGCGCCGCCGACCGGCCGGGTGGTCGGGCGGAAGCACCAGGTCGACCGGCTCGACGGCCAGCGGCAGCCAGGTCAGGTCGCCGTCGTCGGGCGGCGGCCCGTCGTACCCGAAGACGAGCGCGACGTCCGCCTCTCCCGCGCGCACCGCGGCCCAGGCCTCCGGCGGCTCGGCCTCGACGAGGGCGACCTCGACGCTCGGGTGGTCGGCCGCCAGCAGCTTGAGGGCCGCCGGCGCGATGGTGGCCGCGGCAGAGGGGAACGCGACCAGCCGGACCCGGCCGCCGCGCAGCTCGGCGAGCGACGCGAGCTCCTCGGCGGCCATGTGGAGCTCACCGGCGACCGCGTCGGCCCGGCCGAGCAGCACCCGGCCGGCCTCGGTGAGCGTGACGCCGCGCGAGCTGCGCACCAGCAGCGGGCCGCCGACCTCCCGCTCCAGGCGCTGCAGCTGCTGGCTGACGGCGGGCTGGGTCCAGCCCAGCTCACGCGCGGCCGCGCTGAGGGAGCCGGTACGCGCGACGGTCCGGAAGACGAGCACGCGGCGCGGGTCCATGACCCCAAGTATTGCTTATGGCTCGCTCAAGTAGTTGGGGTCTTCCTTGGAGGTGGCGGATCCATCACCCTGATCCCATGCAGACGATCGGACTCATCGGCGGCATGAGCTGGCACTCGACCGCCACCTACTACCGGATCATCAACGAGACCGTGGCCGAGCGCCTCGGCGGTCACGCCTCGGCGTCGATCGCCCTGCAGTCGCTGGACTTCGCGGAGGTCCGGCAGTGCCAGGTCGAGGGCGACTGGGCGGCAGCAGGAGACCTGCTCAGCCGCGCGGCCGGCCGCTGCGTCGCCGGCGGCGCCGACGTCGTCGCCATCTGCACCAACCTGATGCACAAGGTCGCCCCGGCGGTCGAGGCGTCGATCGACGTCCCGCTGCTCCACATCGCCGACGCGGTTGCCGGCGTCGCGGCGCCGCAGGGCTGGGACCGGCTCGGCATCCTCGGCGCGCGCTGGGTGATGGAGGAGTCGTTCTACGGCGACCGGCTCGCCCGTCACGGCATCACCGCGGTCGCACCGGGACCGGAGGACCGCGACCTCGTCGACCGGGTCGTCTTCGACGAGCTGACGCAGGGCCTGATCCGCGAGGAGTCGCGCGCGGCGTACGTCGGCGTGATCGAGCGGCTGGCCGAGCAGGGCGCCCAGGCGGTGGTCCTGGCCTGCACCGAGATCGGCCTGCTGGTCCGTCCCGAGGACAGCCCGCTGCCGCTCATCGACTCCGCCGACGCGCACGCCCGGGCGCTGGCCGACGTCGCCCTGCGCGAGCGCGCGGCCGTCTAGGACCCTGCCTTCGCGGCGGCCTCCTCGGCGATCTCGCGGCGCTCGTCCTCGGTGAAGGCCCGCAGCACGCAGAACTCGTTGCCGTCCGGGTCGGCCATCACCACCCACGACACGTCGTCGCCCTGGCCGACGTCGGTCCGGGTGGCGCCGAGGGCCTCGAGCCGGGCGACCTCGGCCGCCTGGTCGTCGGGGCGCAGGTCGGGGTGCCACCGGTTCTTGACCGACCTCTCCTCCGGCACCCGGAGGAACAGCAGGTCCGGCGCGACGCCGTCCTGAGGGCTACCCGCAGGCGGTTCGAGGACGACCTCGTCCGGGGTCTCGTGGGTGCGCCGCCACCCGAGCGCCTCCTGCCAGAACGAGGCGATGCGGTCGGGGTCGGTCGTGTCGAGGTTGAAGCACTGGATCCCCAGGGTGGGCAGAGTGTGGGTCATGGGCCTCAGCGTGCCGCGTCGAGGATCGCCTCCGCCAACGATTTCGGCTGGGTGAGCTGCGGCCAGTGGCCGCCCCCGATGTCGACGAACTCCTTGTCCTTGATCTTCTCGAGCTCCGGGAGGTGGCCGCCCTTCATCCACTCCTCGAGCTCGGCGACGGAGTACTCCGGGCAGATCTCGGTGACCGGTACGTCGTAGCGCCGCTCGTCGGTGAGCTGCACCGGGTCCTTGATCACCCGCTCCGGCACCGGAACGGCGTCGGCGTAGAACTGGGAGAGCTGCTCCTCGGAGAAGTCCTTGACGTTGGCGTCCTCGCCCATCTCCTTCCAGTCGGGCATCTGCACCTCGCCGTTCTCGGCCTCGAGGCCGAGCAGGTTGTCGCCGTCGGCACTCGGGAACCCGCCGACGTGCACCTGCCGGGCGACCTTGTCGGGCCGAGCGTCGGTCGCGGCGTGGGCGATGCCGCACCCGGCGGAGTGGCTCACGAGCAGCACCTTCCCCTCGGCGCGGTCGAGGGCGTCGACGACGGCCGCGACGTGGTCGGCGAGGGTGATGCCGGTGCGGTCGGTCTCCTTGCTCTCCATGCCGGGCAGCGTCAGCGGGTGGGTGCGGTGGCCCGCCTGCTCGAGCAGGGGGACGACGTCGTCCCAGGTCGAGGCGTTGAGCCAGAGTCCGGGCACGAGCACGATGTCCATGGGTTCTCCCTTGGTTGTGAGTCAGCGGTTCTCGAGGACGGTCAGGTCCCGCTCGGCGTAGCGCCGGTGCTCCCACTCCTCGTTGAGGATGGTCAGCAGTGCTTCCGAGACGGGGTAGGGGTTGGCCGGCGGCCAGGCGGGACCTTCGACCGGTTCGGTCTGGCTCGCGAGCTGCTCGTCGGTCAGCCCTTCGATCACCCGGCGCACGGCCGCCTGCCGGTCGGCCCGCAGCACGAGCACCTCGTCGAGCGACGGTCGGGCGTCGCGGTCCCACGGCACCTCGGGGTGCGGTGTCATCTCGTCGAACGGCAGCGACAACGGGTCCCACGGCCGCGGGTCGCCGAGGATCACCCGGAGCGCCCAGGTGTCGGTGGCGAAGGCGAGGTGGCGCAGCGTCTGGATGAAGGACCACTCACCGTCCACGCTCTCGTGGAGCTGTTCGGGGTCGAGCTTCGCGGGCGCGCTCGACGGTGCCGGCCCAGAGCTGCTCGAGCAGATCCCACGCCTCGACGAACCCGGCCGGGTCGGTGGGTCGCATCTTCTCCCGGCCCGGGTAGCGCTTGTCGAGCTCGGCATCGACGTACGCCGAGATCTCGACGCCGTTGACGGTGACGTTGCGGATCTCGCCGGTGATCTCGGCGTCGATGAGGTCGGCGTTGAGGATCTTCGCGCCGATCATGTCGATGTTCTGGAAGGTCACCTGGTTGAGGTAGGCGCGGCGAAACGTGGCGCCGGTGAGGTCGACGGACTCGAACGTCGCGTCCCGCATGTCCTGGAAGCCTTCGGTCATGGCAGGGACGGTAGCCGCGGTTCCGGACGGTTCGCGTCCCTAACTCGTGCCGCGTGCGAGGCCCTACAGTCGGCACATGGCTCGATACGGCGCCCAGTTCGGTCCCGACGTCACGTTCCTCGGTGTCCCGCGCTGCGACCTCGACGACGAGGCGTCGTACGCCGGGGTCGACGTGGTCGTGCTGGGGGCGCCCTTCGACGGCGGCACCTCGCACCGCCCGGGCACCCGGTTCGGGCCGCAGGCGATCCGCACCACCGACTACCTGCCCCACGACGGCTCCCGGCCGTCGCTGGCGCTACGGACCGACGCGCTGCGCGACCTGACCGTCGTCGACGCCGGCGACGTGGAGATGCCGCCGGGTGACATCGAGGTCGCGCTGCCCCGGCTCGAGGCAGCCGTCGAGAAGGTGGCGCGAGCGGGGGCGATCCCGGTCGTGCTCGGTGGCGACCACTCGATCGCGTTCCCGGATGCCAAGGGCGTCGCCAACGTGCTCGGCCACGGCCGGGTCTCGATGATCCACTTCGACGCCCACGCCGACACCGGCGACATCGAGTTCGGCTCGCTGTGGGGCCACGGCCAGCCGATGCGCCGCCTGATCGAGTCGGGCGCGCTGCGCGGCGACCGGTTCCTCCAGGTCGGCCTGCGCGGCTACTGGCCCGGGCCCGAGACCCTCGACTGGATGGCCGAGCAGTCGATGCGCTCCTACGAGATGACCGAGATCGGGCGGCGCGGCCTCGAGGAGTGCCTCACCGAGGCGTTCGCGATCGCGACCGACGAGTGCGAGGGGGTCTTCCTCTCGGTCGACATCGATGTCTGCGACCCCGGCCACGCGCCGGGGACGGGTACCCCGGAGCCGGGCGGCCTCTCCGCGCGCGAGCTGCTCGACTCCGTACGCCGGATCTGCCTGGAGCTGCCCGTCGTCGGGGTCGACGTGGTCGAGGTCAGCCCGCCCTACGACCACGCCGACATCACCGCCGCCCTCGCCAACCGGGTCGTGCTGGAGGCGCTGTCGGCGATCGCCCGCAAGCGCCGCGACGAGCGCGACGGGACCACCTGGGACCCGGCTCGCCCGCTGCTGGACGGCCGCGGAACGAGCCGGCCGGGGCGATAGCGTCGGGGCGTGGCTGACACGATCTGGGAGCGACAGGCCCCGTCGGCATCGGCGATCGAGCACGCCCTGACTGGCGCGCGCGACGCCTGCTTCTGGATCGAGGACGTCGCCGCCCCGCCCCGGTTCGACAGGTTGGGCGCCGACCACACCACCGACCTCGCCGTCGTCGGCGGCGGGTTCACCGGGCTCTGGACGGCGATCCGGGCGAAGCAGCGCGACCCCGGCCGGCGGGTGTTGCTGCTGGAGGGACGCCGGCTCGGGTGGGCGGCCTCGGGGCGCAACGGAGGCTTCTGCGCCGCGAGCCTGACCCACGGCGACGAGAACGGCCGCTCGCGCTGGCCCGAGGAGTACGACGCCCTGGTGCGGATGGGCGACGAGAACCTCGACGACATCGAGCAGACCGTCGGCGCCCACGGCATGGCCGTCGACTGGGAGCGCAACGGCGAGATGAGCGTCGCCATCGAGGACCACCAGGTCGCGTGGCTGGAGGAGATGGACGAGGGCGAGTACCTCGACCGGGACCAGGTGCAGGCCGAGGTCGCCAGCCCGACGTACCTCGCCGGCCGCTGGCTGCGCGACACCGCGCTGCTCCATCCGGCCCGGATGGTCGCCGAGCTGGCCCGGGTCGCGACCGAGCTCGGCGTCGAGATCGTCGAGGAGACCCCGGTCAGCGCGCTGGACTCCGGTCGCACCGGCCCGGTCACGTTGCAGACCGCCGGCGGCCGGGTCACCGCCGACCGCGTCGCCCTCGGCACCAACGTCTTCCCGGCGCTCGTACGCCGCTACCGCGCCTGGACGATCCCGGTCTACGACTACGTGATCATGACCGAGCCGCTCACCGACGCCCAGCTAGGCGAGATCGGCTGGCACCACCGGCAGGGGCTCGCCGACCTCGCCAACCACTTCCACTACTACCGGCTCAGCGCCGACAACCGGATCCTGTTCGGGGGTTACGACGCGATCTACCGGTTCGGCAAGCGGGTCCGCGCAGACTACGAGGACCGCCCCGACTCACACCGGCGACTGGTCTCCCACCTCCTGACGACGTTCCCGCAGCTCGAGGGGATCCGGGTCAGCCACCGGTGGGCCGGCGCGATCGACACCTGCACCCGGTTCTGCGCGTTCTACGGCCTCGCCCACCGGGGACGGGTCGCGCACGCCGCCGGCTTCACCGGCCTCGGTGTCGGGGCGAGTCGCTTCGCCGGCGACGTGATGCTCGACCTGCTGTCCGGCGCCGACACCGAGCGGACCCGGCTCGAGATGGTGCGCCGCAAGCCGGTGCCGTTCCCGCCCGAGCCGATCGCCGCCGCCGGCATCCACGCCACCCGCTGGTCGCTCGGGCGGGCCGACCACCGCGAGGGGTCACGCAACCTGTGGCTGCGCACTCTCGACCGGCTCGGCCTCGGGTTCGACACGTGACCCCGTCGAATGGAGGACTTGTGACACGTCAACGGAGGTCTTGTGACAGTCGAGCGGTGGACGAGGGGCGAGGCAAGGTCACTCATCCGCCATTCGTGTGTCACTTCCCTTCCACTCAACGGGAGTTGGGGTGACTGAGCCGCACCGGCTGTCCCGGCAGGACGCGCGCCGGATCGCGCTGCGCGCGCAGCTGTTGACCGACGAGCGGCCCGGGTCGATGGACGAGGTGCTGCACCGGCTCACGCTGCTCCAGGACGACCCCTGCACCGCGGTCGCGCCCAGCGCCCACTTGGTGCTGTGGAGCCGGCTGGGGTCGGCGTACGAACCCGCCGAGCTGGACGAGGCGATCGGGAGCGGACGCGTCGTCGAGCTGCACCAGATGCTCCGCCCCGCCGCCGACATCGCGCTCCACCGGGCCGGCATGGCCAACTGGCCGGCGGTCTTCGACCAGTACCGGGAGGTACACGACTCGCTCGCCCGCTGGATGGCCGCCAACGACGACACCCGCCGCGACATCCTCGAGAAGCTCTACGACGTGGGCCCGGTCACCGCGCGCGAGCTGCCGGACACCACCCTGGTCCCGTGGCGGTCGAGCGGTTGGAACGGCGACCGCAACGTGCGGATGCTGCTCGAGAACATGGTGGGCCGCGGAGAGGTGGCGGTCGCCGGCTACGAGGGCCGCGACAAGCTCTGGGACCTCGCCGAGCGGGTCTACCCCGACGACCCGGTGCCTCCGTTGGAGGACGCGCGCCGCGAGCTCGACCGGCGCCGATTGGCCGGGCTCGGCGTCGCCAAGGCCAGGACGGCGGTCGTGCCCGGCGAGCCCACCGCCGTCGGCGAGGCCGGCGAGGAGGCCACGATCGAGGGGCTGCGCGGCACGTGGAGGGTCGACCCGGCGTACCTCGACGGCGCGTCCTTCGAGGGCCGGACCGCGCTGCTGTCGCCGATCGACCGGCTGATCATCGACCGCAAGCGGATGGCCGAGCTGTTCGAGTTCGACTACCAGCTCGAGATGTTCAAGCCCGCCGCCAAGCGGCGGTTCGGCTACTGGGCGCTGCCGATCCTCCACGGCGACCGGCTGGTCGGGAAGGTCGACGCCACCGCCGACCGCGAGGCAGGCGTGCTCCGTGTCGACGCGATCCATGAGGACGAGCCGTTCCCGGCCAGCACCGCCGCGGCGGTCCGCGAGGAGCTCGAGGACCTCGCCGGCTGGCTCGACCTCCACCTCGAGCAGGGGTAAAGACTTCACCGGTTCGGGTACTCCGGCCTACTCGTCGTGCCATCCTGAGCTCGCTGTTTGCGCGGCATTGACGAAGTGGGGAGGTGCTGTGCGCACAGGTACGTGGGCGCGCTCCCGAAACCCTTCGGTGGCGCTGAAGATCGTGAGCGCGGTCCTGGCCGCGACGGTTGCCGTCGCCGTCGGACAAGCGCTCTTCCCGCACGCCTCGACCTGGTTGACCGTGGCCACGTCGGTGGGCGCCGGACTCGTCTGCGGCTTCGCCGCGAGTCGTACGACGGGAGCGATGCGCGTCGCCTGGCTGCTGTTCGCGCTGACGGTCGTCCTCTACGGCATCGGCAACGCCGTCTGGATCGCCTACGCCGACTCCGGTCCGTCCCCGATCCTGACGCTGGCGGACGGGTTGTACCTGGTCGCGCTCGTGCCGGCCGCTCTCGGCCTGCTCGTCTACCCCGTGCTGCGCGGCGGCACCGGGCGCTGGCACGCGGTCCTGCTCGACGCGCTGGTGCTGGCCCTGGCCGTCTCCTCCCTCAGCCACACCCTCGCGCTCAGCGAGGTGTTCGCCGAGGCGAGCACCGGCAGCGAGGCGCTGATCCTGGGGCTCTATCCCCTCACCGACGGGCTGCTGATGTCGCTGGCGGTCGTGCTGATGCTGCGCAGCGTCGGCCGTCCGCGCCTCGACGTCGTGCTGCTCGCGCTCACCTTCGCCGTCTACGCGGTGTCCGACAACGGGTATGCCCTGCAGACGGTGCGCGGGTCCGAGACCATCGGCACCTGGGTCGACCTCGGCTACATGGTCGCGCCGCTGCCGCTGGCCGGCGCCGCCCTCGTCGCCGCTCTGACCCCGACGCCGCGTCGGGCCGTCAAGCGAGACCTGACCGGGCTCGCGCCGCCGATGCTGCCCGACCTCACGGCACTGCTCGCGCTCAGCGTCGCCCTCGCCTTTGCCTGGGAGGACCCGGTCTCACGGGGGATCGCCGTCCTGCTGCTGGTCGCTGTGGGCATCCGTCAGCTCGTGCAGACCGCGGCGGCGCAGGACCTCAGGCTGCGCCTGGAGGAGCGGATCGCCGAGCGCGGCCGGGAGATGGCCGAGCTGGCCGCCCACCACGCCCGCGTCGACCACGCCAAGCTCGAGTTCATCACGAGCGTCAGCCATGAGCTGCGGACGCCGCTCTCGGCCATCCGGGGCTCGCTGGAGCTGCTCTCCGACGGCGACGTCGGCAGGCTCTCGTCACGGGCGCAGTCGGTGGTCGAGGTCGCCGTTCGCGGCAGCGAACGACTGAGCCGGCTGGTCGACGACATCATCGACCTCGAGCGGCTGGAGAGCGGTGCCTTCCGGATGTCGCCGCTGCCGACCGAGGTCCGCCCCCTGGTCGAGGACGCCGCCTCGGCGCTGTCCCCGATGGCCGCCTCGCTGGGCGTGCGACTCGTCGTCGTCGCTCCCGGACCCGCGTCGGCGCAGTGCGACCCCGACCGGGTGGTGCAGGTGCTGGTCAACCTGCTGGGCAACGCGCTGAAGCACGCACCCGAGGCCAGCGACATCACCGTGCGGGTCGACGAACGGGTCCACGACGTCCTCGTCTCGGTCTCCGACGCCGGCCGCGGCATTCCCGACACCGAGCTCGAGGCGGTGTTCGGCCGGTTCCACCAGGTCCACCCGGAGCGCGACCTGCGCCAGGGCGGGACCGGTCTCGGGCTGGCGATCTGCAAGGGGATCGTGGAGGCCCACGGCGGCTCGATCTGGGTCGAGAGCGGCGGGGGCGGCGCGACCTTCCGGTTCACCCTTCCCCAGGCCCCGCGGGTCGACGACACCTCGCCGGCACTGTCGGTCCCCGCCTGACGGTCGTTGAGTCGCGCCCGCGCGGCAGTCGAGTAGCGTGCGCGCGGCACTTGAGCCGCGGCCACGCGGCGGCCGGGTGCCGCAGATCCGCGACTGAACAGCCGCGGACGCGCGACTCAACTGGTCGATGGCGCGCTACCGGACCGCGAAGCCACTCTCGCCCGTGGGCTCCACGTCATCGACCTCCACCCGATCGACCTGCGCGCCGGGCGGCCCGCTGCGGCACCAGGCGACCAGGGCGTCGACGGAGTCGCCCTCGAACTCGCCGGCCACGGTGCCGTCGGGCTCGTTGCTCACCCAGCCGCTGACGCCGAGCCGGGACGCCTCGCGACGGCAGGAGTCGCGGAAGAACACGCCCTGCACGTTCCCGTAGATCCGCACCCGCACCCGCTTCACGCCACCACTCTCGCCGAGGCGTCGGACGAAAGTCGAGGGGTCCTGTCGTATCTGGGGTGCGCCGTTCGTGGTGTGGGTGGAAGCATCACCGACACGCACCGAAGGAGCCTCATCATGCGCAACATCGTCGTCACCGAGTTCATCAGCCTCGACGGCATCGTCGACTCCCCGGGCGGGGAGGGCGGGTACGAGCACACCGGCTGGACCTTCAAGGAGGTCAAGCCCGACATGGCGGCCTACGAGCTGAAGGGCCGCGAGCAGGAGGAGGCCGGCGCACTTCTCGTCGGCCGGGTCAGCTGGGACGCGTTCCACGAGGTCTGGCCGACCATGAAGGAGTTCGCGCACTACAACGAGATCCCCAAGTACGTCGTCTCGACCACGCTCACCGAGGAGGACGTGGCGGGCAGCCCGTGGCAGCCCTCCACACTGCTCCGGTCGATGGACGACGTGGCCGCCCTCAAGCAGACCGAAGGCGGTGACATCCAGGTCCACGGCAGCGCCACCCTCGCGCAGAGCCTCGCCGCCGCCGGCCTGGTCGACCGCTACCACCTGCTCGTCTTCCCCCTCGTCCTCGGCCACGGAAAGCGGCTCTTCCCGGCCGACGGCGGCGACAAGCACAACCTGGAGCTGGTCGAGCACGACACCTACGCCAACGGCATCACCAAGCTCTGCTACACCGTGGTGCGATGACCCAGGCCGACGTACGCCGGGCGACCGCCGCTGACGCCGACGTCGTCGGCAGGCTGCTGTTCGACTTCAACACCGAGTTCGAGACGCCCACGCCATCGGCAGAGGAGTTCGCCGAACGCTTCGGCGAGCTGCTCGACCGCGACGACGTGGTGGTGCTGCTGAGCGGCACCGCGACTCGCCCACCGGCTTCGCGTTCCTGACCCTGCGGCCGACGCCGTACTTCGACGGACCGCTCGCCCAGCTCGAGGAGCTCTACGTCGTGCCGGACCTGCGCGACGGCGGCATCGGTACGGCGCTGCTGACCGCGGCGGTGGAGCTGGTGCGCGGCCGGGGTGGTGCGGAGATGCACATCAACGTCGACGAGGTCGACACCGACACCCGGCGGTTCTACGAGCGGCACGGGTTCGCCAACATCGAGCCCGGCACCGACTACCGGATGCTGTGCTACTTGCGTGAGTTCTGATCGGCCCACTCGCGATCGAGCATCGCGTAGATGCCGGTCGACACCCACTCCTCCTTGGACCAGATGTCCTCGACCAGGGTCGCCTCGTGCCGCATCCCGAGCCGCTCCAGCACCCGGGCGGACGCGGTGTTGCGGGGGTCGATGCGCGCGGTGACCCGGTGGGCACCGGCGTCCTCGAAGCAGAGCGCGAGCAGGGCGCGGGTGCCCTCCGTGGCGAACCCCTGCCCCACGTGGTCGGGATGGAGCACGTAGCCGACCTCGGCCCGCTGGTGCTCGTCGCTGTGCCAGAACAGCACCAGGTCGCCGATCAGGTCGCCGGTGTCGCGGCGGATCATGACGAGAGCCATCACCTGACCCTCGTCGTCGATGACCGACCGCACCCGCTCGGGGTCGGCGAGCCGCTCGGCCAGCTCCTCCGGCGTACCGGGAGAGAACGGGACGTAGCGGCACACCTCGGGATCCGACCGGTAGGAGTGCATCGCCATCAGGTCGCCCTCGGCGTCGATCGGTCGCAGCAGCAACCGCTCGGTGAGGATCGGGTAGTCGGGCGCGAGCCGCGGTTCGGTCACCTGGCCACCCTAGAAGTCCGGCGCTGGACAGCGCCCACGGATCGGGGCAGGGTGCCAGACATGCGACTCCTTCTCGGGACCCTCAGCCTTGCCCTGCTCACCACCGCCGCCGCGCCCCTGGGCGTCGCCGCAGCGGAGCCGAACCCACGCCGCAGCGGCTTCGACGGCCGGCTGACGGTCGTCGACCCCGGCCAGAGCTTCCGCGGGCTCGACGCCGTCAACAAGCGAACCGCCTGGGTGTCCGGTGGCAGTGTCCCGGCCGGCGGTGTCGGTCGGGTCTACCGGACGACGGACGGGGGCGAGACCTGGCAGGACGTCAGCCCGCCTGGCACCGAAGGGCTCTCCCTGCGCGACGTCGAGGCGCGCGACGCCGACACCGCCGTGGTGCTCTCGATCGGCGAGGGCGCAGCGTCACGGATCTGGCGCACCACCGACGGTGGCGCCACCTGGACCGAGACCTTCCGCAATGCCGAGCCGATGGCGTTCTACAACTGTCTCGACTTCTACGCCGACGGCCGCCACGGGCTCGCTGTCAGCGACCCGGTGGACGGGAAGTTCCGGATCATCGCGACCCACGACGGTGGCCGGTCGTGGCGGCTGCTGCCGGACGCCGGGATGCCCGACTCGACCGGCGAAGCCAACTTCTCCGCCAGCGGCGACTGCCTGGTGATCGAGGGCCGCAACGCCTGGTTCGGCTCGGGTGGCTCGCAGGCACGGGTCTTCCGCTCAACCGACCGCGGCCGGACCTGGACCGCGACCGATTCCACGCTGCAACCGGGGGCGGCAGCCGGCGTGTTCGCGCTCGCGTTCCGCGCCCCCAGTCACGGCATCGCCGTCGGCGGCGACTTCGAGCCGCCCGCCAACGGCACCGACGCCTCGGCGTACACCCACAACGGTCGACGCTGGAAGAACGGCGGTGACCTCACCCACCCCGGCGAGGACGCCGCGTGGCTGTCCAGGCGGATCGTGGTCGTGACCGGCGAGGCGGGCGAGGTCACGGGCACCAGCGTCAGCACCGACGCCGGCCGCAGCTGGGACCGGGTCTCCACGACCGGCTTCCACACCCTCGACTGCACCCGCGACGGCTCCTGTTGGGCAGCCGGTGGAGGCGGCCGGGTGGGAGTCCTGTCGGCGCGGTAGCTGCCGCACGTCTGTCGTACCCGCCGGTCCGCGTTCGTGGACAAGGTGAGAGCGGGACCGACCCGCCGCCACAGGAGGAGGACCTCATGAGCATCGTCACCGCCGACATGGCCGTCTCGCTGGACCTGGTGGGCAGCGGTCACGACCAGTCCCAGGAGCACCCGTTCGGCGTCCGCGTCGGGGAACGACTCCACACCTGGATGTTCGAGCACCGTGAGGAGAACGCTGAGGAAGTCGCGGCGATCACCACCGCCGGCGCCTACGTGATGGGGCGGAACATGTTCGGCCCGGACCGCGGCGACTGGGACCTCGACTGGACCGGGTGGTGGGGGCCGGAGCCGCCGTACCACGCGCCCGTGTTCGTGGTCGGGCATCGCGAGCGCGAACCTGTGGAGATGGCGGGTGGGACCACTTTCCACTTCGTGACCGAGGGCGTGGAGGAAGCCATCGCGCGCGCCCGGGACGCCGCCGGCGACCGGGACGTCTCGATCGCTGGGGGTGTGACCACCCTCAACTCCGCGCTGAGGTCAGGGCTGGTCGACGAGCTGCGGCTCCACGTGGTCCCGTTCACCATCGGCGACGGGCTGCGGGTCTTCGACGACGTGCCGGACCTGGCCCTCGAGCCGTTCGCGAGCCGTACCACGCCGTGGGTCACCCACCTGACGTGGCGTCGGCCGCGAGGTTGACCTCGTCGGCCCTCAACGATTGCGGGGGTGCTGCTTCGCCTGCCGCTCGTTCCCGCGCTTGTAGTTGCCGGTCCAGCGGGCCATCACGCCCTGCGGATCACCCTGCACCTCGCCCAGGAACTCGGCCGCGCGTGTCCCTCGGAGGACGGTGGCCCGACGGCCGTGGTGGGTGATCAGCACGGTCCCGTCCCGGCGTACGTCGTAGTCGAAGCCGTGCGCGTTCAGGTGTCGCGCTCCTCGACCACGTGCATGGCCGACCCCTCGGGTCCGTCGCTGTCGCCGTCGAACACCACGTCCGTGTCATCAGGTCCGCCGAGCACGTCCTGGTCGGCGGGGATCGCGTCGGGGTCGTCGCCGCCGATCATCCGCTCGTCGGCGAGCTCGTCGTCGGGCACCTCCTGCCGCACCCGCTGGCCGAGGGTCTCGCCGCCCTCGGTCTCGCTGCCGATCATCTCCGCCCCGCGCGGCAGCCGGTCCGGAGGGCTCCACGGCTCGTCGTCACCCGCGCTGGGATCGTCGAGGAAGCGGTCGGCGTCGGCCTGCTCCTGCTTGTCGAGATCGGTGCGACCCCAGTCGCCCTCGCCGTCGGTCCTGCGGTTCGCGGTCATGCCGTCCACCCTGCCTCGCTGCCGCCCCGCGGACAAGGCGCGGGGCGCGGCGGTCGAGGCCCACGTGGTCAGGGTGTCCAGCCCTCCGGCGGGTCCTCGCCGACCAGCCCGTCGACCGCCTCCCGCAGCAGGTCGGCGTGCCCGGCGTGCCGGCCGTACTCCTCGAGCAGGTCGAACAGCAGCCGTCGCAGGTTGGCGTGGTGGCCCTCGTCGTCGCCGATCTCGATCAGCTGGTCGAGCCCACCGGCCGCGATCGCGGCGTCGTAGCGCTCGCGGGCGCGGGCCACCGCGCCGTCGTACCACTTGTAGAGCTGCGCGGGGTCGTCGGCGTCGGCGGTCCGGTACTCCCAGTCGGGCGTGCCGTCGTGGACCTCGGTCCACGGCAGGCCGATCGAGCTGCCGTCGAGGCGCGCGGTCGAGCAGTGGTCCTCGATGATCGCGAGGTGCTTGAGCAGCTGGCCCAGCGTCAACGACGACGCGGCCGTGCGCTGGCGCAGGCCGGCGGCATCGAGGCCGCCGGCCTTCCACCGGAAGGTGGCGCGCATCCGGTTGAGGCTGCCCAGCAGCGCGTCGACGTCGGTGCCGGCCAGCGGCGGTTCCACGGGGTAGTCGGTCATGGCGTCACCCTAGGTCGAGTTCCGGACGGATAGCTTCCGCATTACGTGCGAGGCTGGAGACGTGGACACCACCAATCCCACCGCCCGCGCCCTGCTGGCGCTCGAGCTGATCCAGGGCTCGCCCGGCATCGGCGCCGTGCGGCTCGGTGAACGGCTGGGGGTCTCCGACCGGGCGGCGCGCCGCTACGTCGGCATCCTCCGCGAGGCCGGGATCCCGGTCGAGTCGGTGCGCGGCCCGTACGGCGGCTACCGGCTGGGCCGGGGGCTGCGGGTGCCGCCGCTGATGTTCAGCCAGACCGAGGCGCTCGGTCTGGTCATGGCCGTGCTCGACGGCCACCACGCCGCGGCCGACGCCGACGACCCGGTCGGGTCGGCCCTCGGCAAGATCGTGCGGGTGCTGCCCGCGCAGGTCGCGGCCCAGGCCGAGGCCGTGCGCAGGACGGCGGCGCCGGTCCCCGACCGGTCGGCCGCACGACCCGACCCGGCCACCACGACCGCCCTGGTCACGGCGGTGGCCGAGCGACGCCGGGTGCGGCTCGGCTACCGCACCGAGGCCGGAACCGAGCTGGACGTCGCGATCGACCCGTGGGCGGTCGTGGTCCGCCACGGCCGCTGGTACCTGCTCTGCTGGTCGCACGCCGCTGCCGCACCCCGCACCTACCGCGTCGACCGGGTCTCCGCGGCCGAGCTGCTGGCGGAACGCTTCGAGCCCCCGGCCGACCTCGACCCCGTGGTCGACCTCGAGCACCACCTCGCCGTCGGGTGGGAGTTTGCCGTCGAGGTCGTCTACGAGGCGCCGTACGCCGACGTGGCCGCGCGGCTGCCGCGCGCGATGGGCCGGCTGGAGCCGGTCGACGACGGGCGGGCGCGCCTGGTCGGCTCCACCAGCAACCCACCGATGTACGCCGAGTGGCTGGCGGCCACCCCCGTGCCGTTCCGGGTCGTGGGCGGGCCGGAGCTCCGGGACGCCGTGCGCGTCACCGGCCAGCGGCTCCTCGACTCCGTCGACTGACTCGCCCGACAGGTCAGGCGGCGTCGAGCCGGGCGAGCTCGTCGGGGGTGAGCTCGAGGTCGGCGGCCGCGGCGGAGTCGGTGATCGACTCCGGCCGCTTCGCGCCCGGGATCGGGATGACCACCGGTGACTGGGCGAGCTCCCAGGCGAGCGCGATCTGCTGCGCGCTCACGCCCCGGTCCGAGGCGATCTCGGCGAAGGCCGGGTGCTTCTCGGCCAGCTCCTTGGCGTCCGAGAGGCCGCCGAGCGGGCTCCACGCCAGGAACGCGAGCTCGAGCTCCTCGCAGACGTCGATCTCGGGAAGGCTGCTGCGGAACGCCGGGCTGAACTGGTTCTGCACGCTCACCAAGGCGGTCCCCAGCTCGACGTGGGCGGCCCGGATCTGGTCGGGGTCGGCGTTGGAGAGGCCGACCATCTCGACCTTCCCGGACCTCGCGATCTCACCGAGGGTGCCGATGACGTCGGCGTAGTCCACCGACGGATCGGGACGGTGGTGCTGCCACAGCGCGATCTGGTCGACGCCGAGGCGAGCGAGGCTGTCGTCGACGGCGCGGCGCAGGTGATCGGCCGAGCTGTCGAGGTCCCACTGTCCGCCGTCGGTGCGCACGTGCCCGCCCTTGGTCGCCAGCAGGACCTGGTCGCGCACACCGAGCTCGTCGAGCAACGAGGTGATCAGCCGCTCGTTCTCGCCCTGCGCGCCGGCGCCCTTCCCGTCCCCCGGCCCGTAGGCGTCGGCGGTGTCGAACAGGGTGACGCCCGCGTCGAGGGCGGCCCGGACGGTGTCGAGCAGTTGCTCACGCGGCTGGGGGCCGGTCTGGTCGAAGGTCATCAGGCCGAGCCCGACCGCCCCCACCTTCACTCGCCCGACGCCGTCGTTGCCGATGCTCCTCGATTGCATACGTCGACCCTACGAGGCGGTCGCGAACGCAGGCCGCACTGAAAGTACGCCGCACCGCGACTTTCGGCTCCACGCCGAGGCCCGGAGTCCGATGCGCCCTGCCTGAGGAGTCGTCAGGATCGGGGCATGACTGAGGGTCCGCGACCTGCGGGGAGACTGCGCCGGATGCTGACGAGCCCGGCGCTGCTGGTGCTCGTGATCGCACCCTGGTTCGGCGAAGGGCTGAGTGGCGCGAGTCGCCCGCTCGCGCTGCTGGTGCCGTGGCACTTCGCCTTCATGGTGATGCTCTACGGCTGCGGTGCCCTCATCTGCCGGGAGGTCATGGTCCGGTTCCGGCTCGGCGTGGTCGGTCTCTGTTTCCTCGGGGCCGCGTACGGCGTGTACGAAGAGGCGCTGGTGGATCGCTACTGGTTCCTGCCGGAATTCTGGGAGACAGCCGAGGTCGGCACCTACAGCGTGGTGTGGCACACCAACGTCCTGCTCGCCGTGCACCTGACCGCGTTCCACGCCGCCGTGAGCGTGTGCCTGTCGGTCATGGTCGTGGAGTGGTTCGTGCCGCGGGCCCGGAACCGCCCCTGGGTCGGGCGGCGCGGGCTCACGCTGGCCGCCCTCGCGCTCGCGCTGACCCCGTTGCTCTACGGCGAGTTCTCCCAACGACCTCCCGGCTGGTGCTGGTGGCCGCAGCCGGGCTGGTCGCGCTTGCTCGTCGCCGCGGCCTTCTTCTTCGGCCGCCGTGTGAGCGGCGCGCCGCGGCCCGATGCCGTGCGTGGCCGCCCGGGCATCGGCTGGGTCGCCTTCGCCACGTGCGTCGCGCACTGGATCGGGCCGTACGCCGTCAGCGAGCTCGGTCTGCCGGCGCCACTCGGCGTGCTCGCCCTCGTCGCCGCGCTCGGCCTCGGTGTCGTCGCGGTCCTGGGGCTGTCGCGCAGCAGCCCGTACGGCCCCGACGGCATGCGGGTCGGCGTCGGGATCCTGTCCTTCTTCGCGCTGTCGGCACTCTTCCTGACGGCCTTCGGCAGCTACGACATGGTCGTCGTGGCGGTGGGAGCCGCGATCACGGCGATCGTGCTGTACCGCCGCCAGGCCCGGATCCAACCGGCTGTCGCCTAGCCGGGTGGGACCACACCTCGACTGTCGCGCGGTCCGCCGAGCGGGTGCCCGCCGGGGAGATGCACCTCGACCGTCGCGGCGGTGAGCCGGTAGAGGCGCAGCGCCCGGTTGCCCGAGAGCTCGTCGGCCGTGAAGGCACGAGCACCTGCGCGTGGGTGGGCGAACGCGACCCGACAGGCGGCCTCGAGGTCGTCCTCGACGATCGCCGCCGTCCCGGTGACGTAGACGGCGCCGCCGTCCTCGACGTGGGCGGTCGAGTCGAACACGACGGCGGTGGCGCGGGGGTCGCGGGCGAGGTTGACCGAGTGGGTCGAGGTGGGGGACGAGACCCAGTAGAGGTCGTCGCCGTCGCGGTCGTGGTAGACCGGCGACACCCGGGCGCTGCCGTCGGCCTCGGTGGTCCCGAGCACCATGAAGTGGGCCGACGCGTACGCCGTCTCGGCCATCGTGCGCAGCTGGTCGGTCATCGCAGGTCCTTCCGCATCACGACCCGGGGGAAGCCGCCCGAGACCGCGTCGGTCTCGCTGGCGAACGTGAAGCCAGCGGCTTCGAACAGGGCTCGGGTGCCGACGTAGGCCATCGTCAGGTCGACCTTCTCTCCGTGGTTGTCGGTGGGGTATCCCTCGACCGCGGGCGCTCCCTCGCTCCCGGCGTACGCCACCGCACCGGGGATCAGGGCGTGCGCGACGCCCTTGCCACGATGGCCGGGGCGCACCCGGATGCACCAGAGCGACCACACGGGCAGGTCGTCGACGTGCGGGATCTTGCGGGACCTCGCGAACGGGAGCTCGCTGCGGGGTGCGATCGCCGCCCAGCCGACCACCTCGTCGCCGTCGTACGCGAGCACGCCGGGGGCGACCTTGCGCCGGGTCAGCTTCTTCACGTACTCGCCGCGCTCGCGCCCGGTCAGCGACAGGTGGGTCTTCGCGTCGAGCCGGTGGCTCAGGCACCAGCACACGTTGGAGTCCGGGTTCTTCGGGCCGACCATCGTCGTCATGTCGGCGAAGCTGCGCGCCGGGTCGGACATCGATCGTCATGTCGGTCCCCCCGCCGTCAGCCGGACCTCGATCACGTCGCCGTCGGCGATGCCCTCGGCCTTGCGCACCTTGTCCTTGAGCGGCACCAGGTAGCGGCCGTCCTTGGGGAACAGCGACGTCTCCCACTCCGTGTCGCCGACCCGGACCACGACCGGGATCACACCCCAGCCGTAGGTGAGCAGCGCCGAGGCCTCCTTGATGTCGGCGCTCTCCTCGTCGGGCACGGCGACGTAGTAGTACGGCGACGGGCCGCGCCACTCGAAGACGTCGCCGGTGAACTCGAGCTCCATCAGCTGCGCTCCGCCTGACGGCGGTGGAGCTCGCGCATCTCGTCGAGCAGCTCCTCGGCCGGGCCGGCGACCGGAAGGCCCGGGACGAGGGCGTTGACCGGCAGCGGGGTGACGGGGCCGGGAGCCAGTCCCCACTCGGACCGCCACGCGTTGAGCTGGTCGGTCGACACCGCGTAGACGATCCGCCCCAGCCCGGCCCAGCCGTGGGCGGCCGCACACATCGGACAGTGCTCGCCCGACGTGTAGACGGTGCAGCCGGCCCGATCGTCCACGGGGACGTGTGTGCCGGCCCAGCGAGCGATCTCGAACTCCGGGTGGCGGGTCTGGTCTCCACCCTGGGTGCGGTTGTGGTCCTCGAACAGGACGTCGCCGTCGGGCCCGACCAGCACCGACCCGAACGGCTCGTCACCACTCTCGTAGGCGGCGTGCGCGAGCGCGACGCAGCGCCTCAGGAAGTCGAGGTCGGTCGCGGTGAGGTCGCTCATGGTCACTCCCGGGTGTGGTCGAGCAGGGCCGTGATCACAGCATCCCAGTGTTCCGGCGGTGGCTGCTGGTGACCGACACCCGGCAGCTCGAGCAGTCGCGCACCCGGGATCGCGGCCGCGAGAGCGCGGCCGTGCTCGATCGGGAAGAGCGGGTCGTGGGTGCCGTGCACGACCAGGGTCGGCGCCGTGATCGCGTCGAGCCCGACGTCGACGGCCTCGTCGTCCTCGACCAGGTCGTGGTTGGTGAGGCTGGCGGCGATGTCGACCGCCCGGTCGACGTCGCGTTCGGCCAGTCGCCGGACTCGCGGCTCGTCAAGCCCGCCCGCCCCGGCGTACGGGACCTCGATGGCGACGCGGTGGTCGACGACGGCATCGCGGTCGGTCCAGTCCGGCGCCGGCTCGGGGTGCTCCCAGGTCGCGGTGAGCGTGGGTGTCGGCGGCGGCAGGTCCTGACCAAGGTCGCGGATCGCGCTGGTCGACATCAACGTCAGGGTGCTGACCCGGTCGGGGTGATGCAGACCCAGCTCCTGCGCGAGCCCGGCGCCCATCGACAGCCCGACCACATGCGCACGGTCGACGCCGAGCGCGTCCAGGACTCCGACCGGGTCGGTGCGCAGGTCGGTGGCGGAGTACGACGGGCTCCCGACCGGCGAGGTGCTGGACCGGCCCGTGTCGCGGTGGTCGTAGCGCACGACGTACCGCCCGCCGGCGGCCAGCCGCGAGCAGAACTCGTCCTCCCACCACACCATCGACTGACCCGACCCCGCGATCAGGAGAAGCGCCGGATCGCCCTGGTCGCCGAAGGTCTCGACACACAGCTGCGCGCCTGCCACGTCGACCAGCCGCTCGGCCATGGTGTGGCTGGTCTCAGCCGCGGGTGCGGTAGAGCCGCGTGGTGATCGGCAGGAAGACGGCCGTCAACCCGGCCGCGGTCCCCAGGGCGACGAAGACCTCGTAGCCCAGCGGAGTGCCCTCGAGGAGGTCGCGGGTGGCGGTGACCAGGTGCGAGATCGGGTTGACGTTGACGAACGCCTCCAGCGGCCCGGGCAGGGTCGAGGGCTCGACGAACGCGTTGCTGAGGAAAGTCAGGGGAAAGATCGCCATGAAGCCGGCGTTCATCACCGCGTTGGGAGAACGCATGAGAAGGCCGAGCGTCGTGAACACCCAGGACAGCCCGAACGAGAACACCACGACCAGCGCCAGACCTGCCAGCAGACCGGGCACTCCGGCGGGAGGGTCGTATCCGAGGATCAGGCCGAGGACGATCAACACCGTCCCGGCCAGGACGTAGCGCACGGTGTCTCCCAGCAGTGCACCCACGAGGGGTGCGGACCGCCAGATCGGCAGCGACCGGAAGCGGTCGACGACGCCCTTGGTCAGGTCGGTGTTGAGCGAGACCCCCGAGTAGACGGTGGTGAACACGACCGTCATCGCCAGGATCCCCGGCATGATGTATTGGAGATACACGTCGGTGGAACCGGCGATCGCGCCGCCGTACAGATAGGTGAACATCAGCAGGAACATCACCGGGGTGACGGTCACGTCGAGCAGCTGCTCGGGCACGTGCTTGATCTTCAGCATGCCGCGCCAGCCGAACGTCAGCGCGGCGGAGACGGCGCCGGCGCGCGGCGGTCGGGGAGCGCTCGACAGGGCCTGGCGAACGGCCGCCTCGTCGGCGACGCCGTCGGTCTGGCTGCGATGCGTGGGTGCGGTGCTCATGCCTTCTCCTCCGGTGAGGCGTCGCTGGTGTCCTGGTCGGCGGCCGCATGGCCGGTGAGGGCGAGGAAGACCTCGTCGAGGCTCGGCTGGCCGAGCGAGAAGCCGGCGATGCGTACGCCGGAGCTGGCGAGCTCGGCGACCGCCTCCGCCGCGCGGTCGCCATCGGCGCACGGGGCCGACAGCCCCGCCGGGTCGGGTTCGGGGTGCGCCTCACCGAGCGCGCGAGTCAGGATCCGCTCGGCCTCGGGACGCTGGTCGGGGTCGAGCAGGCGGACGTGCAGCGCACCGGCGCCGATCGACGCCTTGAGCTGCGCCGGCGTACCCTCCGCGATCACCTTGCCGCGGTCGATCACCGCGATCCCGTCCGCCAGCTGATCGGCCTCCTCGAGGTACTGGGTGCACAGCAGGATCGTCGTGCCCGAGGCGACCATGGCGCGGATGATGTCCCACACCTGGTTGCGCGAGCGCGGGTCCAGCCCGGTGGTGGGTTCGTCGAGGAACATCAGCTCCGGCGTCACCACGATGCTCGCCGCGATGTCGAGCCGGCGGCGCATCCCGCCCGAGTAGTGCTTGACGAGACGACCGGCCGCGTCCGAGAGGCCGAAGGCGTCCAGCAGCTCGCTCGCCCGCGCCTTGGCCCCGGCCCGCTTCAGGCCGAGCAGGCGACCGATGAGGATCAGGTTCTCGCGACCGGTCAGGTCCTCGTCGACCGACGCCAGCTGGCCGGTGAGACTGACGAGGCTGCGCACGCTGTCGGACTCGCGGACGACGTCATGGCCGAGCACCCGTGCGGAGCCGCCGTCCGGAGCGAGCAGGGTGGCGAGCATCCGGATCGTCGTCGTCTTGCCGGCGCCGTTGGGCCCGAGCACGCCGTACACCGAACCGCGGGGGACGGACAGGTCCACCCCGTCGACCGCAACGGTGTCGCCGAACGCCTTGGTCAGGCCGGTCGCCTCGATTGCCAGTGCCGACATCGGCATTCCTCCTGGGTGTGATGGGGCCGTGACCGTGAACTCTGCATGCTCAACCTCACGTGAGGTCAAGACATGTGTGAGCGCATGTCACCGTTCAGACCCGTGGGAACGACGAAACTCATCGCGACTCGCTAACCGAGCTGGGTGTCGAAGAACTTCACGGTGCGGGCCATCGCGGCGAAGAAGGCCGGCCCGAACGCGTGCCCGTCCTCGTACCACTCGAGCTGGGAGTTCACGCCTGCCGCCAGCAGCGCGCGATGGGTCTCGGTCGCCCAGGGTGGCGGGCAGGTGTCGTCGAACCGGCCGTGCACCATCAGCACCGGCTCGGTGACCCGGTCGAAGTAGGGGCGCGAGGAGTTCTCGCGCCAGAACTGCGGACTCTCGGCGGGCGAGCCGTGGGCGGCGACGACCTCCTGGCCGCGGGTGTCGCCCGGCTCGGACATGAACTGCCGGAAGTTGTCGGCCTCCAGCGACGACACCGATGCCCACGGCGCGGCCGCCTGCACCAGGCCGGGTTCGACGACCAGTGCCTTGAGGACGACGCCGCCGCCCATGGACCGGCCGAACAGGGCGACGCGGTCGTCGTCGACGGGGACGTCGGCGGAACGGCGCAGCGCCTTGACCGCGTTGATCACGTCGGCGACGTAGCCCAGCCGCATCCGGGTCTGGTAGCGGGGATCGTCGTCGGACTCGGCGTGGTTGCGGTAGTCGACGTGCAGCGCGATGTAGCCCTGCGCGGCGAGGTAGCCGCGCTCACGCGTCATCCCTTGACCGCGTACGTAGAAGGCGGGGTCGATGTAGCCGTGGGCCAGCACCACCGCGGGAAAGGGGCCGCGGCCGGTGGGCACGTTGAGGACGCCGCTGATCGTGTAGCTCTCCTCACCGCCCTGGTCCGGGCCGGTCGTGCTGCGGCTGCGGTAGGTCACGTCGTACGACGTGTAGAGGTCGGTCTGCTCGCGGACCGCGCCGAGGCGCAGCCGGTCACCGCGGTGCCGCTGCTCGGCCAGGCCGAGCACCGAGATCGGCCGGGCCGGCTCCGGCTGCTCGGACTCGGTCTCCTCCGCCTGCGTCGGCGTGCGGCGACGGGGGCCCGGCAGGGGTCTCGCTCTCGGAGCTGCTGGGCGACGGTTCCGGTGCTGCCTCCGGCGGAGACTCGCTCGTGCAGCCCGCCGCGACCAGCACCAGGGCGAGCAGCCCGCTCGCCCACGTCATCGGCCGCACGTGGCTCTCCCGTCGTCAGGACTTCCGTCTCACGGTAATTGCATGCGACAAGAACCTGCGTCGACGGCAGGATGTGGCGATGACGTCGCACCTCGCCGCCTTCTGCTGGGACGCGCTCGACCCCGCGGGGATCACCCACTTCTGGGCCGGTGTGCTGGGCCGGGAGATCCAGGACGGCACCACGCTGCTGCCGAACGACGACACCGAGTTCCGCATCCGGTTCCTGCCGACCCAGGTGCCGAAGACCGGCCCGAACCAGATCCACATCCATCTCACGAGCACATCGCCGCAGGACCAGGAGGACACGGTGGCGAGGGCACTCGCGCTCGGGGGTCGGCACCTCGACGTCGGCCAGCTCCCGGAGGAGGCTCACGTGGTGCTCGCCGATCCCGAGGGCAACGAGTTCTGCGTCATCGAGGCGGGCAACAACTTCCTGGCCGGCTGTGGCTTCCTGGGCGAGCTGGCCTGCGACGGCTCGCCGGCGGTCGGCCACTTCTGGAGCGAAGCGCTGGGCTGGCCACTGGTCTGGGACCAGGACCAGGAGACCGCGATCCAGTCGCCGCGTGGCGGCGCGAAGATCGCGTGGGGCGGCCCGCCGGACGCACCGAAGACGGGGAAGAACCGGATGCACTTCGACCTGGCCCCGACCGCCGGCGACCAGCAGTCGGAGGTGGACCGCCTGGTCTCACTCGGGGCGACTCCCCTCGACCATCGGTGAGGGCGACGTCGACCGGGTGGTCCTGGCCGACCCCGAGGGCAACGAGTTCTGCGTGATGCCCTGAGGCAAGAGCCGCGGGCGTGCCGCGACCGGACCGGGGCGTAGCCGGAGACCGGCCGGTTCGGCTAACGTCGCCGCAGGCCCGCCCCGGAGGTAGACCCATGGTTGCGCTCCACACCGCCATCGCGATCGTGCTCGTGATCGGCCTCATCATCAGGTTCAAGGTCGACCCGATGATCTCGCTGGTCCTCGCCTCCCTCTACCTCGGCCTCGCGGCCGGAGTGGGCTTCGAGGGAACCGTGCTCGCCATCACCACCGGCTTCGGCGAGATCATGGCCGAGGTGGGTCTGCTGATCGGGTTCGGCGTGCTCATCGGTGCCCTGTTGCACTCGAACGGGGCGTTCCGCCGGCTGGTCGAGGTGCTGGTCCGCGCCGTGGGCGCCGGCCGCCTCCCGTACGCGATGGCGACCCTTCTCTCCACCGTCATGCCGTCGATCTACGTCGACGTGCAGGTGGTGCTGGCCTCGCCCGTGGCACGGTCGGCGTCGCCGCACATCGGGGGGCAGGGGCTGCCGCTCATGGCCTCGGCCCTCGGCACGGGCATCTTCGCCGGCTACGTGTTCGTGATCCCGGGACTCGCGGCGATCTCGATCGCCGGCCTGCTCGACATCAGCCTGGGCACCTGGCTGCTGTTCGGTCTGGTCATCGGCCCGCTCACGGCCATCGTGACGACCATCATCATGCGGACCGTGCTGCGCACCGGGTTCTGGAAGGAGGACTCCGACGAGGAGCCGGACGAGGCGATGATCGAGCAGGAGGCGCACGAGGCGGCCCTCGCGGAGGAGGAGGCGCAGGGCGACCACCGCCGGCTCCCCCTCGGCGTACTGCTGCTGCCGATCCTGGTGCCCCTGGCCATGATCGCGTTCGGGGCGTTCGCCGAGCTCTTCGACTTCTCCAACGCGTTCATCGCGTTCCTGGGCGATGCGAACCTCGCGCTCTTCGTCGGCCTCCTGGGCGCCTACCTGATGTCGCGCGTCACGGCCGGCAACGACGACACCAACGAGGCGCTCGAGGAGGGCTTCCACACCACCGGTGAGATCCTGCTGATCACCGGGGTCGGCGGCTCCCTCGGCGCGGTGATCACCGCGACCGGTCTCGACCAGGTGCTCGGCGACCTCTTCTCCGCCGACGCCGGAGCGCCGGTGGTGCTGAGCATCCTGCTGGCCTGGTTGATCGCCGCCGTGCTCCACCTGGCGATCGGCTCGGTCTCCGTGGCCGCGATCACCGCAGCCGGCATCATCGCGCCGATCCTCACCCAGCTGGACGTGGCGCCCCTGGTCATCGGCCTGGCCATTGCCTCGGGCGCGCTCTTCGCGCTCCAGGTGAACAGCAACTTCTTCTGGATGTTCAAGACCCTGCTCGGCCTCTCCACCAAGGGGACTCTCAAGACACTGACGCTGGTCACGTCGATCTCCTCGGTGATCTCCCTCCCGATGGTCATCCTGATCTCGTTCTTCGTCCCGTCCTCCCTCGGCACCTGACCGGCGTGGGTGACTACGCTCGTGGGATGCCAGCACTCAGGTCGGCGACGGCAGTCGCCGCCTCACTGCTGCTTCTCCCAGCCTGCTCTTCGAACTCCGACGACGCGCCGCCGGCCGGAGAGGGAGCGGCGACGGAGTACTGCCCGGTCACCCGTGATCTGGAGGAGATCGAGCGCAGTCAGCTCCGCGAGGTGCACAAGGGAGCCCCGCTTCTCGACCGCGACCTGAGCGCGACCCGGTCGCCGGAGGGCGACCTGTGCCTGGAGATCGTGACCGACCACGCCGACCCGGGGTCGACGTCGCTCTCGTACCGCATCGTCGCGCGACAGGGCGACCGGGAGTGGCGCACTGACGGGGAGGATCCGAGCGGGCAGCCGCCGCTCCTCGTCGGCGCCACTGGATGCGTCACCGCCATCGGGTCCGTGGTGGCGCTCGGCCAGGGCGGCCAGTCCTACCGGTACCGGGCGCGGCTGCAGGCGAACTGCGACGGCCCGCCATGAGTCTGGACTCCCCTCACGTGAGAGCGGACCGGGCCGGCGTCAGTGGGCCATGTCGACGAAGCGCGAGTAGTGGCCCTGGAAGGCGACGGTGATGTCGCGGGTGGGGCCGTTGCGGTGCTTCGCGACGATCAGGTCGGCCTCGCCGGGGCGGGTCGACTCCTTCTCGTAGACGTCGTCGCGGTGCAACAGGATGACCATGTCCGCATCCTGTTCGAGAGAGCCGGATTCGCGCAGGTCCGACATCATCGGACGCTTGTCGCCGCGCTGCTCGGGGCCACGGTTGAGCTGGGAGAGGGCGATGATCGGGACCTCGAGCTCCTTGGCCAGCAGCTTGATCTGGCGGGAGAACTCCGAGACCTCGAGCTGGCGGGACTCGACCTTGCGACCCGACGTCATCAGCTGCATGTAGTCGATGACGACCAGGCGCAGGTCGTGGCGCTGCTTGAGCCGCCGTGCCTTCGCCCGGATCTCCATCATGGTCATGTTGGGGCTGTCGTCGATGAACATCGGAGCGCTCGACACCTCACCCATCTTGCGCGCCAGCTTGGTCCAGTCGTCGTCGCTCATCTGCCCGTTGCGGATGTGGTTGAGCGGCACCTTCGCCTCCGCCGACAGCAGCCGCATCGTGATCTCCGAGCGCGTCATCTCCAGGCTGAAGAAGCAGCTCGTCATGTTGTTGTGGAGCGACGCCGCCCGGCACAGGTCGAGCGCCAGGGTGGAGTTGTGGGTCGGGATGCCGGTCGGGCCGGCCAGGTAGAGGTGGTCGTCGTTGTCGACCTGCACGCATCTCACCGGCACGCTCGGCGACCAGCGGACGTCGTCGACCTTGACGACCGAGCCGTCGGGCAGGTCGATCGTCCAGAGTCGGTCGCGGCACACGGCCAGGGCGGTGGTCGTCAGGACGTCGTAGGCAGCGGTCGCCCCCGTGCTCGAGGCGCAGGCCAGGCGCCGGGGACCCGGGCGCGTCACTCGCCACTGGTGCTGGGCGTCGGCGACGATCTCCGACCCGTCGGAGAAGTGGACCGTGAAGCACGGGCGATCGAGTAGCACCTCGGTCGCGGCGACGACCCGGGTCGGACGACCCTGCGCGTCGACGAGCAGGTCGCCCACGGCGACCTCACCCATGGTCGTCCAGCCGCCCGGAGTCGGCAGCGGCGTGTCGAGGGCGAGTGCCTTGCCCATGGCGGGGCGCGCCGCGACGATGATCATCTGGCCGGAGTGGAGACCGTTGGTGAGGTCGTCGAGGTCGGCGAACCCCGTGGGCACGCCGTAGAGGCCGGCGTCCCGGTTGCCGATCGCCTCGATCTCGTCGAGGACGCCGTCCATGATGTCGGACAGCGGCATGTAGTCCTCGGCCGTACGGCGGTCGGTGACCTGGTAGACCTCCGCCTGCGCGGCGTCGACCACGTCGTCGACCTGACCCTCGGCGGCGTAGCCGAGCTGCACGATCTTGGTGCCGGCGTCGACCAGCCGCCGCAAGATGGCCTTCTCGCGCACGATCTCGGCGTAGTAGCCGGCGTTGGCCGCGATCGGGACGTTGGCCGACAGCGTGTGGAGGTAGGGGGCGCCGCCCACCCGCTGCAGCTCGCCGCGGCGCTGCAGGGACGCCGCCACCGTCACCGGGTCGGCCGGCTCACCGCGCCCGTAGAGGTCGATGATCGCGTCGTGGATGAGCTCGTGGGCGGGACGGTAGAAGTCGCTGCCGCGCACCGCCTCGGTCACGTCGGCGATCGCGTCCTTGGAGAGCAGCATCGAGCCCAGCACACTCTGCTCGGCGGCCTCGTCCTGGGGCGGCATCCGGCTGCCCGGGCGCTGGGGTGACTCGCCCGGGGCGTAGGCCGCGGGGCCGTCCCCCCACTCCTCGTAGCCGTCGCTCGGGGGAGCACTGGGGGCACCGTGCTCGGTGATGCTCACCTGACCTCCTCCAGACTCGCTGAACAGCGGGCAACTGTTGCCTCGACGGTAGGGAGCGCCACTGACATCTCGCCGGCACCGGCGGACTCGTGGTGATTCCACGCAACGCGGAGGAACCTACGGGTCGGACCACCGCACCGGAAGCGCCCCATCCACAGGCCCTGTGGATAACCTGCGAGAAGAGGTGGACGACACGCCGTGAGGTGTGTGAAGGCTGGGGAGCCGACTGTGGACTCGACCCCGGCACTGTCGTCCGTGTCGGCGCTGACCTGCCGAAACGTGACTCACATGGTGTGGATGGAAATCTCTCGTCACTTTCCCGACGCCAACCGTTCACCATCTGGGACTGACGCGCAGTTTGTCGACATAGCGGCCGGGCGCGGGTGGTCGACCAGTTATTCCACCCTTCATGCACAGGCGGTCCACGACTAGTTCTGTCATGGTCACTCTAGGCTCTTGCTCCTTACTCAGCTAGTCTGGCACCCATGCGTCGCACCCAGGACCGCGAGATCCTGCGCCTCGCCGTCCCGGCATTCCTGGCGTTGGCGGCGGAGCCGTTGTTCCTGTTGTCGGACGCGGCCATCGTGGGCCATCTCGGGACGGTCCCGCTCGCCGGCCTGGGCATCGCCGCGGTCGTGCTGCAGACCGTGGTCGGGCTGTGCGTCTTCCTCGCCTACGGCACCACCGCGAGCGTCGCGCGCCGGATCGGTGCCGGTGACACCCGGGGTGCGCTGACTCAGGGGATCGACGGGATCTGGCTGGCCGTCCTCATCGGCGCGGTCGCCACGGTCCTGGGCGTCGCCCTCACGGACCCGCTGGTGGGCGCGTTCGGCGCCGGGCCCGAGGTCACCGAGCAGGCCACGACCTACCTGCGGATCGCGCTGCTGGGCACCACACCGCTGCTCGTCATGCTCGCCGCCACGGGCGTGCTGCGCGGCCTCCAGGACACCCGGACCCCGCTCTATGTCGCGGTGGGCGGCAACGCCCTCAACATCGCGCTCAACCTGTGGCTGGTCTATGGCCTTGATCTCGGCATTGCCGGGTCCGCGTGGGGATCGGTGCTCGCTCAGGTGGCCAGCGCGGGCGTCCTCGCCGCCGTCGTGGTCCGCGGCGCCCGGCGCGAGGCTGCGCCGCTGCGACCGGATCGGGCCGGGATCCGGGCCGCCGCCCGCGCCGGGGTCCCGCTCGTGGTCCGCACCCTCACGCTGCGGGCGGCGCTGCTCGTCACGACGTACGCCGTGACGCTCGGTGCCGTGACCGCGACCGACCAGGCGGTCGACCTGGCCACCCACCAGCTCGCGTTCACGATCTGGACCTTCCTCGCCTTCGTGCTCGACTCGATCGCGATCGCCGCCCAGGCGCTCACCGGCCGCTACCTCGGCGCCGGCGACGTGGCCGGCACCCGCTCCGTCACCAACCGGATGATCCAGTGGGGCGTGTGGTCCGGGGTCGTCACCGGGCTTGGCCTCGCCGCGATCAGCCCGCTGCTCGGGCCCCTGTTCACCGACGACCCGCAGGTCCACGACCGGCTGGTCGCCGTGCTGCTCGTCGCGGCGGTCGGACAACCGATCGCGGGCGTTGTGTTCGTTCTCGACGGCGTCCTCATCGGGGCCGGCGACGGCCGCTACCTCGCGTGGGGCGGGATCCTGACGCTGGTCGTCTACGCCCCGGTCGCGCTCGGCGCGGTGCTCGTCGGTGGCGGGCTGCTGGCCGTCTGGATCGCGTTCACCACGGTCTTCATGGGCGCACGTTTCGTGGTGCTGCTCCACCGCGCCCGCGGCACCGTCTGGCTCGTGACCGGAGTGGCCGACCCCCACGTGGAGCGGCCCCTACAGTGACGCCATGCGGGCTCTCCAGGCGATCGGCATGGGCCTGGTGATCGTCCTGGTCCGCGCCGGCTCGCCCGATCTGCTGCCTGATCCGCTCGGCTGGCTGCTGATCCTCTACGGCGTACGACGCCTGCCGCGCGACCTGCCCCTGCGCCCCGGGGTGCTGGCGCTCGGAGCACTCGCCCTGGCCGTCTCGATCCCGCTGTGGGTCCCCGAGATCGCCGACCGCGTCCTGGACGCCGACCGGTCGTTGCAATGGGCGGTCAACCTGCCCCAGCTGCTCTTCGTGGTCATCCTCGCGACCGCCCTCGGCCGGCAGGCCGGCGAGCACGACGACGGATCCGGTCGTGGCTGGTGGTTCCTGGTCGCCACCCTGACCGGGTTCGCCGCGGCAGCACCGGTCCTGGTGTTCGGGGGTGGCATCGCCGTGCTCGAGACGCCCGCACTGGTGATCGCCGGCGCCGTGCTGCTGACAGCGATCGTGCTCTGCTTCGCCCACGCCGGCCGGTCGTGGGCGGACGAGCGGGAGACGACAGAGGGCCGCCCCTCCTGACGGAGGGACGGCCCTGGACGTGTCAGCGGGTCAGGCCGGGATGACGTTGAGGGCCACCGTGGCGGACACCTCGTCGTGCAGCTTGACCGACACCTCGTGGGTGCCGAGCGACTTGATCGGGTTGCCGACCACGATGGTGCGCCTGTCGACGGGCTCGCCCGACGTCTCGGCCAGCGCGGTCGCGATGTCGGCAGCGGTCACGGCGCCGAAGAGCCGGCCGCTCTCACCGGCCTTGACCTTGACCGGCACCGGGCCGGACTCGAGCTTGGCCTTGATCTCGGCGGCGTGCTCGGCGTCGCGGACGGCGCGGGAGGCACGAGCTGTCTTGATCGACTCGGCGGTGCGCTCGGCGCCCTTGCTCCAGCGGATCGCATCGCCGCGCGGCAGCAGGTAGTTGCGGCCGTAGCCGTTCTTGACCTCGACGACGTCGCCGGGGCCACCGAGGCCGGAGACCTCCTGGGTCAGGATGATCTTCATGAGGTGTCTCCTTCCTCAGCGACCAGTGGTCGTGTAGGGCAGCAGGGCGAGCTCGCGCGCGTTCTTGACCGCGATCGCGACGTCGCGCTGGTGCTGGACGCAGTTGCCGGTCACCCGACGCGCACGGATCTTGCCGCGGTCGGAGATGAACTTGCGGAGCAGACCGGTGTCCTTGTAGTCGACGCCGGTCGCCTTCTCCTTGCAGAACTGGCAGACCTTCTTCTTCGGCTTGCGAAGCGGTGCCTTGGCCATTGTGGTGCTCTCCTTACGAGCCCGGCATCACGCCGGAATGGTTGAGGTGTTGGTGGGAATGGATCAGAACGGGGGCTCGTCGGTGCCGGCGCCGGGCGCCGCCCACGGGTCGCTCTGGGGGGCGCCGCCCTGCCCGGCCGGTGCGCCGGCCGCGGGTGCGCCGCCACCCTGCGGGCCACTGGTGGCCCACGGGTCGGGCTGCTGGGAGGGCTGGCCGCCGCCGTAGCCGCCGCCACCGCCCGAGCGCTGGGCCCGGGTCACCTTGGCGGTCGCCCACTTCAGCGACGGGCCGATCTCGTCGACGTCGACCTCGAAGGAGGTCCGCTTCTCGCCTTCGCGGGTCTCCCAGGTGCGCGCCTTGAGGCGACCCTGGACGATCACGCGAGCGCCCTTCTGCAGCGACTCGGCGACGTTCTCCGCCGCCTGGCGCCAGATCGAGCAGCGCAGGAAGAGGGCCTCGCCGTCCTCCCACTCGTTGGACTGCTTGTTCAGGGTGCGCGGCGTCGAGGCCACGGTGAAGTTGGCCACCGCCGCACCGGACGGCGTGAAGCGCAGCTCCGGGTCGTCGGTGATGTTGCCGACCACCGTGATGACGGTCTCGCCTGCCATGTCAGGTCTCCCTCGTTCGGTCCACTGAAGCGTCGGAGCGAAGTCTTGCGCGCGCCACCGACAGGGGAAAGTGCTCGTCCACAGCCGTCAGGCCGTGGGGCGCAGCACCTTCGTACGGAGCACGGACTCGTTGAGGCCGAGCTGGCGGTTGAACTCCTTGACCGTGTCCGGCTCGGCGTTCAGGTTGATGACCGCGTAGATGCCTTCGGCGTTCTTGTGGATCTCGTACGCCAGGCGACGGCGGCCCCACACGTCGACCTTGTCGACGGTGCCACCATCCTTGCGGATGACATTGAGGTACTTGTCGAGCGACGGCTCGACGGTTCGCTCTTCGAGACTGGGGTCGAGGATGACCATGACTTCATAAGCACGCACGGCGGTCTCCACCTCCTCTGGACTCAGGCGGCCACGGACTCTCCGTGGCAGGAGGGCGATGCGGTGTGTGCCCGGATCGTCCGGGCAACGCAGGCGAGGTTATCAGCGGCGTACGGCGTCGCGTGAATCGCCGGTCAGGCGGAGGGTGTGGGCGGCACACCCGTGTCCGCGACGGCGCCGGTCCCGCGACGCAGGATCGACAGCACCAGGCCGGCCAGCACCGCGAGCAGCGTCAGCCAGTAGCCGAACCCGTGACCGAAGTCGAACCCCTCGCACACGTCGACGCCCATCGCGACGAACTCGTCGCAGTCGCCGCCGGGTGTCACGAAGAGGGCCAGCACGACGCACACGACGGCCACGCCGTAGGCGATCAGCGCGGCGGTGCGTGCGGGGACCTGGGTGTCGCGGCCGAGCAGGTGGAGAAGTACCAGCGTGCTACCCGCGACTGCGGCGAGCACACCGAACCAGCCGAAGAACCCGTGCCAGGCGTTGGCCGAGGTCGACTGGGAAACGCCCATGAAGTCGACGCTCACCGTGTAGAACGGCATCAGGGAACCGATCAGGGCCACGGCACCCGCGCCGACGATCCCGAGGTCGAACTTGTGGGCGCCCTGAAGGGCCTGCTGAGGCTGCGGGGTCGAGTCGGACATGGCGGTCTCCTACCGTGATGTGTGAGCAGCAGCATGGCGCATCCGCGGGCCCGGCGCCCGGAAACGCGTCGGTGGTCGGGACTACCGTGACCCCATGACTGCCGTCCCCATCGGAGCCCACGTCGACCAGACCGACCCGATCGCCGAGGCCGGCGCCCGCAAAGCACCGCTCGTGCAGTTCTTCCTCGGCGACCCGCAGGGCTACAAGGGCCCCGAGTTCCGCTACGCCGGGGGCGCCGACGGGCTGCGCGACGACGCCGTTGCGGCGGGCGTCGACCTCTACGTCCACGCCCCCTACATCGTCAACGTCGCGACCACCAACAACCGGATCCGGATCCCCAGCCGCAAGCTGCTCCAGCAGCACGTCGATGCTGCGGCCGCCATCGGCGCGAAGGGCCTGATCGTCCACGGCGGTCACGTCAACAAGGACGACGACCCGACGGTCGGCTTCGACAACTGGCGCAAGGCCGTCGACGCCGTCGACCTCAAGCTGCCGCTGCTCATCGAGAACACCGCCGGCGGTGACAACGCCATGACCCGCTACCTCGACCGGATCAAGGGCGTGTTCGACGCGATCTCGGCGTGCGAGCAGGCCGACCAGGTCGGCTTCTGTCTCGACACCTGCCACGCCCATGCCGGTGGCAACGCCCTGGAGACCGTGGTCGACGACGTCCTCGCGATCACCGGGCGGATCGACCTGGTCCACTGCAACGACAGCCGCGACGAGTTCGACTCGGGCGCCGACCGCCACGCCAGCCTCGGTGCCGGCAAGATCGACCCCGACCTGCTGGCCGCCGTCATCCGCGACGCGAAGGCGCCGGTCGTGTGCGAGACCCCGGGTGGTGCCGCCGAGCACGTCGCCGACTTCGACTGGCTCCGTGAGCGCGTGGGCTGACGGCTAGGGTCGGAGCCGTGCTGACCGTCCGGACGATCTCGCCCGCCGACCACCTCGAGCTCGTCAACAGCTTGTCGTCGGTGAGCTTCCTCCAGACGCCCGCCTGGGCCCAGGCGAAGCCCGAGTGGCGGCCCGAGTCCGTCGGCTGGTTTCGAGACGACCAGCTCGTGGGTGCTGCCCTCGTGCTCTACCGGCAGCTGCCGCGGCTGAAGCGCTACCTCGCCTATCTCCCCGAGGGTCCGGTGCTCGACTGGGAGACCGAGGACCTCGGGGCCTGGCTGACCCCGATGGCGGCCCACCTCAAGGCGCAGGGCGCCTTCGGGATCCGGATGGGTCCGCCGGTCGTCACCCGTCGCTGGACCGCCGCGCAGGTCAAGGAGGGCATCGCCGACCCCGACGTACGCCGCCTCGACGACGTCGCCCCGCTCGAGCGCACCGCGGTGGGTGCCCGTGTCGTGGCGCAGCTCGACGAGCTCGGCTGGCGGCTGCAGGCCACCGACGGCGGGTTCGCCGCCGGCCAGCCCCGGTTCAACTTCCAGATCCCGCTCGCCGACCGCGACGAGGACGACGTCCTGGCCGGCATGAACCAGCAGTGGCGCCGCAACATCAAGAAGGCCACCAAGGCCGGCGTCGAGATCACGACCGGCAAGGACCTCGACGCGTTCCACGACCTCTACGTCCACACCGCCGGACGCGACGGCTTCACACCCGCGCCCGCTCTCCTACTTCAGCGCCATGTACGACGCGCTCTCGGCCGAGGACCCCGACCGGATCACGCTGTGGTTCGCCCACCACGAGGGCGACCTGGTCGCGGCCACCATCGCGATCCGGGTCGGCACCCACGCCTGGTACTCCTACGGCGCCTCGTCGACCGAGAAGCGCGACGTCCGCGGCTCCAACGCGATCCAGTGGGCGATGATCCGCGACGCGCTCGCCGCCGGGGCGGCGGTCTACGACCTGCGTGGCATCACCGACACCCTCGACGCCGACGACCCCCACGTCGGCCTGATCCAGTTCAAGGTCGGCACCGGCGGCGAGGCGGTCGAGTACGCCGGGGAGTGGGACCTGCCGCTGAACAAGCCGCTCTACGCCGCGTTCGACCTCTACATGCGGCGCCGCTGATGAGCCTCACCCTCACCGTCGACGGCGACCGCTGGCGCGGCCACCTGCGCCGGGTCGCCGACCAGACCCCCGGCCTGGTCCCGGTCGCGAAGGGCAACGGCTACGGCTTCGGCCTCCACCGGCTCGCCCGCAAGTCCGCAGTGGCTCGGTGTCGATGCCGTCGCCGTCGGCACGTACGCCGAGCTGGCGGAGGTCGCCCCTCGCTTCGACGGCGACCTGCTGGTGCTGACGCCGTGGCGGCCGTTCGGTGCGGCGCTCGAGGTCGACGACCGGATCGCGTCGCGCGTGGTCCACACCGTCAGCCGGGTCGAGGACGCCGTCGCCCTGCTCGACCGGCAGCCCGGCGCCCGGATCCTGCTCGAGCTCGTCACCAGCATGAAGCGGCACGGCCTCAGCCGCCGCGACCTCGAGTCCGCCGCCGAGGTCCTGGCCGGGCGCGCCGAGCGCCCGCGGCTCGAGGGCATCGCCATCCACCTCCCGCTCGGCCACGGCTCCCACCTCAGCGAGGTGGACCGGCTGGTCACCACACGTGGTCGCCGCCGACGCTGCCGACCCGCACGCTCTACGTCAGCCACCTCACGCCCGACGAGCTCGACCGGCTGCGCTCCTCCTACCAGGACTTCGAGATCCGGCCCCGGATCGGCACCGCACTGTGGCTCGGCGACCGCGGCGCGCTCCACGTCACGGCCAGCGTGCTCGACGTCCACGAGGTCGAGCGCGGCGACGTCTTCGGCTACCGCGGTCGCAGCGCCCCGAAGGCCGGCCACCTGGTCATCGTCAGCGGCGGCACCGCCCACGGCATCGGGCTCGAGGCGCCCACCGGCGACACCAGCCTCAAGGCCCGCGCCGCCACTCTCGCCCGGGGTGGCCTCGACGCCGTCGGGTTCGTGCGCGTCGCCGTACAGCATCGACGGCAAGCAGCGGCTGTTCGCCGAGCCCCCGCACATGCAGGCCTCGATGCTGTTCCTGCCGCAGGGCGCGCGGGTCCCCGACGTCGGCGACGACGATCGACGTCCGGGTGCGCTACACCGCGACGACGTTCGACGACGTCGTCGTCACGTAGTCCGGTTCCGGACCGGATCTCGCTCGGGCCGCAGCACGTCGCGCACCACCATCGCGGCGAGGTAGAGCTCAGCCGCCACGCGTACGCCGACGGCCACCCAGTAGAAGCCGACGTCTCCACCGCCGGCGGGGTCGAGGAACCCGCCCAGGTAGAACCAGACCATCGCGAAGTAGAAGAGCTCTCCGCCCTGCCACACCAGGTGGTCACGGACCCGCGGTCTCGCGATCGCCGCGAGGGGCAGCAGCCAGAGCACGTACTGCGGTGAGTAGACCTTGTTCACCAGCAGGAAGCCGATCAGGATCAGCAGCCCGAGCTGGGCGAAGCGCGGCGTGACCGGCGCGCGCAGCCCGAGCACCAGGACCCCGACGCACCACGATCCGAAGAGGAGCCACGACCAGAGGTTGATCGTGTCGGCGGTGAAGCCGACGTCGGCTGCCTGGTCGACGACGAGCCACAGCGACCCCAGGTCGGCGCCGCGGTCGGAGTTGAAGGTCCAGAAGTGGGCCCACTCGTCCGGACCGGTCACGTAGCCGGGGAGGTTGGTCGCCATCCACACCACGACGGCGGCCAGCACCGCCGCCCCGAAGTCGCGGAGCCGCCGGTCGCGGATGCAGATGACGAGCAGCGCACCCAGCAGGAAGAGTGGATAGAGCTTGGCGGCCGTGCCGAGCCCGATCATCACGCCGGTCAGCACCGGCCGGTCGCGGGCCCAGGCCCACAACGCTCCCGCGACGAACACCATGGCCAGCAGGTCCCAGTTGATGACGGCCGTCAGCGCCAGCATCGGTGACGCCGCGACCAGCGCGGCGTCCCAGGGTCGCCGTCGGTTCACCCCGGCCAGCAGCCACACCGCGAGCAGCGTCAGCGCCGCGAAGCCGACCAGGTTCACCGCGACGTACATCCGCGACTCCGCCCTGACACCGTCCACCTGGCCGAGCTCGTCGGCCGGTGACGGCGTAGCGCGGTTCGAGGTCGGGCGAGCCGCTCAGCCAGTGGGTGGCCCAGGCGGTGCCCCACGCCCAGTAGGAGATGAGCACGGGGTACTCCATGACGGCGTAGCGCGCGCGCAGCTCCGGCTCGTCGTCGTAGGGCCAGCTCAGCTCGGCGAAGCCGCGCCCGGTGTAGAGATAGGGCAGGTCCGAGTAGCACATGTGGGTGTAGCGCTCGCTGCCGTTCTGCCAGGAGTCCTGGTAGCAGCTGGTCTTCTGCAGCATGCCCAGGGCGAGGCAGATCGCGGCCAGCGCGAGCACGATCCGGACCGGCGTCCACCAGGGATGCCGGCCCGCGCGGCTCCCGACCGGTCCGCCGACCGCCTCGCTCAGCGACCCGACGACCGGGTCGTCCCGGGTCGGGTGGATGTGCCCGCCCGGGGGCAGCGTCACCCGCCGTACCGCTCGCGCATCGCCGCCGGGGTCACCGCCGCGAACGGTCCGGCATTGCGGGCCGGCGCGTCGCCCGCACCCTCTTCCTCACAGTCGGGATCCAACGGCGGACACTCGTCTCGGTCGGCGTCTCCGTCGGCGTCTCCGTCGGCGTCTCCGTCGGCGTCCTCGGCGTCGGCTCCTCCGTGGTCGGCTCCTCGGTCGTCGGCTCGTCGGTCGTCGGCGGTGCCTGGGTGGTCGGCGGTGCCTGGGTGGTGGGCGGGGGGGTGTAGGGCTCGTGCCCCTCCTCCGGCTCGTTGTCGAGGTCGACGTAGACCGGCTCCGGGAACTGCTCGACCGGGAGCCCCTCCATGGCACGCTGCCATGACCGCGGTCCAGGTCTCGGCCGGGTAGTCGCCGCCGAAGTACGACGGCAGCCAGCCCTGCAGCTGCTCGTTGCCCTTGCCCCGCACGTACATCACCGGCGGTGCTGAGCTGCGGCGTGTAGCCGGTGAACCAGGCCGAGGACACCTCGCCTCGCCGTTGGTGGCGGTGCCGGTCTTGCCGGCCGCGGGCCGGGCCAGCGCGTGCGCCGCCGTGCCCGACCCGTCTGGCGACGACCTGCTGCAGGGCGTAGCTGACGTCGGCGGCGATGTCGGCTCGACCGCCTCGGTGCCGGACACCTTGTGCTGGTAGCGGGTCTCGCCGTTGCGGTCGACGACCTTCTCGATGATGAAGGGCTCCGCTGCGCGGCCGTCGTTGGCGAGGGTGGCGTAGGCGTTGGCCATGTTGATCGGGCTGACGGTCGCGCTGCCGAGCGCGACGCCCGTGATCGGCTCCAGCCCGGGCGACTCGTTCGGGAACCCCGGCGCCTTCCGGGGGGCTTCTGACGGCGGGATGCCCAGCCGGTTGGCGGCGTCGACGATCTTGTCCGGACCGTTCTCCATCGACAGCGTCATGTCGATGAAGGCGGTGTTGATGGAGTTCTCGGTGGCCGTGATCATCGAGACCGCCGACCCGTAGCTCTCGTCGCCCTGGTTCTCGATGTCGGTGCCGTCGGGCAGCACGATCGGCGAGTTGCCGTCGAAGGTGTCCTTGAGCGTGAAGCCGTCCTCGATCGGCGCGACCACGCGCCGCCGGCTTCATCGTCGAACCGGCCTGGCCACCCGACACCGCCCAGTTGATCTGCGAGTCGAGGAAGTCCTGGCCCCCGAAGATGCCGCGGACCGCCCCGGTGCCCGGGCTCGACCGATGGCGACGCCGATGTGGAGCTCCTTGTCGCTGAAGCCGTCGGGGCGCGCCTCGACGACGCCCTCCACCGCGGCGTCCATGGCGTTGCGGGTGAAGGTCGTGGTGACGCGCAGCCCGCCGCCCTCGATCTCGTCCTCGTTGAAGCCCAGCCTGACCAGCTCGTCGCGGACCATCGTGAGCACGTGGCCGCGCTGGCCGCCGTACTGGCTCTCCTCGGGGATGTCGGGGAAGTCGGGGAGCTGCTTCGCCGCCTTGCTCCGCCTCCGTCGCGCTCGATCATCCCCTCCTCCGCCATGTCGTTGAGGATCGCGGCGTAGCGCTCCTTGAGCGCGCTCTTGGCCCGCTTGCCCTTGGCGGGGTCGAGGTCGTTCGGGTCGTTGAGGACGCTGGCGAGCACGACGGACTGCTCGAGGTTGAGCTCCTTGGCCTCGATGTCGAAGTAGGCCTTGGAGGCCGCCTGGACGCCGTAGGCGCCGCGACCGAAGTAGATGGTGTTGAGGTAGCCCTCGAGGATCTGCTCCTTGCTGATCTCCCGCTGCAGCTTCAGCGAGATGAAGGCCTCCTTGACCTTGCGCGTGAGGGTGCGCTCCTGGGTGAGGTAGAGGATCTTCACGTACTGCTGGGTGATCGTGGACGCGCCCTGGGTGTCGTTGCCGCGCGCGTTGCTGAACGCCGCGCGGATGATGCCCTTGGGGTCGATCCCCTGGTTGGTCCAGAACGTGCGGTCCTCGGCCGCGACGACGGCGTCCTTGACGGTGTCGGGCATCTCGTCGAGCGAGATCGACTCGCGGTTCTGGGTCGCGAACTGGCCGAGCTGGGTCTCGCCGTCGGAGTAGTAGACGAAGCTCGTCTGGGTCTCGAAGTCCTCGTTGGGCTTCGGGACGTCGATCGCCTGGTAGAGCACGATGAACCCGCCGACCGCGAGCAGGGCGCCGACCAGCCCCACGATCAGGACCCACTTGCCGACGCGCTTCCAGCGGCTCTTCGCCGAGACGGGTCGCTTCGGCTTCTTGGTCACTGCAGGGCCTTTGGCCCGGCGCTTTCCACTCAACAGGCTGTCTTTCCGGTCGGCTCGTGGCTCGGGTGTGTCGCGTGCCGGATTCAGGGTACGCACCCCCCGGTCGCAGATCCGAAACGTCGGCAGGCCCTCACGGGGGCCCGGGGTTCACGTACGTACGGATATATCGGTACGATAGGTCACATGGCACGACGTGGGGAAACCATCGAGCTGGCAGTCCTCGGGCTGCTGCACGAGGGTCCCATGCACGGGTACGAGCTGCGCAAGCGGCTGAACCTGATGCTCGGCTGGGGTCGGGTGCTGTCTTACGGCTCCCTCTACCCCGCGCTGAAGAAGATGCTGCGCGGCGCCCTCATCGAGGAGACGGCGACGACCACCACCACGGTCAGCCGTCGGCCGCGCATCGTCTACCAGCTCACCGAGGCCGGGGACGCCCAGTTCCAGAAGCTGATGTCCGAGGTCGGTCCGACTGCCTGGGAGGACGACACCTTCGACATCCGGTTCGCGTTCTTCGGTCGCACCGACATGGAGATCCGGCTCCGCGTGCTCGAGGGACGGCGCAGCCGGCTCCAGGAGCGGCTCGAGCGGGTGCAGAAGGAGCTGGCGATGACCCAGAAGGAGGTCGACCGCTACGCCGCGGAGCTGCAACGCCACGGGGTGGAGTCGGTCGAGCGCGAGGTGCTCTGGCTCTCCGAGCTGATCAACGCCGAGCGGTCCGGTGAGCAGCAGGCACCAGGGACCCCCAAGACCAGTCAGTCGCAGGGCTGACACGACAGCAGAGCAGGAAGGAATCGTTCGCATGGGTGCGGTACGAGTGGCAATCGTGGGCGTGGGCAACTGCGCCACGTCCCTGATCCAGGGCGTGGAGTACTACCGGGGCGCGGACCCGTCCGGGAGTGTCCCCGGACTGATGCACGTCACGTTCGGCGACTACCACGTCGCGGACGTCCAGTTCGTCGCGGCGTTCGACGTCGACGACAAGAAGGTGGGCAAGGACCTGTCGGAGGCCATCAACGCCTCCGAGAACAACACCATCAAGATCTGCGAGGTCCCCACGCTCGGCGTGGAGGTCCAGCGCGGCCCCACCCTCGACGGTCTCGGCAAGTACTACCGGGAGACCATCGAGGAGTCCGGCGCCGACCCGGTCGACGTCGTGCAGGCGCTCAAGGACGCCGAGGTCGACGTGATGGTGTCCTACCTGCCGGTGGGCTCCGAGGAGGCCGACAAGTTCTACGCGCAGTGCGCCATCGACGCCGGCGTCGGCTTCGTCAACGCGCTGCCGGTCTTCATCGCCTCCGACCCCGAGTGGGCCGCGAAGTTCGAGGCCGCCGGCGTCCCGATCATCGGCGACGACATCAAGAGCCAGGTCGGCGCGACCATCACCCACCGGGTGCTGGCCAAGCTGTTCGAGGACCGCGGTGTGGCCCTCGACCGGACCTACCAGCTCAACGTGGGCGGCAACATGGACTTCAAGAACATGCTGGAGCGCGACCGGCTCGAGTCCAAGAAGGTGTCCAAGACCCAGGCCGTGACGTCCAACCTCCAGGGCGAGCTGGCCAACAAGACCAGCGACCGCAACGTCCACATCGGCCCGTCCGACTACGTGCAGTGGCTCGACGACCGCAAGTGGGCCTACGTCCGGCTCGAGGGTCGCGCGTTCGGCGACGCCCCGATCAACATGGAGTACAAGCTCGAGGTCTGGGACTCCCCCAACTCCGCCGGCATCATCATCGACGCCCTCCGCGCCGCCAAGATCGCCCTCGACCGCGGCATCGGTGGCCCGCTCGTCGGCCCGTCGTCGTACCTGATGAAGAGCCCGCCCGTGCAGCTCCCCGACGACGAGGGCCGCGCCCACGTCGAAGCCTTCATCCGCGGCGACGAGTAACGCCTCTTGCAGACGTCATACGGTCCGGTCGCCATGGCGACCGGACCGTATGACGTTGCTGCGCCCGCCCACGCGCTCGTCGTCGGCTATGACGCGCCCGGACCGTTTTCGCCGTGATCCGTAACACGTGCGGCAGGGGGTCGTTGTGGGGGCATGGCGCGAATCGCGCGCTCTCCCGCACACCTGGAGTAGCCACATGTCCGTATCCCGGAGGCTGCGCGTCCTGGGGGTCACCACCGCCCTTGCCGCCGGCCTGCTCGCGCCCACCACCCTCTCCTCCATGGCCGGCGCGAGTCCCGCGCCCAGCCCGACCGCAGTGGACGCCGTCGGTCCGCTCGGAGTCCCCTCGAAGGACACCGTCGGCGGACTGCTCGTCGAGAACTCCTTCGTCTCCTCCGTCGGCTGGGTCAAGCCGGGCGAGACCTACCCTTCGCGGATCCTGATCACCAACACCAGCGGCTCCGCGATCTCCGACGCGCTGGTCACGGTCACCGCACCCACCGGGACCCGGTTCACCGCCGCCGGCAGCTCCGCGAACGTGAGCGCCAACGGCAGGCGAGTCGTGTGGTCGCCCGGCCAGATCGCTGCGGGCGCCAGCCGGAACCTGGTCCTGGAGAGCAAGGCCGCCACGCTCGGCCAGCTCCCGACGCTCGTCTGGCGCGACATCTCCTCGCGTGCCACGGTCGTCGTCGGCAACGCCTCGAAGACCCTCACCAGCCACGGCCCGAAGGTGATCCCGCCCGGCGAGCGCTACGACACCGCGCGCTACGGCGACCGCCCGTTCCCGGTGGTGCCGGTCGACTACACCGACCGCGACTACCAGACCACGCACGAGCGCACCCTCGACACCGTCATCAACGACCCCGCGTTCCCGGGCTCGACGTTCAACCTCTTCCAGGAGATGTCGCTCGGCCAGCTCTACCCCCACGGCACCGTGCCGTCCGACGGCGTCGACCTCCAGCCGTGGGAGGCCGGCGCGACCGGTTTCGACTTCACACCCCGCGCGATCCCGGGTGACACCTGCACCGGCGGCGCGACGTACGCCGACAGCCCGGTCTCACCGATCGGCACACCGCTCTACCCCGACCGGATCGTCGACGGCGTCTACCAGCTCCCCGGCAACACCGCGTTCTACGGCGCCGACTCCGGTGGTACGGCGATCGCCGGCCCCGGCAGCATCGACTCCGGCTGCGGCAGCCCCGGCAAGCTGGTCCGCGACGCCGCGGTGATCAGCGACCCGGAGATCGACTACTCCGACTTCGACACCGACAAGGACGGGGTCGTCGACTTCTTCATGGCGGTCTTCGCCGGCTGCGGCGGCAACGGCGCCTCGCAGGTGCCGGTCGCGATCTGCGAGTACGCCGGAGCGCCCTACGACAACGTCTGGCCCCACTCGTCGTCGCTGGAGTTCTACTACTCCGACCCCGACACCGGCCTGCCCGGCTACACCACCGACGACCAGCTCAAGAACCTCGAGGGCGAGCCGCTCTGGTACACCGACGACAACTACGCCGACATGACCACCGACGACCTCGGCGAGGAGCTCAAGGTCTACGTCCGCGTCGGCCCCTACAACGTCAACCCCGAGACCGCGATCGACAAGGCGAGCGTCATCTCGCACGAGTACGGCCACTCGCTGGGGCTCCCGGACTTCTACTCCACGGACAGCAAGGAGACCTACGGCGACTGGAACCTGATGGCGACCGACAAGTCGCAGAACATCGACGCGTTCGGCCGCCAGGAGCTCGGCTGGGTCGTGCCCCGCGTGTTGAGCCAGGACACCGTGATCAACGGGTGGAACGACTCCAAGGAGGACATCGGCTCGATCGAGTGGCAGACCCGGAACGGCACGCCGTACCGGCTCCGCAACGGTGAGGACGGCATCGTCCGCAACTCCGAGATGTACGTCGCGAAGCTGCCCGGTCGCACCCTGCTCGACCCGGACGCGTTCGACAGCGGCGACGGCGCGAGCGAGACGCACGCGTGGTGGTCGGGGTCGGGCAACGACTTCAACTGCGTCCCGTCCGGCGGTCACAACCTCGACCTCCAGATCCCCGAGCTCGCCACGGTCGACCCCAACAGCACCGTGACCCTCAGCCTCAAGTCCTACTGGGACATCGAGTGGGACTTCGACTACGGCTTCGTGATGACCACCACCGACCAGGGCGAGACCTACACCTCGCACGCCTCGGAGAACGGCTACACCACGTCCAACTCCCAGCCGCCCCCGCTCGGCGGCAACCCCAACCAGAACAACTGCCAGGGGACCTACGACAACGGGCTCACCGGCACCAGCGGCTCCTACGCCGCCGGCACCCAGGCGGTCGACCGCAACGCGGCCGCGCCCGCCTACCCGGAGCCGGTGTTCCTCGAGGACGAGTTCGACATCAGCGACCTGGCGGGCGAGCAGCTGGGCGCGCTGCGCTTCAGCTACGCCACCGACCCCGGCCTGGCGCGACCCGGCTGGTTCATCGACGACGTGGTGGTCACCGTGACCGAGCCCGGCGAGGAGCCGCGCGAGGTCTACGTGACCGACTTCGAGTCCGACGGCGGACCCGACGACGCGCGCGTCTACAACGGCGGCTGCAAGGAGGACCTCAGCACCGCCCAGCAGTGCACGAAGGGCTGGTCCTACGTCGACGCGGGCGGGGAGGCCCCGGCCGACCACGCCTACTACCTCGAGATGCGCGACCGGAGCGGCTTCGACCTGCAGGGCAAGGACCAGATCGACCGGACGCCGATCGCGTTCGGCGCCGGGCTGTCCCTGGTCTACACCGACGAGGCCCACGGCTACGGCAACGCCGGTACGCCGGACCAGCCGGCCCAGTCGCCGCTCGACTCGGTGCCCGACCCGGGCAACAACACGCCCGACCTCAACGACGCGGCGTTCATCGACGCGGCCGAGCGGTCGACGTTCTCCGACGAGGACTGGACCGACAACTACACCAACCCCGAGACCGACTCGGGCAACTGGGAGTTCACCTACGACTGCCTGGCCTTCGAGGTGCTCTCCATGAACGGCACCGAGGAGGGACCGGAGACGTCCAACGGCGACCTCACCGGTTCCGTGGCCTTCGACATGAGCCAGGGCTGCGGCGCCTTCGACTACGGCTTCGGCGGCGACGAGGGTGGCGACAACACCGCTCCCGTGGCGCGGGCGCGGGCCACCCCGGCCGCGGCCCGGGCCGGCGACGAGATCAGGTTCAGCGCCAACGGCACCGCGGATGCCGAGACTCCGGACGACCTCGACTACGTCTGGGACTTCGGCAACGGCGGTGGCACCAAGGACGCGACCCGCAAGAACGTGACCCACGCCTACCAGCAGAACGGCACCTACACCGCGACCGTCACTGTCACCGACCCACAGGGCGACACCGACACCGCGTCGGTCGACGTGGTGATCAGTGACAACCCGGTCGACGCGACCGACCCGGAGGCGAAGGTCTCGCTCGACCCGGCCCGGCCGTTCACGACCACCCAGGTGACGCTGAGCGGGGAGGAGTCCTCCGACGACACGTCGGCCGCGGACGACCTCACCTACCAGTGGAACTTCAAGAACGGCGGGACGAAGGTCGACGCGACCGGACGCGACGTCACGAAGAAGTTCAAGCGCGCAGGCCCCCGCAAGGTCGCGCTCACGGTCACCGACGAGGCCGGCAACAACGACACCGCAACCCAGCAGTTCCTGGTGCGCAAGCTGGTGCGGTGCCGCAACGAGGCGGTCGACACGTCAGGCAGCTGGCGCCACGTCGACGACGCCGACGCCAACGGCGGCAGCTACTGCGACAACCGCGGGCGCGGCCAGGGCAAGGACGTCATGACCCTGGACTTCTCGGGTCCGAAGATCGTCGTGATCCACGGAGACTCGACGAAGGGCGGCAAGGCCGTCGTGTTCGTCGACGGCACCAAGCGCGGCCCGCTCTCCTTCCGCGGCGACCGGCAGGCGATCGACTTCGGTCAGAAGCTGGCGTTCCGCAACCTCGGCAACGGTGACCACACGATCAAGATCGTGATGAGGCGCAAGGTCGGCTACATCGAAGGATTCGTCACCCAGGGCTGACGGGGGAACACGGCGCGGCCCGGATCGCGGTCAGGCTTCGGCCTCGGCCTTGATCCGGGTCAGCGTCTGCCGCATGCCCTCGCGCAGCTCGCCGGTGAAGCGGTCGACGCCGCCGAGCACGGTCTTCTGCAGCTGGCGCGAGACCGGGGTGACGCCGTCCGGCGTACGGCGCTCCTGGACCAGCCGGGTCCCGTCGGCAGTCGGCTCGAGCACGAACGACCAGATGGCGGCGTTGTCCTTGATCCGGAACGCGAACTCGTGGTGCGGCTCGAACGCCACCACCTTCGAGCGGGTCGGCCACACCAGCGGGCCTCGGCGGTTGACGTTGACCGCGCGGGTGCCCAGCCGGACGGTCCCGCCGCGCACGAACGTCTTGACCACCTGCGGGCTCCACGACGCCATCCGCGGCAGGTCGGTGATCAGCGACCACACGCGCTCGGGCGTGGCAGCGATCTCGACGCTCTCCTGCAAGGACTCGACCTGGCTCATGCCGATCAACCCTACCGGCGGGTAGCCCTCAGCTGCGCCCCGCCCACCAGGCGAGCAGCCGCCGGGTCGCCTCCTCCTCGCCGAGGGGCCCCTCGTCCAGTCGCTGCTCGAGCAGGAAGGAGTACGCCGCACCGACGTCTCGCCCCGGCGGGATGTCGAGCACCCGCATGATCTGGGTGCCGTCGAGGTCGGGCCGGATCGCCGCGAGCTCCTCCTCCTCCGAGAGCCGCGCGATGCGGGACTCGAGGTCGTCATAGCTGCGCCGCAGCCGCTCGGCCTTGCGGCGGTTGCGGGTGGTGCAGTCGGCCCGGGTCAGGATGTGGAGCCGCTCGAGCTGGTCGCCCGCATCACGTACGTAGCGGCGGACGGCGGAGTCGGTCCACTCGCCGTCGCCGTACCCGTGGAAGCGCAGGTGCAGCTCGACGAGCTGCGCCACGGCGTCGATCTCGTCGCCGGAGAACCGCAGCGCCTGCATCCGCTTGCGGGTCAGCTTCGCGCCGACCACGTCGTGGTGGTGGAAGGTGACGATCCCGTCGTCCTGGAAGCGGCGCGTCCGCGGCTTGCCGATGTCGTGGAGCAGCGCCGCGAACCGGACGATGAAGTCCGGGCCGTCCCCCAGCCGGTGCTCGAGCTCGATCGCCTGCTCCAGCACGGTCAGCGTGTGCTCGTAGACGTCCTTGTGGCGGTGGTGCTCGTCGCGCTCCAGGGCCAGCGCCGGGAGCTCGGGCAGCACCCGCTCGGCCAGGCCGGTCTCGACCAGCAGCGTCAGGCCGCGGCGGGGGTCGGGGGCACAGACCAGCTTCACCAGCTCGTCGCGCACCCGTTCGGCCGAGATGATGTCGATCCGCTCGGCCATCGCGGTCATGGCGACGACGACCTCAGGTGCCACGTCGAAGCCGAGCTGTGCGGCGAAGCGCGCGGCCCGCATCATCCGCAGCGGGTCGTCGGAGAAGCTGTCCTCGGGTCGGCCCGGCGTACGCAGGGCCCGGTGCGCCAGGTCGACGACTCCGCCGTGCGGGTCCTCGAAGGTGCGGTCCGGCAGCGAGACCGCCATCGCGTTGACCGTGAAGTCGCGGCGGCCCAGGTCGCCGGCGAGGCTGTCGCCGAAGGTGACGTCGGGATTGCGGGACGCCGGGTCGTAGGACTCCGACCGGTACGTCGTGATCTCGATCTGCCACGGACCGGAGCGGGCGCCGATGGTGCCGAAGGCACGTCCCATGTCCCACAGCGCGTCGGCCCACCCGGTCAGCAGCCGCTCGGTCTCGTCGGGGCGCGCGGAGGTGGTGAGGTCGAGGTCGCTGACGCGACGGCCGAGCAACGCGTCGCGCACCGGTCCGCCGACCAGGTGGAGCTCGTGGCCGGCCTCGCGGAAGCGCTCGCCGAGCGGGCCGAGGACGGGCTCGATGCGGTCGAGCTCGTCGGTCATCGACTGCTGCGCGTCGCGCAGGTTCCACGCGGAGGAGACGGGCTCTGGCACGCTCAGAAACGATAGGGCACCCGGATAGAGTCGCCGCCATGCGTCGTCGGTCGTCCCTGCTGCCTGCCCTCGTGGCGGTGGCAGCGACCTCCACGTTGCTCGTGGCGCCGGCCGGTCCCGCTGCCGCCGTGACCGCTGCTGCCGCCGACGTCGACGACCCCCTGCTGGTGGTGATCGAGTCGCTGACGCCGTCGTACCTTCCCGGGAAGGGGACGGTCCGGATGCGCGGCGAGGTGACCAACGTCAGTGACGAGCGGTGGCGGGCGATCAACGTCCACGCCTTCATCGGCGACGCGCCCCTGACGTCGTCGGCGGAGCTGGCTGCCACCTCCACGACGCCGGTCGATGCCGACGTGGGTGACCGCATCTTCGCGACCGGCACCTTCGACAACATCGGGTCCTTGGCCCCGGGCGAGAGCACGGACTTCTCGATCGAGCTCAAGCGCAACCAGGTCCCGGTGACCGAGGCCGGGGTGTACTGGTTCGGGGCGCACGCCCTCGGCAACACGACGGAGTTCCGCGACGGGGTCGCCGACGGCCGGGCGCGCACCCTGCTGCCGCTGGTCCCGCCGCAGACCGAGGGTCGCGAACGCGCGGCCGTCGTGATCCCGATCCGTCGCTCGATCCGCCACGCGGCCGACGGTCGGCTCCGCTCCGCGGAACGATGGGCGGCCGACCTCTCACCGGGGGGCCGGCTCAACGCCCTCGCCGACTTCGGCACGGCCGCCGGACCGATGCCGGTGACCTGGCTCGTCGACCCGGCGGTGCCCGACGCCGTGGCCCGACTCTCCGCGGGCAACCCGCCCCGCACCCTCGCCGACACGGTACGGCCACCGGACGTGGGCGAGGAGTCCGAGTCGCCCGACCCCGGCGACGGCACGCCGTCGTCCGAGATCGTCGAGCCCGGTGACGAGGAGCCCGCGTCGCCGGACGGCACCGCCAACGTCGCCGCCGAGCCGGGGAACGCCTGGCTGTCGCAGTTCGAGGACGCGATCGCGACCGACCAGGTGCTGACCCTCCCCTACGGCGACCCCGACCTGGCCGCGACCGCCGCGAACGCCCCGCAGCTCTACGACGCCGCACTCCACCGCCCGGGCACCCAGCTCGACCGCTGGCGGATCCGGACCGGGCCGGCCGTGGCCGCTCCCAGCGGCTTCCTCCCGGTCGAGTCGCTGACGGTGCTCTCGGGTGACGAGACCGTGCTGTTGAGCGACGCGGCGCTGGCGTCCGGCGACGTACAGACCTCGGCCCACGATCGACGACCAGCGCGTGCTGTTCGCCTCGGCCGCGACGGCACGCGGCGGTCCGGGCCCCGGCGCCCCTCTCTCCGAGCTGGCCCTGCGCCAGCGATTCCTGGCCGAGGCGGCCGTCCGGCTGCTGTTCCACGACCGCACCCCGCTGCTCCTCGTGATCCCGTCCGGCTTCTCCCCCACGTCGCCGCTCACCTTCTGGTCCGGGCTCGACGCGCCGTGGCTGAGGCTCACGTCCACCGACGACCTCGGGCAGGGCGCGCCCGCTCGCTCGCCGACCAGATCAGCTACCCGGCCGAGCAGGCGCTCCTCGAGCTCGACGACGAGAACTTCACCGCGGCCGAGCAGCTCATCGCGTCCGGCCGCACGCTCGACAACGTGCTGCCGCGCAACGACGTGATCGGGGGGGAGGTCCTCGACGAGGCGCTGACGTCGATCTCCTACTCCGACCGCGACCAGGCGTTCGAGTCGCGCACCGACTCCGAGGCCGCGGTGGCGTGGATCGGCCGACGGCTCGAGCGGGTTCGGATCCGCGCGCCCCGCGGCGTGACCCTGTCGAGCGACTCCGGCACGTTCTCCGCGACGGTGACCAACCGGCTCGACCAGGCGGTGACGGTCTGGCTCCGCACCGACAGCATCGGCGACGTCGAGGTCGAGACCTCGGAGGCGATCGAGCTCGCGGCCGGGAGTCGACAGACCATCCTGCTCGACGCGAACACGTCCAGCCCGGGGGTGCAGTACGCCCGCGTCGTGGTCACCGACGAGGAAGGTACGCCGTTGGGGGCGGCCCAACGCGTGGCCATCCGATCGGCCCAGGTGAGCGGCGTGATCTGGCTGATCCTCGGTGTCGGCGTCGGGCTGCTGTTCCTGGCGATCGCGATCCGCCTCGTACGCCGGATCCGGAGCGAGCGAGCGTCCACGTGAGCATTCCCATGAACGAGGACCCCGACAGCGCCAGGATTCTCTCCTCGAGCGCGGTGATGGCGGCCGGCACGACCGTGTCGCGGCTCAGCGGCTTCGTCCGATCGGCGCTGCTGGTCGCCGCACTCGGCACCGTGCTCCACGCCGAGCTGTTCAACGTCGCCAACACGGTGCCGAACATGCTCTACATCCTGCTGGCCGGCGGCATCTTCAACGCCGTGCTGGTGCCCCAGCTGGTGCGCTCGATGAAGTACGACGCCGACGGCGGCGAGGCCTACACCAACCGGATCGTGACCCTGGCAGCGATGTTCCTCGCGGTGGTGACCGTGCTCCTGGTGGTGGCCGCACCCTGGGTGATGGACGTCTTCCTGGGCGAGGCCTACGACCAACCGGAGCTCGCCGCGCAGCGGGAGTCGGTCATCCACTTCGCCCGGTGGTGCCTGCCGCAGGTGTTCTTCTACGGGATGTTCGTGCTGGTCGGCCAGATCCTCAACTCCCGCGGCAGGTTCGGGCCGATGATGTGGGCGCCGATCGCCAACAACCTGATCGCGATCGCCGTACTGGTCACCTACCTGTTCGTGTTCGGCCCGGCCCAGGGGAACGAGCTCGCCGGCCCGTTCACCCCCGGACAGGAGGCGCTCCTCGGCCTCGGCTCCACCCTCGGCATCGTCGTCCAGCTGGCGGTGCTGGTGCCGTACCTCCGCCAGGCCGGCTACCGCTACCGCCCCCGCTTCGACCTGCGCGGCACCGGGCTGGGACACACGCTGCGGCTGGGCATGTGGACCGTCCTGTTCGTGATCGTCAACCAGATCGCCTACACGGTCGTGGTCAACCTCGCGAGCAACGGGCCGGCGCAGGCCCCGGGCGAGCCCGCCACCGGCTACACCATCTACTCCTACGCGTTCCTGATCGTGATGGTCCCCCACTCGATCATCACCGTCTCCCTGGCGACCGCCACGCTGCCGCGGCTGTCGCGGCTCGCGGCGGATGGCGACCTGAGCGAGCTCGCCAGCACGCTCACCTCGTCGCTGCGCACCGCGCTGGCCGTCGTGATCCCGTTCGCGCTGCTGCTGCCCCTGGTCGCCCGGGACGCCGCGCACGTGATCTGGGGCTACGGCGCCGGCGCCGAGACCTACCAGACGTTCGCACCCACCCTGGCGCTGTTCGGGATCGGCCTGGTCTTCTTCACCGTCCACTACTTCATGCTGCGCGGGTTCTACGCCCTCGAGCAGACGCGCGCCGTCTTCTTCATCCAGTGCGTGATCGCGGTGAGCAACATCGCCGTCGCCGTGCTGCTGGTGCGCGAGGCCACGGTCGAGCAGACCTCGCCCGCACTGGTCCTCGCCTATGGCGCGTCCTACCTCGTCGGGGCCGGCGTCTCCTCCGCCGTCCTGGCCCGCCGGCTGGGTGGGCTCGGCTTCCAGGGCCTGGTGCGCTTCACGGTACGGCTGCTGGTGATCACGGCGGTCTCGACCAGCGCGGCGGCTGGGACAGCCTGGCTGCTGTCCGGCCTGGGGGAGGATCCCGCGCTCGGGATCGCGCTGCTGCGCGGGATCGCGGTCGCTGCCGTCGACGTGGTGCTGTTCCTGGTGCTCGCCCGGCGATTCCACCTGACGGAGGTCACCGACGTGCTGAACACGGTGACGCGGCGGCTCCCGTCCCGCTCCCGGGCCTGACGCCGCCTACGATGACGACCAACCATCCGTAGAGGGAGATTCGTGCACCAGTCAGCGGGACCGGGCGACCTGCTCGCCGACCGGTACCTCCTGGTCGACCTGCTCACCGAGAGCGGGAACGGCCGGTTCTGGCGCGCCCACGACCGGGTGCTGGAGCGCCACGTGGCACTGCACTGCCTGGCCGAGGACGACGAACGGGCCGACGACCTCACCGAGGCTGCCCGGGTCTCCGCGACCATCCTCGACCGCAGGATCCTGCGCGTCCTCGACGCCGACCGCCGCGACGGCATCGCCTACGTCGTCAACGAATGGGGCTCCGGCACCTCCCTCGACATCCTCGTCGGCAGCGACGGGCCGCTGCCGCCGCGCCGGGCGGCCTGGATCGTCTCCGAGGTCGCCGCCTCCATGGCGATCGCCCACGAGCAGCGGGTCGCCCACGGGCGGCTGGTCCCCGAGAACGTCCTGATCGACCAGTCCGGTCAGGTGCGCATCATCGGCTTCTGTGTCGACGCCGCGCTGCTCGGCATACCGCGCGGACAGGTGTCGGGCGACGTTGCCGACCTCGGCGGCCTCCTCTACTTCCTGCTCACCTGCAAGTGGGCCGGGCCGTCGAGCTCCGAGGTGCCGCCGGCGTTGCGCGACCACGGTCGCTGGCTGCGCCCCCGTCAGGTGCGGGCCGGGATCCCCCGCGTGCTCGACACCATCTGCGACCACGTCCTCAACCCCTACAGCGCGGAGCCCGGACACCAGGACGTCAACCTCCACACCGCCCGTGGCCTCGCCGACGCGCTCGCCGAGTACGTCGGCGACCCGACCGGCCTGATCCAGCCGGCACCCGTCGGTGGCATCACGGGCGGCGGCGTGCTCGCCGTCCCCGAGCGCCGGCCCCCCGCTCGCCCCAAGCCGGAGCCCACGCCCGAGCCGGAGCCACCCGCTGACCCCCAGCCGGAGCCGACGGTGGTGATCCCGACACCGCCGCCGGTCATCCGCGGTGCCCGCCCCGGAGCCCGACGCCGAGCCGCCGCCGACCCTCGGTTCGCCCGACGAGCCCCACCACGACGACCAGACGCCGGTCAGCACACCGGCGTCCCCGGTCGACATGCCGACCCAGGCCGGGATGCCGATCTTCGACGACGAGGCCGACGACGTCTCCTGGCTTCAGAAGCGGTCCGAGCCGCCCCCGCCACCCCCCAAGTTCGAGGAGCTGCCCGAGCGGCCCCTGTTCGCACCGACGCCCGCCGAGGGCCAGCCTGCCCGGACGCCTCGCCCCGGCGCGGCGCCACCGGTCACCGGCGAGTACTGGCCCTGGGAGAACACGGGTCCCGGCACCGGCAGCGGCGTGATCCCGGTGACCGAGGTGGGCCTCGAGGACGACGATGTCCCGGGGCGGTCGTGGTTCCGGCTGGCGCTGCTGATCGCGTTGTCGCTGCTGCTGCTGGTCGCGGTCGTGATCGCCTACAACCTCGGCCGTGGCAAGACCCCGCTCGGCGCCGAGCCGGACCCGGAGCCGTCGCCGTCCAGCAGCACCAGCGAGTCGGCCGAGCCCACCCCCATCACGGGTTTGACAGCCGACGACCTCGACCCGCAGGCCGATCCGCCGGAGGAGTCGCCGGATCTCGTGGCAGCCGCGGTCGACGGCGACGTGGCCACCGCGTGGCCCACCAGCACCTACGACGACCAGCTGGGTCCACCGCCCGGCCTCAAGACCGGCGTCGGCCTCACCATCGACCTGGGCAGCCCGCAGGAGATCTCCCAGATCGACCTCACACTGAACGGTGCCCCGACCGGCGTCACCTACTTCCTGACCGACGAGAAGCCGACCGCCGTCGCCGACCTGACGGTGCTGGAGGAGCTCACCGCCGACCGGGAGACGGTGCGGACCCGGCTCGACGAGCCCGCGACCGGTCAGTACCTCGTGGTGTGGCTGACCTCCCTCCCCGAGGTGGACGGCGGGTTCCGGGCGGAGATCGCGGAGGTCGTGGTCAGTTCATGACCACGGACGAACGCACCGATGCCGAGCTGCTCGCGGCGCACGTCCAGGGGGACGCAGACGCCTTCAGCGTGCTGTTCGGCCGCCACCGCGATCGGCTCTGGGCGGTCGCGCTCCGCACCATGGGCAACCCCGACGATGCGGCCGACGGCCTGCAGGACGGCCTGATCGCGGCGTACCGCCGGGCCGGCTCGTTCCGCGGCGAGTCGCAGGTGACGACCTGGCTCCACCGGGTCATCGTCAACGCCTGCCTCGACCGGCTCCGGGCGGCGAAGGTGCGCCGCGCCGAGCCGCTGCCCGACGACCTGGACGAGATGGGCGATCGCGGCTCGCTGCTGACCAGTGGACCGCTCGATCCCGCCGACGAGGCGGTGGCCGATGAACGTCGCCGACTGGTGGTCGCGGCTCTCTCCCGGCTCCCCGCCGAGCAGCGCGCGGCGCTGGTGCTGGTGGACATGGAGGGCTACTCCGTCGCGGAGGCCGCCGAGATGCTCGACTGCGCGGTGGGCACGGTGAAGTCGCGGTGCTCGCGGGGCCGGACCCGGCTCGCCGGCCTGCTGCAGATCCTGGCCCCGACACGTGACCCGGACCACGACGACCCGGGGAACCCCGCGGCGAGGGGCGCCGTCCCATCCACGGAGCCACGCGGGCCGCCGGCCCCGGCGTGAGCCCACCAGACCCTGACGCAGCACACATGCCCGGCAGCCGAGAGGAGGCGATGACCGTGACCGACCAGCCCGACCAGGAGCTGACCCCCGAGCAGGAGCAGCACGTACGCCGCCTGCTCGCCGACGCCCGCCACACCGAGCCCGCCCCCGACGGCGTCGTCGCCCGCCTCGACAAGGTCCTGGCCGGTCTGGCCGACGAACCCGCCCGCTCGGCGGACGTGGTCCACCTCGCCCACCGGCGGCGCCGCGCGGCCACCCTGCTGGTCGCTGCCGCGGCGGTCGTCGTGATCGGGGTCGGCATCGGCCAGGTCCTGCCCGAGGGCGGCGGCGAAGACTCCGCCGATGCCCAACACCCCGCCGCCGGCGCCGAGCTCGAGGAGGAGTCTGGGGAGGGCGCTCCCGCCCAGCCTGATCGCGCCAACGGCTCCGAGACGGCGGCCGAACAGAGGTCGTACCGGGTCTCCACCCAGCGGTTCGCACGGGACGCGGCGTCCCTCCGGGTCCTCGTGCCCGCCGCCGCCTTCGACTCCGATGAGTACGCCGACGAGCTGAACGGCGCGGGTCCGACCCTGTCCAGCGGCCGGCGCGGCGTCTGCGAGCCGGGCGCGTGGGGTCGCGGCCGCTTCGTCCCGGTCGTCTATGACAAGGCTCCCGGCTGGCTGGTGCTGCGCAAGCCGCAGGGCGACAGCCAGGTCGCCGACCTGTTCCTGTGCGGCAGCGAGGTCGTCGTCCGGTCGGTGACCCTGCCCTACCCGTGAGGGGCCTCACCACGGGAATGACGCTCGCCTACGATCGGTTCTGATGTAGAGAGATCCCGACGAAGGAGCAGCATGTCCGACCCCCGCAACGTCATCGTCATCGGTTCCGGCCCGGCCGGCTACACCGCGGCGCTCTACACGGCCCGCGCGGCGCTCAAGCCGCTGGTCCTCGAGGGCTCGGTCACCGCCGGCGGTGCGTTGATGAACACCACCGAGGTGGAGAACTTCCCGGGCTTCCGCGACGGCATCATGGGCCCGGCGCTGATGGACGAGATGCGCGCCCAGGCCGAACGGTTCGGCGCCGAGCTGGTCGCCGACGACGTGGTCGAGGTCGACCTGACCGGCGACCTCAAGATCGTCAAGACCGCCACCGAGACCTACACCGCACGCACCGTCATCCTCGCCACCGGCTCCGGCTACCGGAAGCTGGGGCTGCCCCGCGAGGAGGAGCTCTCCGGCCGCGGCGTCTCCTGGTGTGCGACCTGCGACGGGTTCTTCTTCCGTGAGCAGGCGATCGCCGTGGTCGGCGGCGGCGACTCGGCGGTCGAGGAGGCCACCTTCCTCACCCGCTTCGGGTCCAAGGTCTACCTGATCCACCGCCGCGACGAGCTCCGTGCCTCCAAGATCATGCAGGAGCGCGCGTTCAACGACCCCAAGCTCGAGATGGTCTGGAACGCCGAGATCGCCGAGATCAACGGCACCGACAAGCTCGAGTCGGTCACCCTGCGCGACACCGTCACCGGCGAGACCCGCCCGCTCGAGGTCACCGGACTCTTCATCGCGATCGGCCACGACCCGCGCTCGGAGCTGCTCGGTGGCCAGGTCGACCTCGACGACGACGGCTACGTGCTCGTCGACCACCCGTCGACCGCGACCAACCTGCCCGGCGTCTTCGCCAGCGGCGACCTCGTCGACCACCACTACCGGCAGGCCGTCACCGCCGCCGGCACCGGCTGCGCGGCCGCGCTCGACGCCGAGCGCTACGTCGCCGCGCTCGACCACGCGGCCTCGACGGCCGGGCCGCGTGAGGAGACAGCCGAGGTCGTCAGCGAGACCGTGCAGGTGGCGGGGGCCTGATGCCTCACCTCCGAGGCACGAGGAGGAAGGCATCGATGGTGGTCGAGCAGCGACCGCGACCGAGCCTGTGAGGTCGCGACGGAGCGTGTCGAGACCCGTTCAGCCTTCCGAACCGAGTGCCACGTGCTGGGCGGCCAGCCGGACGGTGCGTTCGGGGCGCCGTAGCCCTGGTAGCCGCCCCGGCGCTCCACCACCTCGAGGAACAGCCCGCCGACGGTCGCGGTGTAGAAGTGCACGAACTCACCGGTGTCGTCGCGGTCGTACATCGCGCCGTACGCCGCGAGCTGCTCGACCAGGCTCCGGATCGAGGTCGAACCTGGCCAGCAGGTCGTCGTAGTAGTTGGCCGGGATCGGCAACGGCTCCAGACCCCGCGCCGTCGCCTGCCCGGGCCACTGACAGGGCGTCGCTCGACGAGAACGCCACGTGCTGCGCCAGGCCGCTGCCCGCTGCCGTGTCGTGCAGCGAGCGGCGCCACGTTGAGCGCGAGCCGCACGGACCCGTCCCGTGATCCCATCACCTGGCTGCGCACCAGCCCGGTCGGCGCCGCCACGTCCTGTCCGGTCCCCGGGGTCAGCGCGAGCACGCTGCTGTAGAACAGCACCGCCTCGTCGTAGGTCTGCCACGGGTGGGCGAGGTTCACGTGGTCGATGCCCGTGATCAGGGACTTGTCCGCGCCGTCGATCGACTCGCCACCCTCGAACTCCGGCACCCAGTCGGCTTCGTCACCCGCATCGGCGGCGAGGTAGATCTCGGTGCCGTCGGGCGCGCGGAAGGCAGGCAGCTCCTGCTCCCCGGCGTAGGTACGGCGGTAGACGGCCGGCGCTTCCAGGGCGCGGGCGCGCGTCGGCCGTGAGCTCGGGGTCGCGCACCGCGAGGCCGACCGCCGCCAGGGTGGGCGGCAGGTCGCGGGCCTGCTGCTCGTTGCAGACCACCCGCGCGGTGCCCTGCGTCCACAGTCGCACCGGCTTGGTGCGGTGCCGGCCCCGGAAGTCGAAGCCCAGCTGTCGCAGCATGATCTCGACGTCGCCGGCGTCCTCCGCCTTCACCTCGACGAAGTCGAACCCGGTCGGCTCCTGCGCCGCGGGCAGCGACTCGAGCCCGGCGACCCCGTCGGCCAGCCACCTGAGTGACCGACGTGCCTGCTGCGCGGTCCGCAGGACGTCGGTCTGCCGGAACGTGTCGTTGAAGACCTCCAGCGACATCGGCCCGTCGTAGCCGGTGGCGAGCACGTGGGCCAGGAAGCCGGTCAGGTCGAAGGCCCCCTCCCCCGGGAACAGCCGGTGGTGCCGGCTCCAGGACAACACGTCCAGGGTCAGCGCCGGTGCGTCGGCGAGCTGCAGGAAGAAGATCCGTTCCCCGGGGATCTCCTCGATCGCGGCGGGATCGTGACCGCGCGAGAGGATGTGGAAGCTGTCGAGGCACACGCCGACGGCAGGGTGGTCGGCGAGCTCGACGATCCGCCAGGCGTAGCGGTAGTCGTCGACGAAACGTCCCCACGCGAGGGCCTCGTAGGCCAGCCGGACGTCGTACGACGCCGCGAGCTCGCCCAGCCGCCGCAGCTGGCCGGCGGAGACCTCCGGGTCGTCCACGGTGGCCGTGGCGACGTTGCTGCACACGAGCATGGTGTCGATGCGCAGTCGCTGCATGAGGGCGAACTTGGCCTCGGCCCGCCGCAGCACCCCGCCGAACGTCGCCTCGTCGACTCCCTCCGCGTCCCGGAACGGCTGGTAGAGGTCCAGCGTCAGCCCCAGCCGGTCGGCCAGGGCGACCAACTCCTCGGGGCTCGCCGGCGAGGCCACCAGGTCGGGCTCGAAGATCTCGACCCCGTCGAAGCCCGCCGCCGCGCAGGCGTGGAGCTTGTCCGTGAGCGTCCCGCTCAGGCACACCGTGGCGATCGACGTCCTCATGCTGCGGCGTCCTGCCGGTGGAGCGACGGAGCAGCCGGGCCGGGTTGCGGACCAGCATCTGCTGCACGTCGTCGTCGCTCGCGCCGCCCTCGAGCAGCATCGGCACGACCCGTCGGGACAGGTTCTCCAGGTGCCAGTGCGGGGCGTGCTCCGCTCGCCAGGACGGCGGGGTGACCCGGCTGAAGAACGCGGCGTCGTGCGAGAGGACCAGCTGCTCGGCGTACCCCTCCCGGAGCAGGGCCAGCACGGTCGCCGACCCGCTCGCTCGTCGGGCAGCACGTGCTCCATGCCGAACCGGTCCATCCCGAGCGTCACTCCCCGGCCGAGCAGCCACCGGAGATAGCCGAGGTCCTCGGTGTCGCCGCAGTGGCCGATGACCAGCCGCGACGGATGGACGCCGGCGTCCGTCCAGGAACGCAACCTGCTCGCGGCCGTTCTCCGAGGCGGCGTGGGTGTGCGTGAAGACCGGCACCCCGGTACGGCGGTGGACGGCCGCGGCTGCCGTCATCACCCGCCGTACGTCGGGCGTCAGCCCCGGCCGGTCGGTGACCACCTTCAGGGCGGCGGCCCGGACGCCGGTACCCGGCGATGCCGGTCTCGATGTCGCGGACGGAAGAACTCCTCCAGCGGATCCGGGCCGTCGATCGAGCAGCCCGGGACCGTGGGTGTGGAAGTACGCCGGCAGCACGTCGGCCGTGTAGTAGCCGGTCGCGGCCAGCAGCGTCACCCTGCTCCGGCGCGCCACCTGCGCCACCAGTCGCGACGTCGCGTCCCAGCCCGAGGACGGTGAGGTCGACCACCGTGCGGATCCCGAGCTCCCAGAGGCGGTCGAGGCCGGCCACTGCCTCCTCGACCGCCCCGGTCGGGATCCCACTCGGGGTGGGGGAAGTTCCGTTCCAGCTCCGGATGGTTCACGAACACGTGCTCGTGGACCAGGGTGCGACCGAGGTCGGTCACCGGAACCGGCCCCCCGAAGCTCTCGACGGTCTCCGCCCCGCCACCGCGATCACTCAGCGGACTCCCGGATTCCCTCGTAGATCGCCAGCTGCTCCTCGTCGAAGTTCTCCCGCAGGTAGGCGTCCGCCTGCTCCTGGAACGCGGCCTTGTCCACGTCGTCGACGATCTCCATGGCGCCGTCCTGCTCCCAGCCGTCCAGGATCTTCTGCTCGTCCTCCGTCGACGCAGCCCGGGACCTGGGCCGACCGCCTCGTCGACGGCTCCCTGCAGTGCCTCCTGCTGCTCGCTCGACAGCTCGCCCCACACCTCGCCGATGATCACGAGGTTGGAGTTGGAGCCGTGCCCGGACAGGCTGAGGGTGTCCTGCACCTCGTCGAGGCTGATCGCGTCGATGTTGACGATCGGGTTCTCCTGACCGTCGACCGTGCCCTGCTGCAGGGCGAGGAACAGCTCCTCGTAGGCCACCTCGGTGGCGTCCGCCCCGAGCGCGTCGGCGTTCATGAGGAACTGCGGCGAGTTCGGGAACCGCATCCGCAGGCCGTCGAGGTCCTCGGGTGAGCGGATCGGGTCGTTGGCCGTGAAGTGGCGCATCCCGACCGTCCACGATCCCAGGGTGGTGATGCCGGTCTCGTCCGCGAAGCCCTGGAGCAGCTCGTCGGCCGCGTCGGTCTCGAAGTAGCGGGCGTAGTGCTCCTCGTCGTCGAAGGCGTACGCCGCGTCGAGGACGCTCACCGGCTCGTAGACCGCACCGAGCGCCGACGCCCCCTGGATGTCCATGTCGATGTCGCCCGAGACCACCGAGGCGATCCGGTCCGCGTCCGGCCCGAGCTGGCTGGCCGGGAAGATCTCCACGGCCATGCCGACGTCGGCCGCCTCCACCTCGTCGGCGATCACCTGGGCACCGCAGCGGTGCTGCGGCTGCTGCTCGGTGTAGCTGTGGGCGAGGGTGATCTCGACGTCGCCGCCCTCACCCTCGCCGTCGTCGTCCCCACCGCAGGCGGTGAGCACCAGGAGCGGGGCGACCGCGCATCCGATCAGCGCCGTCCCCCTTCTCGTCGTTGTGGCCATCACTGGTTCCTTTCTCCGGTGGTTCCCTGACTGGGCGTGAGGAGGTCGCGCCGCTCGGCGGCGACCAGGTCGTCGAAGTCGCGGCGCATCGCGCCGCGGTCGGCCACGCGGCCGGTGAACAGCTCGAAGGCGTCGGCCGCCTGGTGCACCGCCATCCCGGCGCCGCTGAGCACCCGGCAGCCGCGGCGGGCGGCGGCCGCGAGCAGGTCGGTCTCCAGGGGGCGGTAGACGATGTCGGCGACCCACAGCTCGGGCCGCAGCGCTGCCACGTCCACGGGGGTGCCGGGGTGGTCGGCCATGCCGACCGGGGTCGCGTTCACCAGCCCGCTCGCCTCCTGGAGGAGTGCGGGTACGTCGGCGGGCGCGACCTCGTCGACCACGGACCGGCTGTCCGAGCCGGTCGAGGGAGTCGCGCAGCCGGGCGGCCCGGCTCCCGGTCGGGGTCCGCGACCCGGATCCGGTGCGCGCCGATACCCAGCGAGGGCGTGCGCCACGGCCGTGCCGGCCCCGCCGGCGCCGAGCAGCACCACGTCGGCCAGGCTGGCGTCGGCGAGCTCCTCGCGACAGGCACGGGCGAAGCCGGAGACGTCCGTGTTGTGGCCCGATGGTCCTGCCCGTCGGTCACCACGACCGTGTTGAGGGCGCCGATCTGGGCCACCTCCGGCGAGAGCCGGTCCATGAGCGGCACCATCGCCTGCTTGACCGGGTGGGTGACGTTGAGCCCGTCGTATCCCAGCCGAACCGCGGCGGCGAGCAGGTCGCGAGCCGCGCCGGGTCGGTCTCGTCCGCGTCGAGCTCGAGCACCTTGTAGACGCTGCGCAGGCCGTGCCGCTGGGCCTCGCGCTCGTGCATCTCCGGCGTCAGCGACGGCCCGACCCCCTGGCCGAGCAGACCTGTGAGCGTCGACCGGCGGGTCACAGTCCCGAGCTCCTGCGGCAGGTAGAGGATGGCGTCGGGCCAGAAGATGATCGCGAGGCACAGCAGCAGCAGCGGCACCATGAACGGGAGCGAGCCCCAGAACACCTCGGCCATCGTGGTGCGGGCGATCGCCTGCAGCACGAAGATGACCGTGCCCACCGGCGGCGTCAGCAGGCCGATCATCTGGGAGACGATCATCAGCACACCGAGGGCGATCGGGTCGACGCCGTACGTCGCGCTGATCGGCAGCAGGATCGGGACCGTGAGGGTCAGCACCGCGATCGCGTCGAGGGCGGTGCCCAGGATCAGCGACAGCGCGAACACCAGCAGCAGGAACACCGTGGGGTTCGAGCTGAGCCCGAGCATCAGCTCGGAGATCTCCTGGGGCACGCGCTCCCGGGCGAAGATGTAGCCGAGCAGGTTCGCCGAGGCGACGATCAGCATGATGGCGCCGGTGGTCGTGACCGTCTCCACGAGAACCTTCGGCAGGTCGCGCAGCCGCAGCGTGCGGTAGGCGAAGCCGAGCACCGCCATGTACGCCGCGCCTACGGCCGCCGCCTCGGTCGGCGTGAACCAGCCGCTGAGGATGCCGCCGAGGATGATGACCGGCGCGCCCATCGGCGCGATCACGCGCTTGCCGGTCTCCCACACCCGGGCGCCGCTGAACTCCGTACGGCGGATGTTGGGGTCGCGGCGCACCCAGAGGAACACGACGACGGCCAACCCCAGCGCCATGAGCAGCGCCGGCACCACGGAGGCGGCGAAGAGCGCCCCGGTCGAGACGGCTGCCAGGCCGGCGTAGATGACGGCCGGGATGCTGGGCGGCATCACCGGCGCGATCAGGGCGGCCGACCCGGTCACGCCGAGGGCGAACCGCTTGGAGTAGCCGTCGCGCAGCATGGCCGGGATCTGCAGCTTGCCGAGGGCGGCGGCGTCCGCGACCGCGGAGCCGCTCATCCACGAGAAGCCGACGCTGCACCCGATGCTGACGTAGCCGAGGCTGCCGCGCACCCGGGCGAACAGGGCGAGGGCGAAGTCGAAGAGCCGGTCCGCGATACCGGCGTGGTTGGCGAGCGAGCCCAGCAGGATGAACAGGGGTACGGCGAGCAGCGGGAAGCTGGCCGTCGACTGGGCCACCATCCGCAGCGCCAGCCCGAGCGACTGGTCGTTGGTCAGCATGTAGGCCAGCGACGGACCGATGAAGGCGAAGGCGATCGGCACGCGCACGACCATCAGGCCGACGATGAGGATCGACAGGACCAGCAGGCTCATTCCGATGGACCGCCGCGGATCTCGTCCAGGTCGCGCTCGGGAACGCCGAGCACGGCGTAACGCAATGCGGCCACGAGGGCGCGGACGACGACGCTGACGAACCCGATCAGGGAGATGCCGTAGAGCCACGACATGGGCATGCCCATGGCGGGCGACTTCAAGATCCCCTGGGTGTCCATCAGCTCCCAGGCCTCGAGGACGAGGCCGACTCCGATGACCGCGACCACGACGCACGAGACGACGCGCGCCACCCGCGGCACCGGTGGGGGCGCCGAGTCGATCATCTCGATCGAGATGTGCTCGTCGCGCGTGACGAGCACGCCGGCCACCACGAAGGTGAGCCAGACCAGCGAGAACCGGGCGAGCTCGCCGGTCCACGACCAGCCGTCGAGCGGCAGGTAACGCTGGAGCGCCTGGACCAGCACCAGGCCGAAGATGAGGAGCACCGCCGCTGCACCGAGCGCCAGCTCGACGCGCGGTCACCACCCGGACCGGCCCCGCCACCCACCGCGGCGGTTGCGCCAGGAAGCCGGCGAGCCGTCCCCGAGGCGCCTCGGCTGTGTCTGTCGTCACAGTCGCCGAACGTAGGGAGCCGCGTCGGCAGCATGGCAAGCGGTTGCCACCGGTTGCCAGAACCGGTGTGATGGAGCCATGGCGCAGCCCACCATCTACGACGTCGCGCGGGAGGCAGGCGTCGCGACCTCGACCGTCTCCCGCGCGTTCTCCCATCCCGGCCGGGTCAGCACGAAGACCCGGGACCACGTGCTGGCCGTGGCCACCCGCATCGGTTACCGGCCGAATCCCCACGCCCGCGCGCTGTTCTCCGGGCGCCACCGCACGGTGGCGATGGTGGTCTCCGACATCACCAACCCGCACTACTTCGAGCTGATCCGCGGGGCCGAGCTCCGCGCGAAGGCCTCCGACTTCACGTTGGTCCTGGTCAACGCCGAGGAGTCGCCGCGGATCGAGTTCGAGCAGATCCAGCGGCTGGTCCCGGCCGTGGACGGGTTCGTGCTCGCGGCCAGCAGGTTGCCCGACGAGAACCTGCAGCAGGTGGCCGGGCAGCGGCCGGTCGTGCTCATGAACCGGCAGGTCACCGGGCTGGCCAGTGTCGTCCTCGACCATGACCAGGGCTGCCGGCACATCGTCGAGCACCTGGTCTCGCTCGGCCACCGGCGTCTGGTCTACCTCGCCGGCCCGCGCAACTCGTGGATGGCCGCCACGCGCTGGGCGGCGATCGAGCGCGCCGCCACCGACCTCGGCGTCGAGGCCCTGCGGATCGGACCGTTCGTCCCCAAGGTGTCCCAGGGGGGCGCCGCCGCCGACGGAGCGCTCAACGCCGAGGCCACCGCGGTGATCGCCCACAACGACCTGCTGGCGATCGGGGTCGTGCAGCGGCTCTCGCAACGGGGCATCGAGGTTCCCCGCGCGGTGAGCGTGGTCGGCTTCGACAACATCTTCGCGGCCGGACTGTGCACCCCGGGGCTCACGACCCTGGGCGGCGTCCACGCCGATGTCGGCCGGGCGGCCGTGGAGATCCTGCTCGACGCGGTCGACCCGACCCGGACGGCGTCCGATCCGCCTCGGGTGACGCTGCCGACCGAGCTGGTCCTGCGGGCCACCACCGGGCCCGCGCCGCGGTGACGCGGGGTCATGCGAGAGAGCGACCGATCCCCTGCGCGGCGACGCGGAGGCCGGTGACCAACCGGGACTTGTCGCGCTTGAGGTTCGGGACGACGACGCCGACCGCGGCCACCACCACGTCGTCGGGGCCGGCCCGGATCGGCACCGCCACCGAACAGGCCCCCAGCGTCATCTCCTCCACGGTGGTGGCATAGCCGTCGCGGCGTACGGCCTTCAGCTGGGCACGCAGGCGCGCCGGCTGGGTCACCGTGTACGGCGTGAGCCGGGTCAGCCGGCCGAGGGCCTGCTCCACGACATGGTCGGGCGCGTGGGCGAGGAGCACCTTGCCCACGCCCGTCGAGTGCATCGGCAGGCGGGTTCCGACCTGACTCACGACCGGCACCGACGTCCCTCCCGAAAGCCGCTCGAGGTACAGCACCTGGCTGCCCTCCGGGACTGCCAGGTGCACCGTGGCCCGGGTGGCTGCGTGCAGGTCGTTGAGGAACGGCGCCGCCACCTCACGCAGTCCGGTCTCCACCGGGGCGAGGAGACCGACGTCCCACAGTCGCCGCCCCACGACGTAGCCCCCGTCGGGTCGCTTCACCAGGGCTCCGCCCGCGACCAGCTCTCCCACCAGCCGGTGCACGGTGGGCACCGGCAGGTCCGACCGCCGCGCGAGCTCGGTGAGGGTGAGCCGCCGGTGACGCTCGTCGAAGGCGAAGACCAGGGCGAGGGCGCGTCCGACGACACTCGCCCCGGGCGTCGAGGTGTTGCCGGCCATCGCGCTCCTTCCGCTGAGCGGAAGCATAGTCTCGGTGGCTGCCGCCCCCCGCCCTACCGTGACGTGGTGGCACCGACCCTGAGCAGCCAGGCCGAGATCAGCGACGAGATCGCGCAGGCCCAGGGCATGCCCGGGACCGCGCAACCCCGACTCGACTTCGCGCCGTACCGCAGCTCGCTGCTGCGCCACCCCACCAAGGCCCTGCGCCCGGCCGACCCGGAGGGCGTGGAGCTGGTCGCGCCGGTGTTCGGCCAGACCGACGTCGACCCGGTCGAGGCCGACCTCACGATCCAGTCGACGGGCGAGCCGATCGGCGAGCGGCTGCTGGTGGCCGGACGCATCCTCGACGGCGACGGGCGACCGGTCCGACACCAGCTGGTCGAGATCTGGCAGGCGAACGCCGGCGGGCGCTACCGCCACCAGGGCGACCAGCATCCTGCCCCCCTCGACCCGCACTTCACCGGCCTCGGGCGTTGCCTGACCGACCACGACGGGCACTACCGCTTCGTCACGATCAAGCCCGGTCCCTACCCGTGGCGCAACCACGACAACGCGTGGCGACCGGCGCACATCCACTTCTCGCTCTTCGGGACCGAGTTCACCCAGCGGCTGGTGACCCAGATGTACTTCCCGGGCGACCCGCTCTTCGCGCTCGATCCGATCTACCAGTCGATCACCGACCAGTCCGCGCGCGATCGGTTGGTCGCGTCGTACGACCACGACCTGACGAGCCCCGAGTGGGCCACCGGCTACCGATGGGACATCGTCCTCACCGGCACCCACGCCACGCCCCTCTCCCAGGAGCAGGACGACGATGACTGACCCGTCCCGCGAGACCACCCCCGGCCAGACCGTCGGCCCCTTCTTCCACGACGCGCTTCCCTTCCCCCGAGGCGAGCAGCTGGTCCCGCCCGGAACGTCCGGGGCGGTGCAGCTCCACGGCCACGTCTACGACGGCGCCGGCGACCCGCTGCCCGACGCGCTGCTGGAGATCCGGCAGGCGGACGCCGACGGCTCGGTCCCGCGGGTCGAGGGATCGCTGCGCCGTTCCGGCGGCTTCACCGGATGGGGTCGCTGCGCCACCGATGCCGAGGGCCGCTACCGCTTCACGACGGTCGAACCGGCCGGCGTGGACGGCGGCCCCGCGTTCTTCGCCGTCACGGTCTTCGCGCGCGGCCTGCTCGACCGGTTGTTCACCCGCGCCTACCTGCCCGGCCAGCAGGACGACTTCCTCGACCGGGCTGTCCGCATCCGAGCGCGCCACCCTGGAGGCGGTCCGGGAGGACGACGGCTCGCTACGCTTCGACGTCCGGCTCCAGGGAGAGGGCGAGACTGTGTTCCTGACATTCCCGAGGCAGCACCGATGAGGACCGGATGAGCGGCCTGGTCTCCCCGGGCTCCGAGCGGGCCCGCGGGGTGGCCGACGACGACGCCCTGCTGGCCGCGATGCTCCGCGTCGAAGCGGCGTGGTCGCGCGCCCTGGTCCCGACCGGTCTGGTCAGCGAAGCGGCCGCCGCTGCCGTCACGCGAGCCGCCGACGAGCTGCGGCCCGACCCTGCGGAGCTGGCCGCGGCGTGCGAGGCGGCCGGCAACCCCGTGGTCCCGCTGGTGGCGTTGCTGCGTCGGTCCCTGCCCGACGATGCCGCGTCCGGGGTCCACCGGGGACTCACCAGCCAGGACGTCCTCGACACCGCTCTGATGGTGGTCGCCCGCGACGGCCTCGCCCGGGTGGCGGCCGACCTCGCCGCGACCGGCAACGCCCTGGCACACCTCGCCCGCACCCATCGCGACACCCTCATGGTCGGCCGCACGCTCACCCAGCACGCCGTCCCCACCACGTTCGGCCTGAAGGCGGCCCAGTGGCTGACCGGCGTGCAGGATGCGCGCCGGCAGGTCGCCGACGTGGCCGACCGGCTCCCGGTGCAGGCCGGCGGAGCCGCCGGCACCCGTGCCCTGCTCGTCCACCTGGCGCCCGACGCCGACCACGCCGCGGTCGGGCACCGGTTCGCCGAGGAGCTCGGGCTGCTGCCGGACGAGCTGCCCTGGCACACCCGACGAGCGGTCGTGACCCGGATCGGCGACGCCCTCGTCTCGGCGACCGACGTCCTCGGCGTGCTCGCCACCGACGTGTCCTTCCTCGGCCGCCCGGAGGTCGGCGAGGTCCGCGAGGGCGCGGCCGAGTCGCGGGGCGGATCGTCGACGATGCCCCACAAGCGCAACCCGGTGCTCACCGTGCTGGTCCGGTCGGCCGCCCAGCAGGCGCCGCTGCTCGCGGCGCAGCTCCACCTCGCGGCCGCCACGACCCACGACGAACGACCCGACGGGCCCTGGCACAGCGAGTGGCCGGCGTTGACGCGACTGCTCGAGCTCGCGGTGACCGCGGCATCCCAGGCCGCCGAGCTGGCCACCGGCCTCGAGGTCGATCCGGACGCCATGGCCGACCGTGCCGAGCGTGCGGCCGCCGAGCTGCTGGCCGAGCGCGGCCCCGGTGACCCCGACCCGCGCACCTACCTCGGCCAGGCGCAGGCCATGGTCGACGACGTGCTCGACCGCTGGGACGGCGGCCATGGTTGACCTCACCCTGACTCGGCTCGCCGGCGACCAGGACTCGCCGGTCCTGCTGGTGGTCGGCCCGTCCCTGGGCACCGACGTCGCGCTCCTGTGGACCGCGGCCGGCGCCGCCCTCAGAGATGTGGAGGTCGTCGGCTGGGACCTGCCCGGGCACGGCCGCTCGACACCGACCACCGCGTCGTACGCCGTCGCGGATCTCGCCGACGAGGTGCGCGACCGCACCGTCGACCTCGCCCGCGGCCGCCCGACGTCGTACGCCGGGGTGTCGATGGGTGGTGCGGTGGGCTTCGTGCTGGCCTCCGACCCGGGACCGTTCGGCACGGTGGCCGCCCTCGCGTCCGCGCCGCGGCTGGGCGAGCCGGCCGGGTGGCACGAACGCGCGGCGTTGGTGCGGGCCTCGGGGACCGCGGCCATGGTCGAGGGGTCGGCCGGCCGGTGGTTCGCACCCGGCTTCCTCGACCGCGAGCCCGCCGCGGGTGCCGCTCTCCTGGAGTCACTGCGCGAGGTGGACGACGAGTCCTACGCCCTCGCGTGCGAGGCCCTGGCCGGGTTCGACGCCCGGCCGACGCTGTCGGCTGTCGCCGTGCCCGTGCTCGTGGTCGCCGGTGAGCAGGACCCGGTCGTGACACCCGACCAGGCACGCGCCGCGGCCGAGGTGGTCCCGGGAGCCCGGCTGGAGGTCCTGCCCGGCGTCGCCCATCTGCCACCGGCCGAGGCGCCCGCCGCCACGGCCGACCTGCTCACCACTCATCTGCTCCAGGAGTCCGCATGACCTCCGACCGGGACGACACGTTCGACGCAGGAGACGCTGTACGCCGGGAGGTGCTCGGCGACGCGCATGTCGACCGGGCCACCGCCGCGACGACGCCGTTCACTGCGGACTTCCAGGAGCTCGTCACCCGCTACCCCTGGGGAAGCGTCTGGTCCCGCCCGGGCCTGGACCGCCGCAGCCGGTCGATCGCGGCACTCACGGCACTGCTCGCCCTGCGGCACTGGGAGGAGTTCTCGATGCACGTCCGAGCCGCCCGGACCAACGGACTCACCGCCGACGAGATCGCCGAGGTGATCTTGCAGAGCGCCGTCTACTGCGGTGTCCCGGTCGCCAACCACGGGTTCACCCTCGCCCAACAGGTGCTCGAGGAGCTCGAGCAGGCGGGAGACTGATGCCGACGTTCGTGGACACGGCAGCCGAGGCGGTCGCGGGGATCCAGGACGGTTCAACCGTGATGATCGGCGGGTTCGGCACCGCCGGCCAGCCCGTGGAGCTGATCGAGTCACTGCTCGACAGCGGCGCGAGTGACCTCACGGTCGTCAACAACAACGCCGGCAACGGCGACCGCGGCTTGGCGGCGCTGATCCGCGAACGTCGCGTCGCCCGGATCATCTGCTCGTTCCCGCGGCAGCACGACTCCCACTGCTTCGACTCCGAGTACCGGGCCGGCCGGATCGAGCTCGAGCTGGTCGCCCAGGGCAACCTCGCCGAGCGGATCCGCGCCGCCGGTGCGGGGATCGGCGGCTTCTTCACCCCGACCGGCTACGGCACCCCGCTCGCGGACGGCAAGGAGGTGCGCGAGATCGACGGTCGCGGCTACGTCCTGGAGCACCCGATCCATGCGGAGGTGGCGCTCGTGTCCGCGTTGGCCGCCGACCCGGCAGGCAACCTCGTCTACCGCAAGACGGCCCGCAACTTCGGCCCGGTCATGGCGGCCGCGGCGACGACGACCGTCGTCCAGGTCCGCGAGCTGCGCCCGCTCGGCGGGATCGACCCCGAGCACGTCGTGACGCCGGGCATCTATGTCGACCGGGTGGTGTGCGTGCCGTGACGACCGACGCTCCCCTGGGACCCGACGAGCTGGCCGCCGTGGTGGCCCGCGACATCCCGCCCGGATCGTTCGTCAACCTCGGCATCGGTCAGCCGACCAAGGTGGCCAACCACCTCGACCCGGCGGCCGGCATCGTGCTGCACACCGAGAACGGCATGCTCGGGATGGGACCGGAAGCGCACGGCGACGCGGTGGATCCCGAGCTGATCAATGCCGGGAAGGTCCCCGTCACCGAGCTGCCGGGCGCGTCGTACTTCCACCACGCCGACTCGTTCGCCATGATGCGCGGCGGCCACCTCGACTACTGCGTGCTCGGTGCGTTCCAGGTGTCGGCTTCGGGCGACCTCGCCAACTGGCACACCGGTGCTCCCGACGCGATCCCCGCCGTGGGAGGCGCCATGGACCTCGCCAGCGGTGCCCGGCACACGCTGGTGATGATGACGCTGCTGGCCCGCGACGGCAGCCCCAAGCTGGTGCCCACCTGCGACTATCCGCTGACCGCCGTCGGCTGCGTGAGCCGGGTCTACACCGACCGGGCGATCCTGGAGGTCACCCCCGACGGCGTCGTCGTGCGCGACCTCTTCGGCACGACGTACGACGAGCTCGCGCAGCTGCTGGACGTCCCCCTGATCGACGGGAACCGGGCGTGAAGCAGACCACCACCGAGGTCGCCGTCGTCGGCGCCGGCCCGGCCGGGCTGATGCTCTCCCACCTGCTCGGCAGGGCGGGCATCGACTCGATCGCGATCGACGTCCGCAGCCGCCACGAGATCGAGGAGACACACCGGGCGGGCATTCTCGAGCGCGACAGCGTCCGGCTGCTGGTGGACAGCGGTGTCTCGGACCGCGTGCTTCGCGAGGGCGACGAGCACCAGGGCATCGAGCTCGCCTTCGGTGGCGCCCGGCACCGGATCGACTTCCGAGACGCCGTCGGCGCCTCGGTGTGGCTCTATCCGCAGACCGACGTGTTCAGGGACCTGGCCGACGCTCGCCAGCGGGTGAGTGCTGACGTCCGCTTCGGGGTCTCCGGGGTGTCGGTGGCCGACCTGACCTCGGAGCGGCCGGCCATGCGGTTCACCGACGCCGAAGGGCAGGACCACGAGGTCCGCGCCCGGATCGTGGCGGGGTGTGACGGGTCACGGAGCATGTGCCGCCACCAGTTCCCCGAGCAGATGGGGCAGCGGTACGTACGCGACTACCCCTACGCGTGGTTCGGCATCCTGTGCGAGGCCCCGCCGAGCGCACCTGAGCTGATCTACAACCACTCGGAGCGGGGCTTCGCCCTCATCAGCCAGCGCACGCAGACCCTGCAACGGATGTACTTCCAGTGCGACGCCGACACCGACCCCGACGACTGGTCCGACGACCGGATCTGGGACGAGCTGCAGGCCCGGGTGGGGGCCAACGGGGTCTCCCTGAAGGAGGGGCCGTCACCTCCAGGTCGGTGCTGCCGTTCCGCTCGTTCGTCCAGGAGCCGATGCGTCACGGACAGCTGGTGCTCGCCGGCGATGCCGGTCACACGGTGCCACCGACCGGCGCCAAGGGACTCAACCTGGCGCTCGCCGACGCCGCGGCACTGGCGCGACACCTCGAGGATCTCCTGCGCGGCGGGAACGACGACGCGCTCGACGACTACGCGACGACCGCGCTCCGCCGGGTGTGGCGGGCGCAGCACTTCTCCTACTGGATGACCACCTTGCTCCATCGCCTGCCGGACGCGAGCGACTTCGACGTACGCCGCCAGCTCGGCGAGCTCACGACCCTGGTCTCGTCTCCTCGCGGCACCGGCAGCGCCTACCTCGCCGAGGGCTACACGGGATGGCCACTTCCTTCCGCTGAGTGAAATAGTCGCGTGGTCAGGCCCGCGCCCGGACGCGAGGGTGGTGGAAGGAACCTCGGAGAGGAACCCACCATGACTGCCACCTCCGCCGCGCAGACTGCCGGTACACCACCGCGCCCAGGGCCTCCGGCTTCTGGCCGGTGCTCCTGTGCTGGATCGCCGTCGCCCTCGACGGCTATGACCTGGTGGTCCTGGGCGCGGTGATCCCGACCCTCGACAAGACCGGTGCCCTCGGCTTCGACACCGCCTCACTCACCACCGCGGCGACCCTCGGCCTGGTGGGCGTCGGCATCGGCGCGGTGACGATCGGCCCGCTGACCGACCGGTTCGGCCGCCGGGTGTCGCTGATCTCCTGCATCGCCCTGTTCTCGGTGCTGACGCTGGCGACTGCGTTCGCGCCGAGCAGCACCGTCTTCATCGTGCTCCGGTTCCTCGCCGGGCTCGGGCTGGGCGCCTGCCTCCCGACCGCGCTCACGTTCATGAGCGAGTACGCCGGAGACCGTTCGGCCAGCTCGGCGATGACTCGCACCATGACCGGCTACCACGTCGGCGCGGTCCTGACCGCCCTGCTCGCGCTGTGGGTGATCCCGGACTTCGGGTGGGAGGCGATGTTCGTGATCGGCGGCGTGGCCGGCCTGCTCGTCGTACCCCTCATGTGGGCGAAGCTCCCCGAGTCCGAGGCCTTCCTTGCCGCCTCGCGCGACCGCACCACCCGGGTGACCCCGGCCGACGTGGTCCGCGGCCGGCTGCTGATGGTCAGCATCGGCCTGTGGGTCGCCTCGTTCATGGGCCTGCTGCTCGTCTATGGCCTCAACACCTGGCTGCCGCGGATCATGGAGGAGGCCGGCTACTCCCTCGACGCGGGCCTCACGCTGCTGCTCACGCTCAACGTCGGCGCCGTGCTGGGGCTGCTGGTCTCGGGCAGGGTGGCCGACGCCCGCGGCAACAAGGTGGCGGTGCTGGCCTGGTTCAGTGTCGCGGCCGTCGCCCTCGCGCTGATGGCCGTCAAGGTCGACAGCTCGCTGCTGGTGTACGTCGCGGTGCTCGTCGCCGGCTTCTTCGTGTTCAGCGCGCAGGTGCTCGTGTACGCGTTCGTCGGGCACCTCTACCCGCCCGCCATCCGCGGCACCGCCCTCGGCATGGCCGCCGGCGTCGGCCGGGTGGGCGCGATCGTCGGGCCGTTCCTCGGCGGCGCGCTGGTCACCGCCGGGGTGGCGTATCCGTGGGGCTTCTTCGTGTTCGCGGCGGCCGCCGTCCTGGCGGTGGCAGCGCTGGCGCTGGTGCCCGCCCACCTGTCACAGCAGCCCGACTCCGCCCCACAGCCTGCCTGAGCGGCGCGGAACAACTGTCGGTCCGGTGGTGTTCACTAGGCAGACCGAGACATCTTCGACCACCACTCCTGAAAGGTGACCGCTGTGGGGAACATCTCCGCCGTGACCGACGCCGAGTTCGAGGCGCAGGTCCTCAAGTCCGACAAGCCCGTCCTGGTGGACTTCTGGGCCGAGTGGTGCGGTCCGTGCCGCCAGGTCGCCCCGATCCTCGAGGAGATCGCGGCCGAGCACGGCGAGAAGGTCACCATCGTCAAGATGAACGTCGACGAGAACCCGGTGACCCCTTCCTCCTACCGCGTCACCGGCATCCCGACCCTCAACCTCTACCAGGGTGGCGAGGTCGTGAAGTCGATCGTCGGCGCGCGCCCCAAGGCGGCGCTGCTCAACGAGCTCGCCGACGTGATTCTGAGCCGCCCTCAGCGGATCAGCTCGACGTGGGTCGGCCAGGTCGAGCAAGCCGTCGCGCCTGAGCCAGCGAAGTCGCCGAACCGGCGTGTCGAAACCTGGTGAGCGAACTCGGAAACGCTACAACTCATCCGACCGCGGCGTGGCCTCCGGGGCCCGCCGCGGTTTCGGTGCCGGACGCACCACGCCGACCAGCCGCTCCAGCGCCGCCTCGACCTCGCTCTTCCAGGTCACCGCGGTCCGCAGGTCCATCCGCATCCGTGGCGTGGCCGGGTGCGCCCGCTGCGTGCGGAAGCCGACACCGCTGAGGAAGTCGGCCGGCACCGTGCACCGGCGCTCGGCCCGGCCCAGCCGGCCGAACGCCTCCACCGCCCGGATGTCGCGCTCCACCAGGTCACGGGCCATCGCGCGCACCAGCATCCGGCCGACGCCGCCGCCGCGCGCGGACGGGTCGACGTGGAGGGTCGTGAGCAGCACGGCATCGGCCGAGACCGGTGCGGTCGCGAAGCCCGCCGCCCCTGGCACGAACGCCGGCCGGCGCGTAGATCACGTAGCCGACGAGCTGGTCGTCGACCAGCGCGACCCGGCCGCACGAGCCCCACTCGCGCATCACCTCGGAGACCCAGGCCTCCTTCTCGGCCGCGGGCTCGGCGAGCCGCTCCCGGCGTACGGGGTCGCACTCCCAGAACACGCAGGACCGGCAGGGCGCGGGAATCGCGTCCAGGTTGTCCAGCGTCAGCCGGACCGCCGTTCGGCTCATGACACCGATCATCTCACCCGCTTCCCACCTGCGAGAATGTCGCGGGTGCGCCCGATCCGGCAGAGCAGGAAGCTCCACCACGTCCGTTACGACGTGCGTGGACCGATCCTGCTCGAGGCCCAGCGGCTGGAGGCCGAGGGCCACCGGATCCTGAGGCTCAACATCGGCAACCCCGCGCCGTTCGGCTTCGAGGCGCCGGAGGCGATCCTGGCCGACGTGGTCCACCACCTGCCCGACTCGCAGGGCTACAGCGACAGCCAGGGCATCTATCCCGCGCGGACGGCGGTCGCGCAGTACTACCAGCAGTGCGGCCTGCGCGACGTCAGCGTCGACGACGTCTTCATCGGCAACGGCGTCTCCGAGCTGATCTCGATGGTGCTGCAGGCGTTCGTCGACGACGGCAACGAGGTGCTGGTGCCGGCGCCGGACTACCCGTTGTGGACGGGCGCGGTCACGCTGTCGGGCGGTACGCCGGTCCACTACCTCTGCGACGAGGCGAACGACTGGAACCCCGACCTGGCCGACATCGAGGCCAAGATCACCGAGAACACCCACGCGCTGGTGATCATCAACCCCAACAACCCCACTGGTGCCGTCTACAGCAAGCAGACCGTCGAGGGCCTCGTCGACATCGCACGCCGTCACCAGCTGGTCGTCTTCGCCGACGAGATCTACGAGAAGATCCTCTTCGACGGCGCCGTCCACCACCACGCGGCGGCAGCCGCCGGCCACGACGTGCTCTGCCTGACCTTCAGTGGCCTCTCCAAGGCCTACCGGGTCTGTGGCTACCGGGCCGGCTGGGTGATGGTCTCGGGGCCGAAGGAGATCGCCACCGACTTCCTCGAGGGGCTCACCCTCATCGCCAACATGCGGATGTGCGCCAACGTGCCCGCCCAGCACGCCATCCAGACCGCTCTGGGGGGCTACCAGTCCATCGAGGAGCTGATCGTCCCCGGGGGCCGCTTCTACGAGCAGAGCATGCTGGCCGACAAGCTCCTCAACGACATCCCGGGTGTCTCCTCGGTCCGGCCGCAGGGCGCGCTCTACTGCTTCCCCCGCCTCGACCCCGCGGTCTACGCGATCGAGGACGACCAGCAGTTCGTCATCGACCTGCTCCGCTCCAAGAAGATCCTGGTCACCCACGGCACCGGCTTCAACTGGCCCGAGCCCGACCACTTCCGTCTGGTGACGCTCCCCGACGTGGCGCTGCTGGAGGAGGCGATCGGCAGGATCGCGGAGTTCCTGGCCACCCGACGCTGAGGGCTGGACGGGCACCCTAGGCTGACGGCGTGCGTGATCTCATCTACCCGCCGATCGTGGTGGCCGCCAAGACCGGGTTCCGGGTGCTGGGTAACCGGTTCCAGATGTCCGGCACGGAACACGTCCCCACCAGCGGTGGCGTCCTGCTCGCCTACAACCACATCGGGTACGTCGACTTCGTCTACGGCGGTCTCGCCGCGCACCCGTCGAAGCGGCTGGTGCGGTTCATGGGCAAGAAGGAGCTGTTCGACCACAAGATCACCGGACCGATCATGCGCGGCTGTCACCACATCGAGGTCGACCGTGGTGCGGGGATCCGGTCGTCGGAAGTGGCCCAGGACTACCTCGAGGCCGGGGAAGCGGTCGGGATCTTCCCGGAGGCGACGATCTCGCGTGCGATGGAGCTCAAGACCTTCAAGACCGGGGCGGTCCGGATCGCGGCCGCAGCCGGGGTTCCGCTGGTGCCGGTCGTGCTGTGGGGCACCCAGCGGCTGATGACCAAGGACCATCCCCGCGACTTCTCACGCGGGAAGACCATCTCGATCACGGTCGGCGAGCCGCTGCACCCCACCGGCACCGACCCGACGGCCGAGACCGCCGAGCTGCACGCGGTGATGGCGTCGCTGCTGGACCGGACGATCGCGGCGTACCCGGCCGCGGAGCAGCCGCCCGGGTCGTGGTGGCTCCCCCGACGCCACGGCGGCAGCGCCCCCACCCTCGCCGAGGCTGCCGAGCTCGATGCCGCCGAACGCGCGGAGCGGATCGCGCGTCGACGCGCCCGCAAGGAGTCCTAGCCACACGTCGCTTTGTCGACAAAGCGACGAGTTGCTTTACAGATTGATGGCTTGTGGCGACGCGGTCCCCGCCGTGGGGTGGCTCAGATCGGCCGGTCGATCCGGTTGCGCGGGTCCATCACGTCGACGATGCGCTGCAGGTCCTGCAGCGAGGCGAACTCCACGGTGATCCGGCCCCGGGACTTGCCGAGGGCCACCTTGACCCGGGTCTCGAACCGGTCGGACAGTCGCTCGGCGATGTCGGCGAGCCCGGGGGCCACGGGCTTGGCCCGCCGGTTCCGGGCTGCCGAGCCGATGTCGCCCACGGCCACGATCTCCTCCAGGCCGCGCACGCTGATGCCTTCACTGACGACTCTCCCCGCGAGCCGGTCCTGCAGCTCGGGGTCCTCGATCGCCAGCAGCGACCGGGCATGGCCGGCCGACAGGACGCCCGCGGCGACGCGGCGCTGCACGGCGGGTGAGAGCTTGAGCAGCCGCAGCGTGTTGCTGATCTGCGGGCGCGAGCGGCCGATCCGCGAGGCGAGCTGCTCGTGCGTGCAGTCGAAGTCCTCGAGCAGCTGCTCGTAGGCCGCCGCCTCCTCCAGCGGGTTGAGCTGCGAGCGGTGCAGGTTCTCCAGCAGCGCGTCGCGCAGCATGTCGTCGTCGCCGGTCTCGCGGACGATGGCCGGGATCGCGGTCAGGCCTGCCAGCTGGGAGGCGCGCCAGCGGCGCTCGCCCATCACCAGCTCGTAGCGATCGCTCTGTCCTTCCTGGGCCAACGGACGGACCACGATCGGCTGCAGCAGGCCGACCTCGCGGATGGAGGTGACCAGCTCGGTCATCGCGTCCTCGTCGAAGACCTGACGCGGCTGCACCGGGTTGGGCGTGATCGAAGCCGGCGGGAGCTCGGTGAACCAGGAGCCGCCGACGAGCTCGCGCGGCGGCGGCGCCGCGGCGGTGCCTGGCTCGTCCGTGCCGTCGGCCGGATCCTCGCGGGGAGCCGTCGGGATCAGCGAGCCGAGGCCGCGGCCGAGACCGCGGCGCGGGGCGGTGGGGCTGGGGGTCATCGGGCAGGTGCTCCCTTGCTGGCGATCTCACGGGCGGCTTCCAGGTAGCACAACGCCCCTGGCGATCCGGGATCGTAGGTCATCACCGTCTGCCCGTACGACGGGGCCTCGGACACCCGCACCGAGCGCGGGATGGTGGTCTTGAGGACCTGGTCACCGAAGTGCTCGCGGACCTCCTCGGCGACGCCGGAGGCGAGGCGGGTCCGGGCGTCGTACATCGTGACCAGGATCGTGGACACCACGAGTCGTGGGTTCAGGTGCGCCTTCACCATCTCGACGGTCTCGAGGAGCTGGCCGAGCCCCTCCAGCGCGTAGTACTCGGCCTGGATCGGGATCATCATCTCCGCGCCGGCGACCAGCGCGTTGAGCGTCAGCAGTCCCAGCGACGGTGGACAGTCGACCAGGACGAAGTCGTAGCGCTCCTCCCCCGCCTCCTGCGCGTCACCGACGAGAGGGTGGCCCTCGATCGCCCGGTGCAGCCGGTTCTCCCGCGCCACCACGCTCACCAGTTCGATCTCCGCGCCCGCCAGGTCGATGGTCGCGGGGACCACCCACAGGCCCGCCACGTCAGGACACTCGGTGGTGAGGTCGGCGAGCGGAGCCCCGTCCACCACGGCCTCGTACGTCGACGGCACCCCACGGCGGTGCTCGACACCGAGCGCGGTCGACGCGTTGCCCTGGGGGTCGAGGTCGACGACCAGGACTCGCTGCCCGAGCTGCGCCAGGGCCGCCGCGATGTTCACCGTCGACGTGGTCTTCCCGACGCCGCCCTTCTGGTTGGCCACGACGAACACGCGGGTCCGGTCGGGCCGGGGCAGCGAGGGTCGCATCCGGGCGCCGTGCCGGGCGAGCACGGAATGCTCCGCGGCACGCGCCAGCGGCGTGTTGGTGTCGTCGTAGGAACCGGCCGAGGCTGCCACCTCGGCCGCCGTCCGCACTCCGAACTGTGCGGATGTTTCACGTGAAACCACGGCCTCGCCTTCTCGTTCGGTCACCGCACGGCCGGCTGCGGGGATGTTTCCAGCCTGTGGATGAACTAGCTCTTCCTGTGCACAACTGCGCTCGTCAGGCCATCCGAGACCGGTGGATAACTCCGGATCACGGTCGGGGGCCGGCCAACCGAGCCGACCGGTGCGCTGCTGCGACACGGCGTCAACCTCTCACACCGGGCGGTCCCAGACCACCCTGACCACCGTCGTCGGTGGATCAAGCAACGTCGGCTCACCACCGCCGAGCGACAGCACCTCCGGTTCCGCGCACCCGAACTGACTCAGCGAGTCGCGCGCTTCCTCGATCTCGTCGGCGGCACGCGAGCCCTTCATCGCGACCAACGCGCCCGTCGGCGCGACCAACGGCATCGACCAGGCCAGCAGGCGGGACAACGGAGCGACGGCGCGGGAGGTGACGACGTCGTAGCGGTCGGTGCCATGCAGCTGCTCGGCCCGGACTCCGGTGCACCACACACCTCTCCAGTCCCAGCTCGGCGATCGCCTCGGTGAGGAACGTGGTCCGCCGCCGCAGCGGTTCGACCAGGGTCACCGACAGGTCCGGCCGGGCGATCGCCAGCACCACGCCGGGCAGTCCGGCACCGCTCCCGACGTCGCACACGCTGGCGCCGTGCGGGATCACCTCGGCGAGCACGGCACAGTTGACCAGGTGCCGCTCCCACAGTCGCGGCACCTCCCGCGGACCGATCAGGCCGCGGAGCACTCCGTCGGTGGCGAGCAGCTCGGCGTAGCGCTCGGCCAGCGGCAGCTCGTCGGTGCCGAAGACTGCCCGCGCCGCTGCGGGCGCCGGCGGCGCCTCCGGGGCGCCGGATGTTTCACGTGAAACCGGATCGGTCACGCGGCGTGCCTCACTCGGCCCAGTTCACTGGGGAAGAACCACCACGAAGCGCTTCGGCTCGACGCCCTCGGACTCCGAGGTCAGGCCCGCGGCCGCCACGGCGTCGTGGACCACCTTGCGCTCGAAGGGTGACATCGCGTCGAGGGACTCAGACTCGCCGCTCTCCTTGACCCGCGCGATGACCTCGTCGGCGAGCGCGACGAGCTGCTCGCGGCGCCGGGCCCGGTGCCCCGAGATGTCCAGCATCAGCCGCGACCGCTCCCCCGTCTCCCGATACACGGCGAGCCGGGTCAGCTCCTGGAGGGCGTCCAGCACCTCGCCGTCACGGCCGACGAGCTGGGCCAGGTCGGCCCCCACGATGGAGACCGACGCCCGGTCGCCCTCGACATCCATGTCGAGGTCACCGTCGAGGTCCGCGATGTCGAGCAGCTCCTCGAGGTAGTCGGCGGCGATGTCGCCCTCGTTCTCGAGGCGGTCCTCGCGGCTGGCGCGCGGCTCCTCGTCGGTCGGCTCGGCGTCGGTCGGCTCGGTGTCCTCGTCTCGACCGGTCCGTCTGCTCGGAGTCCTCGGTCTCGACCTGGTCGGTCTGCTCGGTCATGTCTGTCCCTCGGCTGGTTGGCGTCGTACGGATGACTGGGGTGGTCACGTCGGGGGCTGCTTCTTGGGTGGCCCGGAGCCGCCGCCCTTCTTCCTGCGCTGCTGGCGTGACTGCTTCTGGGGCTGCTGTCGTGGCGTCGGCTTGGGCGGCTCCGGCTCCTCGACGACCGGCGTCGCGGGATCCGTGGTCGCCTCGGGCGTCCCCCCGTGGCGGGCCGCCTTGCGGGCGTCGCGTTCCACCTTCGCGGCGAAGGCAGGCGTCCCGGGCGCCGGGTTGTTGCGGATGACCCAGAACTGCTGGCCCATGGTCCAGAGGTTGGAGGTGGTCCAGTAGAGGAGCACGCCGATCGGGAAGGCGATGCCGCCGACGGCGAAGACGACGGGCAGCACGTAGAGCAGGAGCTTCTGCTGCTGGGCGTAGGGGCCCGGTGAGAGCGTCGGCGGGCATGTTCTTGCTCATCAGCTGCCGCTGGGTGAGGAAGGTGGTCGCCGTCATCATCACGACCAGCAGGGCGGCCATCACGATGATGCCGACGTCACCGCTCGGCATTGAAGAGCGAGCCGGACAGCGGGACGCCCGCACAGCTCCGCCTTGCCGAAGTCCTCGGCGTCGGCGGCGGTGAGGACACCCTTGGGCTCGCCGTCCGCGGCATTGTTCAGCACGCCGAACGAGTGCGAAGAAGATCGGCATCTGCAGCAGGATCGGCAGGCACGAGGCGAACGGGTTGGTGCCCGAGTCCTTGTAGAGCTTCATCGTCTCCTGGGCGAGCTTCTCCCGGTCGTGCCCGTACTTCTTCTGCAGCTCCTTCACCTTGGGCTGGATCAGCTGCATGTTGCGGCTGGACTTGATCTGCTTGACGAACAGCGGGATCAGCGCGGCCCGGATGATGAGGGTGAGGCCGATGATCGACAGCGCCCAGGCGGCGCCGCCGGACGGGTCGAGGCCAAGCCGGCTCCACAGGCTGTGCCACCCCATCAGGATGAACGAGATGGCGTAGTAGAGCGGGTTCATGATGAAGTCGAACACGGACTATCAGGCTCCTCGGCTGGGCACAGATGTCGATGACGGGAGGGGAGACGCGGGCGGCACGGGATCGTAACCGCCGGCGGCCCAGGGGTGGCAGCGGCCGACACGGCGCACGGCGAGCCAGGTACCGCGCAGGCTGCCGTGGACGGTGACCGCCTCCAGCGCATACGCGGAGCAGGACGGGTGGTAGCGGCAGACCTGCCCGTAGATCGGGCTGATCACGGCGCGGTAGGCCCTCAGCAGCCCGATGAGCAGGTACTTCACGCGGACTCCCCCTTCAGGACCCGTTTCAGGCAACGGTCAAGATCGGCCCCGAGTTCCACCGAGGACGCCTGCGCCGCGTCGGGCAGCGCGCGGATCACGAGCGTGCCCGAAGGCGGGAGGACGGAGAGCTGGTCCCGGACGAGGTGGCGAAGTCGGCGTTGCACACGATTGCGGGTGACGGCGTTGCCCACGGCCTTGCTGACGACCAGGCCGACGCGCGGCGCGCTCGCGTCCTGCTGGTGGCGCGGGTCGACCAGGTGTACGACCAAGGTGCGCGAACCGGCCCGGCGTCCGGAGCGAATGGCGGTGCGAAAGCCCTCGGCATCGGCGAGTCGGTGCGCCGCGGACAGCACGGCTGTGGTGGGCTTGGCCTCAGACGGCCAGGCCCTTGCGGCCCTTGCGGCGGCGCGAGGACAGGATCGCGCGGCCGGCGCGGGTGCGCATGCGCAGGCGGAAGCCGTGCGTCTTGTGACGACGACGGTTGTTCGGCTGGTACGTACGCTTGCTCACGAGGATCTCTTTCACCGGGTTCGGGGACGCATCACGCGCATGGTCGTGCGGGCCTGCCCTTCGGCTGGCACCGCCCAGCCACGGCATGGACATCCGTGGACATGCGGCACCGGTCGACACCGTTTCAGACTGCAGTGACCGGCCAACGGTACGCGGCGAGCTCTCGCACGGTCAAACCGACGCCGATCCGTCATCTGACAGCCTGTGGAGAAACCCTTGCCGGGCCCCTCCCGCACTTGTTACGTTCGACCCTTCCGAGGTTCCCCGCCGGCCCCGGACGTCCTGATCCACCGGCCCGTGTGAGCGGCGTCACAGACCTTGTGAACCAGCCTCTGACCTGCGGAAACAGTGATCATGGCGTCTCCTCGCCGCGTCTCGGACGTGCTCCCTCCACAAGGACGGGGGCAGGTACACAGTCTGTGGACAAGACTGTGGAATTCCATTCTCGAACCGACCCAGAAGGCGGGTTCTCGTGGACCACCCCCAGCCAGATCCCTCGACCACCCCCGACGGCCCGGTCGAGCCTGGAGCGGACGGCCAGCTCGAGTCGAGCGACGGTGAGGATCTGCCCACTGACCTCCACGCCGCGTGGCGGGGCGTGCTGATCGAGCTGCAGGGCTACCAGCGAGCCTGGCTGCGGACCAGCCAGCCGGTGACACTCCACGAGAACACCGCGATCATCGCGGTGCCCAACGAGTTCACGCGCGGCCAGCTCGAGGGTCGGCTCCGGGCCCAGCTCGAGGAGTCGCTGACCGTCGCGTTCGGCCGCGAGATCCGGATCGCGGTCACCGTCGACACCACGCTCGAGGCAGGCGAGATGGGCGGCCAACCCACCATCGATGAATCGGCCAAGCGATACGACGACATGTCGACAATTCCGTACGAGCCGATGGAGCCGCCACCGGCGCCGGTCAGCGAACCGATGTCGGGACCCCCCGCCTCGCCACCACCGATCGGCACGTCGCTGGAGACGCGGCTCAACCCCAAGTACACCTTCGAGACGTTCGTGATCGGGTCGTCCAACCGCTTCCCCCACGCGGCCGCGGTCGCGGTCGCCGAAGCGCCGGGCAAGGCCTACAACCCGCTGCTCATCTACGGCGAGTCCGGCCTCGGCAAGACCCACCTGCTCCACGCGATCGGCCACTACGTCCGCAGCCTCTACACCGGGGCCAAGGTGCGTTACGTCTCCAGCGAGGAGTTCACCAACGAGTTCATCAACGCGATCCGCGACGACCGTCAGGACCGGTTCAAGCGGCGCTACCGCGACGTCGACGTGCTGCTGATCGACGACATCCAGTTCCTGGAGGGGAAGACCCAGACGCAGGAGGAGTTCTTCCACACCTTCAACACGCTCCACAACGCCAACAAGCAGATCGTGCTGACCTCCGACCGCCCGCCCAAGCGGCTCGAGGCGCTCGAGGACCGGCTGCGCAACCGGTTCGAGTGGGGCCTGATCACCGACGTCCAGCCGCCCGACCTCGAGACCCGGATCGCGATCCTGCGCAAGAAGGCCGCGATGGACCGGCTCACCGCGCCGCCGGACGTGCTGGAGTTCATCGCCTCGAAGATCCAGACCAACATCCGCGAGCTCGAGGGCGCCCTGATCCGGGTGACGGCGTTCGCCAACCTCAACCGGCAGGAGGTCGACATGACCCTGGCCGAGATCGTGCTCAAGGACCTGATCCCCGAGGGCGGCGAGCCGGAGATCACCGCCGGGCTGATCATCGCCCAGACCGCGGCGTACTTCGGGCTCACCATCGAGGAGCTCACCGGACCCAGCCGCGGCCGTCACCTGGTCATGGCGCGTCAGATCGCGATGTACCTGTGCCGCGAGCTGACCGCCCTGTCCCTGCCCAAGATCGGCGCCCAGTTCGGCAATCGCGACCACACGACGGTCATGTACGCCGACCGCAAGATCAACACCCTGCTCGCGGAGAGGCGGGCCGTCTTCAACCAGGTCAGCGAGCTCACCAACCGGGTCAAGCTGCAGGCCCGCCAGGGCTGACCGCAGGGCCCGTCGCCGGTGACCGAGTGCTGTGGACAGGGTGTGGGGCGAGCAGGTTCCGCTCTGCACAAGCTGTGCAGAACCGGTGAGTGTTGTCGTCCCGGACATCTGTCGTTCACATGCGACCGCGGTCCGTCGACCCCTTGTCCACAGCCCCTGTGCACCCTGGACACGCTGCCTGACCTGCAGCGACGCCGGCCGTCCACAGTTTCCACCGCTGCTACGACTCCTACGAGAACCTATCCCTGTCCATCGACGGTGGAATTCCACTCGCACCCCGATCTGGGGACAACGTCCTCCAATTGGCCCCGCGGCACTGCCTCCCTCGCCCTCGTCGTGGCAGGATGTCGACCCCACCGCTCACCGACGACCTGAAGGACCACGCACCCGTGAAGTTCCGTGTCGAACGCGACGTCCTCGCCGATGCCGTCGCCTGGGCTGCTCGCAGCCTCCCGGTCCGCCCCAGTGTCCCCGTGCTCGCCGGCCTCCTGATCGAGGCCAGCGACGAGGGCCTGGTGCTCTCGACCTTTGACTACGAGACCTCGGCGCGGGCCACGCTCACCGAGGCGCAGGTCTCCGACGAGGGCCAGGCGCTCGTCAGCGGCCGACTGCTGGCCGACATCTGCCGCAGCCTGCCCGACAAGCCGGTCGAGATGGTGCTGGAGGGGCCACGGGTCTCACTGACGTGCGGCTCGGCTCGCTTCAGCCTGCAGACCATGCCGGTCGAGGACTACCCGTCGTTGCCCGACATGCCGTCGGCGAGCGGAACGGTCCCGAGCGAGCACTTCGCGCACGCCGTCGCCCAGGCCGTGACCGCTGCCGGCCGCGACGACATGCTGCCGGTGCTCACCGGCGTTCGCATCGAGATCGAGGGCTCGACCATCGCGCTGCTCGCCACCGACCGGTTCCGGCTCAGCCATGTCGAGCTCGACTGGAGCCCCCACACCCCGGACGCGTCGATGGCCGCGCTGGTGCCGGCCAAGGTCCTCGGCGACACCGCCAAGTCCCTGACCGGCGGCGGTGAGGTCACCATCGCGCTCGCGGCCACCGGCAGCGGCGAGGGCATCATCGGCTTCGAGGGCGTCGGTCCCGGCGGCGTACGACGGACGACGACCCGGCTGCTCGACGGTGAGTTCCCCAAGGTCCGCAACCTCTTCCCCGGCGAGCACCTCACCACCGCCAAGATCGACAAGGCCGATCTCGTCGACTCGGTGAAGCGAGTGGCCCTCGTGGCGGAGCGCAACACCGCGGTCCAACTGGCGTTCGGCGACGGCCAGCTCACCCTCGACGCCGGGTCCGGTGACGAGGCCCAGGCCTCGGAGTCGCTCCACGCCGAGATCGACGGCGACGCCCTGACCACCGGCTTCAATCCCCAGTTCCTGCTCGACGGTCTGACGGCCATCGACCAGGGCGTGGTGGAGCTCGCCTTCACCCAGGCCTCCAAGCCGATGGTGATGAGCGGATCGGCCGGCGACACGGGCGAGGAACCGTCGTTCCGCTACCTGCTGATGCCGCGCCGACTGCTGTCCTGACGCCGACTCCGGCCGTCGCCGCCGCAGGTCGGCTCGATCTCGACGCGTCGTTGCGACCTCGACACGTCTCGGTCGCAGGTCGAGGCTCGACCTCCCGCGCCACGCCGTACGCTCCTGCGTCGCGCCCGGCTAGTGCTCGTGACATGGACATCGGGCTGGTCGGTCTCGGCAAGATGGGCGGCAACATGCGGACCCGTCTCCGCAACGCCGGCCACACGGTGGTCGGCTATGACCGCAACCCCGACGTCTCCGACGTCGACAGCCTCGACGAGCTGGTCAAGACCCTGCCCAGCCCGAAGGTCGTCTGGGTGATGGTGCCCGCCGGCGACCCCACCCGCGACACCGTGCGGGAGCTGGGTGAGCTGCTCGACGAAGGTGACGTCGTCGTCGACGGAGGCAACTCGCGCTGGACCGACGACCAGCGCAACGCCGAGGCGCTCGCCGAACGCGGTGTCGGCTTCGTCGACTGCGGAGTCTCCGGTGGCGTCTGGGGTCTCGAGAACGGCTACGCCCTGATGTACGGCGGTGAGGCCGACGACATCGAGAAGGTCCAGCCCGCCTTCGATGCCCTCAAGCCCGAAGGCGAGTTCGGCTCGGTGCATGCCGGCGCGGTCGGTGCCGGCCACTTCTCGAAGATGGTCCACAACGGCATCGAGTACGCGATCATGCAGGCCTACGCCGAGGGCTGGGAGCTGCTCGAGAAGGCCGAGGTCACCGACAACGTCACCGAGGTCTTCCGCTCCTGGCGAGAGGGCACCGTGATCCGGTCGTGGCTGCTCGACCTCCTGGTGGCCGCGCTCGACGACGACCCTGCCCTGGCCGGCATCCGCGGCTACGCCGACGACTCCGGCGAGGGCCGCTGGACCGTCGAGGCCGGGATCGAGAACGCCGTCGCCACGCCGGCGATCACGGCCGCTCTGTACGCGCGGTTCGTCTCCCGCCAGGACGACTCCCCCGCGATGAAGGCCGTGGCCGCGATGCGCAACCAGTTCGGTGGGCACGCCACCCAGACGTCCGCCCCGAAGGGGGGCGATGCCGAGAACGGCACGCCCGACCAGTCGGACGAGGCCCAGCGGGCCGGCGCCGGCAAGGGCCACGAAGGCGGAGAGAGCTAGCACGGCGGTGTACGTCGCCCACCTCACCCTCCACGACTTCCGGTCCTACAGCGACCTCGACGTCGAGCTCGCCCCGGGGGCCACGTCGTTCATCGGCCGCAACGGCCAGGGCAAGACCAACCTGGTGGAGGCGATCGACTACCTCTCGCGCCTCGGGTCCCACCGGGTCTCCTCGGACGCGCCGCTGGTGCGCGCCGGCGCCGAGCAGGCGATCGTGCGCGCCGCCGTGGTCCGCGACGGGCGGAGCGCGACGCTCGAGGTGGAGGTGAATCCCGGCCGCTCCAACCGGGCCCGCGTCAACCGGTCGCCGCTGCCGAAGTCGCGCGACCTGCTGGGTCTGGTCCGCACCGTGGTCTTCTCACCGGAGGACCTGACCCTGGTCAAGGGTGACCCGTCCGACCGGCGCCGCTTCCTCGACGACCTGCTGGTGCTGCGGACTCCTCGACTGGCCGGCGTCCGTTCCGACTACGAGCGGGTCCTGCGCCAGCGCAACTCGCTCCTGAAGACCGCCGGCTTCGCGAAGGGCAGCGCCCGCGAGGGGGCCCTGTCGACGCTCGGGGTCTGGGACACGCAGCTCGCCACGACCGGCGCCGAGCTGCTCGAAGCCCGCCTGACGCTGGTCGAGCAGCTGCGGCCCTACCTCGGCAAGGCCTACGAGACGGTCGCGCGGGGCGCGAGCCGCGACGACGCCGAGATGGAGTACGTCGCCTCCTTCGAGCTGGCCGGTGCCACCGCCCGGCCCGACCTCACCGAGGCCATCCTGGCCGAGCTGGAGAGCCGTCGCAGCGACGAGCTCGACCGCGGCCTCAGCCTGGTCGGCCCCCACCGCGACGAGCTCAGGCTGACCCTCGGCAACCCTGACGCGCGGCTGCCGGTGCGCGGCTACGCCTCCCACGGCGAGTGCTGGTCGTTCGCGCTGGCGCTGCGGCTCGCGTCGTACGACCTGCTGCGTGCCGACGGCGATGACCCGATCCTGATCCTCGACGACGTCTTCGCCGAGCTCGACACCGACCGACGACGTCAGCTCGCCGACCTCGTGGCCGGCGCCGAGCAGGTACTGGTCACGGCGGCGGTGGCGGCCGACGTACCCGAGGCCCTCGCCGGGGTCCGCTACCTGGTCGCCGACGGGGAGGTGACGCGTGACGAGTGAGGAGGACGCCCCGGACAAGCCAGAGGCGGCCGTGGAGAAGGAGGACGACGGACTCGACCTGGCGCGGGCGATGACGCGTGCCTCGGCGCGGACGACTCCGTCCGCGCGGGCGAAGAAGCGGAGCAGGACCTGGACCCCGCGACCGCCGTCGTCCAGGGTCTCCGGCGCCCACGCCGACGAACGCGACCCCCAGCCGCTCGACACGACCGTCGACCGCCTCGTCGAGGACCACGGATGGGACCTCGAGCTCCGGGTCCATGGCGTCTTCGGCCGGTGGACCGAGATGGTCGGACCGGAGATCGGCGCCCACAGCACCCCCGAGTCCTTCACCGACGGCACCCTCGTCGTCCGCACCGACTCCACCGCCTGGGCGACCCAGCTGAAGCTGCTCGCGCCCACCGTCGTACGCCGTCTCAACGAGGAGCTCGGGCACGGCACGGTGACCCTGATCGAGGTCCTCGGGCCGCGCGGACCGAGCTGGAAGAAGGGCCCCCGCTCGGTCCGCGACGGGCGCGGTCCGAGGGACACCTACGGCTGATTCGTGCGTATGGGGACCTGACGACCCCCCTGTTGCTGCGTGGAATGGGCGATTACGGGCCGCTCAGCGGCGAATCTCGCGCAGGATCCCCCCGCCCCTGGGGAGTGGTGCGTGCTCTGAGGCCTTCCACCCGGTATCATGGACATCGGGTCGCCAGCCTCGCCCCGTCGGGATGGGCGACCTTCTCCATGCCGAGACCCGACCCTTCGAAGAGGTACGCGTGAGCGCCGAGCAGCCCGACCAGCCCGACCTCGACAAGAACCATCCCACCGGCGAGTACGACGCCTCCGCGATCCAGGTCCTCGAGGGCCTCGAGGCGGTCCGCAAGCGGCCCGGCATGTACATCGGCTCCACCGGTGAGCGCGGCCTCCACCACCTGATCTGGGAGATCGTCGACAACGCCGTCGACGAGGCGCTGGCCGGCCACTGCGACCGGATCGTGCTGACGCTGCAGGCCGACGGAGGCGTCCGCGTCGAGGACAACGGCCGCGGCATCCCCACCGACACCGCCCCCGGGCAGGACATCCCGGCGGTGACCCTGGCACTCACCATGCTCCACGCCGGTGGCAAGTTCGGCGGGGGCGGCTACAAGGTCTCCGGCGGACTCCACGGCGTCGGCGTCTCGGTCGTCAACGCCCTGTCGTCCCGGCTGGTCGTCGACGTGCGCAACCGGGGCCACGAGTGGCGACAGACCTTCCAGGGCGGCGTACCGGACGCCGACCTCGAACAGGTCCGTCCACTCGCCGACGGCGAGGGCACCGGCACCACGGTGACCTACTGGGCCAGCACCGACACCTTCGAGACCACGACCTACTCGCTGGAGACGATCACCACCCGGATCCGCGAATACGCGTTCCTCAACAAGGGCCTCGAGATCGTGGTCCGCGACGAGCGGCCGTCAGCGCTGCAGGTCGCCGAGGCGGTCGAGGACGAGACCGTCGCCGAGTCGATCGACCAGGCCGGCAAGGACGCGATCAAGCGCGCCGAGACCGGAGGCATCGAGCAGGTCTTCAAGTACGACCGCGGCCTGGTCGACTACGTCGAGCACCTCAACCGGCGCAAGGACAAGGCCAACCCGACGATCATCAACTTCGAGGCGGAGACGCCGGTGGACTCCGAGAGCCACATGAGCCTCGAGGTCGCGATGCAGTGGAACACCACCTTCACCGAGTCGGTCCACACCTTCGCCAACACCATCAACACCCACGAGGGCGGCACCCATGAAGAGGGCTTCCGCGCGTCGCTCACGTCCCAGGTCAACCACTGGGGTGAGGAGTGGGGGCTGATCAAGAAGCGTGAGGAACGGGTCTCGGGCGACGACGTCCGCGAGGGCCTCACCGCGATCCTCTCGATCAAGCTGGAGGAGCCCCAGTTCGAGGGCCAGACCAAGACCAAGCTCGGCAACACCGAGGCGAAGGGCTTCGTGCAGCGCCTGGTCAACGACCAGCTCGGTGCCTGGCTCGAGCAGAACCCCGCCGAGGGCCGCGACATCGTGCGCAAGGCGCAGGCCGCAGCCAGCGCCCGGATCGCCGCCCGCAAGGCGCGCGACCTGGCCCGCTCGCGGAAGGGCCTGCTCGGCGGCGGCGGGCTGCCCGGCAAGCTGTCGGACTGCCAGTCGACCGATCCCGCCGAGTGCGAGGTCTTCATCGTCGAGGGCGACTCCGCGGGCGGCTCGGCGCGCCAGGGTCGCGACTCGCGCATCCAGGCGATCCTCCCGATCCGCGGCAAGATCCTGAACGTCGAGAAGGCGCGCCTCGACAAGGTGCTCGCCAACACCGAGGTCCAGGCGATCATCTCCGCGCTCGGCACCGGCATCCACGAGGAGTTCGACCTCGACCGGCTGCGCTACCACAAGGTCGTGCTGATGGCCGACGCCGACGTCGACGGCCACCACATCAACACGCTGCTGCTGACGCTGCTGTTCCGTTTCATGCGGCCCCTCATCGAGCACGGCTACGTCTACATGGCCCAGCCCCCGCTCTACCGGCTGCGCTGGAACAAGCCGGCCGAGCACGAGTTCGTCTACTCCGACGCCGAGCGCGACCTGCTCATGAGCGACGGCCTCGAGCAGGGCAAGAAGCTTCCCAAGGAGAACCCGGTCCAGCGCTACAAGGGCCTGGGCGAGATGAACGCCGAGGAGCTGTGGGACACCACCATGGACCCGGAGCAGCGGCTGATGCTCCAGGTCACCCTCGACGACGCGGCGCGGGCCGACGAGATCTTCTCGATCCTCATGGGAGAAGACGTCGAACAGCGCCGCTCGTTCATCCAGCGCAATGCCAAGGACGTCCGATTCCTCGATATCTGACTCTCTAGCACGAGAGTTAGACATCCCTAGCAGCGACCAGAGAGACGAAGCGACGTGACCGAGCAGACCGGGAACCTCATCGGCGGCGACGACGGCGGGAGTGGCGGCGGTCGGATCGAGCCGATCGAGCTGCAGACCTCCATGCAGCGCGCCTACATCGACTACGCGATGGCGGTCATCGTGGGCCGGGCGCTGCCCGACGTACGCGACGGCCTCAAGCCGGTGCACCGTCGGGTGCTCTACGCGATGTACGACGGCGGCTACCGACCCGACCGCGGCTTCTCCAAGTGCAGCCGTGTCGTCGGTGACGTGATGGGTCAGTACCACCCCCACGGCGACACCGCGATCTACGACACCCTGGTCCGGCTCGCCCAGCCCTGGGTGATGCGCGCGCCGCTGATCCACGGCCAGGGCAACTTCGGCTCGCCGGGCAACGACGCCGCCGCCGCGATGCGCTACACCGAGTGCCGCATGGCGCCGCTGGCGCTCGAGATGGTCCGCGACATCGAGCAGGAGACCGTCGACTTCCAGCCGAACTACGACGGCCGCTCCGAGGAGCCGACGGTGCTGCCGGCGCGCTACCCCAACCTGCTGGTCAACGGCTCGGCGGGCATCGCGGTCGGCATGGCCACCAGCATCCCGCCCCACAACCTCCGCGAGGTCGCCGAGGGTGCGAAGTGGGCGCTGGAGAACCCCGAGGCCAGCCGCGAGGAGCTCCAGGACGCCCTGGTCGAGCGGATCAAGGGCCCCGACTTCCCCAACGGCGCCCTGATCGTGGGTCGCGAGGGGATCGAGCAGGCCTACCGCACCGGCCGCGGGTCGGTCACCCAGCGCGCGGTCATCGACATCGACGAGGACAGCAAGGGCCGGACCTGCCTCTCGATCACCGAGCTGCCCTACATGGTCAACCCGGACAACCTCGCGCTCAAGATCGCCGAGCTCGCCGACTCCGGCAAGGTGCAGGGCATCTCCGACGTGCGTGACGACTCCTCCGGCCGCACCGGTCAGCGGCTCGTCATCGTGCTGAAGCGCGACGCGGTGGCCCGGGTCGTCCTCAACAACCTGCTCAAGCACACCGAGCTGCAGACGAACTTCTCCGCCAACATGCTCGCCCTCGTCGATGGCGTGCCGCGCACCTTGTCGATCGACCAGTTCATCTCCAACTGGGTCACCCACCAGCTCGAGGTCATCCGCAGGCGCACCGAGTTCCGCCTCCGCAAGGCACAGGAGCGCGCCCACATCCTGCGCGGCCTGGTCAAGGCGCTCGACCAGCTCGACGAGGTCATCGCCCTGATCCGTCGGTCCCCCGACGTGGCCGAGGCCCGCACCGGTCTGATGGAGCTGCTCGACATCGACGAGCTCCAGGCCACCGCGATCCTCGACATGCAGCTGCGGTCGCTGGCCGCGCTGCAGCGGCAGAAGATCATCGACGATCTCGCTGAGTTCGAGCGGGTCATCGCCGACCTCGAGGACATCTTGGCCAACGTCAGCCGCCAGCGGTCCATCATCTCCGATGAGCTCGGCGAGATCGTCGACAAGTACGGCGACGATCGGCGCTCGCAGATCATCGCCGCCGACGGTGACCTGTCGATGGAGGACCTGATTCCCGACGAGGAGCTGGTGGTCTCCATCACCCGCGGTGGCTACGCGAAGCGCACCCTGCGCCACCAGTACCGGCTGCAGAAGCGCGGCGGCAAGGGCGTGCGCGGCGCGTCCCTGCGCGGCGACGACGTCGTCGAGCACTTCATCGCCACCACCAACCACCACTGGCTGCTGTTCTTCACCACCGCCGGCCGGGTCTACCGCACCAAGGCCTACAACCTTCCCGAGGCATCGCGCGACGCGAAGGGCGGCCACGTCGCCGGGCTGCTGTCGTTCCTGCCTGACGAGAACATCGCCCAGGTGCTGGCGATCCGCGACTACGAGCAGGCGCCCTATCTCGTGCTCGCCACCCGCAACGGGCTGGTCAAGAAGACCCGGCTCGGGGACTACAACAGCCCCCGGCAGGCCGGCGTCATCGCGATCAACTTCCGGGAGGACGACGACGAGCTGATCGGCGCCGAGCTGGTCTTCGCCGAGGACCAGATCCTGCTGGTCTCCCGCAAGGGGCAAGCGGTCCGGTTCCGCGCCGACGACAGCCAGCTCCGGCCGATGGGCCGGGCGACGTCCGGCGTCACCGGCATGCAGCGCAGCAAGGGCGACTCGGTGCTGTCGATGTCGGTGATCCGCGCCGCGGACGCCGCGGTCGAGGACGCGCCCGAAGAAGCCGGCGAGCACGTCCAGTACGTCTTCACGATGACCGACGGCGGCTTCGCGAAGCGCTCGCGGACCAGTGACTACCGGCTGACCAACCGCGGCACCAAGGGTGTCAAGGCGATGACGCTGGCCAACGAGGAGCGCGGTGTGCTCGTCGGCGCCTTCATCGTCGAGGACGGTGACGAGGTGCTGTCGATCACCCAGAGCGGTCAGGTCGTGCGCAGTCCGATCAACGAGAACTTCCGACCCATGGGCCGCTCCACGCAGGGCGTCAAGTTCGTCTCGCCCAAGGCCGGCGACTCGGTCGCCGTCGTGGCCCGCTCGGTGGAGGCTCGGGTCGACGACGAGATCGAGGACGACGTGACCGGTCAGGGCGAGGCGACGTGACCGGTCAGGCGAGACGACGCCAACGGGATTGGGCCGGTCTCGGGCCCGGATGCAACAATCGAAGCGTCCGGCGCGTCCGAAGCACCGGATCAAGAACCGGACCAAGCACCGGATGAGGCTGGCCCACAGGAGGATTGATGACGGAGCGCCGTGCTGAGCGGACCGCCGTCCGCGACGACGACACCGCCCCGCGACCTCCGCTGACCGAGCGGATCCAGGCCAAGCTGTCGCAGGCAGCAGACGAGCACCGGGCCAACGCCCAGCCCGAGTCGAAGTCGGCGGCCACGCGTGCGACCTCGCGTGGGCAAGAAGACTCCGCGCCGCGCCCGGCTGCGGCTGACCCGGGTCGACCCGTGGTCGGTCATGAAGACGGCGTTCCTGCTCTCCGTGGCCTTCGGCATCGTCACCGTGGTGTCGGTGTTCATCGTGTGGAGCGTCCTCGGCGCCGCCGGTGTCTGGGACTCCATCAACGCCACCGCGCAGGACATCCTGGGCAACGAGGCGGCCGGCACGTTCGACATCACGGCGTACATCGGGACCTCGCGGGTGATGGGCTTCACCATGCTCGTGGCGGTGGTCGACGTGGTGCTGCTGACCGCCATCGCGACGCTCGGCGCGTTCCTCTACAACATGGCGGCCGCCCTCCTCGGTGGCGTCGAAGTCACCCTCGCCGAAGACCACTGATCTCGTTTTGTTTCGCCGTCTCGCGGTGGGGTAGTCTCGCCCGTCGGCAGCACGCCATCCCGGGGCCTATAGCTCAGACGGTTAGAGCGCTTCCCTGATAAGGAAGAGGTCACAGGTTCAAGTCCTGTTAGGCCCACCGCAACGCCCTTCCGAGCCGAACCCGAGGAGTCACCATGAAGAAGATCGTGCTGGTCCTGCTCGCCGCCGCCGGCGCCGCGTTCGCCAAGAAGAAGCTCGACGACGGCCGCACCGAGCAGGCACTCTGGGCCGAGGCCACCGACCACGTCGAGCCCACCGACAAGGCCTGACCGCCTCGGCTCGGTCACTCACCCAGTCATTCAGCCAGGGGCCTTGGCGCAATTGGTAGCGCACCTGCTTTGCAAGCAGGGGGTTAGGGGTTCGAGTCCCCTAGGCTCCACCACGCTCGCGCGCGGGCGCGCACACGAGTAGCGGCTCCCCTCACTCTGTGCGCCGTGCGCGCGGAATCTGTGCCGGACGGCGAGCGGAGTACAGTCGAGACATGGTTCTCCTCCGCAGGCCCGGTTCGAAGTCGTCGACATGACCCCGGCAGCGGCCGCGGTCGAGCAGGTTCCGCAGGCCTGGGTGGACGCGGCCCGGGAGGTGCTGCTGGAGACTGCGCAGCACTATCACCGGGTGATCACCACCAAGGACCTCGCAGCCGAGATCCAGGACCGCAGCGACATCGCGGCCACGCAGCGCAGCCACGTGTGGATCGGTGGGGTGCTGGAACGGGTCGCCGAGGAGTGCGCTGCTCGGGGTGAGCCGAATCTCTCCGCCTTGTGCGTCAACGCCAAGGGGAGCGTCGGTGACGGGTATCTCGCCACGGTCCCAGAGGACACCGGTGCCGCGCCGGACGACCCCGACACGCACGCCGCGGCCGCTCGCCTGGCCTGCTACACCTACGTCGGATCCGCGGGAATCCCCGCCGGCGGCGGCGTTGCCGCGCTCACGCCGCAGCTCTCCGCGGCCCGGTCGCGACTCCGCAAGGCGGTGCTGGCCGCCAGGCCCGTCGACGCCTGCCCGAAGTGCCACATGGTCCTGCCGGCCCACGGCAGCTGCGACACCTGCGACTGACACCGTCGCACCGGCGTCGAGCGCGCACGGATAATCGGTCCGCGTGCGCTCGTTCCGACTCGGTCCTGGTCGTCTCCGCGATCTGCCTCGCCGGCTGTCAGTCCGAGCCCGCCCCGGAGCCGCCCCGCGCCGTCGCGTCCGTGGCACCCGAGCCGGCGCCGGCGTACGACGACAGCGGGGAGCCGGCCGAGACGGTGCTGTCGCTGGTGCCACAGTCGGCGGACACGATCACGGTCATGAACTGGGACCAGGTGCGGGTGCACCTCGGGCAACCCGACCTCACCAGTGACGACCTGATGACCGACCGGCTCGCGTTCTGGGAGCGCGCGCGCACCGAGGCGGCGCTGTTGACCGACGGGCTGCTGATCGAGGACGGCTCGACCTACGAGCTCGACTACGGCTTCACCCAGGACGACGTCGACTGGGAGGCCCGCTGGCGCGGGGACGACGGACCCGGGTTCGCGCTGGGACTGCGTCCCGACCTCGACCTGGCCGGCGTACGACGCGCGATCGACGACGGCGTCGGCCCACTCGCCGGCGCTGAGCTTCGCGCGGGGGAGCATCTGGTCGTGCTCGGCGCCGCCGACGTCGACGTGTGGGGCAACGAGGGGTGGTGGGAGCCGCTGGTCGACGAGCCGGCGACGGCGACGTACCTCCAGCGCGGCTGCATCCCGCTCAACGAAGCGCTCGGGCCCGATGCCGACGCCGAGGACCAGGAGGCACTGCTCGCCGAGCACACGGTCACGTCGCTGGACGAGCTGCCGGGCTTCGCCATCGAGTTCGGCGACCACCTGGCGACGGTGTGGGTGGAGCCCGGGCGCGACGACCTGTTCGAGCGGCTGCGGATCGGTGAGGACTGGCCGGTCGACGGTTTCGCCGACGCGTACGTGAACGGGGCGGCCGACCCGTCCACGGGTCGACTCGGCTACACCCTGCCCGACCCCCGGGCGGCGGCCGGACTGGCGCTCCTCGAGGAGCTTCCGTTCGCCATCTGCCCCGAGGTCGTGCCGTTCGAGGAGCCGACCGGGCTCTAGTGCCGGCTCTCGCGGGCCAGCGCGTGGAACTCTGACGCGTCGTGGGCACTGAAGACGGTGACCTCGTCCGACCGAGCGGCGTGGAGCTCGCGCAGCCGTGCCGCGTTGCCGACGCGCTGCGCGTCGTCCACGGCCATCAGCCGCTGGAAGACCCGCAGCCCGATCGTGGCGTGGGGCGGCGTCTCCTTCTCACCCGACTCGAAGTAGGAGTCGCCGGCGTGCAGCAGCCAACTCCCGTCGGCCCGACGTACGGCGACGCCGCAATGGCCGCGGGTGTGGCCGTGGAGGGGCACCAGCAGCACGTCGTCGGTGAGTGCGGTGACGGCTTCGAACCCGAACCACTCGTCGCCGGTCACCTCGTGCCGGACCCACTGCGGACCGTGCGCCCATTGGTCTTTGACGTAGCGGGCCTTCTCGCGCCAGGTCGGGCTCAGCGCGGCGTCCAGCTCCGCGCCGTAGACGTGGATCCGGGCGTGCGGGAAGTCGGCGATCCCGCCGGCGTGGTCGAGGTCGAGGTGGGTCAGCACGATGTCGGTGACGTCCTCGACCCGGTGGCCGAGCGCGACCACCCGGGTGGCGGCGGTCTCGGAGTCGTCGAGCTCCGGCCGCATCGCGGCGACGAAGGCCCGACCGAGCCGGGCCGGACGCGCGAGGTCGTCCCGGCCGAAGCCGGAGTCGACCAGCGTCAGCCCGTCGGCGCGCTCGACGAGCAGGCAGTGGGCAACGATCCGCGGCGGCGTGACCCGACCCCCGAAGGAGACGATGGGTCGCAGGGTGGCGCAGTTCAGGTGATGGATCACGGATGCAGAGTAGTAACACGTTCCACTCCGTGTCGTTGGTCCGGGCATGCGCATCCTGATCGCCGTCGTGTCTGCTGCCCTGGCGCTGGTCCTCACGCCGCTCGCCCTGCCGGCGTCGTACGCGGGTGACGACCCGCTCGCCTACCCGACCTCGCCCGAAGGCGATCCGCCGGGCGCCAACGACTGGTCGTGCCAGCCGACGGCCGAGCGGCCGACGCCGGTGGTCCTCGTCCACGGCACGTTCGGTGACCGCAAGCACCTGCTCGAGCGGCTGTCGCTGGAGATCAAGAGCGCGGGCTTCTGCGTGTTCTCCCTCGACTACGGCAACCGCGGCACCGGCGACATCGCCACCTCGGCCCGGCAGCTCAAGCGGTTCACGCAGCGGGTGCTCGAGGCGACCGGCGCGGACCAGGTCTCGATGGTGGGCCACTCCCAGGGCGGGATGATGCCGCGCCACTACATCAAGTTCCTCGGCGGCGCGGCCGTCGTCGACGACCTCGTCGGTGTCGCTCCTTCCAACCACGGCACCTCCAGCTCGCGCGGCGACGGCGTTCCCGGCTGCCGGGCCTGCGAGCAGCAGACGGCGGGCTCGGCGTTCCTGCGCCGACTCAACGCGGGCGACGAGACGCCGGGTGGCGTCAGCTACACGCAGATCACGACGGCGTACGACGAGGTCGTGATGCCCCACACCTCCGGCTACCTCGCGGCGGGACCGCGCACCACCAACCTCACGATCCAGGACGTCTGCCCGGCCGACCCCGCCGAGCACCTGCTGATCCCGCTCAGCACCACGACGATCAACATCACCCTCGACGCGCTGACCCACCCCGGTCCTGCGCGCCAGGACTCGCAGGTCGCCTGCGTCTAGGTTGCGAGACCCTCGCGACCGTGCAGGGCGCGCACCGTCGGTGACGTCTCGACGTCCGCCTGCGGCGGGTAGGTCCCCAGGAGTCGATCGGCGGTGCCCGCCGTGGCGACCCCGAACCAGTAGTGCTCGTTCTTGTAGTGGTGGAGCCGGTGGTTGCGCCACACGTGCCGGAACCAGCGGCTGCGCGGCCGGTAGTCGCTGTGGACGAGGTAGTGGACCCACTCGTAGCCGAACATGATCGCGTAGACGCTCACGAGCAGCGTGAGCGCGCCCGACGTGGTCGGCATCGCGAACCAGGCGACGACGACGTACGCCGGGAGCAGCCAGGCGAGCACCGGGGTCGGGATGAACACCAGCGGCAGGTCGCGCGGGTCGGCATGGTGCTCCCGGTGCTTGCGCGCCAGCAGCGAGTCGATCCGCACCGGCCCGATCTCGCGCGGTCGCCAGTGGAGGATCGCGACGTGGACCACCCACTCGATGAGCGGGAACGCGGCGACCAGCGCCACCGGGACCAGCAGCTCCCAGAGGGCACCGCCGCCGATGAGGGCGCGGGCCACCACGGAGCCGAGCAGGAAGCCGCCGATCAGCCAGGGCGAGGGTGCCCGCCAGAAGGCGCGCCAGGCGCCGCCGAGCGGGATCGACGTACGCCGACCCCGACTCCCGGTGACGCGGGACTCGTCCGCGGCCAACCGCTGCGCGGCGAGCGCCTCGATCTCGGGGGATGCCTTGGTCACAGCTCGACCTCCCCCACCTGCTCGAGCGCGGCGAGCAGGTTGTCGGTGGCCGGACGGAGCACCCGCTCGGCCGCTGCCCTCGCGGTCTCGGGGTCGCCCTCGCCGAGGGCGGCGGTGAGCATCCGGTAGGCGCCGATCTGACCGACCTCGGCCGCCATCAGCGGCGCCAGCGCCTCCAGTGCCGGTTCGTACGCCGCGCGCAGGCTGTTGAACATCAGCCGGAACACCAGCGAGTCCGCGGCGTCGACGATCTGGTCCCAGAAGGCGAGCGCCTGCTGCTGGCGCTCGACGTCGTCGTCGGTCTGCGCGAGCGCGTCGATGGTGGCGGTGAGGGTGGCAGCCAGCGCGGGGCCGCCTCGTTGGGCGGCCAGCGCCGCGACCGCCGGCCCGACGGCGAGCCGCGCCTCCAGCACGCTGCGCGCGACAGCGAGGTCGAGCGAGCCGCGACGGATCAGCAGCCGGGGGAGCAGGTCGAGCCCGGCGGCCCGGCGGAAGTCGCGGACCGTGGTCGCGCCGCCGTGGCGCACCTCCACCAGCCGGGTCTGCGCCATCCGCTGCAGCGCCTCCCGCACGGCGGGGCGGGAGACGCCGAGGACCTCGGCGAGCCGGCGCTCGCTCGGCAGCGCCTCACCCGCCCCGAGGCCACCGTCGACCACCTCGGTGAGCACCTGGTCGAAGACCTCGTCGGGCACGGAGCGGCGGTTCACGGGTTGCAGCGGCATGCCGGCGACCGTAGCCCCGCTTCTGGCAGATGGTCAAGTGGTCAGACCAATCTGAGGTGACGCCGTACCCACCCCGTCCTCCCCAACTGGGGAGGAGCCTGTGGAGAACTACCCTCGTGTAATTCGTCCACAGCTGTGGACGAACCTGTGGAGTCGGGGATATCTGCTGGGTAACTGGCCTTGGGTGACACTCCCGGGTTGTTGTACGGACCCGGGAGCGCCATCAAGGCGCAGTTACCCAAGATCCGCTCACCCGCGCGACCGGGTAGGGGACGGGATCAGGAGAAGGTGACGATGCGGGCGGCGATGACGGCGACCAGGAGCAGGCCGATGGTGACCAGGCCGGCGAGCTGCCAGGTGCCGCGGCGCCGGCGGGGCGAGTAGGCGATCACGGCCGCGATCAGGACGCCGCCGAGGAAGCCGCCCAGGTGCCCCTGCCAGGAGATGTTGGGGAAGGTGAAGGTGAGGACGGCGTTGATGAGCAGCCAGCCGGCGACCGTGGAGACGTTGCCGCCGACCTTGACGACCATCACCAGCAGCGCGCCCATCAGCCCGAAGATCGCGCCGGAGGCGCCGAAGGTCTGCACCTGGCTGCCGGTCAGCCACACCACCATCGCCGCGCCGGCCAGGCCGGAGAGCAGGTAGAGGGCCAGGAAGCGCGCCCGGCCGATGGCGAGCTCGAGCTGCGGCCCGAGGAACCAGAGGGCCAGCATGTTGAAGCCGATGTGCCAGATCTCGACGTGGGTGAACATCGAGGTGACCAGCTGCCACACCGCGCCGTCCGCGACGCCGATCACCCACGTGCCGCCGACGTCGGCGACACAGCTGGCCTCGGAGGGCACCCGCGGGAAGTACCCGCTCTGCCCGATGGGGTCGCAGCGACTGCCGAGCATGAGCGCGAGCCAGTCGATCAGCCGCCCGGCGATGCCGCCGCTCGCCACGACCGCCACGAACACCGCCGCGTTGACACCGATCAGCACCATCGAGGTGAGTGCCGGGTTGCCCGAGCGGACGCCGCCGTACGCCGTGCGCCCCTGGCGGGTCGTCTTCGCACCTTCGGCGACGCACTCGGGGCAGTGGAAGCCGACTGCGGCGTCACGCATGCAGTCGGGGCAGATCGTCTTCTCGCACCGCTGGCAGCGGATGTAGGACTCCCGCCCTGGGTGCCGGTAGCAGGTCGGCACCTCCGGCCCGGGAGGCGTCGGGGGAGTGGGCTCGGTGCTCATTCGGGGTCCCCGAGGAATCGTGGGCTGGAGGAGCGGAGCGGGGGAAGCGCGCGATTTCGTGGGGTGATCAGGAGCCGACGACCTCGACCGACTCGATGACCACGGCCTCGACCGGGCGGTCGCCGCCGCCGGTGCGTACGGCGGCGATGGCGTCGACCACGTCGCGCGAGGACTGGTCGGCGACCTCGCCGAAGATGGTGTGCTTGAAGTTGAGCCACGGGGTCTGGCCGACGGTGACGAAGAACTGCGACCCGTTGGTGCCCGGGCCGGCGTTGGCCATGGCGAGCAGGTAGGGCTTGTCAAAGGTCAGCTCGGGGTGGGGCTCGTCCTTGAAGGTGTAGCCCGGCCCGCCGGTGCCGGTGCCGAGCGGGCAGCCGCCCTGGATCATGAAGCCGGGGATGACGCGGTGGAAGGACAGGCCGTCGTAGAACGGGCCGGTCCCCCCGTTGCCGGAGTCGTACTCCTTGGTGCCGGTGGCGAGACCGGTGAAGTTGGCCACCGTCTCCGGGGCGTGGTCGGGAAACAGGTTCAGCGTGATGTCGCCGTGGTTGGTCTTCAGGATCGCCTGCTGGTCGGCCATGAACTGCTCTCTCGTCGAGTCTGGTGGTCTGGGTGGTGGTGCGTGACGATCCTCGCAGATCCGTCCAATCACCCACATGGGTGGCTGGCCCGGGTTGGGGGAACGTGCTTCGATGGGGGATACGCGAGCGAGAGGAAGATTCCCTCATGGGTATCCGCAAGAAGAAGTCCCTGGTGGAGCAAGCCGTCGACTATGTCGAGCAGACCGTCGAACAGGTACGCCCCCACGTCGAGCAGGCCGTCGGCACCGCCCGTGACCGAGCCGTCCCGCTGATCCAGGACGCTCGCGACAAGGCCGGACCGGCGATCAGCGACGCCCGTGACCGTGCGAAGCCGATCATCGCCGACGGTGCCGCGATCGCTGCCGAGCGCGCCGCCGCGGTGGCCGAGGTCGCCTCCGCGAAGGCCGCCGAGGGGCGAGACCTGGCCGCGGCCAAGGTCGCCGAGCTGAAGGGCGAGCCGCCGAAGAAGGGCAGCAAGTTCAAGAAGCTGCTGGTGCTCACCGGCATCGCCGCCGGTGCGGCGTTCGTGGCCAAGAAGGTCAAGAGCGGGCAGGAGAGCCAGAACTGGCAGTCCTCCTACACCCCGACCCCACCGCCGGCCCCGCGCCCGCCGACCCCGGCGCCCGCCGCGCCGGCCAGTGAGAGCGACGACAGCGCCGGTTCGTCGCCCGACGAGGCGATGGCCGACTCCGCCGAGAGCCCCCACCCGGTCTCGACGCCCGACGAGCCGGCCGACGAGGTCGTGCTCGACGAAGCCGCACCCAAGGGGACGGCGAAGAAGAAGAGCTGACCCGAGCGTTCACGACCGCCCCGAGGACCTGAGGTCCTCGGGGCGGTTCTGCTCGATCCACGCGTCGATCTGCTCCCACCAGCCGAAGAGCCACTCGATCCGCTCCTCGCGGCCGGCGGGGATCTCCTCGCGCGGGACCTGCCACCACCGCATCACGATCTTCTTGTCCATCGGCAGCTCTCGCCACACGTCGCCGACGGTGAGCATGTGGTCGAGACCGGTGTGGGCGACCAGCACCACGTCGGCGTCCGGGGCACCCTCGAGCGCCGCGATGAAGCCACCCGGTCGCGGCGCGAGCACGTGCGTCATCGCCTCGGCCCGCCGCGCCATCTTCTCCAGGCCCAGCTTGCGCAGCCGGTCGATGCCACGCTGCCGCCGGGCGGGCGTGAAGTTGCCACCCTCCGGGAAGATCACGAACGCGTCGTTCTCGTCGAGGCCGCGGGCGAGCTCGGTGATGTGGTGCTCGATGTCCCCACCGCGCGGGTCGATGAACCGGGCCGGGAGCCGGTTGAGCACGACGTCGATGGCGGGGTCCCAGGCGAGCGTGTCCTTGAGCACGACGCGCGGCTCGCGGTCGTACCAGTGCATGAGCGCGTGGATCAGCGTGAACGAGTCACCCGGTCCGGCGTGGCGACACGCGACCAGGATCGGTACGCCGGGGTGGGCGTCGGGCGTCGGACCGTCGGTCTCGATCCGGAGCGCCAGCACGCGCCGGGCCTCGCGGAAGAAGACCCACATCAGCCCCTGGACCAGGTCGTAGTGGATGCCCTCGAAGTACGGCGTGCGCACCCAGCGGCCGAGCCCGGAAGAGAACCAGAGTCCGAACAGCACGAGCAGGAGCAGCGTCTCGCAGGTGAGGTAGAGCATGAAGACCCACAGCAGGCGCAGCGCCCGCCAGCGCCCGGGCAGCACCGGCGACAGGACCGCGGCCACGATCAGCCAGGCGGGCAGCGTCACCCAGATCAGGGTGGTGAGTGCGATGACCGCTGGAGCGATGACGACCCGGCGGAAGGCGCGGATCACAGGTCGTCCAGATAGGCCAGGCTCGCGTCGTACGTCGCCTCGATCCGGGCCTCGACGCCGCCGAAGTCGCGGTGGCCGAGCAGGGTGTCGTCGCGGGCCGACGTGCCGCGAGCCGGCAGCACGTGCGCCTCGACACCGGCCGGCAGCTCGGCCATCTCGCGCTGGAACCGGTGCCGGCGGGCGATCTCGAAGGAGACCCGGGCGACCTCCCACGGCCGGCGGGGCACGGTCAGCGGCCGGTCGATCCGGCCGACCTGGAGGACGAACAGCCGGGTGGCGCCGAGCTGGACGGCGCGGGCGACCGGGATGGAGTTGACGATGCCGCCGTCGAGGTAGTGCTCGCCGTCGACCTCGGCCGGCGGGAGCAGGCCGGGCACGGCGGCGCTGGCGACGACCGCGTCGACCAGCGGACCGGAGTCGAACCAGTGCTCGGCCGCGCGCTCGATGTGCGCGGCGCAGACCTGGAACCGCACCGGGAGGTCCTCGATCAGCTGGTCGCCGAACTCCTCCTGGAGCCGCTGTCGCATCGGCTTGGCGGAGTAGATGTGCGTGCCGGTCGCGACTGCCCGCCGGACGGTGCGCAGCGGCCGGTCCCCGTAGCCCGAGCTGGCCTGGCCGACGTTCAGCCACAGGTCGGTGAGCCGGTCGATGACCGCCGGGGTGGGATCGCGTGCCACCATCGCGCCGTTCAGTGCACCGACGCTGGTGCCGAGCACCAGGTCGGGGGCGATGCCACGTTCGAAGAGGGCCCGCAGCATGCCGACCTCGACCGCACCGAGGACGCCACCGCCGCCCAGCACGAACGCGGTCGTCACGGGACGCTCAGGATCCGGTCGTGGCGAGCTCGGGGTGCTCCTCGCGCAGCCGCTGGGCGACCCGGCGCTCGACCCAGAAGATCAGCAGCGGCACCAGGCCCGCGACGAGCACCAGCCCGGTGAACGCCAGGCTCCAGCCGGCCCGCCGGGCCAGCAGGAACGCCACCACGACGTACACCATGAAGACCCAGCCGTGGACCGTCCACATCACGCTCGCGGTCTCGCCGAACTGCTGGAGGTCGGAGCCGTCGGTCGCCAGGTACTTCAGCGGCAGCGCCACCAGCGAGCAGAAGGCGAGCAGTACGCCGACGATCGGCGCGAGCCAGCGATAGGCCGTGAAGAGGTTTCTCACGCCTCGACCCTAACCAAGGAGCGCCGTGGGCCTGTGAACGACCTATGGACCGTTCTCAGGCACACGCCGCGTTCGTCGCGCAGGAACTGCACCCAGACGAACACCGCGAACGCGCCGAACACCCACCACTCGAGGGCGTAGAGGAAGTTGCGGAGGCCGGTGAACCGGCCGGCCTCGGGGAGCTGCTCGAGGCTCGCGGGCGCCAGGCCCGCGGTCGGCTCGGTCGCCACGGCGTAGGCGCTGTAGAGGTCCTGGTCGACCCGCTGCACCAGGTCGGCCACCCGCAGCTGCGGCAGCACGTCGTCGCCGGGGTCGTCGTCCACGACGCCGGTCCCCTCGGCCGGCTGGAGCCAGCCGGTCAGGGCCGCTTCCCCTTCGACCGGATCGGCCGCCGGCTCCTCGCTCACCCCGCGTACGACGGCGAGCGCGGGCGAGCCGGCTCCGTCGATCGCCAGCGGGGTGACGACCCAGTAGCCCTCGTCGCGCTCCACGAAGACCGTGGCGTCCGGGACCCACTCGCCACTGACCGTGACCGGTTGCCCGACCGAGGGGGCCGGGAACGCGTCGTCCGGTCCGAGCACCTCCGACAGCGGCACCGGCTCGGCGCGCGTGAGGTCGAGCGCCGCGGCGTCACGTCGGTCCTGACCGGTGCCGGCCTGCCACAGGCCGAGGGCGATGGCGGCGCCGAACAGACCGAGGACCAGGACGTGTCCCGGCCACCGCTTCAGCGCCCAGGGACTCACGGGCGGAGACTCACTCCCAGCGGGTGGCGAACGAGAAGCCGACGGCCATGAAGGCGATGCCGACGAGCAGGTTGTACTGGCCGAGGTCGTTCATGACCGGGATCGCCGAGGCGTCGTCGCTGAACACGTAGAACGTGCAGATCCACAGCAGGCCGATGAGGAAGCAGGCCAGCATGCCGACCACGACACCGCGGCCACGCCCCAGCGGGGTGCTCGGGTGGGCGGAGACGGCCAGGCCGAGCAGCAGCAGGCCGAATCCGATCATGTAGTTCCAGTTGCCGAGGTCGGCCATGAACTTGGGAGAGCCCGCGTCGGGCGCGGGGATCACCGTGGGATCGACCCGCACCGCCACGTAGTAGTAGACGATCCAGGCCACTCCGACCACCGCCAGCACGAGCGCGACCAGGAACCGCGGGGTGAAGACGGGCGCCTTGGCGAGCTCGCCGTACTCCTCGTGCTTGGCCTTGGGCTTGGACACCAGATCTCCTCGGTCGTTCGTCGAGACGTTCCTGACGGATGCCGTCCCGCTGGGTTGCGGGGGTTAGCGTAGTCGCCATGTCCGAGGAGTCGAAGACGAGGCCCCGGGGCCTCTGGCGATTCGGGACCCCGTTGGTGGTGATCGCCTGCGGGGGGCTGTTCGTGACCAGTGCCGCCAACAGCCAGGGGACCGACCTGCGGCCGGGTCGCTACACCGACCTCGCCTCGCTCGTCGAAACCGAGAATCGCGAGTACGAGGAGCTGGAGGCACGGGTCCAGCGGCTGACGGCGGACGTCGAGAAGCTGACCGGCCGAGTCGGCGACTCCGAGGTCAGGCAGCTCCAGCGTCAGATCGACGCCATGAAGGCTCCCGCCGGGCTGACCCCGGTCGCCGGCCCCGGCCTCACGGTCACGCTCTCCGACGCACCGGCCGAGGTCATCAACTCCACCACCCAGGACATCGGCCTGCTCGTGGTCCACCAGCAGGACATCCAGGCCGTGGTCAACGCGATGTGGAAGGGCGGCGCGGAGGCGGTGACCGTGCAGGGGCAGCGGATCGTCTCGACCACCGGGATCAAGTGCGAGGGCAACGCGGTGCTGCTCGGGGGCGTGGCCTACCCCCAGCCCTACACCATCGCCGCGATCGGCAACCCGGCCGCGCTCGAGGCAGCGGTCCTCCAGGACGACTACATCGAGGCCTACCGCCGCGACGCGGAGCTGCCCGACGTCTCGGTCGGCTTCGACATGGAGGCGGCCGGTGACATCGACATGCCGGCGTACGACGGCCTGACGAACCTGACCTACGCCGAACCCATCCGCTGACGGGTGCCGAGGTCGCCCACGGCGCCCGGCGGTTGCGGGTCGGTCGGCAGGTCGTCGGGGGTCTCGGTCGGTGACTCGGTGTCGGAGGGATCGTCGGTCGGTTCGTCCTCGAACGTGGAGACCCAGATGATCACGGTGTCACCCTGCTCGGCCTCCTCACCGCCCTCCGGCGACTGCCGGACCACTTCGCCCTCGGGCGCGGTGGATTCGTTGTCCTCGACGACCTCGACCTCGAAGTCGGCCTCCTGCAGGATCCGCTCGGCGTCCTCCTGCTGCTCGCCGACGACATCGGGGACCTTCTCGGGGCCGTCGGAGTAGTACACGGTCACCGTGCTGCCGACCCGGACCTCAGTCCCCGGTGCCGGATCGGTCTCGATGACCTGGTCCTTCGGCTCGTCGGAGTCGCGCACGGTCATGATGACCTCGAAGTCCTGGTTCTCCAGCGTCGCGCGGGCCACCGAGCGGGGCTGGTTGAGGACGTAGGGGACGTCGGTCAGCGGCCGCCCCTCGGACACCACGATGGTGACCTCGCTGCCCGGGGTGACGTACTGGTCGGCGTTGGGACTCTGCTCGATCACCAGGCCCTGTCGGACGTTGTCGTCGTTGCGGTAGTCGACCTCGACCTCGAAGCCGGCCGCGCCGAGCGTGGTGCGCGCCTCGTCCTCCGGCATCTCGATGACGTTGGGGACGCGGTCCTGCTCGGGTGGGGACTCGAACATCTGGGGCAGCAGGTAGGCGGCACCGCCGATGAGCAGCACCAGCAGCAGGCCGAGCAGGATCCACAACCCCGTCCGGGACCGGCTCCCCTCGTCGTCGTCCTCCTGTGCGGTGGGGGTGCGCAGGGCGGTCGAGTCGGTCACCGGTGCGGCCACCATCGTCCGGTCGTCGTCCGGGAGCGGCGGTGGGGCCACGGCGTGGATCGGCCGACCGGCGAGGTAGCGCTCGATGTCGCTGCGCATCGCGGCGGCCGACTGGTAGCGGTCCTCGACCCGCTTCGCGAGCGCCTTCATCACGATCGCGTCGATCTCTGCGGGCAGCTCGGTGTCGTGGTCGGAGGGCGGCGCGGCAGGCTCGCGGACGTGCTGGTAGGCCACCGCGACCGGGCTGTCGCCGACGAACGGGGGGCGACCGGTGAGCAGCTCGTAGAGCAGGCAGCCTGCGGAGTAGACGTCGGAGCGCGAGTCGACGGTCTCGCCGCGGGCCTGCTCGGGTGAGAGGTACTGCGCGGTGCCGACCACGGCCGCGGTCTGGGTCATCGTCGAGGACGCGTCGGAGATCGCCCGGGCGATGCCGAAGTCCATCACCTTGACGTCGCCCGAGGGCGTCAGCATCACGTTGCCGGGTTTGATGTCGCGGTGGATGATCCCGGCGCGGTGGGAGTAGTCGAGGGCGGAGAGGACGCCACTGGTGATCTCGAGCGCCCGCTCGGGCAGGATCTTGCGGCCCTCTCGGATGATCTCGCGGAGCGTCCGGCCGGCGACGTACTCCATCACGATGTAGGGCTGGTCGACCCCCGACCCGTCGGTCGTGTGCTCCTCGCCGGTGTCGTAGACGGCGACGATCGCGGGGTGGTTGAGCGACGCGGCTGACTGGGCCTCGCGCCGGAAGCGCGCCTGGAACGTCGCGTCGCTGGCCAGGTCGGTGCGCAGCCGCTTGACCGCGACCACCCGCCCCAGCCGGGAGTCGGTGCCCTTGCGGACCTCCGCCATCCCGCCCCGGCCGAGCAGCTCGCCGAGCTCGTAGCGCCCCCCGATGAGGGCGCTCACGGCGCTCCTCCTCAGTCGCGCTCTCGGTGGCGGTCTCGGTCACGGTCTCCGTCGGCGGTTCGACCGGCGTCGGCTTGCCCCAGTACTGGACGGTGACGGTGTCGCCCTCCTGCAGTCCCTCGGTCGGGCTCAGCGAGTCGACAATGTTCTCCTCGTGGGTGCCGTCGTTGTCGAGCTTCTCCTTGGCGACCTTCAGTCCCAGCGCCTTCAGGTCGGCGTCGACGTCCTTGATGTCTCGCCCCACGTAGTCGTCGGGGTTGATGTCAAAGGTCTCGGGCTCGGTCTGGGTCTCCGTGGGGGTCGGCTCGGTTGTCTCGGTAGTGGGGGTCTCGTCGGGCGACTGACTGGTCCGGGGGCCGCCGCTCTGGCTCGGACTCGTCGGTCGGGTCCTCGTCACCGTCGCGGGTCGCGGCCACGGCGATCAGCGCGATGATCGCGACCAGCACGACGACCGCGAGCACGATCCAGAGCCACGGCCGCTTCCGCTTCTCCTCCGGCGGCGTGACCGGGGTGGCGAGCGTGCCCGGCGGCTCGTCGAGCGGGACCGGAGCCACGCCGGGGAACACCTGGGTCGTCTGCTCGGGCGAGTCCACCAGGGCGGGGTCGCGCATGGCGGCGGCGAAGGCGTCGCCGTCGGCGAAGCGTTCGGCGGGATCCTTGGCCATCGACCGGGTGACCACCGCGGCGAGGTCGGCCGGCACGCTCGGGGGCAGCGGCGGCACCGGCTCGCGCAGGTGGGCCAGCGCGGTGGCGATCGGGGTCTCGCCGACGAACGGCCGGCGCGACGTCAGGCACTCGAACGCCACCACCCCGAGCGAGTAGACGTCGGAGGCCGGCGTCGCCGTTCCGCCCTGGGCCTGCTCGGGGGAGAGGTACTGCGGCGTCCCCATGACCTGGCCGGTCTGGGTGAGCGCCATGCCCTCGGTGGCGCGGGCGATGCCGAAGTCGGTGATCTTCACGCGCCGGTCGGGGGTGATGATCAGGTTGGCCGGCTTCACGTCCCGGTGGATGATCCCGGCGGCGTGGGCGGCCCCGATCGCGTCGCCGGCCTGGGCCATCAGGTCGCGGGTCACGTCGGGGTCCAGCGGCTGGCCGGGCAGGATCAGCGCCGAGAGCGGCTGTCCGTCGACCAGCTCCATCACGAGGTAGGGCCGCGGCCCGCCGCCGTCGGTCGCGGCGGCCTCGCCGAAGTCGTAGACCGCCGCGACGCCGGGGTGGTGGAGGGCGGCGGCGTGCTGCGCCTCCGACGAGAACCGCGAGCGGAACGTCGCGTCGTCGGCGTACTCATGCTTGAGCAGCTTGACCGCGACGGTCCGGCCCAGCGTGGTGTCGGTGGCGCGCCACACCTCACCCATGCCCCCGGTGGCGATCCGGGAGTCGAGGCGGTAGCGGTGGTCGTCGTCGGCCCAGCGCTCGGTCGGTCGCTCGGTCACGGCTGGATCACCGCCTCCATGATGGCCTTGGCGATCGGTCCGCCGAGTGCGCCGCCGGCGATCTCGCCGCGCTCGGTTCCGGGTGCGCTCTCGATCATCACCGCGACCGCCACCTGGGGGTCGTCGGCCGGGGCGAAGGACGTGAACCAGGCGTACGGCGGGACGTCGTCCTGACCGCTCTGCGCGGTACCGGTCTTGCCGGCGACGTCGTAGCCGGGAATGGCGGCCGCGGAGGCGGTGCCCTCGGTGACGGTGGCGACCATCAGTTCGGTCAGCACCTTGGCGGTCTCGGCGTCGACCGCCTGCGAGAGCTCCTCGGGGTCGGTCTTGGGAAGCACGTCGAGCTCGGGGGTGAGGACGGCGTCGACGAGGTAGGGGCGCATCACGGTGCCACCGTTGGCGATGCCGGCCGAGACCATCGCCATCTGCAGCGGGGTGGCCTGCACCTCGAACTGGCCGATGCCGGACTGGCCGGTCTGGGCCGCGTCCATGTTCTCCGGGAAGAACGACTCGGCCTGGGGGGAGAGGTCGTCGAGGTACTCGCTGTTGAAGCCGAACGCCTCCGCCTGGTCGAGCATCGCGTCCGCCCCGACATCCACGGCCAGCCGGGCGAACGTGGTGTTGCACGACTGGCCCATCGCCTGGGTGAACGGGATCTTGTCGGTGCCGCAGTCGCGGCCCTCGTTGTCGATCAGTCCGGAGTCGTCGCTGGTCAGCGGCAGCTGGTAGGTCGCGCCACCGGGCACCTGCGAGTCGGCGTCGTAGCCCAGCTCCTCGATCGCCGCCGCCGCGGTCACCAGCTTGAAGGTCGAGCCGGGCGCCAGCCGGGTCTGGGTCGCGCGGTTGAGCAGCGGCTCGCTCTCCTCGTCCTGCAGCTCCTCGTAGTTGTCGGCGACCTCACCGAAGTCGTGGACGGCGAGCTGGTTGGGGTCGAAGGTCGGCAGCGACACCATCGCCAGGATCTTGCCGGTGCTCGGCTCGATCGCCACCACCGCGCCTTCCACGTCCTCGCCGAGGGCAGCGAGCCCGTCGAAGGCCGCTTCCTGAGCCGCGGGATTGATCGTGAGCTGGACGCTGCCGCCCTTGGCCGAGGAGTTGCTGAAGAGGTCGACCAGCCGGGTCACGAAGAGGCGGGAGTCCTGTCCGGACAGCACCTCGTTCTGCGACCGCTCGATGCCGGTCTGGCTGAAGTAGGAGAACCAGCCGGTGACGTGGGCGTACTTGAAGGGCTGCGGGTAGAGCCGCTGGAACTCGTAGCGGTCGTCACTCGGCTCGCTCTCGGCGACGGGGGTGCGGCCGACGAGGATCGCCCCGCGCTCGCTGGAGAACGCCTCTTCGAGCACCCGCCGGTTGCGTGGGTCGTCGTTGAGGGCGCCGGCCTGCCAGTACTGCAGGTAGGTCGCGTTGAGCATCAGCGCCAGGAACAGCAGCAGGCAGAACGTCGAGATGGTGCGGATCGGCTTGTTCATCGCTCACCGCCCCCGGCGGGGACCGATGAACAAGCCTTCGGTGGTCGAGCAGCGAGCGCCAGCGAGCGTTGTCGAAACCGTTCATGACCGGACCGCCTTGACCACCTGGGTCGCCTCGAGTCCTGGTCGTCGTCGTCCGGTGCCAGCGACGGCGCGGGTCGCCGGGCCTGGTCGGAGATCCGCAGCAGCAGCGCGATGATCACCCAGTTGGCCACCAGGCTCGAGCCGCCGTACGACAGGAACGGCGTGGTGAGGCCGGTCAGGGGGATCAGCCGGGTGACGCCGCCGATGACGACGAAGACCTGCATCGCCACCACCACGGCGAGACCGGTCGCCATCAGCTTGCCGAACCCGTCGCGGCACACCAGGGCCGCGCGCAGCGCCCGCTCCACGATGAATCCGTAGAGGAGGACGACGGCGATGACGCCGGTGAGGCCGAGCTCCTCGCCGATCGAGGCGACGATGAAGTCGGACTCGGCGTAGGGGATCCGCTCGGGGGTGCCGTTGCCGAAGCCGCGGCCGATCAGCCCGCCCCACGCCATCCCGAACAGGCCCTCGACCAGCTGGCCGCTGCCCGGGCTCTCGTCGTAGTAGGCCATCGGGTCGAGCCAGATGGCGACCCGGTTCTGGATGTGCGACATGGCGCCGGTGGCCGCGGAGACGTAGTAGAGGAGCGCTGCGCCCCCGAAGAACATGCCGCCGCCGACGATCAGCCAGCCGGGTCGTTCGGTGGCGACGTAGAGCATGATCAGGAACAGCCCGAAGAAGAGCAGGCTCGAACCGAGGTCGCGCTGGAAGACCAGGATGCCGAGGCTGACCAGCCACATCGCGAGGACCGGGCCGAGGTCGCGGCCGCGGGGCAGGTCGACGAAGAGCACCCGACGACCGGCGAGCGCGAGGGCGTCGCGGTGGAGCACGAGGTAGCCGGCGAACGCGATCACCAGGAGCACCTTGGCGACCTCGCCGGGCTGGAAGCTGAGGCCGCCCAGCCGGATCCAGATCCGGGCGCCGTTGATCGTGGTGCCGATCCCGGGGGCCAGCGGCAGCAGGAGCAGCAGGATCGCGGCCAGCCCGAGGGTGTAGGTGAAGCGCTGCAGCACCCGGTGGTCGCGGAGGAACAGCAACGTGAGGATGAAGAGGACGACGCCGAGCGTCATCCAGGTCAGCTGCTGCCGGGCGAAGGTGGTTCCGTCGGCGAGGTCGAGCCGGTGGATGACGGCCAGGCCGAGGCCGTTGAGCGCGGCGACGACCGGTAGCAGCACCGGATCGGCGTACGGCGCGGCGATCCGGATCACGACGTGGGCCACGATGACGAGTGCGGCGAGCCAGCCGGCGTAGCCGATCATGTTGGCGGGGATCGTGCCCTCGACACCGAGCCCGACGGCTGCGTAGGCGCCGGCCCCGACGGCGAGGGCGAGCACGAGCAGGAACAGCTCCGCGCCCCGCCGCCGGCGGTGCACGAACCCGAGGAATGCTCCGGTCTGGGACATCAGGTGCCCGTCGCTGAGTCGTCAGCCGGGTCGCCCGGCTCGGCGACGAGGTTCTCGACGACGCCGCGGGCCGAGTCGAGGTCGCCGGCGCCGAGGCCCTCCTCGACCTGGCCGCGGTCGTACTCGCTGAGGTCGTCCATCGCGAGGTCGGTGACCTCGTACGGCGAGGACAGGTCGACGCCGGGCAGGTCGGCGTTGACGCCGCGGTAGATGGTGACCATGCCGTCGTACTCGCCGACGTAGTACTGGCTCTGTGTCCAGGACCAGGCAGCGGCGCCGGCGACCCAGAGCAGGCCGAGGACGACCAGCAGCGCGAGGACGCGGCGGAGCCAGGTGAAGCGCCGCGGCGGCTGCGGGGCGTAGCGCGCCTCCTCGGGGTCGATCGGGTCGGAGGGGATGGCGAAGGGGACCTCGTCGGGGATCTCGGCCTGCACCGGCTCGAGCTCGCCGGTGTCGCCGGACCGGTGACCCCGGAACAGGCCGGTCACCCCGCGGCCGCGGCGGGGGAGCTCGGCGGCCGCCCCGACCAGCATCGGCTCGACCGAGAGGTCGAGGTCGCCCTCGGCGATGTCGGCGACCAGGCAGGTCACGTTGTCGGAGCTGCCGGCCGCCAGGCTCGCGCGCACCAGCTCGACCGCGGCGTAGTCGGCGTTGCCCTCGCCCAGGATCGACCCGAGCCGCTCGGCGTCGAGGACGCCGCACGCCCCGTCGCTGCAGAACAGCAGCCGGTCACCCACCTCGAGGTCGACCTGGAAGAGGTCGGGCTCGAGGTCGTGGATGCCGTCGATCGCCTTGAGGATGAGGTTGCGGTGGGGGTGGTGGCGCGACTCGTCCTCGGTGATCTGACCGTCGTCGATCAGCGTCTGGACGAACGTGTGGTCCTTGGTCAGCTGGGAGAGCGACCCGTCACGCAGCAGGTAGGCGCGGCTGTCGCCGACGTGTCCCATCGCGAGCCGGGTGCCGTCGAAGAGGGCGACCGTGGCGGTGGTGCTGGTGCCGGAGAGGGCGGGGTTCTCGTCGACCAGCTCGCCGATCCGGTCGTGGGCGCGGTGCAGCGCGCCGGACACCTGGCCCAGCAGGTCGCCGACCTGTTCGTCGTCGGCCGGCCCGTCGTCGAGGCGTCGCAGCTGGCTGATCGCGGTGCTGGACGCGATGTCGCCCCGTGCCGCGCCACCCACGCCGTCGCACACGGCGATGACGTGAGGACCGACGTAGCCGGAGTCCTGGTTGTCCTTGCGGACCCGGCCGACGTCGGAGATCGCGGCGTACTCGAGACGCATCAGCCGTTACTTCCGGAGCTCGAGGATCGTCTTGCCGATGCGGACCTGGGTCCCGAGCGCGAGGGTGGTGGGCTGGGTGATGCGGGCGGTGCCGACGTAGGTGCCGTTGGTGGAGCCGAGGTCCTCGACGAACCACTGGTCGGCCGACGACGCGATGCGGGCATGGCGGGTCGAGACGTAGTCGTCGTCGAGCCGGATCGCCGCGTCGGTGCCGCGGCCGATGAGGATGGGCGCGTGCTCGAGGTCGGCCCGCTCGCCGGCGTTGGCTCCGTCGACGACCAGGACGTGGGTCGGGCTGCCGCGCCGCTTCGGCGGCGCCTTGGCCGGCTTGGACTTGGCCGCGCGCCGGTCGCCTCGCTCGGTCGCGGGAGCGCGCGCGCCGAACATGTCGGAGCGCACCACCGAGATCGCCGACAGCACGAAGATCCACAGGATCGCCAGGTAGGCCAGGCGGATCAGGAACAGCGTCAGCTCAGACATCGGCGTCCCCCTGCATGGTCTCCGAGACGATCCGGACAGTGAGGGTGGTGTTGCCGATCTTGACCTCCGTGCCGTTGCGGACGCCGGTCGCGGCGATGCGGTGTCCGTCGACGAGCATGCCGTTGGTCGACCCGAGGTCGCGCACCCGGAGCTGGAGGTCGTCGCCGGCGCCGGCGACCTGGAACTCGACGTGCTTGCGGCTGATGCCCGGGTCGTTGATCCGGATGTCGGCCTCGGTGCCGCGTCCGACCACCATCGCGGGCGGGTGGAGTGGGTGCTGGGTGCCGTTGACCTCGACGATCGCCGTCGCCCGGCGTACTTGTGTGTCCGTGGCATTGCTGCGCACCTGCGCCTGCGCCTCGCTGCGGATCCGGAACCGGCCGGTCGTCAGGTCGTCGGCGGACTCGAAGGCGATGCTGATCTGGCCGGGGAAGACGTAGCCCTGGTTCTCGGCGTGGTCCTGGAGCTGGTCGCGCAGCTCACTGGCCATCGCCGAGTCGTACGGCGAGAGCCGCTCGAGGTCGGTGTCGGCCAGCTCGACGTGGAACCGGTTGGGCACCATCCGGCGGTCGCGGCTGAGGATCTGCGCGTTGTTGTCACACTCGCGCTGCAGGGCGGCGGCGATCTCCACCGGCTGCACCGCGCTGCGGAAGGCCTTGGCGAACGCTCCGGAGATGGCCTGCTCGAGTCGTCGTTCGAAGTTCTGCAGTGCTCCCACGCGTGCGCCTCCTTCCGATCAACGTCTCATCTCCCCGTGCTCCTCGGTGGATGTTATCGGTGCCGCCCCCGCCCACGGCCCACCCGGGAGCGTGGTGGCGCCCGGGTTTGGGCAAGATCTCGGCGCTGGGATAGCCTTGCCCCGCTTCTCGCGCGAGTGGCGGAATAGGCAGACGCGCACGGTTCAGGTCCGTGTGTCCGAAAGGACGTGGGGGTTCAACTCCCCCCTCGCGCACCACACCGGGCCGGTCCTTCGGGGCCGGCCTTACGTGCTCTCGCGCCTCAGCCAGCGCGCGCCAGGCACGCTTCGTCGAGCGCTTCGGTGGCGGCGTTCATCGCGGGGAGCGGCACCTCGACCCGGTACGGGATGGCGGGGCGGTCGCCGATGCCGAGGCGCATCAGGAAGTCGAAGGGCGCGGTGGCCTGGCCGCGGGCGTGCTCGTCGCAGCGGTTGCCCGGGGTGATCTCCAGCGGGATCCGGGCCGGTCCTTGCCGGGGGCCAGGGTGGTGGGGCCGGGAAGGTGCAGGCCATGCAGCACGCTGCCGTCGACGTCCTCGATCTCGATCGGCTCGTCCCCGTCGCGGCGACGCAGCACGACGTCACCCAGCGCCCGTGCCTCGACGCCGTCTCCGACCACGCGCCACGAGCGCGAGTAGGAGATCGCGACCGCGTTGCTCACCGCGAGCTCGTCGCACTGCGTCTGCCACAGGCGGCGCACGTACGTCGTCCCGGACGGTTCGAGCTCGCCACGGATCGTCCCCTGCTCGGTCTCGACCACCCCCACGACCGCCGTGTCGCCGAGGGGCTCCTCGCACGCCGGCTCGGGGAGCACCAGCCGCATGTCGAGGGTCTGGTCGGCCGCGATGGTGGCGGTCTCCGGAGACGGGACGAAGTCGGGATAGCCGGGCCACTCGATCGCGACCGAGGTCACGTCGATCGCCGAGTCGCTGGAGTTGGTGATCCGCAGCAAGGCATTGCGGGTGCCCTCGAGGGGGATGAGCTGGGTGAAGCCGAGTGTGGCGGTCGGCCCCTCGACGTCCGGCGGATCGCTCGGGCCCGCCTCGCAACTCGTGAGCACCAGGATGGCGACCGCTCCGGCCGCGACGACTCCTCGCAACGCACTGCTCCTTCCCCGTGCCGGGATCGTCGCACAGCACGGCACTGGCTTGACCTCGAGCGGGCTTGAACCGGCATCCTGAGCAGGTGATCGACCTCGACGCCTACCTGGCCCGCCTCGGGGTCGACGCCGAGCCGCCGACGTACGAGGGGCTGGCCCGGTTGCAGGCAGCACACGTACGGACGTTCCCGTTCGACCACATCGACGTCCTGCTCGACCAGCACCCGGGTGTGGGGCTGGCGGACGTGGTCGACAAGTTCGTCGGCCGCGGCCGCGGCGGCTACTGCTTCGAGCACGCAACCCTCTTTCACGCGGTCGTGACCGAGCTCGGGTACGACGCCACGCTGCGGCTCTCTCGGGTCGGGGATCCGCAGGTGGCGCCGCGGACCCACCTCGGCGTGGTGGTGACGTTCGACGGCGTGCGCCACCTGGCCGACCCGGGCATCGGCGTACCACCGCTGGCCCCGATCCCTCTGGTCGACGGCGCCGTGCTGCCCGGCGGTATCTGGGCGCACGAGATCCGGCAGGTGGCGGAGGGTCCGAGCGGGCCGGGCTGGCAGCTGTGGCGGCAGCGGTCGTCGGGCTGGGAGCTGATGCACACCACCGACGAGCTGCCGGTGCGAGTGGTCGATGTCGAAATGGGCCACCACTTCACCAGCACCGCGCCGACCTCGCATTTCCGCCACACCTTCACGCTCGCCCGCCACGGTGTCGCCGACGACGGCACGCCGACCCAGACCACAGTCACCCTCGACGGCGTGACCGAGCGCCGCGCCGGCAGCCCGAGCACGCAGCGCCCGTTCGACCTCGACGAGCTCCCCGACCTGCTGGACCGGCTGGGGGCCAACCTCACCGCCGACGAGACCACGCGGCTGCGGAGCCGGCTCGCCTCGCTGACCTGACCGAGAGCTGCCCAGGTCAGTCCTGGATCGGGATCCGCAGCCGCCAGCCGGTGTTGATGACGTCGGGGTCCTCGATCTTCGGGTTGGCGGCGACGATCTGGCGGACCGTCACCTTGGTGTAGACCTTCACCTTCCGCACGATCGCGGTCAGGGTGTCTCCCGACTCCACCCGGTAGAGGAGGTAGCCGCGGCTGCCGGGAAAGCAGATGACCTCCCTCTCACGCAGGTCGAAACCGGGACTCGGCCCCTCGTCGGGAAGCCCAGGGTTGTCGCCGAAGACCTGCACCGTGATCCGGGTGCCAGGTCGCGGCGAGTCCGTGAGCTTCACCCGCGCCGAGAAGTCCCCGACGCCGAATCCGCCGCCGCTGGACTGTGCCGAGTCTTCGCCGAGCACCGCGCCGCTCGGCCCGAGCACCCGGATGCCGATGGTGCCCTCGAACCCGGCGCCGATGCCGGCGACCACGAACCGGTCGCCGACCAGGTCGTCGGTGCGGGGCTGCCGCAGTCTTACGTCCGTCACGAGTCCCATGAGGCTCCCTCCCTAGAGCCACAGTCAAGCCCTCCGGGGGCTTGGCAGCAATACCATAGGGGGGTATGGTGTGACGCATGACCGAGACGACCCACCAGCACGGCTACCTCGCCCACGACGACAAGGACAAGGTCCTCAAGCGGCTGCGCCGCATCGAGGGCCAGGTCCGTGGCCTGCAGCGGATGGTCGAGGACGAGAAGTACTGCATCGACGTCCTCACCCAGGTCTCGGCCGCGACCAAGGCGCTGGAGTCGGTGGCACTGACCCTGCTCCACGACCACCTCACCCACTGCGTCGTCGACGCCGCCCGCGAGGGCGGGCCCGAGGCCGACCGCAAGGTCCGCGAGGCCTCCGACGCGATCGCGCGACTTGTCCGTTCCTGACGAGAGGAGAACCCCTTGAGCACCCAGACCTTCACCGTCACCGGCATGACCTGCGGCCACTGCGTCGCCTCGGTCACCGAGGAGGTCTCCGAGGTCGCCGGCGTCGACCACGTCGACGTGGTCCTCGAGACCGGCACCCTCACCGTCACCAGCGCCGAGCCCGTCGCCATCGGCCGCCGTGCGCGCGGCCGTCGAGGACGCGGGCTACCAGCTCACATGACCACCCCACGACGTTCTTCGCCTCCCCCGCTTCGCTCCTCCGTCGAACAACGCCGCGGGGACCCCGGATGAGCGCCTTGAGTACGCCGGTGAAGCTCACCGGCTTCCTGCTCGCCCTCGTCGTCGTCTTCCTGGCGGCGCGCGGGGTCGGAGCCGCCACCAGCCCGCTGGCCGAGCCTGCCGCGCCGATGGCGCACGACGGCATGGCGGGCGAGGACGGCGGTCACGGTGGCCACGAGGAGGAAGCCACGGAGGAGAGCCACACGCCGGGCGGTCTCCAGGTCTCCGATCAGGGCTACACCTTCCGGGTGTTGTCGACGCCCGACCGGGAGCGCCCGCCCGCTGCGCTTCGAGTCGTCGGCCCGGACGGCCACCGGGTCCAGGTCTACGAGCTGGTGCACGAGAAGCCGCTCCACCTCGTCGTGGTCAACCGCGACCTCTCCGGGTACGACCACGTCCACCCGACCCTGAGCGACGACGGCGTGTGGTCGATCGACCTCGACCTCTCGCCGGGCACGACCCGGCTGATCGCCGACTTCACGCCGTTCGAGGGGCCGGAGCTGGTGCTCGGCACCGACCTCGCGGTCGACGGCGACTACACACCGGCCGCGCCGACGCCGGTGACCCGCACCGTCCGGGTGGGTGACTACGAGGTGTCTCTGACCGGCGACCTCGTTCCCGGCGAGACCTCGCCGGTCACCGCCACCGTCACCCGTGACGGCGATCCGGTCACCGACCTGCAGCCCCACCTGGGTGCCTACGGCCACCTGGTCGCGCTGCGCGAGGGCGACCTCGCCTACCTCCACGTCCACCCGGAGGAGTCGGACGCCGGGCCCGAGATCCCGTTCCTCGCCGAGGTGCCGAGCGTCGGCCGCTACCGGCTGTTCCTCGACTTCCGCCACGAGGGCGTCGTCCACACCGCCGGCTTCACGCTGGCCGCGGGCGGGGGTGACGACCATGAGCACTGACGTCGAGCTCAGCATCACCGGCATGACCTGCGCGTCGTGCGCCAACCGGATCGAGCGCAAGCTCAACAAGCTCGACGGCGTCGTCGCCACCGTCAACTACGCGACCGAGAAGGCCAAGGTCAGCTACCCGGAGTCCGTCACAGCCGACGCCCTGGTCGCGACCGTCGAGCAGGCGGGGTACGGCGCCCGGCTGCCCACCACGGCGGTCGAGCCTGTCGAGACCCAGGACCCGCTGCGGCACAGACTGCTGGTCTCGGCCGTGCTGTCGTTGCCGGTCGTGGTCCTGGCGATGGTGCCGGCGTGGCAGTTCGACTACTGGCAATGGCTCTCGCTGACACTGGCCGCACCCGTGGTGGTCTGGGGCGGCTGGCAGTTCCACCGCGCCGCCTGGGTCAACCTGCGGCACGGGACGTCGACCATGGACACCCTGGTGTCCCTCGGGACCCTCGCGGCGCTCGGCTGGTCGGTCTACGCGCTCTTCCTCGGCACGGCCGGCACGCCGGGGATGACCCATCCCTTCGAGCTCACCATCGACGCGAGGCGACGGCGCCGGCAACATCTACCTCGAGGCCGCTGCCGGCGTGACCACGTTCATCCTCGCCGGCCGCTACTTCGAGGCGCGCTCCAAGAAGCGCGCCGGTGCCGCGCTGCGGGCCCTGCTCGAGCTCGGCGCCAAGGACGTGGCGGTGCTGCGTGGAGGCTCCGAGACCAGGATCCCCACCGACCAGCTGGTCGTCGGCGACACGTTCGTGGTCCGGCCGGGCGAGAAGATCGCCACCGACGGCGAGGTCGAGAGCGGCGCGTCCGCGGTCGACGCCTCGATGCTGACCGGCGAGTCGGTCCCGGTCGAGGTCGGCGTCGGTGACGTCGTCGCCGGCGCCACCGTCAACGTCGGCGGACGGCTCGTCGTCCGCGCCACCCGCGTCGGAGCCGACACCCAGCTCGCGCAGATGGCGCGGCTCGTCGAGGACGCCCAGAACGGCAAGGCCGAGGCCCAGCGGCTGGCCGACCGGATCTCCGGTGTCTTCGTGCCGATCGTGATCGCGCTCGCCGTCGCGACCCTCGGCTTCTGGATCGGCAACGGCGCCGGTGCGGCCGCCGCCTTCACCGCCGCGGTCGCCGTACTGATCATCGCGTGCCCGTGCGCGCTCGGACTGGCGACGCCGACCGCCCTCATGGTCGGCACCGGCCGCGGCGCCCAGCTCGGCATCCTCATCAAGGGTCCCGAGGTGCTCGAGTCGACCCGGCGCGTCGACACCATCGTCCTGGACAAGACCGGCACCGTGACGACCGGCCAGATGACCCTCGCCGACGTGGTGGCCGCAGACGGCGAGGACGCCGACGAGCTGCTGCGAGTCGGCGGGCGCCGTCGAGGACGGCTCCGAGCACCCGATCGCGCGCGCCGTCGCCGACGGGGCACGGGCCCGCGGGGGAGCGCTCCCGCAGGTCGAGGACTTCCGCGCGACACCCGGGCACGGCGTCGCGGGGACGGTCGAGGGCCGCACCGTGAGCATCGGCCGCCCCACGGCTCCGGTCGAGCGCGCGCCCGGGCACACCGTGGTCGAGGTCTCGTGGGACGGCGTGGTGCGGGGCTGGCTCTCGGTGGCCGACGCGGTCAAGCCCACCTCGGCGGAGGCCGTACGCCGCTTCCGCGAGCTCGGCCTGCGTCCCCTGCTGGTCACCGGCGACCACGCCGACGTCGCCCGGAGCGTGGCGGCCGAGGTCGGGATCGACGAGCACGCACGTCATCGCTGACGTGCTGCCGGCCGGCAAGGTCGACGTCGTCAAGCGGCTGCAGGGCGAGGGCCGCGTCGTGGCCATGGTCGGCGACGGCGTCAACGACGCCGCCGCCCTCGCCCAGGCCGACCTCGGCATCGCGATGGGCACCGGAACCGACGTCGCGATCGAGGCCAGCGACCTCACCCTGGTGCGCGGCGACCTGCGGGTCGCCGCCGACGCCATCCGGCTCTCGCGCAGCACGCTCTCGATCATCAAGGGCAACCTGTTCTGGGCGTTCGCCTACAACGTCGCCGCGCTGCCGCTGGCCGCCGTGGGCCTGCTCAACCCGATGATCGCCGGTGCCGCGATGGCGTCGAGCTCGTTGTTCGTGGTCGGCAACAGCCTGCGGCTCCGACGCTGGTCGTAGGGCGCATTAGGTTGGCGGCCATGGTCGACCACGTCTTCGCGGCCCCCGGCCGGGTCAACCTGATCGGCGAGCACACCGACTACAACGGCGGGCTCTGTCTGCCGATCGCGCTGCCCCACGTCACGACCAGCTCGGTCTCGCCGCGCGACGACGACCGGCTCGTTGCCACGAGCCGGCAGCGGGACGACCGGCTCGACATCGGGCTCGCCGACCTCGCGCCGGGCCGGGTGACCGGCTGGACGGCGTACGTCGCCGGGGTGGCGTGGGCGCTGCGCGAGGACGGTCACCGGCTGCCGGGCATGGAGCTCGACTTCGACAGCCGGGTGCCGGTCGGCGCAGGCCTGTCCAGCTCGGCCGCTCTGGTCTGCTCGGCCGGGCTCGCGATGGGTGCCGCCGCCGATCTCGCCCTCGACCGCGAGCGGCTGGTCGACCTCACCATCCGCGCCGAGGCCGACTTCGTGGGCGCGCCCACCGGTGGCATGGACCAGACGGTGTCGCTGCTCGCGCGCGAGGGTCAGGCACTCCTGATCGACTTCACCGACCACACCACCCGTCACGTCGCGTGGGCACCCGAGGCAGCCGGCCTGACGCTGCTGGTGGTCGACACCCGCGCCGAGCACGCCCTCGTCGACGGTGGGTACGCCGAGCGCCGGGACGACTGCGAGGCGGCTGCGCGCGACCTCGGGGTCGACAGCCTCCGCCGGGCGAGCAAGGACGGCGTCGAGCGGTTGACCGACGACCGGCTGCGGCGCCGGGCCCGGCACGTCGTCACCGAGATCGGCCGGGTCGAGCAGGTCGTCGCCGCCCTGGCCGACGACGACTGGGGCCGGGTCGGCGGGCTCTTCACCGAGTCGCACGCCTCGATGCGCGACGACTTCGAGATCTCCTGCGACGAGCTCGACGTCGTCGTGGAGACCGCGCTGACCGAGGGAGCGCTCGGCGCCCGGATGACGGGCGGCGGCTTCGGCGGCTCGGCGATCGCGCTGGTGCCCAGCGACGACGCCGAACGGGTGACGGAGCGGATCGCCCGAGCCTTCGCCGACCGCGGTTGGGCGTCGCCGGCCGCGCTGTCGGCGCCGGCCTCGGCCGGAGCCCGTCGGATCAGCTGACCGGCTCGGTCTCCTCGTCGCGTCGCGCAGCGGGTGCGCGAGCTCGTCCTGAGGCAGCTTCGCCCACACCACGGCGACGACAGCGAAGACCACCGGCGCCAGCCCGGCGACCGTGAACGTCGTGCTGCAGCCCGATCGCCTCCGACACCGGACCTGCCAGCGCCATCGAGACCGGCATCAGCGACACCGAGACGAAGAAGTCGAGCGACGCCACCCGACCCAGCAGGTCCGGCGGCACCCGCCGCTGCAGCAGCGTGCCCCAGATCACCATCGGCGCCGAGAAGACGGCGCCCATGACGAACGCCGACACCACGACCATCCACACCTCAGTGGCCACGCCCATGACCAGGAAGCGGCACGCAGGCCACGCCCCACATCAGGTTCATCAGCTGTCAGGTAGCGGCGGGGCATCCGGCACCGAGGCCATGGCTCAGCGAGCCGACCGCACCGCCGATGCCGAACCCGGCCAGCACCAGCGCGTGGTCTGCGGCATCGCCGCCGAGCCGGTCCTTGATCAGGAACGGGACCAGCACCTCCAGCGGCCCCATCACGGCGAGGATCATCAGCGAGGCGAACAGCAGTGTCGCCAGCAGCCAGGGGGTGCGGACCATGTAGCGGAAGCCCTCGGCCATGTCGGCGAACGCCGTACGGATCGGATGGCCGACGGTCGCTTCGTCGAGCTCGCGGCGCACCGGCGTCTTCGGGACGAACAGCAGGGCCACCAGGCTGGCCGAGTAGGCCACGGCCGCGACGGTGATCGCGGCTCCGGGCGACACGGCCCCGACCACGACGCCGGCCACGCCTGGGCCGACGGCGTTGCCGATGGTGGGGCGGACCATGCCCTCGAAACCGTTGACCGCCATCAGGTCGGACTCGTCCACGAGCGCCGGCAGCCACGCCGTGTAGGCCGGGAAGTAGAACGCCATCGCGACACCGGCAGTGAACGAGACCACGGCGAGGTGCCAGAGCTCGGTCGTGTCGGTCAGCGACAGCACGGCCACGACGGCGATGCCGACGGTCTCCAGGAGGCTGACGCCGATCAGGATCGTCTTCTGCGGGACCCGGTCGGCGACGACGCCAGCGATCAGTGCGGGAAGCATCACGCCGACGGCGCCGGCCGTCGAGGCAATCGAGAGCTGGGCGGCGCCGCCCCCGATCCGGATGACCTCCCACACCAGCCCGACCACCCACACGCCCATGCCGAACGTGCTGAGCACGAGCGCCACGGCGAGCCGCCGGTAGGCGGGGTTGCGGAACGGCCGCAGCGCGCGCGGCAGCGGGCGCCCGGTCGCCTGGTCCGTCGTCACGTCGTCCTCCTGCGTCGAGTCTGCCGGTAGGGACTGACAACCGCGACCGGATTCATCGGTGGCCCTACAGTCCGGTCATGGACCAGCGGCGCGCGACCCTGCCGTGGTTCGCCCTCGCCGCGATGGCCGTCGATCGTCAACCTGCCGCTGGTGCACGGCGCGCTGACCGGCGCCCGCCCCGGGGTGCTCCTCGTCGTGATCACGCTGCTGGCCGACGCCGCGCTGGTGGCCGTCGTCACACTCCGCCGCTTCGCGCCTCCGCCGGAGGAGTGACGTCACCAGCCGTCTGGAAAAATGGGGGCCATGACTTCTCTCGGGGACTTCTCCGCCCGCGCCATCGATGGCACCGACACCGACCTCGCCACCTACGAGGGCCAGGTGGTGCTGGTGGTCAACACCGCCTCGCAGTGCGGTCTCACCCCGCAGTACGCCGGGCTGCAGGAGCTGCACGACACCTACGCCGACCGGGGCTTCTCGGTGCTCGGATTCCCGTGCAACCAGTTCGGCAACCAGGAGCCGGGCGAGGAGGAGGAGATCGCGGCGTTCTGTGACCGGAGCTTCGGCGTGACGTTCCCGATGTTCGCCAAGATCGACGTCAACGGTGACGACGCCCACCCGCTCTTCGAGTGGCTCAAGGACGAGAAGTCGGGCCTGCTCGGCGGCAAGATCAAGTGGAACTTCACCAAGTTCCTCATCGGCCGCGACGGCGAGGTCGTCGAGCGCTTCTCGCCCACGACCGAGCCGGCCAAGCTCAGCGACGAGATCGAGAAGGCGCTCGGCTGAGCCTGGTTCAGAGGTCGTACTTGTCCCGGACGCTCTCGGGCACCAGCTCGAGGTAGTCGGGGTGCCGCTTGATGTACTCCGCGATGAACGGACAGGCCGGGAAGACCTTGAGCTTGCGGTCGCGCGCGGCGTCGAGGACGTACGACGCGAGCGTCGATCCGACCCCCTGCCCCTCGTGGTCGTCGGCCACCTCGGCGTGCGTGAACGTGATCCGGTCGTCCCGCAGCCGGTAGTCGACGATGCCCGCGACCTCGCCGTCGACGTGGATCTCGAACCGGGACTGCTCGCGGTTGTCGCTCACCTCGGGCGCCATGCGCTCAACCTAGCGACTTGCCGGTAACCGACAGCACGGTGGAGGCTGAACGACATGGCCGCTACCGCATCGTCGTACTCCATCACCATGCGGCTCCACTCCGCGCCCGACCACGGTGTCGTCGGGCAGGTCGCGACCGCGATCTCGGAGCACGGCGGCATCGTGACCGCGATCGACGTCGCCGAGTCCAGCCACGAGCGCCTCGTCGTCGACGTCACCTGCTCCGCGGCCGACTCCGACCACGCGGAGCGACTCGTCGAGGCGGTCGACCAGGTCGACGGCGTGACCGTCCACAAGGTCAGTGACCGGACCTTCCTGCTCCACATCGGCGGCAAGATCGAGGTCCACTCGAAGGTCCCACTCCGCACGCGTGACGACCTGTCGATGGCGTACACGCCGGGAGTGGGCCGGGTCAGCATGGCGCTGGCGAAGAACCCGGAGGACGTGTCCCGGCTGACCATCAAGGGCAACACCGTCGCGGTGGTCACCGACGGGTCGGCGGTGCTCGGGCTCGGCAACATCGGTCCGGGCGCGGCGCTGCCGGTGATGGAGGGCAAGGCCGCGCTGTTCAAGCGGTTCGCCGACATCGACGCCTGGCCGATCTGCCTGGCCAGCCAGGACACCGACGAGATCGTCCGGGCGGTCGAGATGATCGCCCCCGGCTTCGGCGGCATCAACCTCGAGGACATCGCCGCGCCCCGCTGCTTCGAGATCGAGCGGCGGCTGCGGCAGTCGCTCGACATCCCGGTCTTCCACGACGACCAGCACGGGACGGCGATCGTGGTGCTGGCCGCGCTGACCAACGCGCTGCGCGTGGTGAAGAAGGAGCTCGGATCGGTCCGCGTCGTCGTGTCCGGGGGTGGCGCGGCCGGCACCGCGATCGTGACGCTGCTGCTGGCCGCGGGAGTGAGCGACGTGGTGGTGGTCGACCGGGCCGGAGCGATCTGCGCCGGTGACGACTCGCTGTCCGACTGCCCATCGCGAGCTGGCCGAGACCACGAATCCGCGCGGTGCGACCGGCGACCTGCAGACCGTGCTGCGCGACGCCGACGTGTTCATCGGGGTGAGCGCGCCACGCATCCTGCAGCCCGAGTGGATCGCCGACATGGCCGACCAGCCGGTCGTCTTCGCGCTGGCCAACCCCGATCCTGAGGTCGACCCCGCCGAGGCGGAGAAGTACGCCGCCGTGGTGGCGAGCGGCCGCTCCGACTACCCGAACCAGATCAACAACGTGCTCGCGTTCCCCGGCGTGTTCCGCGGCCTGCTCGACGCTCGCGCCTCCGAGGTCACGATCGACATGCTGCTGCGGGCGGCGGAGGCGATCGCGCTGGTCGTGAAGGACGAGGAGCTCAACCCCAACTTCATCATCCCGAGCGTCTTCCACGCCGACGTCCCGAAGCGCGTGGCCGCGGCGATCGCGGGGACCGAGCAGAGCGACTCCGGCTAGGACTCCAGGTCCTCCGGCTCTGCCACCGGAGCGTCACGCAGCGCCTGTGTCACCTGATCAGGGTCCAGCTCCTCCACGTCGAACCCGGCCACCAGGGTCGTCTCGCCGCGCACCACGACCACCTCGCCCGGGGGAGGTTCCGCCGAGGAGGGGACCAGTGCGACCACGAGGAAGTGGCGCTCTGCGCCGACCTCCAGGGTGTACGACAAGCTGACGGTGTCTGTCGATGCGGACGCGTCGGTCGGACCCTGCCCGGCGATGATCGGGACATAGAGCGTGACCGGGACCGCGGCGATCTCCGCGATCCGGTCCTCCCGCGACGCGTGCTCCGAGGCGGCGCTCGCCCCCACCGCGACCAGGACGACGGCCACCAGCACGGCCACTCGCGGCGTACGGCGGCCGCCCGCGCCGGCGACGTACGCCGCGGTCACGCCGCCGAGGAGTCCGGCGGCCAGGGCTGCGGTCAGGGGGACCAGGGCGTCGTACGAGCGGTCCGGGTCGAGGACGCGGAGCATCTCGCCGGCGGCGTACCAGAGCGTGCTGGTGGCGAGCACGGCGACGACCGTGTGGAGCAGGACGCGGGGCACCCGGAGCAGGCGCAGCACGATCGGGCCGGCGATCAGGGCGATGACGATCACCACCAGGTCGTCGAAGGAGAGGCCGAGGCACTCGCCGACGGTCCCGCAGAAGTCGTCGTTGTCCAAGGTGGCCATCCAGTACGCCGCGCTGGCGAGCAGGACGACCGGAACGACGCGGAGCAGTCGCTGCGGGAGGGTCATGCCCCCACTCTGCCCGCGGTCAGGGCGACGCCGTCACGGTCCGCGTACTCATCCGGTTCGACCTGGCCGGCACCACGGCCCTTGCCAGCGCACTTTACAAACCGTATGGTGATGTAAAGCGCGCGACCGCAGGAGGTCAGCATGTCCGACATCGCGAACAGCACCGTGCCCGACGGCTCGACGCAGCAGTGGCGTGACCAGAAGCGCTACCTCTGGCTGATCGGTCTGGTGGTCCCGAGCCTGGCGTTCATCGGCTACGGCAGCTGGCTGCTCACCGGCCTGGGTGGCTGGTTCTGGATCGGCCCGGTCGTGATCCTGGTGATCGTCCCGATCATCGACCTCGGGGCCGGCCTCGACCGGTCCAACCCGCCCGACGACGTGATCGAGGCGCTGGAGAACGACAAGTACTACCGCTGGATCACCTACCTCTTCCTGCCGATCCAGTACGCCGCGTTCGTCGGCGCCATGTACCTGCTGGCGGTCGGCGACCCGGTCAGCGGAGACACGCTCGCGCTGTGGGAGAAGATCGGCCTCGCGATCTCGATCGGCGCCATCGGCGGCATCGGCATCAACACCGCCCACGAGCTCGGCCACAAGCGGGAGGCCAACGAGCGCTGGCTCTCCAAGATCGCGCTCGCGCCGGTCTTCTACGGCCACTTCTACATCGAGCACAACCGCGGCCACCACGTCCGCGTCGCCACCCCCGAGGACCCGGCATCCGCGCGGCTGGGCGAGAACTTCTACCAGTTCTGGCCGCGCACGGTCGTCGGCTCCCTCAGGAGCGCGTGGCGGATCGAGAAGCGGCGGTACGCGCGGCGCAAGCAGCACCCGTTCCGGATCGGCAACGACGTCCTCAACGCCTGGCTGATGACGGTGGTCCTGTGGGGTGCGCTGATTGCGTGGCTCGGCCCCGGGCTGCTGCCCTACCTCGCGATCCAGGCCGTGGTCGGCTTCTCGCTGCTCGAGGTCGTCAACTACATGGAGCACTACGGGATGCTGCGGCAGAAGGTCGGCGTCGGAGAGCGCCAGCGCTACGAGCGGGTCGACCCGAGCCACAGCTGGAACTCCAACAACATCGCGACCAACGTGCTGCTCTACCACCTGCAGCGCCACAGCGACCACCACGCCAACCCCACCCGGCGCTACCAGGCGCTGCGCGACTACCAGGAGAGCCCGGTGCTGCCGACCGGCTACGCCGGGATGATCGTGCTCGCCCTGGTCCCCGCGGTGTGGCGCCGCGTCATGGACCCGCGGGTGCTGGCCCACTTCGACGGCGACGTCACCCTGGCCAACATCAGCCCGCGCAAGCGGGACCGGATCGTGGCGAAGTACGCCGCGGTCGCCCGCGGCGCGACAACGCGCGCACGGCGGTCGACCCTGTCGAGACGCTCGATTCGAGGCCGAGTTGCTGGCGGCGCGCTGCCCGGGCTGCTCCTACCTCTACGAGGTCGAGGCCGGCGACGAGCACGAGGGCTTCGCGGCCGGGACGGCGTGGTCCGACATCCCCGACGACTGGTGCTGCCCCGACTGCGGCGTACGCGAGAAGGTCGACTTCGTGCCGGTCGACAAGGTGGTCACAGGTCGCGCCTGACCTCGTCGGTGCTCGGTGTGTCCGCGCTCCGGGTGAGGTTGCGGATCGCCAGGGCCAGACCGCCCCAGATCACCAGCATCGCCACCAGCATCAGGACGATCGCGCTGCCTGACATGTCAGTTGCCTCCCGTCTGCTCGGACGTCGGTTCCTCAGCCGGTGGCGAGAGTGACGTGCCGGGACGCCAGGGGACCCGGGCCGCGGCGAACCCGACGACGATGACGGCCACCGCCGCTCCCCACCCGAACGTGAGGAGCATCCACTCCGGATATCCCTCGTACGGCGTCTCCAGGTCGTCGAGGAGACTGTCCACGAGGACGTAGGTCAACGCGGCCGGGGTGACGACCGAGATCAGCACCCGCCACCAGGCGCCGATCGGCACCGAGCCTCCGTGGTTGAGGTGGTCGGCGAGCGTCGGCAGCGCCCGCAACCCCCACGAGAGCACCAGCATCGAGACGACGGCGACGAGCAGGATGCCGAACTGGTTGATGAAGTGGTCGACGATGTCGAGCACGAAGATGCCGCTGGTGGTGGAGAAGAAGACCAGACTGATGACCGCGCACGGGACGGCGACGACCAGCGAGGCGGCGACCCGGGTCATCTCGAACTTGTCGCGCACGGCCGAGATCACGACCTCGATCACCGAGACCAGGGACGTCAGGCCGGCGATCACCAGCGACCCGAAGAAGAGCACGCCGATCAGGGCACCGGCCGGCGCCTCGGAGATGATCGTCGGGAAGGCGATGAAGGCCAGGCCGATGCCGTCCGAGGCGACCTCGGAGACCTGCACGCCGTTGGCCTGCGCCATGAACCCGAGGGCGGCGAACACGCCGATGCCGGCCAGCAGCTCGAAGCCGGAGTTGGCGAAGCCCACGACCGCACCCGATCCGGTCATGTCGGTGTCGCGGTGGACGTACGACGAGTAGGTGATCATGATCCCGAAGCCGATCGACAGCGAGAAGAAGATCTGGCCGAAGGCGGCACCCCACACGCCCGGCTCGGTGAGGGCGCCCCAGTCGGGGGTGAACAGGGCGTCGAGTCCCTGGGCGGCGCCGTCCAGGAACAGTGCCTGCGCGACGAGGACCCCGAACGCCAGGAACAGGACCGGGATGAAGACCAGCGAGGTGGCGCCGATGCCCTTCTGCACCCCGGCCACCATGATGGCGATCACCGCCACCCACACGATGACCAGCGGGACCACCACCCCCGGCACGAGATCGGCCTGCACGCCCGGTTCACCCGCCTGCAGGAAGTCGCCGAAGAAGAAGCCCTCCGGGTCGCTGCCCCACGCCTGGTCGATCGAGAAGAAGGTGTAGCGCACCGCCCAGGCGATCACGGCGGCGTAGTAGACGGCGATCATGAAGCAGATCGCGACCTGCCACCAGCCGAGACCCTCGGCGCCCCGCCTCATCCGCGCGAACGACAACGGCGCCGAGCCGCGGTTGCGGTGGCCGAGGGCGTAGTCGAGGAACAGGAACGGGATGCCGGCCGTCAGCAGCGCCACGAGGTAGGGGATCATGAACGCCCCGCCGCCGTTCTCGTAGGCGACGTAGGGGAACCGCCAGATGTTGCCGAGCCCGACCGCGGACCCGATCGCGGCCAGGATGAACACCTTCCGGGACGAGAACGCCCCTCGGGACTGCTCCTCGAGCTGCTGGCTCATGGCGAGCTCCCCTCCGAGTCGACGTCGGCCCAGCCTATCCGCGCTTAGTCTTGCGCGCATGGCCAGCCACCTGCGGAATCGGATCGTCGGCGCCGCCGTCGAGATGACGCTGGCCCAGGGCTGGGCGCAGGTGACGATGGCCCGGCTCGCCGCCGAGGTCGGGGTCAGCCGACAGACCGTCTACAACGAGATCGGCACCAAGCCGGCGCTCGCCGAGGCGATGATCCTCGCCGAGCTCGACCGGTTCCTCGGGGCGGTGAGCGAGGCGTTCGACCACCACCCCACCGACCTGGTGCTGGCCATCGAGGAAGCCGTGCGCAGCGTGCTCGAGCTCGCGAAGGGCAATGCCCTGCTCAAGGCCGTCGTCAGTGCGACCCACGGCGCCGACACCGAGCTGTTGCCGCTGCTGACCACCCACTCCGAGTCGCTGCTCGCGGCGGCCAAGCTGGTCGTGGCCGAGCGCGTGGCGCCGTACGACGTGGGGCTGGCCGGCGCGCGACTCGACGCGGCGATCGACATGGTGGTCCGGGTGGTGCTGAGCCACGTCATGCAGCCGTCCGCCTCTCCGGACGCGACTGCTGCCGACGTGGCCTGGATCGCGGACCGGGTGCTCAGCGACCGCTGAGGTAGTGGTCGACGAGGAAGCGGGACATCACGAGCCGCTCGTCGAAGGCGTGGCGGTCCTCGGCGCGCTCGCTGCCGAGGAGGTCGAGGAGGAAGCCGTCGAACCCGCTGCGCAGCAGGACGCTGGTGGCGAACGCGTCCCGCACGGCGTCGTCCTGACCCGCGAGGCCCTCCTCGGCGAGGCCGGCGAGGTAGGGCGGGACGATCGTGGCGGCGATCTCCGGGAGTCGCGAGGCCGGCACCTGTCCGGCGTGCGTCAGCCCGACCAGCAGCTGGCCGAGGTCGAAGCCCAGCGCGTGCGGCGTGCGGAACGAGACGTCGATGACGACGAACGTCTCCGGGTCGTCGACCGGGACCAGCAGGTTCTGCGGGCTGGCGTCGCCGTGGGGGATGGACTGCACGTAGCCGTCGAGCCGGTCCAGCATCGCCGGGATCTCGCGTCCCAGACGGCGCAGGTCGTCGCGGAGCTCGCGCGTGCCCGGCGAGCCACGGGTGGGACCACAGCCCGTCGTCCTCGAGGGGAATCAGGCCGCGCACCAGCACCGCCTGGCGGGCGTACATCTTCAACGCGAAGCCTGGCTCGTAGGGGTTTGCCGCGACCAGCGCGGGGTCGGCGCACCGGGCGTTCCAGCGGCCGAGCAGCCGGGCGGCACGGGTGAACAGGTCGGGCCCGCAGTCGGTCTGGGCCTGCTCCACGTCCTCCATCCAGACCGCGACCCGGTCGTCGCCGAGGTCGACCACGCCGTGCAGCACCGGGGTGCGGAATCCATCGGGTAGCCGTGAGGCGTAGGCGTCGTCCCAGAGCTCGAGCTCGGAGCGCCAGGGATACGTCGCTGAGAAGTCTGCGGCCATGTCCGGTGGGATGAAGGCCAACCCCGGCCAGTGACGCAGGTGGTGGAGCACCTTGCAGAACCACGACCACCCGTCGCCCTGCAGCCGGTAGAGGCCGCCCGTCGCAGGTGACCCGAGGGAGTAGGGGAAGGTCTCGAGGGTGGCCGGGCCCGGGGGCACCAGGTCGCCCAGGAGACGGCCCGGCGTCGGACACGGGCGTGGTGTCGAGCTGGTCGGACGTGCGCCCCATCGTGCCCTCCGGTGGTTTGTCAGGTTACCTTCCTACCACTGCGATAGTAAGGTTGCCTTATGACCAACGTCAAGGGAGATATGCCGGATCACATCCTGGCGCTGCTCGGCCTGGTCATGGGCGGCTTCAAGCGCGAGCTCGGGGCGACCGGCCCGAGCGGCCTGCGCACGTCACAGCTGCGGATGCTGTCGATGACCCCCGCTGACGGCATGCGGGTCACCGACCTCGCCGACCGGGTCGGGATGACCAAGCAGGCATTGGGGGAGTTCGCCAACGAGCTCGAGGAGCAGGGCATGCTGGAGTCGGTGCGCGACCCGGCCGACCGGCGGGTCCGGATCGTGCGGCCGACCCGACGGGGTCTGGAGGCCGTGGCGGACGACGAACGGGCGATCGCAGAGCTCGAGAAGGAGTGGCGGAGCCGGCTCGGCCCGCGCAAGTGGGACCAGCTGCGGGCGCTGCTCCAGGAGGCGGCCTCCAGCAGGGTCAGCTGGTGACGTCGACCGACAGCTGACCGGAGCCGCGTGGGATGTCCCTGGTCATTCCCCCGTGTCGCCGTTCTGGCGAGCGTAGGCGGCGTCGGTCGCGTCCCGGAAGGCGGCCAGCACGTACGGCGGAATCCGCATGCCCCGCTCGCGGGCCCAGAGCAGCTCGCGCTCCACCCGCGCGGCCTGCTCCGCGAACGCGTCGACCCGATCGGTGATGCCCAACGAGTCCATCAGGTCGCCGAAGTCGGCCAGCTGCTCGACGTTGTTGACGCCGACCGGCGCGAACGACAGCGACCGGAGCCGCCGTACGAGCCACGCCTGCCAGGGCGCGAGCTGCTCGGCGAGGCCACGGGCCGACATCGAGTAGAACGCGTGGTGGCCGGGCTCCTGCCGCTTGATCTGGCCAACGATCGTCTCGGCGGCTGCGAGCTCGCCCATCTCGGTGAGGCCTTCATGCAGCAGGTTGTAGGCGAGCACCGCCGACCGTTCGGTCGCCTGGCCGGTCAGGTAGTAGAGCATCCGGACGACGTCCTGGATCGGCGCGAGGTGGCCGAGGGCACCGAGGACGTGCATCTTCAACGACACCGTGTCGAGGTCGGGCGTCGCCGGGGGACGGCCCAGTCGTTGCTGGAGCTCGTCGAGGATCTGGCCGTGCCGGATCTCCTGCGGGTGCCAGACGTCGGCATAGAAGTGGACGTCGATCTCTGGCGGGCTGGGGAGCATCGTGTTCAGCTCGAGCACGTTGCGGTCGACCTCCAGCTCGACCCGCGCCATGTAGTCGAGGACGTGGCCGAACCGGGCGGTGGTCGTCGCCGGATCGCGGACGGTGAAGTCCACGGTGGCGAGGTCGATCGGCGGGTGCTCCTCGCCGAGCCGGTCGACGTGGTCGCGCAGCCGCTGCTCGACCGCACGGGGTCTGGTCACGCGCAGAGAATACGCTGACAGGCGTGAGTGAGGCAGCGCAGCCGGGAGTCCGGATGGGGACGCCGACCGGCCGGTGGGTGGTGGCGGCCGCCAGCCTCGGATCGGGCCTCACCCTCCTCGACGGAACCGTCGTCAACGTCGCGCTCCGCACCATCGGCGAGGATCTCGACGCGTCCTTGGCCGAGCTGCAGTGGATCAACAACGGGTACCTGCTGACGCTCGCCTCGCTGATCCTGCTCGGCGGCTCGCTCGGCGACCGGTTCGGCCGCCGCCGGCTGTTCGTGATCGGCACGGTGTGGTTCGCGATCGCCTCGCTGCTGTGCGGGATCGCGCCCACGGCCGAGACCCTCGTCGTCGCCCGGCTGCTGCAGGGCATCGGCGGCGGTCTGCTGACGCCCGGCAGCCTGGCGATGATCCAGGGCGCGTTCGTGCGCGACGACCGGGCACCGGCGATCGGAGCCTGGTCCGGCCTGGGCGGGATCGCCGCCGCCGTCGGCCCCTTCATCGGTGGTGCGCTCATCGACTTCGCCTCGTGGCGCTGGATCTTCCTGGTCAACCTGCCGCTGGCGGTCGATCACCATCTGGATCGCGATCCGCCACGTCCCGGAGTCGCGGTCGTCGACGCCCGCCACCCGCTTCGACGTGCTCGGCGCCGGGCTGGCGATGGTCGCGCTGGGCGGGGTCACCTACGCCCTCATCCAGTGGGGTGGGCGAATGGCGCTGATCGCCGGGCTGGTCGGCCTGGCCGCGGGCGCCGCCTTCCTCGTCGTCGAGTCCCGGGTCCGCGAGCCGATGATGCCGCTCGGGCTCTTCAGGGACCGGGTGTTCAGCGCGGCGAACTCGATGACGCTGCTGGTCTACGCCGCCCTCGGCGCGGTGTTCTTCTTCCTGGTGCTGCAGCTGCAGACCGTCGCTCGGCTACAGCGCGCTCGCGGCCGGCGTCGCGACCCTGCCGGTCACGATCTGCCTGCTGCTCCTCGCCTCCCGGGGCGGCCGGCTCGCGGTGCGGATCGGGCCGCGGATCCCGATGACGGCCGGGCCGATCCTGATGGGCCTCTCGTGCGCTGCTGCTGCTGGGGGTCGACGCCGACATCGACGTACTGGCGCGACGTGCTGCCGGGACTGACCGGCTTCGGTCTCGGCCTGGCGCTGATGGTGGCGCCGCTGACCGCGACCGTGCTCGCCGCGGCACCCGACGCGCAGGCCGGCATCGCCAGCGGCGTCAACAACGCCGTCGCGCGCACCGGCTCGCTGCTCGCGGTCGCGGCGCTGCCGGCGGCGGTCGGCCTCAGCCGGCCAGGAGTACGCCGACCCGGTGGCCCTCGACGCGGCGTACAACTCGGCGACGCTGGCGTGCGCGGTGCTGCTCGTGCTCGGCGGCATCGTGTCGTGGCTGACCATCCCGGCCGGAGTGGTGCTCGGCAACGATTCGGTCGCCGAGACCCCGTAGGTTGCCGCGGCAACTTACCCTGACCGGATGGGGAGGACGCGGGGGGCGTTGGCGGCGGCGCTGCTGTGCGTCGCCCTGCTGTCCGCCTGCAGCGAGGAGCCCGACACCGGCTCCCAGCCGGGCCTGACGCCCCCGCGGAGCCGACCACGGCGACGACGACCGACGCGGCCGCGCCCGGCGACCGGTCGAGAACGCGGTCGAGCCGCCGGGTCCGCTGAACGACCGGCTCTATCGGTCCGACATGCTGATCTTCTCGCGCGAGAAGCTCAGCGACGAGCATGGTCAGCCGGGTCCGCCGCTGCCCGAGGTCGCCGCGGTCGAGCCGATCGGCTCGGCCAGGTGACGATCGAGAACCAGGCGCTGACGATCGCGGCCGTCGACTCGGCGACGTACCGCCGCTTCACGCCGGCGGACTCGGCGCAGGCCCAGGACGTCTGGGACCGGGTCGCCGGCGGCGAGCTCGCGATCCCGGAAGGGCTGGCGAAGCGGCTGCAGGACAAGGACGGGTAACATCACGCTCGGCAACGGCGACGAGGCGCCCGTGGTCCACGTCGGGGCCTACGCGCCGCAGGCCACCACGATCGACATGGTCGTCAACAAGGCGTGGGTCGACGACCTCGACCAGATGGTCTTCGGCAACGGGCTGCTGATCTCGACCGACGATCGCAGACGCCGTCGACCATCCGCAAGCCGATCCAGACAGATCGTGGGCGACCAGGCCTCGGTCCAGGACCTCGACATCGCCTCGCGGATCGGTCTCGACCCCAATGTCGTGCAGACGGCGTTCCTCACCGGCGGCTCGATCGCGAGCGTGGTCGGCACGTTCAACTACACCGTCCTCGGAGGCGGCCGGATCGCGCCCGACCCGGCGTGGGTCGCACGCAGCATCGCCACCGAGCCGGTGCCGATCCTGGGCAGCGTCACCTGCCACGTCGCGATCTTCCCCCAGCTGCGCGCCGCGCTCGAGGAGGTCGTCAGTCGCGGGTTGTCCGACGAGATCCACCCCGGTGAGTACGCCGGCTGCTACTACCCGCGCTTCATCGCCGGGTCGACGACGCTGTCCAACCACTCGTTCGGGCTCGCCCTCGACATGAACGTCCCCGGCAACCAACGCGGCACGGTCGGCGAGTTCGACCGCGAGGTCGTCGCGATCTTCAAGAAGTGGGGCTTCGCCTGGGGTGGTGACTGGGGCTACACCGACCCGATGCACTTCGAGCTCGGACAGATCGTCGACCCGCGCTAGGCAGCGCTGGGGGATGCCGCCGAAATCCCGGGAGCGGTAGCGTGCGCGCATGCGCGCAGCCCAGGTCGTCACGCCCACCGGACCGTCCGCCGTCGAGATCCGTGACGTCGACGAGCCGACGCCCGGCCCCGACGACGTGCTGGTGGAGGTGCACCGCGTCGGCATCTCCTTCCCCGACCTGCTGCTGAGCAAGGGCGAGTACCAGATCAAGCCCGAGCCGCCGTTCACCCTCGGCGTCGACTTCGCCGGGAAGGTCGTCAGCGGCCCGGACGGGTTCGCGGTCGGTGACCGGGTGGCCGGCGTGCTGCCCCACGGTGGCGCCGCGGAGCTGGTGGCCGTGCCGGCGATCTTCACCTTCCGGCTCCCTGACTCCGTCTCGCTCGACGCGGGCGCGGCGATCCCGATGAACTACCTGACTGCCCACTTCGCGCTCGCCGAGCGCGGCGGACTCCGCTCGGGCGAGACGGTCCTGGTGCACGGTGGGGCCGGTGGCGTCGGTACCGCGACGATCCAGGTCGCCCGCGGCCTCGGCGCCCGCACCATCGCCGTGGTCAGCACCGACGAGAAGGGCGAGGTCGCGCGCGCGGCCGGTGCCGACGACGTCGTACTCCTCGACGGGTTCAAGGACGCGGTCGCCTCGCTGACCGACGGTCGCGGGGTCGACGTGGTGATGGACGTCGTGGGCGGGCCGGTCTTCATGGACTCGCTGCGCTCGCTGGCACCGCAGGGCCGGCTGCTCGTCGTCGGCTTCGCCTCCGGTCAGGGCATCCCCGAGGTCAAGGTCAACCGGTTGCTGCTCAACAACGTCGACGTGCGCGGCGTCGGCTGGGGTGCCTACGCGATGGTGCGACCCGGCTACATGGCCGAGCAGTGGGAGGCGCTGCTGCCGATGCTCGAGGACGGCACGATCGACCCACCGATCGGCGCGACGTACGCCTTCGAGGAGTTCGGCCGCGCCCTGGCCGACCTCGACGAGCGCCGGGTCCTCGGCAAGGCCGTCGTCCGCGTCCGCGACTGAAACCGCCGGACGCAGACTGGGTCGCCGCGGTTAGGGTGACTCGCGTGAGCACGCTCGACGACGCCCGCGAGGGCATGGACACCGACACCCGTCCGCAGGACGACCTCTTCGGCCATGTCAACGGCCGCTGGCTCGAGGAGGAGGAGATCCCGAGCGACCGGTCGAGCTGGGGGCCTTTCGTCCAGCTCGCCGACGCCGCCGAGGCGCAGGTCCGCGACATCATCGAGGAGCTCGCGGCCAGCGATCCCGCCGCGCTCACCGACGACGCGCGACGGATCGGCGACCTCTTCTCGTCCTTCATGGACATCGACACGATCAACGCCCGCGGCACCCGCCCGGTCAAGCCGCTGGTCGACGCCGTCGCTGGGCTGCGCGACGTGCGTGACCTGGCCGCGTTCCTGGGGGAGTTCGAGCGGGTCGGCGGCTACGGCCTGTTCGGCTCCTACGTCACGACCGACGCCAAGGACTCCGACCGCTACCTCTTCCACCTGCTGCAGGGCGGGTTGGGCCTGCCCGACGAGCAGTACTACCGCGACGACAAGTTCGCCGAGATCCGCGACAAGTACGTCGGCTACCTGACGACCATGTTCGAGCTCGGCGAGCACCCCGACCCGGCTGCCGCAGCCGCGACGGTGCTCGCGATCGACACCCGGCTCGCCGCCGGGCACTGGGAGCGTGCCGAGACCCGCGACGTCCAGAAGACCTACAACCTGAAGACGCTGGCCGAGCTGAAGGAGCTCTGCCCGGCGTTCGACTGGGACGCCTACGTGCGCAACCTCGGCGGCACCGACGAGACCATCGCGGAGGTGTGCGTCAAGCAGCCGTCGTACCTCGCCCACCTCGCAGAGGTGCTCGAGGCAACGTCGATCGACGACTGGAAGACCTGGATGCACAGCCGGGTGCTGCGGTCGGCGGCGCCGTACCTCACCGACGACTTCGTCGAGGTGAACTTCGACTTCTACGGCCGCACCCTCAGCGGGACGCCGGAGCTGCGCGCCCGCTGGAAGCGCGCGGTCGGCTTCGTGGAGGGCGCCGTCGGCGAGGCGGTCGGACGGGAGTACGTCGCCCGTCACTTCCCGCCGCGCAGCAAGGAGCTGATGGACGACCTGGTCGACCACCTGCTCGAGGCGTACCGGCGCTCCATCACCGACCTCGACTGGATGACCGACGAGACCAAGAAGCGGGCCTTCGAGAAGCTCGACACCTTCCGGCCCAAGATCGGCTACCCCGACGAGTTCCGCGACTACTCCGCGCTGGTCGTCCACGCAGACGACCTGATGGGCAACGCCGCGGCGGCGGCGGCGTTCGAGACCGATCGCCAGCTCGGGAAGATCGGCTCCCCCGTCGACCGTGACGAGTGGTTCATGCTGCCCCAGACCGTCAACGCCTACTACAACCCCGGCACCAACGAGATCTGCTTCCCCGCGGGCATCCTGCAGAAGCCGTTCTTCAACCCCGACGGCCACCCGGCCGAGAACTACGGCGGCATCGGCGCCGTCATCGGCCACGAGATCGGTCACGGCTTCGACGACCAGGGCTCCCAGTACGACGGCGTCGGCAACCTCAACAACTGGTGGACCCCCGACGACCGCGCAGCCTTCGAGGTGAAGAGCAAGGCGTTGATCGAGCAGTACGACGCGTTCGAGCCGCGCAGCCTGCCCGGCGAGCGGGTCAACGGCTCGCTCACCGTCGGCGAGAACATCGGCGACCTCGGCGGCCTCACCATCGGGCACAAGGCGTTCCTCATCAGCCAGGACGGCAACGCCTCGACCGAGGACCGCGAGAAGGTCTTCCTGAACTGGGCCTACTGCTGGCGCACCAAGCGGCGCAAGGAGCAGGAGCAGCAGTACCTCACCATCGACCCCCACAGCCCGCCCGAGTTCCGCGCCAACATCGTGCGCAACCTCGACGAGTTCCACGAGGTCTTCGCGACGACGGAGGGCGACGGGCTCTGGCTCGCGCCCGAGGACCGGGTCCGGATCTGGTGAGCTTCGAGCGGCCCTGCCGCGACTCGATGGCTAGCCTGTTCCCACCGACGAGGAGGGCACCATGACGCAGGTCGTGAACGAGGTCGAGGTGGACGGCGGGCTGCTCGTCGGTTACGACGGGTCCGCCGCGTCGGACACGGCGGCACGCTGGGCGGCGGGGATCGCGGGACGGCTGGCCGAGCCCCTGCACGTGCTGCGTGCCTGGGGGATGCTCAACGCCCCGACGCCCCCGGCCAAGAAGGGCGGCTACATCCCACCCCTGTCGGACTGGGAGACCGCCGTCCGCGAGGAGCTCGAGCAGCAGGTGGCACGGCTCGAGCTGACCTGCGAGGTGAAGCTGCACGTGGTGCACGCCCAGTCCTCCGCTGCGCTGCTCCACGCCGCCCGGAAGGCAGACCTGCTCGTGGTCGCCCGACGCGGCTCCGGCGGCTTCCGTGGGCTGGGCTTCGGTTCGACCGCCGACCAGGTGGCCCGGCACTCGCCGTGCCCGGTCGTGGTGGTGCCGGTCGACGGCCGAGACGGGTGACGGAGTTCGACCCCGCCCACGCTCAGCCGATCACCGGGTCCGGCTCGAGTGGGGGCCGACGGGGGCGGTCGCGATCGCCCGGGGCGCCGACATCGCGGTGGTCATCGACGTGCTGTCGTTCACCACGGCCGTGTCGGTCGCGGTCGACCGGGGCATCACGGTCTTCCCGTTCCGGTGGGGTGACGAGCGGGCGGCGGAGTACGCCGAGGAGCGCGACGCCAACCTGGCGCTCAACCGCCTCGATGCCCGCTGGCGCCGGGGAGCGGTCTCGCTGTCGCCGGTGTCGCTGCAGACTGCCCACGGCATCGAACGGCTCGTGCTGCCCTCGCCGAACGGCTCGACGATCTGTGCGCTCCTCGCCGAGAGCGGGGTCCGGGTCGTCGCGGCGTGCCTGCGCAACGCCCGCGCGGTGGGCGAGTGGCTGCGGCCTCAGGTCGAGGCCGGTGCGGTCGTCGCCGTCGTACCCGCCGGCGAGCGGTGGCCGGACCGGACACTGCGACCCGCGGTCGAGGACTTCTGGGGGGCGGGAGCCGTGCTCGACCCGCTCGACGTCGAGTCGCTGAGCCCGGAGGCGCGACTGGCGCGTGATGCGTACGCCGGCTTCGCGAAGCGACCGCTGGAGCACCTGACGACCTGCGCCAGCGGGCTGGAGCTGATCGCGAAGGGCTTCGCCGACGACGTCGCCCTGGCCGGGCGGTTGAACACGAGTGAGGTCGTACCGGCGCTGGTCCGGGGAGCGTTCGCAGCGGTGACTTGATCCACCGTGCAACACTGATTACATGATTACAAACGAGCAGCAGGAAGCGGTGGCGGGCTGGTTCTCCGGCCGGCTGCCGCAGGAGTGGACGGTCGAGACGCCCGAGGTGGCCGTCGACCGCGAGGAGATCACGGTCATGCTGACCGTGGCCGACGTCGAGGCGAGCGACTCCGAGGTCGCCGTCGCCGAGGCCCGGGCCGGACGCGCCCGCGCCTTCCGCGAGGACACCCGCGAGGCCCGGATGAAGATCGCCCGCGAGGCGCAGCACCGCTACGAGCGCAAGGTGTCGTGGGGCCTGCGGGTGGGCGAGCACGAGGAGCTGTGGACCCACGTCGCGGCGCCGGTGATGACCCGGCTGCGCCAGCCGCAGCGGCTGGTGCTCGACACCCTGGTCGAGTCCGGGGTCGCCCGGTCGCGCGCCGACGCGCTCGCCTGGTGCGTGCGGCTCGTGGGACAGCACGAGGAGGACTGGTTGGCCGAGCTCCGCGAGGCGATGACCGCCGTCGACGACGTACGCAGCAAGGGCCCGGCGGCCTGACCACTCACACGGACCCGTCGGCGCCCGCTGGTAGACAGGTCGCGTGACCACCACGACTGACGTCCGCGAGCAGGCCGAGGCCCACCTCCGCGCGCTGGTCGGGAGCGACGACGCGATCCTGCGCGACGACCAGTGGAGCGCGATCGAGGCGCTGGTCCTCGAACGCCGCCGGGCGCTGGTGGTGCAGCGCACCGGGTGGGGCAAGTCGGCGGTCTACTTCGTCGCCACGCTGCTCCTGCGCGAGCAGGGGGCCGGCCCGACCGTCATCATCTCGCCGCTGCTCGCGCTGATGCGCAACCAGATCGCGGCCGCCGAGCGCGCCGGGATCCGCGCGGTCACCATCAACTCGACCAACATCGAGCAGTGGGAGCCGATCCACGAGGCGATCGCGGCGGGTGAGATCGACGTCCTCCTGGTCAGCCCGGAGCGGCTCAACAACCCAGGGTTCCGCGACGAGGTGCTGCCGCGGCTGGCCGCGACCTGCGGACTGCTCGTCGTCGACGAGGCCCACTGCATCTCCGACTGGGGCCACGACTTCCGCCCCGACTACCGCCGGATCCGCACGCTGCTGGCCGAGCTCCCCGACGGCATCCCGGTGCTGGCCACCACCGCCACCGCCAACCAGCGGGTGACCGACGACGTCGCCGTCCAGCTCGGACGGGACGTCGCGGTGCTGCGCGGCTCGCTCGACCGCGAGTCGCTGCGGCTGGGCGTGGTGCGGCTGACGACCGCCCAGCAACGGCTCGCCTGGCTGGCCGACCACCTCGCCGAGCAGCCCGGGTCCGGGATCGTCTACTGCCTGACCGTGGCGGCGACCCAGGAGGTCGCCGACTACTTGCGCTCCCGCGGCCACGCGGTCGCGGCCTACTCCGGCCAGACCGAGGCCACCGAACGCCTCGCCCTCGAGCAGGACCTGCTCGACGGCCGGGTCAAGGCGCTGATCGCGACCAGCGCGCTCGGCATGGGCTTCGACGCCACGCTCGGCTTCGTCGTCAACCTCGGGCGCGCCAGCGTCGCCGGTCGCCTACTACCAGCAGGTCGGCCGCGCCGGCCGCGGCACCGACGACGCCACCGTCGTGCTGCTGCCCGCGATCGAGGACCGCGACATCTGGGCCTACTTCGCCTCCCTGGCCTTTCCGCGCGAGGCGCTGGTCCGCGAGACGCTCGACGCCCTGGCCACCCACGGGCCGCTGTCGACCGCCGTCCTCGAGACGTACGTCGACCTCAACCGGACCCGGCTCGAGGCGATGCTCAAGGTCCTCGACGTCGACGGCGCGGTCAAGCGGATCAAGGGTGGCTGGGAGTCGACCGGCCGGGAGTGGGTCTACGACGCCGACCGCTACCAGCGGGTGACCGAGGCCCGTGAGCGCGAGCAGGCCGCGATGCTGGCCTACCTCGACACCGACGGCTGCCGGATGCGCTTCCTCCGCGACCAGCTCGACGACCCCGGGGCGGCCGACTGCGGCCGCTGCGACAACTGCGGCGGGCTCACGGTCTCCTCCGACGTCAGCGCCGCCGCGATCGAGGCCGCCGAGGAACGGCTGGCGCGGCCGGGAGTCGTGGTCGAGCCGCGCAAGATGTGGCCGACCGGCCTGGCCAACCTCGGGCTCGACCTCAAGGGCAAGATCGCCGACGGAGCCGAGGAAGGGCGGGCCGTCGCGCGGCTCACCGACCTCGGCCACGGCCAGTCGCTGCGGGCCTTGTTCGCGGCGGGTGACGGCCCGGTCCCGGTCCCGCTGGCCCGGGCGGTCGTCGAGGTGCTGGGTGACTGGCAGCCGGCACCCGACGCGATCGCCTACGTGGAGTCCGCCACCCGGCCCACCCTCGGTCGCGACCTCGCCGAGGGGCTGTCCCGCCACCTCGGCATACCCGTCAGCGCGCGGTTCGCGATCGTCGACCCCTCGGTCGGCCCCGGCCGCGGCGCCGCCAACTCCGCCCAGCGGGTGGCCGCGGTGACGCGCCGGTTCGCGGTGGAAGGCGACGTCCCGGCGGGCCGGGTGCTGCTGGTCGACGACCTGGTCGTCAGCGGCTGGACCCTCACCCTCGCCGCCCGCGCGCTCCGCGAGGCCGGCGCGACCGCCGTCCTCCCGCTCGCGTTGGCCGTCAGCGGCTGAGGCCGTCCATCTCGGCGATGGTGGCCAGGGACGGCCCGCGCTCGGAGCGGAGTCGCGTCGCGACCGACTCGACGTCGCGCATCACGCGGAGGATGTTGCCGCTGGTGAGGCGGGCGAGGTCGTCCTCGGACCAGCCGCGCTCGGCGAGGGCGGCGAGCAGGCGGGGATAGGCGGCCGACGTCCTCGAGTCCGACGGGGAGGGTCTCGACGCCGTCGTAGTCGCCGCCGAGCCCGATGTGGTCGATGCCGGCGACCTCGCGGACGTGGTCGCAGTGGGCGACGACGTCGGCCAACGTCGCGGTGGGCTCGGGGCGCTCGCGCACCCACGCCTCGCGGAACGCCTTCCAGGCCTCGGTCTGGCTCGGGTCGAGGCCCTGGGACTTGGCCGTCGCGACCGCCTCGAGCTGCCACGCGGCACACTCCGCGTTCACGAATCCCGGCACGAACGTCACCATGCACACGCCGCCGTTGCCGGACAGCCTCCCGAGCACGTCGTCGGGGACGTTGCGCGGGTGGTCGGTCACCGCGCGCGCCGACGAGTGGGAGAAGATCACCGGCGCCTCGGTGGCGTCGAGGGCGGCGCGCATCGTGGTCGCGGCGACGTGGGACAGGTCGACCATCATCCCGAGCCGGTTCATCTCCCGGACGACCTCGACGCCGAACGCCGACAGCCCGCCCACGCCCGGGTCGTCGGTCGCGGAGTCGGCCCACGGGGTGTTGTCGTTGTGGGTGAGCGTCATGTACCGCACGCCGAGCTCGAAGAGCATCCGCAGCGTGCCGAGCGAGCAGTCGATCGAGTGACCGCCCTCGGCGCCGAGCAGCGACGCGATCCGGCCGTCGCGCCAGGCCGCCTCCACCTGGTCGGCCGTGGTCGCCAGGGCGAGCCGGTCGGCGTACGCCTCCACGAGCCGGTGTACGCCGTCGATCTGCTCGAGCGTCGCCGTCACCGCGGCCTCACCGGCCAGGTGCGTCGGGACGTAGACCGACCAGAACTGACCGCCGACGCCGCCCTCGACCAGGCGCGGCAGGTCGGTGTGGGTCGGCTGGCCGGCGGTGCCGACGTCGAGCCGGCTGAAGTCGTAGCCCACGCGCTCCCGGGCCTCCCACAACAGGTCGTTGTGGCCGTCGATGACCGGCTGGCGGGCGAGCAGTGCTCCGAGGTCCATGCCGCGAGCCTGTCATTGTCGGGAACGTCCTGTCATCGCCCGGCGTTAGCGTCGGGTGATGTCGTCGAGCGTGGGACCGGCCAGGTTCGAGGCCGGCGAGCCCCCGCGCGAGGGCACGGTGAGCTTCGGCGAGGGCGAGACGGCCGTGGTGCTGCCGATCCGCGAGGCGCTGCCGGTGCTGCTGCGAGCGGGCGACGGCGCCGACCCGACCGTCGCCGAGCTGGCGGCTGCGGCGCTGGCTGGGCTGCGGCTGGTCGCGGGCGGGCGGTTCGAGCCCGCCGACGGCCACTGGCGACCGAGCGACCCCGACGCCCACCCGCTCGCCGCGGCGGTCGTCGACGCCCTCCCGGCCCGCCCTCCCGGTACGTCGCGCGAGCCGGCCCGGTTGGTGCGGATCGCGCTCCGGGTCGAGGCTGACGAGGAGGAGCTGGTGGCGGGCGCGATCCGGGTCGTCGCGCAGGTCCACGACGAGCAGGACCCGCTCCGGTTCTGCGACGCCGCCCTGCTCTGGACCGGTGACGGAGCCGCCCACGGCTTCGGCGACCGTGCCCGCACCCATGCCGTGCTCGCGCTGCGCCGCGCCGCCGACGCGTGGCCGGTGCTCGACCGGCTGCTGGAGCTGCGCATCCCCGACGCCATCACTCTCGACACCGACGAGCTGGTCAGCCTGCTCGACGACGGCGTCGCCGCGCTCGCAGCCCACGACGTCGACGTGCTCTGGCCCCGCAGCCTGGGCCGCGACCTCACCGCGCGCGCCGTCCTCGACCGCCGCGACCCCGGGCCGCGGGAGGAACCGTTGCAGACCGGGCTGCTGACGCCGGAGGCCCTCTTCTCGTTCAACTGGCAGCTCGCCCTCCACGGAGACCCGCTCACCCCCGAGGAGATGGACCAGCTCGCCCACGCGGCGACCCCGATCCTCAAGCTGCGCGGGCAGTGGGCCGTGGTCGACCCGGCCCTGGCGCGGCGCGCCAAGAAGCGGCTGATCCGCACCGTGACGCCGGTCGCGGCGGTCGCGGCCGCCCTCACCGGAGTCGTCGAGGTGGAGCAGGGCGTCGAGGCCGAGGTCATCGTCGGCGCCAGCCTGCTGCGGGTGCGTGAGCAGCTCCTCACGGCCGCGACCCGTGAGCCGGTGGACCCGCCGGCCGGGCTGCGCGGCGCGCTGCGCGACTACCAGCGCCACGGCCTCACCTGGCTCGACCAGCTCACGTCGCTCGGCCTGGGCGCCTGCCTCGCCGACGACATGGGGCTCGGCAAGACCATCACCCTGATCTCGCTCGTCCTCCACCGCCTCGAGCAGGGCCGGGGCACCGGCCCGACCCTGGTCGTGTGCCCGGCCTCGTTGCTCGGCAACTGGGAGGCGGAGATCCAGCGGTTCGCCCCCGGCCTCGCCGTACGCCGGTTCCACGGCCAGGCCCGCGACCTCGCGGGCGGTCCGCGACGGGTTCGTGCTCACCACCTACGGGACCATGCGGCTCGACGCCGACACCCTCGCCGAGGTGCCCTGGGACCTGGTCGTCGCCGACGAGGCCCAGCACGTCAAGAACCCACGCGCGGCGACCGCCCGGGCGCTGCGCACCATCCCGTCGGCGGCCCGGGTGGCGCTCACGGGAACCCCGGTCGAGAACGAGCTCACCGAGCTGTGGGCCATCCTCGACTGGGCGACGCCGGGGCTGCTCGGCAGCCGCAACGCCTTCCGGCGGACGTGGGCGGCGCCGATCGAGTCGGGCGTCGACCCCGCCACCACCGCGCGGTTCCAGCTGCTCATCGAGCCGTTCCTGCTGCGGCGGCGCAAGTCCGACCCCGGCGTCGCGCCCGAGCTGCCGCCGAAGACCGAGACCGACCACCTGCTCTCCCTCACCCGCGACCAGGTCGTGCTCTACGAGGCATTCGTCCGCGACTGCCTCGAGAAGATCCAGCGCGCCGACGAACAGCTGCGGCGCGGGCTGGTGCTGTCGCTGCTGACCGGCCTCAAGCAGATCTGCAACCACCCGGCCCACTTCCTGAAGCAAGGCAGCTTGGAGCACAGCAGTCGCTCGTCGGAGAAGATCGAGCTGCTCGACGAGATCGTCGACACGGTCAGTGCCGAGGGTGGCGCCGTGCTGGTCTTCACCCAGTACGTCGCCATGGCGCGGCTGCTCGAGGGGCATCTCACCCGGCACGGGGTCGACCACCTGTTCCTCCACGGTGGGACGCCGGTGCGTGAGCGCGAGAAGCTCGTCGCGCGCTTCCAGGCGGGTGAGGCACCGGTGTTCCTGTTGTCCCTGAAGGCCGGCGGCACCGGTCTCAACCTCACCCGCGCCGACCACGTCATCCACTTCGACCGCTGGTGGAATCCCGCGGTGGAGGACCAGGCGAGCGACCGCGCCCACCGGATCGGGCAGACCAGGCCGGTGCAAGTGCACCGGATGGTCACCACCGGCACCATCGAGCAGCGGATCGCCGAGCTCCTCGGACGCAAGCGGGTCCTCGCGGAGTCGGTGCTGGTCCGCGGCGAGGCGGCGCTGACCGAGCTGAGCGACGCCGAGCTGCGCGACCTGGTGATGCTGCGACCCCAGCAGCCGACGGAGCGCGACTGATGGCCACCCATCCGCGGATCGCGTCCCGCCGCGGCGCCCGCGCCACCACCTGGTGGGGCAAGGCGTGGGTCCGGGCCGTCGAGGAGGCGTCGTACGGCGAGCAGGACCTCAAGCGCGGCAGGGCGCTCGCTCGCGCGGGCGACGTCGGCGGCATCACCGTCGAGCCCGGCCGCTTCCTGGCCGCGGTCGAGGAGGGCGACGACGCGTTCACCGTCAGCGGCTCGGTGCCCACCCTCACCCCCGACGAGCGGGACGCCTTCGCCGAAACCGTCGGCGCAGAGTCCGGACGGATCGCGGCTCTCATGGCCGGCGACCTGCCCCACGGGCTCGTCGAGCACGCCGAGGAAGCGGGAGTCGAGCTGTTGCCCTACGGCGGCGAGCTCGCGACCCGCTGCAGCTGCGAGCCCTGGACCGACCCGTGCCACCACGCCCTGGCCGTGCTCTACCAGCTGACGTGGCTGCTGGACGCCGACCCGTTCGTGCTGCTCGCGCTGCGCGGGCTGGAGCGCGACGACCTGCTGGCCCGGCTCCATGCCGCGACGACCGGGACCCGCGCGCCCCGATCCGACGCCGACATCGCCCGCGACGCGGCCGAACGCGCGCGCCGGCTGCTGGCTGCGCTCGACGACCCGGACGCGGCCCTGGACTTCTCGTCGTGAGCGACCCACGTGCCGCGCTCGACGGAGCTCGGCGGCAGACGGAGGAGCGGCTGGCCGCCCTGACCCGCGACTACGACGGCGTGGTGGCCGCCTCGCTCGACACGAACGCCGACGATGAGCACGATCCCGAGGGCGCGACCATCGCGTTCGAGCGTGCCCAGGTGAGTGCCTTGGTCCGGCAGGCGCGGGACCGGCTGGTCGAGATCGACGCCGCACACCAGCGGCTGGCCGCAGGGAGCTACGGCGTGTGCGAGGTGTGCGGCCGGCCGATCGCCGCCGCCCGGCTGGAGGCGCGGCCCGAGGCGAGGACCTGCGTCGGCTGCGCCGGTCGCGCCAGCCGGTGAGCGGTCAGCCGCCGAGCAACAGCGCCAGCAGGAAACCGGCCGTCGCGGCAAGCCCCACCGACGGGCCGCCCTCGCGCGCTGCCTCCGGCAGCATGGTCGAGGCCAGCATCGTCAGGACCGCCCCGGCGGCGAAGGAGAGCACCAGCGCCAGCGTGGAGGCTGACGCGGCGCCCATGGCGGCGTAGCCGAGACCCGCCGCGGCCCCCGAGGCGAGGCAGATGGCAAGCCACAGGCCGAGGATCGAGTGGACCGAGTGCCCCGAGGCGCGCATGCCGGCTGCTGAGGAGAGGCCCTCGGGCAGGTTGGAGATGGCCACGGCAACGAGGAAGGCGCCGCTCGGAACTCCACCGAGCGCCGTCACGCCCAGGACCGCGGACTCAGGAATGCCGTCGAGCAGGGCGCCGAGCGCCAGCGCCGTGGCCGCGCCGGCAGACGCCTCCATGCCGGTCCCGCTCGAGCGCTTGCGACCGCCCGCACCCCGGCGCGACACGAGGATGTCGCCGACGAAGAAGGTCAGGGCGCCGACGGTCATGCCCAGCAGCACCTCGGTCCGGGTGTCCTCGGTCAGTGCCTCGTCCACCAGGTCGTAGGCGACCGACGCGATGAGCACACCGGCGCCGAGGGCCATCACCAGGGCCACCAGCCGCTGCGGCAGTCGCAGCCAGATGCCCATCGCGGCACCGATCAGCAGTGGTGAGGCCGCCAGCAGACCGATCCCCACCGCGACGATCACCGCGCCCGATCCTCCGTGACGCCGAGGGCGTCCAGCGCCATCTCGGTCAGCAGGTCGCGCATCGCGTCGTCGGCCAGCAGGCTGCTGTGCGGCGTGGAGTTGATCAGCCCGAACGCGACGTGGGCCATGGCGCGGGCGCGGTCGGTCCGCAGCCCGCGGTGCACGCGACGGAGCTGGGCAGCCCACACGTCGACGTAGTCGCGCTGGAGCATGCGAACGCGCTCCCGGGCGTCGGTGGGCAACGACTCCCAGTCGCGGTCCTGCACGACGATGAGGGCGCGCTGCCGCAGGGCGAAGTCGACGTGCCACTCGACGAGGGCCTGGAGTGCCGCCGTACCGTCGCCGGCCGCCGCCACCCGCGTTCGGCCGACGACCAGCAGCTCTTCGCTGATCGAGACCAGCATCTCGGCCAGGATCGCGTCCTTGGACGGAAAATGCTTGTAGAGCGCCGGACCGGAGATCCCGCAGGCCTTGCCGAGCTCTGCCACCGAGACACCGTGGAACCCGCGCGCGGCGAACAGCTCGGCCGCCGTCGCCAGCAGCTGCTCGCGGCGGGTCACCGCTTCGGTGGTCATGGGCCGAGGTTAGCGCCCGCTAACCGGGCCGACCGGGACCGTTCAGGGTTCGACCACCCCGTGGTCAGTGTCGTAGGTGTCGCCGCCCAGCTTGGTCTTCGCGAAGCTGAGGAGGGAGGCGACCTTCCCGCCGGGGGTGTCCCAGTACTCCGCCCGGTCGACGTCGACCCGGATCAGCACCGCCTCGGGGTTGTCAGGTCCGCCGGGCAGCCAGGCCTCGGCGAACGTGTTCCACAGCTCGTCGAGCCTCGTGCGGTCGTCGACCAGCGACGCGGTGCCGGTCAGGGCGACCCACGCGTCGCGGCTTGAGAACGACAGTGCCACCCGCGGCTCCACTTCCAAGGCCCGGATGTGGGTGGTGTTGCGGGCGGAGATGAACCACATCTCGGCGTCCGGCTCGACCTCCTGCCGCGCCATGGGGACCGTTCGCGGTCCCTCGGGTCCGAACGTGGTGAACATGGCGATCGGCATGTCCTCCATCAGCCCGACGAGGTGCTCCTGCTCTCCCTGCTGCTCCGCCATGCCCTCGACGCTAGACGCCGGGTCGGCACCCGCCCACACCCGCCGGGGTGGACGCCATACCTGGTGGTCCGCCTGTGCCGGCCTTCGGTGCCTGCGTGGCCACCTGCCCACCTGAAGCGGGCTGGCGCGCGAGGTTAACGATCGCTAACCTGACAGGGTGAGCGACATGAAGGATCTGGTCGACGAGCTGCGCGAGCGGCTCGCGATCGCGCGGCAGGGTGGGTCGGAGAGCGCCCGGCGCAAGCACACCGACCGCGGCAAGCTCCTGGTGCGCGAGCGCGTCGACCGGCTGCTCGACCCCGGCAGCCCGTTCCTCGAACTGAGTCCGCTCGCGGCGTACGGCATGTACGGGAAGGCTCTGCCTGACGGGACGGGCGACGATGCGTACGCCGTGCCGAGCGCCGGCATCGTCACCGGCATCGGCCGGGTGAGTGGCCGCGAGTGCGTGGTCGTGGCCAACGACGCGACGGTCAAGGGGGGCACCTACTACCCGATGACGGTCAAGAAGCACCTGCGGGCGCAGACGGTCGCGGCCGAGAACCGGCTGCCATGCCTCTACCTGGTCGACTCCGGGGGCGCGTTCCTGCCGATGCAGGACGAGGTCTTCCCCGACCGCGAGCACTTCGGCCGGATCTTCTTCAACCAGGCCAACCTCTCCGGGCAGGGCATCCCCCAGATCGCCAGCGTCATGGGGTCGTGCACCGCCGGCGGCGCCTACGTCCCGGCCATGTCCGACGAGACCGTGATCGTCAAGGAGCAGGGCACGATCTTCCTCGGCGGACCGCCGCTGGTGAAGGCCGCGACCGGCGAGGTCGTCACCGCCGAGGAGCTCGGCGGCGGCGACGTGCACGCCCGTACCTCCGGCGTCGTCGACCACCTCGCCGAGGACGACGCGCACGCGCTGGCCATCGTCCGGAGCATCATCGACACGCTGCCGCCCGCCTCCCCGCGCACGCCCGGCACGCCGGAGGAGCCGCACGAGGACCCGACGACGCTCTACGACGTCGTGCCGACCGACACCCGCACGCCGTACGACGTGCGCGAGGTGATCCGTCGGGTCGTGGACGCCAGCCGGTTCCACGAGTTCAAGCGGCTGTACGGCGAGACGCTGGTCTGCGGCTTCGCGCGGATCTGGGGCCACGAGGTCGGCATCGTCGCCAACAACGGGATCCTCTTCAGCGAGTCGGCCCTCAAGGGGGCCCACTTCATCCAGCTGTGCAACCAGCGCGGCATCCCGCTGGTCTTCCTGCAGAACATCACCGGGTTCATGGTCGGCCGCGAGTACGAGAACCGCGGCATCGCCCGCGACGGCGCCAAGCTGGTCACTGCAGTCGCCTGCAGCGTGGTGCCGAAGTTCACCGTCGTCATCGGCGGCTCGTTCGGCGCCGGCAACTACGGCATGTGCGGTCGCGCCTACGACCCGCGGTTCCTCTGGATGTGGCCCAACGCCCGGATCTCGGTCATGGGCGGCGAGCAGGCCGCCCAGGTGCTGGCCACCGTCGCGGACCGGGCCGACGACGAGGAGTTCAAGGCTCCGATCCGCGAGCAGTACGAGCGCCAGGGCTCGCCGTACTACGCCACCGCACGGCTCTGGGACGACGGCGTCATCGACCCGGCCGACACCCGCCGGGTCCTCGGCATGGGCCTGGCCGCAGCGGCCCACAGCCCGATACCGGACCCCTCCTACGGCATCTTCCGGATGTGAGGCGCGCAGTGACGAGCGAGGAACGAGTGCGGCGCGTGGGCGCGACCAGGTCGAGCAAGCCCTGCGACCGAGGCACGAGGTCGCAATGGGGGCGTCGAGACCAGTGAAGCTGCTCATCGCGAACCGGGGCGAGATCGCGGTCCGGATCGCCCGCACGGCGCGGCGACTCGGCATCCCCACCGTCGCCCTGCACTCCGCCGTCGACGTCTCCGCGCCACACGTCCGCACCTGCGACCAGGCGGCCGAGGTGTCGAGCTATCTCGACATCGACGCCGTCGTCGCGGCCGCGCTCGCCCGGCACTGCTCCCACGTCCACCCGGGCTACGGGTTCCTCTCCGAGCGGGCCGCGTTCGCCCGCGCCGTCGAGGACGCCGGGCTGGTGCTGGTCGGCCCGAGCGCCGAGGTCATGGAGCGGATGGGCCGCAAGGACGCCGCCCGTGAGGTCGCGGTCGCCGCCGGCGTGCCCGGTGCGTGCCCGACGCCCGGGGACGAAGCCAGCTACCCCGTCCTCGTGAAGGCCGCGGCCGGCGGTGGTGGCAAGGGCATGCGCATCGTGCGCCGGAGGGCGAGATGGCCGACGCCCTCGCGGCCGCCCGCCGCGAGGCGCAGAGCGCCTTCGGCGACGACACCATGCTGGTCGAGAAGTACGTCGAGTCCGGCCGCCACATCGAGGTGCAGGTCATCGGCGACAGCCACGGCACCGTGCTCCACCTCTTCGAGCGTGACTGCTCCACCCAGCGCCGCCACCAGAAGGTGCTGGAGGAGGCGCCGGCGCCGACGATCTCTGACGAGCAGCGGGCTGCCATCACCACCGCGGCCGTCGACCTGGCGCGCGAGGTCGGCTACGTCAACGCCGGCACGGTGGAGTTCCTGCTCGACAACGACTCCGGCGAGTTCTACTTCCTCGAGATGAACACCCGGCTCCAGGTCGAGCACCCCGTCACCGAGATGGTCACAGGTCTCGACCTGGTCGAGCTCCAGCTCCGGGTCGCGGCCGGCGAGCCGCTGGGCCTCACCCAGGACGACATCCACCTCGACGGCCACGCCATCGAGGCCCGGGTCTACGCCGAGGACTCTTTCAACGGCTTCCTGCCGCAGGCCGGCACGACCAGCATCGTGCGGTGGCCCGAGGGGGTGAGGGTGGACCACGCGCTGGAGCCGAACCAGGTGGTGTCCACGGCGTACGACCCGATGCTCGGCAAGGTGATCGCCCACGGCGCCGACCGCGAGGCAGCCCGGGTCGCGCTGGTCGCCGCCCTCGACGAGACCTCGATCCTCGGGCTGACCACCAACGCCGGGTTCCTGCGCACGCTGGTGGCCTCGGACGAGTTCCGCGACGCCACCATCGACACCGCCTGGCTCGACACCGCGGAGGTGCCCGCTCCGGACGCCGACCTGCCGCGGCTCCTGGTCGCGTGGATCTCGGCGATGATCAGCGCCTCCGACACCGGCCACCCGTTCCAGGCCGACGGCTTCCGGCTCGGCGCCGCTCCTGCCGCGACCGTGGTCGAGCTCGACCGCCCCGTCATCGTCGACCGCGCCGCCGGCACCGTCGACGGCACCCCGGTCCGCCAGCTCTCCGCCGACAACCATGTCCTCGAGGTCGACGTCGACGGGCGGCGGCTGCATGCCGTGGTCAACGTGCAGCCGCACGTCCTCGAGGTCGCGTGGGAGGGACATCGCCACGTCTTCGAGGCGGCCGACGCCTTCGCCGACCACGGCCCGGCGGCCGGCGACGGCACGCTCACCAGCCCGATGCCCGGCACCGTCCTCGACGTCCACGTCGCCGTCGGTGACATCGTGGTGGAAGGGCAGGTGCTCGGCGCGATGGAGGCGATGAAGATGGAGCTGGCCCTCAAGGCGCCGTTCGCGGGCACGGTCACCAGGGTCGGCGCGGCCGCGGGTGAGCAGGTGGCCCTCGGCGCGACGCTCTTCGTCGTCGAAGCCGAGGACGAGTCGTGACGACGTACGACGTCGGCGGGCTACCGGAGCAGGTCACGATCTACGAGGTCGGTCCCCGTGACGGTCTTCAGAACGAGTCGGCGATCGTGCCCGTCGAGGCGAAGGCGGAGTTCGTCCGCCGGCTGGTCGCGGCCGGGCTGCCGATCGTGGAGGCGACCTCGTTCGTCCACCCGACGTGGGTGCCTCAGCTCGCCGACGCGGCCGAGCTGATGGCGTTGCTGGGGGAGGCGGGACGCGACCTGCCGGTGCTGGTGCCCAACGAACGCGGCCTCGACCGAGCCCTCGAGCTCGGCCTGCGCCACATCGCGATCTTCGGCTCCGCCACCGAGACGTTCGCCCAGAAGAACCTCAACCGCAGCCTCGACGAGCAGTTCGCGATGTTCGAGCCGACCGTGCGCCGCGCCCGCGACGCCGGGCTCGACGTCCGTGCCTACGTCTCGATGTGCTTCGGCGACCCGTGGGAGGGCGGCGTGCCCGTCGAGCAGGTCGTCGACGTCGGCACCCGGCTGGTCGACCTCGGCGCCAGCCAGCTCAGCCTCGGCGACACCATCGGCGTCGGCACCCCGGGCCACGTCAAGCGGCTGGTCGCGGCCTTCGGCGAGGCGGGACTCGGCGTCGACCGGCTCGCGATGCATTTCCACGACACCTACGGCCAGGCACTCGCCAACGCGTACGCCGCACTGGAGTCGGGCGTGACCACCTTCGACGCCAGCGCCGGCGGCCTGGGCGGCTGCCCCTACGCGAAGAGCGCGACCGGCAACCTCGCGACCGAGGACCTGGTGTGGATGCTGACCGGCCTCGGCATCGAGCACGGTGTCGACCTCGAGGCCGTGGTCGCCACCAGCGTGTGGATGGCCGAGGTGCTCGGTCGCCCCAGCCCGTCGGCCGTCGTACGCGCGCTGGCACAATCTCCCGCATGAGTCGGTCGGTCTACCTCCACATCGGAGCGCCCAAGACCGGCACGACGTATCTGCAGGACCGGCTGACCCGCAACGCCACGTCGCTGGCGAGCCACGACGTCCACTACCCGTCGAGGTCGCCCCTGATCAGTCCCGGGCTCTTCCACTTCCGAGCGGCGCTCGACCTGCTCGGCCAGGACTGGGGCGGCGATCCCGGTCACGCCGACGGCAGCTGGGACGCGCTGGTCAAGCGGGTGAAGCGCCGCAGCGGCACCGTCGTCATCAGCCACGAGATCCTCTCCCCGGCCCGGCCCCACCACGTCGCGCGGGCGATGAACGACCTCGCGGGAGCCGACATCCACGTCGTCTACACCGCGCGCGACCTCGGCCGTCAGCTGCCCGCCGCGTGGCAGGAGAGCATCAAGCAGGGCCGCAAGTGGCGCTACGCACGCTTCCTGCAGAAGTCCGAGCGCGGCAAGACCTGGTTCTCGAGGGCGTTCGACCTGCCGCGGGTGCTGGGCACCTGGGGCGCGCACGTTCCCCCCGAGAACCTCCACCTCGTGACCGTCCCTCCCGTGCGCGGCGGTGAGTCGCTGTGGGAGCGGTTCTGCCGGGCGACCGGGATCGACCCGACGTGGGCACCCGCGGAGAGCGCGCGGGTCAACGCCTCGCTCGGGGTCGCCGAGACCGCCGTGCTCCGCCAGCTGAACAAGCGGCTCGACCGCGCGACCCGTCGCGAGTCGGCGTACGACGCCCTCATCCGCGAGATGCTCGCCGAGGAGGAGCTGGTCCACGGCGACTCGCCGCGGATCTCGCTGCCTCCCGACGCGTTCGACTGGGTGGCGGACCGCAGCCACCAGTGGCTGGAGTGGATCGAGCAGGCCGGCATCGCCGTCGTCGGCGATGTCGCCGACCTCGTGCCGGCGCGGCCAGCGGCCGACGAGCCGTGGCACGACCCCGATCACGTCAAGCCCCGCAAGCGACTGGCTGCCGCGATGGAGGCGCTGGCCGCGATGACGGTGGAGGCGGCGGCGCGGCCCGACCCGGAGCAGCGGCTCGGTGCCCGGGTCCGCAAGAACACCGACCGGCTGCGCTCGCGGTGAGCGTGCCATGACCGACGCCGCCACGACCTGGGGCTGGACCGCCCACCTCAAGGACGGCGGGACGACACCCTGGACCGAGTGGTCGGCGCCTGCGGAACCCCAGGGCCGCATCGTCCCCGGTGCCCAGCAGCTCGAGCTGCTGCGGCGGGTCAACGTGGTCGCACGCCCCACGCCGGCCCTCGCCGCGGCGGTGCTCGCCGTCGATCCGCCGCGCCGGTCCCGGCCGGCGCTGCCGCTCGCGGGGGGACCCGCCGTGCCCGACCACGGCCCGCGTCCGGTCGATCCCGCCGAGCTCGACGACAACGACCTGACCCGGCTGGCCGCCGTGCTGCTGGCTCGTGACCTCGCGACCCGGCCGGTCCGCGCGCAGAAGCGAGGGTGGCGCCGCCCCTGGCGGATCCGTTACCACCTGCTCGGCGACCCCGAGCGCACGGCGCCGCTGCGGAGGCACCTGATCGCGCGCGGCCGGCCCCCGGGGGGGTACGGCGGACGGGTACTGGTGGTCGGCACCGACACCGGCCGGATGCTGGTCGACCTCTGGACCGCCCACTGCTTCCGGCACGGCGCGGTCCCGTGGCCCCACTGGCTCGGTGTCCGGGCCGCCCGCGGCTCGCTCCCCACTCCGCTCGACCTGCACCAGCTCGCCCGGCGTGAGTTCGAGCGACCGGTGCCCAACCGGGTCCACGTCGTCACCGACCCCGCACTCGCACCCCGCCTGCTCGGCGTACGACGAGGACCGGAGGCGCCGCCGTCGATGGCCGCCTCGGCAGTCGACCTGGGCCGGCGGGTGAGTGCCCAGCTGCGACCGCTCGCCCCGCCCGGCCGGCGCGCTCGGTTGCTGACCGACGTGCTGCGTCCACGCCTGGCCCATGAGCCCGGGCTACCGCTGGTGGTGCCCGAGCAGCACCGCGACTGGGTGGCCGGCGAGGCCGACCGGCTCCACCAGCAGCTGCGGCACGCTCGCTACCCTGTGCACGGAGATCCGGCGCTCGTGCTGCCGGTCGACCGGGCCGGGATCGAGGCGCCCGTGGTGTCCGACACCCTCGCACTGGCGATCCGGCTGCTGTTGGAGACGTCGGAGGAGGGGCCGTGAGCCGTCGGGTCCTGATTCACGTCGGCACCCCCAAGACCGGCACCAGCCATCTGCAGGACGTGCTGTTCCGCAACCGTCACCGGCTCGCCGAGCAGGGCGTGCTCTATCCCGCGGAGCGGTTCGACGCCCACTTCCTCGCCGGGCTCGACCTGATGCAGCTGCCGTGGGGCGGCCTGGAGAACGAGGCGGTCGGCGCGTGGGACGCGCTGGCCGAGCAGGTCCGCACCCATTTCGAACATCACCCTGCGGGATCGGCGATCATCAGCCACGAGATCCTCGCGACCGCGTCGCGCGCGCCAGGCCCAGCGGGCGCTGAAGTCGCTCGGCCACCCCGACACCGAGATCCACGTCGTGCTGTCGGTCCGCGACCTGGTCCGGCAGATCCCGGCGGAGTGGCAGGAGAACGTCAAGCACCGACGCACGCTGCCCTACGCACGCTTCCTCGACCAGGTGCGCGACCCGTCCCGAGACAGCGCGATCGGCGCGTGGTTCTGGGGCGTGCAGGAGGTGCCCGACATCCTCGACCGGTGGGCCGGCGAGCTGCCCCCGTCGCACGTGCACGTGGTGACGGTGCCGCGGCCGGGCGGGCCGCGCGACCTGCTCTGGCAGCGGTTCAGTCATACGTTCGGTCTCGACGACCTCGATCTCGACGTCGAGGCGGAGCGCGCCAACCCCTCGCTGGGCGTCCCGGAGACCACGATGGTCCGCCGCGTCAACGTCAAGGCCAACAAGATCGTGCCGCCCTCGGCGTACCGCCCGTTGGTGCGCGAGCTGCTGGCCCATCGGACCCTCTCGCGCCGGGTCGACTCACCGCGGCTGACGCTGCCGCCCGACGACCACGCGTGGGTGGCCCCGCTGCAGGAGAAGTGGAACGCCCTGGTGCGAGAGCGCGGCTACGACGTGGTCGGCGACCTCGGCGACCTCATCGGCGACCCGCCGCCCGAGCAGTACGCCGACCCGGACGCCCCCGACGAGGCGCAGGTGGCCGACGCGGCCGTCGACGCGATCACCGCGCTGCTGGTCGAGAACGCGCGGCTGGTCCACCTCGAGCAGGAGCTCCGCGGCCAGCTCGATGGCGCCCACCGGGACCTCGAGCGCGCCCACCTGCGGCCGACCTACCGCTGGCGCGAGAAGACCGTGCGGCGGCTGCACGCCAGTCGAGCCGGGCGATTGGCGCTGCGTGCCTACCGGGCGGGGCGCGGCAGGAGCTCGCGGTCGGCGTAGCGTCCGATCCGCCACGTCGAGAAGCCGTCGACGCCCGCTCCGACGACGCCGCCGATGACCGGGATCCGGCGGCCGACCGCGATCGCCAGCCGCTTGCCGGCGACCTTGGCGATCAGGTCACCGGCGACGATGCCGGAGACGACCTGGTCGAGCTCGGGGTCGTGGGTGGGCGCGGTGGCGATCGCCATCGGCGGCGCCGGGATCTGCTTCTTCTTCACCGCGCTCGCCACGGCCTCCTCACCCAGCAGGCAGACCAGGATGGCGTTGCGCACGCGCGGGTCGTCGAGGTCGTAGCCGCGGAGGTGGGCGATGCCGGCGATCATCCGGCACTCGACGAGCGCCAGCCCGCTGACGTTCGCGGGGATCATGACCGCGGCGGTGACCAGGCCGCCGAGGTTGGTGACGAAGCCCTGGGCACCGGCGTACCGGACGTGGTTCTCGATGACCTCGTGGATCGCCCGGTCGACGTCGCCCTTCTGCTCCTTGAGCTGCGCCTCGGCCGCGGCGGCGGCCGGCGGGAGCGGGCCCACCCCGTTGATGGCGCGGATGAGCGCTTCCTGGACGAACACCGTGGTCACGCCCGGCGCCAGGTCGGTGACCCGTGGCGCCAGCCGCTTCGAGATGGAACTCATCGCACCCATGTCCGAATCGTACGGGGGTGGGTGTGGTGGAGGTTTCCCCGCATATGCGGGGAAACCTGAACTTCCTGGCCGAAACTTCGGGCACTAAGTTCACGACTCGCCCACTAGGTTCGAGGCCATGCCGCCCGTCGAGCCGCCACCGACGACGTGGGCGTTCCCGCCGCCGGAGCGGTGGCCGGCCGACGACGACCTGATCGCGATCGGCGCCGACCTTGGCCCGGGCACGCTGCTCGCGGCCTATCGCTACGGGCTGTTCCCCATGCCGTTCGACGGCACCGGCGCCCCGGGCTGGTGGAGCCCGCTCACCCGCGGCGTCCTGCCCCTTGACGGGCTGCGGCTGACCAGGTCGCTCCGGAAGTCGGCGAGACGCTTCGAGATCCGCGTCGACTCCGCGTTCGCCGAGGTGATCGCCGGCTGCGCCGACCCCCGTCGGGCCGGCGGCTGGATCGACGATGACGTCCGGGCGGCGTACCTGCGCCTCCACGAGCTCGGCTGGGTCCACTCCGTCGAGGCGTGGCGCGACGGGCACCTGGCCGGCGGTCTGTACGGCGTCGCGGTCGGGGGCCTGTTCGCGGGTGAGTCGATGTTCCACCGCGAGCGGGACGCCTCCAAGGTCGCGCTGCTCGGCCTGGTCGACCTGCTCTCCGACGAGTACGCCGGACAGCGACTGGTCGACACGCAATGGGTGACCGATCACCTCGCCGCCCTCGGGGTGGTGGAGGTGTCGCGCGCCGACTACCTCAGCCGGCTGCGTCGTGCGCTGACCCTGCCCCTCCCGGCAGCCTGGAGCTGAGGGCGACGCGGCCGGGTCACCCCGCCGACGCGTCGACGTCCGCGAGGAACTGGAGCGTAATCCGCCACATGTCCACGCGGGCACGCTCCGTCGCGACCGGATCCTCGCCCTCGAAATGGCTGACCTCGATCACCGGCGGGAGCGCCACGAGGTGGCCGGCATCCGGGTATGCCTCAAACCGGTGTGGTGGAGACGTGTCGCGTTCGAGTCTGGCGACAACTCGACGTGACATCCCACAGGAGTCCCAGATCGCGTCCGCCTCGCCGCACACGAGAAGGACCGGGTCCTGTACCCGGTCAACCGGGATCAGAGTCGCGCTCGTTCGGTGGGCACCACTGCCGAAGCAGGGGAGAGTTGTCTCCCGCAGAGTCCATGAGGGCGGGCCACAGTGGACGCGGTCGGCGGGTACCCCCGCGACGACCCCGGACACCAGCTCAGGGAACGTCGCCGCGAGCAGCAGCGACACCTCGCCGCCCCGAGAAAAGCCCCACACCATGGGCGCCTCGCCAGAGGAGTCGGGGTGCTCCCGCAGCCAGCGCAGCGCGTCGGCGAAGTACTCCAGCGGCACCGTGTCGCGGGTCCGGGGAAGGGCCGCGCCGGGGATGTAGGCGAGGGCCAGGGTCACATACCCCTCCTCCGCAAACGGTCGTGCCAGCGCGTCGGGGGTTCCGCCCTCCGACCCGCCGAGCACGAGCAGACGGTCGGGGGCGTCTCGGCTCGTCCGGGACGTAGAGGCTGCCGACCAGGCCGTCCTCGTCCCGGGTCAGCAGGCGCCGCTGCACGTCGATGACCGGGGCAGTCGCGGTCGTGGCAGCGGGGCTGGGGGTGGGCCCCGCGTCGGGCTCGGAGGTGGGACTGCTGCACGCACTCAGGGCGGCGGCGAGCAGCACTGCGGCGCCGGCTCGCGTGCCGCGCCTGACCACGGTTCAGACCACCTGCGGTGGGCGGCCGTTCTCGCTGCGCATCGGTCGGCCGGCCGCGGCCCAGTCGATCATCCCGCCGTCGAGGTTGACGGCGTCGTGCCCCTGCTGGCCCAGGTAGTGGGTGGCCTGCATGGACCGGCCGCCGATCTTGCAGACGATGAGGAGGTGGCCGTCGGGGACCTCGTCGCGACGAGACGGCAGCTGCATGAGGGGGACGTGGACGGCACCTTCGATGTGGCCGTGGTCCCACTCCTCCTGCTCGCGCACGTCGAGCACCGCCATGCCGTCGGGCAGCGGGTCGGGCAGGTCGTCGATGGTGGTGGTGGGGATGTCGGGGTGCATGGCTCTCACTTCAGCAGGCGGGACATCCGACGGTCGGCGAGTGGCTTGCCACCGGTCTGGCACGTCGGACAGTACTGAAGACTGGAGTCGGCGAAGCTGACCTCGCGCACCGTGTCGCCGCAGACCGGGCACTCCTCCCCGGTCCGCCCGTGCACGGCGAGGTGGGACTTCTTCTCGCCCTTCAGCTCGCTGGCGGCGAGACCGCGGGACCGGTCGACCGCCGCTCCGATCACCGAACGGATCGCGTCGTGGAGCGTCTGCACCTCGGCTTCGTCGAGACTCGACGCCGGCTTGAAGGGCGACATCTTCGCCGCGTGGAGGACCTCGTCGGAGTAGGCGTTGCCGATGCCGGCGATGGTGCCCTGGTGGCGCAGCACGCCCTTGACCTGCGCCCGACCAGCCTGCTGCAGGATCCCCGCGAGCGTGTCGACGCCGAACTCGTCGGCCAACGGATCGGGGCCGAGCGAGGCGATGCCCTTCACGTCGGTGGGCTGACGGACGACGTACGCCGCCAGGCTCTTCTTGGTGCCGGCCTCGGTCACGTCGAGGCCGGTGTCGTCGTCGAGGATCACCCGGACCGCCAGTGGCGACTTGGTGCTCGGCCTCGGCGGGACCGGCGGCAGCTCGTCGCGCCACCGGATCCAGCCCGCCCGGGCGAGGTGGAACACGAGGTGAAGGCCACCTGCGGAGATGTCCAGGAACTTGCCGTGCCGGGTGACGTCGTCGACGAAGCTGCCCTCCAGCGCGGTCACCGGCGGGTCGAACGTCTTGAGCGCGGAGAAGGCCACGATGTGCACCTTCGCGATGGCGCGGTCGGCCAACCGGCCCCGGAGGTCGAGGGCCAGCGCTTCCACCTCGGGGAGCTCGGGCACGGCCCGATTCTAGGTGGATCGAGTGACAGGCTGACCGGGTCAGGAGCAGAATGGGGAGATGGCCAAGGCCCGCCCGTTGCCCGAGCAGGGGTCGATCTTCCTCGACGCCCGCGGTGGCGACCGCGCGCTGCGGGTCTCGTGGCACGTCGACAACGACCTGGTCGTGCTCTCGCTGTGGCGCGACAACGTCTGCTCCGGCTCGTTCCGGCTCGCCGTCGAGGACGTCCCCGACATGATCGCCACGCTGCGCGCCGGGCTCGACTCCGCGTACGAGACGGTGGTGCAGCGGCGGCGCGACGTGGCGGGCTGAAACACCCCCCGAAATCTACGATCACGGCTAGATCCCTCGATACGGTCCCATCGTGGACCCGATCCGGAACCCCTACGCCCCCGGCGCCGGCCAGCGCCCACCCGAGCTCGCTGGCCGTGACGAGCAGCTGAGCGCGTTCGACGTCGTGCTGGCGCGGGTGTCCGCCGGGCGCCCGGAGCGTTCCCTGGTGCTGACCGGGCTGCGCGGGGTCGGCAAGACCGTGCTGCTGAACGCGCTCCGTTCTGCCGCCGTACGCCGGCAGTGGGGGACCGGCAAGCTGGAGGCACGACCCGACCAGTCGCTGCGTCGTCCGCTGTCGTCGGCGCTGCACCAGGCCGTCCGCGAGCTCGGCCATCGCGACGAGGAGTCGGTCTCCCACGTGCTCGGCGTCGTCCGGTCGTTCGCGCAGCGCGAGGCCGGCCCCCACGCCAAGCTGCGCGAGCAGTGGAACCCCGGCATCGACGCGCCCCCGGTCAAGGGGCGTGCCGACTCCGGCGACATCGAGATCGACCTGGTCGAGCTCTTCACCGACCTCGGCGGTCTCGCCGCCGACGAGGGCAAGGGGATCGCGGTCTTCGTCGACGAGATGCAGGACCTCGGGCCCGACGACGTCTCCGCGCTGTGCGCCGCCTGCCACGAGATCAGCCAGTCCGGCCTGCCGATGATCGTGGTCGGCGCCGGCCTGCCGCACCTCCCGGCCGTGCTCAGCGCCAGCAAGTCCTACTCCGAGCGGCTCTTCAGCTACCAGCGCATCGACCGGCTCCCGCGCGAGGCCGCCGACCGCGCGCTCACCGCGCCCGCGGCCGACGAGGACGCCGCCTTCACCGCCGACGCCCTCGAGGCGATGTACGCCGCGACCGGCGGCTACCCCTATTTCATCCAGGCCTACGGCAAGGCGGTCTGGGACCGCGCGACCGAGTCGCCGATCACCGCCGGCGACGTCGAGGTGGCGACTCCGGAGGCCGACGCCGAGCTGGCCGTCGGCTTCTTCGGTTCCCGCTTCGAGCGGGCGACCCCGGGGGAGCGGGACTACCTGCGGGCCATGGCCGAGGCCGCCGAGTCCGGTACGCCGGCCGACGAGGTCGAGTCCGTCCCCACCGCCGATGTCGCCGCCGTTCTCGACAAGAAGCCGCAGTCGCTCTCACCCGCCCGCGACGCGCTGCTCAAGAAGGGCCTGATCTACGCCAGCGAGCGCGGCCGGATCGCCTTCACCGTCCCTCACTTCGGCCGCTACCTGCGCGAGCACGCCTGACGGTCCTTCGAGACGTCGCCGGCCAGCCGGTCAGAAGTCGATCCGCACCACTGCCCGGCGAAGTGTCGGCCGGCTGACGACCCGGAACCCGGCCGCCTCGAAGGTGGCGAGCGTCCCGACGTGGAGCTCCTCGGCGATCACGTCGGTGGTGGTCATCGGGTAGCCCTCGAGAGCGTGCGCACCGCGCGAGCGGGCGTGGTCGACGGCAGCCGCCACCAGCGCCCGGCTCACTCCCTGACGACGGAAGCCGGCGCGGGTGAGCAGGCAGGTCACCGCCCACACCGACGGGTCCGTCCGATCCTCGTCGCGACCCTCCCACGGCACGCGGAACACGCGCACCAGGCCGACGTACGCCGGGCGCGGCTCGACCGCGCACCAGCCGACCGGCTCGTCGCCGAGGTAGGCCACCAGCCCGGACGTGTCGTCGGACTCCGGGTGGTCGGTGTCGGCCTGCTGGCGGAGCCGGAACGCCCGTTCCTCGTCGGGGACGGCACCGAAGGACTCGCGCGGGGCGAGCTTGAAGCGCTGGCACCAGCACCGAGAGGCCGCACCGCGGGTGCCGAAGACCGCCTGCAGGTCCTCCCAGGCCGCCTCGTTCGCGGGAACGACCCGGACGTCGGAGCCGGTCACCGGACGAGGTTCTGCTTCGGTCGGACGACGCAGAACTCGTTGCCCTCGGGATCGGCCAGCACGTCCCACGACTCCTCGCCGGTCTGGCCGACGTCGACCCGCGTCGCGCCGAGACCCAGCAACCGCTCGATCTCCGCTTCGCGGTCCTCGGCGCTGGTGGTGAGGTCGAGATGGACCCGGTTCTTCGTCGTCTTGGGGTCGGGTGAGGGCATCAGGCAGATCCCGACCGGCGCCGCCTCGTCCGGCCCGACCACGATCTCCCGGTCGCGGACCGAGAGGATCCGCCACCCCAGCGCCTCGGACCAGAACCGGGCCTGCGCGGGCAGGTCGCGGGAGTCGATCACGATGTGGTGCAGGGCGACGGGCATGTCAGCCTCCAGGCAGGGTGACGGTGGCGTAGTCCGTGGTGCCGGTGGGGAAGCGGACCGTGGTACCGGCGGTCTCCTCCACCACCTCGCACGCACCCGAGGGCACGACGCAGGTCATCAGGGTGCCGCGGTCATCGGCTGCCAGCTGTGAGCCGGTCCCGGGACCGCTGATGGCGAAACCCGCCACGGTGAGGTCGTCGACCCACCACACCAGGTCCCGGCGCGCCGTACCGGAGTCCGGCGTGGCCCGCTCGCCGTCGGCCGAGACCAGCTGGTCCTGCCACGACTCGTCGTCGAGGATCCGCCACGCACCGTCGGGACTGGTCCGGTCGTCGAACGGTGGGTAGGACAGGTCGAGGTCGTCAGGAGCGGGCTCGCCCTCGCCCGTCGCGAGGTCGAAGGCGTACGTCGCCCCCACGGCCTCCACGTACGCCGAGTCGTCGGTGACGCGGGAGACGCCCAGGACGGCCTCGGAGTAGAGCGACGCGAGGTCGTCGGCGTCCGGGTCACCCATGCCGGCGGTGGACCGCACCACCTCCTCGCCGGTCCGGAGGTCGACCACCACGGTCTCGGCCTGCCGGGTCCCGAACTCGTCCTGCTCGCCGCTGGTCAGGTCGAGCAGGCCGAGGTAGCGACCGTCCGGCGAGGCGGAGAGCGTGTAGGCGTCGACCCCGGTGTCGGTCACGGCGCCGGCCCGGTCCGCGAAGTACAGCGGGGACGGGGTCGGCCCGCTCTCGGCCGGCGTACCCGTGGCCTCGGCGTCGGTGGTGAAGAAGACGCCGTCGCCGGCCACCACGTACGGGCCGAGGGTGCGACCGGTGTCGATGGTGGTCCCGTCGGACAGGTGGACGGTGCTCCCGGTCGCCCAGATCAGGCCCGTCGTGTCCACCGGGTCTGAGCTCGCCGGCCACTCCGGGCCGTCGCCACCGACGTCGTCCGGGCCGCAGCCGGCCAGGAGGCCGAGGGCCGCCGCCGCCGCCAGCAGCCTCACCACGGGGTGAGCCAGTCCAACGCCCGGCCGATGCCGAGATCCGTGCCCTCGTAGTCGTCGCCCGTCCGCTTCAGGGCCCCGGAGAGCTGGCCGACCGCCCTGGATCCCGTGCGCAGGCTGTCGGCCGCCGTCTCGAGCAGCTGGTTCAGCGACGAGCTCAATCGCCCCGCGGCCGGTACCTCGCCGAACATCGCCGCCTGGACCCGCACGCCGTCGATCGTCGACGCGGAGGTCCGCAGGGTGTCGGCCGGTTCGAGGAGATCGGTCGCGGCGCTGCGGAGGCTGCCCGGTTCGACGGTCAGCTCCTCGCTGAGACCGAGCTCCCCGAGGGGGGTCCGCGCCATGTAGGGGCTCGCCCACAGGTCGTCTTCGCTCTGCCCGTCCAGCGGATGTGCGTACTCCGCGGCGCCGGACTCGAAGCTGGTGATCAGGTCGCCGTCGACCTCGACGACACCTTGGGACATGTTCGGCATCGGGTAGGGCTCGCCGCGCTCACCCGTCTCCCGGTCCTGGACGACGAGCGTGCTCCCCTCCGCGCGGCCTGAGGAGGTGCTGAAGACGAACTCGCCGTCGCGGACCACCACGCCCTGGACGCTCTCCGGCGTCTCGACGACCTGCCGGCTGCCGTCGGGGTTGGTCACCGGCTGCCACTGGCCGGAGTCGTCCTTCTGATAGGGGTAGAGCCTGTTGTCGTAGTGGTCGCCGACGTAGAGGACGCCGTCCGCGATGGCGGAGTAGGACCCCGCATCGAGTGGCTGCGGTGGGGTCGTCGGCTCGACCGGGACGCCCGAGGCCGCTGCCCTCATCTCGCTCAGCGAGTATTCGTAGACCTTGTTGTCCGAGGTGACGTAGACGTGGTCGCCGTCGACGGTCACCCCGCCGACGTGGCCAGGCGTGTCGTGGTCGTCGTACGGGTCCCCGCCCCCCAGCGTGACCTCGCCGAGCTCGGTCCCGGAGGCCTCGTCGATGAGAGCCAGGGTCGAGGGCTCACCCTCCTTGTTGTAGTAGCCCTGCAGCAGCAGTCCCGACTCGGGGTCGTAGCCGAGACCCTGCGGGATCCACCCCCGGTCGTCCCCCGTCGCCGCGATGTTCGGGATCAGCGGGCCCAGGCCACTCCCGTTGTCGTCCGTCCAGCCCTCGTTCTTCGCCAGACCGCGCTCGACCCACGCCCGGGTCTCCTCGTCGAGCGAGTCGAGGTCGACCTCCTGGCCGTCGAGGACGCCGGTGATGCCGGCGAGCTGGCTGCTGTACGACGTCGCCACCGCGAGCAGTCGGCCCTGCACGATGCGGGCGAGGAGCTCCTCGGCGACCTCGTTGAGACCGCCGGGCCGGTTGCGCCAGAAGGAGATGTAGAAGTCGGCCTGCCCGACGGCGGCGTCGTAGGCGTCCGCGGCGGTCTCGAGCGCGCCCCTGGCCCGCGAGACCATCGCGTCATTGGCCCGGATCCCGTCGACGATGCCGCCGGCGCGCGCCTGGAACGCCAGCGACGCCGGCCCGGTCCACACCGGGACGGCGGCCGCCTGCGTCACGGCGTCGCTCGCGCCGTCGAGAGCGCGCAGCGTCGACGCCAGCGTCTCGGCAAGCCCACGCACAGCGCCGGGGTCACCGGAGGTGACCGTCCGGTACGCGGCCTCGGGGTCGGTCATCGTGGTCCCTTCGCGACGCTGGCAGGGAAGTCATTCCCTGCCGCGGGGTCTAGGAAACCACGAGGCCGGCCTCACTCCGTCGCGATCGCCTCGAGCACCTTCATCCGCGCCGCGCGGACCGCCGGGATGATGGCGGCGAGCACCCCGAACACCACCGAGATGGCCAGGAACACGAACAGGTTCGACAACGGGATCGACAGCTCGGTGAGGTCGTCGGCCAGCGACTGCCGCAGGAGTACGCCGATCAGCAGCCCGACCGCCATGCCGAGCACGGCGCCCATCACCGAGATCGTCACCGACTCGAGCGTGACCATCCGGCGCAGCCGGGACCGGGAGAGCCCGACCGCGCGCAGCAGCCCGATCTCGCGGGTCCGTTCGATGACGCTGAGGCTCAGCGTGTTCACGATGCCGATCACCGCGATCACGATCGCCAGCGCGAGCAGCCCGTAGATCATGTAGAGCAGCTGGTTGATCTGCCCCTTCAGGCTGTCGGCGAACTCCTGCTTGTCCTGCACGGTCACGATCGGGACGCCCTCGAGCACCTCTTCGAGGTCGGCCTGCACCTGGGCCGGGTCGGCACCGTCGGCGAGGTTGATGCTGAGTGAGGTGTCGGTGCGCTTGATGCCGAGGTCGACGAGCAGGTCGAGCGGCACGTTGACCGCGCCGACCACCGGTGTCGACTCGAAGATCCCGACCACCTCGACCTGCGCCTGCTCCTCGCCGGGGAATGCCAGGGTCAAGCTGTCGCCCATCCCCACGCCGTACTCACTGGCCGCGTCGCTGGTGATGATGGCCTCGCGTCCCGACAGCTGCGCACTGCCGGCGACCATGTCCAGCTCGTAGATGTCGCTGAAGTTGGGACTCACGCCCAGCAGCGCGTCGGGCTCGCCCTCGATCAGGGCGGGGGTGAACTGGTCGCGGCTCAGGGTCGCGACCCCCTCGACCTGTTCCATGTCGTCACCGATGCCGGTCGGGAACGTCTGGAAGTTCGCCGACTGCACCAGGAAGTCGGCCGCGAACTGGTCGTCCACGAGCGCGTCGGTCGTCGCACTCATCGAGGCGGCGAGGGTGCCGACGGCAGAGACCAGCGCCAGCCCGATCATCAACGCCGACGCGGTGGCGCCGGTACGCCGCGGGTTGCGCAGCGTGTTCTCTGCCGCGAGCCGGCCGGTGGTGCCGAAGACGCGGCCGAAGAGTGCTCGGCAGCCGATCAGCACCGGGTGGCCGAGCACCGGGCTCAGGGCAGCGGCGGTCAGGATCCACAGCACGGCGGCGGCCCCGATCCACGCCGCGGCCGGTCCCGGGGTGTCGAGCAGGCCGATGGTGGCCAGCACCGCGCCGAGCAGCGCGACCACCGCGCCGATCAGGCCGCGGCGGCGCAGCGACCCCTCGCCCGGGGTGGCGTTCTCCTCACGCATCGCCGCCACTGGCGCGATGCGCGACGCCCGCCGGGCGGGGACGTACGCCGAGACCAGGGTCACCGCGAGGCCGACGATGTAGGCCAGCGCGAGGGTGCCCGGTGTGAGGTCCAGCGCGCCGGAGTTGATGTCGAGCCCGATGGAGCGGAACAGGCTCGCCAGCGCCCGGGCCAGCCCGAGGCCGACGACGATGCCGATGGACGAGCCGAGGAGCGCCATGCCCGTCGCCTCGATGAGCACGCTGCGGCGTACCTGCGCGCCGCTGGCGCCGATGGCGCGCAGCAGCGCGAGCTCGCGGACCCGTTGCGCCACCAGGATGTTGAAGGTGTTGGCGATGATGAAACCGCCGACCAGGATCGCGATCACCGCGAACGCGATCAGGAACGTCGAGATCACGTCGAGGAACTCCCCGACCGCGTCCTGGGACTCCTTCGCCACCGTGTCGCCCTCGACCGCCTCGTACGCCGCCGGCAGCACCGTGTCCGCGGCCTCGACCAGCTCGGCCTGGGTGACCCCGGGTGCCGCGGTGAGAGCGGCACTGGTGAACTCGTCACGGCCGTCGAGGAACAGCTGCTGCGCGCCCTCGGTGGAGAAGACCACCAGGATCGCTCCCGCCGTACCGCCGCCGTTGAACTCGGCCGTGCCGGTCAGCGTCAGCGTCTTGCGCACGTTGTCGATCGAGTCGCCGGAGGGCGCGATGACCGCGACCTCGTCACCCACCTCATACCCGGCGTCCTCGGCGGCGCCGGTGTCGAGCACGACGTCGGTGGGGCCTTCGGGCCAGTCGCCGGTCTTCAGCTCCAGGGACGGCTCGTCGAGCAGGTTGGGGGTGTTGGAGTAGTTGAAGGCGATGGTCGGCGCCCCCTGACCGCCGACCAGCTTCCCGTCCTGGTCGAGCAGGTACATGCCGAGGCCGTCGACGTTGCCGTCTGCCTGCGCGACCTCCGGCAGCGCGGCCAGGTCGTCGATCACCGCTGGCTCGAGCGTCGTCGTGTTGCCGATGCCGAACTGCTCGAACGACTCGGTGCCCGCCGGGCGGACGAGGGCGTCAGGGGTCGAGCCCTTGATGATCCCGTCGAAGGTCGACGAGAGGCCGTTGCTGAAGGTCAGGACGCCGGTGAGGAAGCCGATGCCGAGGATGATCGCGAGGGCGCTCATGGCCAGCCGGACCTTGCGGGCCAGCAGGTTGCGGAGCGTCAGCCGCAGCACGATCAACCTGCCTTCGGGGTGAGCCGTGCCATGGCGTCGAGGATCGAGTCGCGATCGGGGTCACGCAGCTCCTCGACGATCTTGCCGTCGGCGAGGAACACGACGCGGTCGGTGTACGACGCCGCGACCGGGTCGTGGGTGACCATCACGATGGTCTGCCCGAACTCGTCGACGCTGCGTCGCAGGAAGCCGAGGACCTCCGCGCTGGAGGTGCTGTCGAGGTTGCCGGTCGGTTCGTCCGCGAAGACGATCGCCGGCCGGCTGACCAGTGCCCGGGCGCAGGCGGCGCGCTGCTGCTGCCCACCCGACAGCTCGCTCGGCTTGTGGCTGAGCCGGTCGCTCAGCCCGACCGCGTCGATGACGCGGTCGAACCACTCCTGGTCCGGCTTGCGGCCCGCCAGCGACAGCGGCAGCGTGATGTTCTCCTCCGCGGTCAGCGTCGGCACCAGGTTGAACGCCTGGAAGACGAAGCCGATCTGCTCGCGACGCAGCGTGGTGAGGTCCTTGTCCTTGAGCCTCCCCAGCGGCGTACCGCCCACGACCGCCTCGCCCGCCGTCGGGGTGTCGAGGGCGGCCAGGCAGTGCATGAGGGTCGACTTCCCCGAACCCGAAGGCCCCATCACGGCCGTGAACTCGCCGGCGTAGAGGTCGATGGTGACGCCGTCGAGGGCGCGCACCTCGGTCTCGTCCTTCCCGTAGACCTTGACGAGGTCGTGCGAGCTCGCGGCAACGGTGCGGGTCTCCCCGGTGGTGGTGGTCATGGCGACAGCCTTCCCGGTCAGTGGTGCGTGCCGCAATCAGATTGCACCCTGATCCCGGTCTCAGGGTCACCCCGGGAGGACGGGCCTACGATTCCTGCATGAGGCTCATCCAGATCGCGCAACGGGCCGAGGATCTGCCGCGGGCGGCCGCGTTCTACGCCGATCTGCTGGGAGCCCCGCCGTCGGCGACGTACGACCCGCCCGGCCTGGTGTTCTTCGACCTCGGCGGGGTCCGGCTGATGCTCGAGGTCGGCGCGCCCTCGGCGCTGCACTACCTCGGCGTCGAAGACATCGATGGGACTGTGGCCCGGCTGCGCTCGGCAGGTGTCACCGTCGAGAGCGAGCCCCACCTCATCTTCGGCCACGAGGACGACACCCTCGGTCCGGCCGGCACCGACGAGTGGCAGGCGTTCGTGCGCGACACCGAGGGCAACCTGGTCGGACTCGTCGAGCACCGCCCCCGCGCGTGAGGTGACCTCCCGGGACCGGTTCCGCCATGATGCCGTCATGCGGGGTGAGACGGTTCCGCGGGTCGTCGCCCATCGAGGAGCCAGCGACTATCGGGCCGAGCACACCCTCGGCGCCTACCTCGAGGCGCTCGAGTCCGGCGCCGACGGGCTGGAGTGCGACGTCCGGCTGACCGCCGACGGCCACCTGGTCTGCTTCCACGACCGCGACCTGCGTCGTACCGGTCACCACCAGGGGCTGGTCTCGGTCATGGAGCTCGCCGAGCTCGACCAGCTCGACTTCTCCTCGTGGAAGAACCCGTGGGCCGACCTCGACGACGAGGCACCCGACCGTGACGAGGAGCTCGGGCGGGTGCTGACACTGCGCAAGCTGCTGGAGACCGTGGCCGACTGCGGCCGCCGGGTGGAGCTCGCGATCGAGACCAAGCACCCCACCCGGTTCGCCGGGCTGGTCGAGCGGCGGCTGGTCGAGGAGCTGCGTCACTTCGGGTGGCACCGCGGCGACAGCCCGGCCCGGGTCATGAGCTTCTCCTACACCGCACTGCAACGCGTCCAGCGGCTCGCGCCGGACCTCCAGCTGGTGATGCTGATCGAGAAGGCACGGCACTGGCCGATGATCAAGCCGATCCTGGAGCCGGGGTGGATCCTCGGTCCCGGCATCCGCCAGCTGACCAAGCACCCGACCTTCGGCCCCAAGCTGGCCCGCACCGGCCGCGAGCTCCACGTCTGGACCGTCAACACCGACGAGGAGCTGCAGCTGTGCCTCGACCTGGGCGTGAAGGCGGTCATCACCGACCGCCCGGCGTACCTGTTGGAGAAGCTCGGTCGATAACGTCTGTGAGCATGGGGAAGAGCTCACGCACCAAGAACCGCAACCAGACCACCTCGGGTTCGCCGGGGGAGGTCGGACCCCGCCAGCCGTGTCCGTGCGGGTCCGGGCGCCGGTACAAGCACTGCCACGGCGCGCCCGGCGGCGCGGCCGACGTCTTCGTGGCGCGCCCGTTCGAGGGACTGCCGTCCGAGTGCGACCTCGTGGCACTGCGTGAGCTCGTGCCGTCGGCGACCGCTCCGCTCCCGCTGGTGGGTGACCACGCCGACCGCACGGTCCAGCTCTGCACGCTGCTGCCGATGGCGGCGCCGGCGATGGTGCGGGAGTCCGGCGACATCTGGCTCGCGCTGCAGGTCGTCCACAACTTCGGCGATCCCGCGCGCGACCTCGGCGCCGTGCTGCTGGCCGCGCTCGAGCAGGACGAGCCCGGGACGGTCGGCCTCACCGACGCGCCGGGGGAGGGGACCCGGCTGCAGGACCTCGTCGCCCCGGAACCGCTCGCGATCAAGGTCCACGAGGGTTTCGACTTCTGGGTCGCCGACGTGCCCGACGCCCCCGACCTGGTCGGGGCACTGGAGGACGCGAACGCGGCCATCAACCCCACCGACCGGCTCACCTCGGTGACCGCGGCGTACTGGACCGACGTCGGGACCAAGGAGCACCTGCGTTGGGTGATGCCCCAGCCCGAGGGCTCGCTGCTCGATGCCCTCGCGCGGCTGCACGCCGCCGGCCGTGACGTCCTGGTGCCGGACTCCCGCTTCGTCGGGATGTTTCGCGCCCACGGCCTGCTGACCCCCGTCTGGGACCTGCCCGCCGGCACCGGTGCCGAGGCCCTCGAGGAGCCGGCTGAGCGGTTCGAGGCCGATCTCGTCGAGGCGCTGGCCGACGACTCCGATCTCACCTCGGAGCAGCGTTCGGCGCGCAACGGCCTGGCCAGCCGGCAGGTCTCCATCCGCTGATCGCGACACGCCCCCCTCCTGTTGTGTGCCGATGAACGTCGGGGTAGGTTTTTTCCGCCCGGTCGTTGTTGTCTCCCCCGTCGGCAACGGCCGGGCCTTTTCGTGCCCTGAATCGGGGTGATGGCTCGTCCCACCAGCTCAGGTTTCCCCGCATAAGCGGGGAAACGGTGCTTCGTCGGGGGAAATTTCGGCCGAGGAAGTCACTAGTTCCCCGCATAGCCGGGGAAACCGCGCGCAGTTCTCAGTCGTCTGCAGGCAGCGGCTGCCGTGCGATCGGGCAGCTCATGCACCGCGGCCCGCCGCGACCCGAGCCCAGCTCCGATCCGGCGATCCGGACGACCTCGATCCCGGCCTCCTCGAGCCGGTCGTTGGTGCCGTCGTTGCGCTCGTAGGCCACCGCGACCCGGGGCGCGAGGGCCAGGGTGTTGTTGCCGTCGTCCCACTGCTCGCGCTCGGCGGTGACGGGGTCGAGGCCGGTGTCGATCTGGTGGAGCGTGTCGATCTCCATCGCCTTGGCGGCCGCCACGAGGAACGGCTCGGCGTCGTCGACCCGCAGTGTCAGCGTGTCCTCGGGCTCGCCCGGGTCGGGCGCGGTCACCGAGAACGCCCGGAGCGAGTCGGCGACGTTGGGATACATCACGATCTTGTCGACGTCGACCATCGTGGCGACCGTGTCGAGGTGCATCGTCGCCCGTTCCTGGGCGATCGGAACGGCCAGCACGGTGTGGGCGAGCCGGGCATGGAAGACCTGGCGGGCGAACCGCTCCGCGCCGGCGGGCGTCGTACGCTCTCCGACACCGACTGCGATCACACCGGGCGCGAGCAGCAGCACGTCGCCGCCCTCGACGTGCTCGTGGTGCCAGCCGTGGATCTTGCGGGTGCCGGCGAAGCGCGGGTGCTCGGTGTAGATCAGCTCGGTCAGCTGCGTCTCGCGGCGTCGCGCGGGCATCGCCAACGACGTGACCGCGACCCGGTCGCGCACCCACACGCTGGAGTCGCGCGTGAACAGCAGGTTGGGGAGCGGGTCGATCAGGAAGTCGTGCGGGTCGAGCAGCGACGTCACGAGCCCGTGACCGCCGCGCACCTCGTCGTTGCGGATGCCCGCGGTGAGGTACGCCGTGAGCTCGGCCGGTGACGCGTCCCTGAGCGCGCTCGCGAGGTAGCTGCGCATGGTGTCGCCGAGGTGGAGCCCGGACAGGGCGGTGGTGATCGCGTGGTTGCGCGCGCCGGCCAGCTCGAGGGTCTCGGTCAGCAGCTCGGTCAGGTAGAGCACCTCGACGTCCCGGTCGCGCAGCGCCTCGGCGAAGGCGTCGTGCTCGTCCTGCGCACGCGCCACCCACGGGATGCCGTCGAAGAGCAGCCGGTCGTTGTTGCGCGGGGTGAGCCGCTTGAGCTCGTCTCCGGGCCGGTGCAGCATCACGGTCTGCAGCCGGCCGACCTCGCTGTCGGCGCCGTGGGTGGGGTTGGCCATGCGGCGCACTCTAGATCAGTCATCCCACGCGCTCTGGAGGCAACCGGCACAGCGGAGCCCGCCCCGACCGAGTCGGGGCGGGCCCTTCTGAGCGCTGCTGCCTGTGCTAGCAACCTGCCTTTCTCAGGGTGAAGTCCGCCCGGATCTCCTCGCCCCGCACCAACCGAACCTTCCGGCTCTGTGGTGTGTAGCCGTCCTTGGCCGCGATCAGGGTGAAGGGGTTGAACCCGGTGTGGAACCAGTAGGCATACGAGCCGTCGGCCTCCGTGTTGAAGGTCCACGACCCACCGGCCGAGTCCACCTGAACCGTCGCCCCGGGCAGGGGTGCCACGGCTCCGGCGCACGACCGGCCGCTCACCGCGCCGGCGAGCTTGCCCCAGGTGCTCGGTGCGTTGACGCGCATCTTGACGGCGACCGGGTCGACCGACCCGGGCGCATTCTCCGCAATCGCGACGGACGCCGTGTACGTGCCCGGCTGGGCGACGTCCGGGTCCATCGTGACGCGGACGGTCACCGATTCACCGGGATCCAGGGTGGTCGCCGACCGGTTGATGCTCATCCATTCGACGTCCGCGGCGCTGGTGCCGCAGTCCTCGAACCCTGGCAGCGTCTCGCTGTCGACGGTCGCGGTGAAACCACCGGACGAACCGCCGATCTTGTAGATGCCGCAGGCCATCCCGCCGCGGTAGCGAGCGGTGTTGGAGTTGGGCAGGTCGATCCACGCCTCTGCTTCGGGGTCGTAGGCGAACGTCCGGTTGGTGACGACAGCGCCCTGGACCCCACCGTTGACCACGAGCTGGCCGTTGGCCACGGTGTAGCCGGCCGCCCAGGTGTCGACCGGTGCGTTCTCGGGGAGCGGTTCCCACGAGTCGGCGCCGGGGTCGTAGACGTAGCTGGCCGCGGTCCCACCGGCACCGCCGTTGCCGCCGGTGCAGTAGACCTTGCCGTCGATCCCGCCACAGGACGCGAAGGCCACGGCTGCCGGGTAGTCGGCGAGCTGCTCCCACGTGTCGGAACCGGCGTCGTAGGCGGCCACGTCGTTCGACATCGGCGTGCAGGCCGAGGTCGTGCATCCGCCGACGACGTACAGCTTCCCGCCGGCCACGGCCTGGCCGGACGCCGACAACGACACCGGCGCATCGGCCGCCGCCGTCCAGGCGTTACCCGCCGGGTCGAAGACCCAGGTGTCCGGGCTGGGCCCGGCTGCGGCCCAACCACCGGTGGCGACGATCTGTCCGTTGACGGCTCCCACCGACATGGCGTTGCGGGCACCGGGCAGGCTTGCCTTCGACGACCACGCCAGGGTGGCCGGGTCGTAGGCGTGCACCGCCGCGGTCGAGGCACTGCCGTTACCGCCGCCGATCGAGTAGGCGACCCCGTCGAGGTACACGACGCGGTTGTCCATGATCGTGGTGGGGTAGTCGGCGATGTCGGTCCACGGAGCCGCGTTGGGGCCTGAGTACGGCGCCGGCGAACCGGTGTCACCCATCCCCGTGGCGGTTGCGGCGAAGGACACGTCGGCCCGGATCTCCTGCAGCGGGGCGCCTTCCTGCTCGGCGACCCGGTCACCATCGACCCGGCTGCCGTCCGGCGCCTGCATCACGAAGCCACCGGCACTCTCGCTGAACTCCACGTCGACCGGGGCGTTTCCGTCGTTGGTGACCTCGAACGTCCTGGACTTGGCGATCCCTCCGAGCGTAGACGTGGTCTGGAGGCTCGTGGGCGTGACCGTCAGGTGACCGGCGGCCAGGCGGAAGTTCGCTTCTGTGACCCAGTCGGCGGCCACGTTGACCTGCTTGGTCTGCGAGCCGTACTGGTTCGCCTTCGCCTCGAACGGGTGCCGTCCGGTGAGCGACGAGAACATCCAGTAGAACCCGTCATCGAGGCCCGGGTCGTCCGGAGTTGCGGCCGAGACGGCCTTCTCCGCCGGACGGTCCAGGCTGGTCACGGTCGCGCCGTTGATGCCGGCGGTTCCGCTGGCGCCGCGAACGTGACCGAGGGCGAGGCCACCCCGAACGGGGTCGCACGTGCGGTTGCCGGCGAAGAAGTCGTCGACCTGCCACCACCAGTCGAAGCTGGCGTTGTAGTGGTGGAAGCGCACCTGGACGTCGGGCTCGCCCGCCGCCATCGGCAACGGGAGGATGTCCTCACGAGGCCCGCGTACGTCGGTCGTCTGGTTCAGGACGTTCTCCCAGGTGGTTCCGCCGTCGATGCTGACATCGACGTCGGCAGTGTCACCGAGGTTGTTGTAGTCCTGCTTGAACCCGACCACCGGCGCGCTGAGGGACGACATGTCCATCACCGGGCTGATCAGTGACGTGTCCTGCTCGTCGCCGCTACCCCAGAAGTCGGAGTCGCTGATCGCGAACGCGCCGTCACCGCCAGTGAGGTTGCCACGGTTGTCGGGGTCGTCGAACCGCCAGACCTGGTCGTTTCCGATGTTGTCCTCGATCGTCCATCCGGCTGGCAGCTCACCTCCGTTGAAGTTCTCCGTGGTTGCGTCGCTGGAGTTGAACTCGTAACCGGCTGCGGTGCAGGTAGCACCGTCCACCACGAGCTCGAACTCCTCGGTGGCGTCGCCGTCAGCCAGGGTGACCTCCCTCGTCTCGGAGAGGTAGCCCGGGTACTGCGACGTGACCGTGACCGAGTACGTCGTACCGGCCGGCAGCATCAGGGAGTACTCCCCGGTGGTGGGGTCGGTGTACGTGTCCGGGGCAGGCCCGTCGACGGCGACCTTGGCGTAGAGCGGCCAGTCGTGCCCGGAGCCGTCGTTGACCGATCCGGAGAGGGTCACCATCGGCGCCGGGGTCAGCGCGAAGTCCTGCGTGACCGTCTCGCCGGTGACCACCGTGATGGAGGCCGTCTCGGACCCGTACCCGTAGGCGGACACGTCGGCGGTGTAGTCGCCCGCGGTCAGCATGGCGGAGTAGGTGCCGTCGGCGGCGGTGGTGAGCGTGCGGCTGATCTCGCCGGTCAGCTCGACCTCGGCGCCTTCGATCGGGTCCCCGGTCTCCTCGTCGGTGACGGTGCCGGTGACTTCACCGGTGTCTCCGACGGGAGCCGCGTTGAGCAGCGCCAGGGCGTCGAGGCGTCCTTCGCCGAACACGTTGTTGTCGTCCGCAGTGCCGCCGCACGCCGTGGAGGCGGAGTCGGTCGCGCTGCCGTCCAGCAACGCACGGGTGGCGTCGATGTCACCCACGAGGCCCGGGGCAGCCGACCACAGGAGTGCGATGCTCCCGGCCAGGTGCGGAGCCGCCATGGAGGTGCCGTTGAACGAGCCGTAGGTGTTGCCCGGCAGGCTCGACCGGACGTTCACGCCCGGTGCGGAGATGTTGGGCTTCAGCTCGCCGTCCTGCCCGGCGCCCCGCGAGGAGAACCCGGCGATGTTGTTGCTGACGTCGTAGGCGCCGACCGAGTAGTTCAGCGTCCGGCTACCGGGTGAGCCGCTCGTCTGGCAGCTCGGTCCGTTGTTGCCGTTGGACCAGGTGCCGAAGATGCCGGCTGCGGCCCAGGCTTCCTGGACGTCCTCCATGAAGGGATCGTTGCTCGGGACCTGGGTGCCCCACGAGTTGTTCACGATGTGCGGGCGCTTCGTCACGTCCGCGTTCTCGCCGTCGAGGTCGGTGGGTGCGAGCATCCACTCACCCGACGCGATCAACGCCCCGTCGGAGGGGCAGCATCCGTTGGCGGCGATCCACGTCGCGCCGGGCGCCACGCCGATCTGGTTGGCTCCGCCGTCGTCGCCGACCATCGTGCCCATCGTGTGGGAGCCGTGGCCGTTGGTGTCGCAGGGCGCAGTCGCGCACGAGCCAGCAGCGTCGAACCAGTTGTAGTTGTGGTCGAACGTGCCGTCGCCGTTGTTGCCGCGGTACTTGCTGGCCAGCGCGGGGTGGTCGAACTGGACGCCCGTGTCGATGTTTCCGACGACGATGCCTTCACCGGTGGTGCCGAACTCGTCCCACACGTCATCGGCGTTGATGTTCGCGACACCCCATTCGACGGCGTCGACGTCCTTGACGTCCTTGCCCTTGACGGGCTCCTCGACCGCGTAGTCGCGGGTGGGCCACAGTGACTGGACCTCGCCCAGGCCGGCGAGCTTCTCGACCAGGGCCTCGTCACCGGCGTCGACCCGGATCGCGTTGGTGGCGTAGAAGGTCTGGTACGTCGCCCCCTCCGCGTCGAGGACCTCGATGCTCTCCTTCTGGCTGGTCGCGGCGGCCGCGGTCAGGGCGTCGTACACGGCTTGGCCGCGGTCTGCCCAATCCTCCACGGCGGCGGCTTCCTTGAGGTCAGCCTGCTCGAAGCGGACCCAGAACGACGCCTCGTCCTTCTGGTCGAGCTGCTTGGACAGCTGGGGCCTGATCTTGTCGGCGGCGCTGGTCTCGGTCGCCGCCTGAGCGGGCGGGCCGAGGATGACCAGCGCCGAGGCGGCGACCGCCAGGGCCACCAGCCGGATGAGCACGGTGCGCGGAGATCCGCGGCGCCGGGCGCGTGGGGGGGTCGTAGACATGAGCTTCCTTCCCGAGAGGTGTCCGGGGCGCTCGTGGCGCCCGGAGGTGAGTTCCGGAGGGTCTCCCCGTGGGTCACCGACCCGAGAAGCACGCTATGGATCGCCGGACTCCGCTCACAACGCAACCACCCGGGCAATTGGTGGCCGAGCTGGGCGATTCGGTGGCAAAGCGCGGTGAGGCCGAGAAACAGGTGGGAATCCTGAGGCTATTGACTTCTCGTGTGCCGACCGGTTGATTGAGCGCGGAGAAAGGAATGGAATGTCTCTCGCTCGGGTTGAGAGGCCGTTCCAGACGGGGGAGGAAACCGACCCCGCGCGAGCCACAGGGTCCGCGCTGGTGATCGCTGTGGCTTCCACCCCCGAGGAACGGGTTCGCGTCGCACAGCTCATCAGTGGGCACGCCGCGGTCGTGCTGGTGTCCACGCGTGAGCAGGCGATCGCCCTCCTCCTGGGCGGTGCGCATCCGATCCTCGGCTGCGATGTCGTCGACGTGACCACTCGAGCAAGCCGCCGTCACTCCCGACCTCGCCATCGATCCCGACCGGCGCACGATGACCTGGTGCGGGCGGTCGACGGGGCTCTCCCCGCTGGAGTACGACCTGTTGCGCTGCCTGCTCGAGCGGGTCGGCCGGACCTGGCCGTTCGAGGTGCTGCATCGCCAGGTGTGGGGCAACGACCACCTGGGGGACCGCTCCGATGTGCAGTCGGTGGTGAAGCGGCTACGCCGCAAGCTCCGGGGCCTGGGCTGCCCGTTCCAGATCATGGCCGTCCGTGGCGTCGGGTTGCGGCTGGTCGACCCGCGACCGGCACCAACAGCGGCCCCGGTGGTCGCTCCCCTCGAGCCCCTCTAGCCGCGAGGCGGCTCGGTCCCGATGTCGGGGAACTCGGGACGGTCAGCCCTCCGGGCGCGGCACGATGCCGGTGCGACCATCCCAGCTGCCGTGCTCGGACAGGGGCCGGAACCGCAGGGTCGTGAATTCGTGGTGGAAGTCCCGTCGCTCGCGCTCGCGCATGGCGTCGGCGTGGCGCAGTCGGGCCCGTCACGTGGCCGCGACCGTGGACCATGTCGGTCATGTCCCGCGCGCTGCGCCAGACCGAGAAGGTCGACACCGTCCGCGGTGGACGCATCGCCGCGAGGGCCAAGGTGGTGCCGGGATGATCTCGGACCAGCCGCTCCACCGGCCGCCCCCACCGGATGAAGCGCGGCACCTCGCGGAGTCGCATCCGGGCCAGGGTCACCGCGACCACCGGCTCAGCGGGATCGGACCGGTCGGCCACCTCGGGCAGGTCACCCAGCTCGGTCACGTGGCCCCAGCGGCGCAGGAACTCCAGCCGGACGTGCCACCCGCTGGCGAGGGGCAGGCCCGTGCCGGCGAGGAAGCCGTCCAGCGCCGCCTCGTCGTCCCACGCGGCGAACACGGCGAGCCGGCGCACCTGCATCCGCGCCGATGAGACGACCGGTGCGCCGAGCCTCATCCCGGCCAGGCACTCGGCGTGCCGCAAGCCGGGCACCGTCCGCGCCGTCGGGGGCCGCACCAGCAGCGCCGCGGAGACCTCGGGCGGGCAGCTCCGCGAGGTGGAACGAGTGCATCACGACGGCCGGTTCCGGCGGCGGCTGGCCACGGTCACGCCTCCGCAGCGCTGCTCTTGCCGCGCGCCGTACGGCCCAGGGCTCGAGGTGGCGGTAGCCCTTCACCGACACCCGACGCAGCCGGCGGAACTTCAGGTCTCCGTGCTCGGCGAACGGGGAGAGGTCGGAGAGCTCGTCGGCCGCGCGGTCGATCAGCTTGGCCAGCGGGGTCCCGTCGGGCGCGGTGTCGGGAGGGGTTTCCTGGCCGGTGAGGACCTCGAACGCACCCCGGTCGACCAGGACGCTGCCGGGCCGGGCCACGGTGGTGAGCCGCGAGGCGATGTTGACGGTCGGGCCGAAGACGTCTCCCAGCCGGCGGGTCACCGTGCCGTAGGAGATACCGGCCCGCACCCGGGGGAACTCGTCGTCGTCGTCCTCGCCGCGCTCGGTGAGGAGGAGTGCGACCTCGGTCGCCGCGTGGACGTCGTCGACGACGAAGAGGACCTCGTCGCCGATGGTCTTGATGACGCGGCCGCCGACCGCGACGACCGCGCGGGTCGTCTCGTCCTCGAACACCTCGACGAGGTCGACCAGCTCGGTCTCGGTGAGGCTCTTGCTCTGGCTGGTGTAGCCGACGATGTCCGCGAAGACGACGGCAGTGGGCATCTCGTCGGGCGCGGAGTCGACGTTGGGCAGGAGTCGCTGCGCGGCGTTCTCGAGGTGGCGGCGCCAGATGTAGTTCTGGAGCTCCTCGACCCTGGGGAGGACCTCCGTGACCAGCTCGTCGAGCCGGCTCGTCGGGTCGTCGTCCGCGAGTGCGATCCCCGCCAGCAGGCTGACCTGCCAGTCCGCCAGCCGGGCGAAGCTGCGGCCCCAGGTGCGCACCAGGGCCGCCTGGGTGTCGGGCTCGAGGATGCCGAGCGAGATCAGCTCGGAGGTCTTCCGCAGCGCGTCGACGTCGTTCTCGGTGAAGGCGACGTCGTCGTCGTCGGTGTGCGGGAAGCCCAGCTGTCCCCACAGCTCCTCGGCGGTCTCGAGTGGTACGCCGGACGCCTCGGCGACCTGGCGGCGGGTCAGGCTGCGCTGGGCGCCGAGCAGGTACCGCTCGACGTCGTCGAGCGGGGAGTCATCGGTCAAGACGAGTGCGTCCCGTCATCGGCCCAGGCGTTCCTCGCCGGTGCGGTCGAGCGCCTCGGCGAACGCCGGGACCTCCTCGCGCAGCTGGTTGACCTGCTCGCGCGTGAAGTGGATCAGCTCCACCTTGGTGGTGGTCACGATCGAGGCGTTGCGCAGCTTGTGGTTGACGATCGCGCCCTCGCCGAAGATGTCGCCGGGGCCGAGCTTGGCGATCTCCTTGCCGTCGCGGCGTACGGACGCCTCGCCCTCCACGATGATGTAGGCCTTGTCGGCCGGGGTCTTCTCCCAGATCGGCGACCAGTCGGCCGGCAGCGTCACGTGCGTGCCGGTGTTCTTGATCGTGTCGACCTCGCGGTCGCTGAATCCATCGAAGATCGCCATCAGTGGGGCCTCTCGTCGTCGGTCCTCCCGCGGCTGATCCTCCCGAAACCTGCGGAGGACTGTCCAGCGAACGTGGCCATCATGACACCAGCTCGTACGCCGCGATCCCCGCCAGCACCAGGCAGACCGCGGCTCCGACGTAGTGGAGTGCGTGCAGCGGGACCACGCGCAGCAGCGCCCGGCCGACGATCACGGCGAGGCCGCTGACGGCCAGCAGCGCGCTCAGGGCACCGACGAAGACGCTGACCGGGTCCTCGTACTTCGCGACCAGGGTCAGGGTCAGCAGCTGCGACAGGTCGCCCCACTCCGCCGCGAACAGCACCAGGAAGCTGGCGCCGATGGCCCGGATCCCGCTCACGTCGCGTGCCTTCTCTGCGTACTCCTCGCCGGAGTCGACGTGGTGGCTGCGGCCCTCGCGGAACAGGATGACCGCGCCGGCGAGGAACATCACCAGGGAGACGCCGCGGACCACGTCGGGCGGCAGGAACGACGCGGCGTGCCCGAGCGCCACCGCGACCGTGGTCTGGACCGTGAACGCCAACCCGACGCCGATCCAGACCAGCAGCGGACGGAACTTCGTCGCGAGCACGAGCGTCGCGATGAACGTCTTGTCGGGCAGCTCGACGACGAAGATGGCGCCGAACGCGAGGGCGGTGACCGCGAGGTCCATCAGGTGTAGAACCGTCGGCTCGCGGCGATCGCGTCGGCCAGCACGTCGCTGACCGGACGACCCAGCGCGGCGGCCGCGCGGACCACGTCGTCGTACTCCGGCATGGCGTTGACGAGCGTGCCGCCGTGGTGCGCGAGCTTGACCGCGACCGTCTGGCCGTCGACCTCGACCGAAGCCATCTCGCGGTCGAGGGCGTGCTTGCCGACAGGGGTCTCACGGACCCCGATGGACGAGGTGTGGCGGAAGATCGCTTCCCGGACGACCTCGGCGCGCTCGCTCGCGACCAGCACCGAGAGGGTGTGGGCCGGGCGACCCTTCTTCATCAGGATCGGCGTGAGCCACGCGTCGCTGGCGCCGGCGTCGAGCAGCACGGCGATCACCTCCGGCCAGACCCGGGGGTCGAGGTCGTCGACATTCGTCTCGATCAGCAGCTGCTGGTCGACGGCCCCTCCAGCGGTGGTCCCGACCAGCAGCCGCAGCACGTTGGCGTGGCCCTCCGGGTCGCGGCCCCCGGCCCCGACGCCGATCGACGCGACCGTCATGGCCGGCTGCGGGCCCCAGTCGGTGGCCAGGGTGGTCAGCAGCGCGGCACCGGTCGGCGTGCACAGCTCCATCGCGGGCGCGCCGGCCGGTCCGGCGTACGACGGAACCCCGCGGAGCAGCTCGGCGACGGCCGGTGGCGGGACCGGGAGCGTGCCGTGGGCGCCGGCGACCGACCCGGAGCCGACCGCCACCGGGCTGACGACGACCGTCGTGGTCGCGAGGGAGGCGAAGCCGGCGCAGACGCCCACGACGTCGGCGATCGCGTCGAGTGCACCGACTTCGTGGAAGGAGACGTCGAGCGGGTCGCCGCCGTGGGCGGTGGCCTCGGCGACGGCCAGCCGCTCGAACGTGCGGGCGGCGAGGTCACGCACCGGCGCGTCGAGGGCGGCTGCGTCCAGCAGGGCGCGGATGTCGCGCCAGGTGCGGTGGTGGACCGAGTCGGCGACCTCGACGTGGCAGCGCGTCGCGGCGAACCCGTTGCGTGACACCTCCTCGACCCGCAGCGCGATCGGTTCGGGAGCGAGGGCGTCGACCGCCCGTTGCAGGGTCGCGAGCGGTACGCCGGCGCCGAGCAGAGCCCCGAGCAGCATGTCGCCGGAAGCTCCTGACGAGGCGTCGACCCAGACGGTGGTGCCGGTCATCGGGCTGTCCGGCGGGCGACCCGCGCCGCGAACACCCCGGCGCCGTACCCGTTGTCGATGTTGACGACCGTGACGCCGGGCGCGCAGGAGTTGAGCATCGCCAGCAGTGCCGCGACGCCGCCGAGGGAGGCGCCGTAACCGACGCTGGTCGGCACCGCCACGAGCGGTACGCCGACCAGCCCGCCGACGACGGACGGCAGGGCGCCCTCCATGCCGGCCACCACGACGAGGCAGTCGGCGCTCTCCAGCCGGTCACGGACGCCGAGCAGCCGGTGGAGGCCGGCGACCCCCACGTCGGTCACGACATCGACGCCGGCCCCGTGGACCCGTGCGGTCAGGGCGGCCTCGGCCGCGACGCGGGCATCGGAGGTGCCGGCGCTGACGATCGCCACCGTCCCTCGTGCCGTCGGTAGCGGGCCGAGAGTCGCGGCGCGGGCGACCCGGTCGACGTCGGCCCCGGCCGCCTCCGCGGCGTGGATCGCCTCGTCGGAGAGTCGTGTCGCGAGCACCGCCCGGTCGGGGTGGTGGTCGTGGAGGGTGCGCAGGATCGAGACGACCTGCTCGGGCGTCTTGCCCTCGCCGTACACGACTTCGGCGTCTCCGGTGCGCGCAGCTCGGTCGACATCGACCCGGGCGAAGCCCAGGTCCTCGGTGCGGGGGTCACCCTCGGCGTCCGGACTCACCGGGCGAATCTATCGCCCGTTGCCAGTGTCGGCGGACCGGTGTTGGGTTGCTGGTGGGGTCGCAGACACGAGAGGGAGCACGACGATGGCGAAGTTCGAGACCTACGAGCAGGGGACGCCGAGCTGGATCGAGCACAGCAGCCCTGACCCGGAGGCGTCCAAGGAGTTCTACGGCCAGCTGTTCGGCTGGGGCTACGAGGACAACCCGATGACCGGCGATGACGGCGAGGACCTGGGGACCTACTCCATCGCGATGATCGAGCAGGACCGGATCGCCGGCCTCGGGCCGGTCATGGCCGAGGGGCAGCCGTCCAGCTGGGGCGTCTACCTCGCCGCCGACGACGTGGACGCCGCCGTCGAGAAGGCCCAGGCCGCCGGTGGGCAGGTCCTGGCCGCCCCGATGGACATCCCCGACCAGGGACGGATGGCGTGGGTCGCCGACCCCGTGGGGGCCGCGGTCGGGTTGTGGCAGGAGAAGGGATTCGCCGGCTCGCAGCGTGCCAACGAGCACGGCACCAACACCTGGAACGAGCTCGTCACCGCAGACGTCGGCAAGGCGGCGCCCTTCTATGACCAGGTCCTCGGCCTCCAGGCGGTACAGATGGAGATGGAGGGATCGCCCGATCCCTACACGACCTTCAACGTGGCCGGCCGCCCGGTCGGCGGGACCACGCCGCCGCAGGCGGAGGGCGTCCCGCCCCACTGGAACGTCTGCTTCAACGTCGACGACGCCGACGCCATCGCAGCCCGCGCCAAGGAGCTCGGCGGGCAGGAGGTCGCAGCGCCGTTCGACGTTCCGGGCATCGGCCGGATCGCGGTGCTGACCGACCCGCAGGGCGCCGCGTTCAGCGTGATCCAGAACCCGCCGGAGGAGTGAGCGACGCCTACTCGCCGCGCTCGCGGGCGGCCGGGTAGACGCCGAGCACCTTGACGTCGGTGGTGAAGAACGCCAGCTCCTCCAGAGCCCGGGCCACGCCGGGGTCGGAGGGGTGGCCGTCGACCTCGGCGAGGAACTGGGTCGCGGTGAAGTGCCCGCCGACCATGTAGCTCTCCAGCTTGGTCATGTTGACGCCGTTGGTGGCGAACCCGCCGAGCGCCTTGTAGAGCGCGGCCGGCAGGTTGCGGACGTTGAACACGAACGACGTCACGACCGGGCCGTCGCCTGCCGTCGCCTCGAGGTAGTCACGGGCGAGGACCACGAAACGCGTCGTGTTGTGGTCCTCGTCCTCGATGTCGGCGCGGAGCACGTCGAGTCCGTAGATCTCCGCGGCCAGCGGGGGTGAGATCGCGGCCTGGCTGGGATCGGCCATCTCGGCGACCTCCCGGGCAGCCCCGGCGGTGTCGCCCGAGACGACCGGCGAGAGGCCCAGCTCGCGGATCACCTTCCGGCACTGGCCCAGCGCGTGCACGTGGGAGTGGACGGTGCGGATCGAGTCGAGAGTCGCCCCGGGGATGGCGAGCAGCGAGAACTGGATCCGCAGGAAGTGCTCGGCCACGATGTGGAGGTCGGAGTCGGGCAGGAAGTGGTGGATGTCCGCGACGCGGCCCGCGATCGAGTTGTCGATCGGGATCATCGCCAGGTCGGCCTCGTGGCTCTCGACGGCGGCGAACACGTCCTCGAACGATGCGCACGGCAGCGGGTCGTGGTCGGCATAGTGCTGTCGGCACACGAGGTGCGAGTTTGCGCCCGGCTCGCCCTGGTAGGCGATGCGTGGCGTCCGTGTCGAGGTCACCGGATCATCGTAGGGTCGGCGCGTGGAGAGCTTGTCCGCCCCGCTCGCCGTGGGCGCCCTCGTGGTCGCGCTGGTCGCGCTGGTGCTGACCGTCGTCGCCCTCCGTCGTACCCAACCCGGCCGCGGCAGCGGCGTCGACGAGCTGCCCGAGGACGTCCATGGGCTGCGGCAGGAGGTCGCGGCCCTCAAGAGCGAGGCCGGCGACGCGCTGCGCCACCTCGCCGTCGTGAGGTACGACGCCTTCGGCGACATGGGCGGCCACCTGTCGTGGTCGCTCGCCCTCCTCGACGACGGCGGCCACGGGGTCGTCGTCACCTCGATCCACGGCCGCAGCGAGGCCCGCACCTACGCCAAGAACATCTCCGCCTGGGCCTGCGAGCAGCAGCTCTCCCCCGAGGAGGAAGAGGCCATCACCCACGCCCGCGCCTGAAGGTTGAGTTGGGGGTGGTGGCCCCACGAGTCGGGGATCTTGGCCCCGAACCGGGGCCAAACCCCCCAACTGAAGGGGCCAAATTCCCCAACTCAACGTCAGCGGGGGACGCGAACGAGGAGGCGGCCGTGGAGGCACTCCATGGTCAGCTCCCTGCCGGGGCCGATCGAGTCGCCGTCGAGCTGGCGGGGGTGTCGGTGGCAGCGCGGAGCACGACGGTCGAGCCGACCTTGCGGTCCACGAGGTCATCGGTGTGCTTGGTCTTCAGCAGCACCCGCCACGCCAGCGGGATCCAGGAGAAGAAGTTGCGTGGGTGGAGGATCACGACGTCGAGCTGGCCGTCGTCGATGGCGGCGTCGGGGAGCAGCGGCATCCCGGCCTGGAGGAAACCGACGTTGCCGACCACGACAGTGCGAGCACGGTGGCGGGTGAACTCACCGCCGTCGACGGAGATGTCGAAGCGGACCGCCGGGAACATCAGTGACTTCAGCCCCGAGACGACGTAGGCGAACCAGCCGACCTTCTTCTTGAAGTCCTCGTTGACGCCCTCCATGATCGCGGCGTCGAAGCCCATGCCGGCCATGACCATGAAGTGGGTGTCGGCCTCGATGCCGTCGCCCCCGACGCGGACCAGGTCGACGGCGCGGTCCTGGCCGTTGAGGGCGACGTCGATCGCGGACCGCAGGTAGAGCGGGATGTCGAGGTTGCGCGCCAGCAGGTTTCCGGTGCCGGCCGGGACGATGCCGACCGGGATACCCGTGCCCGCCAGCTCGGCGCACACCTCGCGGACCGTGCCGTCGCCGCCACACACGAGGACCAGGTCGGCGCCCGCGACCGACGCGGCCTCGGCCATGCCGGTACCGGGGTCCTCGACGGTCGTGTAGTGCCAGGTCGGTGGCGACCAGCCGGACTCGGTGGCCATGGAGGAGACGATCGCCCGGAACTGTCCCGCGTCCTCGACCTTGACCGGGTTGACGATGACGGCGAGCCGCCGCTCGGTGGCGTAGACCTCGGGCAGCGGCTCCGACTTCTCGGCATGGCCACGTGGCTCGGGGTCGATCAGCACGACGCCGATGAGCACGATCGCGACTCCCAGCAGCGAACCGGCCACGACGTCGGTCGGGTAGTGGCGGCCCAGGAGCACCCGGTCGAGGCAGACCGCCAGCCAGAGCCCGACCACCACCAGCAACACCGTCCGACGCATCGAGCTGCGGCGTACGAACACCCATGTCAGCACCACGAGGATCCCCGCGAACGCCGCCGTCGACGAGGCGTGCCCGGACGGGAACGACCTGCTCGTGACCAGGTCGACGGAGTCCTGCCACTCGGGTCGCGCCCGGGCGAACAGGATCTTCAGGCCGGTGGTGATCAGCCCCGTCGCTGACATCACCACGACCGTGAACAGGGCGGCGCGGGGCTGCTTGCGCAGCAGCAGGATCGCGGCCAGCACGATGGTCGCGATGGTCATCCCGATCGTGGCCGTGGCCAGCTCCAGTCCGTGCAGGCCCGCCACGAGCCAGTCGTGCTCGTCGGCCCAGTCCTCGGCGTGGCGACCGAGGTCGTCGATCCCACCCAGCGGAGAGCGGTCCTGGACCACCAGCACCGCGAGCACCGCGAAGAGGGCCAGCAGGACGCCGGCCCACGTCAGCAGCCGGACCCGGGAACGCGCATTCACGAGGGAGAGTATGCCCGCGCGCCTCGCGGGCCCCGCCACATAGGCTGGACGCATGATCGACCCCCGCGTCCTGCGCAACGACCCCGACCGCGTGCGTGCAGCCCAGGCCAAGCGCGGGCTTTCCGACGACGTCGTGGACCGGGCGCTCTCCGCGGACTCCGCGCGCCGCGCGGCGATCGCGGAGTTCGAGGGGAAGCGGGCCGAGCAGAAGCAGATGGGCAAGCAGGTCGCCGCCGCGCAGGGTGACGAGAAGCAGGCCCTGCTCGCCCGCGTGAAGGACGTGGCCGCCGAGGTGAAGCGGCTGGAGGCCACCCAGGCTTCGGCGGAGGCGGAGTGGCACGAGGCCCTGCTCTCCATCCCCAACCTGGCCGCGGACGAGGCACCCGCCGGCGGGGAGGACAACTACGTCGTGCTCGAGCACGTCGGCACGCCGCCGGAGTTCGACTTCGAGCCGCGCGACCACGTCGAGCTCGGCCGGATGCTGGGAGCCATCGACATCGAGCGGGGCGCCAAGGTGTCGGGCTCGCGCTTCTACTTCCTGACCGGGGTCGGCGCTCAGCTGGAGCTCGCCCTCGTCAACATGGCCATGGACCAGGCGCGGGCCTCCGGCTTCACCCAGATCATCCCGCCCTCGCTGGTCAAGCCGCGCGCGATGGAGGGCACCGGCTTCCTCGGCCAGGCGGCCGACGACGTCTACCGGATCGAGGGCCAGGACCTCTACCTGGTCGGCACCTCGGAGGTGCCGCTGGCGGCCTACCACTCCGACGAGATCCTCGACGTCGCCACCCTGCCGCTGCGTTACGCCGGGTTCAGCCCGTGCTTCCGCAAGGAGGCCGGCTCCCACGGCAAGGACACCCGCGGGATCTTCCGCGTCCACTGGTTCGACAAGGTCGAGATGTTCGTCTACACCACGCTCGAGGAGTCGTTCGCCGAGCACCAGCGGCTGCTGGCGTGGGAGAAGGAGTTCATGGACAAGCTGGAGCTCGTCTACCGCGTCATCGACGTCGCCGCCGGTGACCTCGGCCTGTCGGCCCAGCGCAAGTTCGACATCGAGGCGTGGATCGCCTCGCAGGGCCGCTACCGCGAGCTCACGTCGACCTCGAACTGCACCGACTTCCAGACCCGCCGGCTCGACACCCGCGGCCGGTCGGCCGACGGCTCCATCGGGCCGGTCGCGACCCTCAACGGCACCCTCTGCTCCACGAACCGGCCGATCATCGCCCTGCTGGAGACCCACCAGCAGGCCGACGGCTCGGTCCGCGTCCCGGAGGCACTGCGGCCCTATCTCGGCGGGCTCGAGGTACTGAAGCCCGTTGGCTGACTGGGTTCCCGGGCTGGTCGCCCTCGACATCGACGGCACCCTGCTGAAGTGGGTCGAGGGTGCCGGGACCGTCTACGAGCAGATTCCGGAGACGACGTACGCCGCCGTACGCCGGGCCTACGAGGCGGGCAGTCACGTGGTCCTGGCCAGCGGTCGCTCGCCGCACGGCATGACCCCGATCGCCGACCTGCTCGACCTCCCGGACGACGGCGCCGACCGACTCTGGGTGGTGGCCTCCAACGGTGCCGTCGTCTTCCGCTACCCACCGATGGAGGTCGTCCACGAGGAGACCTTCGACGCCCGGCCGGCGGTCGAGGCGGTGCTGCGCGAGCACCCCGGCGCGCTCGTCGCGGTCGAGGAGCGCGGCATCGGCTACCGCGTGAACCGGCCGTTCCCCGCGGGTGAGCTGTCAGGTCGGCTCATCGAGACCGACGTCGCCGACCTCGTCGCCGACCGCGTCAGCCGCGTCATCATCCGCGACCCGGAGGCCAGTGCCGACGACTTCGTGGCGCTCGCGGGACGGCTCGGTCTCCACGGCACCGACTACGTCGTCGGCTGGACCGCGTGGCTCGACCTGTCTCCGGTCGGCGTCTCCAAGGCGTCCGGGCTGGCGCTGGTCGCCGAGGAGCTCGGCGTCGCGCAGGCAGACGTGCTCGCGATCGGCGACGGGCGCAACGACATCGAGATGCTGCGCTGGGCGGGCCGCGGGGTCGCCATGGGGCAGGCGGTCGAGGAGGTCCGGGAGGCCGCAGACGCCACCACCGCGACCGTCTACGACGACGGCGTCGTCGTCGAGCTCGAGCGGTACTTCCCGAGATGATGCCTCCCCGAACGCATCGAGACCGAGCGACTGCGACTGATCCTGGTCTCCCCTGCCGATGCCGCCGACATGCAGGCCGGTCGCCGCCAGGAGAGGTGGCACCCGTCCTACCCACGCCGCGGCGACGTCGACGCCTCGTCGATGGTCCGAGCAGGCGAGACCTGGGGGCCGCGCCACATCGTGCTCGACCACCTGGCCGTCGGCAGCATCGGCTGCTTCGGACCGCCCGAGGACGGGGAGACCGAGGTCGGCTACGGCCTGGTCGAGGACGTCCGCGGGCAGGGGATCGCGACCGAGGCACTCACCGGGCTGGTGGCCGAGGCCGACCGGGTGGGCGTCCGGCTCCGAGCCAGCGTCCGTCCTGAGAACACGTCCAGCCTCCGGCTGCTCGCTCGGTGTGGCTTCACCGAGATGCGTGGCAGCAACGAGGAAGGCCAGCTGGTGCTGGCACGCCCGGCACCGTGACGAAGCCGAGGTTGGTCGCCACCGACCTCGACGGGACGCTCGTGCGCAGCGACGGCTCCGTCTCCGACTACTCCCGCGAGGTCCTCGCCGACCTCGACCACCGAGGAATTCCGGTCGTGATCGTGACCGCCCGCCCGATCCGCTGGATGGACGACCTCTGGCCGGTGGTCGGGGGGCACGGCCTGGCGATCGTCTCCAACGGCGCGGCCGTGGTCGACCTCGGTCGCAACGAGGTGCGCGACGTGCAGGGCATCGACCCGGCGGTCGGCCTCCGGTTGATCGAGGCCGTACGCCGGGCGGCCCCCGAGGCGTCGTATGCCGTGGAGTGCGTGACCGGCCTCGTGCGCGACGAGCGCTACGTCGAGAACGACGCGTTCCCGGCCGGCAGCCCTGTCGGCGACCTGACCGAGCTGTGGACCGAGCCGGCGCTCAAGGTGCTGGTCAAGCACGACGCATCGGACCCTGAGGACTTCCGCGCCCGGGTCACCCAAGCCGTCGGCGACCTGGCACTCCCCACGTGGACCATCGACGGGCTGGTGGAGATCAGCGCCGTCGGCGTCACCAAGGCGACCGCGCTGGCCCGTGTCGCCGAGGAGCTCGGCGTCGACCCGGCCGATGTGGTGGCCTTCGGCGACATGCCGAACGACCTGCCGATGCTGACCTGGGCCGGCACGTCCTACGCGATGGGCAATGCTCACCCCGACCTGATCGCGGCTGCGGACCGCGTCGCGCCGACCAACGACGAGGACGGCGTCGCGCGGGTGCTGGCTGGCCTGTTCGACGCGTGATCTGTGACCATGGACTCGTGTCCGCTCCCATCCGTCGTCTGCTGGTCGCGCTGGCGTTGGCCTGCTCGGGCCTGGTGCTGACCCAGGCCCCGGCCCAGGCGTGCACGTGCCAGCCCAACGATTCGGTCCGCGCCCACGCGCGCGACGCGGACGTCGTCTTCAGCGGCGTGCTGGTCCAGCAGAACCGCGGCCGCCAGCGTGCCTCGTTCACCCTCGACGTCGAGCGGATCTACCAGGGCCGGGTCGCCGAGAGCCCGGTCGCCGTGGTCTCCGACACCGGCACCACCTGCGGCCTGGCGAAGCTGAAGCTCGACCGCGCCTACCTCGTCTTCGCGACCGAGGCGGGGTCACGCCTCGAGTCGGCGCAGTGCACCGGGACCGGCCGCGCGACTCCGGCGTACGTCGCGGACGTCGAGCGGGTGCTCGGCGAGGGCAACGCCATCCCCAAGCCACCGCCGCCCGGTCAGGAGCCGCCCCCGCCGGAGTACAACCGGGTCGACGACGCCGACCCGCCGGAGTTCACCCGGCTCGCCGCGCCCGGTGGCGCCATGGTGCTGATCGGCCTGCTCGGCCTGGCCCTCTTCCGCAAGCGGAGCTGACTACAGGTACATCCCGCCGGACTGACCCGGCGGCTTGCCCTGCCCGTCGTCGGTGGTGGGCTGACCTGGTGCGCCGCCCTGCATCGACATCCCGGCCGGGAGCTGGCGGCGCATCTGCTCGAGCTGGGCGCGGGCGGCCATCTGCTGGGCGTAGATGGCGGTCTGGATGCCGTGGAAGAGGCCCTCCAGCCAGCCGACCAGCTGGGCCTGCGCGATCCGCAGCTCCCCCTCCGACGGCGTGCCCTCCTCGGTGAAGGGCAGCGAGAGCCGCTCGAGCTCCTCGACGAGCTCGGGTGCGAGGCCGCTCTCGAGCTCCTTGATCGAGGCCCGGTGGATCTCCTTGAGCCGGTTGCGGCTGGCCTCGTCGAGCGGCGCGGCCTTCACCTCCTCGAGCAGCTGCCGGATCATGCTGCCGATGCGCATCACCTTGGCCGGCTGCTCCACGAGGTCGGTGATGCCCTGACCGCCGTCGTCGTCCCCGTCGTTGCCGGCCGCGGTGGCGTTCTGCGCGGCGGCGATGACGCTGGCGGGCACCGAGCCGACCGGTTGGCCGTCGGGACCGATCACGACGACGTGCTGCTCCTGCTCACCTTGCTCCTCGCTCATGTATGACCCTAGCCGGGCGCGAGGACGGGGCCGCGACGGCCGTGTCGAGACCGGCCCAGCCTACGGGCGGACCGTCAGCACACCTTCCGACCGCGTCGCCCGACTCGAGCAGTGCGTGCGCCTCGCCGGCCTGAGCCAGCGGCAGCGTGCGGTGGATGACCGGGCGCACCAGCCCGGTCTCGACCAGCGGCCACACGTGCTCGACGACGGCGGCGCAGATGGCCGCCTTGTCCGGCGTCGGGCGTGATCGCAACGACGCTGCGACGACCGCGCCACGCTTGCGCAGGAGTACGCCGAGGTCGAGCTCGCCCTTGGTCCCGCCCTGCATCCCGATCACGAGCAGCCGGCCCTCGGGCGCGAGCACGTCGACGTTGCGGGGGAGGTACTGCGCGCCCATGTTGTCGAGGACGACGTCGGCGCCGTGGTCGTCGCTCTCGCGCTTGACCACCTCGACGAAGTCGTCCTCGCGATAGTTGATGACCACGTCGGCGCCCAGGTCGGTGCAGATCGCGAGCTTCTCGGCCGACCCCGCGGTCGTGTACACCCGCGCGCCGAGCGTGTGGGCGAGCTGGATCGCCATCGTGCCGATGCCACCGGCGCCACCGTGGACCAGGAAGTGCTCGCCGGGTCGCAGGCCCGCGACCATGAACACGTTCGACCAGACCGTGCAGGCGACCTCGGGCAGCGCGGCGGCGGTGACCAGGTCGACGCCGGTCGGCACGGGCATCAGCTGGCCGGCCGGCACGACCACACGCTCGGCGTACCCGCCGCCCGCGAGGAGTGCGCAGACCTCGTCGCCGACGGTCCAGCCCTCGACGCCCTCGCCGAGTGCGGCGACGGTGCCGCTGCACTCGAGGCCGATGACGTCGGACGCGCCGGGCGGCGGCGGGTAGAACCCCTGCCGCTGCAGGAGGTCTGCTCGGTTGACAGCCGTCGCGGCGACGTCGACCAGCACCTCACCCGGGCCGGGGTCGGGGTCGGGCAGGTCTCCGAGCGACAGGACCTCGGGGCCGCCGCTGCCGGCGGCGACGATGGCCCTCATCCGGGGTCCCTGCGGAATCGTGGGTTGGAGGAGCGCAGCGGGGGAAGCCCGCGAATCCGTGGGGTGGTCATTAATCCTCGAACTCGTCGCCGCTGTGGTCGACCCCGCTGTCGTCGGGGACCGGGTCGTCGATGTCGAGCGGATCGGGCGCGTCCGCCGGTCGGTCCCAGTGGTCGGCAAGGGACTGTGCCTTGGCGGCCAGCTTCTCGATCGCTTCGGGGTTGGCGTCCTGGCTGCCGGCCGCGACGCCGAGCAGGTAGGTCGTGATGGGGGCGGCGACCTTGGTCACGTTGTGGGCTGCGGATCGCGCCAGGTCGAGGACGAGGGCTTCGTCCACCTCGGTCTCGATGTCGAGCGCGTCGCAGAGCTCGTCGATCCAGTCGTGGAGGTTCACATGCCAACCCTCGCCACTCCGGCCTCCGGCCGCAACCCGAATGGCACGGTTGGTCTCATCGGCCCAGGGTGCGGAGGTCCTCCCAGGTGTCGACGCCTCGGGCCTCGTCGCCGGCGGCTGGTACGTCGGCGAGGTCCAGCAGCGCCAGGAGATCGCGCACCGAGTGACCGTGCGGGTCGTCGGGAGCGACCTCGTCCAGTCGCGAGGTGCGCACTGCGAACGCCAGCTGCCGACGGCCGTTCGCGTCGGAGAGCACGGCGCCGTCCCTCCCCGATGACGCCGCCACAAGCCGGTCGACGGTGGCGGCGGTCACGAGCGGCATGTCGACGGCCAGCACGACGAGGGTCTCGGCGGGGCCGGCCAACGAGCGGCGGCCGGCCAGCAGCCCGGCGACGGGTCCGCCCAGGGGCGGATCCTCACGGACGAAGGTGGCCGGTCTGCTGGTGGGGACCTGCTCGCCGACGACCACGACCTCGCCGGCCGACGCGACCGCGGCCAGCGCCCGCTCGAGGAACGTCTGCCCGGCGTGCTCGATGGACGCCTTGTCGACACCGCCGAGCCTCGCGGCCGTGCCACCGGCCAGGATGACGGCGGCGAAGTTCACGACCGAAGTCTCGCAGCCACCCGGGCAGGTGGGAGGCTGTGGACGTGAAGGTCGTCCTCGTGCAGCACGCCTCCGGCTTGGTCCCGTCGGAGAACCGGGCGCTGCTCGCGGAGCTCACACCCGGCGACGCCGACCTGGTGGTCCTCCCCGAGGCGTTCGCGCGCGACTTCGGCGAGGCCGGCTCCGACGTCGGCCCGTACGCCGAGGCCGTGGACGGCCCGTTCGCGACCGAGGTGGCGCGGGTCGCCGACGCCCGCGGCACGACCGTGCTGGCCGGCATGTTCGAGGTGTCCGACGACGCCGCACGCCCCTGGAACACGCTCGTGATGCGGGGCGCGGCGACCGCCGACTACCGCAAGATCCACCTCTACGACTCCTTCGGCTACCGCGAGTCGGACCGGCTCTCGCCCGGCGAGATCAGCGCCGTCACCGTCGGCTTCGGCGACCTCACGGTCGGTCTGATGACCTGCTACGACCTCCGGTTCCCCGAGCAGGCGCGCGCACTGGTCGACGCCGGTGCGGACGTCCTCGTCGCCCCGTCCGCCTGGGTCGCCGGCGAGCGCAAGGTGGACCACTGGCGGACGCTGGTGCGGGCCCGGGCGATCGAGAACACGGCGTACGTCGTCGCGGTCGGGCAACCCGGCCCGCGCTACACCGGGCACTCGATGGTGGTCGACCCGCTCGGCGACATCCTCGTCGAGGCAGGCGAGGAACCGGAGACGCTGTCTGCCACCCTCGATCACGAGGTGGTCGAGCGGTCCCGCCGGACCAACCCTTCCCTGGCCAACCGGCGCAGGTAGCGTTCGGCCCCGTGGCCAAGACCAGTCCCCGCCGACGCGCCGAACCGGCGCGACGCCGGTCACGGCCCGCCAAGTCTCCCCGGCTGGCGGCCGAGCCGGCCCCGGCGCCGGTCGACCAGCCCGCGCCCCCGGTCGCGGAGCAGGCAGATCCCCTCACGCCGCCCCCGCGGACCCGCCTCCGGTCGCGGCTGCTGGCCGCGCTCTGGGTGGTCCTGACGCTCGCGGGCGGGGCGCTGCTCGTGGTGGGGCTGTTCGGCACCGAGCTGCTCCCGAGCGACCGGCTGGAGCTCCCCCTCGGGCTGCGGGCGATCGACCTGTCCTCCCCGTGGCTGCCCCAGATCGGCTCGGTGATCGTCGCCACGACCTACGTCTGGGCACTCGCCGCCCGGACCGGCGGCCGCCCGGCGGTCTTCGGGGTGCTGACCGCGGTCGTCGGCGCGGTCACGCTGTGGGTTGATCAGGACGTGCTGCGCAACGGTGCCGCGGTCATGGTGTGCGTCGTGTCCGCTGTGCTCGGGGTGTTCGCCACGATCCCCGCGGTGAAGATGCGTCACGCGATCCGCGAGGTGGTTCTGGCGTCCCTGGTCGCCGGGCTCGGCGGCCTCGCCACCGTCGGTCTCCAGCCCAGCCTCGACGTCATCCGGTTCGAGTACGTGAGTCTCGCGCTGGCGTTCGTGGCGGCCTTCGCCGTGGTCTACCGGCTGGGTGCCGGCTTCCACGGGCTGGGCCGTCGCGGCGTCTTCGTCGTGGTCGTCGGCGCCTTCATCCTCGGGCTCAGCCTGGCGTACGCCGAACTGCTGGCCCGCTACGGGACCCCGGTCCTGGTCGAGTGGATCTTCGACGCCATCCGCTGGCTCCGCGCGACGATCGGCGCCTCGCCGCGGCCGATCATCGCCCTGCTCGGCGTCCCCGCCCTCGTCTGGGGCACCCACATGCGCGCGCGGCGGCGGCAGGGCTGGTGGGTCTGTGCCTTCGGGGTGGGCGCGACCGCGCCGATCGCGCAGGCCCTCATCGACCCGACCGTCACGCGCGAGGAGTCCGCGTTGGCGATCGGGTACGCCGTGATCGTCGGCATCGTGGTGGGCATCGTCGCGATCCGTGCCGACCTCCTGCTCACCGGCCAGCGCGGCCGCGGCGCCCGACGGGCCGAGGAAGCCGCGGCGATCCGTCCCGAACCCGCGCGCATCGAGGCGTTGCTGTGACCCACCGTCTCCGCGACGCTCACCAGGGTCTCGACACGCTCCGTCGCGACCTCGTTCCTCGGTCGCGGTCGCTGCTCGACCACCGATGATCACGTCGGCTTCGCCGACGTGATCGGGCTAGCGTCGGGACATGCCCCGACCGCAGGAGATCCGAATCGTCGCCGAGATGGTCGCGAACGTGTTGAGCGTCGACGTCGCCGCCGGCGACGCGGTCGCGATCGGCGACACCGTGATCCTGCTCGAGTCGATGAAGATGGAGATCCCGGTCATCTCCGAGCACGCCGGCGCGGTGGCCGACATCTTCGTCACGCCGGGCGACGTCGTCCAGGAGGGCGACGTGCTGCTGTCGATCACCGCCTGATTCGGTCCGCATGGCCCCGTAGACTCCAGCGTTGTCGTCCCTCGGGGCGGCGTGGAGGGGTGCCGGAGTGGCCGATCGGAACCGCCTTGAAAGCGGTCGCTGGCAGAGATGTCAGTCGCGGGTTCGAATCCCGCCCCCTCTGCTGCTGGGCTACTCGGACCCGCCGAGCTCGAGCTCGACCTCGTCCCACACCAGATCGCGACGGCGCTGGAGGTGGTGCTCGACGTCGACGAGCAGCCGCCGCAGGTCGGTGCGGACGTCGTCGATCGCAGGTTCGTGCAACACGACCGGTCCCATCGCGCCCAGCCTCGACAGCAGCGCATTGCGCTCCCGGAGCATGCCGGCCCCGCGCGCGGCCAGCCAGCCGTCGTACGACGGAGACTCGGCGACGAGGCGGTCGCGGAGATCCGCGAGCAGCCGACGGGCCTGCCAGCGCCAGCTCTCCTCGGTCGCTACTCCGGGCGCGGCCAGGTTGGCGTGGACGTGGTGCGTCGTAGCGACTGACATGGCGCCTCCGGAGGGGGTCTGAGAACCGGTGCGGACCTTGAGTGTCGCCCCGCCGAGCCTGCCTCCACAAGCCCCGGAGGAGGCCGGTTTCGGCGATCCGAGAGAATCGTCGACATGTCGTCCGGATATCGGCTCGCCCCGGCCCTGGCCGCCCGGTTGGTGGGCCTCGTGCTGGTCGGGTCGGCCGCGGTGGTCCTGGCGACGACCGCCCTCACGGTCCTCGCTCGACTGGCCGGTCGGGGTCGTGGTCGCCGTCGCTCTGGCCACGTTGCTGGCGACGGGCGCGGTGGCGGTGGCGACGCTCAGGATCCCTCTGTTGAGCGTGGATGAGGACGGCTACCGCGTTCGATGGGTGCGGGGAGCGGGGGCGAAGGCAGCCGTGTGGCGCGACGTCGAGGACGCCGTCACCGCGAGCCCGCACGGCGTCGACTGCCTGGTGCTCCGGCTGCGCGACGGCCGGACCACGAGCCTCCCGGTCTCGGCGATCGCCGAGGATCGCGAGGCGTTCGTCGAGGAGATCCGCGGCCACCTCGGTCGCGGCCACGGGCTGCGTCCGCTGTGATCCGGTGGCGGGATGCGACGGGTCGACCCGATTCGGCCAGCTCGGTCCGTGCCTTGTAGCCTGAGCGGGCTGTTGGCACCGGACGCCCCGGTGGACGGCAGCGGAGGAGGCGTCGCCTAGTCCGGTCTATGGCGCCCGCCTGCTAAGCGGGTTTGGGGCTACAACCCCATCGAGGGTTCAAATCCCTCCGCCTCCGCCAGTCTTCGCCGACCTTCCTCCGGTCCCGACCGGGGGGAGGCCGGCGTTCTTGCATGGACGAGTCCGATTGCATAAATGCGCAATGCAAGTAATTGACCCAACCAAACGGTGTCGTCCACTGTGGGGGCCACGGACACTGGGACGGAACGGGCCCTCGAAATGGGCCAGCAGCGAGCCAGACCAACGGAGACACACATGAAGATCGTTCAGAAGTTCGCAATCGTCTTGTCGACTGCGGTGATGGGCGTCGGTCTTCTCGGGAGCCCTGCGGAAGCACAGGACACCAGCTGGGGCTGCGGCGGTTGCATCGCCGTCAAGCGCTGATACCTAGGAGCTGTCGACACAACCTGAAGACTTGAGACGGGGACCGCGATACCCCCCTTCAACACTTTCGCGGTTCTGGTGCCGACCCCCCGGCCCGTCTCAACCCGCGAGGGCAGTGGCACGGTCACTGCCCTCGTGTGATTTCAAGGGGACCGAGCTCATGCTCACTCGGGCTCGGCGTCGGTGGTGCGCTCGCGGCCCGACACCCCGCGCTGCCCCATCGCGTAGCCGAGCTGGAAGCGGGTCTCGGCCTCGTACTCCTGCTTCAGGTCGGCGACGTAGCCGGCGTAGGTGCGCGGGCTGACGCCCAGCCGCTTCGCGCTGACCGGGTCGGCGTGCCCTTCGATCAGCATCCTGATCGTCATCGCCCGCTGCTCGATCGCGATGTCCTTGAGCATGCCGCTCTCGCGGTTGGCGAACGGCCGGCCGCGCTCCCAGGCCCGCTCGAAGACGTCGACGAGGTAGTCGACGACCGATGGCTCGCGGATCGCGATCGCGGTGAGCAGGTCCTCCTGCTTGCCGGGAATGATCGCTACCCGCCGGTCGAGGACGATCATCCGGTTGAAGAACTCGTCGAGGGTGCGCACCTCGGCGCCGCGGGCGGTCACGGCCGCGACGTACTTGTGGGTGATCGCGCTGCGGCGGGCGCTGTGCTGGTAGAGGGTGCGCATCGTGGTGCCGCGCTCGAGCATCGCGCTGTCGCGCTTGGCGGCGGCGGCCAGGGTCTCGGGGTCGCGGCCGGTCTGCGGCTGGGCGGTGAGGACCTCCTCCTCGACCTCGGCGACCAGGCCGGCGATGAAGGGGGCGATCGCGCTGCCGTGGAGGATCGTGAACGGTCCCGAGCTGGTGTCGGGCGCGCGGCGCCAGGCCTGGGCGAGGGGGGTGAAGGCGTTCGCCCAGCTCGACGACTCGTCGAGCAACCGGGCTCCCTCCTGGCTCAGCGGCGCGACGATGCGTGACTGGACCGTGGAAGGGTCGATGGCGACGTAGCGGCCGGTCGTCGGTTCCTGGGAGAGCAGCCCGATCTCGATCAGGAGGTCGAACGCGGCCCGGTCGGCGCCGCGCTTGGCGATCCGCTGGTCGGCCTTGTCGATCCCGCCGGAAGCGACGATGTGCTCGTACAACGCGGTCGCGGCGGTCTCGAACAGCTCGCGGTCGTCGGCTCCCAGCTCTGCCACGTCACTTCCTTCCCAGCCCCCGCCGGGCTACAGAATCCCATACCCCCTGATGCGTGCGGCCCCGTTCCTCGAAAGGAACGGGGCCGCACGAGGGCGTCGATCAGGGCGCCAACCGGGCCTTCAGCCCGTCCAGCTCGGTCCAGAGCACGGCGGGAAGGTGGTCCCCGAACTTCTCGAACCACTCCTGGATCTGGGGGATCTCCGCCCGCCACTCGTCGGGGTCGACCTGCAGCGCGGCGGCGAGCTGCTCCTCGCTCACGTCCAGGCCGTCGGTGTCGAGGGAGCCGGGCGCGGGGACGTGGCCGATGGGGGTCTCGAGTGCCGCGGCCTGGCCGTCGATGCGCTCCACGACCCACTTGAGGACCCGGCTGTTCTCGCCGAAGCCGGGCCAGAGGAAACCGCCGTCCTCATCTCGACGGAACCAGTTGACGTAGAAGATCCGCGGCAGCTTCGAGGCGTCGTTGTTCTTGCCGATGTTGATCCAGTGGTTGAAGTAGTCGCCGGCGTGGTAGCCGATGAAGGGCAGCATCGCCATCGGGTCACGTCGTACGACGCCGACCGCGCCGACCGCGGCCGCAGTCGTCTCGCTGGAGAGCGTGGCCCCCAGGAACGTGCCGTGGGTCCAGTCACGGGCCTCGAACACCAGCGGCACGGTCGTCTTGCGGCGCCCACCGAAGAGGATCGCGTCGATCGGCACACCGCGGGGGTCGTCGTACTCGGCGGCGAGGATGTCGCACTGCTTGATCGGCGTGCAGTAGCGGCTGTTGGCGTGGCTGGAGAGCTCGTCGCTGTCGGGGCTCCAGGGCTGGCCCTTCCACGACGTCGCCCGGGTCGGCGGATTCTCCAGGCCCTCCCACCAGACGTCGCCGTCCTCGGTGAGTGCGACGTTGGTGAAGACCGAGTTGCCCTTGTTGATGGTCTTCATCGCGTTGGGGTTGGTGTGCTCGTTGGTGCCCGGTGCCACACCGAAGAAGCCGTACTCCGGGTTGACCGCCCACAGCCGGCCGTCGTCGCCGACCCGCATCCAGGCGATGTCGTCGCCCAGGGTCTCGACCTTCCAGCCGGGGATCGTCGGCTCGAGCATGGCGAGGTTGGTCTTGCCGCACGCGCTCGGGAACGCCGCGGCGACGTACTTGCGCACGCCCTCCGGCGAGGTCAGCTTGAGGATCAGCATGTGCTCGGCGAGCCAGCCCTCGTCGCGGGCCATGACGCTGGCGATGCGGAGCGCGTAGCACTTCTTGCCGAGCAGGGCGTTGCCGCCGTAGCCGGAGCCGTAGGACCAGATCGCCCGCTCCTCGGGAAACTGCACGATGTACTTGGTGTCGTTGCACGGCCACGCGACGTCGGCCTGGCCGTCCTCGAGCGGCATGCCGACGGAGTGGATCGCGGGCACGAAGGTGGCCCCGAGCTCGGTCATCCGGTCCAGCACGTGAGTGCCCATGCGGGCCATGACGCGCATGCTCGCGGTGACGTACGCCGAGTCCGTCAGCTCGATGCCGAACATCGGCTTCTCGGCCTCGAGGTGACCCATGACGAAGGGGATGACGTACATGGTGCGTCCCTGCATGCAGCCGGCGTAGAGCCCGCGCATCAGGTCCTTCATCTCGTCGGGCGCCATCCAGTTGTTGGTCGGCCCGCAGTCCTTCTCGTCCACCGAGCAGATGTAGGTCCGGTCCTCGACGCGCGCGACATCTGTCGGGTCGGACGCGGCGTGGAAGGAGTTCGGCTTGATCGCCGGGTTGAGACGGGTGAAGGTGCCCGTGGACTCGAGGGCTCGGGTCAGCTCGACCCACTCCTCGTCGGAGCCCGTGCACCAGTGGATCCGGTCCGGCCGGGTCAGCTCGGCGACCTCGGTGACGAAGTCGAGGATGCCCTGGTGTGTCGTGGGGGCGTTGACGGTGGTGGCGGTCATACCTGGTGGTCCCTCTCGCGGGGTGCGGCCTGGCATCGCGCGGCGTCGTTGTCGGGCGACTGGATGCCGGGAGGCTACCGAGGCGCGGCAGCGCGGCCTATTGGATCGATCTACGGGTGTGACCGGCGTCGCAGCCGACGTGGCCCGGGCGCGGCTTGCCGCCTATCCTGCGGACATGCCGACTCCAGTGAAGGTCGCGATCGCCAACGACTACGAGGTCGTGGTCGTGGGCGTCGCCGGCCTCCTGCGGCCACACGCCGCACGGGTGGAGGTGGTCGAGCTCGACAGCGGAGTGCCGGTCGAGGCCGAGGTCGACATCGTGCTCTACGACTCCTTCGGTCAGGTCCAGGGCGCCTCGTTGGACGTACCCGGGGTCCTCGGCCGCAGCGGAGCCAAGATGGTGGTCTTCAGCTGGAACGTCCAGGCGGACCTCGTGGCGGAGTCGCTGGAGGCCGGCGCCTTCGGCTACATCTCCAAGGGCGTGTCGGGGGACGAGCTGGTCGACCTGCTCGAGCGGGTCCACGCCGGCGAGCGGGTGGTGCCTCCGACGCTCGCCGAGACGCCGGACGGGGTGGTGGGCCACTGGCCGGGTGACGACCACGGACTGTCACCGCGGGAGGCGGAGGTGCTGGCACTGATCTGCCAGGGGTTGAGCAATGACGAGATCGCCGACCGCGCCTACCTCAGCAACAACACCGTCAAGACCTACGTCCGCACGCTCTACCGCAAGATCGGCGTCGACAGCCGGACCCGGGCCGTGCTCTGGGGTGTCGACCACGGCTTTCGCCCTGACCACGTGCGGCGTCGATTGGGGGGCACCGAAGGTCCGTCCCACATCTCTACCTGAGGGTGTAACGAGGAGGGTCCTCGGCCTGCTGTAGTCGGTCCGACGGTCACGGCCGTCGGACAGGGCGTTCCGCGAGGGGCTTACGCAGACCTCTCTTTGGGCGGGACGCCCTGTCCACGCAGGGGGCCGATGCCCGATTCGGCCCGTCCCAGTGGGTCGGCTATCCTCGACCAGTCATTGCGACGGGCGCCTGTAGCTCAACGGATAGAGCATCTGACTACGGATCAGAAGGTTTGGGGTTCGAATCCCTACAGGCGCGCAGACGCCGCAGCCGCATCCACGTCGTGGGTGCGGCTGTCGTCGTCCCGGGGTCGGCGGAGGGTCATCCGCGCGAGCAGCGCGAGCTGGCTCGGGGCGTTGCGGCGGTTGGTCGCCGCGAGCCAGCCGTTGGGCAGCGACAGCCGGAAGACGCGGTGCCAGGCGCTGGCGACCTGCTGCACCAGCGGCGCAGTGTGGTAGCGCAGGCCGTACTTCTCGCACAGCGCGCGAACCGAGGGGGCGATCTCGCGGTAGCGGTTGCTGGGGAGGTCGGGGAAGACGTGGTGCTCGATCTGGTGTGACAGGTTGCCGCTCATCAGGTGGAGCACGGGTGGCCCGGAGATGTCGGCGGACCCGAGCATCTGCCGCAGGTACCACTCGCCGCGCGACTCGGACTCGTCGAGCTCGTCGAGCTCGAAGGTCTCCACGCCCTCCGGGAAGTGGCCGCAGATGATGATCGAGTGGCTCCACACGTTCCGCACCAGGTTGGCGGTCATGTTGGCGGTCAGGGTCGACCGCGCCGAGCCGGTCGGCATCGACAGCAGCGGGTGCACCACGTAGTCCTTGGTCACCTGCCCGCGCACCTTGCGCAGCGTCTTGCGCAGGTCCGCCTTGAGGGCGGGCGTCATCTGCCGCTTCTCGCGTATCGACGCGCCGAGGTCGAGGTCGTACATCGCGATGCCCCACTCGAAGATGCAGGCGTTGATGAAGTTCCACAACGGCTGGACGAGATGGCGGGGCTCCCAGGTCTGCGCCTCGTCGACGCGCATGATCCCGTAGCCGAGGTCGTTGTCCTTGCCGAGGATGTTCGTGTAGACGTGGTGCCGCTCGTTGTGGGCGCGCTTCCAGAGCTCCGGCGGTGAGGCGTGGTCCCAGTCCCAGGTGGAGGAGTGGATCTTGGGATCGCGCATCCAGTCCCACTGTCCGTGCAGGACGTTGTGGCCGATCTCCATGTTGTCGAGGATCTTGGCGACCGACAGCGCCGCCGTACCCAGCCACCACGCCGGTCGGTAGCGGCTGCCGAGCAGGAGAAGCCTCCCGGACAGCTCCATCGAGCGCTGGAGGGCGATCACCCGCCTGATGTACGCCGCGTCGCGCGCGCCACGGCTCTCCAGGACGGTCTGCCGGAGGGCGTCGAGCTCGCGGCCGAGCTGCTCCACCTCCTCGGCGGTCAAGCCGGCACGTGGACGCGCGGCTCCGTGCTGCAGGTCGGTCATGGTCACCTCCGGTGGGTCCGATCCGTACCCCGGACGACCCGATTCACTCGCGGAGTCACCCATCAGAAAGCTCCTCCACCACTCCCCAGTGTGCCCCATGCGTCGGCCCAGCCCTACTGCTCGCCTTCGAGGGGGGCGCCGTTGCACGACCTCGGGCGATCGGCGGTACTGTGGTGGTTGCTGTTGAGGGGTAACCCTCGCGACGCTCGCAGACCGAGGGTCGTCAGCCGTCACACGCTCTCCTGTTCTTCCGTTCAGCTGGACATCAGGCGCAGTGCAGATGGTTCAGCTCCGCGATGGGCACAGTGTCCAACGCGTAGGTTCACGAAACGAAGGAAGACAGTCATGGCAGAAGGCACCGTGAAGTGGTTCAACGACGACAAGGGCTTCGGCTTCATCGCCCAGGACGGCGGCGGCGCGGACGTGTTCGTCCACCACACCGCGATCCAGGGCACCGGCTTCAAGTCGCTCGCTGAGAACCAGCGCGTCGAGTTCGACGTCACCGAGGGCCCCAAGGGTCCCCAGGCGGAGAACGTCGTCGGCAAGTAGTCACACCCGCACATCCGCCGGCGGCGGCCACGATCGAGCATCGTGGCCGCCGTCGGCCATTTCGGGAGCGGTGCACGCGCGGACCGGATGACGACATGCCAGGCGGCCGGCAGGAGTTGCTCCTACCGGCCGCCTGTGTGCCGAGGTGGGTCAGACCCCGGCGTACGCCTCCTCGAGCCGCTCGATCTCGCGGGCCTTGCGCTCCTGGGAGACCGCCCAGGCGATTCCCGAGATCCACAGGACCGCGACGATCGCGGCAAGGAGGCCGACCGTGTTACCGGTGGCGCCCAGCGCCTCGGCAATGGTCTTGGTGTTGGTGAGGACGATCAGTCCGCCGGCCGCGACACCGAGCACGCGGGCCGGGAGGTGCTTGACCAGCCAGGCGGCGATGGGCGCGGCGATGACACCGCCGATGAGCAGCGCGAGGGCGAAGTCCCACGGGATGCCGGCACTGCTCAGCGCCAACAGGAACCCGAGCGATCCGCCCACCGCGACCACGAACTCGGACGTGTCGATCGAGCCCGACGACCTTGCGGGGCTCGAGGCGACCCGACGACAGCAGTGTGGTGGTGCCGACGGGACCCCAGCCGCCGCCGCCGATCGAGTCGAGGGTGCCACCCACCAGGCCCATCGGGACGAGGAACTTGGCGCCGGGGCGGGCCTTGAACGTCGGACGGCGACCACCGAGCACCAGGAACCGGTAGATGACGTAGAGGCCGAGCGCGAGCAGCAGGCCCGCGACCCACGGCTTCGCGGTGTCGGCCGGGAGGCTCGCGAGGAAGGTGGCACCGGCGAAGGCGCCCACGAAGCCCGGTACGGCGAGGATCGACACGGTCTTCCAGTCGACGTTGCCGAGCTTGTGGTGGGAGAAGCCGGAGACCAGCGACGTGCCGATCTCCGAGAAGTGGACGGCAGCCGACGCGGCCGCGGGGGCGACGCCGGTCGCCAGCAGCAGCGTGGACGAGGTGACGCCGTACGCCATGCCGAGGGAGCCGTCGACGAGCTGGGCGAGAAGGCCCACGAATCCGAGGACGATGAGCTTGCGCATGATGATGACCCGTTTCTTGATCGACCCTGTTATTACTACTGAACAACGCGAGATTAGACAATAACGTGATAAGGCGTCAAATCTGCCGCTGGCCGCGTGTGTCGGTCAGGATGGGTCCATGTCCGACTGGCTCGAGGGGCTCAGCACCCTGCAGGTCCTGCTCTTCGTGCTGGCGGTGGTGTTCGGGATCTCCGTCCTCGCGGCGATCATCGGCGCGGTCCTGGTGCGCAGGGGAATGCACCGCCCGGCCACGGTGGCGCGCGCCTCGAGGCTGGCCGAGCGGGTGCTGCGGCTGGTCAAGCGGCCACTGACCCTCGTGGTGCTCGACGAGGTGGAGGCCGTGATCCAGACCGGCCACTACACCCGCAGCATCTCCGAGGCGCTCCTGGAGAACCACGACGAGCTGAAGGCGCTGGTGGCCGAGAAGGTGCGGCAGGACCCGAGCGTGCGCCTGATCGGACGGTTGCCGGGCTACGACACGATCGTCAGCGAGGTCACCGAGACGACGCTGCGGATCCTCATCGAGATGCTCGACGACCCCCGCACCGACGAGCTGATCAGTGACCTGGTGCGCAACACCCTCACGCAGGTCAAGGAGTCGGTGCGGCTGCGGGCCCACGAGGTCGTCGGACCTCACGACCCTCCGGACCCGATCCCGCCGCGGCTGCTTACGTGACCGAGCGGCGTCTCCCTCAGCGGCACGACCTCGCGCCGTTGCTGCGGTTCAAGCGGCCGGTGTGGTCGGCGACCGAGCGCCGGCTGGCCTCCGCGCTGACGATCGAGGACCTCCGGCGCATCGCCCGGCGCCGTACGCCGCGGGCGGCGTTCGACTACACGGACGGTGCGGCCGAGGGGGAGGTCTCGCTGGCTCGCGCGCGGCAGGCGTTCGCCGATGTCGAGTTCCACCCCGGCGTCCTCCGGGACGTCTCCACGGTCGACACCTCGCGGGACGTGCTGGGCTCGCGTGCGGCGCTGCCGTTCGGGATCGCGCCGACCGGTTTCACCCGGATGATGCACACCGAGGGGGAGATCGCGGGCGCGACCGCGGCCGAGGCCGCCGGCATCCCGTACGCGCTGTCGACCATGGGCACGACGTCGATCGAGGACGTCGCCGCCGCGAGCCCTGACGGTCGCCACTGGTTCCAGCTGTACATGTGGAAGGACCGCGAGCGGTCGATGGCGCTGGTCGAGCGGGCCGCGGCGGCCGGCTACGACACGCTCCTCGTCACCGTCGACGTCCCGGTCGCCGGTGCCCGGTTGCGCGACGTCCGCAACGGCATGACGATCCCGCCCACGCTGACGCCGCGCACGGTCGCCAACGCGATCCCGCGCCCGGCCTGGTGGTTCAACTTCCTCACCACCGAGCCGCTCGCATTCGCGTCCCTCGACTCGTGGTCGGGGACGGTCGCCGAGCTGCTGGACACGATGTTCGACCCGACCGTGACCTGGGAGGACCTGGCCTGGATCAAGGAACAGTGGCCGGGCAAGGTGGTCGTCAAGGGCGTGCAGTCGGTGGCTGACGCGGCGCGCTGCGCGGAGGTGGGCGTCGACGCCGTGCTGCTCTCGAACCACGGCGGGCGTCAGCTCGATCGGGCGCCGATCCCGTTCCACCTGCTGCCCGACGTCGTCGCCGAGGTCGGGGACGACGTGGAGGTGCACATCGACACGGGGATCATGTCCGGGCAGGACGTCGTCGCCGCGATCGCTCACGGCGCGCGCTTCACGCTCGTCGGCCGCGCCTACCTCTACGGCCTGATGGCCGGGGGCCGCGCAGGCGTCGACCGCGCGATCGAGATCCTCGGCGATCAGGTCGAGCGGACGATGGGGCTGCTCGGCGTCACGACCCTCGACGACCTGTCGCCGGAGCACGTGACCCAGCTCGTGCGGCTGGCACCGCGACCCCGGTGACCAGCGCGCCGGCCGAGGCCGGGGCGCGTCCCGACGGGACTCGGAGGACTTCCTGGGCGAGTCGTGATGTTCGCGGGGCAAGTTTGCTGCGGGATGTTCCGGTTTCCCCGCATATGCGGGGAAACCGCACACCCCCTCGAGCCTCAGTCAGCAGCGTCGAGGGCGGCGGCGACCCGGCGGTGGGCCTCCCAGATCTCCTCGGGCAGGTTCGTGAAGGCCTTGAGGTGGTCCTCGCGGTTGGCCATCTCCTCGCGCCAGCGAGGAACGTCGATGTCGAGCAGCGTGGCCAGGTCGCCGGGGTCGACGGTGCAGCCCTCGAGCTCGAGCTCGTCCTCGGTCGGGATGATGCCGACGGCCGTCGGTCGGCCCGACACCTCGCCGGCCTTGAGGCGCATCAGCCAGAGCAGCGGGCGCAGGTTGTCGCGGTAGCCCGGCCACAGGAAGTGGCCGTCGTCGGGGTCCTTCTGGAACCAGTTGACGTGGGCGAAGATCGGCTGCTCGGTCGCGGCGCCCACGATGCGCAGCCAGTGGGCGGCGTAGTCGCCCTCGGCGTACGACATGAACGGCCGCATCGACATCGGGTCGTAGCGCAGCAGCCCTTCCTTGCCGTCGGCGGCAGCGGTCGCCTCCGCGCCGAGGGTGAGCCCGTCGTAGACGCCCTCGGCGAGGTCGGTGATGGCGCGGATGAGGGGCTCGCGGTCACGGGTGCGGCCACCGAAGATGATGCCGTCGATCGGGACGCCGGCGGGGTTCTCGAAGTCCTCGGCGACGTTGGGGACGTTGGCGAGCGTGGTCGTGAAGCGGCTGTTGGGGTGGGCCCACGGCGAGTCGTCGCGCGCGGACCGGTCGGAGATCTTCTCGCCCTTCCAGTCGTACCAGCCCGCGACGTCGGACGGAGGCCGCTTGGTCTTGCCCTCCCACCAGACCTCGTGGGTGTTCTCGTTCCACGCGACGTTGGTGAAGACCACCTGGGTGTCCTCCGCGACCGACGTCAGCGCGGTCGGGTTGGTCGCCTCGTTGGTGTCCTTCGCGACGCCGAAGACGCCGAACTCCGGGTTCATGCCGTAGAGCCGGCCGTCGTCCGGGTTGACCCACAGCCACGCGATGTCGTCGCCGTAGAAGGAGACGTAGTAGCGGTCGCCGAGCCCGTCGGGGGCCAGCATCATCGCCAGGTTGGTCTTGCCCGACGCGCTCGGGAAGCCGCCGCAGATGTGGTAGTTGCGGCCGGTCTCCTTGTCGTGGATCCCGATCAGCATGAACTGCTCGGAGAGGAACTCGCGGCTCGCCCAGCCGTCGTAGGCGGCCTGCCGCAGACCGTGGGCGATCTTGCCGAGCAGCGCGTTGCCGCCGTACGACGACCCGAAGTGGAGGATCGTCCGCTCGTCGGCGACGGTCACGAACATCCGCTGGTCGTCCGGCGTGCCCTGGCCGAGGTTCTCCAGGTCGCCGGTCACGTGGACCGCGCGCACGAACATGTCGGGCTCGGCGAGGTTGTTGATGAGGTCGATGCCGACGCGCGCCATCCGGATCATGTGGAGCACGACGGTGCGGTTGTCGGTGAGCTCGACGCCGGCCGCGTACCGCTCGAGCGGCGAGCCCGGTGGCGACATCAGGTAGGGGATGACATACATCGTCTTGCCGTCGAGCTGGCCGCGCATGCGCTCCTCGAGCAGCGGCTTCATCTCCGAGGCGGGACGCCAGTTGTTGTAGACGCCCGCGTCGGACTCGTTGCTGGTGGCGACGATGGTGCGCTCCTCCGAGCGCGCGGTGTCCTTGTAGTAGCTGCGGGAGTAGTAGCGGCCCTCGCCGGCCGGCTGGATCTCGTCGGCGGCCAGCGCCTCCTGCACCAGGCGGGCGTCGTCGGCCGCGCTGACGACCTCGATCCGGGCGGCGCCGGTGACCCCGGCCCAGTGGCGCACGTAGTCGCGCACCGCCTCGTTGGTCAGCCCGGCCTCATCCAGCGCGTCGTCCACTTCGGCCGTGTCGGCCATGCCAGCCCGCCTCTCCAGACGTCGGCCCGAGACCGACGCTCAGTCGTGTGCCTCGCACCGTACAAGTTCGCCGCCGTACGGGACAGGGAGGTCGGGCGTCACTCCCGGCTGAGGACCTGCGGTACGACGGCGAGCAGGACCACGGCGAGCAGCGCAACGGCACCGCCGACCGCGAGGGCGGCGGTCCGGTCGACGACGACGTCGAAGATCAGCGTCGCCATGCCGACCACCAGCAGCGCCACGCCGGTGACCGCGGCGAGGAGGCCGACCTGCGCGGCGCCGACCACCCGCCCCTTGACGTGCTGACCCGACAGCCGACGGTGCACCGAGACCGTCATCACGATGAACAGCGTGGTGACCGCGGCTACCACCACCAGGGCGAGGAACAGGCCGCGCTGGAAGGAGTCGAGGTCGCCGAAGGCGCTCTGGAACGGGAGGGTCAGCAGGAAGCCGGCCAGCAGCTGCACCCCGGTCTGCATGACACGGAGCTCCTGGAGCTGGTCCTCCCACTTGCGGTCAAGCTTCTCCTGCGCCGTCTCGCGGCGTGCCTCGTCAGCCATGCACCGGACCCTAATCGGGGCGCGACCTCGCGCCGGGACTTCACCCCGATGGGTGTTTGCCGTTCGTGGGGACCGATGACAGGTTGGGGGCCGGTCGCCAGACGTGCGACCGCTAGAGGAGGACAACGGACATGACGTTCCTGCTGTGGATCCTGGCAGTCATCCTCGTGATCAGCGGCATCGTGACGCTGATTCGCGGTGGGGTGCTGTGGGGGATCGTCCTGATCATCGTCGGACTGCTCGTCGGCCCGGGAGGGGTCAGCCTCTTCGACAAGTAGCGCTGCGGCGGGGAATTGTCGGCGGCGGGCCCTAGGTTGGGTCCGTCGCCGTCGCATGTCCGGGGGCGCACTCGGGTGAGAAGGAGGTCGCGGGTTTGGTCCTGCAGCTTCACCGCGCGCCGCGCGCCGACCTCCTGGCCGACCAGCTCGGCCACCTGCTCGCCACTCCGCTGCCCGACCCGTTCGCCGCCGAGGTCGTGGCCGTCCCCGCGCGCGGTGTCGAGCGCTGGTTGTCCCAACGGCTCTCCCACCGGCTCGGTGCCGGTCGTGCCGGCGGCGACGGCGTCTGTGCCGGGGTGCGGTTCCTCAGCCCGCGCTCCCTCGTCTCGCTGCTGCTCGACCGCGAGCGCGACGACGCCTGGGACCCCGACCGCCTGGTGTGGCCGCTGCTCGAGGTCCTCGACGCCTCCCTCGACGAGCCGTGGGCGGCCACCCTCGCCCGCCACCTCGGCCACGGTGTCGCCGGCGACGAGGGCGACCTCCGCCGGGCTCGCCGCTGGTCGGTGGCGCGACGGCTGGCCGGCATCCTCGCGTCGTACGCCGTGCAACGGCCGTCCCTCGTCGCCGACTGGCGCGCGGGCCGCGACACCGACGGCGCCGGCGCGGCCCTCGACGCCGACCTGCTCTGGCAACCGGAGCTGTGGCGCCGGGTGCTCGCCCACATCGGCCAGCCGCCGCCCGACGTACGCCACCGCGAGACGGTGTCGATGCTGCGCGACGGCGACGCTGCGGCACTTCAGCGTCTCGACCTGCCCGACCGGCTCTCCCTGTTCGGCCACACCCGGTTGCCGGTCACCGAGGTCGAGCTGCTCGGCGCGCTCGGCGAGCGGCGTGACGTCCACCTGTGGCTGCCCCAGCCCTCGCCGGCGCTCTGGGACGACCTGCGGGGGATCGGCGGCGTGGTCGCGCGCGACGACGACACGTCCGCCGAGCGAGTCCACCACCCGCTCCTGGCTTCCCTGGGCCGTGACACCCGCGAGCTGAGCCGGGTCCTCGACGGCGTCGGCGTCGAGGCGGCCGCGCCCGCCCCGCTGGACGATCGGGCCACGCTCCTCGGCTGGCTCCAGGCCGACATCCGCGCCAACCGGGCTCCCGACGCCGACCTCCGGGCCTCCCGGGAGCCGGCGGCCGACGACCTCAGCCTGCAGGTGCATGCCTGCCACGGCGCCGCGCGCCAGGTCGACGTGCTGCGTGAGGTGCTGGTCGGGCTGCTCGACGACGACCCGACGCTCGAGCCCCGCGACATCCTCGTGATGTGCCCCGACATCGAGACCTACGCGCCGCTGATCGCGGCGGGCTTCGGGCTCGAGGGCGTGGTGGACGACGGCCATCCGGCCCACCGGCTCCGGGTCCGGCTCGCCGACCGTGCCCTGTCGAGCACCAACCCGCTGCTCGCCGTCGCCGCCCGGCTGGTCGAGCTCGCGGGGGGCCGGGTGACGGCGAGCGACGTGCTCGACCTGGCCGGCGCCGACGTCTGCCGCCGGCGCTTCGACCTCGACGACGACGACCTCGCCCGGATCACCGACTGGGTCGGCGCGGCCGGCATCCGCTGGGGGCTCGACGCCGAGCAACGCACCGGCTTCGACATGCAGGGCTTCGCCCACAACACCTGGCGCGCCGGGCTCGACCGGCTCCTCCTGGGCGCCGCGATGAGCGGCGACGACCACCACCACGTCGGCCGCGGGCTGCCCGTCGACGACGTCGGCAGTGGCGACCTCGAGCTGCTCGGCCGGTTCGCGGAGCTGGTCCACCGGCTCGACCGCTGCGTCGCGGGCCTGGCGGCAGCCGGCCCGCTGGACGAGTGGGTCGTCGCGCTGCGCGACGGCGTCGCCGGGCTGGCCGAGGTCGATCCCGACCAGCCCTGGCAGGCGCCCCAGTTCGAGCGTGAGCTGGCCCGGACGGTTGATTCTGCGACCGAGGGAGGCGTGGTCACGCTGCGGCTGCCCGACGTCCGGGCCATGCTCGACTCGCGGCTCGGTGGCCGACCCACCCGCGCCAACTTCCGCACCGGCACGCTGACGGTCTGCACGATGGTGCCGATGCGCTCGGTTCCCCACCGCGTGGTCTGCCTGGTCGGGCTCGACGACGGCGTCTTCCCGCGCGTGGCCTCGATCGACGGCGACGACGCGCTGCTGCGGCGACCGCTGACCGGCGAGCGCGACCCCCGCAGCGAGGATCGCCAGCTGCTGCTCGACGCGGTGCTCGCGGCCACCGAGACCCTCGTCGTCACCTACACCGGGGCCAACGAGCACACCGGTGCGTCCCGCCCGCCCGCCGTGCCCCTCGGCGAGATCCTGGACGCCGCCCACCGCACCGCATCGACGTCCGACGTGCTCGTCCACCACCCGCTCCAGCCGTACGACGCCCGCAACCTGTTGCCGGGAGCACTGGTCGGCGACCGCCCGTTCAGCTTCGACCGGGCCGCGCTCGCCGGTGCCCAGGCTGCAACCTCGGAGCGACGTCCACCCGAGCCGTTCCTGCCCCACCCGCTCCCGGCGGCTCCCGAGGGCGACGTCAACCTCGCCGATCTCCGCGACTTCCTGGTCCACCCGGTGCGGGCCTTCCTCCGGGGGCGGCTCGACGTGTCCTCGCCGCTCCACGCCGACGACGTCGGCGATGCGATCCCCGTCGACCTCGACGCGCTGGAGCAGTGGGACATCGGCGACCGGTTGTTGCGCCAGGTGCTGGCCGGCCAGGACGCGGTCGCCGTCCTCACCGCCGAGCAGCTCAGCGGCACCCTGCCCCCGGGCGGGCTCGGGACGCGCGCCCTCGGCCAGGTCGCACAGAAGGCGCAGGACCTCTACGCCGGCACCGCCGCGCTGCGCGAGGGTGAGCGCCGCAGCCTCGATGTCGACGTCGATCTCGGTGCCGGTCGCCGGCTGACCGGCACGGTGTCGGGAGTGTTCGGCTCGCGTCTGGTGTCGCTCGGCTACTCCCGGCTGAAGGCGCGGCAACGGCTGCTCGCGTGGGTCGACCTGCTCGCCCTGAGCGCTGCCCACCCCGACCTCCACATCACCTCCCACGCCGTCGGCTGGGGTCGCGCCGGGCCGCAGCGCGCACTCGCGGGACCACTCGACCACCGGGCTGTCGACTGGCTGCGGGAGCTCGTCGAGCTCCGCGACCTCGGCATGACGCGGCCGCTGCCGGTCCCGATCCAGACCGGCAACGCCTTCGCGGAGGCACGCGCCAAGGAGCTGGCCGGCGCCCCTGTCGAGCCGCTCGCCGCCGCCAACCGGATGTGGGAGACCGACCGCAACAGCCCGATGGGGATCCCGGGCGAGGACGCCGACGCCGCCCACGTCCGGGTCTGGGGCGACCGCGCGCCGCTCCAGCGCCTGCTCGACGACGGCCTCGCGTCGTACGCCTGGCAGATCTGGGAACCGCTCCTCACCGGCGTCGAGCGAGTGGGGATGCTGTGATCGAGCCGTTCGACATCCGGGCGCCGCTGCCGACCGGCACGACGGTGCTCGAGGCCAGCGCCGGTACCGGCAAGACCTGGACGATCGGCGCGCTCGTCGCCCGCTACGTCGCCGAGGACGTCGCCACGCTCGACCAGATGCTGATCGTCACCTTCGGTCGCGCGGCGAGCCAGGAGCTGCGTGAGCGGGTGCGCACCCAGCTGGTGGAGGCCGAGCGCGCGCTGGCCGGCGATGCCGCTCCCGATGCCGGGCCGGCGTCCGACCTCCTCGACCTGCTGCTCGACTGCGACGAGGAGACGCGGCGCCAGCGGCACCGACGGATCGTCGCCGCGCTGGCCTCCTTCGATGCTGCCACCATCGCGACCACCCACCAGTTCTGCTCGCTCGTGCTGGGATCCCTGGGGGTCGCGGGTGACACCGACGCGCGGGCCCGACTCGTCGAGGACCTCGACGACCTGCTCGCCGAGGTCGTCTCCGACCTCTACCTGCGCGCGTTCGCCTACGACGACACCGACCCGGTCTTCAGCCACGCCGAGGCGATGGCGATCGCGCGCGCCGTCGTCGGCGACCCGCAGGCGTGGCTCGAGCCGGCCGGGGCCGACGCCACCTCCGACCACGGTCGCCGGGTGGCCTTCGCCACGGCGGTCCGCACCGAGCTCGACCGCCGCAAGCGGCGGCTCGGGATCCTGTCCTACGACGACCTGCTCAGCCAGCTCGCCCACGCCCTCGCCGACCCCGAGGCGCCCGCGCGGGCACGGATGCGGCAGCGGTGGCAGATCGTCCTGGTCGACGAGTTCCAGGACACCGACCCGGTGCAGTGGCAGGTCCTCGACCGCGCCTTCAGCGGCCACGCCACGATGGTGCTGATCGGAGACCCCAAGCAGGCGATCTATGCCTTCCGCGGCGGCGACGTCGTCACCTACCTGCGGGCCGCCGGCACGGCCGCGACCCAGCAGACGCTGGACGTCAACTGGCGCAGCGACCAGCCGCTGCTCGCGGCGTTCCAGGCCGTGCTGCGCGGTGCGGCGCTCGGCGACGAGCGGATCGTCGTCCACGACGTCTCCGCCCACCACGACGGCAGCCGGCTGGCCGGCGCTCCCCACCCCGAACCGTTCCGGCTTGCGGGTGGTGCGGCGCGACCAGCTCGGGCGCACCGGGTCCTCGCCACTCACGGTCGGCCAGGTCCGACCACTGATCGCGCAGGATCTCGCCCACGACGTGCGCGCGCTGCTCGCGTCGGGTGCGACGTACGACGGGCGTGCGCTCGAGCCGCGTGACGTCGCGGTCATCAGCTACCGCCACGCCGACCTCGCACGAGCGCAGGAGGCGCTCCACGCCGTCGGTGTACCCGCGGTCATCGCGGGCGGCGGCAGCGTCTTCGCCACCCCCGCGGCCGTCGAGTGGCTCCGGCTGCTCGAGGGGCTCGAGCAGCCCCACCGGAGCGCCCGCGTCAGGTCCGCCGCCCTCACGTCGTTCCTCGGCCATACCGCGACCCGGCTCGACACCGACGGCGAGCGGCTCACCGACGAGGTGGCCGACCGGCTCCGTGCCTGGTCCGAGGTCTACGCGACCAGGGGTGTGGCCGCGGTGCTGGAGGCGGCGACCGCCGACGGGCTGCCCGGCCGGGTCCTCGGCGAGGTCGGCGGCGAACGACACCTCACCGACCTGCGCCACATCGGCGAGGCACTCCACGAGGTGGGTCTGACCGAGCGGCTCGGGGTCGCCTCGATGCTGGCCTGGCTGCGACGCCAGGTCGCCGAGGGCCGGGACGGTCGCGGGTCCGAGCGCACCCGGCGGCTCGACTCCGACGCGGCAGCGGTCCAGCTCGTCACGATCCATGCCAGCAAGGGGCTTCAATACCCCGTCGTCTACCTGCCCGCGCTCGCCGACCGCAACGTGCCGAAGCCGACGACGCCGCTGTTCCACGACGACGACGGCCGGCGCTGCCTCGACGTGGGCGGCGGCGCCGGTGACGGCTGGCGCGACCATGTCTCACGGTGGGAACGCGAGGAGGCCGGCGAGTGGCTGCGGCTTCTCTACGTCGCCGTCACCCGCGCCCAGTCCCAGGTCGTCGCCTGGTGGGCACCGACCCGCAACACCCCGGCCTCACCGCTCCACCGGGTGCTGCAGGGGCGCCGCCCGGGCTCCGCTGACGTGCCCGACGCGTTCGACAACCGCACCGACGACGACGCCGCCGGCGTCTTCGAGCAGTGGCGTGCCCACGGTGGCCCCAGCCCCGAGCCCGCGGTCCCGGCCCCGCTCGGCGCCGATGTCCCGCTGGTCGCCCCCACCGGCCTCGCGGTCCGTACCTTCGGCCGTGACGTCGACATCGCCTGGCGCCGTACGTCCTACTCCTCGCTGACCCGGGTCGAGCCGGCGGCCTCTCGCCGCCGTCGGCAGCGAGCCCGAGGAGGTGCCACTCGACGATGAAGTCCCGCTGCCGACGGGTGAGCCGCCAGCGGATCCAGGGCTGGCAACCCCGTCGCCGATGGCCGACCTGCCGGTCGGCGCCGACTTCGGGTCGCTGGTCCACGGCGTCCTCGAGCACGCCGACCCCGACGCGCCCGATCACGACGGAGACCTCGCCGCCGAGCTGCGGTCGCAGCTCGTCGACCAGCTCGTGCGCTGGCCGGTCGACCTCGATCACGACCTGTTGGTGACCGCGCTGGTGGCGGTGACCGACACCCCGCTCGGGTCGCTGGCCGGGCACGCCACCCTGCGCGACGTCCCGCTGCGCGACCGGCTGCGCGAGCTCGACTTCGAGCTGCCGCTCGCCGGTGGCGACCTCGGCCTCACCGGTGACGTGGCCCTCGGCGACCTCGCTCCGCTGCTGCGTCGACACCTTCCCGAAGGCGACCCGGTGCGCGGCTTCGCCGACGCGCTCGACCGGCCCGAGCTCGGGGCGCAGAGCCTGCGCGGCTACCTCACCGGCTCGATCGACGTGGTGCTGCGGGTGCGTGACGGTGACGGCGAGGTGCGCTACCTCGTGGTCGACTACAAGACGAACTGGCTCGGCCCGCGCGACGAGCCGCTGACCGCGGCGGCGTACGTTCCCGCGGAGCTCGACGCCGCGATGGGCCACTCCGACTACCCGTTGCAGGCGTTGCTCTATGCCGTCGTCCTCCACCGGTTCCTGCGGTGGCGGCAGCCCGGCTACGACCCCGGTCGCCACCTCGGCGGTGTCCTCTATCTCTACCTGCGCGGCATGTGCGGTGCCGAGACACCGCTGGTCGAGGGTGAACCGTGCGGGGTGTTCGCGTGGCGGCCGCCGGTGGCGCTGGTCGAGGCGCTGTCCGACCTCCTCGACGGCCGGCTCAACGAGGGGGCGGGTCGATGACCGAGGTGTTCGAACCGGTGGGCGACCACGACCGGCGGTTGGTCGCCGGGGCCGCAGGGGTGCTCGGCGACATGAACCGCGCGGGCGTGCTGGCGGCGGCCGACGTCCACGTCGCGGCCCGCACCGGCGACCTGGCCGACGAGTCCGACGCCGACGTGCTGCTCGCGGCGGCGCTCGCGGTCCGGGCGGTTCGCAACGGCTCGGTGGGCGTCGACCTCGCCACGATCCGCGACGTCGCCCCCGAGCTGGCGTGGCCCGACCCGGCGGGCTGGGCCGCCGCGGTCGAGGGCTCGGCGCTCGCGGCCGCTGGCGTGCTGCGCCAGGAGTACGGGCTGGTCTACCTCGACCGCTACCACCGGCTCGAGCGTCAGATCGCCGACGACGTCCGCGCCCGCACCGAGCAGCGGCCGCCGGCCGTCGACGAGTCAGCCCTCGCGGCGGCACTCGACCGGGTGCGCGACGACCACCTGAGCCCCGAGCAGGAGGACGCTGCGGTCGCGGCCTGTCGCCAGTGGACGACCGTGATCACCGGCGGGCCCGGCACGGGCAAGACCACGACCGTCGCCCGGATGCTGGCGCTGCTCTCGTCCCAGGCGGATCGTCCGCTGTCCGTGGCGCTGAGCGCGCCGACCGGCAAGGCCGCCGCCCGGCTGGCGGAGGCCGTCGGCGAGGAGATGCCGGACGGTTTCGCCGAGCGCGTCGGGCGGCCCGACGCGATGACGCTCCACCGGCTGCTCGGCTGGCGCCCCGACAACTCGACGCGCTTCCGCCACGACCGGAGCAACCGGCTCAAGCACGACGTGATCGTGGTCGACGAGTGCTCGATGGTCGACCTGACGATGATGGCTCGGCTGCTCGAGGCGGTCCGGCCTGAGACCCGGCTGATCCTGGTGGGCGACCCGCGCCAGCTCACCTCGGTCGGTGCCGGCGCGGTGCTCTCCGACCTGGTGGACGGTCTGCCCGAGGCACTCGTGCGCGGGCTGTCCCGCAACTACCGGTCCGCTGCCGACATCCAGGCGGTGGCCGACGCCCTCCGCGACGCCGAGGATCCCGAGGCGGTGCTCGAGGCGCTGCGCTCCGGCTCGTCGCAGGTCGAGTTCGTCGAGACCGACGACCCGGCCGCGGTGCTGCGGGAGCCGCTGGTCGACCAGGCGCTGCGGGTGCGTCGGCTCGCCTTCGCCGGCGACGCCGAGGGTGCCATCGCGGCTCTCTCGCGCCACCGGCTGCTCTGCGCCCATCGCGAGGGTCCCCGCGGCGTACGACTCTGGAACTGGCAGGTCGAGCAGTGGCTCGGCGACGAGACGGGCGAACCGATCTTCGGCACCTGGTACGTCGGCCGCCCGCTGCTGGTCACCGCCAACGACCACGCGCTCGAGATCTACAACGGCGAGACCGGTGTGGCGGTGCTCGCCGACGGTCGGCTCCGGGCGCGGATCGACGGCGCCCGGCACGGCCTGACCGACCTCGCGCCCGGGCGGCTCGACGCGATCGACACGATGCACGCGCTGACCATCCACAAGAGCCAGGGCAGCCAGGCCGAGGAGGTCACCGTGCTGCTGCCCGAGGAGGGCTCGCGGCTGCTGACGCGCGAGCTGTTCTACACCGCGGTGACCCGCGCCCAGGACCGGCTGCGGGTGGTCGGGTCCGAGGCGGCGGTGCGGGCCGCCGTCGCCACCCGCGCCCAGCGCGCGACGGGCCTGCGACAGCGCCTTCGCTGACGCCGCCCACCCGCTGAACCTCGAAACGTCCTGGCAACGTGCCGGGGTTACTGTCGCCACATGTCGTACCTGCTCCGGGTCAGCCTCCTGGACGTCCCCGGTTCGTTGGGTCGGCTGGCCACGGCGATCGGCGAGGCCGGCGGTGACATCGAGGCGATCGAGATCGTCGAGAAGCGCTACGACGGCACCGCGGTCGACGACTTCTTCCTCGAGATGGCCGACGGCGCCATGCCCGACGCGATCGTGTCGGCGTGCACGGACATCAAGGGCGTCGAGGTGCTGTGGATCAACCGCTACGCCGCGGGCGGCAACATCTTCCTCGACCTCGAGGCCGTCGAGGACCTCACCGCCCACCGCGACACGGCGCTCGACCGGCTGGTCGACCTGCTGCCGATCGTCTTCCGGTCCGACTGGGGTGCGCGGATCGACCGCTCCTCCGGCGTACGACGGGCGACGGAGGCGGCCCCCGCAGACCTCCGCTTCGTCGAGATGTCCGTACCCCAGCAGGTCGACGAGCAGGGCGCCGACCTGGTCGTCGCCTGCCCGCTCGGCGCCGACGAGGTGCTGCTGATCGGCCGCCGCGGCGGGCCCGCCTTCCTCGACTCGGAGCTGGCTCGACTAGCGCACCTGGCCAACCTCGCCCGCTCCATCGCCACCTGACCCAAGGTTGAGTTGGGAAGTTTGGCCCCATGAGTTCGGTCCTTTGGCCCCTCACCGGGGCCAAAGTGCCCAACTGAAGGGGCCAAAAACCCCAACTCAACGGGTCAGGGGACGGACTTGATGCGCGTGACCAGGACCGAGCCGAGGAGGGCGCAGAAGAAGGAGAAGATGTAGACCACGCCGTAGCCGACCGACCAGCCGTCGCCGTACGTCGCGACGGAGCCGCCGCCGGCCGCGACGAGGGTCAGGATGATGCCGGCCATGGCGGGAGCGAGGACCTGGGGCAGGGTGTTGGCGATGTTGATGACGCCGAGGTCCTTGGCCCGCTCCGTCGCCGCGGGCAGCACCTGGGTGATCAGCGCGAAGTCGACGGCGGTGTAGATGCCGAACGCACAGCCGAGCACGATCGCGGCGGCGATCGCGGCGTACCAGTTCTGCGGTATCGCCAGCACCAGGGACGCGGCGCCGGAGATGATCCCCGACCAGATCACGAAGATCTTGCGTTTCCCGATCCGATCGCTCCAGTGGCCGAAGACGGCGGTGGTCGCGATCACCGTGACCGCGTAGAGCGCCGTCAGCACGAGCACGCGTTCGGCCGCCTCGTCCTCGGGGATGCCGAGACCGTCGACGACGTAGAAGAGCAGGTAGAGCGTCGCCACGTAGTTGCCGAGGTTGACCAGGAACCGGGTGATCCAGGCCCACGCGAAGTCGGGGTGCTCACGCGGCGAGATCCAGAACGACCGCAGGAAGGGCCCCAACGAGAACGGCGGCGGCCGGTGACCGACCGGGAGCGCGAGGTCGCGCGAGCCGAGTGCGTACGGGATCGTCAGGACCAGCAGCGCAACCATCGTCGCGAGGTAGCCGGCCGCGATGCTGCCGGTGAGGCTGGCGATGGCGACGCCGCCGACGATGCCGACGGTCTGGGCGATCGCGACCAGCCCGCCGATCAGACCGCGCCGCTCGACCGGTACCTGGTCGGGGATGGCGGCCATGACGGCGGCGTACATGGCGTTGAGGAACACCTGGACGCCGCACCAGCCGATCAGCATCGCCGGCACCGACGAGGCCGTCGAGAGCGCGATCAGCGACACCGAGCCGCCCGCGGCGCCGATCAGGATCCACGGCAGCCGCCGCCCCATCCGCCAGGTGGTGCGATCGGAGAAGGCGCCGAAGACCGGGTTGCAGATCGTCGAGACAGCCGCGCCGACGCCGAGCACCAGCGACAGCACCGCCTCCTTCTGGCCGGGCGCGATCTCACGGGCCTGCTCGGCCAGCAGCACCTGGATCGGACCGAACCAGCCCGACATGATGCCGAGGTTGACCAGCGACAGCGCGACCACCCAGCGCGTCGGAGGTGTCAGGGTCGGCTCGGCCAGCGCCGACGGTCGCGCGGGGGCGGTGGTCACCGCCTCAGTGTGGGGGATGCCGCGCGAATTCAGCCGCTCGACGCTCAGGTCTGACGCTCGAGCAGGAAGACCGGGATCAGCCGGTCGGTCTTCTTCTGGTACTCGCCGTACGTCGACCAGGTGTCGACCGCCCGCTGCCACCACTGGTCGCGCTCGGGGCCGTCGGGCAGCTCGCGCACGTCGTAGGTCGCCAGGTCCGGCCCGTCCTGCAGGTCGACCTCGGGGTGGGCGCGGAAGTTGTCGGCCCACACCGGGTCGACCGGGCCGCCGCCGTACGACGCCACGGCCAGGTAGCTGCCGTCGTGCTCGACGCGCATCACGGGGTTCTTGCGCAGCTTCCCGCTCTGCGCTCCCACGGAGGTGATGACGACGATGGGGTCGCCGGTGCGGGCGAGGGTGTTGGCGCGAGCGCCGTTGGAGGCCTCGAACTCGGCCACCTGCTCGCGCACCCACTGCGCCGTGCTGGGGACGTACTCTCCTGTCAGTGCCATACCCGTCACAACACCGCGCCACTCCCGTCAATTCCGGGGTTTCGAGGCTCGCTGCGCTCGCACCTCAACCACCGATACGGTGCCGGGATGAGCGCGATCGACGGAGTCTCGGAGATCTTCGACGCCGAGGCGTGGGACGTCGTCCCCGGCTTCGAGGACCTGACCGACCTCACCTACCACCGGGCGCGGGCGCACGGCACGGTGCGGATCGCCTTCGACCGGCCCGACGTCCTCAACGCCTTCCGGCCCCACACCGTCGACGAGCTGCTGCGCGCCCTCGAGCACGCCCGGAGCTCCGGGGACGTCGGCTGCGTGCTCCTGACCGGCAACGGCCCGAGCGGCAAGCACGGCACGTGGGCCTTCTGCACCGGCGGCGACCAGCGGATCCGGGGCAAGACCGGTTACCAGTACGCCGAGGGCGAGACCGCCGACACGGTGGACCGGGCGAGGATGGGGCGGCTCCACATCCTGGAGTGCCAGCGGCTGATCCGGTTCATGCCCAAGATCGTGATCTGCGTGGTTCCCGGCTGGGCGGCCGGCGGCGGCCACAGCCTCCACGTCGTCGCCGACCTCACTCTCGCCAGCGCGGAGCACGCGCGCTTCAAGCAGACCGACGCCGACGTCGGCTCGTTCGACGGCGGCTACGGGTCGGCCTACCTCGCCCGGCAGGTCGGCCAGAAGTTCGCCCGCGAGATCTTCTTCCTCGGCCAGGAGTACGACGCCGACGACGGCGTCCGGATGGGCATGGTGAACCGCGCCGTACCCCACGCCGAGCTCGAGGCGACCGCGCTCGAGTGGGGCCGGACCATCAACGGCAAGAGCCCGACGGCGCAGCGGATGCTGAAGTACTCGTTCAACCTGATCGACGACGGGCTGGTCGGGCAGCAGCTGTTTGCCGGCGAGACGACGCGGCTGGCCTACATGACCGACGAGGCGCAGGAGGGCCGCGACCAGTTCCTCGAGAAGCGCGAGCCGGACTGGTCGCCGTACCCCTGGTACTACTGAGAACCGCCCACCGACGAGGGGGTTTCCGTGCCATGCTGAGCGCCGACTCAGCCCATGATCCCGATCGGACGACGCCCATGCGCACACTCCTCGCCATCGTTGTCTGCGCCACCGCCGTGACCGGCTGCAGCATGACCGCCACGACCGTCGAGCAGGGCGAGCTCGAGAAGCAGGTCGCCTCGATCTACGAGCCCGACGACCCGGCGGACAAGATCTCCGCCACCTGCGACGGCGAGCTCGACGCCGAGGTCGACGCGACCCAGGACTGCAACGTCACCGTCGGCGAGGAGAACGCGGACGTCCACGTCGTGGTGACCAAGGTCGACGGGTCCGACGTCGAGTTCGAGACGCAGACCTTCGTCCCGGCCGAACGCCTGGCCGACACGCTCAAGACCCAGCTGGCCGACCAGGGGTTCGAGGTCGAGACGGTCGAGTGCGACGGCGAGCTCGTCGGCGAGGTCGACGCCACCGTGGAGTGCACGGCCGCGCCCGCGAAGGGCGACGGCGTCCTCGAGGTCACGGTGACCGAGGTCGACGGCCTGATGATCAACTTCAACTACAAGTCCGTCCGCTGACCCGGGCCCCGGAGCGGTGCGCGTCGTCGTCCTGACCGGCGCCGGCATCTCCGCCGAGAGCGGGCTGCCGACGTTCCGCGATGCCGACGGCCTCTGGGAGGGCCACGACCCGATGGTGGTCGCGACGCCCGAGTCGTTCGCGGCCGACCCGGACCTCGTGCTGCGCTTCTACGACGAGCGCCGGGCTGCGCTCGGTCGGGTCGAGCCGAACGCCGCCCACCTGGCGCTGGCGCGGCTCGAGGAGGCGCTCGGCGACGACCTGCTGGTCGTCACCCAGAACGTCGACGACCTCCACGAGCGCGCCGGCTCGGTACGGGTCGTCCACATGCACGGTCGGCTGCGCGCCGCCTGGTGCACGGCCTGCGACACCCGCCACGACTGGACCGGAACCCTCCTCGACCTGCCGCCCTGCCCGGGCTGCGGCGCGGAGAGGTTGCGGCCCGACGTGGTCTGGTTCGGCGAGGTGCCCTACGACATGGACCGGATCGAGGCGGCGTTGTGGGACTGCCACCTGTTCGTGTCGATCGGTACGTCGGGCGTGGTCTACCCGGCGGCCGCGTTCGTGCAGTACGCGCTGGCCCGCGGCACCTCCACGCTCGAGCTCAACCTCGACGCGAGCGACGGCAGCAGCGACTTCCACGACTCCCGACGTGGCCCGGCGACCGAGCTGGTGCCGGCCTGGGTCGCGGAGCTCCTAGCGAGCGAGCTCGGCCAGCAGTAGCGCGCGGTAGCGACCGTCGGTGTCGGGCTCACCGAGCCGCGGCAGCCACTCGGCGAGCTTGTGGGCGAACAACGATCCGCTCTCGATGACCCGCGGGTCCATGTGGCCGAAGACCTCGAGGGTGACGGTGCCGTAGAGCGTCGCCCACGCCTCCATGAACACCCACAGCAGCCCGAGGTGGTCCTCCGGCACCGCGCTCATGTCGACAGGGAAGAGCGGGTCGCGCAACGATTCTGCAACCACCGGATCGAGTTCCTCGAGAGAGGGGTGGGGGAAGTGGTTCGAGTGCCAGAGCTGGATCAGCAGCGCGTGGAAGTACAGGCCCGAGGTCCAGGCGGTGATGATCTCGCGGCGTTGGCAGTGCGAATCGGCTACCGGGTTCGCGAAGACCATCGAGAACTCGGCGTGGTTGCCGAGCGCCCACCGTCGGAACGCGACGGACGCGCAGACCAGCTGGGCCATCAGGTCGTCGTCGGGCTGGGTGGCCGCGGCCGCCCGGAACTCGTCGGTCGCCGCCTTGTCGATCTCGAACGCGACCAGGTCGACGAGCTCCTGGTAGCTCCCGACGTAGCGGTAGAGCGCGGGGGCGGTCATCCCCATCCGGCCCGCGACGGCCCGCAGCGAGAGCTCCTGCCCCTCGCCGAGCAGTGCCCGGGAGTGCTCCACGATCTCGGCGTACGTCGCCTCACGCTGACGCTCGCGCCGGGTCATCGTCTGTGGCTGGGTCACGCGCTCTCCTCGTTCTCAACAACCTCTTGACAAGGCTAGTTTACACTGTTTACGGTTTACACCGTAAACTTTCCTGAAGGGTGTGAGTCAGATGCTGAGTCGCTGGAGTGGGTTCCTGGTCCGTCGGCCGCTGGCCGTGCTGCTGGCAGGCCTCGCGCTGGCCCTCGCCGCCGGTGTGTACGGCGCCGGCGTCTTCGGTTCGCTCTCCCAGGGCGGCTTCGACGACGCCTCCTCGGAGTCGGCGCAAGCCCTGGAGCGGGAGCGCGACGCGCTCGGCAACCAAGGCGTCGACGTGATCGCGATCTACTCCAGCGACGACCTGACCGCCGACGAGCCGGCGTTCCGCGAGAGCGTCGAGCAGGCGCTCGCCGACCTCCCCGAGGGCACGACCGCCCGGATCGTCCCGTGGTTCGCCGAGGGCGCGCCTCCCGGCCTGGTGAGCCAGGACGGCCATGCCGCGCAGGTGCTGATCTCGCTGGCCGGCGAGTCCCAGGACGACTACCTGGTGAGCTACGACGAGCTGGAGCCGACGCTGGCGGCCGAGGGCCTCGAGACCGACCTCGCCGGTCCCTTCGCGATCTTCTCCGACGTCAACGAGCGCACCGAGGAGGACCTGCAGCGCGCCGAGACCATCTCGCTCCCGGTCGTCGCGCTGCTCGCCGTCCTCATCTTCGGCAGCCTGGTCGCCGCGTCGATGCCGGTGCTGGTCGGCGCCCTCGCGGTCGTCGGCGCGCTCGCCGTCGTCCGCCTGATCACGACCGTCACCGAGGTGTCGATCTTCTCCGTCAACGTGATCACCCTGCTCGGCATGGGCCTCGCGATCGACTACGCCCTCTTCGTGGTGAGCCGGTTCCGCGAGGAGCTGGCCGCGAGGCCGGAGGACGACCCCGGTGCGGTCGGCGACGCCCTCACGGCCACCATGCGCACGGCCGGCCGGACCGTCCTCTTCTCCGGCCTCACCGTGGCCGCGGCGATGTCGTCGCTGCTGGTGTTCCCCCAGGCGTTCCTCAAGTCCATGGGGTACGGCGGGATCGCGGCCGTGCTGGTCGCGATGCTCTCCGCGCTGACCGTCCTGCCCGCCGTGCTGCGGCTGCTCGGACGGCGGATCGACCGCGGTCGGGTGCTGCGGCGGGGCCGGTCGCAGGCCGAGACCGACCACGGTGCCTGGGCCCGGATCGCGTCAGCCGTGATGCGCCGGCCGGTCCTGGTCCTGGTCGCCGTCACCGTCGGGCTGCTGGTGCTCGCGTCGCCGTTCCTGGGCGTGAAGTGGGGATCCATCGACCACCGGATCCTGCCCCCGGACTCTGACGCCTACGTCGCCAGCGAAATGCTGTCGGAGGAGTTCGGGCCCGAGACCGCGAGCGCTTCCCTGCTGCTCGACGGCACCGACGAGGCCGACGTGGCGGCGTACGCGAGCGAGGTCGAGGCCGTGGACGGCGTCGTGGCGGTGGAGCCGGCTGCATCCGAGGGCGGCGTCACGCTGTTGCGCGCGACGTGGGAGGGATCGAGCCAGAACGAGGCGTCGCAGGACCTGGTGAAGCAGATCCGCGAGATCGAACCTGCCAGCGGCGAGGCCCTGGTCGGCGGGATGACGGCTGAGACGGTCGACCTCGCGAGCTCGGTCTCCGCCCACCTGCCGTGGATGGGGCTGGCCGTCTTCCTGGTGATGATCGTGCTGCTGTTCGTGGCGTTCGGCTCGCTGGTCCTGCCGGTGAAGGCGGTGGTGATGAACGTGTTGTCGATCACCGCAGCGTTCGGTGTCGTGACCTGGATCTTCAGTGACGGCAACCTCGAGGGTGTGCTCGACTTCTCCTCGCAGGGCTTCCTCGACCTCACCAACCCGATCCTGATGCTCGCGATCCTGTTCGGCCTGTCGATGGACTACGAGGTGTTCCTGCTGTCGCGGATCCGGGAGGAGTGGGACGCCACCGGCGACAACGACCGGGCCGTCTACGTGGGTGTGCAGAAGACCGGCCGGATCATCACCTCTGCTGCGTTGCTGCTCGCCGTCGTGATCGGTGCCTTCTCCTTCAGCGGCGTGCTGTTCATGAAGATGATCGGCGTCGGCATGCTGGTCGCGCTGCTGATCGACGCGACGGTGGTCCGGGCCTTGCTGGTCCCGGCGACGATGAAGCTGCTCGGCCGCTGGAACTGGTGGGCGCCGGCCCCGATGATCCGGTGGTGGGAGCGCTACGGCTTCCGCGAGACCTCAGCCGGCGTCGGGCCGGAGCAGGAGCCCGGCATGGGGCGCGAGCGGGAGCCGGTCGCCAGCGGTCACTGATCCGACGGCCTGATCCGCCCCGGGTGTCGCGAACGCGACGGCGTAGCTCACGTCGTCGCCGAGCGGCACCTCGACCGGGCCGTCTCCGAGGTTGACCACGACCACGACGGCATCGAGTCCGGAACCGCGTCGCAGCACCAGCCAGCGCTCGTCCTCGGAGAAGTCGACGGAGGTCCGGCGCAGGTCCGGGTCGGTGAGGGCGGGGAGGGTACGGCGGAGCCCGGCCAGCCTGCGGTAGCAGTCCAGCAGCGCCCGACCCCGTGGGCTCTCGCGTTCCGACCAGTCGAGCTTCGACGCCTCGAACGTCGCCGGGTCCTGCGGGTCGGGGATGGCCCCGGTGTCCCAGTCCATCTGCGCGAACTCGTCGATCCGACCCTCCGAGACGGCCCTGCCGAGGTCCGGCTCGGGGTGGGAGGTGAAGAACGCGAACGGCGTCGACGCGCCCCACTCCTCGCCCATGAACAGCATCGGGGTGAACGGTGAGGAGAGCGTCAGCAGCGCGGCCACCGCGAGCTGGTCGTCGTCGAGCGACTCGGTGAGCCGGTCGCCCCGGGCACGGTTGCCGATCTGGTCGTGGTTCTGGCTGGCCACCACGAGCCTCCAGCCGGGGAACCGGTCGACGTCGAGCGGGGCACCGTGGTCCCGGCCGCGGAAGGACGACCACGTGCCGTCGTGGAAGAAGCCCTGCTCCAGGACCTTCGCCAGCGCCGAGAGCGGTTCGAAGTCGGCGTAGTAGCCGTCGGTCTCCCCGGTCAGGGCGACGTGGAGGGCGTGGTGGAAGTCGTCACTCCACTGCGCGTCGAGCCCGTAGCCGCCGCCCTCGCGGGGCGTGATCAACCAGGTGTCGTTGAGGTCCGACTCGGCGACGAGGAACAACGGCTTCCCGACGTGCGCTGCGGCTGCGGCGACCTCGGTCGTCATCTCCTCCAGCAGGTGGGTCTCCGAGGTGTCGTCCAGCTCGTGGACCGCGTCGAGACGCAGCCCGTCGACGTGGAAGTCGGTGAACCAGCCACGGACCGAGTCGAGGACCAGCCGCCGCACCTCCTGGGCACCCTCGCTGTCGAGGTTGACCTGGTCGCCCCAGGGAGTGTCCCCCTCGACGAGGTAGGGGCCGAGCTGCGGGAGGTAGTTGCCGGACGGGCCGAGGTGGTTGTGCACCACGTCCTGGATCACGCCGAGGCCGTGGGCGTGGCAGGCGTCGACGAACCGCTGGTAGGCCGCGGGCCCGCCGTACTCCTCGTGGACGCAGCTCCACAGCACCCCGTCGTAGCCCCAGCCGTGCGGCCCGTTGAACGCGTTGACCGGCATCAGCTCGACGAAGTCGACGCCGATCTCGCGGAGGTGCTCGAGCTTCTCGATCGCGGCGTCGAGCGTGCCCTCGTCGGTGAAGGTCCCGAGGTGGAGCTCGTAGATCGTGCTCCCGGCGAGGGGTCGCCCGTGCCACCGGTGGTCGGTCCAGTCGAACCCGGTCGCGTCGAAGGTGCGGGACAGACCGTGGACGCCGTCGGGCTGGCGTCGCGAGCGGGGGTCGGGGATGGGCGTCTCGGCGTCGTCGAGGAGGTAGCCGTAGTCGACCTCGCCCTCCGGCACCGGACCGCTGGGCCGCCACCAGTCACCGGCGCCACGGGTCATCTCGACGACGCGCTGCTCGCTGCCGGCGCCGACGCTGAGCCGGACCCGCTCGGGCAGCGGTGCCCAGACGTCGAAGCGGCCGCGGGGACGCGGCTGCTCGGGCACGGTGACCAGGAGCGCCACCGGCAGCTCGGTCAACAGGTCGGCCACGGCGACCCAGCCGTCGCTGGTCACGACGGCGCCGGTCAGCTGGTCGCGCCAGCGGCCGGCGGGGAGCGCCACGGTCGTGTCGCCCCAGCCGCCCCGGTCCGCGAGGCCGAGCGGGAGCCGGGTGGCGACGGTGATCGCGCCACCCCGGTCGAAGGCCAGGACGTGGTCGGCCGCCTCGCCGCGCGACTCGACCGCGGCGTACGACGAGAACAGCTCGGGCCGGTCGCGACGCAGTCGCAGCGCCTCTCGCACGACCCGCAGCTTGGGATGCTCCGCGCCGTCGAGCAGGTCGGCGCGGAGGGCGAAGTCGACCGGCCGGCGGTTGTCCGGGTCGACCAGGCTCTGCTCCCAGAGCTCGGAGCCCTGGTAGACGTCGGGCACACCGGGAACGGTCAGCCCGATCAGCTTGGCGGCGAGCGCGTTCGACCAGCCGGCGTCGGTGATGTGCGCCAGCACCTCGTCGAGCACGGCCGAGATGCGCTCGTCGTCGAAGGCCGCGTCGACCGCAGCGTGCACCGCCGTCTCGTAGGCCTCGTCGGGGTCGGTCCACGTGGTGCGGTCGCCGGCCTCCCGCATCGCCTTCTCGGCGTAGGTGTGGAGCCGGTCGCGCAGGGCCGGGTCGTCGGACCAGACGCCGACGACCGCCTGCCAGAGCAGGTTTCCGAAGCCGCGGTCGGGCAGGAACGCGAGGTCGAGCAGCCGGTGGAGGGCGTCGTCCCACAGGTCCGGGGCCTCGGCCAGGACGGCGATCCTGGCCCGGACGTCCTCGCTGCGCTTGGTGTCGTGGGTGGAGGCGGCGGTCATGGCGTGGGGCCAGGCGGCCTGGCGCTCGTTCATCGCGGCATGGAAGTCGGCCGTGGTGACCGCGAAGACGGACGGGTCGCCGCCGACCTCGTTGAGGGAGGTGAGCCGGGCCCAGCGGTAGAACGCCCGGTCCTCGACGCCCTTGGCCATGACCATGCCGCTGGTCTGCTGGAAGCGCCGGGTGGCCTCGGCCGCGCCGTCGCCGAAGATCGGTTCGAGCTCGGCCAGCACGCCGGCGAGGTCTGGTCGGTGACCGCGCGCGGCTGCGAACGCGGCGTCGACGTGGTCGCGACCCTCGGGGAGGTAGGAGCGGTAGACCGGCGTGCACGCCAGCAGCTCGGCCACGGCGTCCTCGAGCTCGGCCGTTCCACGCGACACGAGGGGCGAGACGTCGCGGGCGATCCGCCGGGTCTCGGCCCGCAGCGTGGTGTCCGCGATGCCGCGCTTGGAGTCGTGGACCATCCGCGACCAGGCGACCGGCACCCCACGCAGCCGGTCCTCCAACGCGCCCAGCGGCGCCTCGCCGCCAGGGTCGGTGAGCACCCGGTCGATGAGCGCGAGGGCGTCGTAGCCGGTCGTGCCCGCGGTCCGCCACGACTCGGGTAGGCGCTCACCCGGCTCGAGGATCTTCTCCACCAGCACGTAGGCGTCGCCGGTCACCACGGACAGGTCGTCGAGGTACTGCGCCGGGTCGCGCAGTCCGTCGGGGTGGTCGATGCGGAGGCCGTCGACGAGCCCCTCGTCGAACCAGCGCGCGACCTCCTCGTGGGAGCGGGCGAACCACTCCGGGTCCTCGACCCGGATCGCGGCCAGGGTGTTGACCGAGAAGAAGCGGCGGTAGTTGAGCTCGCTGTCCGCCAGCCGCCAGGGGATCAGCTCGTAGTGCTGGCGCGCGTGCACGACGTCGGCATCGGTGTCCCCGGGGCCTGCCGTTCCTGGCGCCAGCGGGAACCGCTGGTCGTGGTAGCGGAGCTCGCCGCCGAGCACGCTCAGGTTCGCGATCCTGCCGTCGTCGCCCAGGTCCTCGTCGCCCACGACCGGCACCAGCACCCGGCCGCCACCGGCGTCCCAGTCGATGTCGAAGGCCTCGGCGTACGACGACTCGCGGCCGTAGGTCAGCACGTGCCACCACCAGGCGTTCTCCCAGGGCCGGGCGATCCCGACGTGGTTCGGCACGATGTCGACCAGCACGCCCATCCCCAGCCGCCGGGCTTCGCTCGACAGCGCCGACAGCCCCGCCTCGCGGCCGCGCGACGGGTCGATCGACGAGTGGTCGGCGACGTCGTACCCGTGCTCGCTCCCCGACTCCGAGGCCAGCACCGGCGACAGGTAGACCCAGTCGACCCCCAGGTCGTGGAGGTAGGCCAGGGTCTGCGCGGCCTCCAGCAGGTCGAAGTCCTCGGTGACCTGCAACCGGTACGTGCTCGCCGGAACCCGCATGCCGGTCAGCTTCCGGGGCTCGACTGGGCGGCGATCGAGGCGGCGACCGAGCTGTCGGGGACGACGTCGGGGGTGGAGTGCTCGCGCAGCACCAGCACGCTCCGCCCCGTCATCGTCAACGACGAGCCGGCCGCGTGGGCGCCGGGGTCGGCGGCCGAGGCGCCGGTGTCGATGACGACGTCCCAGGCCTCGGCGTACTCCTCCGGCGGCAGGGTGAGCTCGACCTCGTCGGCGCCGGCGTTGAAGTAGAGAAGGAAGTGGGCGTCGGTGATCGGGTTGCCGGTCAGGTCGGTGCCCGGGATGCCGTTTCCGTTGAGGTACATCCCGATCGCGGCACCGCCGTCGGCCTGCCAGTCGTCGCCCTCCATGGGACTGGCGTCGACGTCGAGCCAGACGATGTCGTTGAGGCGGGCGCCGTCACCGGTGCGGACGGTGGTGCCGGTGAAGAACCGCTTGCGGCGGAACGTCGGGTGCTGGCTGCGGAGCCGGATCACCGACGCCGTGAACTCGACCAGCGGCTGGTCGGCCGTGTCCCAGTGCACCCACGAGAGCTCGGAGTCCTGCGCGTAGGTGTTGTTGTTGCCTTCCTGGGTGCGGCCGAGCTCGTCGCCGTGCAGCAACATCGGCACGCCCTGGCTGAGCAGCAGGGTGGCGAGGAAGTTGCGCTGGGCGCGGGCACGCAGCTCGAGGACGACGGGGTCGTCGGTCGGTCCCTCGACACCGTGGTTCCAGGAGCGGTTGTGGTTCTCGCCGTCGTTGCCGCCCTCGCCGTTGGCGTCGTTGTGCTTCTCGTTGTAGGACACGAGGTCGCGCAGCGTGAAGCCGTCATGGGCCGTGACGAAGTTGATCGACGCGAACGGGCGGCGACCGGAGTGCTCGTAGTAGTCGGCCGAACCGGCCAGCCGCGACGCGAAGTCGCCGAGCGAGGGCTCGCCGCGCCAGAAGTCGCGGACGGTGTCGCGGTAGGCGCCGTTCCACTCGGTCCACAGCGGGGGGAAGTTGCCGACCTGGTAACCGCCGGGCCCGATGTCCCAGGGCTCGGCGATCAGCTTGACCTGGCTCACGACGGGGTCCTGCTGGACCATCTCGAAGAACGTCGAGAGCTTGTCGACGTCGTAGAACTCGCGCGCCAGCGCCGACGCGAGGTCGAACCGGAAGCCGTCGACGTGCATCTCGGTGACCCAGTAGCGCAGCGAGTCCATGATCAGCTGCACCGAGTGGGGGTGGCGCACGTTGAGGCTGTTGCCGGTGCCGGTGTAGTCCATGTAGTAGCGCTGGTCGTCCTCCATCAGCCGGTAGTACGCCGCGTTGTCGATGCCCTTGAAGCTCAGCGTCGGGCCGAGGTGGTTGCCCTCGGCGGTGTGGTTGTAGACGACGTCGAGGATGACCTCGATGTCGGCGGCGTGCATCGCCTTGACCATCGACTTGAACTCCTGGACCTGCTGCCCCTCGCCGTGGGCGGCGTACGCCGAGTGCGGGGCCAGGAACGCCAGGGTGTTGTAGCCCCAGTAGTTGCGCAGGCCCTGGTCGAGCAGCGTGCTGTCCTGGATGAACTGGTGGACCGGCATCAGCTCGATCGCGGTCACGCCCAGCCGCTGGAGGTGGCTGACCACGGCGGGATGGGCGAGGCCGGCGTAGGTGCCGCGGTGCTCGTCGGGGACCTCGGGGTGCAGCTGCGTCAGGCCCTTGACGTGGGCCTCGTAGATGACCGACTCGTCGTAGGGCGTGAGCGGGCGGCGATCGCCCTCCCAGTCGAAGAACGGGTTGATGACCACGCCCAGCGTCATGTGGGGCGCGGAGTCGGCGTCGTTGCGGCTGTCGGGGTCGCCGAAGGTGTAGCCGAAGAGCGACTCGTCCCAGTCGATCTCGCCGTGGGTCGCCTTGGCGTAGGGGTCGAGCAGCAGCTTGTGGGGGTTGCAGCGCAGACCGTGCTCCGGCTCGTACGGGCCGTGGACGCGGTAGCCGTAGAGCTGGCCGGGCTGCACCTGCGGCAGGTAGCAGTGCCAGACGTGGGCGTCGACCTCGGTGAGCTCGATCCGCTGCTCCTCGAGGGCGTCACCCTCGCCCTGGTGGAAGAGGCAGAGCTCGACGCGTTCCCCGGCCTCGCTGAACAGCGCGAAGTTCGTGCCGCGACCGTCGTACGTCGCCCCGAGCGGGTACGGGGTGCCGGGCCAGACCTCCACGGACGACCTTCCTGACGCGGGCGGGCTCTTGGAACGTTCGAAACCCTATACGGTCGCTCAGCGGCCGTTCGCACTGAAGTGCTGATAGTCCTTCAAGGTGCTCCACTCGCCGCCCCAGAACCAGCCGATCTCGCGGAACGCCGCGACCACCGGGCCGTCGGCGGTGATCATCCCCGGCCGCACCCGCTCGCGCTGGAGGTACGACGACGCGAGCTCCGGCAGCACCAGCCCGTCGTTCTGGTAGGGGTTCTGGAAGGTGTTCACGTCGATGGCCAGGCCGTAGGCGTGCTGGGAGAACGAGGTGCCGCCGGTCGTCGCGCGGCACACGAAGGAACCGGTGCCGTTGCCGTCGCCGGTCGGCGGTGCCTCCTCGTCGATCGACCGCACGATCACCACCTGCTCCATCGGGAAGCGGGCCTCCCACAACCGCCGGAACACCTGGTCGAGGTCGGTGGCGGCCGAGGTGTGCACGAGCAGCTCACCGGTGTGGCGCTGCGCGTCGAATCCCCAGAACGTCAGCCGCAGCCAGGCCAGCTCGTCGCGGGCCACGGGGCAGCCGGGCTCCCACGTCGACCGGTCCACGACGTCGGCGGGTGCCGGCGAGACCACCCGCGAGGAGTAGCCGCGGCCCGGCAGCATCGGCACCTGGTCGGGCATCGTGAACGCCCGCCGTCGCAGCACCTCGGGGGTGGGCCGCACCTCGCCGTACCCGTCGGCGGTCTCGGGGAGCTCCCGCGTGTAGAGCCACGGCGGCGGCTCGCTGCCCGCGCCGTACGCCGCGCGGGTGAGTGTCCCGTCGGCGCTGGCCGGGCCGGGGCCGCGAGGCGTCGCCGGACGCGGAGTCGGGTGACGCCGTGGGCCGCGGTGTCGACGTGGTGGGGGTGTCGCCCTTGTCGACGGGCTCCGCACCCGGCGTCGCCGGATCGGCCGAGCAGCCGGCGATCGCGAGCGCACCGAGCAGCGCGACCACGGCGGGTGCGCGACGGGCAGTCACGCCTCGACGTTAGCCAGCGACCGGGAGCGTCACCCGGAACGTCGTGCCACGACCCAGCTCCGAGTCGACCTCGATCCGGCCGCCGTGTCGCGACGCGATGCGCGCCACGATCGCCAGTCCGAGGCCGGTGCCGGGCCGCGCCAGCGCGTCGGGGTTGGTCGAGCGGAAGAACTCGGTGAACAGCTGCTGCTGGTCCTCCTGGGAGATGCCGACGCCGTCGTCGGTGCAGGTGAACACGACCTCGTCGCCGCTGTTCTCCAGCGAGAGGTCGACCCGGCCGCTGGTCCGCGAGTACTTCACCGCGTTGTTGACGATGTTGCCGAACAGCCGGACGAGCAGGTCCGGGTCGCCGGACACCACGACGTCGCCGTCGTACGGCGAGGTCTCGATGGTCACTCCCTGCTGGGCGGCCCGCACCGTCTCGTCCTCGGTCACCTCGTCGAGGACGGCCCCGAGGTCGACGGGCACGCGGGGGAGCGGGGTGTCGGTGCCACCCATCCGGCTGAGGAGGAGCAGGTCGTCGACGACGGCGGTGAGCCGCGACGAGCTGCGGCCCAGGGCGCGCAGCGACGTCTGGGCGGCATCGGGCAGGTCGGGGATGGTGTCGAGGATCTCGACATGACCGAGGATCACGCCGAGCGGGTTCTTCAGCTCGTGCGAGACGGTGCGGATCAGCTCGATCCGGTAGTCGTCGAGCCGACGCAGCTCGGCCATCAGCTCCTGCTCGCGCTGCCGCGCGCGGGTGTTGAGGATGGCGCGACCGAGATCGTGGCCGATGTCGAGGGCGGCCCAGCTCTCGCTCTCGGTCCAGCGGGCGCCGCCGAGCTCGCGGGCGACCACGAGCATGCCGAGCGCCTCGGGCCCGGCTCCGACCGGCACCACGACGAGCTCGGCGACGCCGTGGTCGGCGAGGTGTTGGTTGATGGCGTCGCCGTGGTCGGCGTGCAGCTCGTCATCGCCCCACACCCGTCCCTCCTCCGCGAGGATCGCGCGCTGCGCGCCCCACGCCCGGTGGGCTGCGGCCACGACCGGGGGCAGCAACGGCGCCGGCAGGCGGGCGGCCGAGCTCTCACCGGTCACCGGGTCGTCGAACATGTGCACCACCAGGTCGTCGGCGCGGAAGCCGGCCACGAGGTGGTCGTGGGTCTGGGCCAGCAGCTCGCGATACCCGAGGCGGCTCGACGACGCCCGGACCACCTCCCGGGCCGTGGTCGTGAGCCTGACCTGCTGCGACAGCTCCTCGCGCTCGAGCGCGGTCAGCACCGCGCGCAGCACGAGCGGCGTCCCGGTGGCGAGCTCGTCCAGCTCGGCTGGGCTGGGCCGCCGGCCCGAGGCGGGCTCGTCGAGGTACATCAGGGCGCGCAGCTGCCCCCGGTCGTCGACGATCCGGGCGACCAGCACGTCGTAGGGGCGCCACTGGTCGGGCTCACCGGTGGCGGGGATGTCAGGGATCCAGCAGTAGTCCTGCAGCAGCTGGAGCGCCTCGGGCGTCAGCCACTCCTGAGCGACGAACGTCCAGGCGCCGTACTCCGCGCCCAGGCTGAGGGCCGGCCGCATCGCCGCGTAGGGGGACGCCCGGCGCAGCATCTCGGCGTCGGCTTCGTCGTTGCCCGCGATGGCGACGAACTCCAGCATGTCGTCGGGGCGGAGCACCTCGACCTCGCAGGTACCGAAGTCCGTACGCAGCCGGAGGTCCTCGGCGATCAAGCGGATGGCCGTGCGCGCCCGGTCGTCACCCCAGGCGTCATCACGCGCGCGCTCCCTCGGCTGCGTCGACGTCGGCTCCGGCACGAGGCTAGGGTCCCATCTAGACCGGTATCAGGTGGGACGTTCTCCGAAGCGTGCCCGCGGTCACGACCCGGCGGCCGGCAGCGTCACCGTGAACGTGCTGCCCTGGCCAAGAACAGACTCGACCTCGATCGCGCCCTCGTGCCGGGCGACGATCCGAGCCACGATCGCCAGCCCCAACCCGGTGCCGGGCCGCTCGCGCGCCTCGGGGTCGGAGGAACGGAAGAACTCGCCGAACAGCAGCTCCCGGTCCGACGCGGCCATGCCCAGGCCCTGATCGGCGCAGGTGAAGACGACCCGGTCGCCGTCCCGTCGCAGCCCCAGGTCGACCGAGCCGCCGTCATGGGAGTACTTGACCGCGTTGTTCACCAGGTTCGCGAGCAGCTGCAGCAGCTCCTCGGGGTCGCCGGCGACCACCACGTCATCGTCGTACGCCGCCGTCCGGAGCGTCAGCCGTTGCTGGTCGGCCCGCAGCGCCTCGTCCTCGGTCACCACGGCGAGAACGGCGTTGAGGTCGACCGGAACCCGTACCAGGGGTGAGTCGGGGTTGCCGATCCGGCTCAGGAGCAGCAGGTCGCGGACCAGGATGTCGAGGCGGGAGGTGCTACGCGTCAGCGCCCGGAGCGACGGTGTGGCCGTGGCGGGGATGTCGGGAAGCTGCTCGAGCAGCTCCACGTGGCCCGAGATGACCCCGAGCGGGTTCTTGAGCTCGTGGGCGACCGTCGCGATGAGCTGGCGGCGGTACTCGTCGAGCCGCTGAAGCTCGCTGATCAGCTGCCGCTCCCGCTCGTGGGACCGGGTGCTGAGGAGCGCCCGGCCGAGGTCGTGGCCGACGCCGAGCGCGGCGAAGCTCTCGCTCTCGGTCCAGCGGTCGCGGGCGTCCCGGAGGACCACGAGCATCCCCATCGCCTCGTGACCCGCGCCGACCGGCACCACGACCAGCTCGCGCGCCGACTGCTCCAGGAGATAGCAGCCCAGCGCGACCCGGTGTTCGCGGTCGAGCTCGTCGTCACCCCACACATGGTCGGCCTCGGCCACGATCACGGTGCGTGAGGCCCACGACCTGCGGGTGGCCGCCTCGAGAGCCTCGAGCAGGTCAGCCGCCGGGGCTCCGGGCTCCTTCTCGCGGACAGCCTCGTCGTAGAGGTGAACCTGGACCGCCTTCGCCCGGAACCCCGCCACCAGCCGCGGGTTGACCACGTCGAGCAGATCGCTCTGATCCAGCCCGAGCGAGGCGGCGCGCACCACCTCACGGGCAGTCTCGTCGAGGCGGGCGAGGCGCGTCAGCTCCTCGCGTTCCACGATCGCCACCACCGCCTGCAGCTGCAGCTCGAGCTCGGTGGTGATCTCGGTGAGTCGTTCCGGAGCCGGGCGGAAGCCGTCCACCGGCTCGTCGAGGTGGAGCAGCGCGCGGGTGCGGCCGGAGGCGTCCGTGAGGTGGGCCATCAGCATGTCCAGCGAGCGCCAGCGGCGAGGGTCGTCGGTCTCAGGCAGGTCGGGGACGTAGCCGTAGCCTCGGATCGCCGCCCGGAGATCGGCTGCCATGTCCTCCTCCCGGAGGAACACGAAATGGCCGTACTCGGTTCCCTCGCGCAGCACCTGCTGGGCCAGGGCGAGGGAGAAGCTCCCACCCACGGAGCCCTGCTCCTCGGGGCGCCCGCAGAACGCCACCTCCTCCAGGAACCCGTCGGCGCGCAGCACCTCGATCAAGGCGACCTCGAAGCCCGCCCGGAGCCGGGCGTCGTCGGCGATACGCCGCAGCTCGGCACGCGCCTCGGGCCCGCCCCAGCTGCTGCTCCTGACGTGCTCCGGTGACGGCGCGGCGCTCAGCTCGCCGTCCATGTGTTCTCCCTGGAGTCGTGGTGTGAGCTCAGGGTGTCAAGCAATTCGGTGTTGACGACAGGGTTCGCCTCGATTTGTTCCGAGGGGTCGACCCAGGTGACCCGCGGGTAACATGGCGGCATGAAGCGCACGATCTACGACGAGGACCACGAGGCGTTCCGAAGCTCCGTCAAGGAGTTCCTCGACCGCGAGGTGGTCCCCCACCTCGAGGAGCACGCCGACCAGCACGGCCTGCCCCGCGAGTTCTGGCAGGCCGCCGGCAAGCAGGGCTTCCTCGGCCTCGAGGTTCCTGAGGAGTACGGCGGGTCCGAGGCCGGCGACTACCGGTTCAACGCGGTCCTGACCGAGGAGCTCGCCAAGGTCAACATGACGTTGCCGAGCTGTGTGGGCATCCACGCCGACATCGTGGCGCCGTACCTCGTCCACCTCACCAACGACGAGCAGCGCAAGCGGTGGCTGCCCGACTTCTGCACCGGCGACCTGCTGACGGCGATCGGGATGACCGAACCGTCTGGGGGCTCCGACCTCGCCGCCCTCAAGACGACAGCGGTCCGTGACGGCGACGACTGGATCCTCAACGGCTCCAAGACGTTCATCACCAACGGTGGCTCGGCCGACCTCGTGGTCGTCGCTGCCCGGACCTCGCCGGAGAAGAAGGCGAAGGGGATCTCGCTGTTCGGCGTCAGCGCGTCGTCCGAGGGCTACTCGGTCGGCCGGGTCCTCGACAAGGTCGGCCAGGACGAGTCCGACACCGCTGAGCTCGCCTTCGACGACGTCAGGGTCAGCAACGACGACCTGATCGGTGAGCTCGACACCGGCTTCATCGCGATGATGAGGTTCCTGCCCCAGGAGCGGCTCGGGTCGGCGATCACCAACCTCGCCCACGCCGCCCAGATCCTCGACGAGACGGTGGACTACGCCAAGGAACGCAAGGCGTTCGGCGTCCCGATCGGCTCCTTCCAGAACACCCAGTTCCTGCTCGCCGACCTGGTCACGCAGGTCGAGGTCACCCAGGCGTACGTCGACCAGTGCGTGCTGGCGCACACCGCGGGCGAGCTGACCGCGGTCGACGCCGCCAAGGCCAAGTGGTGGACCTCCCAGGTCCAGAACGACGTCCTCGACCACTGCGTCCAGGTCTTCGGCGGCTACGGCTACATGAACGAGTACCGCGTCGCCCGCGCCTGGCGCGACGCCCGCGTCACCAAGATCTGGGCCGGCTCCAACGAGATCATGAAGATGCTGATCGCCCGCGACCTGGGGTTGTAACGGGTGTCGTTGGAATCCCCGGCTAAGCGGCGAACCCTCTGCTCCGGGGGCAGTGCAACACCCGAGAAGCGCCAGTTTCCCTAGCTACCCGGGGAAACCGACGCCACCTGGCCAACACCCGCACAGGCGAGCCTTGCCATGCTTGCGAGCACCTGAAGCACCCGCCCACCATGGTGTCGTGACCACGGACGCACCTCACCTCGATCGAGAGCCGGGTCCCCACGCCCACGAGCCCCACGACGGCGGGATCAACAACCGGCTGAACTGGTTGCGCGCCGGCGTCCTGGGCGCCAACGACGGCATCGTGAGCACAGCGGGCATCGTGATGGGCGTCGCGGGTGCGACCGACGACACCGGCACCATCGCGATCGCCGGGTTCGCCGGGCTGGTGGCCGGAGCGCTGAGCATGGCCGCGGGCGAGTACGTCTCGGTCAGCACCCAGCGCGACTCCGAGAAGGCACTGCTCGCCAAGGAACGACGCGAGCTGGTCGAGGAGCCGGAGGAGGAGCTGGCCGAGCTCGCCGGGCTCTACGTGGAGAAGGGGCTGAGCGAGGAGCTCGCGGTCCGGGTCGCCCGGGAGCTGACCGACCACGACGCACTGGGCGCCCATGCCGAGGCCGAGCTCGGCATCGACCCCGACGACCTCACCAACCCGTGGCAGGCGGCCGGTGCCTCGATGCTCGCCTTCACGGTCGGTGCGCTGCTGCCGCTGCTGACGATCACGCTCACGCCGCCCGACGTGCGCATCGCCGTCACCGTGCTCGCGGTCGTCGTCGCGCTCGGCCTCGCGGGCTGGACCAGCGCCCGGCTCGGCTACGGAGCGGCGCGGCCGGCGATCCTGCGCAATGTCGGCGGTGGTGCCTTCGCGATGGCCGTGACCTACGCCGTCGGCGCTCTCGTCGGCACCCACCTCGCCTAGCCGGGCTCCTCCATTCCGAGGGTCCCGCCGTGGCACCATGGACCCCTCCTGGGGGGAGGTGCGTGCGTGAGGGAGCCACGGGAGGTCCGCCCCGCACTGCTCGGCCTTCGGCTGCTGGCAGTGGCGGCGTACGCCGCTGCCCTGACGATGTACACCGCGGTGTTCGGCCTGCCCAAGCAGACGCTGGCAGCGGTCGCCTGGATCTGGCTGGCGATCATCGCCTGGAACATCCAGCGGTCGTGGCGCTACCACCTCTCGTTCGTGCGGGACTGGTGGCCGTCGCTGGCACTGCTGACCGTCTACCTCTACAGCCGAGGCATCTCCGACGACCTCGGCATCGTCGGCGTCCACATCACCGAACCCATCACCGCCGACCGGTGGCTGTTCGGCGGGGTGCTCCCCACCGAGTTCCTGCAGGCACACCTGTGCGGTGATCCGTGCGACCGGACGACGTCCGCACAGTGGTACGACGTCGTGCTCACCACCGTCTACTACTCGCACTTCTTCGTCGCGCTCGGCGTCGGCGGCTGGCTCTGGGTGCGCAACCGGCCGGAGTGGGTCCGCTACATGCGCCGCTACCTCTCGCTGACCGCGCTCGCGCTCGCCATCTACATCACCTACCCGATGGCGCCGCCGTGGATGGCGTCCCGCGACGGCTACGTCACGCCCGACATCGCCCGGCTCACCGGCCGCGGCTGGCGCGCGCTCAGCGCGGAGCGCGACGGCGCCACCGCGCACGACCACTTCTCCGCGGTCGGCAACCAGGTGGCCGCGATGCCGTCGCTGCACGCCGCGCTGGCCATCTTCGTCGCCTGGTACGGCATCCGCCGACTGCGCACCGGCCTGCGCTGGCTGCTGCTCCTCTATCCCCTCGCGATGTCGTTCATGCTCGTCTACTACGCCGAGCACTACGTCATCGACATCGTCGCTGGGGGAGCGGCCGTCGCGGTGGTCGTGGCCGGGAGCGCGTGGTGGGAGCGGTGGCGGGCCTCGCCGGAGCCCGAACCGATCGGGCGTCAGCGGGACGAGGCACACGGCACCAACGCCAGTGTGAGCTGACCCGTGCGGATGTTCGTGGCGATCGTCCCGCCGGACGACGCGATCGACCACCTCGACGAGTTCCTCGCCGTACGGCGGGAGGCCGCACCGTTCCGCTGGACGCTGCCCGAGCAGATCCACGTGACGCTCTCGTTCCTCGCGCAGGTTCCCGACCGCCGGCTCGACGACCTGGTCGAGCGACTCGAACGGGCCGCCCGCCGCCGTACGCCGGTGACGACCCGGGTGGCCGGGGGAGGTGCCTTCCCGAACCCGGCGCGGGCGCGCGTGCTGTGGGGCGGGCTCGACCTCGACGAGGCCGGGCGCACGGAGGTGTCGCGGATGGCGACCGGTGCCCGGGCGGCCGCGTCGAAGGCGGGGATCGACGTCGACGGGCAGCGGTTCCGGGCACACCTGACCCTCGCCCGGCTCGGCCGGCCCGACGAGGTGTCGTCCTGGGTGCGGCTGCTCGACGGCTACTCCGGCCCGCCCTGGGCCACCACCGAGTGGACCCTGATCGCCTCCCACCTCGGCGAGGGGCCACGCAAGCGCCCCCGCTACGAGGTGGTGGAGACCTTCCGCGTCGGGCCGGCCGTGACCAGATAGGTTCGCACCCGTGAAGATCGCAGTGGCACGGGAGACCAGGGACGGCGAGGCCCGCGTCGCGATGGTGCCCGAGCTGGTCGAGAAGCTGACCGGGCTCGGGTACGACGTGGCCGTCGAGCCGGAGGCCGGGCGGCATGCCCTGCTCTCCGACGAGGAGTACGTCGAGGCGGGCGCGAGCATCGACGACGCCGCCTTCGACGGGGCGGACCTCGTGGTGTCGGTGCAGCCGCTCGACCCTCCGCGCGCCCGTGGCCTGGCCGCCGGCACGTCGACGATCTCGTTCCTCCCCACCAACGCCGAGGCCGAGCTGGTCGCCACCTACCGCGACGCCGAGATCACGTCGTACGCGATGGAGCTGGTGCCGCGGATCTCGCGCGCTCAGTCGATGGATGCGCTGTCGTCGCAGGCGCTGGTCGCCGGCTACCGCTGCGCGGTCGTCGCGGCCGGCATGCTGCGCCGCTTCTTCCCCCTGAACATGACCGCGGCCGGCACGGTGCAGCCGGCGACGGTCGTCGTCCTCGGCGCCGGGGTCGCGGGCCTCCAGGCGATCGCCACCGCCAAGCGCCTCGGCGCGGTCGTCCAGGCCTACGACGTGCGCGCGGCCGCGGCCGAGGAGATCGCATCCATGGGCGCCAAGCCGATCACGCTCGAGCTGGAGACCCTCGAGGGCTCGGGCGGATACGCCCGGGAGATGACCGAGGACCGCGCGGCCCGGCAGCGCGAGCTGCTCACGCCGTACATCGCGGGCGCCGATGCGCTGATCACGACGGCCGCCGTCCCCGGACGCCCGGCGCCGATGCTGGTCACGACCGAGATGGTCGAGCAGATGAGCCCCGGCTCGGTGGTGGTCGACCTGGCGGCCGAGACCGGCGGCAACGTCGAGGGATCGGTCGCGGGCGAGGTCGTCCGGATCGGCAACGCCCAGGTGTGGGGCGGGCGCAACGTGCCCAGCCAGATGCCCGGCCCCGCCTCCCGCCTCTACGCCCAGAACATCGTCAACCTGGTGACGCTGATGACTGCCAAGGACGACGAGGGCGCGGGCTCGTTCGCACCTGACCCTGACGACGAGATCGTGGCGGGTGCGTGCGTCACCCGCGACGGAGCGATCGTCCACGAACCCACCCGGCAGGCGCTGGAGGGAGACCCTTCATGAGTGAACCCATCGTCTGGCTGACGATCTTCATCCTCAGCGTCTTCGTCGGCATCGAGGTGATCTCCAAGGTCTCCTCGACGCTCCACACGCCGCTGATGTCGGGCGCCAACGCCATCCACGGCGTGATCCTGCTCGGCGCCATCATCGTCACCGCGCACGCGTCCGGGGTCGCCCTCGCCGTCGGGCTGGTCGCGATCGTGCTGGCGGCGGTCAACATGGTCGGCGGCTTCGTGGTCACCGACCGGATGCTCCAGATGTTCACGCGCAAGAAGACGCCCAAGACTTCGAAGTCCGGGGAGGCCGCCGCGTGATCCCCACCTGGGCGCAGCTGGTCTACCTGCTCTGCGCGGTCGCGTTCATCCTCGCGCTGAAGGGGCTCTCGGGTCCGCGCACCGCCCGCGCCGGAAACCTGATCGGCGCCGGAGCCGCGGTCGTCGCGTGCGCGCTGCCGTTCATCTACCTGGACCACATGGACAACGTGGTCCTGATCCTGCTCGCGATCGCCGTCGGCACGGCCGGCGGCGTGTACGGCGCGCGCAAGGTCCAGATGACCCAGATGCCGCAGATGGTGGCGCTGTTCAACGGCGTCGGCGGTGGCGCCGCGGCGCTGGTCGCGCTGCTCGAGCTCGATGTCGTCGTCGACCTGGACGCCGGTGACGCGGTCGGCTGGTTCGTGCTGGTCGCCACCGCGTTCACGATCTTCGTCGGCTCGGTGTCGTTCGCCGGCTCGGTCGTCACCTTCGCCAAGCTCCAGGACCTGATGACCTCGCGACCGGTGACCTTCCCCGGACTCGCGGTCGCCTTCGGCGGCGTGCTCCTCGGCGGGCTGGTGCTCTCCGGGCTGCTGGTGAACGAGCCGACCATGTGGGCCGGCATCGTGCTCGCCCTGCTGGGCCTCGGCTTCGGCGTACTCCTGGTGATGCCGGTGGGCGGCGCCGACGTCCCGATCGTGATCTCGCTGCTCAACGCGTTCACCGGCCTGACGGTCGCCGCCGGCGGCTACGTCCTGTCCAACACGCTGCTGCTGGTCGCCGGCACCCTCGTCGGTGCCTCCGGTACCTTCCTCACCCTGCTCATGGCCAAGGCGATGGGCCGCTCGGTGGCCAACATCCTGTTCGGCGCCCTCAAGGGCGGCTCGACGCTCGGCGGCGGCGAGGCCTCCGACCGGCCGGTGAAGTCGGCGCAACCGACCGACGCCGCGATCATGCTGGCGTACGCCGACCGCGTGATCATCGTCCCCGGCTACGGGCTGGCCGTCGCCCAGGCCCAGCACTCGCTGCGCGAGCTCGTCGACGTGCTCGGCGCGCGCGACATCCAGGTCGACTACGCGATCCACCCGGTGGCCGGCCGGATGCCCGGCCACATGAACGTGCTGCTCGCCGAGGCGCAGGTGCCCTACGAGCAGCTCAAGGAGATGGACGAGATCAACGGCGACTTCAAGGACGCCGACGTCGTCCTCGTGGTCGGCGCCAACGACGTCGTCAACCCTGCGGCCAAGACCACCCCCGGCGCCCCCATCTACGGCATGCCGATCCTGAACGCCGACGAGGGGAAGCAGATCATCTTCATGAAGCGATCGATGCGACCGGGCTTCGCCGGCATCGAGAACGAGCTGCTCTTCGACGAGAAGACCACGCTCCTCTTCGGCGACGCCAAGGACACCATGGGCAAGCTCCTCACGGCCGTGAAGGCACTCTGACCTCGCGCGTCCGGTCGACGTAACGCATCGCTGGCGTCGCGGTGGCGCCGTGGATGACGACGCTGACGAGAACAGTGGCCGCGACCGTCGACCAGAGGAGCGACTCCTCGGTGAAGGACTCCTGACCGAAGGCGTAGGCGAGGTAGTAGAACGAGCCGATGCCGCGGACGCCGAAGCAGGCCTTCGCGATCCGTTCCGGCCAGGTGCCGGAGCAGCCGATGAGCGAAACCATGCCGGTCACCGGGCGGATGACGACGACCAGCAGCACCGCGATCGCGAAGCCTTCCCACGTCAGGGAGTCCAGCAGGCCGGAGGCACAGGCGACGCCGAACATCAACAGCGCAGCGAGCGTCAGCAGTCGCTCGATCTGGTGCGTGAAGTCGTGGAGCTGGGCGTGGTAGTCGTGCTCGTTGTGCACGCCCCGGATCGAGAGCCCCGCCACGAAGACGGCAATGAAACCCCATCCGTGCAGCGCCTCGGCGGCGCCGTAGCTGGTGAAGGTGGCAGCCAGCGCGAGGATCCCCTCGTTCGACTCCGAGAGCCGCAGCCAGCCGGTGGGGCTGCGGAAGGCGAGCAGTGCCAGCACCCTGCCGATGACCACGCCGACCACGACCCCGATGGCGACCTTGCCGACCAGGTCCCACGCGAGCCACTGGCCGACGTCGACCCACGTCTCCATGTCACCGGCGACCATGAGCAGGGCGAGGTAGACGAAGGGGAAGGCCAGCCCGTCGTTGAGTCCGGCCTCGGACGTCAGGGTGAGCCGGGTGACGTCCTCCTCCTCGTCCGAGTTCGGCCCGCCGACGCGTACGTCGGCGGCGAGCACCGGGTCCGTGGGCGCGAGCACCGCGCCGAGGAGCACCGCCGCGGCGGGTGCCAGCCCGAGCAGGGACCACCCGAGGAGGGCCACGGACGCGATGCAGAGCGGCATGGTCAGCGCGAGCAGTCGCCAGGTGGGGCTCCATGAGCGCAGGCCGGGCCGCCGGTCGATCGACAGCCCGGCGCCCATGAGCGCCACGATCACGGTCACCTCGGTGAGCCGCAGGATCAGCTCTCGGTTGTCCTCGGGCAGGAAGCCCGGCAGCGGCAGCGGCAGCAGGCCGGCCACGACGCCCGTGGCCACGAACGCCATCGCCGTCGAGACCGCCGGGAATCGAAGCAGGGGGATGGCGCCGGCCAGGAACAGCCCGGCCCCCGCGACGAGATAGATCGTGTAGTCGGTGCCCACGGGAGCGCCGTACCCGATCCCTAGTCCGCTACGCCGTAGAGCCGGTCTCCTGCATCTCCCAGGCCCGGGACGATGTAGCCCTTGTCGTTGAGCTTCTCGTCCATCGCCGCGGTCACGACGGTGACCGGGACGTCGAGGTCGGCCAGGTCCTTCTCGAGCCGGGCACAGCCCTCGGGTGCGGCGAGCAGGCAGATGGCGGTGATGTCGTTGGCACCGCGGTCGACCAGGTACCGGATCGCTGCGGCGAGCGTTCCGCCGGTGGCGAGCATCGGGTCGAGCACGTAGCACTGCCGGCCCGACAGGTCGTCGGGAAGCCGTTCGGCGTACGTCGAGGCCTCGAGGGTCTCCTCGTTGCGGATCATGCCGAGGAAGCCGACCTCGGCGGTCGGCAGCAGCCGCATCAGTCCGTCGAGCATGCCGAGTCCGGCGCGCAGGATCGGGACGACGAGCGGCTTCGGCCGGGCCAGCTTCACACCGGTGGTCGGCGCGACCGGGGTGGTGATCTCCTTGACCGAGACGCGCACCTCGCGGGTGGCCTCGTAGGCCAGCAACGTCACGAGCTCGTCGGCGAGCCGGCGGAACGTCGGGGAGTCGGTGTTCTCATCCCGCAGGTAGGTGAGCTTGTGGGAGATCAGCGGGTGGTCCACGACGTGGGTGCGCATCCACGAACCCTAGTCCCCGCAGGGTGTTCACCGTCAGGTGGTGGGAAGCCACTGGACCGTCCGGCTGAGCCTCTGACACTCTGGTGACGTCCGATCCACACGGCACGGAGGGAGGCACGTCATGGCCGATCAGCAGGACGGAGTTGACTTCGCCCTCGCCGCCTACCGTGAGGAGGGCGTCTGGCAGGTCCAGGAGCTGGCCCACGAGGTGCTCGCGGACATCGAGGCACTGACCCATGCGCTGCGGCGGTTCCCTGGCGACGGCGGTGCGCTCGGGATGGTCGCGGTCGATGAGGACTTCTTCGTCATCGTCCGGGTCGCGGGAGCCAACGCGCGGGTGCTGCTCTCCGACATCACCGCCGCCGACGAGTGGGAGCTGGCCGCCTCGGCGGTGGAGTTCCTCGGGCTGCCGCCGCCGGAGGAGGAGGACGACCAGGCACCCGCCGGCGACCTCGACCTCCTCGGCGACCTCGGCATGCACGCCATGGACATGGGCGTCCTGCTCGACGACTTCGACCTCTACCCCGACGAGATGCTCTCCGACGTCGCGCGCCGGCTCGGTTTCGGTTCGCAGTTCGACGAGGCCGTCGGTCTCGCCTCGGCCTGAGGTGCCTGCTCCGCCGTACGACGCTGCGATGCGTGCCGCGCTCGACCAGGCACGCGCGGCGCTCGCCGCGGGCGACGTCCCGGTCGGCGCTGTCGTGCTGTCGCCGGAGGGCGAGGTCGTCAGCACCGGCCGCAACGTCCGCGAAGAACGTGGCGACCCGACCGGCCACGCCGAGGTGGTCGCGTTGCGATCCGCGGCGGAGACCCGGGGCGAGTGGCGCCTCGACGGCTGCACCCTCGTCGTCACGCTCGAGCCCTGCACGATGTGCGCCGGCGCCGCCGTGCTGGCCCGCGTCTCCCGCCTCGTCTTCGGTGCGTACGACGAGAAGGCCGGTGCCGTCGGCAGCCTGTGGGACGTCGTGCGCGACCGCCGCCTCAACCACCGGCCCGAGGTCGTCGCCGGTGTGCTCGCCGACGAGTCGACCGCCCTGCTGGAGGAGTTCTTCCGTGGACACCGATGAGTTCCCGGCGCCGTGCCGGGTCGACCCCGACATGAGCACTCTCGACTTCGGGCCTGCCACGACGACCGCCGCCCAGGTGGTGGCGGGCATCCGCGACGACCAGCTGGGTGACCCGAGTCCCTGTCCGGACTACACGGTCGCCGACCTGCTCGACCACATGAACGGCCTGTCCTTCGCGTTCACCGCGGCCGCCCTCAAGCAGCCGCTGGCGGATCCCGACCCGTCGGGCGACTCCTCCCGACTCCCCGACGACTGGCGCGAGGCGATCCCCGCCGCACTCGCCGGGCTCGCCGCTGCCTGGCGCGACACCCCGGGTGCCTTCGAGGGCACCACCCAGGCCGGGCCGATCGAGATGCCGGCCCCCGAGGCGGCGCTGGTCGCCCTCAACGAGGTCGTCGTCCACGGCTGGGACCTCGCCGCCGCCACCGGCCAGCCCTACCCCGCCGACGACGCCTCGGTGGTGGCCGCGCGTCAGTTCGTCGAGTCGTTCGAGGCACCGGCCGACGAGTCCCCGGACGACCCGGGGCTGTTCGGCCCGCCCGTCGCCGTACCGGACGACGCCCCGGAGCTCGACCGGCTCCTCGGCGCCACCGGCCGCCGCCCCGACTGGACCCCCTGAGTCGATTTCGGACGCCCCGACCCGCTCCGGTAGCCTTCCCGGCGGTGGCGTGTCCGAGCGGCCTAAGGAGAACGCCTCGAAAGCGTTTGTGGGTGCAAGCCCACCGAGGGTTCAAATCCCTCCGCCACCGCCATCTTCGCTTAGCTCGTGATTTCGTGTCACCCAGTGACAGGGAATCACGAGCTAAGCCCTGTCAAGGCTCACTCGGGTCGGCCGCGCAGCCGCACCGACAGGCAGGTCACGCACCCCTCGAGCTTCTCGAACTCGGAGATGTCGACCGTGACGACGTTCAGCCCGCGGTCCTCGAGCAGGGCGGCGGTCTTCGGGGCGGAGGTCGACATGAGGACGGTGTCGCCGCCGAGGAGCACGACGTGCGAGCCGGCCTCCTCGGGGACGGCGAGGAAGCGGTGGCCCCAGACCTCCGGGTCGTCGACGAGGGGCTCGTAGCCGATCACGGTGCCGTCGGGGAGGGCGGTGACGGCCGTCTTGAGGTGCAGCACCTTCGTCAGCGGTACGGCGATCACCCGGCGGGCGCCCGACGGGCTCGAGGTGGTCGCGCAGCTGGGAGACGCCCTCGGCGTTGGTGCGACCACCCATGCCGACCCACACGACACCGTCGTGCTTGAGGACGTCGCCGCCGTCGAGGGTGCCGGGATCCTCGATCCGTTCGACCCGGTATCCCTGCTCCCGCACGGCCTCCTCGGCCGCGGCGATCTCCGGGCGCCGCTCAGTGGCGCCCGGACGCGTGAGGACCGCGAGGTCGCCGTACACGACCATCGTGTCCTCGACGAAGACCGAGTCGGGGCAGTCCTCGGCCGCGTCCACCTCGTGGGTCGTCCAGCCAGCGCTGTGCAGCGCGTCGACGTATCCCTGCCACTGACGGCGGGCCAGCCCGGCATCGACGTCGTCGCTCCGCTCGATGTGGGTGACCAGGCCCTCGGCCAGCCGCGAGGAGGGACGTCGGACCAGAGCGTGGCGGGAGTCCATGCCCCGACTATCGCACTCGTGCGGATGCGCCGTCGCTGGCATGCTGGCCGGATGGCCAAAGGTGAGCGAGACGTCGAGAAGATCTATTCCACCGCGGAGGTCGTCGCGAAGCTGCGTCGGCTGGCGGACTCCCTGGAGAAGGGCAACACCTTCCGGATCCAGGTGGCGAACGAGCGGGTCCGGGTGCCCGCGCGTGCCGAGTTCTCCATCGAGCACGAGCGCGGGGACGACGAGGAGGAGATCGAGTTCCAGCTGAAGTGGTCGCTCGACGACGTGGACGAGGACGACGGCGACGAGATCTCCGTCTGAACGTCAGCTCGACCCGGCCCGGCCATCCCCACGTGGAGATAGTCCGCCGCCGAAATCATCGCTCTGCCGCCGGAAATGATGATGCTGGCGGCGGACTATCCGCGCCTCCGAGGCATGATCCCGGCGGGGTCGGGGAGAATGGGAACATGACGATCTCCCGGGCAGGATGACCCCGTGACGGTGCGCACCGAGCACGACGGGCCGGTCACGATCGTGACCATCGATCGGCCCGCGACCCGCAACGCCGTCGACCGCGCGACCGCCGAGCTCCTGCTCAAGGCGTTCCAGGACTTCGACCGGGACGAGACCCAGTCGGTCGCGGTCCTGTACGGCGAGGACGGCACGTTCTGCTCCGGCGCCGACCTCACGGCGATGGACCAGCGCCTGGAGCCGCACGGCCCGGGCCCGATGGGACCGACCCGGATGCGGCTCTCGAAGCCGGTCATCGCCGCCATCGAGGGGTACGCCGTGGCCGGCGGGCTCGAGCTCGCGATCTGGTGCGACCTGCGGGTGGCCGCGCGTGATGCCAGCTTCGGCGTCTTCTGCCGTCGCTGGGGCATCCCTCTCATCGACGGCGGCACCGTCCGGCTGCCCCGGCTGATCGGCACCGGCCGGGCGATGGACCTGATCCTCACCGGCCGCGAGGTCGGCGCCGTCGAGGCTGAGCGGATGGGCCTGGTCAACTGGGTCGTCGAGCCCGGCGCCGCCCTCGAGGAGGCGCTGTCGGTGGCGTTCATGTTGGACCACCTGCCGCAGGACTGCCTGCGCAACGACCGGCTCTCGGCGCTGGCCGGAGAGGGTCGCGAGGTCGAGGACGCGATGCGGACCGAGTTCCGGTTCGGACTCGACTCGCTCGGCACCGGTGCTGCCACAGCCGGGGCTGCCCGGTTCGCCCGTGGTGCCGGACGCGGCGGCGCACCCGACGACGCGGAGGAGTGAGCGAGGATGGGCCGGTGACCTGGTTCTCCTCGCCCGCCGACGCGGCGACCTCGCTGCGCGACACCGGCTACCTGACGGACGCGGCCACCGCGACCACGGCGTACCTCGCGGGCGCGCTCGAGAAGCCGCTGCTCGTCGAGGGCCCGGCCGGGGTCGGCAAGACCGAGCTGGCCAAGGCCGTGGCGCGCGCGACCGGAGCCGACCTGGTCCGGCTGCAGTGCTACGAAGGCCTCGACGAGGCCCGGGCGCTGTACGAGTGGAACTACAAGAAGCAGCTGCTCTTTATCCAGGCACAGGCGTCTGTCACCGACGGCTTCGGTGGGGGGCCGTTGACCACAGACCAACTGGACCACAGCATCTTCACCGACGAGTTCCTGCTGACGCGCCCGCTGCTGACTGCGATCGGCCGGGAGGAGCCGACGGTGCTGCTGATCGACGAGGTCGACAAGACCGACGTCGAGGTCGAGGGCCTGCTGCTCGAGGTGCTGAGCGACTTCCAGGTGACCATCCCCGAGCTCGGCACCGTTGTCGCCGTCCGCCGTCCGTACGTCGTCCTCACCTCCAACGCCAGCCGCGAGCTGTCGGAGGCCCTGAAGCGGCGCTGCCTCTACCTCCACCTCGACTATCCCGACGCCGAGCGTGAGCGCGAGATCGTCACCGGCCAGGTCCCCGACCTCGACCGCCGGATCGCCGAGCAGCTCGTCGACACCATCGGCAGGCTGCGCGACCTCGACCTCAAGAAGGCGCCCTCGATCGCCGAGTCCGTCGACTGGGCGCGCACCCTCGTCGCGCTCCAGGTCGGCAGCCTCGACGAGGAGACGATCAGCAGCACCCTGGGCGCCGTCCTCAAGCACGCGTCCGACCACGAGCGCGCGATCAAGGAGCTCGGCCTGTCGTGACGGGCCTGGTCGGTCGCCACATCGACTTCCTCGAGGCGCTGCGTGGAGCCGGTCTCCCGGTCTCGCTCGCCGAGGACCTCGACGCGTTCGCCGCTCTCGGCGTACTGCCGTGGCACGACCGCGAGACCGTCCGCGCCGGGTACGCCGCGACGGTGGTCAAACGGCAGGCGCAGCGGCCCACCTTCGACGCCCTCTTCGACCTCTACTTCCCGAGGCTGGTGGGCGCTGGAGCCGCGACGACGACTGAGAACGGCGAGGAGGACTCCGCAGCGGTCCGCGACAACGCCGAGGCGCTGGTCGACTTCCGCGAACGGCTCGAGGAGGCCCTGGTCGCCGACGACCAGCAGGCGCTGCAGGATCTTGCGGTCGAGGCGATCGGCCGGTTCGGCGGCATGCCGGGCCGGGCTCCGGGGTTGTCCGGCTGGTCGGCGTACACCGCACTGCGCCGGGTCGACCCCACCGAGCTGACCGGCCGCATCGTCGCCTCGCTGCTGCGCCGCGGCCGCGCCGACGACGAGGCGCGGCGCGCGGCCGGCCGGCGGATCGGCTCGTTCACCCGGCTCGCCGAGGACGACGCCCGCCGCCGGATCGCGGAGGAGAAGGGTCCCGACCACGTCGCCGACGTCGCGATCCGTCCCGCGATCGACCGGCTCGACTTCACCGCCGCCCGGCGTGCCGACCTCGAGGAGATGCGGCGCGAGATCTACCCCCTCGCTCGCCGGCTTGCGACCCGGCTCACCCGCGAGCACCACGCGCTGCGGCGTGGCCCGCTCGACGTGCGGCGTACGGTCCGGGCCTCGCTCTCGACCGGCGGGGTCCCGCTCGTCACCCGCCACCGGCCCAAGCGCGCCCGTCGCACCGAGCTGGTCGTGCTGTGCGACGTCAGCGGCTCGGTCGCCAACTTCGCCCAGTTCACGCTGCTGCTGGTCTTCGCGCTGCGCGAGCAGTTCACCAAGGTCCGTGCCTTCACGTTCATCGATCATGTCCACGAGGTGACGCCCCACTTCCGGCCCGGGCGCGGACGTCGCCGACGTGATGGCCGACCTCGCCGCGAGCACCGCGCACGCCGCGCTGTGGGGACGCACCAACTACGGACGCGCACTTCACCACCTTCGCCGAGACGTACGCCGACGCGGTCGGCCCGAAGACGTCGCTGCTGATCCTGGGCGATGCCCGGTCCAACTACAGCGACCTGTCACTGCCCGCGCTGCGCGGGCTCGCCGACGCGGCCCGGCACGCGTGGTGGCTCAACCCCGAGCACCCGCGCCACTGGGACACCGGCGACTCCGCCGCGAGCGCCTACGGCGAGATCGTGCCCATGGTGGAGTGCCGCAACCTCGCCCAGCTCGGCGAGTTCGTGCACGACCTGGTCTGAGAGCGGCGTGTGCTTGAGAACGCCCTATGGACCGGGCTCAGGCACACGCCGCGTCCGGATCAGCCCGCGAAGTAGCCGTCCGCGTGGAGGCGGTCGAGCTCGGCCCTGAGCTCGGGGTGGCCGGCCGCGTCGGCGGCGCGGCCGCCGGCGACGTAGACGTTCTCACCCTGGGCAGCCGATCCGTCGAAGACGACGGTCACCCGGTTGCGGGCGCCGGCGTTGATGAGCGAGCCGAGCAGCGCGACGGGGTCGGCACGGTCCTCGAGCGACAGCACACGCGTGCGCTCGGGGATCTGCGGCACCTGGGACGACGGAGCGCCGGCGGTCACGATCTGGTCGATGACGAACGCGTCGGTCTCGACGGTCGCCGCGACCTCGGCCGCGGTCACGCCACCCTGCGCCGACCCGACCAGCATCACTCGCGCGTCGGGGTCGCCGTCGACGGCCTGCTCGATCGCCGCGACCACGCGCCCGGCGTACGCCGAGTGGTCGCCACCGACCAGCCGGAGCCGCTTGCGTCCGCCGCCGCCCACTCCGGGCAGGTAGGCGATGTAGCGATGGGGCGCGATCTGCCGGACGCTGATGCTGCCCGGCGACTCGGCCAGGGACGCCATCAGCTCCTCGAGACCCCGCGGTGCGGACGAGGACTCCGCTTGTGTGGCGGCGTCGGGTGCCGGCGCCGCCGTGACGAAGCCGCCGGCCGCATCACGGAGCGCCGAGCCGAAGTCGGGTGCCATGGCACCGACTCCGACCGCCTGCAGCCCACCGAGCGAGGCCATCCGGCCTGAGTCGCCGGCCAGCACGCTCGCGGTCAGCAGCGACCGCAGCTGGAGCCCTTCGAGCAGCCCGCCGCCGCCGCTGGTGACGTGGTCGAGGAGGTCCGGGTTGTGCTCGGCGAGCTCGTTGAGATAGCCGGCGACGTCGTCGCGGTCGAGGGCGTCGGTCTCGATGAGACCGGCGGAGACGATGGCGCCGCCGAGCTCGACCTCCGGCGCCAGGTAGCCGATCGCGCGGCTCGCGATGGACCCCATCGTGCGGTAGGCGGCCTCGGCGAGGTCGTCGATCCAGCGGTAGGTCAGCACCGTCGCGCGCACCATCAGCGCATCGGCGTCGAGCTCGACCCCGCGGGTGAGCAGTCCGTGCTTGCCGCTCGTCGCGCCGCGGATCTCCTCCTCGGCGGTCCGGAACGTGAGGGGCGACAGCTCGGCCGACGCGGCCACGGCCTCGTCGCGCAGCACGTCGTCGCCGAGCCTGGCGCGGCTGCGCATGTCGTCGCCGGTGGCGTCGAAGAGGTCTGCGAGGCGCAGCATCTGGTCGTACTTGTCGGCGAGATCGGCGTTCTCGGTGGCCGACGTGGGAACGCTGCCCTGCTCCTCGGCGGCGAGCTGGTCGGGAGTCTCTCGCTCGCCCTGCGGATCACACCGCCGGGACATGCCGTCACCTCCGCGAGCACCGGCGCGAGCTCGGTCGCGAGGTCGATCGGCGTCACGGCCGCGATCTGGATCCGGGGTCGGCCATCGAGCTCGCGTGGTCGCAGCGCGTGCCACCCGTCGGCCAGCAGGGTCCAGGACACCACGCCGACCACCGTCGTCTCGTCGCCGGTCAGGTCGGCGACCAGGACCCGGAGCCGGCCCCGCGACTCGCCGGTGATCGCGGTCAGCACCCGGGTGGTCGCGGTCTCGCCGAGCGGCTCGCCGTCGGCGCCGAGCGCGGCTCCGTCGGCCTGCTCGGTCAGCACCGGCAGCAGGTCGACCCGCCCGCTGCGGACCGCCTCGTGGGCGGCGTCGGCCAGGTCGAACGGCAGGTCGACGTACGCCGGCACGTCCGAGTCGGTCATCGGGCACTCCTCGGGGAGCACGCCGGCCCGGGCCAGCTCGTCGGCCCAGTGCGAGGTGTGGAACCAGGCCAGCTCGAAGACGATCCCGTCGACAGTGGCGAGCGCGGCGACCGCGTCGCCGGCGCGGCGGTGCCAGGCACGGGCGCGTACGCCGACCGCGGTCACGTCGAGGTCGAGGGCGGTCTGAGGCGTGGCGAGCAGGCCGACGGCGCCGACCAGTCCGGTGTCCTCACCGACCTCGCCGAGCAGGCCACGGCGCGCGAGCGAGTCCTCGGGGTCGTGGAGGGAGGCCAGCGCCGCGGCGTACGCGTCGTCCTCGGCGGTCGTGCGGCTAGTGCCGAGCCGGTCCTCGAGGGCGGTGGCCGAGCGCGGCTGGGAGTCCTCGAACGGCAACGGGGCGCCGCCGGCGCGCTCGGCGACGAGCCGGAGCTCGGGCAGCGTCAGCGTCACCCGGCGCGGCAGGCCGTCGAGCAGCGTGGCCGGCGGCGGGGGCGGGGTGGAGAGATCGATGGTGGGCACTCAGAGTCCTGGGAGCTCGACGGTGAGCCAGTCGCGGTGACCGGCCGGGGGTGGGGTGAAGGAGACCAGCTGCTGGTCCTCGTCGGTGGCGGTGCGCGTGACGCCGTCCGGATCGTCATAGGCGTCGAGCCGCGCGATCCGGGCCTGGGCGTCGGAGACGAGGGATGAGACCTTGCGCTCGATCTGGGCGATGGCGTCCTTGGTGCCGTCGACGTCCTGAACGTGGTGCTCCAGCGCATCGGCGGCGCCCTCGTGGTGTGCGGCGCAGTCGCGGAGCTGGGCGGCACGGTCGCGCACCCGCTCGCGCATGGCGACGGCGGCGCGCCCGGTCCACGTGACCTGCTCCGCCTGCCCGACGAGATGGTCGGCCATGGCACGGATGTCCGCACCCTGGTCACGCAGCTGGCCGACGCGCTTGCGCATCACCGCGGTGTCGCCGTACATGTGACCTTCCTTCCCGTTCCCGTCCCCTTTTCCCGCGATCGTCCATCTCTAAACCATCCCGGGCACATCCGTTCCATAACCCCGGTACGTGTCGTGTCGTTGGAGCGAGGTCGGACGACGAGGAGGAACGCGTGAGGCTCACCGGGATCGTAGGGGCGCTCGCTGCCCTGGTGGTGACGCTGCTCGGCGCGGCTCCCGCCGGCGCGGTCGACCAGCAGCGGCCGCAGGGCGACGTCCGCAAGACGGTGTTCGTCGGCAACAACTGGGACGGCACCGCCACGGTGCTCGCGCCGGGTTCGCTGAAGCAGCTCGGCCGGATCAACATCATCCCGGACAAGGAGGCCCGGTTCCAGGAGATCGCCTTGAACCCGGAGCGGCTTGCCTACTTCCTCGCGATCCGCGCGGTCATCGGAGAGGGCAACAACCAGTACGTCGACGACATGTACTCGTCCAACGACGGGCGGCTGCTGATCGTGTCGCGGCCCTCGTTCGCCGACGTCGTCGCGATCAGCCTCCGCACCCACGACATCGTGTGGCGGTTCCCGGTGGCCGGCCAGCGTTCGGACCACATGGCCGTCTCGCCCAACGGCAAGCGGGTCGTCGTCAGTGCGTCGACGGCCAACGTCGTCCACGTGCTGCGGGTGCGTGACGGCGAGGAGATCGGCACCTTCCCCTCCGGCGGCTCACCTCACGAGACCACCTACATCGACGGCGGACGCCGGGTCCTCCACGCCAGCATCGGTTACGTCTACACGCCCACCGACCAGGACCAGGCCGATCCCGCCAAGGGCGAGCGGGTCTTCCAGATCGTCAAGGCCCACGGCGTCGACGAGAACGGCGAGTTCGACGTGGTGCGGCGCTACAACCTGCGCAAGAAGTTCGACCGGGAGGGTCGCGAGGGCATGAGCATCGCCGTACGTCCGATGACCCTCTCCCCGAACGAGCACAAGGTCTACTTCCAGGTCAGCTTCTTCCACGGCTTCGTGAAGATGGACCTGCGGACCGGACGGATCAACAAGTTCGTCAAGCTGCCCAAGCTCACCGACGAGCCGCGCGAGAACTACCTGCTCGACTCCGCCCACCACGGCATCGCCATGAACCCGAGCGGCACCGCGATCTGCGTCGCGGGGACCATGGACGACTACGCCGTGGTCGTCGACGCGCGGACCGGTGAACGGGGCAAGCTGATCAAGCACCCGGACGGCAAGCCCTACTGGGTCACCCAGAGCTACGACGGCCGTTACTGCTACATCTCCTGGAGCGGCACCGACGAGATGGCGCGGATCTCCTACCGCACCGGGAAGGTCGACAAGACCGTCACCGTCGGCGACCACCCGCAGCGGATCCGCAACGGGTTCGTGAAGCGGTCGCTCGTCGCGGGTCTGCCCGACTACCTCCCGCCCGACGACGTGCAGTCCGTCCCGACCCCCGTCGGCTGACTCACCCCAGGTACGCCGCGAGCCGCGTCAGTCCCTCGTCGACGTCGGAGCGCGGGCCGGCGAAGCTGAGCCGGATGAACCGGTGGCCGGCCTCGGTGTCGAAGTCGATGCCGGGCGCGAGGGCGATGCCGGTGTCGGCGAGCAGCCGGTGGGCGAAGGCCATCGAGTCGTCGGTGAGGTGGCCGACGTCGGCGTAGACGTAGAACGCGCCGTCCGCGGGTGCCAGCGCAGTGATGCCCAGGGCGGGCAGCCCCTCCAGCAGTGCGAGCCGGTTGTCGGCATAGCGCGCGACGTGGCCGTCGAGCTCGGCGTACGCCGCGTCCTCGAAGGCGGCGAGCGCCGCGTGCTGGGCGATGGCGGGCGGGCAGATCGTGAAGTTGCCGGTGAGCACGTCCACCGGTCGTCGGAGGCGCTCGGGCACCAGCATCCAGCCGATCCGCCAGCCGGTCATGGAGAAGTACTTGGAGAACGAGGAGAACACGACCGCCTCGCGTGAGGTCTCCCACGCGGAGCGCGACAGCGGCGGGTCGCCGTACTCGATGCCGTGGTAGATCTCGTCGGAGATCAGCTGGACGCCGTGCTCCTCGCACCAGCGCGCGATCGCGGCCAGCTCCTCGGGCAGCAGCATGGTGCCGGTCGGGTTGGCCGGGCTGGCGACGACGACGCCGGCGAGGTCGCTGATCTCCTCCAGCTGCGCCACGGTCGGCTGGTAGCGGTTCTCCGGGCCGGTGGGCAGCTCGACGACCTCACACCCGAGCGCGGTCAGCACGTTGCGGTAGCAGGGGTAGCCCGGCCGCGCCATCGCCACCCGGTCGCCGACCTCGAACGCCGCGAGGAACGCCAGCAGGAAGCCGCCGCTGGAGCCGGTGGTGACCACGACGTCGTCGACCGTCACGTCGACGCCGTGGAGCCGGCGGTGGTGCTCGGCGATCCGCTCGCGGAGCTCGGTGATGCCGGTGGCGACGGTGTAGCCGAGCGGGTCGGTCCCGTTCAGCAGGCGTACGGCGGCGTCGCGCACCGTCTCCGGCGCGCCGGTGGACGGCTGCCCCGCGACGAAGTTGACCAGGTCGCCGTGCTCGCGGCGACGTCGGTCCGCGGCCGCGAGCAGGTCCATGACGTGGAACGGCGGGACGTTCGCCCGGCTGGCGACCTCGAAGCGACTCACGTGGAGAAGTGTGCCGCGTGACGACCGGCGCGCCGGCCGAAGTACGACCCCTCGCCGAGCTGGGTGCCGGACGCGTAGCCCTTGCCGTCCTGGGCGAGGTTGGAGGCACAGGCACCGGCGGCGTACAGCCCGGGGACGACGGAGCCGTCGGCCCGTTGCGCCTCTCCGTCGACGCTGACCCGGATGCCGCCGAGGGTGAAGCCGGCGTAGAGGGCCTTGCCGAGGGTGAGGTCGTAGGCGCCCCACGGTCCGGCGTCCTGCGGCTCGAGCCAGTCCGGACTCTTGTGGAAGTCAGGGTCCTCGCCGCGCGCGGCGTGCTCGTTGTAGCGCGCCAGCGTCGCCACCAGCGAGCCGTCCGGCAGCCCGAGCCCGGCCTCCATCTCCGGGACCGTCTCCCACCCGTCGATGAAGGGGCACAGCGGCATCGCGGGGTGCTCGATGTGGCGGCTGTCGACGATGAGGTAGGCCGCGGCGCCCGGCTGCTCCATCACGAACCCGCTCGTGCGGGAGTGGTAGGAGTCCTCGGCGACGAAGCGTTCCCCGCGCCGGTTGACCACGATCCCGGTGACCAGCTGCGACGGCGGGTAGAACGGCGCGGTGATGAACGGCTGGTCCATGTGCTGGAGGTCGGCGCCGGCGGAGGCGCCGAGCCGGATCCCGAGGCCGTCGTCGTACGTCGACCCGAGCGTGAACAGCTTCGAGGCGAGTGAGGGAGTGTGCTCGGCGACCATGTCGGCGTTCATCACGAAGCCGCCAGCGGCGAGCACGACCGCCCCGGCGCGGATCACGCCGCTCTCGGAGAAGCGCCGCCACGCGACTCCCACGACCCGCCCGTCGTCGAGGACGAGCTGGGTGGCGCCGGTCTCGTAGCGGACCTCGACCCGCTCGTCGGCCAGCCGGTCGCGCAGCAGGTCCATCACGATCCGGGTTCCCTCGGTGTCGCCCGGCACCGGCACCTTGTGCCCCCGCGGCGCAGGCCGGGCCTGGTCGGCGTACGGCCAGACCTTCTCGTTGCCGGTGAACATCAGCCCCTGCGTGCCGGGCTGGATCACCGCCTTCTCCGGGTAGAACGAGCGCTCGAACTCGAAGCCGAGCGACTCGAGCCAGTCGAAGTGCTCGACCGATCCCTCGGAGTAGGCGTGGATCTTCTCCGGGTCGGGGTCGAGCGAGACCGCGGTCAGGTAGTCGGCCATCGCCTCGGCGGAGTCGTCGTGGCCGGTGGCCCGCTGCACGGCGGTCCCCCCGCCGAGGTAGAAGTGCCCGCCGCTCATCGACGACGTGCCGCCGTGGACCGCCGCCCGCTCGAGCACCAGCACCCGCGCCCCGGCCCGCGCGGCCTCCAGGGCGGCACACCCGCCGGCGATGCCGAAGCCGACGACGACCACGTCGAACGACTCGGCACCGTCGAGCACCGCCGCCGGCACCACCTCCGGCAGCGTCGTACCGCTGGTCTCCCGCGCCTCGGACATGGCTCCCAGACTAGAACACGTTGCAGAAATCGGGGACGCGGCAACCCCCTAGGATGAGAACCCGCCGCCCCCGCTTCCTGAGGTGACGCTTGAGCTTCGACGTCCACGCGCTGGATTCATTTCCTGCTCGTGGGCAGCGCCGTCACCCTCCTCGCGATCCTCGCGGTGCGCATCTCGTCGCGCGCGGGACTCCCCAGCCTGCTGATCTACCTGCTCATGGGCGTCGTGCTGGGTGAGGCCGGTTTCGGCATCCAGTTCGAGAACGCCGAGGTCGCCCACGCGCTCGGCTTCGCGGCGCTCGCGATCATCCTGGCCGAGGGTGGTCTGACGACGTCCTGGAGCGACGTCAAGCCCGCCATGCGGCTGGGTGCCTCGCTCGCGACGGTCGGCGTGGGCGTGTCGATCACCATCGTCGCCGTGGCCGCCCACTACCTGCTCGGGCTGCCGTGGGAGCTGGCCGTGCTGCTGGGCGCGGTGACCTCGCCGACCGACGCAGCCGCGGTGTTCTCCGTCCTCCGCGTGGTGCCCCTTCCGAAGCGGCTGGTCGGGCCGCTCGAGGCGGAGTCCGGCCTCAACGACGCCCCGACCGTCGTCATCGTGACCCTGATCTCGACCGGCGCGTGGGTCGACCACGGCATCCTCGGCGCCACCGGGATCGTCGTGTGGGAGCTGACCATCGGCGTCGTCTCGGGCCTGGTGTTCGGCTTCGGTGGCGCCTACCTGATGCGCCGCGCGGCGCTGCCCTCGTCCGGCCTCTACCCCATCGCCGTGCTGTGCCTGACCCTCCTCGGGTACGGCGCCGCGGTGGCCGTGCACGGCTCCGGGTTCGCCGCCGTCTACGTCGCCGCGCTCATCATCGGCAACAGCGAGCTGCCCCACCGCGTCGCCACCCGGTCGTTCGCCGAGGGGGTCGCGTGGCTGGCCCAGATCGGGCTGTTCGTGATGCTCGGGCTGCTGCTGTCGCCGGGCCGGATCGACCTGTCGACGATCGGCCTGGCGATCGTGGCCGGCCTGGTGCTGACGTTCGTGGCACGCCCGGTCTCGGTATGGGTGAGTGCCGCGCTCTCCAAGATGACCTGGCGCGAGCTCACGTTCCTGTCCTGGGCAGGGCTCCGCGGCGCGGTCCCGATCGTCCTCACGACCATCCCGCTCTCCGAGGGGGTCGACGGTGCCGAGCGGCTCTTCGACCTGGTCTTCGTGATGGTCGTGGTCTACACGCTGCTCACCGGGCCGACGCTGCCCTCGGTCGCCCGGCTGCTCAAGGTCGCCCGACGCTCCGAGCCCCGCGGGCTCGACGTCGAGGCCGCGCCGCTCGACCGGATCGCGGCCGACCTGCTGCAGGTGTCGATCAGCCCGAAGTCGAAGCTCCACGGCGTCGAGGTGGGGGAGCTGCGGCTGCCGCGCGGGTGCGTCGCTGTCGATGATCATCCGCGACGACGAGACCCTGGTGCCCGAGCGGCGTACGGTGCTGCGCCACGGCGACGACCTGCTGATCGTCACGCCTCGCCGGCTGCGCGAGAAGACCGAGGCCCGGCTGCGACAGGTGTCCACGCGCGGCCGGCTCGCCCACTGGCTCGACCGGCCCGACCGCTCCGGCTAGCTGAGGTCGCTGGCCGGTCCGCACACGTCGACGTCGCTGCGCGCGACGATCTTGCGCGGCCCGTTGACGAGGTCCTCGAACTCGTCGCCGACCACGACCTGTACGCCGGCCGCGGTCGGGTCTCGTTGCACGACCTCGACGGCCTCGCCGAGCTGACCGGCGACGAGCCGGACCGCGGGGTGGCGGGGATCGTCGGTCCAGATCTCGACGTTCTCGACCCGCGGACCCTCGGGGGCGTTCCCCTCCTCGCCCTCCGCGAAGCCGGCGTCGACGAACAGGTCCATGGTGAGCCCTGCCAGACCGTTGCGGGTGCCGGCGTTGAGGACGCTGACGGTGACGTCACCGCGGAAGATGCGCTCGCCCTCGGCGAACGCCGCGTCGACGCAGAGCGGCGGGTCGCCGTCTCCGGGGAAGGGCTTGGTGAGCGCCGAGAGGCCCCACGCCCCCGCGACGACCAGGAGCACGCCGAGGACCCCGAGGGTCAGCAGGGACTTCAGCCGCGCGTCCATCAGTCGGCCACCGAGTGGACCCGGGCATGGAGCACGCTGCGTTGCTGGAGGGCGGCCCGCAGGGCGCGGTGCAGCCCGTCCTCGAGGTAGTACTCGCCGCGCCACTCCACGACGTGTGCGAACAGGTCGCCGTAGAACGTGGAGTCCTCGTCGAGCAGGGCGTCGAGCCGCAGCGTGTCCTTGGTGGTCACCAGATCGTCGAGCCGGACCTGGCGCGGGGGCAGCGACGCCCAGCCACTGGACGTCAGTCCGTGGTCGGGGTAGGGCTTCCCCTGACCCACGCGCTTGAAGATCACGAGCCGACCTTAACCCGAGGCCGCTACTGTGCTCCGGCATGAGCGAGCAGCCGCCGGGGAACGGCCGGGCGAGCGAGGACCGGCACGAGATCGAGCTGCTGAAGTACCGCTACCTGCGCACCCTCGACACCAAGGACTGGGACGGCTTCGAGGCGTGCTTCGTGCCGGAGGCGACCGGTGACTACGCCGGGCTGGCCTTTGCCGATCGGGACGCGCTGGTCGGCTACATGCGGGACAACCTCGGGCCGGGCATCGTCACCATGCACCACGTCCACCATCCCGAGATCGTCATCGACGGCGACGCGGCGACGGCGACCTGGTACCTCCACGACCAGGTCATCGTCCCCGAGCTCAGGTTCCGGCTCGAGGGCGCGGCGTTCTACGAGGACCGCTGCGTGCGGACGTCGGACGGCTGGCGGATCGCCCACACCGGCTACCGGCGGACCTTCGAGCTCAGCTACTCGCTCGACCAGCTCGAGGGCCACCGCCTCACCACCTAGAGGGTGTTGGCGGTCCAGGCGATCTGGACGGTCTCGGTGCCGCGGTCGCGCGTGACCAGCCGGCCACGCCCCGGCGGGCCGGGCATCGGCTTGAGGTTGCCGATCAGCGGGCCTTCGTCCGGGCTGCCCGACAGGAGCAGGCCCGGCATCGCCAGGTCACGCAGCGACTGGAGCACCGGCTCGTAGAGCGCCCGCGACGCTCCACCGGACCGACGCGCGATCGCGACGTGGAGGCCGGTGTCGCGGGCCTGGGCCATCAACGGTTGGAGCGCGGCGACCGGCGAGCTCTGCTGGGTCGCGACCAGGTCGTAGTCGTCGACCACGACGAACACCTCGGCGCCGGTCCACCACGATCGGTTGCGCAGCTGCTCGGGTGTGACGTCCTCGCCGGGGACCCGGTTCTCGAGGTAGGTCGCGAGGTCACGCAGCACCGGCGTGGCCTGGGTCGCCGAGGTGAGGTAGTTCAGCAGGTAGTCGTCGGGCACCTCGCCCAGCATCGAGCGGCGGTAGTCGACGACGATCAGCTGCGCCTCCTTCGAGGTCCGGGTCCGCATGATCTCGCGGACGTACGCGCGCAGCACCGAGCTCTTGCCGGACTGGCCGTCGCCGAAGACCAGCAGGTGCGGCTCGGAGTCGGGGTTGAGGCCGACCGGCGCGAGCTCCTTCTCGTTGATCCCGATCAGCAGCTGCCGCTCCGGGATGCCGGCGCGCTTGGCCTGGTCGCGGACCGCCTCGAGCTCGATGACCTCGGGCAGCAGCCGCAGCTTCGGGCCGGTGGGGCCCTGCCAGGCCTCCGCGACGCGGCCGATCAGGTCGTCGACGCCGTCGCCGACAGTGTCCGGGTTCGGGTCGCCGTCGATCCGGGGCAGAGCGCCGAGGAAGTGGAGCTTGCTGTGGACGAGTCCACGTCCGGGCCGGCCGGTCGGGACCAGCTGGGCGATCTTGCGGTCGATCTCGGAGTCCATCGCATCACCGAGGCGCAGCTCCAGCCGGGTCCCGAAGACGTCCCGCATCGCGGCGCGGAAGTCGGCCCAGCGCGAGGCGCCGGTCACGATGTGGAGGCCGAACGTGAGGCCCCGGGCGGACAGCTGCTGGACCTCGAGCTCGATGTCGTCGAAGTCGGCGCGCAGGGTCGACCAGCCGTCGATGACAAGGAAGACGTCGCCGTACCCGTCGTCGGCGCGGCCCTGGGACCGGCGTGAGCGGTAGGTCTCGATCGAGTCGATGCCCTGCTCGCGGAAGTAGGCCTCGCGCCGGTCGACGACGCCCTGGACCTCGGCCATGATCCGCCTCACGACGTCGGGCTCGGAGCGGGTGCCGACGCCGGCGACGTGCGGCAACCGGGTCAGCGGTGCGAACGTGCCGCCGCCGAAGTCGAGGACGAAGAACTGCGACTCCTGGGGAGTCGTGGTGAGGGAGATGCTGGTGACGATCGTGCGGAGCAGGGTGCTCTTGCCGCTGCGCGGGCCGCCGACCACGGCGACGTGACCGCTGGCGCCGCTCAGGTTGACCGACAGGGTGTCGCGCCGCTGCTCGCGCGGCCGGTCCACGGTGCCCAGGGGGACGACGAGGCCGCCCAGACCGCGCCACTGGGGCGAGACCAGGCCGAGCTTCGGGTCCACCGTCAGGTCACTCATCAGGTCGTCGAGCGTGTCGGGGACGTCGAGCGGCGGCAGCCAGACCTGGTGGGCGGCCGGGCCGTGACCGACCATCCGGTCCACCGCGACGTCGAGCAGGGTCGTCTGGTCCCCCTGCTGGTGCGGGCTCACCGGCGCTGGCTCCGGATCGGGCTCGACCGGCGCCAGCGACGGCACCTCGGAGATGGTGAACGGCAAGATCCCCTGGACGTGGCCGCCTTCGTCCCGGCGTACGCGCACCTTGCCGCTCGGGGGTCCGGACACGTACGCCGCCTTGAAACGCAGCATGTTCGTCGGGTCGGGCTTGAGGTAGCCGAGGCCGGGGATCGGCGGCAGCTCGTAGGCGTCGGGGACGCCCAGCACGGCCCGCGACTCGGTGGCGCTGAACGTGCGCAGGCCGACCCGGTAGGACAGATGGGACTCGAGCCCGCGAAGCCTGCCCTCCTCGAGCCGCTGCGACGCGAGCAGCAGGTGGAGGCCGAGCGACCGGCCGAGCCGGCCGACCGCGACGAAGAGGTCGATGAACTCCGGCTTGGCCGACAGCATCTCGGAGAACTCGTCGACGACGAGGAACAGCGACGGCATCGGGGCCAGGTCCTCGCCCGCCGCCCGTGCCCTCTCGTAGTCGCGGATCGACGCGAAGTTGCCCGCCTCGCGCAACAGCTCCTGGCGACGCACCATCTCGCCCGACAACGCGTCCTGCATGCGGTCGACGAGGGTCAGCTCCTGGGCGAGGTTGGTGATGACGGCCGAGACGTGGGGCATCTCGGACATGCCGGCGAAGGTCGCGCCACCCTTGAAGTCGACCAGCACCATGTTGAGCTGCTCGGGGGAGTGGGTCATCGCCAGCCCGAGCACGAGTGTGCGCAGGAACTCCGACTTGCCGGATCCGGTCGCGCCGATCACCAGGCCGTGAGGGCCCATGCCCTGCTGCGCGCTCTCCTTGATGTCGAGGTGGATCATGCTCCCGCCCTCGCCGAGGCCGATCGGCACGCGCAGCCGGTCGCGCGCGGGCCGTGGCCGCCAGGCGGCATTCGGGTCGAAGACGTTCACGTCGCCGAGACCGAGCAGGTCCATGAAGTCCATGGTTCCCGCGATCTCGCCACTGGTGTCGGCGGTCTCTCCCGCGCTGACGGTGTGGAGCGGGGTGAGCCGACGCGCGAACGCCTCGGCGGTGGCCAGGTCGCACTGGTCGCCGGACGCCTTGACCGGTTCCTCGCGCACCCGGATCCCGAGCACCGGGACCTTGCCCCGGTCGTGCTCCCCGGAGGTCACCTGGAGCCGCAGCCTGCTGGCGTCATCGAGCTCGTCCCACCGGGTCGGCAGGTCCAGCACGGTGACGCCGTGCAGACCGTCCGGCGGTACGACGTGGTTGCCGGGCGGCAGGGTCGCACCGTCGGTCACCAGCAGGATGTGGGGGGTGGCGGGACGCTCGTCGGCACCGAAGCGGGGCCGGTCGCTGAGGTCGGGCGGGAGCATCGCGGCGAGGTCCTCGAGGGAGGTCGTCACGATCCGCTTCGGCCCGACCGCGTCCGACTCCTGCGCGCTCTGGGCGTGCGGCAGCCACTTGAGCCAGTCCCAGTGGATCAGGTTGCGGTCGGACGCCAGGACGGCCACCACGAGGTGCTCGGGGGAGTGGAACGTCGACGCCGAGCAGATCATGGCGCGGGCCAGGCCCCGGACCGGGTCCTCGTCGCCGCACAGCTCGATCCGGTCGAACGCTCGCAGGTCGATGCTGGCCGGCAGATCGGGTTGGAGCCGGTGGACGACCAGCAGCCGGTGGAGGGCCGAGGCGCATGCCGGGTCGACCTGGTCGACCGGCGCGCTCTGCGGAGGGACGAGCTCGGTCGAGAGCGGCTGCGTGCAGGTGCCGTAGCGGACCTGGAGGAAGTTCTCGTCGGAGCTGGTGTGCTCCCACACTCGCGACCGCTCCTCGGCCAGGGCCGGCAGCGCCGCCGGGTCGGGGTGGTGCCAGGTCAGGGCCCGCCGCTGCTGGTCGGCGGCCTCGCGCGCGACCTGACGGACGTTGCCCAGGTAGCGGAGGTACTCCGTCCGGGAGCCGGTGACCTGTTGCGCGCGCTGCTTTCGCTGCCGATCGATCTGGACCACGATGAAGCCCAGGGTGGCGAAGAGGAACATGCCGGCGGCGATGTAGCTGCGGCCGGCGTTGGCCTGTCCCTGCCCGGCCATCGAGGCCACCAGCACGATCGAGCCGAGGCTGCCGAGCATCGGGATGGCGTTCATGACGACGCCGCTGGCGCCCTCGCCCTGCTCGATCTCGGGAGGTGGCTGCAGCACGATCTTGCCGGTCGGCATCTCCGGCTCGTCCAGCCTCGTTCCCCGAAGCGTGGTGCTCACGTACTCCCCGTTCTTCGCGAACGTCGCTGGCTCACCCTAAGTGCCCTGCACGTTCACTGTTGCCATTCCCACGAGGCCAGGACCGAGTCGATGAGGGCGAGGCGGTCGTCCTTGCCGGACCCGAGCAGCGAGAACGTCAGCACGACGAGGCGGTCGCCCCTGGCCAGGCCGATGGTGTAGTCGGTGCTGCCGAAGGCGTTGTCGTTCCTGGTGATCACGAAGGCAGGCTCTCCGCCGAGCTCGCCGTCCTCGACCCGCTTGCCCTCGGTCGTGGCGATCGTCGCCGCCTCGCGTGCGGCCTGGTCCAGCGTCATCGCGCCGTCGACCTCGTCGACGTCGAGCTCGATGAACCCGTAGACGCCCTTCTCGAGGGCCGCGTCGTTGCGCGGCTCCCGCTCGGCGTCGGTGAACAGCTGGCTGCCCTTGGTCATCCACTCCTCGGGCACGTGCACGGTGGCCACCGGCTCGCGGATGAGTGGCCCGGTGGCCGGCTCCACCGCTGGCTCGGTCGCGGTGTCCGTCTCGCTGGGCGACGGCGTGGACACCGAGCTCGAGGTCGGCGGGTCAGCCGCAGGGTCGCCCTCGTCGCTGCATGCCGTGACGGTCGCGACGAGCAGCGCCGCCGCGGCCAGCCGGCTCGGCACGTCCCGAGAGGGTGTGGTCACGACGGTCAGGGTACCCACGAGCCCGGTCGCCAATCCCGGCACGGACTACCCTCGTCGCACACACCGATGCAGGGGGACGCGATGGCAGCCGGAGCGGGTGGTCTCGACACCATCGCGGTGAGCATCCACGGCCCCGCCGGCGTCCTCGACCTCGCCGTACCGCCCGGGGCGTACGCCGCCGACCTGGCTCGCGAGTACGCCGAGCAGTCGGGGCTGGGCTCGATCCCTCTCATCTACTCGCGTACCGGCCAGCCGCTGCGCCCCGACCTCGCCCTCGACGACGCCGGTGTCCGTGCGGGCGACGTCCTGGTCGCCACGACGTCGGTCCACCGGCCCGCGGCCGCCGACCGGACCGAGCGCGTGCACCGCGACGAACACCCACCGGGCGCCCTCTCGGCCACGTGGTTCTGGGTGGCCGGAGTGCTCGCCCTGCTCGCCGGCTGGTTCGCCAGCCGGGTCGATACGCCGGAGCTCCAGCAGGCGACGATCGGGCTGTTGCTGCTCTCGGTCGTCGTCGGCGTGCTGCCCTTCGGTCGGCTCGCCGTCCACCGGGTGCTGGTGGCTCCCGCCTTCGCCGCAGCCGCTGCGTTCGCCCTGCTCTGGGACCCGGACCCCGAGAGGCTCCCGCTGATCCTCGGCATGGTCGCCCTCGCCGCGGCAGTCGCCGCGGCCGTCGGCCGGGCACTCGCCGATGGCCCAGACGAAGGGCTCAAGGTGTGGATGGTCGCGGGCGTCGGGCTGTTCGTCGTGTCGGGAGCCGCGGCGCTGCTCGACCGCTCGCCCGCGGTCGTCTGGTCGGTCGTCCTGGTGCTCGCCGTGCTGGCCGCGCGCTTCGTGCCCATGTACGCCGTGGACGTCCCCGACCAGTACCTCATCGACCTCGACCGGCTCGCGGTCACGGCGTGGTCGGCCCGTGAACGACCCCCCGGACGTCGGGGCCGGATCGTCGTCCCGCCCTCGACGGTGTCGGGTGTGGCCTCGAGCGCGGCCCGCACCATGACCGCGGCGGCAGCCGCGATCGCCGTCGCCGCGGTGCTCTCGTCGTCACTGCTGCTGACCCGCGTCGAGCCGGAGTTCGACCGGATCGGGGTGCGGTGCCTGGTGTTCTTCGCCGGCGCCGCACTGCTGCTCACCGCGCGGAGTCACCGCCACACCGGGCCGCGGGTCCTGCTCCGGCTGGCCGGGCTGACGTCGTGGGCACTGCTGGCAGCACACGGCCTGGCCGTCATGAGCGAGCCGCGACGTGCGGCCCTCCTCGGGATCGCCATCGCCCTCGGTCTCCTGCTCATCCTGATCGCCGTGGCCACGGGCCGCGGTTGGCGCTCGGTGTGGTGGTCCCGCCGGGCGGAGGTCGCCGAAGGGTTCTGCGCCGCGGCCGCTCTCGCGAGCCTGGTCCTCTCCACAGGACTCTTCCGAACCCTGTGGGAAATCAACCCTTGATGTTTAGGGTGGCGGTGACCGGGTAGGTACGTGGATGCCCGGACGGGGAGAAACCGATCCGGCGGACGCTCAGAGAACAACTTGATCGTGCGGCCCTGAGGCCGCCGGACGGAACACAGCTGACAAGGAGCAGGCGACATGGCAACAAACGAAATGGGAATGGGTGAGGGCACCCTCAAGCAGGCTGCCCAGCTCGTGTCCGGGGCCAAGACTGACTTCGACCGCCTGAGCGGTGATCTCGAGGGTCAGATCGCCGGCCTCAAGGGCAAGTGGGCCGGCGCGGGCGGGCAGGCGTTCTTCGTGCTGCACCAGGCCTGGACCGACAAGCAGCGCATGGTTGTGAGCGCTCTCAACGAGTTCGAGAACTCGCTGCTCGGCACCGAGCGCGACGCCACCAACGTCGACGAGGGCCAGGCGGCCAACCTCACCAACTTCCAGAACCGGCTTTGAGCCCGCGGCCCTACCCACTTTCAGGAGAACTGACATGAACATCGACGGACTTCGCGTCAACCACGCCGGCCTCGACACGGCCGCACAGGACCTCTACGCCGCGGTCAAGCGGATCGACGACCGGATGGACCGCCTCGAGCAGGAGCTCGCGCCGCTGCGCAGCGACTGGTCGGGTCAGGCCCAGGAGGCCTACGTCCAGGCCAAGGCCAAGTGGGACTGGGCGCTCAAGGAGATGCGTGACCTCCTCGACGACACCAGCCGCACGGTCTACCAGTCCAACTCGGAGTACAAGGCCGCCGACATGCGCGGCGCCGCCAGCTTCGACATGTGACGTAGCACCCTCAGTGACCTGAACCGGTCGGTGGCCTGGCCACCGGCCGGTTCACGTGGTCCAGCACCCTTCCTTCCAGCACGGAGACGTCATGGCTTTCCCTCCAGGCTTCTACGGTCCCGAGATGCCGCTCCCGACACCGGGCGGCGACGGAAGCATCGAGATCGACCCTCACGCGCTCGAGAAGCTCAAGCAGGCGCTCACCCGCGCAGCGACGGTGCTCGAGACCGACCGGTTTGCTGATGTCGACCTCGCCGAGAACGCGTTCGGGGGCTCGCCCTCGGCGCAGACGCTCGGCGCCGAGCACCGGACCGCCCACCAGATCGTCACCGACACGATCCAGGGCGTCGTGACCGACCTGTGGGGCTACCGCGACGGCGTCGAGCAGTTCGAGGCCGGGATGGGAACCGCCGACGACACCGCCGCCGACGACCTGCGCGCGCGTGAGGTCGCCGTCGACGCCCTCGTGACGTCGTCGGGCAGCAACCACGGCGAGTCGCGCTACCACCACTCGCAGGTCAACCACCTGCCGCCCGACGCCGGTTCCGGCGCCGGGAGCGACGGTGAAGGCGGCGTCCAGGAGGGGGAGGACTGATGGCCGGACCCCACGAGGAGCGCCTGCGCACCTACCTCGATCCTGCCCGCAAGTGGCAGGTGTTCGTCGCGAAGGAGAAGTGGCGAGAAGGCGCCAAGGCGCTGCAGGAGGTCGCCGACGCCGTGCAGGAGGCCCGGCCGCTGGCCCGGGAGAACCTCGGCAACCACACGGCCGATGCCGCCGACAAGGCCTTCGTGGCGATGCACGACAAGGTGCTGGCCAGACAGCAGCAGATGCAGGACGGCGAGACCGCCCTGGCTGAGGCGCTCGAGGGCATCAGTCGTGCCGAGGCGGTCCGTAACGGCTTCGACGCCGACGGCCCGCTCACCGAGCCGTCGCCTCCCGACTGGGACGAGGACGAGGTCCGCCAGATCCAGCAGATGAAGTCCCACAACGCCCAGATGTCTGCCTACAACAGTCAGCTGGCCGCCCGGGAGGAGGCCGCCGCGGCGGCCATCCAGGACATGGACGCCACCAACCGAGTCCTCCACGGAGACGATGCGCAAGATCCAGGGTGAGCGGCCCGACGTCCCCGGTGGGGGCGGTGGCGGTGGCGGCACCGGCGGCGGTGGCGGCGGCGTGCCGCCGAGCGGCGGCCCGGGCCCCGGTGGTCCGCGCGCGACCAACCCCCCGACGAACCCGCCCACCAACCCGCCGACGAACCCGCCCACCAACCCCCCGACGAATCCGCCGACGAATCCGCCGACGAACCCGCCCACCAATCCGCCGACGAATCCGCCGACGAACCCCCCACGAATCCGCCGACCGACCCGCCCACCAACGGCGAGACCGGGACCCCGCTCGGCGGCGGGGGAACGGGCACGACCGTCGCCACGCCCGGCACGCTGACATCGCCGTCCGGGGTCTCCGGCAGCGCCGGCACCATCGGCGGCCTGGCCGGGGCGGTCGGAGGCGGCGTGGCCGGTGGCGCCCTGGGTCTGGGTGGCGCGGTCCGCGGTGCCGGCGCAGGCGCACCGGCACCCGGCGCCCCGGCACGTGCCATCGGCAGCAGCGGCCGCTCCGCATCCACGGGCGCCCTCGGGCGCGGTGGCGCCGCCGGCTCGACCGTGGGCCGCGGCGGGTCCGCGTGCCCGCGGCGCAGGTGGCAGCCGTGCGGGCGGTGCCGGAGCCGGAGCCGGCGGCAAGACCGGTGGCCGGACCGGCGGCCGGGGTGCGGCTCGCAGCGGCGCGGGCGCCGCCGGTGGCCGCGGCGGTCGCCAGGGCAAGGACGACGAGAAGAAGTCGCAGGTCGAGGCGATCCACGACGACCAGGACTGGGTCGACGACGAGGACGCCGCTCCCGGCGTCATCGACTAGGTGTCCCTCCGCGAGAACCGCCAGATCGCGACGGGCCCAGTGGCAGCGGGCCCGGCCGGTAGCATGCGCGGCGTCCGTATCGGGTCGACCACGTCCTCGGGGGAGTTGAGTCCATGAGTCAGGCGGCACCCTCCAGCGCCTCCGGGCTGGTGAAGGTGACGGTCACCTCGGGCACGCGCCGGGTCGACCTCGTGCTGCCGTCCGCCGTACCGGTGGCCGAGCTGCTTCCCGAGCTGGCGCGCAGCGTCGGCCTCCTCGACGGGTCGACCGTCTACGGCGGCTACCGGTTGGTGACCCACGAGGGGCGTGAGCTCGCGGCCGACTCCAGCCTCACCCTGCAGGGCGTCGAGGACGGCGTGGTGCTCACGGTCGCCGCGGGCGTCGACGACGAGCCGCCGCGCGTCTACGACGACGTCGTCGAGGCCATGACCGACATCGTCGAGCGCGACCTCAGGCCGTGGGAGCCGGCCTCGGGGCGCCGTACCGCCTTGGTCGCTGCGTCGCTGCTGCTCGGTCTCGGCGCGGTCGCCCTGCTGATCCAGGGCGGGCTGCTGGCCTCGGTCGCCGCCGCACTGGTGGCCACGGGTCTCGTCACCGGCGCCATCGTCCTGTCGCGCGCCCAGGGCGAGCCGGAGGCAGCGGTCGCGGTCGCCTGGATGGGGGCCGCCTATGCCGCGGTGGCCGGTGTGATGTTCGCCCCCGACGGTCCGTTGTTCGGGCTGCCGGTCGCGGCCGCCGGCGCCGGGGCACTGGTCGCCGGACTGATTGCGCTGGTCGGCCTGGGCGACGGCCGCACCCTCGTCATCCCGCCGGTCGTGGTCGGTGCGATCTTCCTGGCGACCGGACTCGTGATGGAGGCGGCGGCGTTCGACGCCGCGGTCGTCCTCACGACCTCGCTGGTCGTCATCGTCATCATCGGCAGCGTGTTTCCCTGGCTGGCGCTGGGCGCCACCAGCACCAGCGTCGACCAGCTCTTCACCGTCGCCGACGTCACCGCCGACCCCGACGAGATCGACGCCACGAGTGTCGGTGCCGACGCGCGCGTCGCCCACGAGATCCTGGTGGCCGTCTCCAGCACCGTCGGCCTGCTGCTGCTCCTCATCGCTCCGCTCGCGGTGAGCCTCGGGCTGTGGGGAACGCTCGTGGCCGTCATGTGCTGCCTGGTCGTCATGCTGCGCACCCGCCAGTACCGCGTCGGCTCCGAGGTGCTCGTCGGCCTGGTCTCCGGCATCGCGGGGCTCGCGTCGGTCGCGGTCTCCGTGCTCTACCTCCACCCGGACTGGCGCCCGGCCGCGGCGGTGGCGCTGGCCGCGACCGGTGCGGTGCTGCTCGCCGTGACGCTGCTTCCCTCGACGCCCTCCGTACGACGCGGGCGGCTCGGCGACATCGCCGAGACCGTCGCGCTGGTGACCCTGCCGCCGCTGCTGATCCTGGCCACCGGCGTGTTCTCGGCGATCCGGAACTGATCGATGGCGACCAAGAAGGACCTCGTCGAGGCCTACTCGTTCAGCCGACGCCGGCTGGTGACCGCGTTCGTGTCCGGCGCGCCCGGCGGTCGCGAGGTCGAGCCGGCGCGACCCGGCCGCTCGATCGTCGGCGGCCTCGCCCTTGCCGTACTCCTCATCGCGGGGGCCGCGATCGCAGGCGTGTTCACCTCCAGCGTCGACCCGGCGTGGGCCGAGTCCCAGGGCCTGGTCATCTCCAAGGAGGAGGCGGAGGTCTTCGTCATCACCGAGGCGAGCACCAGCCCGGTCCTCCATCCGATCCTCAACATCACCTCCGCCAAGCTGATCCTCGGCAGCGACGTGGAGGTGCAGGTGATCCCGGAGGACGAGATCGCGCAGGAGACGGTCGGCACCGACCTCGGCATCTTCGGGGCGCCCTACGACGTCCCCGACACCGAACGGCTGATCCAGTCCGGCTGGACGGCGTGCACCGACAACGCCGACGGCGGGCTCCGCCTCAGCCTGAGCGAGTCCGAGCTCACCACCGCCTCGCCCGTCGACGGCGGCATGCTGGTCACGGTCGACCGGGAGACCTGGCTCATCGCGACCAGTCGGCCCGACGACGCCGGCGTGGTGAGTGCCCACCGCTACCGCGTGCCCGCCGCCAACTCGCCGGCCCAGACGCTGGTGCTGGCCGGGATCGGGTTCAGCGAGGGTGCGGCGGATGCCACGGAGGTCAACCGGGGCTGGCTCAACCTGTTCCCGCAGGGCGGTGACGTCTCGGCGGCCGCGTTCGGTGTCACCCCGGCGTCGAGCAGAGGCGGCGAGCCCGCACCCGGTGACGTGCTGCTCGTCGACGGCAACCCCTACCTGACGCTCGACTCCGGCGAGCTGGCCCCACTCGACCCGTTCGCCCTAGAGGTCGCCGTCGCCGGTGGTGTCCAGCCCACCGACTACCAGGGCGACGTCGACGCCCTCACGTTCGATCGCGGCGGATTCCTCGAGGACGAGCGGTGGCCGGGGACGACGCTGGCGCCGATCTTCGGCGAGCGCTGCGTGCGGCTGCTCGCCGAAGCCGAGCAGCCGCCACTCGTCCAGCTGGTGCAGGACCCGGAGGGCGTCGCGGCGGCGACCGGCACGAACGACAAGAGCGTGGCGGTCGACGCCGGCTTCGGCGCCTACGCCGTCGCCGGGGGCTGGGGCGACGTCACCGGTCACACCCCCTTCGTCATGGACGCCAAGGGCTTTGCCTACCCGCTGGTCGACAGCATCGCGGCCGATCAGCTCGGATACGGCGGGATCGACCCGCCGGTGGTCCCCGACCGCTGGGTGGAGCTGTTCACGCCCGGAGTGGAGCTGTCGCAGAACGCAGCCCTGTGTGAGCCGCGGGTCGGTGACAATCCGTGCGCCTGACGCACGTCGCCGCCACCGCGATCGCAGCCGCGCTGTCCGTGCCGCTGGCGCCGCTCTCGGCGGAGGCCGAGGCCTACCCCTGCGAGGGATTCGACGAGTCCACCACCGAGGTGTCGGCGACGACCGACCCGAGCGGCCCCTACGCCCTGCTCGGCGTCGACCGGGCCGCCAGGCTCCTGGCGGAGCGCGGCCAGGAACCGGGGGAGGGATGGAATGTCGCGATCGTCGACTCGGGCGTCTCTGCCCCCGACGCCGGCCTGGCGTCGCTGTCCGTGGTCGGCCAGCAGAGCTTCGGCGCCAGCGGCGAGATCGTCTTCCAGCACGGCACCAACGTCGCCGGACTGGTCGCCGCCGGTGAGCGAACCGACGGCGGTCCCACCGGGATCGCCCCGGCGGCGGGCATCTACGACCTCCGGGTCTACGAGGAGGCCAACGAGACCGGCTTCGGAGGGGTGTCCCCCGACAACCTCGTGGCGGCCCTCGACTGGCTGAGCGCGAACGCCGAGGCCGAGGACATCGGCGTCGTGGTGATCGCGCTCTCGATGCCGCAGGATCCCGCCCTCGAGAAGGCCGTCGCGACCTTGTCGAAGCGAGACGTGGTGATCGTGGTCGGCTCCGGCAACCGGCCGACGGAGGAGGGCCAGGCCGGCTACGACGACTTCGGTGACCAGAAGCCGGGCGAGGACGCGCGGGGCCAGATCTTCCCTGCGGCGTACGCCGACGACGTGTTCGCGGTCAGCGCCACCGCGGCCGGCGTTCCGGGCGAGGGTGGCGGAGAGGTCCGGCACGGTTCTGCTCAGCAGCGACATCGACGCGGCAGTCCCGACCTGGGGTGCCGTGACTCTGGCGACCAACGGCTCGACGTGCGTGATCTACGAGGTGGCCACCTCGTGGGCCGCGGGCATCGCGGGCGGTGTGGTCGCCCTGCTGCGTTCGGCGTACCCGAACGAGAACGCCGCCCAGATCGAGGCGACGACTCACCGCGAGCGCGAGCGGCAGCGCGGAGGCGATCAACACGGCCACCGGCCACGGGGTGCTGCAGCCGGTCGAGGCGCTCACCCAGGACCTGGACCCCGACCAGCGCGGCAGGATCGAGGACATGCCGCGCGCCGACACCAGCCAGCCGCGGGTGACCGCTCCCGTCGCCGAGGTCGATCCCCTGGTCGCCACCCTCGCCGACGCGCGGTGGTGGGGCCTGTTCGCCGGCGCCGGACTGGTCGTCGCCCTGCTGCTCCGGCCGCTGCTGCGTCGCCGGTCGAGCTGAGGTGGCTCGAAGTGCGACCGGTTGGTCAGGGCTGCAGTTCGGCGCACGCGTCCAGGATCTCACTCTCCTCGCCGTCGAGCTCGTCGAGGATGGCCTCGCCCAACTGCTGTGCGCCTTCGTCGGTGAACTCGAGCGAGAAGCTCGCGGCGCCTGCTACCACGTACTCGACGATCTCGGTCAGGTCCTGAGGTAGGTCATGAGCTACGACGTCGCACATGACGTCCCAAGCGAGCCCGTAGGAGGCCTCGCCCACGTCCTCGTTGTCGCTCAACGAGCGTGCAGTAGAGCGGAGCTGAGTCCCGAGGTCTGGAGCGACTTCGACAGCCTCGTCGCCGAGGAGGACCCCGGCCCGCAATCCGTCGTCAGAGCCCCTCGCCGCAACGCGCGCGGCATCGTCGAAGCATGAGGATGCGGTCGTCCCCACCAAGACCACGAGGAGCACGAGCCCTCGCAGCAGGCGTCGAGGTTGGCGCACTGTCATCCCCCTCACCCGGGGCTGGGCGGAGGGTTCCCGTCACGCCGCAGCCGCTGGTGTGGCGATGGTAGGGCGGAACGGCCGACGACGTCCAGCGACCCAAGAACGACAGGGGAGGCCGCGCGACCGATCTACCTGCAGCGCCGACTCGTGGCGGAGGATAGGGGATTCGAACCCCTGAGGGCTTGCACCCAACCCGCTTTCCAAGCGAGCGCCATAGGCCACTAGGCGAATCCTCCGCCGAGGAGAGTACCGGGCAGCCGGGGGTGCGGCGAAATCCAACGGGGCCTCGGGTTGGTGGGTCCGGCGAGCTCACCTAGACTCCTCGACAACCCCCCGTGCGGCGGCATCTTGCCGAACTCCCCCAGGGCCGGAAGGCAGCAAGGGTAAGCGAGCTCTGTCGGGTGCGCGGGGGGCCTATCCATGCCCGGGGTCACCTGTCAGGCTACGACGGTTAGGGTGCAGTCGTGGAGTCCCCGCTCGCCCTCTATCGCCGCTACCGGCCCGAGACGTTCGCCGACGTGATCGGGCAGGACCACGTGACCACCCCGCTGCGGGCAGCGCTGGCGAACAACCGGGTCAACCACGCCTACCTCTTCTCGGGGCCACGTGGCTGCGGCAAGACGACGTCCGCGCGGATCCTGGCCCGCGCCCTCAACTGCGACAAGGCGCCGGTCGCCGAGCCGTGCGGCGAGTGCGACAGCTGTCGTGACCTCGCGCGCGGCGGCCCGGGCTCGATCGACGTGATCGAGATCGACGCGGCGTCCCACGGCGGTGTCGACGACGCCCGCGACCTCCGCGAGAAGGCCTTCTTCGCGCCGGTGCGGAGCCCCTACAAGGTCTACATCATCGACGAGGCCCACATGGTGACCACGCAGGGCTTCAACGCCCTGCTCAAGCTCGTCGAGGAGCCGCCGCCCCACCTGCGCTTCATCTTCGCGACCACCGAGCCGGAGAAGGTCATCGCGACCATCCGCTCCCGCACCCACCACTACCCGTTCCGGTTGATCCCGCCGCGACTGCTGGCCTCCTACCTCTCGGAGATCTGCGAGAGCGAGGGCGTGCAGATCGAGCCGGCGGCCCTCCCCCTCATCGTGCGGGCCGGAGCCGGGTCGGCGCGCGACGCGCTGTCGGTGCTCGACCAGCTGCTCGGTGGCGCCGGTCCCGAGGGCGTCACCCACGACCTCGCCACGGGGCTCCTCGGCTACACGCCCACCGCGCTGCTCGACGACGTCGTCGACGCGTTCGCGGCCGGAGACGGGGCGGCGGTCTTCGGGGTCGTCGACCGGGTCATCGAGACCGGGCAGGACCCCCGCCGCTTCACCGAGGACCTGCTGCGGCGGCTGCGCGACCTGGTGATCGTCTCGGCCGTGCCCGACGCGCCCGCCACCGGGCTGATCGACGTCTCCGAGGACCAGGGAGACCGGCTGGTCGCCCAGGCCGCCCGGTTCGGTCCGGCCGAGCTGAGCCGCGCCGCCGACCTGGTCGCGACCGGCCTCACCGAGATGCGTGGCGCGACCGCGCCCCGGCTGCTGCTGGAGCTGGTCTGCGCCCGCGTCCTGCTGCCGGGTTCCGACCCGTCCGAGGCCGGTCTGCTGGCCCGGGTCGACCGCCTCGAGAAGCGGGCGTCGATCGCCGGTGGACCGCCCAGCCCGGCCCCGGTCCGCGAGGACCCCGTGCCCCCGACCGTCGAGCACCCGGTCGCCCCGGTCGCGGAGCCGGCACCCGAACCGCCGCCCGCGCCGGCCGTCGAGGACGCCGAGCCCGCTCCCGCCGACCCTGATCCCGAGCCTGCCCCGGCGGCCACGGTCGAGCCGGATCCGGAGCCGGCCCCGGATCCCGAGCCCGGAACCGGAGTCGGAGTCCGAGGCCGCTCCGGAGCCCACGGCAGAGCCGTCGCCCGCGGCGACCGGAGGCGGGCTGACCCTGGTCGAGGTACGACGCCTCTGGCCCGACGTGGTCGAGGCGACCAAGCTGCGGCGCCGGGTCGCGTGGATGCACCTCACCCAGAACTCCCAGGTGGTGGCGGTCGAGGGCAACGTGTTGACCCTGGGCTTCTCCAACGTCGGCGCCCGCGACTCCTTCCTCAATGGCGGCTGCGACGAGATCCTGCGGCAGGCCGCGATCGACGTCGCCGGCGTCGACTGGCAGGTCGAGTCGATCGTCGACCCCGGTGCCACCAGCAGCCCGACCGTGTCCGTGCCCGCCACCGCGGCGCCGCCCGAGACCCCGCCGGCCGACGACGGCCAGCCAGCCGCGGAGACCGCGCCGGCTGCTCCGCCGACCCCCACCGACCAGAAGCAGGCGCCGGCCGACCCCGAGTCCGGCGCCCACCACGACGACGCCGACGCCGAGGGCTCCGACCTGGCGGGTGCGGCCCTGCTCGAGCGCGAGCTCGGCGCCCAGGTCATCCAGGAGATCCCCCGTTCCTGAACGCCCACCCTTCCCAACCCACGTGCCAGAGAGGCCACACCATGACGCAGAACCCGTTCGACGCCCTGGGCGGCGGAGCCGACGGCGGCCCCGGAGGAGGCGGCCTCGACCTGAACGCGCTGATGCAGCAGGCCCAGCAGATGCAGCAGCAGCTCGAGCAGGCCCAGGCAAGACTTGCCGATGCCCGCGTCGAGGGCACCGTCGCCGGCGGCGCCGTCACGGTCACCGTCAACGGTGTCGGCGAGCTGGTCGGAGTCGACATCAAGGCCGGTGGCTTCGACGGCACCGACACCGACGACCTCTCCGACCTCGCCGACATGATCGTGGCCGCCTACCGCGACGCCAAGGCGCAGGCCGACGGCATGGCCGCCGAGGCCCTCGGCCCGCTGGCCGGCGGCGGCCTTCCCGGGCTCGGCTAGGCGGTGCCATGTACGAGGGCGTGATCCAGGACCTGATCGACGAGCTCGGTCGGCTGCCGGGCGTCGGACCCAAGAGCGCCCAGCGGATCGCGTTCCACCTGCTGCAGGCCGAGTCTGCCGACGTACGCCGGCTCGCCGACGTGCTCGTCGAGGTGAAGGCGAAGGTGATGTTCTGCTCGGTGTGCTTCAACGTCTCGCAAGCCGCGGAGTGCCGGATCTGTGGTGACCCGAGGCGCGACCCGGCCGTGCTGTGCGTCGTGGAGGAGTACAAGGACGTCGTGGCCATCGAACGGACCCGCGAGTTCCGCGGCCGCTACCACGTCCTGGGCGGCGCGATCTCGCCGCTCGACGGCATCGGGCCCGACCAGCTGCGCATCCGCGAGCTCCTGCAACGGCTCGCCGATGGCACCGTCACCGAGGTGATCCTGGCCACCGATCCCAACCTCGAGGGAGAGGCCACCGCGACCTACATCACGCGGATGCTGAAGGACTTCGGGTTGCGCGTGACACGTTTGGCGAGTGGACTGCCTGTGGGTGGTGACCTGGAGTACGCCGACGAGGTCACCCTGGGACGAGCGTTCGCAGGGAGGCGGAGCGCAGATGACTGACCAGATCACCGACCGGAGCGCCGAGAGCGAGGCGGTGCCGGATCCCGAGTTCGCCCAGCAGATCGCCGACCAGGTCGAGTCGTTCCTGCTCGCCGTCCGCGCGATCGCGCGGGAGAACGACGGCGGCCGGGCGGTGTCGCTGCTGCTGCTCGAGATCTCCCAGATCCTGCTGGCCGGCGCTCGGCTGGGCGCCCAGCAGGACTTCGAGCCCCGGTCGGAGTACCAGCCCGACGTGGGTCCCGAGGCCGACCTCGACGAGATGCGGCTACGCCTCGCGGAGATGCTCGGCGACGTCGACACCTACAGCCTCGTCTTCGACCCCTACGTGCCCGAGGTCGTCGAGAGCCAGCTCTCGGACGACCTGACCAGCATCGCCAGCGATCTCGAGAACGGGCTGCGCCACTTCCGCCACGGCGACGTCAGCGAGGCGCTGTGGTGGTGGCAGTTCTCCTACGTCGCCTCCTGGGGCAACCTGGCCGGCGCCGCGCTCAACGCCCTGCTCTCGGTGGTCGCCCACGACCGGCTCGACGCGGGCGACGACGAGATCGAGCAGGAGCAGATCGCGGTGGCCGAGGCCGTGCTGGACGGTGACGAGCCGCGCACCTGAGCCCTCGGTAGACTCGTTGCGGCCGTTGCCAGTCAGCCAGCACCCGAGCCAGGAGTGAGTCCGGTGGGCATTGTCGTGCAGAAGTACGGCGGATCCTCGGTCGCCGACGCGACCGGGATCAAGCGCGTCGCCCAGCGCATCGTCAACACCCGCAAGGCGGGCCACGACGTCGTCGTGGTGGTCTCCGCCATGGGCGACTCCACCGATGAGCTGCGCGACCTGGCCGAGCAGGTCACGCCGCTGCCGCCGCCGCGCGAGCTCGACATGCTGCTCACCGCGGGCGAGCGGATCTCCATGGCGCTGCTCGCGATGGCGATCGCCCAGCTCGGCCACAAGGCCCAGTCGTTCACCGGCTCCCAGGCCGGCGTCATCACCGACTCGGCCCACGGCCGGGCCAAGATCATCGACATCACCCCGGGTCGGATCGAGAACGCGATCAAGGGCGGCTCGATCGCGATCGTGGCCGGGTTCCAGGGTGTCTCCCAGGACACCAAGGACGTCACCACGCTGGGCCGCGGCGCCTCCGACACCACCGCCGTCGCCCTCGCGGCCGCCCTGGGCGCGGAGGTCTGCGAGATCTACTCCGACGTCGACGGGGTCTTCACCGCCGACCCGCGGATCGTGCCGACGGCCCGCAAGCTCGACCGGGTCTCGACAGAAGTCATGCTGGAGATGGCGGCCTCCGGCGCCAAGATCCTGCACCTGCGGTGCGTCGAGTACGCCCGCCGCCACGACATACCCGTCCATGTGCGCTCCTCCTTCAGTCAGAAGGAAGGCACCTGGATCGTCCCCGAGGGAGAAGAGATGGAACAGGCGATCATCGCCGGCGTCGCTCACGACCGCAGCGAGGCCAAGATCACCGTCGTCGGCGTCCCCGACAAGGTCGGTGAGGCGGCCCGCATCTTCGAGGCGCTCGCCACGGCCGGGATCAACATCGACATGGTCGTGCAGAACATCTCCGCGGCCGCGACCGGCCTCACCGACATCTCCTTCACGCTGCCGCGCGCCGACGGTCAGAGCGCGATGGCGGCCCTGGCCCGGATCCAGAACGAGGTCGGCTACGACAAGCTCCTCTACGACGACCAGATCGGCAAGGTGTCGCTGATCGGAGCCGGCATGCGCTCCCACCCCGGCATCACCGCGAAGTTCTTCGCCGCCCTCGCCAGCGCCGGGACCAACATCGAGATGATCTCGACCTCCGAGATCCGGATCTCGGTGATCGTCGACCAGGCCCAGGTCGACGCCGCCGTGCAGGCCACCCACACCGCCTTCGACCTCGACTCCGAGGAGATCGAGGCCGTCGTCTACGGAGGAACCGGCCGCTGATGACCCCCACCCCACGAAACCGCTCGCAGGGGGCGCTTCGCGCCGTCGCCTCACGCTTCCGCGGGGACCCCGAATGACCCGTCTTGGAATTGTCGGCGCCACCGGCCAGGTGGGCGTCGCGATGCGGCAGATCCTCCAGGAGCGCGACTTCCCCGCGACGGAGGTCCGGTTCTTCGCCTCGGCCAGGTCCGCCGGCAGTGTGCTGCCGTACGCCGGACGCGAAGTCGTCGTCGAGGACGCATCGACGGCCGACCCGGCCGGTCTCGACATCGCGCTGTTCTCGGCGGGCGCCACCACCTCGCGCCAGCTGGCGCAGCGGTTCGTCGACGCCGGTGTCACCGTCGTCGACAACTCCTCCGCGTTCCGGATGGACCCACAGGTCCCGCTGGTCGTCTCGGAGGTCAACCCCGAGGCCCTGCAGTCGGTCCTCGACGCGGGCCGTGGCATCGTCGCCAACCCGAACTGCACGACGATGGCCGCGATGCCGGTCCTCAAGCCGCTCCACGACGACGCCCGCCTGACCCGGCTGGTCATCTCCTCCTACCAGGCGGTCTCCGGCTCCGGTGTCGCCGGTGTCGACGAGCTCGCGCACGGCATCGAGGCCGCCGGCGACAAGGCACGCGAGCTGGCCTACGACGGTGAGGCGGTCGCGTTTCCCGACCCCGTGAAGTACGTGGAGCCGATCGCCTACAACGTCCTTCCTCTGGCGGGCACGATCGTCGATGACGGCCTGAACGAGACCGACGAGGAGCAGAAGCTGCGCAACGAGTCGCGCAAGATCCTCGGTATCCCCGAGCTCCGCGTGTCCGGGATCTGCGTCCGGGTGCCGGTGTTCACCGGCCACTCCCTGTCGGTCAACGCCGAGTTCGCACGAGCCATGACGCCCGAGCGCGCCCGCGAGCTCCTGGCCGATGCCGCCGGCGTCGAGCTCGCCGAGGTGCCGACCCCGCTCAAGGCGGCGGGCAAGGACCCGTCGTACGTCGGCCGGCTGCGCCGCGACCCGGGGGTCGACGGCGACCGAGGACTGGCCATGTTCATCAGCAACGACAACCTGCGCAAGGGTGCCGCACTCAACACGATCCAGATCGCGGAGCTGATCGCCGCGACCCGCTGACCCTTCGGTCAGCGGTGCATGTTGTTGGTGTCGGCCGACTCGATGAAGGCCGTCGTCACCCAGTGGGCGAGTGCGAACGACGCCACCGCCACCGCGGGGATGGCGATGACCATCCACCACAGGAACAGCAGGTCGACGAGGAACAGCAACGCGACCACGGCGACCAGGCCGACCGCGAGGAAGCTGGTGCTGCCGGGATCGGTCACACCGAACGCGCGCAGCAGCGCGCTGCCGACGAGCACCATCGCCACCATGATCGCCAGCAGCAGGAAGAAGCCGGGGTTCCCGCACGAGGACGTGCCCTGCACGACCTCGCACAGCCGCAGGGAGGCCCAGGTGAGACCGACCGTGAGCAGGCCGACCACCGCGCCGACGATCATCGAGGCTGCCATGCCACCGATGGCCGGGAGCGAGAACTGACGACGCTCCTTGCGGGCGCCGGCGGGCTCGCCCTCATCCGGGTCGTCCGGCTGGTCGTCGTGGAGCGGAGCCTCGTCGGCGAAGAGCGGCGGTGCGGCCGCACCCGGCGGCACTGACTCCAGCACCTCCGTGCGCTCGGGTTCGTGGGCGCGCTCCGGCTCCGGCTCCGGCTCGCTGGGAACGGGCGCAGGCGTGGGCTCCGGCACGGGATCCGGGACCGGGGCTGGTTCGGGCGACGCCTCGGCCTCCGGGCTCGGTGCCGCAGATTCCTCGGGCGCCGACTTCTCAGCCCGCTTGCGCTTGCGCCCGAACCCGAGGGTGGGCATCTCCAGCGAGGGACTGTCGTCTCCCGAATCCTTCTCGGCCATGGCTGCGAGTGTGCCAGAACCGGTGACCGTACGCCGTCACCCGGTAGCGGTGCAGGGGTCAGCCGCCGGGGGTGGAGGACTCGAGCTCCGCCCAGAAGACCTTGCCGCCGGCGATGCGATCGCACCCCCACCGATGCGCGAGCTCTTCGACGATGGCTACGCCTCGCCCGCCGAGCGCGTCATGCGGCTCCCTGCGGCTCTCCGGGAGCCCCGGCCCGACGTCCTCGACCGAGACCCGCACGACGTCTGCGGCCCGGTCGATCGATGCGCGGAAGGGCGAGTCGCCGTGGGTGATCGCGTTGGTCGCGAGCTCGGACATGATCAGCGACCCGTCCCACACCAGGTGCTCCTCGCCCCACGCCGTCAACGTCTCGGAGACGAGCCGGCGCGCGGGGGCGACAGCCTCGGGCACGCCGAGGAAGACCTCCGAGGAGCGTGCCGCCCCGTCGAAGCCGGTGGCCTCCGCAGACCCGTAGCTCGACGGCGGGAGGACCGTGGCATGCAGGTGGCAGACCTGGTTCACGTCGCCCAGCTCGGCCGTGCTGAGGGCGGACGTCGGGTAGGCGCACAACAACGAGAACTCCCGGTGTGCGGAGCGGTCGTTCCACAGAGACTCGAGAGCCATGGCACCGGCGACGTTGCCCTGCTGCCACAGCAGGGCCACCATCTCCCCGAAGGCGTGGACGACGGGACGGAACGCTGGGAGGGCAGCGAGCGCTGCGCCGACGACCCGCGTGAACCTCTGGACATCCGGTGATCCGTCGACCATGAACGAGTCCAGTGTCTCGGTGGCGTCCAGAGTCCGATACCAACCGGCGGCACGCGCGCGCGACACGTTCACGCCCTGGTGTGAGAGGGCCGCGTCGATGGCCACGGCGTGCGGGGCGGTGACGATGACGAGGGCCGGCCTGCCCGCGGAAAGCCCCGCGCTGACGTGGTCGGCGGCCGCGGCCGTCATCTCGTCGTCCGCGTCGTAGAACAGCACGTCATGATGTCGCGGCGCAGCAGCGAGACCTGCGTGTGGCACGACGACCCCCAACCCCTCCACCCGAGCCTTCGGCGAGGCTCACAGTACGCCCGCAGGTCGATAAGCGGGAGGCTTATTGCGAAGGCGCAAGGGGCCGGCCGGTCCTGACTCACGGCCCGAGCGAGCGGATGCGATGGTTGACCTCAGGGTCGTTCGGCCTCGTGCCCGGTTTGCGACAGCCAGGTGACCACCGGCTGGATGTGGCTGGTGCCGTTCCGGTGAACGCCGAGGTGGCGCAGGCGGTCGACCACGTCGTTCATCGCCTCACGGGCCACGTCTGCCTCGACGACGTCGCCGTCCGGCTCCAGCGAGGCGCCGCGGATGCAGCTCAAGCTCGTGACCGCGGGGTCGTCCCGCAAGGCGGCCAGGATCTTCGAGGTGAGCTCGTGAGGGCTGGAGATGCGCAGATGCTGCATGGCGGTCAGTTTCGTCTGCCAGATGCCGCTCCTCAATGGGAGCCCGCGGCTCCGGCGATCTGGTCGGCCAGCAGGACTGCGACCCGTCGTTGCTCCCGGGTCGGGTAGACGACCGTCGTGGTCGCAGTGACGAGGAAGTGGCCGACGGGGACTGATCCTCCACGCACAGCCACCGCGGCGTACTCGTCGGTGGGAAGGCCGAGTCGGTCGACGTCGACGGCGTGGTCGCCTCGGGTGAGCACGCCGTCGTGGTCGAGGACGGCGATGCGCGCGTCGCGAATCGGGCCGCGCTCGTAGCGGCAGCTGTCGGCTCCAAGCACGTCCGCGATCTGGCGGGCGACGATCTCGATCAGTGCCGTCGGTGGGGTTTCACCCTCGGACACCACCTTGGCGGTGCCGAGGACACCTTCGAGGTAGCCGGAGCGTCGGGCCGCGCGGCCCTGCTGCCGGTGTCCCCACAAGGCGATCTCGGTGACGCACGCCCCGATGACGACGAGCAGGATCGTCGCCTCGATGTCGTCGGCGTCGGCGATGGTGAAGCGCTGGTAGGGCTCGGTGAGGAAGAAGTCGAACCAGGCACCGCCGGAGACCGCGGCCAGGAGACCGGCCAGACGGTCACCGCTGGCGGCGGCCGCGACTACCCACAGCACCAGGATCAGGACCGCAGTCGCGGGTGTGATGGTGTCGCGGAACGCGGAGAGGATGGCGCACGAGACGAGTGGAACGACCAGCGCGCCGACCCGGGCGGGGGTTCGCCAGCGACGGGCGAGCGACGTTCCTTCTGACCAGTCACTCATGCTCGTCGCCCCTCACGGCTCGAACCGGTAGCCCATGCCGGGCTCGTTGAGAAGGTGGCGGGGTCGGGACGGGTCGGGCTCGAGCTTGCGGCGCAGCTGGGCCATGTAGACGCGCAGGTTGCCTTGAGCGGTCTCGTAGCCCGGGCCCCAGACCTCGGCGAGGAGCTGACGCTGGCTCAGCAGCTTGCCCGGATGCCGGGCCAGCACCTCCAACAGATGCCACTCGGTCGGCGTGAGCCGTACGTCGCCCCCGGGCGCGGTCACGCGGCGCGCGGCAAGATCGACGGTGATGTCGCCGATCTGCACGACGGGCTTCTCGTCCTTGTCGCCGGCTCGACGGGTCATGGCTCGGAGGCGGGCGAGCAGCTCGTCCATGCCGAACGGCTTGGTCACGTAGTCGTCGGCGCCGGCGTCCAGCGCCTCGACCTTGTCGAGGCTGTCGGTTCGGCCCGAGAGCACGAGGATGGGTACGTCGGTCCAGCCGCGCAGTCCCGCGATGACCTCGGTGCCGTCCATGTCCGGCAGGCCGAGGTCGAGGATCACCACGTCAGGTGGGTGCGCAGCGGCTGCCGTCAGTGCGTCCGTCGCCGGTGGCGGCGCCGACCACCTCGTACCTCCGGGCGCGCAGGTTGATGGTCAGGGCCCGGCGGAGCTGGGGTTCGTCATCGACGACGAGCACCCGGTCATGTCGCTGCCTCGTCACGTTCGCGCCGGCCGGGCGCGACGGGTGCCATGCCCGTGACCGCGGGCAGGGAGATGACCATGGTGAGACCACCGCCCGGAGTCTCCTCCGGCTCGAGCGACCCGCCCATGGCCTCGGTCAGGCCACGCGAGAGGGCCAGCCCGAGCCCGATTCCGGTCGTGTTGTCGGTGTCCCCGAGCCGCTGGAACGGCAGGAACACGCGGTCCCAGTCATCCGGGGGATGCCCGGGCCTCGATCGATGACCCGGACCTCCACCCGGTCGCCGAGCCGGCTGCTGGTCAGGTGCGGTGGCCGTTCTGGTGGCGAGTAGCGCAAGGCGTTCGCGCCCACGTTGACCAGGACCCGTTCCAGCAGCCCGGCGTCCGCCTGGACGAGAGGCAGATCGTCGGGCGCGTCGATCAGGACGGTCCGCCCTTCCTCGCCGAGGTCGTCGAGGGCTCGTGCCACGACCTCGTCCACGCTGATCGGCTGGACGTCGATGGACATGGCACCTGCCTGCAGCCGGCTCATGTCGAGAAGGTTGTCGACCAGGGCGGCCAGCCGGTCCAGAGACGCGTCGGCAGCCTGGAGCAGCTCGCGACGGTCGCCGAACCGAGGTCGAGGTCCAGGCTGAGCAGTGTCGACACGGAGGCCTTGGCCGCCGCGAGCGGAGTGCGGAAGTCGTGACCCACAGCGGCCAGCAGTGCGGTGCGGACCCTGTTGGCCTCGGCGAGCGGCGCGGCCTCTGCCGCTGCCCGGCTGAGCCGGATGTGGTCGACCACCACGGCCGCCTGGGATGCGAACGCGCCGATCAAACGCTGGTCCTCGGCCCGGAGCAGACCACCGCGCAGGGCCAGGACGAGCCGGTCTCCGGCAGGCACCTCCGTGTCCGCGTCGCTGGGTCGATCAACCGCCGGCCCGGCGCTTGCCACGGACTCCCAGCCGTCATCGGTGCGCCCCAGGAGGGTGACCGAGGTCAGTGCGAAGGTCTCGCGCACGCGCTGCAGCATCTGCGTCAGCGCCTCCTCGCCACCCAGGACGCTGCCCGCGAGATTGGCCAGGGTGCGCGACTCGGCGGCGGCCCGTGCCGCCTGCCGGGTACGGCGTGCCGCCAGGTCGACCGTCGAGCTCACCAGCGCCGCGACCAGGAGGAAGACGAGGAGAGCGAGCGCGTTGTTGGTGTCGCTGATGGTCAGGGCGTGCAGCGGGGGCGTGAAGTAGTAGTTCAGCAGCACGGACCCCGCAACGGCTGCGATCAGGGCGGGGGCGCAGACCGCCCACGAGCGCCACCACGACCGTCATGAGGAGGAAGAGCAGCACGTCGCTCACCAGGTTGAGCTCGCCACGGAACGGGGTCAGCACCATCGTCAGCAGCGGTGGCAGCAGCACGGCGAGCAGGTATCCCTGCCTCTTGCGTCGCGTGGTGATGCTGCCGCGGCTCTGGGGGAGCGCCAGACCGCGGCCGGTGTGGGCGTGGGTGACGATGTGGACGTCGATGTCGCCCGATTCGCCGCACGGTGTGCGCCGCCGTGCCGGGGCTCGAGCCTCCGCGCCCAACCTGAACGACGGCTGTCGCCGAGCACGAGCTGCGTGGCATTCTCCGCCCGGGCGAACGCGAGCAGCGCACGTGGGATGTCGTCGCCAAGCACCTGGTGGTAGGTGCCCGCCGAGCGATTCCACCAGCTGTCGTTGCTCCGCAAGTGCGCCCTGGTTGGCGCCGGACAGCCCGTCGGAACGGGCGACGTGGACGGCGAGCAGGTCGCCGCCGCTGGATCGCGCTGCGATGCGGGCAGCCCGACGCACCAGCGTCTCGCCCTCCGGTCCGCCGGTGAGCGCGACGACCACGCGTTCGCGCGCCTCCCAGGTGCCGGTGATCTCGTGCTTCTCCCGGTACTGCTGGAGCGCGTCGTCGACCCGGTCTGCAGTCCACAGCAGCGCCAGTTCTCGCAGCGCGTTGAGGTTGCCGGCTCGGAAGTAGTTGGACAGCGCGGCGTCGACCTTCTCGGGGGCATAGACGTTGCCGTGCGCCAGTCGCCGTCGAGTGCCTCCGCGGTCATGTCCTCGAGCTCGATCTGGTCAGCAGCGCGGACGACGGAATCAGGGACGGTCTCCCGCTGGGGCACGCCGGTGATCTTCTCGACCACGTCGTTGACCGACTCCAGGTGCTGGATGTTGACAGTGGTGATGACGTCGATCCCGGCCCCGAGGAGCTCCTCGATGTCCTGCCAGCGCTTGGAGTTGCGTGAACCCGGGACGTTGGTGTGAGCCAGCTCGTCGACCAGCGCGACCCTCGGGTGCCGGGCGAGCACCGCGTCGACGTCCATCTCCTCGAACGTGGTGCCTCGGTAGGTCGAGCGTGCGGCGGGGGACGACCTCCAGGCCGTCGACCATCTCAGCGGTGTGCATGCGGCCGTGGGTCTCGACGAATCCGACCACCACGTCGGTCCCGCGCTCGGCGCGGCGGTGGCCCTCGCCGAGCATGGCGTAGGTCTTCCCCACGCCCGGTGCCGCGCCGAGGTAGACCCTGAGCTTGCCGCGGTTTCCCACGTGCCTAGTCTGCCTGTCCGCTGGCCTCGTCCAGGGCGAGGTTGAGCAGCAGCACGTTGACGTGCGGCTCGCCGAGGAAGCCGAGCATGCGTCCGGCGGTGTTCTCGTCGACCAGCTGCGCGTACGGCCTCCTCGGACAGGCCGCGCTCGCGAGCGATCCGGGCGACCTGCTGCTCGGCGTACGCCGGGCTGATGTGCGGGTCGAGGCCGGAGCCGCTGGCCAGCAGGGCGTCCGGCGCGACCTGGTCGGGGTCGGTGCCGTCCAGGTCGGCGGCGGCCTGCCGGCGCTCCTCGATCGCGGCACCAGGTCCGGGTTCTCGGGGCCGAGGTTGGAGGCCGACGAGGCCAGCGGGTCGTAGCCGTCACCGGCCGCGGACGGACGGCTCTGGAAGTACCCGGATTCGCCGTCGAAGGACTGGCCGATCAGCGAGGACCCGACGGCGTTGCCGTCCTGCTCGACGATGGACCCGTCGGCGCGGCCGGGGAAGGCGACCTGGGCGAGACCCGTCATCGCGAGCGGGTAGGCGAGCCCGACGACAACGGTCATCACGATCAGCATCCGCAAGGCTGCCCACGTCTGGCGGGCGGCGGGTTGGATGAGTGGGGTTGACATGAGGTTGCCTTTCAGCCGATGCCGGGGATCTGGGACACCAGCAGGTCGATGAGCTTGATGCCGATGAACGGGGCGACGATGCCGCCGAGGCCGTAGATGGCGAGGTTGCGGCGCAGCATCGAGGCGGCGGACGAGGGGTGTACTGCACGCCGCGCAGCGCCAGCGGGACCAGCGCGATGATGATCAGCGCGTTGAAGATCACCGCCGAGAGGATCGCCGACTCGGGGCTGGCCAGCCCCATGATGTTGAGCTTGTCCAGTCCGCCGTACACGCCGGCGAACATCGCCGGGATGATCGCGAAGTACTTCGCGATGTCGTTGGCGATGGAGAAGGTCGTCAGCGCTCCGCGGGTGATCAGCAGCTGCTTGCCGATCTCGACGATCTCGATGAGCTTGGTCGGGTTGGAGTCGAGGTCGACCATGTTGCCGGCCTCCTTGGCGGACGACGTGCCGGTGTTCATCGCGACGCCCACGTCGGCCTGTGCCAGCGCCGGCGCGTCGTTGGTGCCGTCCCCGGTCATCGCGACCAGCCGACCGCCCTCCTGCTCCTCGCGGATCAGCGCCATCTTGTCCTCGGGCGTCGCCTCGGCCAGGAAGTCGTCGACGCCGGCCTCCTGCGCGATCGCTCGCGCGGTCAGCGGGTTGTCGCCGGTGATCATGACGGTGCGGATGCCCATGCGCCGCATCTCCGTCGAAGCGTTCGCGCATGCCCTCCTTGACGACGTCCTTGAGGTGGATGACGCCGAGGGCTCGCGCCGGCTGTCCGTCGACCCGTTCGGCCACGACGAGCGGCGTGCCGCCACTGGTCGAGACCGCGTCGACGATGGCGCCGACCTCGGCAGTCGGGTGGCCACCGTTGTCGCGCACCCACTTCATCACGGCCGCGGCCGCGCCCTTGCGGATCTGCCGGCCACCGGCGAGGTCGACCCCGGACATCCGGGTCTGGGCGGTGAACGGCACGAACTGCGCCGTGGCGAGCTCGCCCGCGGAGCGTTCGCGCAGGCCGTGCTCGGTCTTGGCCAGCACCACGATGGAGCGGCCCTCCGGGGTCTCGTCGGCGAGGCTGGACAGCTGCGCGGCGTCCGCGAGATCGGCTTCCGAACAGCCGGCGACGGGGATGAACTCGGAGGCCTGGCGGTTGCCGAGGGTGATCGTGCCGGTCTTGTCCAGCAGCAGCGTGTTCACGTCACCGGCGGCCTCGACCGCGCGCCCGGACATGGCCAGCACGTTGTGCTGGACCAGCCGGTCCATGCCCGCGATGCCGATGGCCGACAGCAGCGCGCCGATGGTGGTCGGGATCAGGCAGACCAGCAGCGCGACGAGCACGACGATCGACTGCTCGGCCCCGGAGTAGACCGCGAACGGTTGCAGGGTTGCGGTGGCCGCGAGGAAGACGATGGTCAGGCTGGCGAGCAGGATGTTGAGCGCGATCTCGTTGGGTGTCTTCTGCCGGCTGGCGCCCTCGACGAGTGCGATCATCCGGTCGATGAAGCTCTCGCCCGGCTTCGCGGTGATCTCGACGACGATCCGGTCCGACAGGACCTTGGTGCCGCCGGTCACCGAGCTCCGGTCGCCGCCGGACTCACGGATGACCGGGGCCGACTCGCCGGTGATCGCCGACTCGTCGACGCTGGCCACTCCCTCGACGACGTCGCCGTCGCCCGGGATCACCTCACCGGCGACGACCACGACCCGGTCGCCGACCTTCAGCTGGGTCGCCGGGACGTCCTGGTCCCGTCGACGAGATGCGCGGTCGTCTCGGTCTTGGCCCGCCGCAGGGTTGCCGCCTGCGCCTTGCCGCGGCCCTCGGCCACGGCCTCGGCGAGGTTGGCGAACACCACGGTCAGCCAGAGCCAGACCACGACCGCCCAGGCGAAGACGCTCGGAGTCGGTGACGGCGAACACGGTGGAGAGGACCGCGCCGACCTCGACGACGAACATGACCGGGTTGCGCATCATGATCCGCGGGTCGAGCTTGCGCAGCGCGTCCGGCAGGGAGGTGAGCAGCATCCTGGGGTCGAGCAACCCGGCAGCGACGCGCTGGGGCGCCGGGTCTGCCGGTACGTGGGTGAGGGTGGTCATGCAGAGGCCTTCCGCGAGAGGACCGAGAGCAAGGACAGGGAAGAAGGTCAGGCCGGCGACGATGATCACCACGCCGGTGAGCATCCCGACGAACAGCGGGCCGTGGGTGGGCAGCGTGCCCTCCGTCTTCGGCACCTGCTGCTGTCGGGCCAGGGAACCAGCCAACGCGAGCACGAAGATGATCGGGAGGAACCGGCCGAGCAGCATGGCGAACCCGAGGGCGATGTTGTAGAACGGCGTGTTCACGGTCAGGCCGGCAAACGCCGAGCCGTTGTTGTTGGCCGCTGAGGTGAACGCGTAGAGCACCTCGGCCAACCCGTGTGGTCCGCCGTTCAGCATCGAAGCCCGGGTGGTCTCGAACGACATCGCGATGCCAGTCCCGATGAGAACGATCAGCGGCATGGTCAGGATGTAGAGGGAGACCAGCTTGATCTCGCGGCCGGTGATCTTCTTGCGGAGGTACTCCGGGTGTACGTCCGACCATGAGCCCGCCCACGAAGACGGTCATGATCGCGAGCACGAGCATGCCGTAGAGGCCGGAGCCGACGCCGCCGGGTGCGACCTCGCCGAGGCCCATGTTGAAGATCAGGGCGCCGCCACCCAAGCTCGTGAACGAGTCGTGGAAGGAGTTGACGGATCCTGTCGACGTGCCGGTGGTGGAGACAGCGAAGAGCGCCGAGGCCCACTCACCCAGTCGGGTCTCCTTGCCCTCCATGGAAGCCCCGGCGGCCTGGAAGGCCGTGCCGGGGTGGTTGACCTCGAGCAGGGTCACGGTGGTGACCAGCAGGCCCCAGATCACGCCCATCGTGGCCAGGATGGCGTAGCCCTGACGCTTGTCGCCGACCATCACACCGAAGGTCCTGGTGAGGCAGACCGGGATCAGGAGCAACAGGAAGTTCTCCAGCAGGTTGCTCAGCGCGTTGGGGCTCTCGAACGGGTGGGACGAGTTGGCGTTGTAGAAGCCGCCACCGTTGGTGCCGAGGTCCTTGATGGCCTCCTGCGACGCGACCGGGCCACCCGTGAGCGTCTGGTTGCCCCCGACCAGCGTGGTCACGTCGGTGCCGGACGACAGGTTCTGGATGGCGCCCAACGCGATCAGGGCGACCGCGGCGACGACCGAGATGGGCAGCAGGATGCGTACGACGCAGCGCACCAGGTCGACCCAGAAGTTGCCGACGCGGTCGGTCTTCGAGCGGGTGAAGCCGCGGATGACCGCGATCACGACGGCGATGCCGACGGCTGCGGACACGAAGTTCTGCACGGCGAGGCCGGCCATCTGCGTGAGGTGGCCCATCGTGGCTTCGCCGGAGTAGGCCTGCCAGTTCGTGTTGGTGACGAACGATGCCGCGGTGTTGAAGGCGAGCGCCGGGTCGACCCCAGGGAACCCCAACGACAGCGGCAGACTTCCCTGCACCCGTTGGAGCACGTACAGGCCGACAACGCTGACGAGGGAGAAGGCGATCACGGAGGCCGCGTAGACCGACCAACGCTGGTCGGCCTTCGCGTCCACTCCGACGATGCGGTAGATCACGCGCTCGACGCGCAGGTCGCGCTCGCTGGTGAAGACGCGTGCCATGTAGCCGCCCATCGGGCGGTAGCACAAGGCGAGGGCGGCCAGGAGCGCCCCGATCTGGAGGAGACCGGCTGAGGCGTCAGACATGTCAGAAACGCTCCGGGAAGAGAAGGGCTGCCAGCAGGTAGCAGAGAAGGAGGAGGCTGACGACGAGCCCGATCAGGATTTCGACGCTCACAACCGGTCGACCCCCTTCAGGACGACAAGCGCCATCGCGAAGAAGAGGGCGGTCAGGCCGAGGTAGAGCACGTCATTCATGTCAGCACCACCCGTCCTGAGCGAGACGGGAGGGCGGCAGTGGAAGATGCGGTAGGCGATGTCACGCCTCCATGCAAGCGCGTCTGCAACCGTTCCGGCCGCGCTCTAACGCGTCCCTAACACCCGACAGGGAACTCCTAACGGCTCCCTGACAAGTCCGGGTCCGGTACAGCGACCCAGACCGCGACTGCCAGCCAAGAAATGCGAAAGACCCGAACCCTACTGAGGGTTCGGATCTTCCTATCTCTTGCGAGATCACAGGGTCGGGCTGACAGGATTTGAACCTGCGGCCTCCTCGTCCCGAACGAGGCGCGCTACCAAGCTGCGCCACAGCCCGATTGCGTCCCGGGAACGCTCCCGGCTCGCAAGCAACGGCCACCCTACCCGAGCGTGGAGGGCCCCTCCGAATCGGTACCGACGAGGGTGAGCAGGGTGGCTTCGGGGCGGCAGGCAAGCCGGATCTGGGCGTACGGCGACGTGCCGAGACCGGCCGAGACGTGCAGCCAGCACGCGCCGGGATCGCCCGGTTGCGAGTCCGCCGGATGGCGGTGGAGACCCTTGGCGCGGGCGGGTTCGAGGTCGCAGTTGGTCGTCAGCGCGCGGCCGCCAGGGAGGCAGACCTGGCCGCCGTGGGTGTGACCGGCCAGCACCGCGTCGTAGCCGTCGCCGGCGAACTGGTCGAGGACCCGAATGTACGGTGCGTGCGCGACCCCCAGCCGCACGTCGGCGGCCGGGTCGGCCGGCCCGGCCACCTCGTCGAGCCGGTCGTACTCCAGGTGGGGGTCGTCGACGCCGGCGAAGGCGAACCGGAGGTCGCCGACCATGAGGGAGTCACGGCGGTTGGTGAGGTCGAGCCAACCCGCGGCGGTCAGTCCGGCGCGGAGGTCGTCGTACGGCAGCGCGGCGCTGGTGATGTGCCGCTTGCCGGTGTCGGGCAGCAGGTAGCGGACCGGGTTGCGCAGCGTCGGCTCGAAGTAGTCGTTGGAACCGAACACGAAGACGCCGGGCACGTCCAGCAGCCCCCCGAGGACGTCGAGCACGACGGGCACGGAGTCGCGGTGGGAGAGGTGGTCACCGGTGTCGACGACCAGGTCAGGATCGAGGCCGGCCAGGTCGCGGACCCAGTCCTGCTTGCGACGCTGGCCCGGCGTGAGGTGGAGGTCGCTGAGGTGCAGCACCCGTACCGGTGCGTGGCCCGGAGGGAGCAGCGGCACGGTCGCCTCGCGCAGCACGAACCGTCGCGTCTCGGTCACGGCGTAGGTCGTCAGCCCGAGCCCGCCGACCGCAGCGGCGGCGAGGAACGGCAGGAGGACTGGCATGGAACCACCCTGTCAGACCCTGACATCATGGCCGGCATGAGCGCTTTGAAGGACCGCCTCCGCCAGGACCTCACCACGGCCATGAAGACCCGGGACGAGGTCCGCTCCTCGACGATCCGGATGGTGCTGACGGCCATCACGAACGCCGAGGTCGCCGGCAAGGAGGCGCGCGAGCTCAGCGACGACGATGTCGTCGGTGTGCTGTCGACCGAGGCCAAGAAGCGGCGCGAGGCGGCGCAGGCGTTCGAGGACGGTGGCCGCGACGAGATGGCCGCCAAGGAGAAGGCAGAGGCGGCCGTGATCGCCGACTACCTGCCCGAGCAGCTCGGCGAGGACGAGATCGCCGCTCTCGTGACCGCGGCGATCGAGCAGGTCGGTGCCGCGGGTGAGGGGATGCGGGCGATGGGCAAGGTCATGGGCGTCGTGACGCCGCAGACCAAGGGCCGTGCCGACGGCGGCGTTGTTGCCGCGGAGGTACGCCGCCAGCTGGCCTGACCGCGCCTGGGTCAGTCGTTGTCGCGGCCGCCTCCACCGCCCCCGTCGTTCCCGCCGCCGTTGTTTCCGTCGCCATTCCCACCGCCATTGTTGCCGCCGCCGTTGTTCGGAGGTGGCGGGACGAAGCCGTTGGAGATGTAGAGCGTCACAGGCGCGCCGTCGAAGTAGGCCTCGCCCCTGCCCGGGTCGGTGAAGGCGACGGTGCCTTCGGCGTAGCTGGAGTTGGTCTCGGGGCCGACGACGACGCTGAAGCCGGCTTCCTCGATCAGGCGCGTGGCGCTCGCGACCGAGAGGCCGCCGACGGACGGCACCGTGCCGCCCTGGGTGAGCAGTGCCGCCGGGTCGGGCGGGGTGAACGTAGCGTCGTCGAGCCACTGCGCCACCACGCCCATGGCCTGACCCCAGATGGGTCCTGCGATCCCGGATCCAGAGGCACCGTAGATGATGTCCGGGCCGACCCTCACGCCCTCGAGCGAGATCGGTTCGCCCTCGCTGTTGGCCCCAGCGATCATCGTCGCAGTCGCGAGGTTCGGGGTGTAGCCGACGAACCACACTGCCTTGCCGTCCTGGGTGGTGCCGGTCTTGCCGGCGTCCTCCTGGGCGATGGTGATGCCCTCACCGAAGCCCCCCGGGGCCAGCACGCCGGCGAGGATGTCGTTGACGGTGTCGGCGACGACGTTCTCCATCACCTGGGTGCACTGCTCGGGATACTCCTTGAGCAGGTTGCCCTGCGTGTCCTCGATGGCGGTGACCGGGCGAGAGCTGCAGTGCTCGCCTCGGGCGGCGAAGGTCGCGTACGCCTCGGCCATCTCGAGCGGGCTCACGTCCGAGACGCCGAGGGTGAAGGCCGGCACCCTCTCGGTGTCGGGGTCGGTGAGCTCGATGCCCATGTCCTTGGCCAGCTCGTAGGGCTTGCAGAGCCCGGTGATCTGCTCGAGGTTGGCGAAGAAGGTGTTCACCGACAGTTGGGTGCCGGTGTAGAGATCGACGGTGCGACCCTGGCCGTCGTAGTTGGCCGGTTCCCAGACCTCGGTGCTCTGGTAGGGGCAGTCGTCGGTGCCGAAGTCACTGTGTGGAATGAATTCCTGGGCCGGAACCGTGAGCGTGTAGTCGGGTGGCACTCCCTGCTTGAGTGCCTGCGCCAGGACGAACGCCTTGAACGTCGATCCGGGCTGGAAGCCGTTGGAGTCGCCGTACTCCTGGGGAACCACGTAGTTGAGGAAGGTCTGGCCCAGCTCCTTGTCCCGGCCCATGGGGCGTGACTGGGCCAAGGCCTTCACGTTGCCGGTGCCCGGCTCGACCATGGCCATCCCGCCGATCGCCGAGTTGGTCGGGTCGGTGGCGGCCTGCATGGCGGTGTCGGCGGCCTGCTGGAAGCGGAGGTCGATCGTGGTGCGAATGGTGAGGCCGCCGGTGCGCAGCGTCCTGCTGCGCTCCTCGCGGGTCTTGCCGAGCGACGGGTCCCGCATCAGGTAGTTGATGACGTAGTCGCAGAAGAACGGGGCCTGCGAGTTGACGCAGCCGTTCTCGGACGGCTGTACGTCGTCGAGTGGGAGCTTGGTCCGCTTGACCTGCTCGGCCTTGCGGTCCGAGATGACGTTGAGCTGGGCCATCCGGTCGAGCACGACGTTGCGGCGCTCGAGGGCGGCGGCAGGGGCGTTGGTCGGGTCGAGGCCGGAGGGGTTCTTGACGATCCCCGCGAGCAGCGCCGACTCGGCGAGGTTGAGCTCGGAGGCGTTCTTGTCGAAGTAGTGGCGGGCCGCGGACTGGATGCCGAAGGCGCCGTCGCCGAAGTAGGCGAGGTTGAGGTAGCGCTCCAGGATCCAGTCCTTGGAGTACTGCTCCTCGAAGGCGATCGCATAGCGCAGCTCGCGGATCTTGCGCGCGAAGCTCTCCTCGGTCGCGGCGGCCTCCTCGGCCTTCGTGTCCGCCTGGCTGACCAGGGTGAGCTTCACCATCTGCTGGGTGATCGACGAGCCACCCTGGACCACGCCACCCGACGCCTGGTTGGTCACCAACGCCCTCAGGGTGCCCTTGAGGTCGAGCGCGCCGTGCTCGTAGAAGCGGTAGTCCTCGATCGCGACGATCGACTTGACCATGGTCCGCGAGACCTGGGTCAGCGAGACGTTGATCCGGTTCTCGTCGTAGAAGTTGGCGATGGTGTTGCCGGCGCCGTCGACGATGCGGGTCTTCTGGGCCAGCGGCTCGACCGTCAGCTCGGTCGGCAGGTCGTCCATGGTGCGGGAGACGTCGCGCGCGGCGATGCCGACCAGGCCGGCGAACGGGATCGCCAGACCGGCCACGACGACTCCCATCACGGCCGCGACGATGACCATCACGCCCACGTGGGAGAGCACGCGGGCAGCCGGAAGTCGCTCGTCGGGACGCTGGGACATGGCCTCCACGATAACCGGGGGGTGGCCACCCTGTGCATTCGTGGCACGACATGACTAGTCACTTCGGGCTAGGAGAATGGGGCTGATCGAGGCTGTCTCAAAGGTGTGTTGGTTCTTTACCTTTCAATCCTGATCACTCGGGATGTCATGGGGACTCCCGATCAAGACGGACTGTGGGGACGTCATTATGTGGATTGAAGACTGGGCACCATCGGCGGCCTGCCGACAGGCTCAACCCGACGCACTCTTCGTGCGTGGCGCTGAGCAGAACAAGGCCAAGCTCCTGTGCAAGGGATGTCCCGTGCGCACCGAGTGTCTCGCTGAGGCGCTGGACAACCAGATCGAGTGGGGTGTCTGGGGCGGCATGACCGAGCGTGAGCGCCGGGCGCTGCTCCGTCGTCGTCCGCAGGCGTCCTGGCGCAACGTGCTCGAGACCGCCCGCGACGCGCAGGTCACGCCGGTCACCCTCTGACCCTCCTCCGGCTGAGCAGCGTCGCAACGCTCCCTCCCGCTCAGCCGTTGGCCAGCAGCGTGCCGATCTCCCGGAGTCCGGTGAGGTCGTGCACGTCGCCGGCCAGCGCCGGCACCACGGCCGTGGGCACCCGAGGGTGAGCCGCTGCGAAGCGGTTGCGCAACGACGTCTCGCGCTCCACCAGGCGTGAGCGGTCGGCGTGCAGCCGCAGCAGTCCCGCGGCCACCGATCCCGCTTCCTCCTGGTCGATGCGTGCGTACGCCGCCATCGCCTCGTCCGCGCTCAGCCGCCCGATCGGCGACGGGCTGGCGCGGTTGACGATCAGACCCGTCAGGGGCATCCGGTCCTCACTGAGCCGCTCCACGAAGTACGCCGCCTCGCGCAGCGCGTCCGGCTCCGGTGCCGCGATCACCAGGAAGGCCGTGCCGTCGGCCTGCAACAGCTCGAACGTCTTCTGCGCTCGCGCCCGGAACCCCCCGAAGAGCGTGTCGAAGGCAGCCACGAAGGTCTGCATGTCGCGGAGCACCTGGGCGCCGAGGACCTTCGTCATCGCGTTGGTCACCATCCCCACGCCGGCGCTCATGAGCTTCGCCGGGCCCTTCGCCGGGGCGAGCAGCAACCGGATGAAGCGACCGTCGAGGAACTTCGAGAGTCGTTCGGGGGCGTCGAGGAAGTCGAGCGCCGACCGCGACGGCGGGGTGTCGACCACGATCAGGTCGTAGCTCTCGTCGGCCTGGGCCTGCGCGTGGATCTGGCCGAGCTTCTCCATCGCCATGTACTCCTGGGTGCCGGCGAACGAGCTGGACAGCGCGATGTAGAAGGGGTTGGTCAGGATCTGCTGTGCCTTCTCCGGCGACGCCTGGCTCTCCACGACCTCGTCGAAGGTGCGCTTCATGTCGAGCATCATCGCGTCGAGGCTGCCACCCTCGACAGACCTCTGACGCCGCTCACCGGGCGCGGCGTGTTGTCGAGCTCCTCGATCCCCATCGACTGCGCGAGCCGGCGGGCCGGGTCGATGGTCAGCACCACGACGCGGCGGCCGTGCTCGGCGGCGCGCAGCGCGAGCGCCGCCGAGGTCGTGGTCTTGCCGACACCACCGGAGCCGCAGCAGACGATGATGCCGGTGCCGCGGTCCTCGAGGAGGGCGTCCACGTCGAGCGGTGTCGCCTTCGACGCCGGCACTGCGGCCAGCGGACCGAAGCGGGCGCGGGTCTTGCGGTTCGACTTCCGGGCGGGCTTGCGAGGGGTGTTCATGCAAGCCCCTGTTCCTTGAGGAGGGCGGCGAACTCGTAGAGCGCGCCCAGGTCGGTGCCGCCGGGAAGTCGGGGCAGCTCGTAGGACGGGACGTCGAGCGCCGCGACGATCTCCCGTTGCGAGTCCTCCAGCGCCCGGCGTTCGGCGTGGTCTCGGGCCTCGGACAGCAGGCCGTCGACCAGCTCGTCGTCGGCCTCGATGCCCGCGGCCTTCAGGTCGGCGGCGAGGGCCGCCGGGTCGATGTCCCCGGCGCGCGCGGCGGTGAGGTCCTCGGCGCCGAGTTCTCGCGGGCGAGCCAGGTTGACGATCACGGCTCCGACCGGCAGCCCGGCGGCGCGCAGCTCCTCGATGCCGTCCACGGTCTCCTGCACCGGCATCTCCTCCAGCACGGTGACCAGGTGGATCGCCGTACGCCGGGAACGGAACATCTTCATGACCTGGTCGGCCTGGGTCTTGATGGGTCCCATCTTGGCCAGGCCGGCCAGCTCGCTGTTGACGCCGAGGAACTGCGCGATCCGGCCGGTCGGCGGTGCGTCGAGCACGACCGCGTCGTACCGCCGGGCGTTGCGGCCGCGCCGTCCCTCCTTGGCCGCCTCGAAGACCTTGCCGGTCAGCAGCACGTCGCGGACGCCGGGCGCGAGTGTGGTGGCGAACTCGATCACGCCGAAGCGGTCGAGCGCGCGGCCGGCGCGGCCGAGCTTGTAGTACATGGCGAGGTACTCGAGCAGCGCCGACTCGGGGTCGATGTGGAGGCCGTAGACCGTGCCGGGGCTGGCCCCGTCCTCCGTGAGGCCGACGGCGATCCGGCGCTCCTCGTAGGGGAGCGGGTCGACGTCGAAGAGCCGGGCGATGCCCTGGCGGCCCTCGACCTCGCACAGCAGCACGTCCTGGCCCTGGCTGGCGAGCGCCAGCGCGAGCGACGCGGCGACGGTGGACTTGCCGGTGCCGCCCTTGCCGGTGACGACGTGGAGCTTGACGGGGGACGGGTCGGGCATGAGCCCAGCCTAGGCATGCGATGTGTGGCCAGGGGACTTACGTGAGGGCGGTCACCCGCCGCTACTGTGACCGGGTGGACAAAGTGGTGACGTCGGCGGCCGACGCCGTGGCCGACATCAAGGACGGATCGACGCTCTCGGTCGGCGGATTCGGGTTGTGCGGGATCCCGTCGGTGCTGATCGACGCGCTGCTCGAGGCCGGCGTGACCGACCTCGAGGCGGTGTCGAACAACTGCGGCGTCGACGACTGGGGTCTCGGCCGGCTGCTGATGGAGAAGCGGCTGCGGCGGATGATCTCGTCGTACGTCGGGGAGAACAAGGAGTTTGCGCGGCAGTACCTCCATGGCGAGCTCGAGGTCGAGCTCACCCCGCAGGGCACGCTCGCCGAGCGGATGCGCGCCGGTGGCTCGGGCATCCCGGCGTTCTTCACCGCCACCGGCGGCGGCACCCAGGTCGCCGAAGGTGGGATCCCGTGGCGCTACGACACCGAGGGCAACGTGACCATCTCCTCGCCACCCAAGGAGACACGTCTCTTCGGTCCCCCCGACGACCAGCGTGAGTACGTCCTCGAGGAGGCGATCGTTGCCGACTTCGGCCTGGTGCGGGCCTGGAAGGGCGACCGCCACGGCAACCTCGTCTACCGCGACTCCGCCCGCAACTTCAACCCGCTCGCGGCGATGTGCGGGCGGCTCACGATCGCCGAGGTCGAAGAGCTCGTCGAGCCCGGCGAGCTCGACCCCAACAACATCCACACACCGGGCGTGTTCGTGCAGCGCGTCGTACCGCTGACGCCCGAGCAGGCGGCTGACAAGCGGATCGAGCGCGTCACCACCCGGCCTCGTACGGAAGGCGCCTGACATGGCGTGGTCGCGTGAGGAGATGGCCGCGCGGGCGGCGTCCGAGCTGACCGACGGTTCCTACGTCAACCTCGGCATCGGGTTGCCGACGCTGGTTCCCAACTACGTCGACGACGACGTCGAGCTGGTGCTCCAGAGCGAGAACGGCATCCTGGGCGTCGGCGCCTACCCCTACGAGGGCGAGGAGGACCCCGACCTGATCAACGCCGGCAAGGAGACCGTCACGCTCCGCAAGGGCGCCTCCTTCTTCGACTCCGCCACGTCCTTCGGGATGATCCGCGGCGGCAAGATCGACGCCGCGATCCTCGGCGCGATGCAGGTCTCCAAGGACGGCGACATCGCCAACTGGATGATCCCCGGCAAGATGGTCAAGGGCATGGGCGGCGCGATGGACCTGGTCCATGGCGCCAAGCGGGTCATCGTGCTGATGGAGCACGTCGCCCGCGACGGTTCTCTCAAGATCCTGAACGAGTGCGCCCTGCCCTACACCGGCAAGCGGGTCGTCCAGCGCATCATCACCGACCTCGCCGTCATCGACGTCACCCCCGACGGACTGAAGCTGGTCGAGTCCTGCTCCCGGCGTCACCGAGGACGAGGTGCGGGAGAAGACCGAGCCGGAGCTGAACTGAGGCCTCCCGATGAGTCCTGGCCGTCCGTTGAGTCGGTCTTGGCAGTGATCCTCGACGGGAGGGATCCTCAACCCTGAGGAGTGCCATGACATCCGTGCGTACCTACCTGTGGTTCGGCAACGACAAGGCCGTCGAGGCGGCGAACTTCTACGCTGAACACCTGCCGGACTCGTCGGTCACCCGTGTCTTCACGGCACGAACCGATCCCAACAGCTCCGTCGCCGAGGTCGTCGAGTTCACCGTGGCTGGACATGAGGTCACCGGGCTCAACGCAGGACCGGAGTTCCACCTCGACCAGGCGTTCTCCTTCTATCTCCGTGTCGACGGGCAGGAGGAGGTCGACCACTACTGGGAGATCCTGACCGCCGAGGGCGGCGAGCCCGGGCCGTGCGGCTGGTGCAAGGACAAGTTCGGCGTCTCGTGGCAGGTCATCCCCCGCGAGCTCGAGGAGCTCGCCGGGGACTACTCCACTGAGGCCAACCAGCGCGTGTGCCAGGCCATGCTGGGGATGGGCAAGATCGACGTCGCGGAGCTCCAAGCCGCCTATGACGGCGCCTGATGCGTCCGGCGGTGTCAGACTTGCCGCGTGATCTGGAGACTTCCCCACCCCATCCGTGGGCTGGTCGCGTTCCTCGTCGTGTTCGCGGCCGGCTCGATGGTGTTCGGGTTCGGCATGGGCGTGCCTGAGCTCACGGTCCTGGTTGTGCTCGCTGGGGTCGCCTTCGCGGTGGCAAGCACACACCGGCTGGAGACTGACTCAAACAAGAGTTGACTTGGCCGGGTAGCTGCCCTCGACGCGGCATGACCGGTCAGCGGCATGAGCGGACGTATCGCGAAGGCTCGCTGCTGCTATGGCCCGCTGGTCGAGCCCCGCGGCTCATCCTGGTCGAGCGTGGCGTGAGTCGGCGCCACCCAGGACGCGAGCAGTTGAAGTCGCTCGGCTGAGGGGGAGCTCGGTTCGGCGGTGTAGATGAGGAGCACGAGGCCGGGTTCGGCGGTGATGGCCAGCTCTTCGTAGGCGAGGGTGAGTTCGCCGACGATGGGGTGGTTGAAGCGCTTGGTCCCGGTGCCGTGGGTTCGAACGTTGTGGTCGGCCCACAGGCGGCGGAAGGTGTCGCTGCGGGTGGAGAGTTCACCGATCAGGTCCTGGAGTCCGCGGTCGTGGGGGTCGCGGCCGGCTTCGGCGCGCATTACGCCCACGCACATCTCGGCGAACAGCTCCCAGTCGGGGTAGAAGTCGCGGGAGGCGGGGTCGAGGAACTGGAACCTGGCCAGGTTGGGCTGCCGGCCACCCTCGCCGACCACCGGTGAGTAAAACGCTCGGCCGAGGGTGTTGGTGGCGAGCAGGTTCTGGTGAGGGTCTCGGACGAAGGCGACGCCGTCCTTGATCGCTTCCAGCGCCCAGTTGAGGCTGGGTCGTGACGCGGACTTGCTCGGGGCTCGACGACGGGAGCGGCCCGAGGTGGGGATGCCGTCGGCGGCGCGGGCGAGGTCGAAGAGGTGCGCTCGTTCGGTTTCGTCGAGCTGGAGTGCCCGCGCGATGGCGTCGAGGACGCCAGCAGAGGCACCGCCGATCTGTCCTCGCTCGAGACGGGCGTAGTACTCGACACTGAGCCCGGCGACGGCCGCAACCTCGCTGCGTCGAAGCCCGGGCACGCGCCGGGTACCGACCGTGGGGAGGCCGACTTGGTCGGGGGTGAGGCGGGCGCGGCGAGTGGTGAGGAACTCGCGGACCTCTGCTCGATTGTCCACGTCCTCGAGGGTATGCCGATACCGCATCGTGTCCGAGCGGCCAAGGGTGCCCTGTCAGTGCACCCATCAACAGGGACTCCCGCTACGCGCCCCTGCCGGGTTGAATCGAGGTCGCGGTGCCACCCGGCCCGCACAGTGCGGGAGTCGCCCGCGAACCCCGAGCAACGAAGTGGAGCATCCGCGATGCGTGGAGTTGTCATGTACGCCCCCGGTGACGTGCGAGTGGAGGACCGCGAGGACCCCAAGATCGTCGAGCCGACCGACGCCATCATCCGTCTGTCCGCGACCTGCATCTGCGGGTCCGATCTGTGGCCCTACCGCGGGGTCGAGCCCGTCGATCACACGCTGATGGGCCACGAGTACGTCGGCGTCGTGGAGGAGGTCGGCGACGAGGTCACGACGGTCAAGCCGGGCGACTTCGTCGTCGGATCGTTCGTGATCTCCGACAACACCTGCGAGATCTGCCAGGCAGGCTTCCAGTCCAAGTGCGTGCACGCCGAGTTCGTCCACGCCGGCATCGGCACCCAAGCCGAAAAGGCGCGCATCCCCCACGCCGACGGCACCCTCGTCGCAACCCCAAGCCAGCCCGACAACGACCTCATCCCATCACTCCTGGCCGCCTCCGACGTGCTAGGCACCGGCTGGTTCGCCGCAGACGCCGCCCAAGCCGGCCCCGGCAAGACCGTCGCGGTCGTCGGTGACGGCGCGGTCGGCCTCATGGCGATCCTTGCGGCCAAGCAGCTCGGCGCGGAACAGATCATCGCCATGTCGCGCCACCCGGAACGCCAGGAACTGGCCCGCTTCTACGGCGCCACCGACATCGTTGAGGAGCGCGGCGAGGAAGGCGTGGCCAGAATCATGGAGCTCACCGGTGGGCTCGGCGCACACTCTGTCATCGAGGCCGTCGGCACCCAGGAGTCCTTCATGCAAGCCGTGGGCGCCACCCGCGGCGGTGGCCACCTCGGCTACGTCGGCGTCAACCACGACGTGCAGATCCCCGGCATCCAGCTCTTCTTCGCCGGCATCCACGCCCTCGGCGGACCGGCCCCCGTGCGGCGCTACCTGCCCGACCTCGTCCAGCTCATCTGGGACCGCAAGATCGATCCCGGCAAGGTCTTCGACCTCACACTGCCGCTCGACCGCGTAGCCGAGGGATACCAAGCCATGGACCAGCGCACCGCCACCAAAGTCCTCCTCACCGTCTGAGCACGATGTCCTTCAGGAGCACAGGGTTGACCACCGTGCCCACGGTCATCTTGACGGCCCTGCTCGCCGCCGGATGCGGCGACGGCGGGCAGACGAGCGGGAACCCGACCGCCGACGACCCAGGCTCGACCGCTCAGCCCACCCCGACGCCGGGACCCTCACGCAGTCCACCTGACGACGAGGTAGAAGAGGCGATTGAGAGCGAGGAGAACCGCATGAACATCCAGATCACGATCAACGACCAGAGCTTCGTTGCAACACTCCGAGACAGCCCCGCATCGCGCGACCTCATCGCGCAGCTCCCCGTCACGGTGGAAATGGTCGACCATGGCGGGGTCGAAAAGACAGGCCGGCTACCTGAGCCCCTGTCGCTGGACGGTCAACCCGGGGGCGCGGACCCCGACGTGGGGGACGTGGGCTACTACGCACCTGGCGACGACCTCGTCCTCTACTACGGCGATCAGTCCTACTTCCCCGGCATCGTCGTCCTCGGGCATATGCACGGCGACGCAGCCGAGCGGATCGCGAGCATCGACGGCTCGGTCACCGCGACCGTCGAGGCACGGTGATCACGATGGAGCTGCAGAACTTCCTCGCCCACGTGGACAGCGGTGCCCCCATCGAGGGCGGCTCTGAGCAGCACCGGTTCATGCATGACGCCGCACAGGAAGCGTTCCGGGTCACCGCCCAGATCAACGATGGATACCGCGCACCCGACGAGGTCCGCGCCCTTCTCAGCGAGCTCACCGGCAAGCCGGTCGATGACTCCATCGTCGTCTTCCCGCCGTTCCACAGCGAGTTCGGCAAGAACCTGACCCTGGGCAGAGGTGTCTTCATCAACCTCGGCTGTCGCTTCCAGGACACCGGAGGCATCACCATCGGCGAGGGCTCCCTCATCGGACACGGGAGCACGCTGACCACCCTCAACCACCGCGTCGACCCGGACCGGCGAGCCGACATGCTCCCCGCCCCGATTCGCATCGGCCGCAAGGTATGGCTTGGGGCCGCGGTCACCGTCGTCCCCGGCGTCACCATCGGCGACGGAGCGATTGTCGGCGCCGGGGCCGTCGTCACCAAGGACGTCCCGGCCAACGCCATCGTCGCCGGCGTCCCCGCGAAGGTCATCCGCATGACCGGCTTCGACGCACAACCTGACTGATCGCGGCCGCCCGCACATCGGCATGACCGTGCGGCTCGGGCGGGCTTGCGCCTGGCGGTCGAAAGTGTCATCAGGACCAACAGAAGTGCCATCGAGGTCCTCATCCAAGGGCGTCACGAGGTCCTGAGACATCGACATGACGCGGCGCAGCTTGACTCTTGTTCGAACATATGTTCTAATGGGGTAGAGCGCAGAAGCTGATCAACCGTTCCCCAGAAATCTCGCCGTGGGCGCTCCGGCAGTTTGCCCCGATCGGGGGGTTCCTGGGTTTCGGCGTCCTTCGTAAGTCCCGTGGAGAGATACCCGGGCGGCCCGCAGATCCTGTCGGAGCACGTCGATGTCGACCTCGCCATTCTCACCACCGGTCCACCCGGTGCTGGCGTGCGCGGCGACGATCGATGAGGCGCTCAAGGACGTGGCCGGTGTCGATCCGCTGTTCATGCAGACGCCCGACAAGCAGTCGGCGCTGACCGCGCTGACGCAGGTGGCGTCGCGGGTGGAGGAGCTGCGGCTCCGGGTGCTGGCCGGTGCGGAGGACGTGGCGGCGGATGCGGCGGCTCGCGACGTGGCGGCGTGGCTGGCCCACACCGCACATCTCGACGGCGCCTCGACCCGGCGCGACCTGCGTCTGGCTCGGGCGCTAGATGTCCGGTGGCACCTGGTCGCCGCGGGACTGGCCGAGGGGCGGGTCAACCGCGCCCAGGCCGACGTCGTGGTCGCGGCCCTGCACGAGCTGCCCGACGACCTCGATCCCGAGATCGTGGGTCGGGCGGAGGAGCGGTTGGTGGAGCTGTGCGCGACGTTCGGGCCGCGACAGCTGCGGATCTTGGGCCGCCGGGTGCTCGACGTGGTCGCACCCGACGTCGCCGACGACGAGGAGCGCAAGGCGCTCGAGCGCGACGAGGCACAAGCCGCTACCCGATCATTCCTGACCACGCGACGCCGCGGCGACGGGACCACCGACGTCAGGATCCGCCTCTCCGACGCCGCGGCCGGACGGTTGCTGACCTACCTGGAGGCGTTCACCTCTCCGCGCCGTACCCCCGGAGCTGGAGGGGAACGGGCCGGGGAGACGGTCCACGACCGGCGCCCCTACGACCAGCGGCTCGGGCACGCCTTCGTCGCGTTCCTCGAGTCGGTCGACCCGAAGCGGATGCCGCTCCACGGCGGCGACGCCACCACCGTCGTGGTGACCATCGACCTGGACGACCTCGTCGAGGGACTCGGCATCGGGCTGATCGGCGACGAGCCGATCACGGCCGAACACGTCCGCCGACTCGCGTGCACTGCGAGCGTCATCCCCGCCGTGCTCGGCGGCGAGGGCGAGATCCTCGATCTCGGCCGGTCCCGCCGCCTGTTCTCACCCGCCCAGCGCAAGGCCATGGCGGTCCGCGACCGCCGCTGCCGTGCCGAGGGCTGCGACATCCCCGCCGCCTGGCGCGAAGCGCGACCACGTAGCGACCCGGTGCGCCTCGAGCGGGCGACCGACTCGCCGACGGCTGCTCCGGCTCATCCCCATCCGCACCACCACCGCGCCCACGACCACCGCTACGACAACCGCCGCCTCCCCAGCGGCGACGTCCGGTTCAGTCGTCGGACGTGAGTCGTGCTTCGGCCCACGCTCACACCTTGCCGCGCAGGATGCGCCGGAAGTAGGTGACAGGCAGGGCGTAGCGGTCCACCCACCACGTGACCCTCCGTGGCCGGACGAGGTCGGGGAAAGGGACGGACGGCACCGAGTGACCGTCTCGGTCGACCTCGACGAGCATGAGGCGGTGGCGACCCGTGGTGATCGGCATGACGGTGTAACCGTCGTAGTGCCGCATCGACGCCTCGTCCTCAGCGGCGAGGTTGTGGGCAAGGATGTCGACCTGCTTGCGCAGTGCCCCACCGGAGGGCCGGGTGGCGAGGTCGGCGACGTCGCCGAGTGACCAGATGGCGGGATAGCGGCGGTGGCGCATGGTGAGGGGGTCGACGTCCACCAGGCCAGCGGCCGCCGTCGTGCCGGCGAGGCCTCCGTCGGCGACCCAGGTGGGTGCACGGTAGTGCGGGACGACGTGGGCATACGCGACGTCGTCCAGCTCCCGCTCGCCCTCGGGCGTGGCCAGGGTCACCCCGCGGTCGTCGAGACGCTTCACCCGTGCGTCGCGCGTGACGTGCACGCCGTACGACGCCAGCGTCCGCTCCAGCACCAGGTCGGCCGCGGGCACGCCGAGGGGTGTGGGACCGGGCAGCACCAGCTGGACGTCCAGGTCCTCGAGGACGCCCTGGCGCCGCCAGTGGTCGCATGCCATGAAGAGTGGCTTGAAGGCCGTCGCGCCGCAGGGAGCGGGCTCCGGCGGCAGGGTGAAGACCACGCGGCCCGAGGCGAGGTCGCGCAGAGAGGTCCACACGTGGGGCGCGCTTTCGACGACGAAGGTCGACCCGGCCCACCCGGCGGCGTACGCCTCCGCCAGGCCCGGTGTGGCGTCCCAGTTCTCCTCGAGTCCCGGGCAGATCACCAGAGTGGTGCTGCCGATCCGCTGACCGTCCCGGGTCATCACGCTCGCTTCGCCGGCATCGACCGACACCACCTCGGCCCGGATCGACGTGCAGCCCTTCGGGACCACCTGCTCCGCGGGCTTCTCCAGCGACGCCATGGTGGCCTCTCCGGCTCCGACGTAGTTGAGCAGTGGTCGGTAACGATGGACCGGCTGGGACTCCACCACCGCCACGTCGCGCGCGCCGTCGCGTAGCAGCCGGGCAGCCAGCGAGATCCCGGCGTTGCCACCGCCCACGATCAGCACTTCGTGACGCTCCATGGGTTCCTCCGGTCGTCGGCTGGTCTACCGACCGTAGCGCGGACGTGAGTGGCGATGACCTAGCCTCTCGCGAGTGAGGTTCGAGGGGCTGTTCGCGGACACGCGCCCCCTTCGCAACGACCACTTCCGCCGGCTCTGGCGGGCCAACATCATCACGGTCATCGGCGCGCAGCTGACGGTGGTCGCAGTGCCGGCCCAGATCTACTCGATGACCGGCTCCTCGGCGTACGTCGGGCTGACGGGCGTGTTCGGGCTGGTGCCGCTGGTGGTGTTCGGGCTGTGGGGCGGGGCGCTGGCGGACGTCTTCGACCGCCGGTCGCTGCTGGTCGTCACGACGCTCGGCTTGATCGTCACCAGTGCGGCGTTCTGGGTGCAGGCGGCGGCGGGTGCCAACAACGTCTGGCTGCTGCTGGGCCTGTTCGCGGTGCAACAGGCGTTCTTCGCGGTCAACCAGCCGACCAGGTCAGCGGTGCTGCCCAAGCTCGTCGAGCCCCACCTGCTGCCGGCGGCCAACGCTCTCAACACGACGGTGTTCCAGGCGGGCGGGATCGCGGGACCACTCATCGGTGGGGCGCTGATCCCCCTCGTCGGCTTCTCCTGGCTCTACCTGATCGACACCGTCACCCTCTTCGCCACACTCGGAGCGGTCGTCGGGCTGCCGAAGCTCCCCGTCGAGGGCAGCATGGGCGCCACGCCAGGGCTGCGGGCGGTCGTCGACGGCTTCCGCTACCTGCGTGGCCACCCGGTGCTCCTGATGTCGTTCGTCGTCGACCTGATCGCCATGGTCTTCGGCATGCCGCGGGCCCTGTTCCCCGAGATCGCCGACGTCAACTTCGGCGGGCCCTCGGAGGGTGGTCTCGCGTTCGCCCTGCTGTTCGCGGCGATCCCGGCCGGTGCGGTCGTCGGCGGCGTGCTGTCGGGCTGGGTCTCGCGAGTCGAGCGTCACGGACTCGCGGTGATCGTCTGCATCGTCGTGTGGGGCGTTGCGGTGACCGGCTTCGGCGTGGCAGCCATGCTGGCTCCGCTGGCGCCTGCGCCGATGCTCGTGGCCGCCGTTCTCCTGCTGGCGATCGGCGGCGCGGCTGACATGGCGTCGTCGGCGTTCCGCAACGCCATGTTGATGACAGCGGCCACCGACGCGGTTCGCGGGCGGCTGCAGGGCATCTTCATCGTGGTCGTCGCGGGTGGACCTCGGGTGGCCGACGTCGTCCACGGAGCGGCGGCGGCCGTGACGGGTGCCGCGGTGGCGGCGGCCGGTGGTGGCGTGCTGGTCGTGGTCGGCACCGTCGTGGCGTCGGTCGCCGTCCCGGCGTTCGTGCGCTACCGCGTCACGCGCGGGCCTGTCACCGGATCGTGATCGAAGTCCGCTTCACTGTCGAGAAATCTCGACCGACACTGAGGCATGGACATTGGGGGCATGCAGCGGCACCTGGTCCTGGGTGCGGTGACGACGCTGCTGCTCGTCGGCTGCGGAGACTCGGAAGACGAACCGTCCGAACCGCCCTCGTACTACGCCGAGGTCGCCGAGGTGACGGCCGCGCTGGACGAAGCCAACACGGCGGCGGACGCCGACCTTCACGCAGAGCTGGAGAGCGCGCGCGAGGGCGAGATGGGTGACCTGTTCGCCCGGGTCACCGACGAAGCCGCGGCCCGGCACGAGACCGCGCTCGCCGAGATCGAGGCGCTCGAGCCGCCCGCGTCTGCGGAGGCCGCCCACGCGGCACTTCTGGAGACCAGCCGCGAGCTCGTCGCCCAGGATCGGGTCGCGGCCGGCGAGATGGCAGGACTGAATGCCGACGAGCTGGGAGCGCGCGAGACGCCGGCCGCCTATCTCGAGGCGGAAGCAGCCGCGGACGCGGCGTGTGTCGACCTGCAAGAGCTCGCCGACCAGGCCGGCGCCGACGTGGAGCTGTGCGTCGGCCTCTACGCGCCCTGAGGGGACGGCCCCTGAGCAGTCGGCCCCTGAGCAATCGGCCCCTGAGCAATCGGCCCCTGAGCAGTCGGCACTGCGCACGGCGTACGGGCGGCGGTCACGACCGCGCCCACGGCACAGACCACGGCGATGCCGAACACCGCGAGGAACGGGTCGCCCCCGGCCCGGTCGGTGGCGGCGTACCCGATGCCGCACAGCGACAATGCCAGCGCCGCGCCGATCGAGTCGGCGATGGTCAGCGCGGAGGAGTTGAAGCCGCGGTCGGAGTCGGACGACGCGGCCAGCATCGCCACGCCGGTGCGGGTGAAGCCGAGGCCCATGCCTGCTCCGGCCAGAACGAACGCGCCGCCGGCCATCACGGCCGGAAGCTCGAGCCGCACCGTGAGCCACAGCGCGATCGACGCCGCGAGCAGCATGGCGGTGCCGATCTGCATCGCCCGCTCGCTGGTCAGCCGGTCGCCGAGCCGGGCCTGCAGCTGGCTGGTCGAGGCCCACACCACGCCGACCACCGTCAGCGCGATCCCCCCCTCGCCCGCCGAGAGACCCCAGCGCTCCTGGAGCACGAAGACGATGTAGGCCTGGCCGCAGAAGAAGGCGGCGCTCATCAGGCCACGGGTGCCGATCACCGAGGGCAGGCCGCGTCCGGCGCGCAGCGTGTGGCGCGGCATCAACGGCCGTACGGCGGCGATCGCGACGACGACAGCGCCGGCGGCCGCGAGCACCGCCAGCGGCGAGTCGCTGCGTGACCCGAACAGCTCCACCGCGAGCACGGCGACCGCGGCGAGCGTCGCCCAGTAGATCTTGGACCGCGGGGACGCAGGCTTGCCGTCGGCACTCGACCGCAGGCCGGGGACGACGGGCGCGATCAGGCAGCCCGCGAGCACCACCAGGGCGACGACCCCCAGGAACACCCAGCGCCAGCCGACGGTCGAGGCGACGAGGGCCGCGAGGGCCGGTCCGAACAGCGACGGGAGCACCCACGCGGCGGCGAAGGTCGCGAAGATCGAGGGCTGGAGGCGGGACGGGTAGACGACGCCCACCACGACGTACAGGCTCACGATCAGCGCGCCCGTGCCCAGCCCCTGGATCACCCGGCCGGCGACGAAGACCTCCATCGACGGCGCGAGCCCGCAGGCCAGCATTCCGAGCGAGAACAGGGCCAGCGACACGACCAGCGGGCCGGCCGGACCGCGGCGGTCGCTCCACGATCCCGCGGCGACCATGCCGACCACGGCGCTAGCGAGGGGTGCGGCGAAGGCGAGGGCGTAGAGGCCGAGCCCGTCGAGCTCGCGGCTGATCGTGGGCATCACCGTCGTCACGGCCATCGTCTCGAAGGCGTTGAACGCGATGAGGGAGAAGACGCCGATCGTGGTGGCGAGGTACGCCGGAGCCAGGATGCCGCCGCGTTCGGGGGCGGCCCGCGTCTGGTTGGTGGGGCTCTCGGGGCTGCTGGTCAAGGTCACCTGGCTGACGGTAGGAGTTGAAGTGGGCTTGAGATCAAGCCGAGAAGCGTCACAGCGATGAGTCCGGCGAGGTCGCGGAGTCACTTCCACAAGGAGTCAGATACAGAGTAGGCACTCACCGAGGAGAGATCATGGGCAAGGTTGTCGCCACCATCACCGTCTCGCTCGACGGCTACGTCACCGGCCCCGACGACGGTCCGGGAAATGGGCTCGGCACCGGTGGGGAGCGGCTGCACTACTGGGTCATGGGCGGACCGTGGACCTACGAGACCGACGACCGCGAACCCGGCGCGGGGATGACCGCGGCCGATCAGGAGTACTACGACCTGCTGCTGGAAGGCGCGGGCGCTGGTCTGTGCGGTCGCGGCATGTACGACTCGTCCGGCGCATGGGGCGGGGAGAACCCGTTCGAGGGCACGCTGATCGTTCTCACCCACCGCACCGAGGACCAGCCCGACCCGAGCAGCGGATTCGTCATGGTCGACGGCTTCGACGCGGCCTTCGCCCGGGCCCGCGAGGCGGCCGACGGTGGCGGCATCGCGATCGGTGGCGGCGCCGACATCATTCGGCAGGCGCTGGCGGCGGGGGTCGTCGACGAGCTCGGCATCACGACCGCGCCGGTGGTGCTCGGGAGCGGCAAACGGCTGTTCGAGGGCTTCGACCACGACGTCGACCTCGACATCCTGACGGTCCACCACTCGCCGTACGCCGTCCACGTGAGGTACGCCGTCAGGCGGTGACGTGTTCGGAGTCGATCCGCCCGGGAGTAGGGTCGCCGCCATGACGAAGTGGGAGTACCAGGTGGCGCCGATTCCGCTCCACAACGAGGCGATGATGCTCAACAACTTCGGCCAGGACGGCTGGGAGCTGGTGGCCATCCAGACCAACGACCAGGGCGGACTGGTCGCCTTCCTCAAGCGGGCTCAGGGGGAAGGCTGATGGCGCACCCCGAGGAACGACTGGCCGAGCTCGGTCTGACCGTGCCCGAGGTGGCGAAGCCGGTCGCCGTCTACGTGCCGGCGGTGCGCTCCGGCCATCACGTGTTCACCTCCGGCCAGCTGCCGATGCGGTCGGGCGAGATGATGATGACCGGCAAGGTCGGTGGCGACGTCACCGTGGAGGAGGCGGTCGAGTGCGCCCAGCAGTGCGGGCTCAACGCGATCGCCGCGGTCAAGGCCGAGATCGGTGACCTGGCCGACGTGAAGCGCGTGGTGAAGGTCGTCTGCTTCGTCGCGTCGACCCCCGACTTCACCGGCCAGCCGCAGGTCGCCAACGGCGTCTCCGAGCTGCTCGGCACGGTCTTCGGCGACGCCGGCGTCCACGCCCGCTCCGCGGTCGGCGTACCGGTGCTGCCGCTGGACGCGCCGGTCGAGGTCGAGCTGGTCGTCGAGGTCTGATGCAGCGGTTGCCGCTGCCCGACCGGCTCGTCGCGCAGGCCCGCGCGTACGCCGAGGGGACGGCCACACCGGCGGAGCCGCGCAACGCCGCGACCGTGGTCCTGCTGCGTCCCGGTCCGGATCCGACCGCCGGCGGACCCGAGGTCTACCTGCTGCGGCGGCAGACGTCGATGGCGTTTGCCGGCGGCATGTGCGTCTTTCCCGGCGGGGGCGTCGACCCGCGCGACTTCGACCACGCCGTCGCCTGGGCCGGACCGAGTCCGGCCGAGTGGGCGACCCGCCTCGGAGTCGAGGAGAAGATGGCCCGGGCCCTGGTCTGTGCCGCGGTCCGCGAGACCTTCGAGGAGTCCGGCGTGCTCCTGGCCGGCGACGCCGACCGGGAGATGGCGCCAGTGGTCGCCGACACCACCGGCGACGACTGGGAGGCCGACCGGGTCGCACTGGAGGCACGCGAGCTGTCGATGACCGACTTCCTGGACCGACGCGGGCTCGTGCTGCGCACCGACCTCCTCGGCGCGTGGGCGGGGTGGCTGACGCCGGTCTTCGAGCCGCGGCGCTACCGCACCTGGTTCTTCGCCGCGTCGCTCCCCGAGGGTCAGGTGACGCGCGACGTGTCGAGCGAGTCGTCGTCGGTGACCTGGCTGCCGGTGATGGAGGCGGTCGCGCAGGCCGAGGCGGGCGACCTCTTCATGATGCCGCCGACCTACCTGACCTGCCTCGACGTCGGGCAGTACGCCGCCCCGGCCGACGTCCTCGCCGAGGCCCACTCTCGCTCGGTCGAGATGTTCACGCCGTCGGTCGTCGAGGCCGAGGGCGAGTTCGTGCTGTCGATGCCGGAGCACTACGAGCCGCTGGTCGCGGCCCGATGAGCTGGAGCGGCGGCTCCTTCGGGGAGCGCGGCGCGTGCGTGCTCGCCCCCAACGCCAGCCCGATGACGCTCGACGGGACCAACACGTGGGTGCTCCGCGAGCCCGACGGCGGCCGCTCGGTCGTGATCGACCCCGGCCCGCCCGACCCCGGCCACCTCGACGCGGTCCGGGACGGCGGCCGGCGACGTGGCTGCGGTGCTGCTCACCCACCACCACCTCGACCACTCCGAGGCCGCGCGGGAGTTCGCGGAGTCGGTCGGCTGCGGCGTACGCGCCCTCGATCCGGCGTACCGGCTCGGCGACGAGGGTCTCGGCGAGGGTGACGTGGTCGAGGTCGACGGGCTCGAGGTCCACGTCGTCGCCACCCCGGGCCACACGGCTGACTCGCTGTCCTTCCTGCTGCCCGCCGAGCGGGTGGTGCTGACCGGCGACACCGTGCTCGGGCGCGGCACCAGCGTCGTCGCCCACCCCGACGGCCGGCTCGGCGCCTACCTCGACTCCCTCGACCGGCTCCACGCCCTCGCCGAGGCGCGCGAGGTCGCCTCGATCTGGCCCGGCCACGGTCCGGTCATCGACGACGCCCTCGCCGTCCTCGACCACTACATCTCCCACCGCCGGGAGCGGCTCGAGCAGGTCGCCGACGCGGTACGTCTGCTCCAGGCCGGAGGCGTCGCCGATGCCGTGACCCTGCCGCGCCAGGTCGTCGAGATCGTGTACGCCGACGTCGACCCGGTCCTCTGGGGCGCCGCCGAGCTCTCCGTCCGCGCCCAGCTCGACTACCTCACAGGTTGAGGCGCAACTCAACACCCAGTGAGCGCAACTCACTTCAGCGGGCGCGGCGGGAGAGGCGCTCGACGTCCATCAGGACCACGGAGCGGGGCTCGAGGCGGAGCCAGCCGCGGGAGGCGAAGTCGGCCAGCGCCTTGTTGACCGTCTCGCGGGAGGCGCCGACCAGCTGGGCGAGCTCCTCCTGGGTGAGGTCGTGGTGGACGTGGACGCCGTCGTCGGCGGTGCGGCCGAAGCGGTCGGCGAGGTCGAGCAGCGCCTTGGCGACGCGGCCGGGGACGTCGGAGAAGACCAGGTCGGCGTTGACGTCGTTGGCCTTGCGCAGCCGCGACGCGATCTGCGCGAGCAGCCCGCGCGCGACCATCGGCCGGCCCTCGAGCCACCGGAGCAGGTCGTCGTGGGAGAGCGACGCGAACGCGGCGTCGGTGACGGCGGTGACGGTCGCCGAGCGCGGGCCGGGGTCGAAGAGGGAGAGCTCGCCGAACATCTGGCCGGGTCCGAGGACCGCCAGCAGGTTCTCGCGTCCGTCGCTGGAGGTGCGGCCGAGCTTCACCTTGCCGTCGAGCACGATGTAGAGCTTGTCGCCGGAGTCGCCTTCGTGGAACAGCACCTCGCCGCGCTGCAGCCGGCTCTCGGCCATCGACGACCGGAGCGCAGTGGCTGCCTCGTCGTCGAGCGCACTGAACAGCGGCGCCTGACGCAGTACGTCGTTGTCCACGGGTCCCTCCCAGGTCGCAGAGCAGTTGCCCGGTGACCGCCATGATCCTAGCCAGTGGCGCAGGTCACACGTGAAATCTGTGTCACAGATAGCGAACCCAGAGGTACGGAGCGCTCAGGGAGACGGTCACGAACGTGACGATCAGCCCGTACTTGGTGAATTCCCAGAAGCCGATCGGGTGCCCGGCACGTTCGGCGATGCCGAGCATCACCACGTTGGCGGAAGCACCGATCGCGGTGGCGTTGCCACCGAGGTCGGAGCCGAGCGCCAGCGCCCACCACAGCACACTGCGGGGCCTTCGCCCGGCACCAGGCCGGCAACGACCGGGACTCTGGGGCGACGTGGGGATGTTGTCGATGATCGCGGACAGTCCGGCCGAGCCGAACAACAGCGCCATCGCCGCGAGGGTCGGGCGGCCCTCGGTGGCCCCGGCGACCGCCTCGGACACCCTCCCGACCACGCCGGTTTCCACCAGGCTGCCGACCATCACGAACAGGCCGGCGAAGAACACCAGGGTCGACCACTCCACCTCCCTGAGCGCGTCCTCGGTCGAGACGTTGGTGATCAGCACCAGCACCCCGGCGCCGAGCAGGGCGACCACGGACGGCTCGTAGTGCAGGACGGGATGGAGCACGAAGGCGGCGACGACCATCGCCAGGACCACGCCCGACTTCACGAGCAGTCGCTTGTCCTTGATCGCCTCCCGTTCGTTGAGCGACATCACCGACTCGACGCGGTCGGGGTCGAAGGTGAACGCAGACCGGAAGAGCCACCGGCACATCAGACAGAACACGACCATGAGGAAGACCACCCAGGGCAGCAGGTTCACCAGGAAGTCGTTGAAGGTCAGACCACCGCGACTGGCGATGATGATGTTCGGCGGGTCTCCGACGAGAGTCGCGGTGCCGCCGATGTGGCGGCCTAGGCTTCCGCCATCGGCGACGGACCCGCGTGAGGGCGAGCCGCTCGCAGACCAGGAACGTCAGCGGTGCGATGAGCAGAACCGTGGTGACGTTGTCGAGCACCGCGGACGCGACGGCGGTCAGCACGCACAGCAACACCATCAGCCGGTAGGGACGGCCGCGTACTGCGTTTGGCCGCCAGGATCGCGATGTATTCGAAGATGCCGGTCTGCCGCAGGACCGAGACGATCACCATCATCCCGAGCAGCAGGAAGATGACGTTCCAGTCGACGGCCGTCTCCTCGTCGAAGAACGCGTGCTCGGCGTCGGTGATGCCGAGCAGCAGCATCAGCCCGGCGCCGACGAGCGCCACCTTGGTGCGGTGGACCTTTTCGGTCGCCAGAAGCACGTAGGCCCCGACGAAGATGGCAATCGCGAGAACGGCGGTCACGTGGCGGTTCCCGACCCGGGATGGAGGCAGACAAGACCCAGCTCGGGCATTTCCCAGCGCACCCGCGTCACCCTACGGTCTACCCTCGAGGCGTGCACGCCCAGGATCTCGCCACCCCCTACCCGACCGTCCGCAAGGACACCGACGCGCTCGAAGCGATCCGGACACTCACCGAGAACGAGCGTCCTGCACTGATCCTCGTCGACGACCAGGACCACCCGGTGGCGATCCTGCCGGGATCGCAGGTGCTGCGGATGGCGATTCCGCGCTACGTCCAGGACGATCCGACTCTGGCCCGAGTCGTCGATGAGACCTTCGCGGACCAGATGGCAGAGCGGCTGGCCGGCAAGACCGTGGCTGACCTCCTGCCCGAGAAGCGGACCCCGCTGCCGGTGGTCGCGCCCAACGACACGGTGCTGGAGATCGCGGCGATCATGGCCGCCAACCGGTGCCCGTTGGTCGCCGTGGTCGAGGACGGCGGCAAGGGGGCCTTCCTCGGTGCCGTCTCGGTCAGCCAGCTGCTCGGACGGGTGCTCCCCGTCGCGTGACGGCGACGCCCTTCCGGTCCAGGACGCCGCATAGGCTGGGTCCGTGGTGACGACAGCGCGCGCGACCTCGCGACGGCTCTCGTGCGCCGCGCCCGCAGGGTCGACCGCATGCTCGCCGAGACCTACCCCGACGCCCGCTGCGAGCTCGACTTCGACGACCCGTTCCAGCTCCTGGTGGTGACCGTGCTCAGCGCACAGACCACCGACCGCCGGGTCAACGCGGTGCGGCCGACGCTGTTTGCCGCCTATCCCGACCCGGCCGCGATGGCCGCTGCTCCGCGTGACCACCTCGAGCAGATCCTCGGCCCGCTCGGCTTCTTCCGGGCCAAGACCGAGTCGCTGCTCAAGCTCTCCGCCGCGCTCGTCGAGCGCTACGACGGGCAGGTGCCGCCGAAGCTGAGCGAGCTGGTGACGCTGCCCGGTGTGGGCCGCAAGACCGCCAACGTCGTGCTCGGCAACGCCTTCGACATCCCCGGCATCACCGTCGACACCCACTTCGGCCGTCTCGTCCGCCGCCTCGGCTGGACCGACGAGACCGACCCGGTCAAGGTCGAGCACGCCATCGGCGCACTGTTCCCCAAACGCGACTGGACCATGCTCAGCCACCACCTCATCTGGCACGGTCGCCGCCGCTGCCACGCCAAGAAGCCCGCCTGCGGCGCCTGCCCGGTCGCGCGGCTCTGCCCGTCCTACGGCGAGGGTCCGACCGACCCGGAGCTGGCCGCCGCCCTGGTCCGCACCGAGGGGCCGGCGTGAGGGCGGGCCTGACCGGATCACTGCTCACGGCGCTGCTCGTCCTCAGCGGCTGCACCGGCGGGTCCGAGCTGCCCGGACCCGGTCCGGCGAAGATCGACGTCGACACCCCCGAGCTGCGCGAGATGAAGGCCGACGCCGGGGTGGAGCCGTGCCTTCCCGGCGACGGTGAGGCGGTCGAGAGCGGGCTCCCCGCGGTCACGCTGCCGTGCTTCGGCGGTGGCGACGAGGTCGACCTCAGCTCGCTGCGCGGCCCGATGGTGGTCAACCTGTGGGCCGTCAACTGCGGCCCGTGCCGCACCGAGATGCCGCTGCTGCAGCAGTTCCACGAGGAGCACGGTGACGAGGTGCCGATCCTCGGCATCGACTACACCGACGCGCAGACGGTCCCGGCGATGAGCCTGGTGCAGGAGACGGGGGTGACCTACCCGCTGCTGGCCGACCCGCAGTCGTCGCTGCAGGGAGCGAGCCCGTTCCCCGGCCTGATAGCGCTGCCGATGTTCGCGTTCGTCGATGCGCAGGGGCGGGCCACCGTCACCGCCGGCGGGGTCGAGTCCATGGACGACCTCCTCGATCTCGTGGACCAACATCTCGGGATCGACCTGTGAGGCCCGCACCTGAGCCCACTGGCTGCGCCCGATCGAGGAGGGCGCGCGGGCGATCACGGTCCACGACCTGACTCGCTTCATGCCGCCCGAGGGCAGCGACCCGCGGCGGGGGGCGGTGCTGATCCTGTTCGGAGAGGGTGAGCGCGGACCCGACCTGCTGCTGACCGAGCGCGCCCACCACATGCGCAGCCACCCCGGCCACATCGCGTTCCCCGGTGGCTCGATCGACCCGGGCGAGACGCCCCGCGAGACGGCCCTGCGCGAAGCCGAGGAGGAGACCGGGGTCGATCCGGCCGGCGTCGACGTGTTCGCCGAGCTGCCGGAGCTGTGGCTGCCGCCGAGCAACTTCGCGGTCACGCCGATCCTGGGCTGGTGGGAGACGGAGTGCCCGGTGGGCGTGGTCGACCCCGACGAGGTCCACGCCGTCTATCGCGTGCCGATCAGCGAGCTCGTCGGCCCCGATCACCGGATCCGCGTCGAGCACCCGTCGGGCTGGGTCGGCCCCGGCTACCTCATCGGCGACGACAACGAAACGGTGCTCTGGGGCTTCACCGCCGGCATCATCGCCCGACTCTTCGACTTCGTCGGCTGGGCGGAGGTGGACGTCGACGAGGCTCCGTTGCGTGCGTTGCCCCCCCACATGCTGCAAGGTGAACCCACGCGCGCCCTACCAGATGAAGCCCAACACCCGATTCGGAGACCCGTTGCACTCTCGGTGAACCTCCTCGACTGGCTGCTCATCGTGCTGGTCCTCACCTACGCGCTCTCCGGCTACTGGCAGGGATTCATCACCGGCGCGTTCGCGACCACCGGCCTGTTGCTCGGTGGCCTGATCGGAGTCTGGCTCGCGCCGACGGCCCTCGGCGACGCCGACCCGTCGGTGCTGGTCTCCCTCGGCGCCCTGTTCATCGTGATCCTGTGCGCCTCGCTGGGCCAGGCCGGCCTCCAGTTCGCCGGGGCACGGATCCGCGACCGGATCACCTGGCAGCCGGTGCGCGCCGTCGACGCGGTCGGCGGTGCGGTGTTGGGCTCGGCCGCCGTCCTCCTCGTCGCGTGGGCGCTCGGTGTCGCCGTCTCCGGGTCCGGCATCGCCGGCATCACCGGGATGGTCCGCAGCTCCACGGTGCTCGCCAAGGTCGACCAGGTGCTGCCGGCCGAGGCCGACTCGGCGCTCAACGCGTTCAACGACGTGGTCGGGTCGGGCTTCTTCCCGCAGTACCTCGACCCCTTCGCCCCGGAGCGGATCGTCCCCGTACCGCCCGGGCCGGAGCGGCTGATGACCGATCCCGACGTCGAGGACGCCGCGGCATCGGTGCTCAAGATCCGCGGCACCAATGACTGTGGGCGCGGCGTCGAGGGCACCGGCTTCGTCTACGCCGACGGCCGGCTGATGACCAACGCCCACGTCGTCGCGGGCGTCGACGACCCCGAGGTCGAGATCGGCGGCGACACCGTCAGCGCCGAGGTCATCCACTACGACCCCGACATCGACGTCGCGGTGCTCGCCGTCGACACCAGCGGCCTCCCCCACCTCGAGTTCCCCGCGCCAGGCGGGTCGGGCGAGGCCGGCGAACGCGACGGCGTGGCCATCCTCGGCTACCCCCAGGACGGGCCGTACGACGTCCAGGTCGGCCGGATCCGCGCCGAGCAGCGGCTCCGCTCGCCCGACATCTACGGCGAGGGCAGCGTCATCCGCGAGGTGTTCTCGCTGCGGGGACTGGTCCGGCCCGGCAACTCGGGCGGCCCGATCGTCTCGTCCGCCGGTGACGTGGTGGGGGTCGTGTTCGCGGCGTCGGTCACCGACCCGGACACCGGCTACGCGCTCACCGCCAGCCAGGTCGCCCAGAACGCGGCGAGCGGCATCGCCAACTCCGAGCCGGTGTCGACCGGCGACTGTGCCGGTTAGGTAACCCGTTAACCTGGCCCTTGAGGGCGCGGGGGATCTCCCTGCCCTGCGTGATCGCCTTCTCCGGGCCGCGGACCTGCTTCACCTTGCGGACTCCGATGAAGACCAGCACCCCGGCGATCAGGAGGTAGGCCCCGAAGACGATGAGGAACGCCCAGTGGAGGCCGAGCCCGGCCCAGTGGATGAAGTAGGCGATCGAGACCGACAACATGATGATCGCCAGCACCACGATGAATCCGGCCGCCGCGAACAGGCCGATCCCGAGCCCGCCGGCCTTGACGCTGACCTTGAGCTCGGACTTGGCGAGGGCGATCTCCTTCGAGATCAGGCTGGAGATGTCACGGCTGGCGTCGGTGACCAGACGACCGATGGTGGGGTCCGTGTCGAGCACCGGTTCACGGGCCATGCGCCGACCCTACAACCCGCCTGGATGGGCTCAGGTGTGCCGGGAAGTCTGGTCGGCCCACTGGTGACCAGCAGCTCGCCGGTGGATGTGCTGCAGCGACCCGAAGTGGCCTCCTTGACCCCCACCCAGCCCCACGACCACCAGCCCGGCGAGGACCCGCTCGAGGACGACGACGTCTGGCGGGAGAGCCCGGTCTACACCTCGAGCGACCGCCCGTTCGCGCGCCGGGTCGCCCGAGCCGCTTCGTGACTTCCTCGCCGTCGAGGCGGCGGGCTCGGTCGCCCTGATCGCGGCGGCGGTGGTCGCGCTGGTGTGGGCGAACTCGCCCTGGTCGGCCAGCTACGACGCCTTCTGGCACACCGAGATCACCGTCGAGCTCGGCCAGCTCACGCTCGAGAACACCCTCCAGCACTGGGTGAACGACGCCCTCATGGTGCTGTTCTTCTTCGTCGTCGGGCTGGAGATCAAGTACGAGCTGGTCCACGGCGACCTGCGCGACCCGCGGACCGCGGCGCTGCCGATCATCGGCGCCGTTCGGCGGCATGGTCGTCCCGGCCGGCCTCTACCTGCTGGTGGCCGGCGGCGCGGCGAGGCGAGCGCGGGGTGGGGCATCCCGATGGCCACCGACATCGCGTTCGCGCTCGGCGTGGTCGGCGTCCTCGGTCGCCGGATCCCGTCGGCGGCCCGGCTGTTCCTGCTGACGCTGGCGATCGTCGACGACATCGGCGCGATCGTGGTCATCGCCGTCTTCTACACCGCCGACCTCGACCTCGCTGTGGCTCGCCGCCGGCGGTGGCGCTGCTGGCGCTGATGGTGGTGATGCGGCGGCTGCGCATCTGGGCGATCTGGGCCTACGTCGTGGTCGGGGTCGTGGTGTGGTTCGCGGTCCTCCAGTCCGGCGTCCACGCGACGCTGGCCGGCGTCGCGATCGCGCTGCTCACGCCCGCCCAGCCGCTGCTCAACGAGGACGTCGCGCGCGGCTACGCCCAGGAGGCGCTGCGCGACCGCACGCCTCGATCCCGACGAGCTGTCGCGGCTGCGGTTCCTCCTGGGGGAGTCGGTGCCGGTCGTCGAGCGGCTGCAGTCCTCCCTCCACCCGTTGTCGGCGTACGTCGCCCTGCCGGTGTTCGCCCTCGCCAACGCCGGTGTCGACCTCGGTGGCGGTGTGGTCGAGGAGGCTGATCGCCTCACCGGTGGCGCTGGGGATCGTCCTCGGACTGGTGGTCGGCAAGCCCGTCGGCGTGCTGCTGGCCTGCTGGCTGGCGGTGCGGCTCCGGGTCGCCCGGCTGCCCGGAGGACACCGGGTGGCCGATCATGCTCGGCGTCGGGACCGTGGCCGGCATCGGCTTCACGGTCAGCCTGTTCATCGCCGGGCTTGTCGTTCCCGGAGTCGGAGCTCCTCACCGAGGAGGCCAAGGTCGGCATCCTCGGGGCGTCGCTGGTCGCCGCACTGGCCGGCGTCGCCGTGCTGCTCGCCGCCACCAGGAACTACTCCTCGTCCGTCGAGCCCGAGCCCTCCTTCTCCTTGATCAGGTCCATGACCGTGGAGTCGGCGAGGGTGGTGACGTCGCCGACCTCGCGGTGCTCGGCGACGTCCTTGAGCAGCCGGCGCATGATCTTGCCCGAGCGGGTCTTGGGCAGCTCGGGGACGATCATGATCTGACGCGGCTTGGCGATCGCGCCGATCTCCTTCTGCACGTGCTTGCGCAGCTCCTCGATCAGCTCGTCGGGGGCGGCCTCGCCGTCCTCGAGCGCCGACTCGCGGAGGATCACGAACGCGCAGACCGCTTGGCCGGTCATGTCGTCGGCGGCGCCCACGACGGCCGCCTCGGCGACCTTCGGGTGGGACACCAGCGCCGACTCGATCTCGGTCGTGGACAGTCGGTGGCCGGACACGTTCATCACGTCGTCGACCCGGCCGAGCAGCCAGATGTCGCCGTCGTCGTCCTTCTTGGCGCCGTCACCGGCGAAGTAGAAGCCCTGCTCGGCGTAGCGCGACCAGTAGGTGTCCTTGAACCGCTCGTCGTCGCCCCACAGGGTGCGCAGCATCGCCGGCCACGGCTTCTGCAGCACGAGGTAGCCACCGGACCCGTTCGGCACCGATTTGCCGTCGTCGTCGACCACGTCGGCGGAGACACCGGGCAGCGCCTTCATCGCCGAGCCGGGCTTGCCGTGGGTGACGCCGGGCAGCGGGCTGATCATGATCTGCCCGGTCTCGGTCTGCCACCAGGTGTCGACGACCGGGACCGAGCCGGCGCCGATGTTCTCGCGGTACCAGATGTAGGCCTCGGGGTTGATCGGCTCACCGACCGAGCCGAGCAGCCGGATCGAGGAGAGGTCGAACTTCGCGGGGATGTCGTCGCCCCACTTCATGAACGTCCGGATCGCCGTCGGGGCGGTGTAGAAGATGGTGACGCCGTACTGCTGGCAGATCTCCCACCAGCGGCCCTTGTGGGGCGAGTCGGGCGTGCCCTCGTACATCACCTGCGTGCAGCCGTTGGCGAGCGGTCCGTAGACCATGTAGGAGTGGCCGGTGACCCAGCCGACGTCGGCGGTGCACCAGAAGACGTCGGTCTCCGGCTTGAGGTCGAAGACGCTCCAGTGGGTGTACGACGTGCCGACCAGGTAGCCGCCCGTGGTGTGGAGGATGCCCTTGGGCTTGCCGGTCGTGCCCGAGGTGTACATGACGTAGAGCGGGTGCTCGGAGTCGTGCATCTCGGCCTCGTGGTCGGCCGACTGGGCGTCGACGGCCTCGTGCCACCACACGTCGCGGTCGTCGTTCCAGTCGACGTCCTCACCCGTGCGGCGTACGACGAGCACCTTGTCGACCCGCTGACCCTGCTCGTCCGCCTTGCCGACCGCCTCGTCGACGGCGGGCTTGAGGGCCGAGGGTGCACCGCGGCGGTATCCGCCGTCTGAGGTGATGATGACCTTGGCGCCGCAGTCGACGACGCGGCTGGCGAGAGCGTCGGCCGAGAAGCCGCCGAAGACGACGGTGTGGGGTGCGCCGAGCCGGGCGCACGCCAGCATGGCGACCACGGTCTCCGGGATCATGGGCATGTAGATCGCGACCCGGTCGCCCTTCTCGACCCCGAGGTCGGTCAGCGCGTTGGTGGCCTTGCAGACCTCGTCCTTGAGCTCGCTGTAGGTCAGGTCCCGGGTGTCGTCCTCCGGTTCGCCGACCCAGTGGAGCGCGACCTTGTCGCCGTTGCCGGCGTCGACGTGGCGGTCCACGCAGTTCACGGCGGCGTTGAGGGTGCCGCCGACGAACCACTTCGCGAACGGTGGGGTGTCCCAGTCGAGCACCCTGTCCCAGGTCTGCCCCCAGTCGAGTCGCTCGGCGGCCTTGGCCCAGAACGCCTCCGGGTCGTCGTCGCCGCGCTCGTAGGCCTCCTCGGTGACGTTGGCGTCGGCCGCGAGATCGGCCGGGGGCTCGAAGCGGCGGTTCTCCTGCGACAGGTTCGAAAGGGTCTCGCCTGAGGTGTTATCAGCCATGATCTGCAACCTACTCCGGACGGGTCGTCGGTCGATGGGGTCGCCCCGTCGGGGCCCTGCTCGCGAGGGCCCCGACGAGGCGATGAGGGAGGGTCAGTGCTTCTGCGCCGCCTCGGCTCCGGCGCCCGTGAGGGACCGGACCTCGAGCTCGTCGTAGGCCGCCTCCGCGTCGAGCTCACCCTTCGAGGTGACCGTGCCGAGCCAACCGAAGAAGAAGCCGGCCGGGATCGAGATGATGCCCGGGTTGGCCAGCGGGAACCACGACCAGTCCGATCCGGTGAACAGCGCCGTCTCCGATCCCGACACCACCGGTGAGGAGGCCACCAGCACGATGCAGGTGATGAGTCCGCCGTAGATCGCCCAGACCGCACCGCGGGTGTTGAAGCGCCGCCAGTACAGGTTGTAGAGCAGCGACGGCACGTTGGCGGACGCCGCGACCGCAAAGGCCAGCGCCACCAGGAACGCGATGTTGAGCGACTGGGCGAAGATCGACAGCACGATCGCGATGCCACCGATCACGAACGCCGAGATCCGCGCGACCCGGACCTCGTCCTTCTCGGTCACGTCGCCCTTCTTGATCACGTTGGCATAGATGTCGTGTGCGACCGACGACGCCGAGGTCAGCGTCAGTCCGGCGACCACGGCCAGGATCGTCGCGAACGCGACAGCCGCGATGAAGGCGAGCAGGATCGCTCCCCCTGCCGTGCCTTCCCCGCCGCCGACCGCTTCGGCCAGCAGTGGTGAAGCGAGGTTCCCGCCGGAGAGGGCGACCTCACTCTCGGGGCCGGTGTCGAGCAGCGCGGCCGCTCCGAAGCCGAGCACCAGCGACATCAGGTAGAAGGCCCCGATGAAGGTGATCGCCCAGTTCACCGAGGTCCTCGCGTCCTTGGCCGTGGGCACGGTGTAGAAGCGGATCAGGATGTGTGGGAGACCCGCGGTGCCCAGGACGAGCGCCAGCGCGAGGCTGATGAAGTCGATCTGGGTGGTGAGCGTCAGGCCGTACTTCAGTCCGGGCTCGAGGAAGGCTTGGCCCTTGCCCGACTCGTCGGCGGCCGTGCCCAGCAGCTCGGACAGGTTGAAGTTGAACTCCGCCATCACCAGGACCGTGATCAGCACGGTGCCGGTCATGAGGAGCACGGCCTTGACGATCTGCACCCAGGTGGTGCCCTTCATGCCGCCGACGACGACGTAGAAGATCATCAGCAGACCGACCACGACGATCGTGGCGCGGATCGCCCAGGTCCCCTCGACACCCAGCAGCAACGTCACCAGCGCGCCCGCGCCGACCATCTGCGCGAGCAGGTAGAAGATCGAGACCACCACGGTGGACGTCGCAGCGGCGGTGCGGACCGGGCGCTGCTTCATCCGGAACGCCAGCTGGTCGGCCATGGTGAAGCGGCCCGAGTTGCGCAGCAGCTCGGCGACGAGCAGCAGGGCGACCAGCCACGCGACCAGGAACCCGATCGAGTAGAGGAAGCCGTCGTACCCGCTGAGGGCGATCGCCCCGGAGATACCGAGGAACGACGCGGCCGACATGTAGTCGCCCGAGATGGCGAGGCCGTTCTGGAACCCGCTGAAGTTGCGCCCGCCGGCGTAGTAGTCGGCCGTGCCCTCGGTCTGCCGGCTGGCCCAGAACGTGATGCCGATCGTGATCGCGACGACGGCGAGGAAGAGGATCGTGGCAAGGGTCTCGGAGCTCATCGCGTGACACCCCCGCCCGCGATCTCGTCGTTGTAGCGCTGCTCGAGCTCGCGAGCGAGCGGGTCGACGTTCTTGAACATGTACCGGCCGTAGAGCCAGGCGATCAGGAACGTCGAGGCGAACTGCAGCAGCCCGAAGACCAGGGCCACGTTGATGTTGCCGACGACCTGGGTGCCCATGAAGTCGGGGGCCCAGTTCGACATGACGACGTAGAGGAGGTACCAGGTCATGAACGCGACGGTCGCGGGGAACACGAACGCGCGGAACCGCTTGCGCAGCTCGGTGAACTCGGCCGACTGGTGGAGCTCGGCGTAGACGGGGTGCGACGAGCGCTGGTGCACCTGTCGGTCCCCGTTCTCTGGCGTGGGTGTGGACACGGACGTCCTCCATCGAAGAGGTGGGTGTGATCAGCGCCACGGTAGGAACCCGCCGCCACCACCGGCAGGGGTGCGCCACGTCCGAGCGACCGGCGGGGAGTGACCGTCGCCCAACGGTCGGTCTGGCACGACGAGCGGTCGCTCCGGACCGCGCGGTCAGCCTCGTTCGAGCTCGACTGCCTCGGGGGTGTGCAGCCGCACCATGAACCGGTCGGCATGGGTCGGCACGCGGTCGCGGGTGAGGCGGCTGACCACGATCATCGTGACCAGCGCGGCGGGGACGCTCCAGGCGGCGGGCTGGCCGAGCAGCACCGCCGCCCAGCCGCCCGTGGCGCCGGTCGCGAAGGTCCACACGACGGCGGCGCCGGACCCCAGCCCACCGACCAGCAGCCCGGCGACCGCGCCGGAAGCGGTCAGCCCCCGCCACCAGATGCCGAGCAGCAGCAGCGGACAGAACGTCGAGGCGGCGACCGCGAAGGCCAGCCCGACGGTCCGGGCCACCCCCATCTCGGGCGCGGCCAGCGAGACCAGCGTCGGCACCAGCACCGCCACGACCGCCCCGACCCGGAAGGCGGTGATCGGCGCCAGCCGGAACCGTCCCCACCGTCGACCGGTGACGTCCTGGCTGAGCACCCCGGCCACCGCGATCGTCAGTCCCGAGCTGGTGGAGAGGAAGGCCGCGAAAGCGCCGGCCGTGACCAGTCCGGCCAGCAGGTCGCCCAGCAGCCCCGGGACCATCAGCTGCGGCAGCTCCAGTACCAGGACGTCGGACCCGCCTGCGGCGACGAGGTCGGAGGCGTAGATCCGCCCGAGCGCGCCGTAGATCGGTGGCAGCAGGTAGAACGCGCCGAGCAGCACGAGCACGACGAGCGTCGTACGGCGTGCGGCGCGGCCGTCCGGGTTGGTGTAGAAGCGGACCACGACGTGGGGCAGGCCCATGGTGCCGAGGAACGTCGCGATGATCAGTGAGTAGGTGATGTAGAGGCCCTGCCCGCCGCCCTCGGCCAGCGGCAGCGACCAGACGTCGGCGCCACTGCCGGGGCTGGCGGCGTCGGCGGGGTTGGGCGCACCGTCGCCGAACCAGACCACCAGCAGCACCATCGCCGGGATCAGCAGGGCGGTGAGCTTGAGCCAGTACTGGAAGGCCTGCACGAAGGTGATGCTGCGCATCCCGCCGGAGGTGACGCCCGCGAGGACCACGCGTGCGACCACGGTCGGGCCGAGCCAGTCGGGCGCCCCGATCGCCGCCTCGAGCGTCACGCCGGCGCCCTGGAACTGCGGCAACAGGTAGAGCCAGCCGATCACCACGACGAGCAGCGAGCTGAGTCGTCGTACCCCGGTGGAGCCCAGCCGGGCCTCGGCGAAGTCGGGAAGGGTGTAGGCGCCCGAGCGGCGCAGCGGCGCGGCCACGAGCACCATCAGCACGAGATAACCGGCGGTCCAGCCGACCGGGTACCAGAGCATGTCGGCGCCGAAGGTCAGCACCAGCCCGGCGACGCCGAGGAACGAGGCGGCGGAGAGGTACTCGCCTCCGATCGCGGACGCGTTGAGTCGTGGCCTGACGGTGCGCGAGGCGACGAAGAAGTCGCTGGTGGTGCGTGAGAACCGCAGACCCCAGGTGCCGATGGCGAGGGTCGCGATCGTGACCAGTGTGACGGCGACGACGCCGGGCACCGTCGAGAGGTCCGGGTTCACCGGCGTACCTCCTCCACGAGCTCGGCGAAGTCGCGCTCGTTGGCCTCCGCGCGGCGCACGTAGCGCCAGCCGAGGAACACCAGCCACGGATAGACGAGCAGGCCCAGCAGCAGCCACGGGACCGGCATCCCGAGGACGCGGAACTCACCGAGGCCGGGCCAGAGGTGGAACAGCAGTGGCAGCACGCCGACGGTCAGCATCAGCACGGCGAGCACCCGCAGCGCGAGTCGCCGTTGCTCGCGCAGCAGGGATCTCATGTAGACCGCGCCCAGCTCGGTGCCCGCGTCGATCTCCCGCGTTCCGGCCGGCCTGACGACACTGGCCGGCCGGCGGCGCGGGCCGGTGACCCTCACCCTCGGTGGACGCCCCGTGCCACTCATCGGGCGGTCATGGGGTGCGCCCGGTCAGCAGGTCGCGCAGCTCGCGGGTGTGGCGACGGGCCACCGTCAGCTCGGCCCCGGCGACGAGCACGGTGCACCGCCCCCCGTCGAGTCGCAGCTCCTGCACGTGGGGGAGCGAGACCAGGACCGAGCGGTGGATCCGCACGAAGCCGGCCGGCGCCCACTGCTCGGCCAGCGACGACAGCGGGGTCCGGACCAGGTGGGACCCCTCCGGGGTGTGGAGCCGGGCGTAGTCGCCGTGCGCCTCCACGTGGGTGATGTCCGACCGGTCGACGAACCGGGTCACCCCACCGCGCTCGACCGGGATCCGCACGTCGCCGCCCCCCTGCGGGCCACCCGCCTCGACGACACGGCGTACGGCCTCGCCGAGTCGTTCGGCGCGCACCGGCTTGAGGACGTAGTCGACCGCGTGCAGCTCGAACGCGGCGACCGCGTGCTCCTCGTGAGCGGTCACGAACACCACCGGTGGCGGCTCCTTGAACCGCGAGAGCACCTGGGCGAGGTCGAGCCCGTCGAGTCCGGGCATCTGGACGTCGAGGAACACCGCGTCGACCTCCGACTCCTGCAGCACCCGCAGCGCGTCGGTGGCGGAGTCACAGCCCTGGACGGACGTGACCCGCGGGTCCTGGCCGAGCAGGAAGACGAGCTCGTCGAGGGCGGGCCGCTCGTCATCGATGACCAGGCACCTCATGTGTGAACCCCCGGCGCGAACTTGGGCACGCGGACGATCACCTTCGTGCCGGACCCGGGGGCGGTCTCCACCACCAGGCCGTAGTCGTCACCGTAGGCGTTGCGCAGGCGCGCGTCGACGTTCCCGAGGCCGACCGAGTCCATGGCCGTGTCACCGGCCAGCGCCCGGCGTACCCGCTCGGGATCCTCGCCGGTGCCGTCGTCCTCGACCTCGATCACGCACTCCTGGTCGACGTCGCGCGCCTCGATCGTGAGCCGGCCGATGCCGTCCTCCTTGTCGGCGCTCGCCTCGAGGCCGTGGCGCACGGCGTTCTCGACCAGGGGCTGGATGCAGAGGAACGGTACGGCGACCGGGAGCACCTCCGGCGCGATCCGCAGCGTGACCTGGAGCCGGTCGCCGAAGCGGGCCTGCTCGAGCAGCAGGTAGCGCTCGATCGACCGGAGCTCCTCGGCCAGGGTCGTGTACTCGCCGTGGCGGCGGAACGAGTAGCGGGTGAAGTCGGCGAACTCGAGCAGCAGCTCGCGGGCCCGGTCGGGGTCGGTCCGCACGAAGCTGGCGATGGCCCCCAGCGAGTTGTAGATGAAGTGCGGGCTGATCTGGGCCCGCAGCGCGCGCACCTCCGCCTCCATGAGGCGGGTCCGGGAGGCGTCGAGCTGGGCGAGCTCGAGCTGGCCGGACACCCACGACGCGACCTCGTCAGCGGCGCGCACCAGCCCCCCGGTCGCCTCCTGCGCCCCGACCACGAGGGTGCCGACCAGGGTCTCCTCGACGACGAGCGGGCTGACGACGAGCTGCCGGACCGGGCAGCTCGGGTCCTCGCACGGGAGGTCGCCGCGGCTCACGATCCGGGTGCGGCCGTGGTCGACCACCGGCTCGAGGAGGGCGGGGATCTGGCCGCGGTGGTGGCTGCCGATGCCGTCCCAGTGGAGCACCCCGCTGGTGTCGGTCAGGGCCGCCGCCGGCGTACCGAGGAGCGCTCGCAGGTGGCGCGTGCTGCGTTCCGCACTGTCCACCGTGAGGCCCTCGCGCAGGGCCGGCGACGCGAGGGAGGCGGTGTGGAGTGTCCGGAACGTGGCGCGGTCGGCCTCGGAGCCGAGGTGGGTACGCCGCCACGGGCGCAACCGGTCGCGCGTCATGGCCGGAGGGTACGGCTAACGGAAGTCGATGAGCAGCATGTCCGTGTCGGTGCCGTCGTTGGGACCTTGCTTCCCGTCCGGCTGGTCGTCCCCAGGGTCAGCCTCGGTCCGCTCGGGATCGGCCCCGTCGACGACCACGGCCCGGTAGCACGCGCACTGGTAGGCGACCTGCATCCCGTCCATGCCGCGGCCGTAGTCGTCGTACAGCGCGAGGACCTCGGCGAGCTTGGCGGCCCGCGCGTGCTCGTCGAGCGTCGAGATGTAGCTGCGTGAGGCGACCAGGTCGACGAGCGACTCGCGGTTGACGTCCTGCCAGAACGGGAAGGTCTTGTCCTCCACGAACCCGAAGGCGTCGCTCTGCACCAGGGCGTCGACCGAGGTGTCGGTGGCCTCCTTCAGGATCGGCTGGTCCTGCAGGATCTGCCACAGCTTGCGCACCCACGGGATGCGCGCGTCCCGGGTGTTCCAGGTGACGGCGACGTGGCCGCCGGGGCGTAGCACCCGGGCGATCTCCGGCAGCGCGGTGGCGTGGTCGAACCAGTGGAAGGCCTGGGCCGCGACCACCACGTCGACCGAGCTGTCCGGCAGCGGGATCTCCTCCGCCCCGGCCTCGCTGGTCGGGACGTCGGGGAGGTGGCGCTGCAGCACCGCCAGCATCTCGGGGTCCGGATCGGTGGCGTGGACGTCGTGGCCGAGGTCGACCAGCACCTGGGTCAGCTTGCCGGTCCCGGCGCCGAGCTCGAGCACCGTCGCCGGTTCGGAGCCGATCAGCCAGGCAGCGGCCTCGACCGGGAACGACGGGCGCCCACGGTCGTAGGCCTCCGCCACCGGGCCGAAGGACCGCGCGTGTCTCCGCCGTCGTCGCGTGTCCGGTCGTCGTCCATCACGGGCAGGCTACCTGCCGGGACGCTGTTAGCCTGAGCGACACGATGACAGCTCGCGTCCGAGTCCCCGACGCCGTCCTCGCCCGTCTCCACTCGCTCGAGGGCGTCCCCTCCGCCCTCGCGTCGGCACGCGACGGCATCGACGCCGTCCTGCGCGACCGGGGGCTGCGACGTACCTCACCGGAGACGACGGCCGAGTCGTTGCTGCGCGGGGCCCACGCCAGCGCGGCGCTCGAAGGGTCGCCGTCCACCCTCGACGAGGTGCGCGACGGCGTCGGTGACGAGACCGCGGCCGCGTCGGTGCGGTTGGCGACGGAGCTGTTGTCGCTGGCGCCGGTGCTGCGCCGCTCGCCGCTGCAGGCCCTGGCGCGGCTCCACACGCTGGCCGGGGCCGGTGGTGTGGCGGAGTCGCGGTTGGGCCGGCCGCGCGATGCGGACGCGGCCGGGCTGCTGGGGGTCGTGGCCGGCATGCTCGCCACCGATGCCCCGGCACTGCTGGTGGCCGCGGTCGTGCACGGCGAGCTGGCCGCGGCCGCGCCGTTCGCCTCCCACAACGGACTCGTGGCGCGGGCGACGGAGCGACTGGTGCTGGTCGCGCGCGGCCTCGACCCCACGTCGCTGGTCGTCCCCGAAGCCGGCCACCTCGCGCTGCGCCCGGCGTACGAGGGGAACCTGGCGGGCCTGCGCGAGGGCGGCCAGGGGGCGGTCCATCGGTGGCTGCTGTATGCCGCGGAGGCCTATGCGGCGGGCACCGAGGCCTCACCGCTGGTCGAGCCGGGCGAGCGCTAGCGAGCACGTGTCGAGACCGCATGCGAGCGGCACCCGACTCGAACGATTCGGGTGCCGCCGCTGACACATGAGACCAATGGCTACCAGGCGTGCACTTATCTCTTGCTGCCCCGGGGATATCCCAAATGACAGGCGCCCTGTAGGAAGGGTGGATCGCCGCGTGGGTACCAGGCTCACGTGCGGGTCTGTGGAGTTGTCTCTACCCATTGAGGCACTTCCGGCGCGACACTTCAAGGGCCGGACCGGACCGATTTCCCGAACCTGTTCGGACTTCGGTCGTCAGGTGGCCGAGCGGCGCTTGCGCGCGTTGCTCCAGGCCAGCCCGCCGAGGGCCAGTGCACCCCCCACGGCCAGGGCCGCGAGCGTCTGTTTCCGGGGCGGCAGCGGCACCCGCGAGCGCAGCGCGACGGGCTTGGTGAACACCAGCACCGGCCATCCCTTGGCGGCCGCGACCCGGCGCAGCTCCTTGTCGGGATTGACGGCGTGGGGGTGGCCGACGGCCTCGAGCATCGGGACGTCGGTGACCGAGTCGCTGTAGGCGTAGCACGCCTCCAGGTCGTAGCCGAGCGCGTCCGCGAGGGCGCGGACCGAGCGTGCCTTCTCCTCGGCGTACACGTAGTGCTCGATCTCGCCGGTGTAGCGGCCGTCGGCAATCTCCATCCGCGTCGCGACCACGCGATCCGCGCCGAGCATCTCGCCGATCGGGCCGACCACCTCGGTGCCGGACGTGGAGACGATGACGATGTCGCGGCCGGCGAGCCGGTGCTCCTCGATCAGGCTGACCGCCTCGTCGTAGACGAGCGGGTCGACGATGTTGTGGAGGGTGTCGGCGACGATCTCGCGCACCGTCGCCACGTCCCAGCCGGCGCAGAGCTGGGACATGAACGCCCGCATCTTCTCCATCTGGTCGTGGTCGGCACCACCGACGACGTAGACGAACTGGGCGTACGCCGACCGCAGCACCGCCCGTCGGGAGATCAGCCCGCCGGCCTGGAACGGCTTGGAGAAGGCCATCGTGCTCGACTTGGCGATGATCGTCTTGTCGAGGTCGAAGAAGGCCGCGGTCGGGCGGGTCACTCCAGCATCGTAGGTGGGCCCAGCGCTCACGCGTGGGACCACGAAGCGTCCACAGACCCGCGTCGGCACGGGTCCTCCACAGTTCGTCGTCCCGCCGGATTCGCGGGCGGGTGGGCGCGGGCACCCTGCCGGCATGAACGCGCCACTGATCATCACCCGTGACGAGACCCTGCTCGACGAGCTGTTGCGGCTCGGTGCCGCCGCCGGGGTGACCCCGGTCGTGGCACCCGACGGCCTCGGCGGCCTGGCCGGGTGGGCGGCAGCTCCACTGGTGCTCGTCGGCGACGACGTGGCCGCCGAGCTGGCCGAGCTGCGACCGATGCGCCGCGATGGAGTCCACGTCGTGTCCTGGGGTCCCCTCCCCGACCGGACGATGCAGGTCGCGCTGACCCTCGGCGCCGAGAACGTCGCCGGGCTGCCCCAGTCCGGCGAGTGGATCGTCGAGCAGCTGACCGACCTCGGCGACGCGCGCCCACGCCCGGCCTGGACGGTGGGTGTCGTGGGCGGGTCCGGTGGCGCGGGCGCGACGGTCTTCGCCGCTGCGATCGGACAGATCGCGGCGCCCAGCGGCCACGCCGTCGCGATCGACGCCGACCCTCTCGGCCCCGGCCTCGACCGCGTGCTCGGCATGGAGGAGCGGGCCGGAGTGCGCTGGGACGAGCTCTGTCAGACGACGGGCCGGCTCGGCGCGACGGCGTTCCGCGAGAGCCTGCCCCGGCGCGACGGGCTCGGTGTGCTGACCTGGCACGCCGGTCGCCGCGGCGTCCTCCAGCCGTTCGCCGTCCGCGAGGTGTTGTCCGCGGCCCAGCGCGGACACGAGACGGTCGTCCTCGACCTGCCTCGATGGCGCGACGCGGTGATCGACGAGGTGGTCGCGCGCTGCGACCAGGTGCTGGTCGTCGCCCTGCCGACCGTCCACGGGCTGGCCTCCGCCACCCGCGTCGTGGCCGGGCTTCCCGAAGGTCGGGCGTCCCTCGTCCTGCGTGGCCACGGGCTCGACGACGCCGATGTCGCCCGCGTGACACCGGTACCGGTCCTGCTGCGGATGAACGACCAGCGCGGCCTCGCCGAGTCGATCGACCTCGGACTCGGACCCGTCCGCTCACGACGGTCGCCCGTGGCCAGGGCCGCCCGCCAGGTGCTGCTCCGTGCACCGGCGTCGTCCGCGGCGGCATGACCACCCGGATGAGCGACGGCGCACCGGCCGAGCTCGTCGAGCTGGTCCGCGACCGGCTCGCCCGCGAGCCCGGCCGGCTGACGCCCCATCGGGTCGCGGTGGCCCTGCGTGGTGCCGGCCGCCCGGTCGGCGACGCAACCGTGCTCGCCGTCCACGACACCCTGCGCCGCGATGTCGTCGGCGCCGGACCGCTCGAGCCGCTGCTGGCACTGCCGGGCGTCACCGACGTCCTCGTCAACGGACCCGACGCGGTCTACCTCGATCGCGGCGCCGGGCTCGAACCGGCCGGCGTCTCGTTCGTGGACGACGAGGCGGTGCGTCGACTCGCCCAGCGGTTGGCAGCCGGGGCCGGCCGGCGACTGGACGACGCAACCCCCTATGTCGACGTCCGGCTGGCCGACGGCACGCGCTGTCACGCCGTCCTGTCGCCGGTCGCGCGTCCTGGGACGGCCGTGTCGTTGCGCGTCCCGAGCCGCCGGCAGCTCGACCTCGAGGCCCTGGTCGCGGCGCGGACGCTCACCGACGAGGGCGCCCGGCTGCTCTCGTCCCTGGTCGGCCGGCGCTTGGCGTTCCTGGTGACCGGTGGCACCGGTGTCGGCAAGACGACGCTGCTGGCGAGCCTGCTCGCACATGCCGATCCCGGCGACCGCCTGGTGCTGGTCGAGGACTCCTCCGAGCTGCGCCCCGACCATCCCCACGTCGTGGCTCTCGAGGCCAGGCCGGCCAATGTCGAGGGTGCCGGCGAGGTGACGGTCCGGACACTGGTGCGCCAGGCGTTGCGGATGCGGCCCGACCGCCTGGTCGTGGGCGAGGTCCGGGACGGCTCGGTGATCGACCTCCTCGCGGCGCTCAACACCGGGCACGAAGGCGGCTGCGGCACCCTCCACGCCAACTCGGCCGATGACGTCCCTGCCCGGATCGAGGCGCTCGCGCTCGCCGCCGGGTGGAGTCGCGAGGCCACCCACAGTCAGCTCGCATCCGCGCTGGACGCGGTGGTCCACCTCGAACGCGCTGTGGATGGCCGACGTGTCCTGCGCGAGGTCGCGGTGCCCTCGCGGGAGACCGACGGGCTGGTGTCACTGCACGCGGCCGTGACGTTCGACGACGACGGCGGGTCCCGGTTGGGCCCGGGCGCCGCCGGGCTCGAGCGGCGGCTGCGGGGGCGGCGCGCGCCGTGATCGCGGTGGCGGCACTCGCCGCGGCGTTGGCCGTCCTGCTCACGCTCCGACCGTTGCCGACCCTGCCGCGACCCGTCCCGACCCTTCGCGGCGGGTGGCTGGTCGCCGGGGCCGGTGCTGCCGGCGTTCTGGTGGCGGGTCCCGGGGTGGCGGTCGCCCTCGTCGTCGGGCTGGGTGGGCGGCTGCTGTGGCGGCTTCGCCGCCGCCGCGAGGAGACCGCGGCCACCGCCGACCGGGTGCTCGAGACCTGCGAGCTCCTTGCTGCCGAGGTGGCCGCCGGCCAGCCGCCCGGTCACGCGCTCGATCGGGCGGCGGCCGCGTGGCCGTTGCTGGCGCCCGCCCGCGAGGCCGCGGTCCTCGGTGGTGACCTCCCGTCGGCGTTGCGCCGGTTGGCCGAGATTCCGGGAGCGGGGGAGCTGCGGATGGTCGGGGCAGCCTGGGAGGTGGCCCACCGCAGCGGCAGCGGGCTGGCCGGGGCGCTCGACCGGGTGTGCGCCACGGTCCGGGCCGACCGGGCGACCCGTCGGGTCGTGGAGAGCGAGCTGGCCTCGGCCCGGGCCACCGCGCGGTTGATCGCCGCCCTGCCGGTCCTGGTGGTGCTGCTCGGCGCCGGAGCGGGCGACAGCACGTGGAGCTTTCTGACCCGTACGCCGATCGGCTGGGTGTGCCTGGTCGGCGGGCTGCTGCTCGGACTGCTGGGGCTGTGGTGGATCGAGCGCATCGCGGCGGGAGTCGTCGGATGACCACCGTCCTGGTGGGGGCGCTCGCCGCGGCCGCCGTGCTGCTCGGCCTCCGGCCCCGCGCCGCGCGACCACGGTCCGGGCCGGTTCCTCGGGCTGAGACCTCCGCGGACGGCGGCTGGGTCAGGCGTGGTCGCCGGGCCTGGCCGCTGCTGGCGTTCCTGGCGGGGTGGGGCTTCGGCGGCGGGTGGGGCGGTCTGCTGCTGGGAGCCGTGGCGGCCGTCGTGGTCCACCGCCTGGCCGAGGCCGCCGAGCCGGCAGCGGTGCGCCGTGAGCGGGAGGCGGTGAGCCGCGACCTCCCGGTGCTGGTGCTGCTCCTGGCCACCGCCCTCCGAGGCGGCGCCGCGACGGGGGTGGCCGCCCGCCAGGTGTGCTCCGCCCTCCCTGGCCCGGCCGCCGACCGCCTCGCCGTGATCGGCGACCAGCTGGCCCTCGGCGTCGACCCCGAGCGGGTCTGGGCGTCCTTGGCCGCCGACCCGGAGCTGGCACCGCTGGGCCGGGCCCTGGCTCGCGCCGAGCGCACCGGCGCACCCGTCGCCGGCGTCGTCGAGCGACTCGCCGACGACCTCGCCACCACCGGTCGGATCGAGGTCGAGGACCGGGCGCGCACGGTCGGCGTGCGTGCCGCGCTGCCGCTGGGGCTCTGCCTGCTGCCGGCGTTCCTCCTGCTGGGCATCGTTCCGTTGGTGGCCTCCCTCATCTCCGGGATCCGCCTGTAGTTGGGCTGCCTGTCGCCGAGCCGCCGACCGTCCACAGGCGACCTCACGTGCGCGTTGTCCACAGTCGGTGCGGCGGCGGTCGCGCGCGGTGGGTCGTCGCCGCGAGGGTCGTCATCGAGGGGTCGCACGAGGCGCCCGGGGAAGAAGGGGAAACCGCATGACGCAGGCGAACACCAACCATGAGGCCGGGATCACGACCGCCGAGTACGCCGTCGGCACGGCGGCCGGGGCAGGCCTGGCGGGTCTGCTCTACAAGCTGCTGACCGGCGGCTTCGGCGACCAGCTCCTGCGGTCGCTGTTCGACCACGTGCTGGGCCTGCTGGGCATCGGGTGACCAGCGGGGGCGGGCCGGCGCGCCCAGCGCGGTGCGGTCACCGCCGAGCTCGCGCTGGGGCTCCCGTTGCTCCTCGCCGTGACCGTCGGGCTGGTGTGGCTGCTCGCCGTGGGTGCCGGCCAGGTGCGCGTGGTCGACGCCGCCCGGGAGGGCGCGCGGTCCCTGGCGCGAGGCGACCCGGAAGGGGTGGCGTTCGACCGGGCCACCACGGTGGCGGGCGAGGGGAGTCGGGTGAGCGCGTCCCGCGACGGTGATGAGGTGATCGTGACGGTGTCCCGCGAGGTGTCGGGCCCGGGCGGGCTGTTCGACTTCCTGCCGGGGATCACGCTGGAGGCGGAGGCGGTCGCCGCATCGGAGGCGCCGCCGTGAAGCCGGGCGTCGACGAGCGCGGCTCGGCGAGCCTGATGGTGGCGACCTGTCTGGCCCTGCTGCTGACCATCGGCGCGGTGACGGGCCTGGTCGCCGCCGTGTTCCGGGCCCACCGGGCGGCGCAGTCGGCCGCCGACCTGGCGGCGCTGGCAGGGGCCGCGGCGGGGCAGCGCGGTGACGACGGATGCGCCGCCGCCGACCGGTTCGCCAGCGCGAACGGCGCGGTGCTGGTGTCCTGCCGGCTCGATGGCGACGACGTGGTCGTCCGGGTCGAGGTCGCCGGTCCTCGGTGGCTGGGCCAGCGCGCCGACCCGGTGGCCGAGGCGCGCGCCGGACCCGGCTAGGGCCCTTACGCGTGGTCGTGGTTCTCGTCGGCCTTGCGCTCGGCCTCGGCCTTGTCCAGCTTCTCGTTCAGCTCGGCGAGCTCCTTCTGCTCGCGACGGTGCTGCAGCGAGCGCTTGGTGCCGAACTTGAGGATGCCGAATCCCCAGAGGATCGCGACACCCGAGGCGACGCCGATGAAGAAGACGGTCATCGAGCTGATCTCCGCGCCGAGCAGATCGACCTGCACCGTCTCCATGTCGAAGACGACCGCGACGATCGCGAGGGCGCCGAGCAGGATGAGCAGCAGTCCGAGGAACACCATGGCGGCAGGCTATACGCGTCAGTTCGGCGCATGCCGCAGCAACGCCTCGAGCAGCGTGACCGCGCCGGGCTTGTCCAGCGGGTGGTTCTGGTTGCCGCACTTGGGGGACTGCACGCACGACGGGCAGCCCTGCGCGCACTCGCAGGCGTCGATGGTGTCGCGGGTGGCGCGCAACCAGGCCGCGGCCGCGTGGAAGCCGCGCTCGGCGAAGCCGGCGCCGCCGGGGTGCCCGTCGTAGACGAAGACGGTCAGCCGGCCGGTGTCGGGGTGTCGGGCCGTCGAGACTCCGCCGATGTCCCAGCGGTCGCAGGTGGCCACCAGCGGCAGCAGGCCGATCGCGCAGTGCTCGGCGGCGTGGGCGGCGCCCGGGACGACGTCCGGTGCCAGTCCGACGTCGTCGAGCACGTCGTTCGGGACGCTCCACCAGACGGCCACGGTGCGCAGCGTGCGCTCGGGAAGGTCGAGCGGCTCCTCGCCGATGACGTCGCCGCCGGGGTGGCGACGCTTCAGGTAGGACACCACCTGGTGGGTGACCTCCACGTCGCCGAGCACGAGTCGGCAGCCGCCCCAGTCGGCATGGTGGCGCTCCCCGATGACCGAGATCGAGGTGACCTCGCGCGCCGACGTCGAGAAGCCTGGGTCGGTCCGCTCGAGGATCGCGACCCGGTCGTCGAGGTCGAGCTCGCGGACCAGCCAGGTCTCGCCGCGGTGCAGGTAGACGGCCCCGGGATGGGCGGTGCCGTGGGCGCGGCCCCCGTCGACGGTCCCGACGACGCGACCGGTCTCGGCCTCGAGCAGCTGCACGGCCGGACCGCCGGTCGACCTGATGTCGGCGAGGTCCGCGGCCGGACGACGATCGGTCCAGAACCAGCCACGCGCCCGCCGTCGCAGCAGTCCGGCCTCGGTGAGCCGGTCGACGACGTGGCGACTGGTCGCTCCGAAGAGGGGAAGGTCCGACTCGGTCAGCGGGATCTCCTGGGCGGCCGCACACAGGTGCGGCCCGAGCACGTACGGGTTGTCGGGGTCGAAGACGGTCGCCTCGACCGGTCGGCCGATGAGGGCGTCCGGGTGGTGCACGAGGTACGTGTCGAGCGGGTCGTCGCGGGCGATCAGCACCCCCAGTGCGTCGTCCGCGCCCCGTCCGGCGCGCCCCAGCTGCTGCCATAGCGCAGCCCTGGTGCCGGGGAATCCGACCATCAGGACGGCGTCGAGTCCGGAGATGTCGATGCCCAGCTCGAGGGCGCTGGTCGCCGCCAGGCCGACCAGGTCGCCGCGTCGGAGCTGTTCCTCGAGCTCGCGACGCTCCTCAGGGAGGTAGCCACCCCGGTAGGCGGCAACACGTCCGGCCAGCGACGGGTCGACTTCCTCGAGCAGCTCACTGGTCGTGCGGGCGACCTGTTCGACGCCGCGCCGGGACCGGACGAAGGCGAGGGTGCGGACGTCCTCGATCACCAGGTCGGTGAGCAGGTCGGCGGCCTCGGACGTGGCAGATCGGCGCACCGGTGCCCCGTTCTCGCCGAGGTAGGACGCGAACGGCGGCTCCCACAGCGCCAGCGCCACCCGCCCGCGCGGCGACCCGTCCTCGGTCACCGCCGTCATCGGCAGCCCGGTGAGCCGCTCGGCCGTCGTCCCCGGATCCGACATGGTGGCCGAGGCGAGGACGAAGGTCGGGTCCGCGCCGTAACGCGCGCAGACCCGGCGCAACCGCCGCAGCACCTGGCTGACGTGGGCCCCGAACACACCGCGGTAGTGGTGGGCCTCGTCGATCACGACGAACCGGAGGGTGGCGAAGAACCGGGACCAGCGCTCGTGGGCCGGGAGCAGCGAGCGGTGGAGCATGTCGGGGTTGGTGAGGACGTACTCGGCGTGGTCGCGGGTCCAGTCGCGCTCCTCGCGCGAGCTGTCCCCGTCATGCGTGGAGATCCGTACGTCGAGCGCAAGCTCCCGCAATCCGGCCCACTGGTCGTGAGCCAGCGCCTTGGTGGGGGCGAGGTAGAGGACGCCCGCCCCCCGCTGGCCGTGGGTGCCCCGCCCCGCGATCGCCGCGGCCAGGGCAGGCAGCTGGAAGGCGAGCGACTTGCCGGACGCGGTCCCCGTCGAGATGACGACGTGACGGCCCGCCCACGCCTCCTCGGCGGCCAGCACCTGGTGTCGCCACGGCGCGGACACGCCCCGGGCGGCGTACGCGTCGCGGATCACCTGGGGCGTCCACGCGGGCCAGTCGGCCACCTCGGCCCGACGGCTCGGCAACAGCTCGAGGTGGGTCAGCCGGCCGTCACGGCCGCGCCCGGTCGTCAGGCGGTCGAGCAGCCCGACGGCCCACGAGTCGGAGCGGGCAGCGGGCGGGGTCACGCGGGCAGTGTGGCAAACGTGCGGAGTGGGACGCGTGGTTCCTGTGGTGCTTCTGCCCCACGGTGCGCGTCGTCGTGCTTTGATAGTGCCGGCAGACGGAGCAATGGCCCCCCTGGCCAAGGCTGTTCGGAGCCTTGGTGTCGGAGGGCCCTGGGGAGAACACACGTGGACCTGACACTGACGACGCGCGAGGCCGATGGGAAGACCATTGTTGCCGTCGGTGGGGAGATCGACGTCTACACGGCACCCAAGCTGCGCGACAAGATCACCGAGCTCGTGGCCGGCGGCGCCTACGACCTGGTCGTCGACATGAAGGACGTGGAGTTCCTCGACTCCACGGGTCTCGGCGTGCTGGTCGGTGGCCTGAAGAAGGTCCGCGCCCACGACGGGTCCCTCCAGCTCGTGTGCAACCAGGACCGGCTCCTCAAGATCTTCCGGATCACCGGTCTGGCGAAGGTGTTCGTGATCCACGACTCCGCCGACGAGGCGCTGGCCGCGGGCTGACCGCCCCCAGACACGAACCCAGGCACGACTTTGTGTGGGTCCCCTCACACCCGGTGCTGAGTGCTGATTACCCCTGCGTAGACTCCGCCACGTTCGTGAGACGTGAGTCACTCCCAGGAGGAAACACATGACCGGGATCAGTCCCGCTGTCGTGGAGCTCTCCGGTGGCAACTTCGTCCTGGTGCTTGTCGTCCTCCTGATCGCGCTCGGCGCTCTCGGGATGGCGTACATGTTCCGCCAGGAAGTTCTTGCCGCCGGTGAAGGCACCGACAACATGAAGAACATCGCCCAAGCGGTGCAGGAGGGCGCCAACGCCTACCTGCAGCGGCAGTTCCGGACCCTCGCCGTCTTTGCGGCGGTCGCGTTCTTCGCGCTGTTCATGCTGCCGGCCGACGACATGACGGTGAGGATCTTCCGATCCATCTTCTTCGTCATCGGCGCCGGCTTCTCGTCTGCCGTCGGCTACCTCGGCATGAACCTCGCCGTGCGCGCCAACGTGCGCGTCGCCGCCGCGGCCGAGACCACCGGGCGCGAGCCCGCCATGACGATCGGTCTGCGCACCGGCGCCATGGTCGGCATGCTGACCGTCGGCCTCGGCCTGCTCGGTGCCAGCATCGTCGTGCTGGCCTTCCAGGACACCGCACCCGACGTGCTCGAGGGCTTCGGCTTCGGTGCCGCGCTGCTCGCCATGTTCATGCGCGTCGGCGGCGGCATCTTCACCAAGGCGGCCGACGTCGGCGCCGACCTGGTGGGCAAGGTCGAGCAGAACATCCCCGAGGACGACCCGCGCAACGCCGCGACCATTGCCGACAACGTCGGCGACAACGTCGGCGACTGCGCCGGCATGGCAGCCGACCTGTTCGAGTCGTACGCCGTCACGCTGGTGGCCGCGCTGATCCTCGGGTCGCAGGCGTTCGGCGACAAGGGTCTCGTCTTCCCGCTCCTGATCCCCGCGATCGGTGCGCTCACCGCAGTGGCCGGCGTCTACCTCACGCGGCCCAAGACCGGCGAGAACGGCCTGAAGACCATCAACCGATCGTTCTACCTGTCCTCGGGCATCGCCGCCGTGGCCAGCGTGATCGCGGCCTACGTCTACCTGCCGAGCAGCTTTGCCGAGTTCAACAATATCGCCGAGAGCCTGGGTGGCGCCGAGGGCGACCCCCGGTTCATCGCGGCCTCCGCCGTGGTCATCGGAATCGTGATGTCGGGCGGCATCTTGGCCCTCACCGGCTACTACACCGGCACCGAGTACCGCCCCGTCAAGGACGTCGGCAAGACCTCGCTCACTGGTGCGGCCACGGTGATCCTCTCCGGCCTCGCGGTCGGGTTCGAGTCGGCCGTCTACACGACGCTGGTCATCGGCGCGGCCGTCTTCGGCGCCTACCTGCTGGGTGGCGCCACGCTCACCGTGTCGCTGTTCGCGGTGGCGCTCGCGGGCACCGGACTGCTGACCACGGTCGGCGTGATCGTGGCGATGGACACCTTCGGTCCGGTCTCCGACAACGCGCAGGGCATCGCTGAGATGTCGGGCGACGTCAGCCCCGAGGGCGCGCAGATCCTCACCGAGCTCGACGCCGTCGGCAACACCACCAAGGCGATCACCAAGGGCATCGCGATCGCGACGGCCGTGCTGGCCGCCACGGCGCTGTTCGGCTCCTACGCGACCACGGTCTTCGATTCCCTCCAGGACGCCAACATCGGCCCCGACGAGGCCTACCTGCTCGACTTCAGCGTGTTCAACCCGGCCGTCATCGTCGGGGTGCTCCTCGGCGCGGCTGTGGTGTTCCTGTTCTCGGGTCTCGCGATCAACGCGGTGGCCCGGGCCGCAGGCGCCGTGGTCTTCGAGGTGCGTCGCCAGTTCCGGGAGATCCCCGGGATCATGGAGGGCACCGGTCGTCCGGAGTACGGCAAGGTCGTCGACATCGTCACCAAGGACTCCCTGCGTGAGCTGATCACGCCGGGCATCCTCGCCGTGCTCGCCCCGGTGGCGGTCGGCTTCGGGCTCGGCGTCACGGCGCTCGCAGGCTTCCTTGCGGGTGCGATCGGCGCCGGCACCCTGATGGCCGTGTTCCTGGCCAACGCGGGTGGCGCCTGGGACAACTCCAAGAAGCTGGTCGAGGACGGCCACCACGGCGGCAAGGGTTCGCTCGCCCACGAGGCCACCATCATCGGTGACACCGTCGGCGACCCGTTCAAGGACACCGCCGGCCCGTCGATCAACCCGCTGATCAAGGTGATGAACCTGGTCTCGCTGCTGATCGCCAGCGCCATCGTGTCGATGAGCGTCGGTGACGACCAGAACGACCCGCTGCGCATCGTGATCGCGCTGCTGGCGGCGGGCATCATCGTCGGCGCCATCGTCGTGGCGAAGCGGCGTTCGTCGCAGCTCATGGACGGCGGCGACGCGCCGCCGGTTGCTCCGGCGCACGACCCGGGCGCTCCCGCTGCCGCGACGGCCACCACACCGGCCGCCACCCCGGCCACCGCCCCGCCCGGGACGGTTCCGGCCGAGGATGCCGAGGCCACGCAGCAGATGCCACCGGCCCAGCACTGAGATTCACCGTCGACGCCCCGCCCGGTCCGTCCGGGCGGGGCGTCGACGCGTTCCGGCGGGTGCGAGGATCCCGGGCAGAATGTGGCCCGCCAGCGGAGGTCCGTGTGCGGCCCGCGCTACCGTGAGCCGCCGAACCGCCCCACTGACACGAGGAGATCGCCCGACCGTGCCCCACAAGCTCGTCATCGTCGAGTCGCCCGCCAAGGCCCGCAAGATCGCGGAGTACCTCGGCGCGGGCTATGTCGTCGAGTCCTCGATCGGTCACATCCGTGACCTGCCGATGAGCGCCGCGGACACGCCGGCCAAGATCAAGGACCAGCCGTGGGGGCGGCTCGCCGTCGACGTCGACAACGGGTTCGAGCCCTACTACGTCGTCCCGCGCGACAAGAAGGCCCACATCTCCAAGCTCAAGGGTCTGCTCAAGGAAGCCGACGAGCTCTTCCTCGCCACCGACGAGGACCGCGAGGGCGAGGCCATCGCCTGGCACCTGCTCGACGAGCTGAAGCCGAAGGACATTCCGGTCAAGCGGATGGTCTTCCACGAGATCACCAAGGCGGCGATCCTCGCCGCGGCCGAGAGCCCGCGTGAGCTCGACATGGACCTGGTCGAGGCCCAGGAGGCGCGCCGGATCCTCGACCGCCTCTACGGCTACGAGGTCAGCCCGGTGCTGTGGAAGAAGGTCATGTCCGGCCTGTCGGCCGGTCGGGTCCAGTCCGTGGCGACCCGCCTCGTCGTCGACCGGGAGCGTGAGCGGATCGCGTTCCGCGCCGCGTCCTACTGGGACCTCGAGGGCACCTTCGATGCCGGCAGCGGCCACGAGCAGCGGATGTTCCCCGCCCGACTCCACACCGTCGACGGCCAGCGCGTGGCCAGGGGATCGGAGTTCGGCCCCGACGGTGAGCTGACCGACAAGGCCCGCAACGCGAACGTCGTCCACCTCGACCGGGGCCGCGCCGAGGCGTTGGCGTCCGGGCTGCGCGAGACGGCGTACGAGATCCGCTCGGTCGAGTCCAAGCCCTACCGGCGCTCGCCGTATGCGCCGTTCCGCACCACGACCCTCCAGCAGGAGGCGTCGCGCAAGCTCGGGATGAGCGCGTCGGTGACGATGTCGGTGGCACAGCGCCTCTACGAGAACGGCTACATCACCTACATGCGCACCGACTCGACGACGCTGTCGAGCGGCGCGGTGGGTGCGGCTCGGTCGCAGGTGCGCGAGCTCTTCGGCGCCGACTACCTCCCCGACTCGCCGCGGGTCTACGCGAGCAAGGTCAAGAACGCCCAGGAGGCCCACGAGGCGATCCGGCCGGCCGGTGACTCGTTCCGGACGCCGGCGCAGACCGGGCTGACCGGCGAGCAGTTCCGGCTCTACGAGCTGATCTGGATGCGCACCGTCGCCTCGCAGATGAAGGACGCCGTCGGCCAGTCGGTGACGATCCGGCTCGGCGGGGCAGCGACGACTGGTGAGGACGTGGTCTTCTCCGCCAGCGGCCGAGTCATCACCTTCCACGGTTTCCTCAAGGCGTACGTCGAGGGCACCGATGAGGGCAAGCAGAAGGACGACGCGGAGACCCGGCTGCCGAACGTCGAGGAGGGCGACCGGGTCAGCGCGGCATCGGTCGCGGCCAACGGCCACGAGACCAAGCCGCCGTCGCGCTACACCGAGGCCACGCTGATCAAGGAGCTCGAGGAGCGCGAGATCGGCCGCCCCTCGACGTACGCCTCGATCATCGGCACGATCCTCAACCGCGGCTACGTCTACAAGAAGGGCACCGCGCTGGTCCCGGCCTGGCTGGCGTTCTCGGTGACCCGGCTGCTGGAGGAGCACTTCCCGCGGCAGATCTCCTACGAGTTCACCGCCCGCATGGAGGACGTGCTCGACGACATCGCCGGCGGCCGCCGCGATCGCAACAGCGAGCTCGCCGAGTTCTACTTCGGCTCCGGCGACGTCGAGGGGCTCAAGACACTGGTCAACGAGCTCGGCGACATCGACGCCCGCGAGCTGGCGACGTTCCCCGTGGGCGATCCCGGCGACGGGGTCAACCTGCGGGTCGGCCGCTACGGCCCCTACCTCGAGGGCACCGACGAGGGCCCGTACGCCGGGAAGCGGGCCAACGTGCCCGAGGACCTGCCGCCCGACGAGCTGACCACGGCCAAGGCTCGCGAGCTGTTCGCCAACCCGGCGGGTGAGGAGATCGAGCTCGGCGAGCACCCCGAGACCGGGCTGCGCGTCGTGGCGAAGAACGGTCGCTACGGCCCCTACGTCACCGAGCAGCTGCCCGAGGACGCTCCGAAGAAGGACCGGCCGCGCACCGGCTCGCTCTTCTCGTCCATGAGCCTGGACACCATCACCATCGATGACGCGGTGAAGCTGCTGTCCCTGCCGCGGGTGGTCGGCACCGACGAGTCGGGTGAGGAGATCACCGCCCAGAACGGCCGCTACGGGCCCTACCTCAAGAAGGGCTCCGACTCGCGCTCGATCGACACGGAGGAGCAGCTGCTCACCATCACCCTCGAGGACGCGCTCAAGATCTACGCCCAGCCCAAGCAGCGCGGGCGCGGTGCGGCCACCCCGCCGCTGAAGGAGCTCGGCAACGACCCGGTCTCCGGGCAGCCGATCGTGGTGAAGTCGGGCCGCTTCGGCGAGTACGTGACCGACGGCGAGTTCAACGCCACCCTCCGCCAGGCCGACTCCGTCGAGGCGATCACCCTCGAGCGGGCCGCCGAGCTGCTCGCCGAGCGTCGTGCCAAGGGCCCCGCCAAGAAGAGCGCCAAGAAGACGGCGAAGAAGACTGCCAAGAAGGCGACGAAGAAGACGACCCGCAAGAAGTCGACTGCCAAGAAGAGCTGACCGGCAGACCCCCGTCACCGCCCGCCCGTAGGGTGATCCCGTGAGTTCAGAGCCCGGCAGGGGGACCTTCACCGACACCGGGGTCTTCGTGTGCTTCGAGGGCGGAGACGGCGCGGGCAAGTCGACCCAGTCCAGCGCTCTCGCCGACTGGTTGACCGACGCCGGCTACGCCGTCTGCCTCACGTTCGAGCCCGGCGACACCCCCGTCGGCAAGCAGCTGCGCGAGATCGTCCTCGGGCTCGCGACGGGTGACCTGTCACCGCGCACCGAGGCGCTGCTCTACGCCGCCGACAAGGCCGAGCACGTCGACTCCCTCGTCCGGCCCGCACTCGACCGCGGCGAGGTCGTGATCACCGACCGCTACGTCGACTCGTCGCTGGCCTACCAGGGCGCGGGCAGGATCCTCGACCTCGCCGAGGTGACGACCTTGCAGCGGTGGGCGACGGCCGACCTGCGCCCCCACTTGACCGTGGTCCTCGACGTAGCGCCCGAGCACGGGCTGGGCCGGTTCGCGGGGCGAGACCGGATCGAGGCCGAGTCGGAGGCGTTCCACGAGCGGGCCCGGCAGGCCTTCCTCGACCTCGCCGCCGCCGACCCCGACCACTACCTCGTGGTCGACGCTCGGCTGCCGGTCGACCAGATCGCGGGTGCGGTGCGCGATCGTGTCGAGCCGCTGCTCGAACGGGCCCGGCGATGACGACCGTGCGCCGAGGCGGGCACGGTCTGGGACGGCCTGGTCGGGCAACACCGCGCGGTCGAGGCGCTGCGCACGGCCGCCGGCGGCCACGGCATGTCCCACGCCTGGCTCTTCACCGGCCCGCCGGGATCGGGTCGGTCCAACGCAGCGGTCGCCTTCGCCGCCGCGCTCCAGTGCGTCAGTGACGACGAGCGCGGTTGCGGGAGGTGCCACGAGTGCCGCACCGCCCTCAAGGGCTCCCACGCCGACGTGACCGTCGTGCGCACCGAGAAGCTCTCCATCGGCGTCGACGAGGTCCGCGACCTCGTCCGCCGAGCCGCGCTCGCGCCGGTGGGCCGACGCTGGCAGATCCTCATCATCGAGGACGCCGACCGGCTGACCGAGCAGGCCTGCAACGCGTTGCTCAAGGCGATCGAGGAGCCGACCGATCGGACCGTGTGGATGCTCTGTGCGCCCACCATCGAGGACGTCCTTCCGACGATCCGATCCCGCTCCCGGCTGGTCACGCTGACCACACCCAGGCCGCACGACGTGGCCGAGTTCCTGGTGCGGTCCGAAGGGGTCACACCCGCACTGGCGTCGTACGCCGCCCGCGCCAGCCAGGGCCACATCGGACGGGCCCGGGCGCTGGCCCGCGACGACGACGTGCGTGATCGACGCGACCGGGTGGTGGCCATCCCGGCGACCCTCACCTCGCTCGGCGCCTGCCTGCGCGCCGCGACCGAGCTCGCCGAGACGTCCAAGGCCGAAGCCGACGCCATCACGACCGCACTCGACGCCCGCGAGCGTCAGGATCTCGCCGAGGCCTACGGCGTGGTCGAGCGTGGTCGCCGGCCGCGTGAGTACTCACCGGCGCTCGCGGCGCTGGAGCGTGCCCAGAAGACGCGCGCCAAGCGGCGCCACCTCGACGTGGTCGACCGGGGCCTGATGGACCTGGTGTCGGTCTACCGCGACGCGATCGCCATCACCGCCGGAGCGACCGGCGAGCTGGTCAACGAGGAGCGTCGACAGGAGATCGAGCGGCTGGCCGACGGGGCCAGCGCCGAGCTCAACCTGCGTCGGATCGGCTGGATCTTCGATGCTCGCGAGCAGATGCTGGACTTCAACGTGCCCGTGCCGCTCGCACTCGAGTCGATGATGCTCGCCCTCAAGCTGCCCGACGGGGCACGCCGGTGAGGCGCCTCACCGCGGCCATCGTCATTCTCCTGCTCGTGGGTGGCGCCCTCGGGTTCGCGGTCGCCCAGGTGCTGGGCGGCGACTCCGACGGGACGTCGCGCTCGGAGGAGCCTGGTCCGCCGCCGGCGCCCGAGCCCGGTTCTGACAAGGCGCCCGACAAGTCACTGGCCGAGTTCTACGGCCAGGAGCTCGCCTGGGAGCCGTGCGGAGACCACGAGTGCTCCCGACTCGAGGTGCCACTCGACTACGACCGGCCACGCGGCCGCACCATCGAGATCGCGGTGCTGCGGGTGCCGGCGCTGGGCGAGCGCCGTTCCGCGCTCGTGGTCAACCCGGGTGGCCCGGGCGCGCCCGGAACGTCGTACGCCGCCGCCGCCAGCCAGGTCTTCCGCGATCCGATCCTCGAACACTTCGACGTGGTCGGCTTCGACCCCCGCGGCACCGGCTCCAGCTCGCCCATCGACTGCCTGTCCGACGAGGAGCTCGACGGCTATCGCGCCGTCGACCCCACCCCCGAGGACGCGACCGAGCAGCGCGCACTCATCGGCAGCTATGAGGAGCGGGGCGAGGGGTGCGTCGCCTCGGACGCCGCGCTGGCGGCGCACATCTCGACCGTCGAGGCCGCCCGCGACATGGACGTGCTGCGCTCGGCGCTCGGACGAAGCAGCCTCGACTACTTCGGAGCTTCCTACGGCACCAAGCTCGGGGCGACGTACGCCGAGCTGTTCCCGCGCAAGGTCGGTCGGTTCGTCCTCGACGGCGCCGTCGACGTCTCGCTGAGCTCGCGCGACCTCAGCCTGGAGCAGGCGCGCGGCTTCGAGACCGCGCTGCGTGCGTACGTCGAGAACTGCGTCGAGACCGTCGACGCCTGCTTCCTCGGCAGCTCCGTCGACGAAGGGCTGGACCGGATCACCGACTTCCTCGACGAGGTCGACGCGTCGCCGTTGCCGACCGCCTCGGGGAGGGAGCTCACCGTCGGCAACGCCTTCTACGGGATCGTCGCGCCGCTCTACAACCGTGACTTGTGGTACGCGCTGAGCGCGGCTCTCGGCGCTGGCTTCGACGGTGACGGGTCGTTGCTGCTGAGCCTGGCCGACATCTACGCCTCCCGCGCACCTGGCGGCTACACCGACAACAGCTCCGAGGCCTTTCCCGCCATCTCCTGCCTCGACGACCCCTTCGCGCTGCCGCCGGGGAAGGTCCCGGCACAGATCCCCGCGTTCGAGGACGCGTCACCCACCTTCGGCGACGTGTTCGCGTGGGGCCTGCCCAGCTGCATCGGGCAGCTGGCGGTGTCGACCGAGCCGCCGGTGACGATCGACGGCGCCGGAGCGCCGCCGATCGTCGTCATCGGCACGACCCGCGATCCGGCCACGCCCTACGAGTGGGCCGAGGCGCTGGCCGACCAGCTCGAGTCCGGCGTCCTCCTCAGTCGCGACGGTGACGGCCACACCGGATACAACTCCGGCAACGAGTGCGTCGACCGGGCGGTCGAGGCCTTCCTGCTGCAGGGGCGGGTACCCGACGACGGGCTGTCGTGCTGAGGATCAGCGCGCCCTGATGGGCTCGGCGACCGACTGGATCCGCTTGGTCGCCAGGTCGATCATCAGGCGTGCCGCGGGCGAGAGCGTCGCCCCGGCCCGGTGCACGATCGCGAGGGTGTCGAACTGGCGCGGGCGAAGTGTCGTGAGCCCGGCGTTCGGAGCCAACCGGGGCAGCAGCTGCTCGGCGGCACCGCGCGGGATGACCGAGTCGGCCAGGCCCAGGCCGACCAGCTCGACCGCGGTCTCGACGTCCTCGACCTCGATCCGGGTCTGCGGGTTGTGGCCGGTCTCGTGCATCATCTGGCGCAAGATGATGCGGGTGGAGTCGTCGGCGCGCCACGTGGTCTCGGGCATGACCAGCGAGGCCCGCGCCAGCCGCTGCGCCGTGACCGGGCTGGTGAGCCGGTCGGGGTCGGCGCTGATGTAGACGAGCTCGTCGCGGGCCACCGGCGTCACCGTCATCCCTTCGCTCGACACGGTCGGTACGGCGATCATCGCCGCCTCCAGCCGGCCTCGCCGCAGCTCGTCCTGCACCTCGTTGGAGTTCTGGCCGATCAGCTCGACCCGCACCCCTGGGTGCGCACGCAGCACGTCGGCCACGAGCCCGGCGCCGGCGTACAGGCGGACGGTGCCGAACATGCCGAACCGGATGGTGCCGGTCTCCAGCGTCGTCACGCTCGCCACCGCCCGGCGGGCCTCGTCAGCCGCGGCCAGCGTCCGTTCGGCGTGCGGACGCAGGGTGTCGGCGACCGTGGTGGGGACGACTCCCCGGCCGACCCGTCGGAACAGCTGGGCCCCGCAGGACTTCTCGAGCGACTTGATCTGCTCCGAGATGGACGGCTGCGCATAGCCGAGCTCGGCGGCAGCGGCGGTGAGCGAGCCGTGCTCGTAGGTCGCCAGGAAGCAGCGCAGCTGGTGCAGTGAAAACATAGGAACTCTCCCATAGGAATGTGCTTGGGCTCCTTCTGGAAAGAGAGGCTACCTCTATGTCAAGGAGATGCCGGACCATGGAGACCAAGACACCCGACCAAGCCTCGAGGAGGACCCGTGTTCGTCCACCACTGCACCGCCTGTGACCGCAGCCAGCTCATCTTCACGAGCCGGGTCACCGGCCTCGTCAACACCGACCACGGCATCGTCGCCAGCTTCCGCTGCTGGTGCGGCTCCGAGCAGTCGATCGTGACCGGCGCGGGGGCCCGTCCGACGCGCGCCCCGGTCGCCGCCTGACCCCACCGGAGGGTTGGCGTTTGGGCGTCGCTCACCGATGAGTGGGCACGGCTCCCCGGGTTTCGTACGCCGTGCCCGAGGCCGGTATCCTTCCGCGGGTTGCCCGGGATCTCCCGGGCAGCGCGCCGCCTTAGCTCAGTCGGTAGAGCGTCTCACTCGTAATGAGAAGGTCGTCGGTTCGATTCCGACAGGCGGCTCCAGCCCGCTCGCAGGTGGAGGACGAACTGATGGCCGCGGAGTTCCCGACGTCTGGAGAGCCGGCACCGGACCGGGTGCCCGCGGCCGCCTGGGCCATCGGCTGGTCCTTCCTTGCGGGGCAGCTCATCCAGCTGGCGGTGGCGGGCACGCAGGACGAGTCGGCCTGGCCACTCTCGATGCTGTTCGGCGTGCTGCTGGTCGTGTTCTTCTCGTACGGCGTGGTGCGGGCCCGGATGGTCCGTTTCGTCCTCGTGTTCGTCATCGTCGTCCTCGCGCTGCTGGCCGAGCTCGCCGCCCTCGTGGACGGCGGTGACCTCGGCGAGGTCGGCGCGGTCGTGCTGAGCGGCATCCAGCTCGGCTGCCTCGTGTGGCTCTCGCGAACGCCGTGGTTCGCCTGGCAGAAGACGCGGCCCCAGGGTGGGCCCTCCCTCGTACCGCTGATGCTGGTCGCCGTCGCGGTCGGGCTGCTCGGCGGGATCATCGGCGCCGACACCTCCACGGTCGAGCATCAGATCAACGTCTGATCCAGGTCACCGGAGGCCCGGATTGGCGCCGGGCTGACCGGGTACGGTCGCCTCATCGATCCCGGGAGGTCAAGGTGTCTGGACTCGCCGTCATTGTCGTCATCGTCGTGCTCGTGGTTGCCGTGGTCATCGGCATGGGACTCCGCTCGGTCACACGCCGCCAGAACCGTAGCCTCGAGCAGGCCGCCGAGTCGGGGTCGCCCGCGCTGCGCTACCGGACGCCCGAGGGCCAGGACGTGGCGACTCTGGTCGCCACGCTGCAGTCACACGGGCACGACGCCGTCACCGAGGGCGACAACGTCATCGTCGTCAACGTCACCGATCCCGAGGGCGACCGTGCCCGGGTGCGGGCGCTGATCGAGCAGGCGCCGCTCAATCCTGAGGGCGACCGCGGCCCGGGACAGCCGGTGCGCTTCGTCGACGAAGAAGGCACCGCTTCGTGACAGGCTGAGCGGGTGCCTCACCGCGTCGTGGTCCTCGTCGAGGGCGGGAGTGATGTGGCCGCGCTGGAGGCGCTGACCGCGGTCGACGGGTTGCGGGGGGCGTTCGAGCTGGTGGCGATGGGTGGCATCACCAACGTCGCCCGTCACGTCGCGGAGCTGTCGGAGCGAAGGCCCGACGCCGTGCTCCTCGGGGTGTGCGACCAGCCGGAGCGCCGCTTCATGGAGAGGGTGCGACCGCCACTGCGCGACATCTTCGTGTGTGAGCGGGACCTGGAGGACGAGCTGATCCGGGCGCTCGGGCCCGACGTGGTCGTGGGCCTGCTCGAGGAGCTCGGCGAGCTGGGGCGGTTCCGGACCTTCCAGGACCAGCCCGAGTGGCGCGGGCAGCCGCTGCACGACCAGCTGCGTCGTTTCGCCGGCACCCGCAGCGGACGCAAGTCGATCTTCGCCGGCCGGCTCGCGGCAGAACTGAGGCCCGGCGCGCTACCGGAGCCGCTGGAGCGGCTGCTCGATCGGGTGCGGGCCGAGGTCAGCCGGTGACCAGCTCGGTCCGCTCCGCTGCGAAGAGGCAGGCGCCGACCATGCTCGCTCGGTGGCCGAGCCCACTCGCCACGATCGGGGTCTGGGCCACGGAGTCGAGCGCGTGGCGGCGGAGGCCGGTGCGAGCCGGCTCGAGCAACAGGTCGCCTGCGCTCGCCATCTGGCCGCCGATGATGATCACCGACGGGTTCAACAGGTTGGCCACGCTGGCCAGCGCCCAGCCGAGGTGGAGCCCGGCGTCCTCGAGGGCCCGCTGGGCCGAGACGTTGCCGCGGGTGGCCTCGTCGACGACGTCCTTCAACGTCGACTCGGGCAGCGTGGGGGAGACGAGACGCGCGATGTGCTCGGCCGAGGTGTAGGTCTCCAGGCAGCCGCGACTCCCGCAGCGACACATCGGCCCTTGCTCGTTGATCGTCAGGTGGCCGATCTCGCCCGCGGTGCCGTCGGCACCGTGGAACAGCTCCCCGTTGATGATGATGCCGGCGCCGACACCGCTGGCGATCTTGACGTAGACCAGGCTGTCGTGGCCGCGGCCGTCGCCTTGCCGGTGCTCGGCCAGGGCGCCGAGGTTGGCGTCGTTCTCGACATCCACGGGTACGCCGAGCACAGCCGAGGCCGACGCGCTGCTGTCGACGTCCTCCCAGCCCGGGAAGATCGCCGAGGAGCGCACCACGTTGTTGACGACCGGCGCGGGCAGGCCGAGGCCGGCGTGGCGCAGTGGCCCGCGGCCGTCCAGCAGCCGGTCGAGGATCGCGGCGGCCCGGCCCAGCGCCTCGTGGTGGCTGAGCGGTTCGGTCAGGGGCAGCCGCTCCTCGGCCAGCACCCGGCCGCTCAGGTCGCCGACCGCTACCGCGACGTGGGCGTGGCCGAAGTCGATGCCGGCCACGACGCCGGCCCCCTCGGCCAGCCGCACCGACGACCCGCGGCGTCCGCTGCCCGGCACCGTGTCCACCAGCCCGACCGACGCCAGCTCGCGCACGATGTTGGAGACCGTGGCGGGCGCCAGCCCGGTCAGCCGCGCCAGCTCGGCCTGGGTCGGCGCCGATGCCGGGTCCTCGGCGCCACTGCGCAGCACGGCGAGCACCCGGTGCTGGTTGGCCGTGCGCAAGGAAGCCGTGGAGCCGGGGGCCGCGACGCGCTGGCTCGGGGACATGGCTGAACCTTGCACTTTCCACCTTCTTGTGGTCAAGACTTGTTGACAAACGGTCGAAATCCGTTCGTGATCCACATTTTGTCTTCAACTCTTGACGGAAAATGGTGTGACGGTCGACACTCATCGAAACCGGGCGCCTGTGCCCGGACCGTTGCGAGGAGACCCATCGTGTCCACAATCTTTGCCCGCGCCGGAGCCGTCGGGCTGACGGCGCTGTTTGCGCTCGGCGCCACCGCCTGCGGTGCCAACGACCCCGAGTCCGGCGACGACGGTGATGGTGGTCAGACCATCGCCCTGCTGCTGCCCGAGTCTCAGACGACTCGCTATGAGGCCTTCGACAAGCCGCTCTTCGAGGCCCAGGTGGCCGAGCTGTGCGACGACTGCGAGGTCTCCTACTACAACGCCGACCAGGACGAGGCCAAGCAGGCCCAGCAGGTCGACACCGCGATCAACGAGGGTGCGGGTGTGATCGTGCTCGACCCGGTCAACGGCGCCGGCGCCGGGGGCATGGTGACCTCCGCGCAGGCCGAGGACATCCCGGTCGTCGCCTATGACCGGTTCATCGCGGAGGCCGACTACTACCTCTCCTTCGACAACGAGACCGTCGGCAAGATGCAGGCCGAGGCGCTGGTCGAGGCCATGGGAGGCAAGGGTGGGATCCTGATGCTCAACGGTGCTCCCTCCGACCCGAACGCCGCGCAGTTCAAGGCCGGCGCCCACAGCGTCATCGACGCCAGCGACATCGAGATCCTCGCGGAGTTCGACAACCCCGACTGGACTCCCGAGGAGGCACAGGGGTTCGTCACCGACCAGCTCAGCAACTTCGACCCGTCGGAGATCAACGGCATCTACGCCGCCAACGACGGTCAGGCCGGAGGCGCGATCGACGCCATGACCGGAGCGGGCGTGAAGCCCGAGGACGTCCCGCCGGTCACCGGCCAGGACGCCGAGCTCGCCGCGATCCAGCGGATCATCGCCGGTGAGCAGGCGATGACGATCTACAAGCCGATCCCGATCGAGGCCGAGACCGCCGCGGAGGTCGCGGTGAAGCTCCTCAACGGCGACGAGATCAGCGACCCCAGCGACACCGGGATCGCGCTGACCGAGTACGAGGGCGTCCCCTCGTACATCTTCGACCCGATCGCCGTGACGGCCGACAACGTCAACGACACCGTCGTCGCCGACGGCTTCTACTCCGTCGAGGACATCTGCACCGAGGAGTACGCCGACGCTTGTGCGGCGGCCGGCATCAGCTGATGACCTCCACTCTCACGGAGCCTGACACGGGGCCGGTCGGGGACAGCGTGCTGTCCCTGACCGGCGTCACCAAACGGTTCGGCGCGGTCCAGGCGCTGACCGACGTCTCCCTGCACGTGAAGGCCGGGGAGGTCGTCGCGCTGGTGGGTGACAACGGCGCCGGCAAGTCGACCCTGGTCAAGATCATCTCGGGGGTCTACCAGCCCGACGGGGGCCAGATCGTCTTCGACGGCCGGCCGGTCGAAGTCGGGGGGCCAGCGGCCGCCCAGCATCTCGGCATCGCCACCGTCTTCCAGGACCTCGCACTGTGCGACAACCTCGACGTCGTGGCCAACCTCTTCCTGGGGCAGGAGCGCAGCGGCTTGGGTGTGCTGGACGAGGTGACGATGGAGAAGGAGTCGTGGCGGTTGCTGCGCACCCTCTCCGCCAAGATCCCGTCGGTGCGGATCCCGATCGCGTCGCTGTCCGGTGGCCAGAGACAGACCGTGGCCATCGCGCGCAGCCTGGTCGGCAAACCCAAGGTGGTCATGCTCGACGAGCCGACGGCCGCGCTGGGCGTCGCCCAGACTGCCGAGGTGCTCAACCTGGTCGAGCGCCTGCGCGAGACCGGGCTGGCCGTGATCCTGATCAGCCACAACATGGCGGACGTCCAGGCCGTCGCCGACCGGATCGTGGTGCTGCGGCTCGGCCGCAACGCCGCCGACTTCAGGGTCGAGGAAGCCACCACCGCGCAGCTCGTGGCGGCCATCACCGGCGCCTCCGACAATGTGGTCGCGCAGCGAGCCTCGCGCGACCTTCCCGCCGAGGAGAGCACCGATGGCTGAGGTCCAGACCGGGGCGACGGCCGTCGCGGCCGACCTCGCCGACGAACGGCTGATCCAGAGCCAGGGCGTGTCCGGCTACCTCCGGTTGCAGGGCAACCGGCTGCGGTCCGGTGATCTCGGCAACCTGCCGGTGATCCTCGGGCTGGTCGTGATCAGCCTCGGCTTCTACGCGCAGAACGCCCGCTTCCTCTCCTCGCGCAACATCGTGGCGATGACCCAGTTCGCGGCGCCCATCGGCATCATCGCGCTGGGGATCGTGCTGGTCCTGCTGCTCGGTGAGATCGACCTCTCGGTCGGCTCCGTGAGCGGCATGGCAGCAGCCGTGATGGCGGTGCTGATGGTCAACCAGGACTACTCGACACTGGTCGCCATGCTCGGCGGCACGCTCGTGGGCGTCGCCGTGGGCGTGCTCTACGGACTGCTGTTCATCTACGTCGGCGTGCCGTCGTTCGTGTTCTCGCTGGCCGGGCTGCTCGGCGTTCCAGGGGGTCCTGCTCTTCGTGCTCGGGGACAACGGCACCATCAACCTGCCCAGCGACAGCTATCTGCTGGAGTTCACCAGGTTCAGCTTCGTCACCGGGGTGGCGTCGTACGCCATCGTCGTGCTGGTCGTGGCCGTCTACCTCGCGTCCCAGTGGAGGCTCGCGGCCAACCGCAAGGCTGCGGAGCTGGCACCACCGTGGTGGCCACTGATCTTCACCAAGGCTGCGCTGCTCGGTGGTGGCCTCGGTTTCGTGACCTACTACGTCAACATCGACCGTGGCTTCAGCTACCTGTGGTGGCTGTTCGTGGCCATGGTCGTGGTGATGGACTTCGCGCTCTCGCGCACGATCTGGGGTCGGCACGTGTTCGCGGTCGGCGGCAATGTCGAGGCGGCCCGCCGCTCCGGCATCCGGGTCAACCGGGTCTACGTGTCCGTGTTCGTGCTGACGTCAACACTGGCTGCCCTCGGTGGACTGTTCGGTGCCGGACTGCTCACCAGCGTCTCGCAGGCGACCGGTACGACGGACACCAACCTGACCGCGATCGCCGCGGCCGTCATCGGCGGCACCAGCCTCTTCGGTGGCCGCGGCTCGGCGTACTCCGCACTGCTCGGCATCCTGGTCCTCCAGGCGATCACCAGCGGGCTCAACCTCGCCGGTGTCGAGTCGGAGGTGCGGTTCATGGTGACCGGCGCCGTGCTGCTCATCGCCGTCGCGATCGACTCGGTCTCGCGCCGGGCTCGCTCGTCGAGCGGACGGGGCTAGCCGACAGGTTCACGTGTGGGAGCGGGTCATCCGGGTACGACGTCCAGGTGACCCTCCCTTCGCTCTGGCAGGACCGCCACCCACCCGTCCCCCGCGTCACCGAGGTCGCAGGGCACGTCGACGTCGCCGTCGTCGGCGCCGGCCTGACAGGTCTGGTCACCGCGCTGCTGCTGGCGCGGGCAGGCCGCTCCGTGGCTGTGCTCGAGGCCGGCGAGGTCGGTGCGGGCGCGACCGGCCGCAGCACGGCCAAGGTCAGCCTCCTGCAGGGGACGCGGCTGTCCGCGATCACCGGTCGCCACGGCACCGAGGTCGCCGCACGGTATGTGCGCGCGAACCAGGAAGGTCAGGCGTGGCTCCAGGAGTTCTGTCATCGCCATGCGGTCGACCACCAGACTCGCGACGCGTGCACCTTCGACTGGCCCGGCACGACCGGTGCCCGCGCCGAGCACGACGCCGCCCTCGGCGCTGGGTTGCCGGTGGTGTGGCACGACGAGCTGCCTGTGCCATGGCGGACTGGTGGCGGGCCGGTCCTCGCCGGGCAGTTCCAGGTCGATCCACTGGCCCTCCTGCACGAGCTGGCGGCACAGGCCGAGGCACACGGCGCGGTCGTCGCCACCGGCCAGCGCGTCCGGCGGATCGGTCTGCGGGCGCCGTACCGCGTCCACACTGATGACGGCGCCCTCGACGCCGACCAGGTCGTGGTCGCGACCAACCTGCCGATCCTCGACCGGGGCGGGTTCTTCGCACGCATGGTGCCGCAGCGCTCGTACGCCGTCGTGGCGCAGGTGCCTGATCACGGCATAGCGGGCATGTACCTCTCGGCCCAGTCGCCCGGTCGTTCGGTGCGGGACCTGGGTGACGGCGCCGTGATGATCGGTGGCGAGGGACACGTCACCGGCCGATCGACGCCGACCAGCGCCCGGCTCGACCGGCTGCGTGCCTGGGGCCGCGAGGTGTTCCCCGGTGCGGACTTCACGCACGGCTGGTCGGCGCAGGACTACCACCCGGCCCACGAGCTGCCCTTTGCCGGACCCGTGCTGCCTGGACCACGACCAGCTGCTGATGGCGGGTGGTTACTCCAAGTGGGGGTTCAGCAACGGCACTGCCGCCGCGCATGGCGCTGGCCGGCCGGGTGCTCGGCGGTCACCAGGAGTGGGCGTCGGTCTTCCAGCCCTGGCACGGCCGCGAGCTGCGCGGCGGCGCCGAGGCGGTCCGAGGCCAACGCGTCGGTCGCGCTCGAGCTGGGCCGTGGGTGGCTACGCCCTCGCCGGGCACTCGACGGGCGCGTGTGTCCGCACCTGGGCGGGGTCGTCACCTGGAACGATGCGGAGTCGTCGTGGGACTGCCCCCTCCACGGGTCGCGCTTCGACGAGGCAGGCGACGTCCTGGAAGGACCGGCGACACGACGCCGCGGTCTGATCGCCGCGCCCTCAGGGCCGCTGCTCCTCCGGCAGCGACTTGTGGGTGCCGTCGCACCAGGGGGAGCGGCCGGTGAAGCCGCAGCGACAGATCGCCGAGAGCGGACCGGTCGTCTGGTGCTCGGCGCCCTGCTCGTCCCGCACCCGGTGGTGACCTCGCAGCAGCATCGGCCCGCCCGGGCAGAGGATGACATCGGCGTGGTCGAAGTCTGGTCGGATCATGCGACGCCCCAGCGATCCATGAGCCAGGCGCCGACCTGTTCCTCGAGGCCGAGGCACGTGGCCGCCCCGAAGAGCACGTCGTCGCGCAGACCCGGGTCCTCCTCGACGAGTGAGCCGCAGATCGTACGCACCGCCACCTGTTCGTGCACCGCGTCCGCCGCGACGTGGGTGTCGTAGTAGTCGATGAGCTCGTCCGGCATCTCGAGCCGTCGCAGGCCCCGAGCGAACCGCATCGCCGGGCCTGCGCTGGTGGCCTCGAACGCCGCGAAGTGCCCCACCGCCGCGCCGCGAAGTCGCCGGTGCAGTCCGAACAGCGACAACGCGTTGTTCTGCTCCAGCACCTCCAGTGGTGCGTCGTCCACGTAACGGCCAGGCGACGCGTCGAGACCACACGCCCGCATTCCGCGCGCGAAGAGGTGGTGGTGGAGCCGGTTCGGGTTGCCCGCGCCGTACTCGTCGTAGGCCACCTCCGCGAGCGCGGCCTTGGCCACCACCGGCAGCCGCGGCATCACCCAGGCCACCGGGTCGAACTCGCGGAGGTGAAGCAGCGACCGGAGCTGAAGCAGCTCGAGCACCTGCCCACGGGTGCCGTCGATCTGCATGAACCGGGCCAGCGACTTCTCGCCCGGAGTGCCGTTGCCGGTCAGCTCGAACAGGACGTCGGCGAGGTCGCCCTCCCGCCAGGTCGTGAACTCGTCGCGCAGCCGCTGCTCGAACTCCTCCTCGAGCGAACGCCGGAGCGCTGAGCAGGTCGGGGTCCCACTCGCGGGCGTCGTCCACCCCGGCGAAGCCGTGGTGGTGGAGGGCGTAGCAGATCCACAGCGCGAGGGCTGCGTCCTCGGGGGTCGTGGCGGTCTCGGCCGTGGGCACCGAGTCGTCATGGAGGAGGGTCCCGCACAGGGCGGACGAGAGGTCGCCGCGGGGCGAGGGGCAGGCATGGCGTGATCATCGAAGGCGACGTACCCCGACTCCGCACGGCGCATGCGGGGTGGTCCGGGCTGTGGTCGACTGTCCGCATGGGAACCGTCCTCGGCGTCGTGGGTGGTGGCATCGTCGGGCTCGCGGTCGCACGTGAGCTCGCCTCCCGCCACCCCGGCGCCGAGGTCGTGGTGCTCGAGAAGGAGGAGCGGCTCGCCGCCCACCAGACCGGCCACAACTCCGGCGTCGTCCACGCCGGCATCTACTACCCGCCGGGAAGCCTCAAGGCCGACCTCTGCACCCGGGGCCGCGCGATGCTGCGCGACTACACCCAGGAGCACCGGCTCCCGTACGACGAGTGCGGCAAGCTGGTGGTCGCCCTCGACGAGTCCGAGGTCGCTCGTCTCGACGCGTTGGCACGCAACGCGGCTGACAACGGCGTGCCCCGGCTTCGCCGGGTCGACGCCGACGGCCTGACTGACGTCGAACCCCACGCCGCCGGGCTGGCGGCGCTGCACTCGCCGGCCACGGCCATCACCGACTTCGTCGCGATCGCGCGGTCGTACGCCGCCGAGGTCGTGCTCGCGGGTGGACGGATCGCGCTGGAGACGACGGTGACCGGGATCCGACGGGAGCGCGGCGGGATCACGGTGGCGACCGACCGCGGCCTGCTGCGGTTCGACCGGCTGGTCGTCTGCGCGGGTCTGCAGGCCGACCGGGTGTCCCGCATGGCCGACGGCCTCGACGGGCCGCGGATCGTGCCGTTCCGTGGTGAGTACCTGCGGGTCTCCCCGGCCAAGCAGGATCTCGTGCGAGGCATGGTCTATCCGGTCCCCGATCCCCGCTACCCGTTCCTCGGCGTCCACTTCACCCGCCGGATCACCGGCGAGCTCGAGGTCGGCCCCAACGCGGTCCTCGGCCTCGCCCGCGAGGGTTACCGACGGCGGAACGCCAACGCTCGCCGATCTGCGTGAGATGGCCCGCTGGCCGGGGTTCTGGCGGATGGCAGGGTCGCACTGGCGCACCGGCGCCCGCGAGCTGCGCGGCTCGCTGTCGGTCGCGGCCTACCTGCGCGACGCCGCGCGCTACGTCCCCGAGATCGGGCCGGGAGACGTCGTCCGGGCCGGGTTCGGCGTCCGCGCCCAGGCGGTCGACCGTGACGGCTCACTCGTCGACGACTTCCGGATCGGCCACGAGGACGGCATCACCACGATCCGCAACGCGCCGTCACCCGCTGCCACCTCGAGCCTGGCGATCGCGGCGTACGTCGTCGACCGGATGGCGGACGGCTAGTGCCCGACGTCTTCGCCCCCGCCCGGCTCGGCCCGGTCGTCCTGCGCAACCGCATCGTGAAGGCGGCGACCTTCGAGGCGAAGACACCCGACCGGGTCGTGACGCCTGAGCTCATCGACTACCACCTGGCGGTCGCCGAGGGCGGGGTCGGCCTCACCACGGTCGCCTACCTCGCCGTCGCGCCCGAGGGGCCGACCGGTAGCGGCGGGATCGTGGTCGGCCGCGACACGGCGCCCGGGCTGGCGCGGCTCGCGGAGGCGATCCACGCGACCGGCGCCCGGGTCTCCGGTCAGCTCGGCCATGCCGGGCCGGTGGCCCACGGCCGGCAGAACGGCGCACGCGCGATCGCCGCTAGCCGCATGCCGAGCCCGCTGTCGATGCAGTGGGTCCGAGCCGCGACCGAGGACGACCTCGCCCGCGTCACGACGGCGTACGCCGAAGCCTCGCGCACCCTGGTCGACGCGGGCTTCGACGCGCTCGAGATCCACATGGCGCACTCCTACCTGATCAGCTCCTTCCTCGCGCCCGGCCTCAACCGGCGGCGGGACCGCTGGGGCGGAGTCGCTGGAGAATCGCGCGCGGCTGGCCCGGCAAGTCGCCGAGGCCGTGCGGACAGCGGTCGGCGACCGGGCCGCCGTCTATGCGAAGGTCTCGCTCTCCGACGGGTTCCGCGGCGGGGTCGACACCGAGTCCGCGCTCGCGTTCGCCCGGCTGCTCGAGGCCGACGGCCACCTCGACGCCCTCCAGCTCAGCGGCGGCTCCTCGCTGATGAACCCGATGTACCTCTTCCGCGGCGACGCCCCGCGGAAGGAGTTCGCCGCCGCCATGCCGATCCTCGTGCGGTGGGGCATGCGGGTGGCGGGATCGCGCTTCTTGCGCGAGTACCCGTTCACCGAGGCCTACTTCCTCGACCGGGCGCGGGTCTTCCGCCGCGAGCTGACCATGCCGCTGATGCTGCTCGGCGGGATCAACCGCCGCGACACCATGGAGCTCGCGATGACCGAGGGCTTCGAGTACGTCGCGCTCGCCCGAGCCCTGCTCCGCGAGCCGGACCTCGTCAACCGGCTGGCCGCGCAGTCCTCCGATGCCGGGGTGTGCATCCACTGCAATCGCTGCATGCCGACCATCTACGCCGCGGGCGGCACCCACTGTCCGGTGAGGCTTTCCACCGACTAGAACGTGTTCTAGATTGACGGCATGAGCACCGAGAAGCTGCGGGTCGTCGTGTGGGCCACCGGAACCGTGGGGCGGCACGCCATCGCCGGGATCGATGCCCATCCCGAGCTCGAGCTGGTCGGGGTGTGGGTCTCCAGTGACGCCAAGGACGGCCAGGACGCCGGTCGGCTGGCAGGGCTCGACCGGGACCTCGGCGTACGTGCGAGCACGGACCGTGACGCGGTTCTCGCCCTCACACCGGACGCGATCGTCCACACCGCCATGGCCGACGACCGGATCTTCGAGTGCATCGAGGACCTCTTCGGGTTCGTGGAGGCCGGGGTCAACGTCGTGTCGAGCGGCCCGGTGCTGCTCCAGTGGCCCGACAAGATCCTGCCCGCCGAGATGCTCGACCGGCTGGCCGCGGCGGGGGAGCGGACCGGCGCCAGCCTGCACGTCAACGGCATCGACCCTGGCTGGGCCAACGACGTGTTGCCGCTGCAGCTGACCAGCCTGTCGCAACGCATCGACGAGGTGCGGGTGCAGGAGCTGGCCGACTACTCGACGTACTTCCAACCGGTCGTGATGCGCGACATCTTCGGCTTCGGCCAGCAGATCAGCGAGTCACCGGAGGAGACCCCGATGCTCTGGCACCCGGGCATCCTCGCCATGGCGTGGGGCAGTGTCGTCCGCCAGATCGCCGCCGGCCTCGGGCTCACCCTCGACGAGCCGCTGACCGAGACCGTCGACCGTAGGCCAGCCGATCAGGACATCCAGACCGCGAGCGTCGACATTCCGGCCGGGACCATGGCCGCCGTCCGATTCGAGGTCATCGGCTGTGTCGACGGAGTGCCCCGCGTGGTGCTCGAGCACGTGACGCGGACGGCCGAGGACCAGGTGCCGGAGTGGCCGAAGCCCAGCAGCGGTGGCGGTTGCTACAAGGTCGTGGTGACCGGCGAGCCGATGATGGAGCTGGAGCTCCGCCACCACGGTGAGCCCCGACCCGGTGAGGTCAGGGACCACAACGTCTCCGGGATGATCGTGACCGCGCAGCGGTTGGTCAACGCCGTCCCGGCGGTGGTCGCGGCGAAGGGCGGGCTGGTCACCGCGCTCGACCTCCCGCTCGTCACCGGCCGCGGCCTGGTCACACGATGACGATCCTGGACCGCTTCACACTCACCGACCACGTCGCGATCGTGACCGGCGCTGGCCGCGGCATCGGTGCGGCCACGGCGCTCGCACTCGCCGAGGCGGGTGCCGACGTCGTCATCTCGGCGCGGAACGAGGCGCAGCTGGTCGAGGTCGCCGACCGGGTCGAGGCGACCGGCCGCCGGGCGCTCGTCGTACCCGCCGACCTGAGCGACCTCGACGCCGCGGCCGGGCTGGCACGGGCGGCGTACGACGAGTTCGGTCGGCTCGACACGGTGGTCAACAACGTCGGTGGCACCATCCCCAACGCCTTCCTCGACACCGACACCGACTATCTCGAGGAGTCGTTCCGCTTCAACGTGGGCACCGCCCACGCCCTGACCCGTGCCGCCGTCCCACTGATGCTCGGCGGCGAGGGCCAGAAGTCGGTGGTCACCATCAGCTCGATGATGGGCCGCACCGCCGCCCGGGGCTACCTCGCCTACGGCACGGCCAAGGCCGCGCTCGCCCACTGGACCCGGCTCGCCGCCACCGACCTCGCGCCCGCGATCCGGGTCAACGGGGTCTTCGTCGGATCGGTGATGACCAGCGCGCTCGAGTACGTGACCGGGATGCCCGGCATGATGGAGCAGATGGAGACCAAGACACCGCTCGGCCGGGTCGGCGAGGCCGAGGACGTCGCCGCCGCGGTGCTCTATCTCGCCAGCCGTGCCGGCCAGTTCGTCACCGGCAAGCTGCTCGAGGTCGACGGCGGCATCCAGCAGCCCAACCTCGACCTCGGTCTGCCCGACCTCACATGACCCCCTCATGACGGAGACGACGGCGAAGTCGATCTCCCCCGACTCGGGCGTCCACTGGTCCGACCCCGGTGCGTGGTCGGTCGCGCCGGGAGTGCACCGGATCCCCCTGCCGCTGCCGATGGACGGGCTGCGCGCGGTCAACGTCTACGTCCTCGAGACCGACGCCGGGCTGACGCTGATCGACGGCGGGTGGGCGATCCCGGAGAGCCGGGCATTGCTCGAGAAGTCGCTCGCGTCGATCGGGTACGCCGTCGGCGACATCACCCACTTCCTGGTCACCCACGTCCACCGCGACCACTACACCCAAGCGGTCACGATCCGCTCCGAGGTCGGCAGCCACGTCAGCCTCGGTCTCGGGGACAAGCCGACCATCGACCTGGTCCTGGATCCGGGCGACCTCACCGAGGACCCGTATGTCGGCTTCCTGCGCCGCGCCGGGGCCGCGGACCTGGCCGACGCGTGGGGTGACTTCACTCGCGGCGCCACCCCCGACCTGGCGATGTGGGCCTACCCCGACACCTGGCTGGAGGAGGACCACACGATCGAGGTCGGTCGGCGGGTCCTCGACGCGGTCCACACGCCCGGCCACACCCAGGGCCACTTCGTCTTCGCCGACCGGGACGACGGGCTGCTCTTCGCCGGTGACCACGTATTGCCCACGATCACACCCTCGATCGGCTTCGAGCCGGTGCTGGCCGACCAGCCGCTGGGCGACTTCCTCGGCTCGCTGACCAAGGTGCGCGGCCTGCCCGACCTGCGGCTGCTCCCGGCCCACGGCCCGGTGGCCGACTCCTCCCACGCCCGGGTCGACGCGCTGCTCGCCCACCACGACGAGCGGTTGCGGCTGTGCCTCGCGGCCGTCCGGCAGGACGGCGTGACGTCGTACGACGTCGCGGGGGAGCTTCCGTGGACCCGGCATGCCCACGTCTTCGGCGACCTCGACGCCTTCAACGGGGCGCTCGCGACGCTGGAGACGCGCGCCCACCTCGAGCTTCTCGCGGCGCGCGGAGAGGTGACGGCGGACTACGTCGACGGGGTGCGCGTCTACTCAGCGGGACGGCGCATCGGGAGGTGAGGGATGTCGTCCTCGAGGAACTCCACGCCCTCGACGGAGAACCCGAGCGAGGCGTACCAGCCGGCCAGCGGTGACTGGGAGTCGAGCACGATGTCGCGGCCGGCGCACTCCTCGATCGCCGCCCGCATCACCACGTCGGCCAGCCCCTGTCCGCGACCGGCCCGCGCGATCAAGACGCGGCCGATCCGCCAGTCGTCGCCGTCGTCGAGGACGCGCGCGTAGCCGATCAGCTCGCCGTCGTCCTCGTGGAGCAGCACGTGGCGGGTGCCGGGCTCGCTGTCGCGGCCGTCGAGGTCGGGGTAGGGGCACTCCTGCTCGACGACGAAGACGTCCTGTCGCAGCCGCCAGACGTCGTACGCCGCGGCGGCGTCGAGGTCGGTGAAGGACACCGCGCGGGTGGTGGTCACCGGAGGAACTCCCGCGTCGTCTGCCAGGCTCGCCGGGCCTCGGGGATCAGCGGCAGCAGCGGGAAGACATGGAGCAGGTCGGGCTCCTCGACGTAGACCAGCTCCCAGTCGGATGACGCGGCGCGGTCGGCGAGCGCCTGACAGCCGGGCAGCAGCAGGTCGCGGGTGCCGCAGAACATCAGCGTGCGCGGCAGCCCGTCGAGGTCGCCCAGCCCGGGGCTGACCTCGGGACGGGCGAGGTCGTCGGGCGACCCGGCCCACCACGCGCCGTAGGCGCGCGCCTTGCCGAGGAACAGCCACGGGTCGACGGCGTCGTAGGCCGGATGGTCGGGCGACGACATCGCGACGTCCACCCACGGCGAGAGCAGCAGCAGCTCGGAGGGCTGTGGGCCACCCCGGTCGCGCAACGCCATCGCGAGCGCGAGCGCGTAGCCCCCGCCGGCTGAGTCTCCGGCCAACGTCATCCGGCCCTCGCCGGCCCATCGCAACGCGAGGTCGGCCAGCGGCTTGAAGGAGTCGCGCCAGGTGTGCTCGGGCGCGAGCGGGTAGTCGGGCACGACCACCCGTGCCCGGAGGCTGGTAGCCAGCTTCGCGACGTAGCGCATGTGGAAGGCGTCGATCGGCGCCATGAAGCCGCCGCCGTGCATGAACACCACCGTGCGCTCGGGATCGAGGTGGCGCGGCGTGATGACGTGGACCGGGAAGCCCGCGCCCACCTCGGTGACGACCGAGAAACGCTTGTCGAACCGTGGCACCAGTCGTGTCGGCAGCGGTCGTTCCAACCCGAGGTCGAGGGCCGCGTGCCAGCGCTCGACCCGCGCCCGCTCGGCGGGCTCGGTGTCCAGCTCGCGCGACTTCCGCACCCGGGGGATCGCCCACGCGAGGAGGTCGTGTCGGCGGCTCGGCATGCGCCCCAACCTAGTGGTGCCGGACGTCGATGCCGGACGGCGTACGCTGGACGACGTACAGACAGGGGAGCCCGCGCCGCGGGCTGAGAGTGCGGAACATCCGCAGACCCTCCGAACCTGATCCGGCTCACACCGGCGTAGGGAGTCACCAGCGTGCGTCGTCCACTTGCCGTCATCGCGTGCGCGGCCGTCCTCAGCGGCTGCACCCTCATCGGCGACCGAGGAGTCCCCGCAGAGCAGCGAGTCGGGTGGGGCCGGCGGCACCGTCGTCCTGGTCACTCACGAGTCGTTCAACCTGCCCAAGCCACTGGTCCGGCAGTTCGCGCAGGACAGCGGCTACGACCTCGAGATCCGGGCCGCCGGCGACGCCGGCACGCTGACGACCAAGCTCGCCGTCACCGCCGACAACCCCACCGGCGACGTGGCCTTCGGCGTCGACAACACCTTCGCGTCCCGGGCACTCGACGAGGAGGTCTTCGACATCGCCGACGTGGACCTCCCCGACGGCGCCGCCGACTTCGTCGTCCCCGGCGACGACGGCGAGCGGCTGCTGCCGGTCGACACCGGCAACGTGTGCGTCAACGTCGACACCGCTTGGTTCGCCGAGCGCGACCTGGAACCGCCTGCCTCGCTGGACGACCTGACCGACCCGGCCTACGACGGCCTGTTCGTGACGCCGTCGGCGCTGTCGAGCTCGCCGGGTCTCGCGTTCCTGATGACCACCGTCGCGGCGTACGGCGAGGAGTGGCCGGACTACTGGGAGGACCTGCTCGCCAACGACGCCTTGGTCGTGGAGGGCTGGACCGACGCCTACTTCACCGACTTCACCGGTGGCAGCGAGGACGGCACCCGGCCGGTCGTGCTGTCCTACGACTCCTCGCCCGCCTTCACGGTGCCGAAGGGCGGCGGCGACTCGACGACCGCCGCGCTGCTCGACACCTGCTTTCGTCAGGTGGAGTACGCCGGGGTGCTCGCCGGTGCCGACAACCCCGACGGCGGCCGGGCCCTGCTGGAGTTCCTGCTGAGCGAGGACGTGCAGGCAGCGTTGCCGGACTCGATGTACGTCTTCCCGGTCCGCGCCGGGGTCGCGCTGCCGCCCGACTGGGAGACCTACGCCGAGCAGCCGACCGATCCCTACGTCCTCGACCCGGCCGAGATCGCGGACAACCGCGACGACTGGCTGGAGCAGTGGCGTGACCTGGTGACGCAGTAGCTGATGGCTCGGCGGCTGCTCGGCCTCGCCGCACTGGCCTCGGTGCCGGTGCTGGTGGTGGGCGTCTTCTTCGTGGTGCCGCTGGCCGGCATGGTGGCCCTCGGGTTCTGGCCGGACGGCACGTTCGCACCGGGCGAGGTGCTCGAGGTGCTGACCCGCGGCCGCACCGCTCCGGGTGCTGGCGTTCACGCTCTGGTCGGCCGCCGCCGGCACGATCGCCTCGGTGCTGCTCGGCCTGCCGGCGGCGTACGTCCTGCACCGCACGGCGTTCCCGCTCCGCCGGTTCCTGCGCGCGGCGCTGCTGGTGCCGTTCGTGCTGCCGACCGTGGTGGTCGGTGTCGCGTTCCGGCAGCTGCTCGGCGAGGGCGGGCCGCTCGGCTTCCTCGGTCTCGACGGGACCCCGGCCGCGATCGTGCTCGGCCTGGTGTTCTTCAACGTCGCCGTCGTGATCCGCGTCGTCGGCGGCTCGTGGGAGTCGCTCGACCCGCGCCCGGGACAGGCCGCGGCGACCCTGGGTGCGACACCCGCGCAGGTGTTCCGGACCGTCACCCTGCCCGCGCTGCGGCCGTCGATCGTCTCGTCCGCCAGCGTCGTCTTCCTCTTCTGCGCGACCGCGTTCGGCATCGTGCTCACCCTCGGCGGCAGCCGCTACGCGACCGTCGAGACCGAGATCTACCTGCTCACCGTCCAGGTCTTCGACCTCTCCGCGGCCGCCGCCCTGTCCCTCCTCCAGCTCGCCGTCGTCGTGGTGCTGCTGCTCCTCGCCGGCCGCGCCCGCACCACGATCCCGGTCTCGCGCCGACCCGCTCGACCTCGCCCGCTCGGCCGGGCCGACGCCGTACCCGTGGTCGCCACCCTGTTCGTCCTGCTGTACGTCGCCGCGCCGATCGCCGCGCTCGTCGCCGGGTCGTTGCGGGTCGACGAGGCGTGGAGCATCGACAACTACGCCGCCTTGTCGACCACGGGCGACCGGCAGGCGCTGCAGGTGTCGGTCACCGACGCGCTCACCAACTCGCTGCGCACCGCGGTCGACGCGACCTGGATGGCGCTCGGCACCGGGCTGCTGGTCGCACTCGTCGTGACCCGCCGATCCCGGTCACGCACCGAACGCCGGATCCGCGGCGCGCTCGACGGCTTCTTCATGCTGCCGCTCGGGGTCTCGGCGGTGACGCTCGGCTTCGGGCTCCTCATCACCCTCGACCAGCCGCCGCTCGACCTGCGTGACAGCCCACTGCTGGTGCCCATCGCGCAGGCACTCGTCGCGCTGCCGCTGGTCGTCCGCACCCTGGCCCCGGTCCTCGGCGGCATCGACGACCGGCAGCGGCAGGCGGCCGCCTCGCTCGGGGCCGGTCCGCTGCGGACCCTCACCACCGTGGACCTGCCCGTGCTCTGGAAGCCGCTGCTGGCCGCCGCCGGCTTTGCGTTCGCGGTGTCGTTGGGTGAGTTCGGCGCCACCTCGTTCCTGGCCCGCGAGGACTTCCCCACGATGCCGCTGGTCATCTTCCGACTGCTCGGCCATCCCGGCGACCTGAACTACGGCATGGCGCTGGCCGCTTCGGTCGTGCTGGCCGGTGCCACTGCCGCCGTGATGTTGCTGGTCGAGCGGTTGCGAGTCACCTCCGTGGGAGCGTTCTGACGTGCTGGTCCTGGAGGGAGTGACGGTCGCCTTCGACGGCGTACCCGCCGTCAACGACGCCTCGCTGGAGGTGCCGGACGGCTCGGTCCTGGCCGTGCTGGGCCCGTCCGGTTGCGGCAAGTCGACGCTGCTGCGCGCCATCGCCGGGCTCGAGCTGGTCCAGAGTGGCCGGGTTGCGTGGGACGCCATGGACGTCTCCGGTACGCCCACCCACAAACGCGGGTTTGCGCTGATGTTCCAGGACGGCCAGCTCTTCGACCACCTCACCGTCGCCCGGAACGTCGGCTACGCGCTCCACCTGCAGCGTGGGCAGCGCCGGGGCCGCGACATCGATGGTCGGGTCGCCGAGCTCCTGGAGCTGGTCGGGCTTCCGTCGTACGGCGACCGGCTACCCGGCACGCTGAGCGGAGGTGAGCGGCAGCGGGTGGCGCTCGCCCGGTCGCTCGCGGTGGAGCCGCGGCTGCTGCTGCTCGACGAGCCGCTGTCGGCGCTCGACGCGGGGCTGCGCGAACGGCTCGCCGGTGACCTGCGGACGATCCTGCGCGCGGCCGGCACCACCGCGCTGCTGGTGACCCACGACCATGACGAGGCGTTCGCGGTCGCCGACCGGCTCGCGGTGATGAGGGAGGGCAGGATCGTCCAGCAGGGTGAGATCGCCGAGGTCTGGCGGACGCCTGTCGATGCCGACACCGCTCTGTTCCTCGGCTACGCGGCGGTGCTCGAGGGTGACGCGGCGACCCGGCTGCTCGCTGCGGCCGGTCTGCCGCCGGCGCCGGCCGTGGCACTGCGCCGCTCGGCCCTCGCAGTGAGCCCGAGTGGCCAGGTGACGGGGAAGGTGACGTCGTCGCGGCTCACCCCCGAACAGGTGCGGCTGCGCGTCGACGTACCCGGTCTCGGAGAGCTCGACGCCGTCGCCCCCCTCGACGCCCACCCCGGCACGGGCGAGGAGGTGCTGCTGCGCGTGGACAGCACGCGGTTGGCCACGATGGAGGATCTCTAGACTGGCGACCGTGTATCGCCGCGCGTACGTCCTCCTGATCGGCATTGCCGTGACGATGGGTGCGCTCGCGATCATCACCTCGCAGGCGATCGATCGGCCGCTCGCCGACCCGGAGGGTTTCCTCGGGCCGTCGTGGCTGCGACTGCCACTGCTGCTGACCGGCGCCTTCCTCGCCGACATGCTGCCGAGGGTGCTGTGGTTCTCCCGCGGCAACCCCTCCAGGTGGCGCGAGATCGTGGCCGAGCGGTGGCGCACCCACTGGACCCGCGAGCGGCTGACGCTCGTCGTGCTGGGCCTGGTGTGCTTCTACGTCACCTACGTGAGCTACCGGAACCTCAAGTCGTTCCTGCCCTTCGTGAGGGGCGAGCGGAAGTACGACCGCGAGCTCGATCTCATCGACCAGGCACTCTTCCTGGGTCACGAACCGGCCCTGGTGCTCCAGGACGTCCTCGGCACGCAGGTCACTGCTCACTTTCTCTCCACCATCTACCTGTGGTTCCTGCCGCTGGTCCCGCTGGCGTTGACGGCATGGCTGATCTGGTCGCGCAACATCTCCTACGGCTACTGGTTCGCGACGTCGCAGTGCATCGCGTGGAGCCTCGGCACGCTCTCCTACTACGTGCTCCCGACCCTCGGCCCCGGCTTCTTCAAGCCCTGGCTCTACGAGGAGCTGTCACCGACCGCGACCACCGCCCTGATGGACGGGTTGTCCGGTGCTCGGGAGCGGGTGATCTGGCAAGGCGTCGAGAACGCCGTCCAGTCGACGGCCGGTTTCGCCAGCCTTCACGTCGCGATCACGCTGCTGGTCGCGCTGATGATCCAGTACACGATCAACTCCCGGGTCGTGCACTGGGTGTTCTGGGCCAACTTCGGCCTCACCGTCGTCGCCACCCTCTACTTCGGCTGGCACTACGTCGCCGACGACGTCGCCGGCATCCTGATCGCGCTGCTGGCGTTCTACCTGGGCGGCCTGGCGAGCGGGCAGGTGTTCGAACGACATGGCCTTGCCTCGCACCCCACGACAGCCACCTCCGCGGTGCCGGTCGAGGTCGACCGCCACTGATCGGCCCTTAGAACTACAACCATGTAGTTTGCAAGGCGACACGCCGGTGACTGGTGTGAATATTGGGGATTTTGTTTCTTTTGTGACGAATGAGCACTAGCGTGCCGCGAGTGCCTCGGCCAATTCGGGGCGCGACGTCGCAATCGAGAGGAACGCGTGGTGCGTGCAGTCGGAGTGGCACGAACCCTGTTCGTGAGCCTCGCCCTGGTCCTGGTGATCCCCCCGGTATCCGGACCCGCGATGGCAGACGAGGGGCGTACGCCGACCCGCACGGAGGTCCGCGACGCGCGGGCCGCCGCGCTCGACAAGGCGCGAGACGTGGAGACGGTGCAGTCCGAGCTCGCCTCCGCCAACGCCCTCCTCGAGGAGTCCGCCGTCGCCGCCGCCCGCGCGACCGAGGCATGGAACGGTGCGCGGTACCGGCTCGACCAGGCGCGGCAGGCCGCGGCCGCCGCGCAGGACCGGGCCGGTATCGCGCGCACCGACGTGGGCCGTCAGCAGGACGCGTACGCCGATGCGCTGGTCAGCTCCTACGAGATGGCGCCGGCGCTGGCCGCGGTCTCCTCGATGGTCCAGGCCGACGGGATCACCGCCGTCGTCGAGCAGACCACCACCATGCAGGCGACCGAGTCGGCGATGGACACGCGCTACGACGGCTTCGTCGCGGCCTCGACCCTGGCCGGCGTCGCCGTCGACCAGGCGGCGGCCGCCGAGGCCGAGGCCGTGGCACTCCAGGCCGAGGCCCGGGCGGCGCGTGACGCCGCCAGCCGGGCAGCCGAGGCAGCCGCCGCAGAGGCGCAGGCCGTCGCCGTACGCAAGGACGCGCTGATCCGCGAGCTCGCGGACCTGCAGGACATCAGCGTGGCGCTGGCCGAGGAGCGCCAGGCAGACCTCGAGCAGCGCGCGGCCGAAGCCGCGGCGGAAGCGGCGGCCCAGGCCGCGGCCGCCGAGGAGGAGCAGGACGAGCAGCCCGCGCCGCAGCAGCCCGCTCCCGAGCAGCCCGAACCGGAGCAGCCCGCTCCCGAGCAGCCGGAACCGGAGCAGCCGGAGCCCGAGCAGCCGCAGCCCCCCGCTCCCAACGGCGGTGCGGGCGCCGCGATCGCGTTCGCCCGTGCCCAGCTCGGCGAGCCCTATCGCTGGGGCGCGGCCGGCCCGGACAGCTGGGACTGCTCCGGCCTCACGATGGGTGCGTGGGCGGCCGGCGGCACCTCGCTACCGCACTACTCCGTCGCCCAGTACGACCAGTCGACGCCGATCTCCGCGAGCAGCCTGCAGGCCGGCGACCTCGTGTTCTGGGGATCGTCGAGCAGCCCGTCGTCGATCTATCACGTCGCGCTCTACATCGGCGGCGGCCAGATCATCCACGCCCCACGCACCGGTCGTCCGGTGACGCTGGAGTCGATGTACTACTGGATCACCCCGAACTTCTACGCCCGCCCCTGATCACCCGGCCCCTGTCACCGGGGGCTGCACGGTCAGTACCGTCAGCCCATGGCCACCGACACCACCACCACTGAGGGCAGCCCCGAGGAGACCGCGGGCTACCGGCAACCGACCGTCGACGTCGCCGCGCTGCGGGAGCTCCTCGACGGGCGGTACGCCGAGATCCGTGACCTGGTGCGCACCAACCTCGCCGAGTACGACTCCGTGCTCGAGGAGGCGGAGACGATGTCGACCGGAGACTTCCGCGACCGGGTGCGCGACCTGGTCGTCGAGATGGCGGCGACCGGCCAGACCGGCATGGGGTTCCCGACGGAGTACGGCGGCGGTGGCGACCTGGGCGCCTCGATCGCGGCGTTCGAGACGCTCGCCCTCGGTGACCTGTCGGTGCTGGTCAAGGTCGGGGTCCAGTTCGGGCTCTTCGGCGGCGCCATCCTGCAGCTGGGCACCAAGCCCCACCACGACGCCTACCTCGAGGACCTGATCACCGGGCGGGTCATGGGCTGCTTCGCGATGACCGAGACCGGACACGGGTCCAACGTCCAGTCGCTCGGCACCGTGGCGACGTACGACCCCGCCACGGAGGAGTTCGTCCTCACGACACCCGATGACATGTCGCGCAAGGACTACATCGGCAACGCGGCCGCGCACGCCGAGCTGGCCGTGGTGTTCGCGCAGCTCGAGATCGAGGGGCACTCCGAGGGAGTCCACGCGTTCGTGGTGCGGATCCGCGAGGAGGGCCACGTGGTCGACGGGGTCCGGATCGAGGACTGCGGCCCGAAGATGGGGCTGAACGGGGTCGACAACGGGCGGATCTGGTTCGACCGCAAGCGGATCCCCCGCGCCAACCTGCTCAACCAGTTCGCCGACGTCACCCCCGAGGGCCGCTACGAGAGTCCCATCGAGAACCCCAACCGGCGCTTCTTCACGATGCTCGGCACCTTGGTCCAGGGCCGCGTCTGTGTCGGTGGCGCGGGCATCAACGCGGCCAAGGTCGCGCTCGCGATCGCGGTGAAGTACGGCGACCGGCGGCGCCAGTTCGAGGCGGCGAACCCGCCCGAGGAGGACCTGCTCCTCGACTACGGCATCCACCAGCGGCGGCTGTTCCCGCTGTTGGCCCGGACGTATGCCCTGCACTTCGCCCAGGAGGTCGTGGCCCTCGGACTGCACGACGTCTTCTCGCACACCACGTCCCCGGAAGAGGGGGAGAACGAGCACCGTCGCCGCGAGCTCGAGTCGCGGGCCGCCGGGACCAAGGCGCTGGGCACGTGGCACGCCACGCGCACCATCCAGGAGTGCCGCGAGGCCTGCGGTGGTGCGGGCTACCTGTCGATCAACCGGTTCGACGCCCTCAAGGCGGACACCGACGTGTTCACCACCTTCGAGGGTGACAACCACGTCCTGCTCCAGCTGGTCGCCAAGGGACTGCTGACCGACTACGCGAGCGAGTTCGAGGACATGGACCAGTTCGGCATGGTCCGGTTCGTCGCCGGACTCGCGGTCGACACGGTCATCGAGAAGACCAACGTGCACAAGCTGATCGAGCGGATCCGCGACGTACTCCCCGGAGGGGACGAGTGGGACCAGGAGGCAGGCCTGCTCGATCCCACGTACCACTGCATGATGCTGCGCTACCGCGAGGAGCACATGCTCGGTGGCGTCGCGCGGCGGCTCAAGCGCGGCATCGACGACGGCATGAATCCGGGTGAGGTGTTCTCGCGGGTGCAGGACCACGTCATCGCGGCGGCCAACGCCCACGTCGAGCGGATGGTCCTCGACGCGTTCCTGGACAAGCTGGCGACGGTCCCGGACGGTGACCTCAAGGTCGCCCTCAACCTGATGTGCGACCTGTTCGCGCTCACGACCATCGAGTCCGACCGCGCCTGGTTCATGGAGCACGGCCGGCTGTCGACGACCCGCTCCAAGGCGATCAGCCGCGAGATCAACGGGCTCTGCCGCAAGATCCGTCCGATCGCGGTCGACCTGGTCGACGCCTTCGGCGTCCCGCGGGAGATGCTGCGCTCCCCGGAGCTGCTGGGCGAGTGAGCCGGCTCCACGGCGGTTGGGGCGCTGACCCGCTCTGGGCGGGCGTCTACGACTGGATGGTCGAGAACCCCCGCGTCGGTGGGGCGATGTGGCGCGTCGGCCTGGGCAGCGACCTGCGGCTGCTCTACGACACCGCGGCCGAGATCGGCCGGCAGCCGCCCGGGGCGCGCATCCTCGACGTCCCGTGCGGCGGCGGTGTGGCGCTCCGCGGCTTGCGGCCCGGTCAGGACGTCTCGTACGTCGCGGCGGACCTCTCGCCGCGGATGCTCGCCCGCACGATGGCCGCCGCTGCTCGTCGTGGCGTCGCCGACCGCGTGACGCCGGTGGAGACGGACGTGGCGGCGCTGCCGTTCGAGGACGCCTGGTTCGACCTGGTGGTCAGCCTCACCGGCCTCCACTGCTTCCCCGACCCGCGGTCCGCCGTGCTGGAGATGGGGCGGGTGCTGCGCGCCGGCGGTGTCCTGGTGGGCAGCGCGGTGCTCAACGACACCGGGCGTCGGTTCGAGCCGCTGCGGCGGGTGGGCCGGGCGACGAACCTGATCGGACCGTCCGGCTCGACCGCCGACGTACGACGCTGGCTCGCTGAGGCGGGACTGGTCGACGTGTCGGTGACGGTCGCCGGTGCGCTCGGCTACTTCCGCGGGGTGCGCCCGGATGTCCGGTGACCGCGGGCGACCTAGTGCCCGCCGTTCTCCTTGGCCCGCTTGAAGGATGCGTGGACCTCGGCCTCGGCCTCGGTGCGGCCGACCCAGTCGGCGCCCTCGACGGACTTGCCGGGCTCGAGGTCCTTGTAGACCTCGAAGAAGTGCTGGATCTCCAGGCGGTCGAACTTGGAGACGTGGTTGATGTCGCGTAGGTGCTCCAGGCGCGGGTCGAGGGTCGGCACGCAGAGGACCTTGTCGTCGCCGCCGGCCTCGTCGGTCATCCGGAACATCCCGATCGCGCGGCAGAGGATGATGCAGCCCGGGAACGTCGGCTGCTGGAGGATCACCATCGCGTCGAGCGGGTCGCCGTCCTGGCCGAGGGTGTTCTCGATGAATCCGTAGTCGGCCGGGTAGGCGGTGGAGGTGAACAGCATCCGGTCGAGCCGGATGCGTCCGGTCGCGTGGTCGACCTCGTACTTGTTGCGTTCCCCCTTGGGGATCTCCACCACCACGTCGAACTCGAGCACGTCGCTGTTCCTCTCACCACTGGTCAAGCGCAGGGGCCGGAGTGTCCGGGCCGTGACCAGTGTCCCGCACAATGGGCGCGAACACGCAGCCGGGAAGGGGTCCTCGTGGGAAAGCGTGACCGACGCCACCGATCGTGGTTGCCGGTCCTCCTCGTGCTCGTCCTCCTGGGCGGTGCGGTGGCGGCCTGGCGCCTCGACCTCGGCGCGCGCTGGTTCGCCGACGAGCCCCCCGATCCCCGCACCGAACCGGCGGCGGTCCCGCCGCCCGAGGGCATCGAGGTCCCCGACCTTCCCGAGCCGGCGCCGGTCGCCGAGCCCGCCGATGGCGGCGCGCTGCTGCTCCCCGCCGTACGCCGGGCCGTGGCAGCCGGGACCGCCGACCCTGACCTCGGCCGCTCCGTGCACGTCGCCGTGTCGGCACTCAGCGGGCCCGGCGCGGCGTACGTCGAGGGCAGCGACCCGTTCATCCCGGCGTCCACCCTCAAGCTGCTGACCGCGACCGCGGCGCTGGCCGAGCTCGGCCCCGACCACCGGTTCGCGACCACCGTCGTCGGCCGGGGCCGCACCCTGACGCTCGTGGGTGGCGGCGACCCGCTGCTGGCCCGCACGCCCGGCGATCCCGCCGACTACCCGGTCCGCGCCGACATCGTGACCCTGGCGAAGGAGACCGCCGCGTCGCTGCGGCGACGGGGGGACGCCAGGCGGCCGGTCAGCCTGGCCTACGACGCCACCCTGTTCACCGGTCCCGCCGAGAACCCGTTCTGGCGGGCCGACTACGTCCCCGACGACATCGTGTCGCCCATCAGCGCGCTCTGGGTGGACGAGGGGATCTCGGCCGACGGGTTCGATCGGGTCGACGACCCGGCCGCCGACGCGGCGGCGGCCTTCGCAGGAGCGCTGCGCAACCAGGGGATCCGGGTCGAGGGCGACGCCCGAGCGGCGCGCGCACCCGCCCGGGCACGCGAGCTGGCGAGCGTCAGCAGCCCGCCGCTCTCGCAGATCGCCGAGTTCGTGCTGGAGGTGAGCGACAACGAGGGCGCGGAGGTGCTCGCCCACCACGTCGGGCTTTCCGTGCTCGGCGAGGGTTCGTTCGCCGGCGGGGTCGAGGGCGTCCGGCAGACCCTCGCGGCTCTCGGCGTACCCCTCGCTGGTGCAGTGATCCGCGACGGCAGCGGCCTCTCGCGCCAGAACCGGCTCCGAGCCGCCACCCTCCTCCAGGTACTGCGCGTCGCTGCCCGCCCCGACCAACCGGATCTCCGCGCCGCGCTGACCGGGTTGCCGGTCGGCGGCTTCACCGGCTCGCTGACCTTCCGCTTCGCCGAGGCGCCGCCCGCCGGCGTCGGCCGGGTGCGGGCCAAGACCGGCACCCTCGGCGGAGTCAGTGCGCTCGCCGGCGTCGCGACCGACCAGTCGGGGACCCCGCTGGCGTTCGTGCTCGCGGCCGACCGGGTGAAGGAACGCAACACCCTGGATGCGCAGCAGGACATCGACAACCTCGCCGCCGCACTCGGCGCCTGCCGTTGCTCACGCTGACCGGCTTTTCGTCGTGCCCGGCTAGGGTCGGCACATGAACTCGATGGTCGACTGGGACGTCGCGATCGCCCTCGGGGGCCGGGTCGCCGGACCGGGACCGGTCGTGTCGCCGACCGAGGCCGCCGACGCGGTGGCCGAGCTGCGCGCGGACGCCGAGCGCTCGACCGGACTCGTCCGCGAGTTCACCGGACTGGCCGCTGCCGAGCGCACCGCGCCGGTGCTCGTGGTCGACCGGCAGGGCTGGGTGCAGGCCAACACCGAGGCGTTCTCGGTCATGCTCGGGCCGATCCTCGACAAGCTGCAGGAGAAGAAGGGCGCCCCCAGCGGGGTGACGCTGGCGGTCGGGTCCAAGGTCACCGGCGGCGAGATCGGGCTGCTGCTCGGCTTCCTCGCCTCCAAGGTCCTCGGCCAGTTCGATCCGTTCCACGAGCCGGCCGGCCGGCTGCTGCTGGTGGCGCCGAACATCGTCCACGTCGAGCGCGAGCTCCGCGCCGACCCCACCGACTTCCGGCTCTGGGTCTGCCTCCACGAGGAGACCCACCGGGTCCAGTTCACCGCCGTCCCGTGGATGCGCGACCACCTCTTCTCCGAGATCGAGGCACTCGCCGAGACGGTCGATCCCGAACGGTCTGCTCGACGACGGCCTCAAGCGGATCTCCGAGGCCGTCCGCGGCAACGCCAGCGTCATCGACGTGCTCGGCTCGCCCGCGCAGAAGGAGATCCTCGACCGCGTCACCGGGGTGATGTCCCTGCTCGAGGGTCACGCCGACGTGGTCATGGACGGCGTCGGGCCTCAGGTCATCCCGACGGTCGCCACCATCCGCCGCTCGTTCAACGAGCGCCGCAAGGGCGTCGGCATCCTCGACCGGCTGCTGCGCAAGGCGCTCGGCCTCGACGCGAAGATGGCCCAGTACCGCGACGGTGCGAAGTTCGTCCGCGGTGTCGTCGACAAGGTCGGCATGGCCGACTTCAACGCAGTCTGGGAGCGCCCCGAGAACCTCCCGTCCAAGGCCGAGATCGCCGACCCCGGTGCGTGGGTCACACGCGTGTTGTGACGCTCGATCCCGCGGTCGCCGCCGTCCGCCTCGCCGTACGACGCGACCTCGCCGGCGTCGGTGACCACCCCGTCCTGGTCGCGTGCAGCGGGGGAGCAGACTCCCTCGCGCTGCTCGCGGCCACCGTCTTCGAGGCACGCAACCAGCCGTGGGACGTCGTCGGCGTCACCGTCGACCACGGCCTCCAGGACGGCTCGACCGAGCGCGCGAACGCGCTGGTGGGGCAGATGGCGGCGATGGGCGTCGACGAGACGGTCTCGGCCCGGATCCACGTCGAGGCCACCGGGCAGGGGCCGGAGGCGGCGGCCCGCGAGGCCCGCTACTCCGTGCTGGAGGAGGTCGCCGAACGCTTCGGCTCCCACGTCGTGCTCCTCGGCCACACGCTCGACGACCAGGCGGAGACGGTCCTGCTGGGCCTGACCCGCGGGAGTGGCGGCCGCTCGATCGCCGGGATGCGCCCCGCTTTCGACCGGTTCCGGCGCCCCTTGCTCGACATCACCCGCGCCCAGACCGTGGCCGCGTGCGGCGCGGAGGGCCTGGATGTCTGGACCGATCCCCACAACGCCGACCCGGTCTTCACCCGGTCCCGGATCCGCACGGTCGTGATGCCGATGCTCGAGCGTGAGCTCGGCCCAGGTGTCGCGGGCGCCCTCGCCCGCACCGCCAGCCAGATCCAGGCCGACGTCGGCGCCCTCGACGCCCTCGCCGAGAAGACGTACGACGACCTCGCGACCGATCGCGGCCTGCTCGTGGCGGAGCTGGAGAACTTCCCTGACGCGGTGCGGCTGCGCGTGATCCGGCTGGCCGCGCTGGCGGCCGGTGCCACACCGGGCGACCTCACCCAGGGACACCTCCTCGGTGTCGACGAGCTGGTCTGGAACTGGCGCGGACAGCAGTGGGTCGACCTCCCCGGAAAGGTCCGGGCGACCCGGCAGGACGGCTGGGTGGCATTCAACTCTTCGGTCAGTCCTTCCTGACCCCTTCGGGCTATCTTCGACGATTTCGGAGACCCGGACCCCCACGACTGGGAAGCATGGGTATCGCGGTCCCCGGCCCCCCGGAAAAACGCACCAACCCGGACCGCGCAGCACCTGCAGGACCCCCCCAAGCACCACCCTCCACCCCCCCGGAGTGCCCCCCGGTGAAAACACTCCGTTTCATATCGCTCGTCCTGGCGACCACCGTCGTCGTGACCGGTCTCACGGCCCCAGCCCGGGCCGCGCAGATTCGTCCGCTCCTCCAGGGAGTGGTGGTCGACCAGGGCGGGCGATATGTGGATGACGTGCAGGTGAAGGCCCTCCGGCCCGACGGCAGCGTCGCGGCCAGCTGGCGGCCCGGTGAGGACCTGTTGCGCCTGATGCCCTGAGGCCCCCTAGGCTCCTGCGTATGGATGCCTCGCACGTCGAGAACGAGCTGGTCCACGTCCTCTACACCGAGGCGCAGATCCAGGCCCGGCTCGCGGAACTCGCGCTCGACATCGAGCGGGACTACGAGGGTCAGGACCTGTTGATCGTCGGGATCCTGCGCGGTGCGGTGATGGTGATGGCCGACCTGGCCCGCAGCTTCACCCGCCACATCGAGATGGACTGGATGGCGATCTCCTCCTACGGCTCGGGCACCAAGTCCAGCGGCGTGGTCCGCATCCTCAAGGACCTCGACACCGACATCAGCGGCCGCCACGTCCTGATCGTCGACGAGATCATCGACACCGGCCTGACGCTGTCGTGGCTGACCTCCAACCTCGCCTCGCGCGCCCCGGCCAGCGTCGAGATCTGCACGCTGCTGCGCAAGCCCGAGGCGCTGCAGATGCCGATCGACGTGAAGTACATCGGCTGGGACATCCCGAACGAGTTCGTCGTCGGCTACGGCCTCGACTACCGCGAGAAGTACCGCAACCTGCGCGACATCGGCACCCTCGCCCCCCACGTCTACGGCGGTTGAGGTGCGAAGTCGGTCACGGCTGAGCCTCGAAATCCCTGACCGGTTGCGCCCGCGCGTTTCGCCCTCGTTGGCCGCGCCTGCGAGAATGACTGTCTGCCCCGTCGTCTGAATCGAAGAGAACTACGTGAAGCGGATCCTCCTCAATCGCTGGGTCATCGGCATCCTCGCCGTGACCGGCGTCCTGCTTGCCCTCCAGTACCTCGTCCCCACGGGCGAGTACGAGGAGATCAGCACGTCCCGGATGATCGAGTACATCGAGGCCGGTGAGGTCTCGGAGATCAAGTTCATCGACGGCGACCAGGTCATCGAGGCCACCCTCGACGACAGCGTCGACCGCGAGGGCGGCAACCAGGTGATGACCTACTGGCTGACCGACACCCAGGACGAGATCGAGGTCCTGGTCCAGGAGCAGATCGCCGCCGGCGAGATCGACGACTACACGACCGAGATCGCCGAGCCGAGCGTGCTCGGGACGATCCTGGCGACGTTCCTGCCGTTCGTGCTGATCGTCCTGGTGTTCCTGTGGCTGATGAACAGCATGCAGGGCGGCGGCGGCCGCGGGGTCATGCAGTTCGGCAAGTCCAAGGCGAAGCTGATCACCAAGGACATGCCGAAGACCACCTTCTCCGACGTCGCCGGCTGCGAGGAGGCCATCGAGGAGCTCGGCGAGATCAAGGAGTTCCTCCAGGAGCCCGCCAAGTTCCAGGCCGTCGGGGCCAAGATCCCCAAGGGCGTGCTGCTCTACGGTCAGCCGGGCACCGGCAAGACGCTGCTGGCCCGCGCGGTCGCGGGCGAGGCCGGCGTGCCGTTCTACTCCATCTCGGGCTCCGACTTCGTCGAGATGTTCGTGGGTGTCGGCGCCAGCCGGGTCCGCGACCTCTTCGAGCAGGCCAAGGAGAATGCGCCCGCCATCGTCTTCATCGACGAGATCGACGCCGTCGGCCGCCACCGCGGTGCCGGCATGGGCGGCGGCCACGACGAGCGCGAGCAGACCCTCAACCAGCTCCTGGTCGAGATGGACGGCTTCGACGTCCGCGGCGGCGTCATCCTCATCGCCGCGACCAACCGGCCCGACGTCCTCGACCCCGCGCTGCTGCGCCCGGGCCGCTTCGACCGCCAGATCGCGGTCGACGCGCCTGACCTCGCCGGCCGGCACCAGATCCTCAAGGTCCACTCCCGGGGCAAGCCGATGGCGCCCGACATGGACCTGAAGGGCGTGGCCCGCCGTACGCCGGGATTCACCGGTGCCGACCTGGCCAACGTGCTCAACGAGGCGGCCCTGCTCACCGCCCGCCAGGGCGGCAAGCAGATCACCGACGAGGCCCTCGACGAGGCCATCGACCGCGTGATCGCCGGGCCGCAGCGCCGGACCCGGCTGATGAGCGAGAAGGAGAAGCTGGTCACCGCCTACCACGAGGGCGGCCACGCCCTGGTGGCCGCGGCGCTGCCCGGTGGCGACCCGGTCCACAAGATCACGATCCTGCCGCGCGGCAGGGCGCTGGGCTACACGATGGTGCTGCCCGACGAGGACAAGTACTCCCAGACCCGCAGCGACCTGCTCAACAAGCTCGCCTACATGATGGGCGGCCGGGCGGCCGAGGAGATGGTCTTCCACGACCCGACCACCGGCGCCGGGAACGACATCGAGAAGGCCACCGGTCTGGCCCGCGCGATGGTCACCCAGTACGGCATGACCGAGACGCTGGGCGCGGTGAAGCTCGGGGACTCCAACGCGGAGCCGTTCCTGGGCCGCGACATCGGCCACCAGCGCGACTACTCCGAGGACGTCGCCTCGAAGGTCGACGCGGAGGTCAAGAACTTCGTGGCCGCGGCCCACCAGGAGGCCTTCGACATCCTCGAGGAGAACCGCGACGTCCTCGACGCCCTGGTCCTGGCCCTGCTCGACAAGGAGACGCTGGACAAGGCGGAGGTCGCCGAGATCTTCACCGCGCTGCGGATCCGTCCGCAGCGGCCCGCGTGGACCGGCTCGCCCGACCGCAACCCGTCGGAGATTCCGCCGATCGAGATCCCGCAGGAGATCCGTGACCGCGTCCGTGCCAACGGCCGTCCGGAGGAGGACGCGGGCGTCGTCATCACCCCGCCGGGCGCCGGCGGTGACCTTCACGGTGGCACTCCCGACCCGGGTGAACCCGGCACCCCGCAGCCCGGGCCCCCGCCGACCACCCCATGACCGACCCGATCACCTTCACGGACCGGCGGCCTGAGGACGTCCCGGACTTCGACCAGCCGCGTGCGGAAGCCGCGGTCCGCGAGCTGCTGGCCGCGATCGGCGAAGACCCAGCGCGCGAGGGCCTGCGCGAAACGCCCGCCCGGGTCGCACGGGCGTACGCCGAGCTGACCGCCGGCCTGAGGCAGCTGCCCGGAGGACGTCCTCACCACGACCTTCGACCTCGGGCACGACGAGATGGTGCTGGTTCGAGACATCGAGCTGTGGTCGATGTGCGAGCACCACCTGGTGCCGTTCACCGGCGTCGCGCACGTCGGCTACATCCCGGCCGAGTCGGGCAAGATCACCGGCCTCTCCAAGCTGGCGCGGCTCGTCGACGTCTTTGCCAAGCGGCCGCAGGTCCAGGAGCGGTTGACCACCCAGGTGGCCGACGCGCTGATGAGGCTCCTCGATGCTCGCGGCGTCATCGTGGTGATCGAGGCCGAACACCTCTGCATGACGATGCGCGGGGTCAAGAAGGCGGGCGCCCGCACCATCACCTCCGCGGTGCGCGGGTCGATGCACAATGCCGCGACCCGGGCCGAGGCGATGGCGCTGATCCACCGGAGGCCCTGACCGACCGTGGCGCCGCTGCTGATGGGAATCGTCAACGTCACCCCTGACTCCTTCTCCGACGGCGGTCTCTACGCCGACGCAGAGTCCGCGATCGCCCACGGCCGCCGGCTGCTCGCCGACGGTGCCGACATCCTCGACATCGGCGGCGAGTCGACCCGACCCGGCGCCACCCGTCCGCTGGTGACCGAGGAGCTGGCGCGTGTGGTGCCGGTCATCGAGGCGCTCGCGCCCGAAGCGCGTGGTCTCGGTCGACACGATGCGCGCCGAGGTCGCCCGCGCCGCGCTCGCCGCGGGTGCCCGGATCGTCAACGACGTCTCCGGCGGGCTGGCGGACCCGGCGATCCTCGACGTGGTCGCCTCCTCCGACGCGACCTACGTCGCCATGCACTGGCGCGGCCACGCCGACCGGATGCAGTCGCTGACGTCGTACGACGAGGAGGGCGGTGTCGTCGCCGGCGTGCGCCGCGAGCTGGCCGAGCGGGTGACGGCCGCGCGGGCCGCTGGCATCCCTGACGATCGGCTGGTGCTCGACCCCGGCCTGGGGTTCGCCAAGACCGCCGACCACAACTGGGCGCTGGTCGCCGGACTCGACGAGATCGCCTCGCTGGGACTCCCGCTGCTGGTCGGCGGCAGCCGCAAGTCGTTCCTGGGCAGCCTGCTGGCCGCTCCCGACGGCAGTCCGCGGCCCGTCGAGGACCGCGAGGCTGCGAGCACCGCGCTGACGCTGCTGCTCGCCGAGCGCGGCGTGTGGGGGATCCGGGTGCACGAGGTGCGCGCCAGTCGCGACGCACTACGCGTGTTGGACCGACTCGAGGAGGAGCACCGATGAGCGTCGACGAGCCCGAGCTCGATCAACTCACCGTCGCCGGCATCGAGTGCTTCGGCCACCACGGCGTCCTCGACCACGAGCGGCGGGACGGCCAGGCGTTCGTGATCGATCTCACCCTCGGCCTCGACACCCGTCCCGCGGCGGCGTCGGATGACTTGCGGGACACCGTCGACTACGGGAGCCTCGTGGCGGACGTCAAGACCGTGGTGGAGTCCGATCCGGTGGACCTCATCGAGACCCTGGCCCAGAGAGTGGCCCGGGTCTGCCTCTCGGACGGTCGTGTTGAATGGGTGCGGGTCACGGTGCACAAGCCGAACGCCCCCATCGACGCGGTGTTCGCCGACGTGGCACTGACGATCCGGAGAGACCCGAAGGACAGCCTGTGACCGAGACCCCCAACCCGAACATCATCGATGCCGACACGCTGACCGGCGAGATGCGGCCGATCCGGCGCGCGGTCCTGGCCCTGGGGTCCAACCTCGGCGAGCGGTTGGCGACCCTGCAAGGTGCGGTCGACGCGATCGCGGACACCCCTGACGTCTGGGTAACGGCCGTGTCCCCGGTCTACGAGACCGAGCCCGTGGACGCGCCCCGCGGCTCGGACCCCTTCCTCAATGCGGTGCTGCTGGTCGACACGACCCTGGCCGCCCACCGCCTGCTCGACCGGGCACTCGCGGTGGAGGACGCCTTCGACCGCGAGCGCAGCGAGGTCCGCAACGCGCCGCGCACCCTCGACATCGACCTCATCGTGGTCGGCGACCGCCGCAGCGACGACGAGCTGAAGCTGCCCCACCCGCGGGCCGGAGAACGCGCCTTCGTGCTCCAACCGTGGCACGACGTCGAGCCGGACGCCGAGCTCCCCGACACCGGCACCATCGCCGACCTTCTGGCCGGGCTCGACGGCTCGGGCCTCAACCGCCGCGACGACCTGGAGCTCGAGATCCATTGAGCGAGCGCCCGTCCGGGGATGAGCAGCCGCCGGACGGCCACATGGAAACCACCGGCGTCGCTGTGATTGCCGGCTCCGTCATGGTCGGCCTCGTCGGCGGTTGGCTGCTCCACCCGGTCTCCGACCGTTTCGGGAATCCCCCCGTCGTCAGCTGGCTCCAGCCGCTCGCGCTGCTCTTCGTGGCGGCGATCCTGGGCGGCACCGCGTACGTCACCCATCGCGCGCTCCACGTGCACCGCGAGTGGATCGAGCCGCACCGCGCCGTCAACCGGCTGGTGCTGGCGCGCGCGTGCGTCGTGGTCGGCGGGCTGGTGACCGGCTGCTACTTCGGCTACGCCGTCAGCTGGCTCGGTGTTCCGGCCGAGCTGGGGGACGAACGGATGCTCCGCTCGGCCCTCGCGGGCCTCGCCGGCGCCGGAATCGTCGTAGCAGCGCTCTTCCTCGAACGCGCGTGTCGCGTCCCTTCCGACGACCCTGAGGCTTAGCCTCAGCCTTATGTCTTCCCCGACTGCTCGTCGGCGACAGCGCAGCACAAGGCTGACCGTCGCTGTAACCCTGCTCACGATCGCGGCGGTCCTCGTGGCCACGGCGTTCCTCGGTGGCATCGCCTGGTTCCAGGTGCTCGCCGCCATCTCGTCCGTGGTGCTCGGCATGGCCGCCACCCGGATCACCTACACCGAGCTGCTGGAGAGCCGCCGTGACGCCGCGGCCGACCGTGCCGCGCAGGCCCAGGCCTACCGCGAGCTCACCGACCAGCGCACCGACGAGCACACCGCGTTCGCCACGGCGATGCGGTCCCGCGTCAACCAGCAGGAGCACGCGCTCGGCGAGCTCGAGTCGGCGCTGTCTGCCGCCCAGAAGCGCGCGGCCGAGGCGATGTTGAAGTACAACGCCGAGACCCGCCGCGCCGAGCTGGCCGAGTCGGAGGGCCGGGCCACGACGGCTCGTCTCGCCGAGGCCGAGGAGCGGGCGGCCGAGTCGCAGGTGCGTGTGGCCGAGCTCGAGCAGGAGGTCGAGGTGCTGCGGGCCGAGGTCGTCGCCTGGCAGTCCGAACCGCACCGGATGCGCGCCTGATCCATCACCGTCATCGCGGCGTGTGCCTGAGAACTCCCTCTGGGTAGGGCTCAGGCACACGCCGCGGCACGGTGTGCGGAACAATCACGTCTCGTGATCCCCGAGGACAACCGCTTCCACTCAGATCCCGACGGCATCCTCGCGGACTCCGAGCACCTCCTCGACGGCTGGAAGGTCGAGGCGCCCGACCCCGGCGACAGGTTCGTCCTCGCCCGGCTGACCCATCTGCTGCGCGCCCACGAGCGGGGTGGCCGTGGCTGGGCCGGCTCGTCGGTGGACGACGTGCTGGTCGAGGTCTCCGAGCAGGGGCTGCGGATGCGTGAGAACGTCGTGGTCCGCGACGCGGAGGGCGAGATCCGCGCCTGGGGCAGCGTCCACGACCGTGCGGCCGGACGGATGATGTTCGTCCACGTGGTCGAGCGAGAGCTCGACACCCCGTTCGCGGACGCCTGCTCGAAGCTGCTGTTCGACTGGGCCGACGAACAGGCTCGCGTGGTCGGGGCCGCCCGTGGGAGGGACACCCAGCAGATCGACTCGGGGGCCTTCGCCGACGACGACCGGCAGCACCGCTGGCTCGAAGCGGCCGGCTTCGATCATGTGCGCACCTGGTTCCAGCAGAGCCGTCCGGTGACCGCGGACGACGCCGAGCTGGTGCCGGACCCTGCCCGCTGGGAGCGCGACGGCGTCACGATCCGGCTGGTGCGGCGTACGGCGGAAGGACTCCCGGATGCCGTCGACCTCCACGCCGTCCACCAGGTCCTCGAGGCGGCGTTCCGCGACCACTTCAACTCGTGGGAGGAGACCTTCACCGAGTTCGTCCACCGGCTGCGCGAGGACCCCGGCCACCGCTGGGACCACTGGTGGCTCGCGGAGCTCGAGAACCCGGAGCTCGACGGCATCGGCCCGGTCCCGGTCGGCGCGCTCGTCGGCACGCACCTCGAGACCAGCGGCGGTCCCGACGGCTCCTACGTCTCCTACATCGGCGTGCTCGACGACGCCCGCGGCCGGGGTGTGGCCAAGGGGCTGCTCCACACGATCATCGCCGACGCCGCCTCACGCGGCCGCGACCGCGTCGGGCTCGAGGTCGACGCCGACTCGCCCACCGGCGCCCACGGCCTCTACGAGGCCCTCGGCTGGGAGACGAAGTACGTGACCGAGTCCTGGCACCGGGATGTGCCGGTCAGTCGTTCGTGAGGAACGAACGAACGACTGACGTACGGCCAGGTCGAGCTCGGCCCGCGACCGAGGGACGAGGTCGCGACGGCCGTGTCGAGACCACGAGTGGCTACGAAGCCTCATCAGCCAGCGACGCCCGCAATGCCTGATGCACCCCGTTCGGGGTGAGGACGCCGACGAACTGGGCGCCGTCCTTGACGCCGACCATCGGGCGGTCGTCGCGCAGCATCGCCGCCAGCGCCTCCTCGAGTGACGAGTCGACGTCGATCGCCGCGGCGAGCTCGCCGGCGTTGACGTCGTCGAGCGGCTCGAGGTGGGCACGGTTGATCGGCGTGACCGTGAGCCGGCGCAGGCCGGAGGTCGAGCCGACGAAGTCGGAGACGTAGTCGTCGGCCGGGCGGGCGAGCAGCTCGGCGGGCGTCGCGACCTGGGCGAGCCGGCCGCCGGGCTCGAAGACCGCGACCCGGTCGCCCATCTTCACCGCCTCGTCGATGTCGTGGGTGACCAGCACGACGGTCTTGTCGAGCTCCTGCTGCAGCCTCAGGAACTCGTCCTGCAGCCGCAGCCGGACGACGGGGTCGACGGCACCGAAGGGCTCGTCCATCAGCAGCACCGGCGGGTTCGCGGCGAGCGCCCGCGCCACGCCGACCCGCTGCCGCTGGCCGCCGGAGAGCTGGTGCGGATAGCGCCCGGCGTACGTCGCCGCGTCGAGGCCGACCAGGTCCATCAGCTCGTGAGCGCGGGTGCGGGCGGTCGACTTCGACTCGCCGTAGAGCAGCGGCACCGTCATCACGTTGGTCTCGATGGACTGGTGCGGGAACAGTCCGACCTGCTGGATGACGTAGCCGATGCCACGTCGCAGCTGCGACCGGGTCGGCGTTCGTGACGTCCTTGCCGTCGAGCTCGATGGTGCCCGTCGTCGGCTCGATGAGCCGGTTGATCATCTTCAGCGTCGTCGACTTGCCGCACCCGGACGGGCCGACCAGGACGACCATCTCGCCGGCCGCGATCGAGAGGTCGAGCTCATGGACGGCCACGGTGCCGTCGGGGTAGGTCTTGCCGACACCCGTCAGCCGGATCATCGGCGGCGTACCGGGCCCGCTGGCGGTAACGTCCATGCGCGTGACCCTACCCGCGGCCGCCTCGGTGACGAGCGCTGTCGAGCCGAGTTGCTACAGCCGGCTGACCAACGAGTGGTTCTGTGCGCAGTACCTCGTCGACCGCCGAGACGACCTCGTCGAGGCCACCGTCGAGCACATCTGGATCACCGTCGCAGCGGTCGTGTTCGGCGTCCTGATCGCCTTCCCGTTGGCGCTGCTCGCGCGCCGCATCCCGCGGCTGGAGTCGACGGTCCTCGGCTTCAGCACCGGTCTCTACACCATTCCCTCGCTGGCACTGTTCCCGCTGCTGTCGCCGTTCACCGGCCTTTCCGGCACGACGGTGGTGATCGGACTGGGCCTCTACGCGCTCACGATCCTGGTGCGCAGCATGCTCGAAGGCCTGCGCTCGGTGCCCGGCGGAGGTGCGGGAGTCCGCGACCGGGCCTGGGGTACGGCGCCGGCCGGCTGCTGCTGCGGATCGAGCTGCCGCTGGCGCTGCCGGTGATCATGGCGGGGCTGCGGGTCGCCACCGTCTCCACGGTCGCGCTGACGACGGTCGGCTCGATCGTGGCCTACGGCGGGCTGGGCAACCTGATCAAGGACGGCGTCAACACCAACTTCCGCGCCGAGCTGATGACCGCCTCGCTCCTCTGCGTCGTGCTCGCGGTCGTGCTCGACGTGCTCCTGGTGCTCGCGCAACGGGTGCTGACCCCGTGGACCCGAGGAGTCGCGGACCACATGACCGTCTTCAGCTGACGCCTGGGACTACCTGACCACCGCCTCGAACTGGACCGGCGACGGCGGGATGCTCGAGCTGCTGCTCCAGCAGCTGTCTGCTCAGCTTCACCGCGCTGGCCATCGCGGCCGCGATCGGCCTGCCGCTGGCGCTCTGGCTCGGCCACCTGGGGCGCGGCGGCTTCCTGGCCATCAACGTCAGCAACGTCGGCCGGGCCGTGCCGACCTTTGCGCTGCTGGCGCTGCTGGTGACCTTTGACTTCCCCGGGACGCGCCGAGTTCGGTCCCTACGGCCGCGCCGGCCTGGCCACGCTGATCGCGCTCGCGCTGTTCGCGCTGCCGCCGATCATCACCAACGCGTACGTCGCGGTGCGCGAGGTCGCGCCCGACGTCAAGGAGTCGGCCCGCGGCATGGGGATGACCGGCCGGCAGCAGTTCTTCCGGGTCGAGCTGCCCCTCGCGCTGCCGCTGGTCGTCTCCGGCGTCCGGCTCGCCCTCGTCCAGGTGTGGGCCACCGCCACGATCGCCGCCCTGGTCGCCGGGCCGGGGCTGGGGCGCGTCATCACCGACGGGTTCTTCCGTACCAACTACGGCAAGGGGATCGCCGGTGCGGTGGTCGTGGCCGGCGTGGCGCTCGTCCTGGAGGTCCTCGCCGCCCTCGCCCAGAAGGCGGTGACACCGCCCGGCGCGGCGACGTCACCGGATCGTGATGAACCATTGTCGGAGGACAGCCGTAGGCTGAGCCCGGCAGTCGGCTCCGCCGGCCGCTAGCGGGGGCTCCCGCAAACCGGACACGCGCGACCCGGAGTCGCGGGACACAGAAGGTAGTTCCATGACGCTACGACGCTCACTGGCCGCGGCCCTCGCCGCCGGCTCACTCCTCCTCGCCGGCTGCGCCGGCGACGACCTCTCCAAGGCGATGACAACGCCGCCGATCCCACCGAGTCGTCGGAAGGCGGCGGTGGGCCGGTCTCGATCTCGGGGCAGTCCTTCCCCGAGGCCGCGCTGATGGCGGAGATGTACTCGCAGCTGCTGGAGGACGCCGGCTACGAACCGGACGTCAAGCTGGTCGACTCCCGCGACGGCTACATGCCGACGTTCCCCAGCGACATCGACGTCGTGCCGGAGTATGTCGGCGGCATCGTCAACTTCCTGAACGCCCGTGAGAACGGCGACAACGCCAAGCCGTTCGAGGCCGGCGACGGCGAGCAGCTCGCCTCGGACGGGGCGTCCCTGCTCGAAGGTGCCGGGATCACGCTGCTCGACATCTCCCCGGCCACCGACACCAACGCGTTCTTCGTGACCCAGGAGTTCGCCGACGCCGAGGGCCTCAGCACGCTCTCCGATCTCGAGGGCATGTCCGTGACCCTTGCGGCCGCAGCCCGGACTGCGAGGGCCGGCTCGACTGCGAGGGCGGCCTCTCCGAGCAGTACGGCATCGACATCGTCGAGGTGCTGCCGCTCGGCTACGCCAGCGACCAGACCTACCAGTCCGTCCTCGACGGCGAGTCAGAGCTGGGCGAGACCAGCACGACCGACGGCACGCTCGAGTCCCAGGGCCTGGTGGTCCTCGAGGACGACAAGCAGATCCAGCCCGCCCAGAACCTCGTTCCCGCGGTCAGCACGGAGTTCCTCGACGAGAACCCTGACATCGCCGACATCCTCAACCCGCTGATGGCCGCCCTCACGACCGAGAAGCTCACCGAGCTCAACGGCCGCATCGCCGTCGAGCGCGAGGAGGTCGAGGACGTTGCCGAGGACTTCCTGGAGTCCGAGGGCCTGCTCGACTGACCCACGTCAAGGCGTGAGCAGCTCCGGAGGCAGCTCCGGATGGTCGGCGAACGGGTGGTCCACCACCACCCGTCCGCCGACCTCGCGCGTCGGCAGCGGGCTCGGCTGCGCGTCCAGCCACACCAGGAACTCCTCGAGGTCGCGGCGCTCGTCGCGACCGACCAGCCAGCCCATGATCCGCTGCCGCAGCGGCAGCGCGGTCTGCTCGAACCGGACGCCGTCGGCGTTCCACAGCTCGTTGACGCCGTCGCGCAGCAGCGCCCAGTAGACGTCGCTGCAGCCGGGTACGGCGCGGAAGTACTCCCACATGTCGATCGGCAGCACACGTCGTACGAACACGCGCTGGGTGGGCCCGGCGGTGTGGGCGCGGACCGTGGCGAGCGACCAGCGCTTGGTCTCGAGCCGGTCGGTGAGGTCGCCCAGGTCGCCACGCTGCTGGCTGATCGAGGAGCCGTCCTCACGGACCCGCCAGTGGTAGACCGGCTCGACGAGCGAGTCGATGCGGGCGTGGACCAGCGCCTCGGTGACCGCCGGTTGGTCCTCGTAGCGCACCTGCTCGGGAAAGCGCAGTCCCAGCTGGTCCCAGAACGACCGCCGGTAGAGCTTGTTCCACGCGAAGACATCGGCGAGCAGCAGGGGAGCATCGTCGATCCGGACCCCCGTCAGCGCCTCCTGGTGGTTGGTGCGCATCAGTGGCGTCATGAACGTCTCGGACCCCCGCAGTCGCTCCACCGCGCCGATCGCGAGGTCGGAGCCGGAGTGGTCCAGCGCGCCCACCATCCGCTCGTAGGCACCCGGGGCGACCAGGTCGTCGCTGTCGGCGAAGGCGAGCAGCTCGCCGGTCGCGTGGGCGGTGCCCACGTTGCGGGCGGCACCGAGGCCGCCGTTGGCCTGGTGGATGACCCGCACCCGCTGGTCGCGGGCGGCGATCCGGTCGGCGAGGTCGCCGGTGCCGTCGGTCGAGCCGTCGTCGACGACGACGACCTCGAGATCACGGTGGGACTGGTCGAGGACGCTGGTGAGCGACTCCTCCAGCCAGTCCGCCACCTCGTACGCCGGCACCACGACGCTCAGCCGCGGCACGTCAGCGTCCGTCGGTCGCGCGCCGGACCCGCTGCTTGAGCTTGGCGGGAACCTTGCGTCGTACGGACGCAGGCACCTTGTCGGCCACGGTCGCCACGAGGCCGCGCCGCTTCGGCCACGGCTTGGCCGCCGTTCTCGACTCGGGGGCTGCGGGTGGCGGCCCCGACCGGGCGGCCTGGCGGGCCGCGATGACCGACGAGTGGGCGACCGACTCGGCCTCCGCGTAGTAGGCGGCGTACGACGCCCGAGCCCGGTCGAGCCGCGCGAGCAGGTCGGCATCCTCGTGCTCCGAGGCGGCGAGGGCGTCGAGGGCGTCCGAGGCCTCGGTCGCCAGCTCCGTCAGACGCTCCGGCAGCTCGAGGTCGTCCCAGGTCAGCCGCATCCGCCGCAGCCCGGGGTCGATGAAGTCGGCGGGGTCCTGGGTCGGCTCGGGCGGGCTGTCGCCGAGCCCGTTACGACGCCACAGCTGTGCGGTCACGGGTGACCAGTCGTGGAGCAGGTCGTGGTAGCGCACGAAGCTGCGGCGGTGGCCCCGGGTGGCGTGCTCCGTGCCGGTCATCAGGTTGAGCCACGACGCGATCCCGTGGGGATCCTCGAGCCCGCGGTTGTAGTAGGTGCGGCGGCTGCCCACCGTCTCCGGCGGGGGCCGCAGCATGGTCACGAACGACGCCTCCGCGCCCAGCTCGCGTGCCACCTCGGTCCACAGCGGCAGGAACCACAGGCTGCGCGGATCCTTGACGACCAGCCGGTCGGCCACGTCGAGCTGCTCCTCGAGCCAGCCGCGGACCTTGCCGCGGACCGCGTCGTCCCGCGCGACGGCGGCGGCCATCTCCCAGGCAGCGGGGCGGGAGTCGGCCACCTGCACCTTCGCCTGCCGCAGCAGCCGGCCATGGAGGTCCACCACCCAGCGGGGTTCTCCGAACCCGCGCGGGTTGCTGTCGTCCGGAGGCACCTCCGGCAGTGGGACGTGGAACCCGTGACGCTGCAGCAGACCGACCAGCGTGCTGGTGCCGGAACGCCCGGTGCCGGCGACGAGGACGAGCTTCCGGTCGGTCATCACCGCGATCCTAGGCGTCGTCGGCGGCGAGCAGCGCGGCGACGACCTGCAGGTCGGCCGGCGTGGTGACCTTGAGATTGCGCTCGTCGCCCGCGACCACGACGACCGGTCGGTCGGGCAGGTAGCGCATCACGACCCCGCAGTCATCGGTCGCGGTGAAGTCAGAGTCGGCCGCGGCCAGGGAGTGCGCCTCACGCAGGACCTCGCTGTGGAAGCCCTGCGGGGTCTGGACCCGCCGCAGCGAGGAGCGGTCGAGGGTGGCGCGGACCAGGCCGTCGGCATCGACCTCCACGATCGTGTCGGAGGACTCGATCGCCACGTTCACGACGGGGTACGACGCGAGCGACTCGAAGCAGTCGGTGATGATCCGCGCCGTCACCAGGGGGCGGGCGGCGTCGTGGACCAGCACCAGGCAGGGGTCGTCGCCCAGGGTGGCGAGCGCCGCGACCGTGCTGTCGCTGCGGGTGGCCCCGCCCTCGACGACGTGGGTCACCTTGTCGGCGTACCCGCCGGCCTCGACGATGGCCCGCGGCCGCGTCGAGGTGACCGGGCGCCATCACCACCGTGATCGCGTCGACCTCGGGGTGGCCGTGGAACGTACGCACGGCGTGCTCGAGCAGGGTGCGGCCCCCCACCTCGAGCAGCTGCTTGGGGAGATCTGTCCCCATCCGCGTCCCGGTGCCCCCGGCGAGCAGCACAGCGACGCGACGGCGGGGCTCCATGCGGCGCATCCTCCCAGACCCCCTCACCCGCCACTCATCGTCGCGGGTGTGACCCAGACGACGTCGGGGTTCTGTTCCCTCATGGGTTGTGGGGCGACTAGCCTCGTTGTTCACAAAGTAGGAACAAGAAGGCAACGAGCAATCGTCTGGTACCCGTACCGGTCCGCACCCTGCACACGCAGGGGGCAGATGGCGGAGGGACTGCAACGAGAGGTCGACCATGAGCAGTTCGAACGTGCACGCGCCCCGCATCGGTGTGATCGGCGCCGGCCGCGTCGGCGCCGTGCTGGCAGCCGCCCTGCGTTCCGCGGGACACGAGATCGTCGCCGCCGCCGGTGAGTCCGACGCGTCCCGTGGCCGGATCGCCTCCCTGTTGCCGGGCGTGCCCACCGAGAAGCCCTCGGCCGTGGCCCGCGGCTGCGACCTGCTCCTGCTGACCGTCCCCGACGACATGCTTCCCAACGTGGTGGCCATGCTGGCCGCCAGCGGGGCGATCCACGAGGGCCAGTACGTCGTCCACACGTCGGGCCGTCATGGCCTGGGCGTGCTCGCGCCGGCCGTCGAGGTGGGCGCCCGCCCGGTGGCGCTGCACCCCGCGCTGACCTTCACCGGCACCGACATCGACCTGCCGCGACTGGCTGGTTGCGTCTACGGCATCACCGTCGGCGACGCCGAGCGCGCTCTCGCCGAGCACCTGGTCGCCGACCTCGGCGGCCGTCCGGTCTGGGTGCCCGAGGACAAGCGCGCGCTCTACCACGCGGGGCTCGCCCACGGCGCCAACCACCTCGTCACGCTGGTGACCGAGGCGATGGAGCTGCTCTCCGCGTCAGGCGCCGACCAGCCCGCCGACACGCTGCGGCCGCTGCTGCTGGCCGCCCTCGACAACGCGCTCGAGCAGGGCGACTCCGCACTGACCGGACCGATCGTGCGCGGCGACGTCGAGACCGTCCGCGACCACCTGGCGGAGGTCAGCCGCAACGCGCCCGACACGCTGCCGTCGTACGTCGCGATGGCGCGCGCCACCCTCGACCGCGTCGTCACCGACGGCCGGGTGCTGCCGATCCGGGCGATCAAGATCCGGAGGCTGCTCGACGAGGCGCTCGCCCCGACCCGGACGCGCATCGAAGGATGACCCGTCCCTCCGTCGCGAGCACCCGGGCGGAGCTCGCGGTCCTGCTCGCTGATGCACGCCGCAGCGACGGGCGGATCGCCCTGGTCCCGACCATGGGCGCTCTCCACGAGGGCCACGCCGGCCTGATGGCGCGCGCCCGCGCGGAGGTCGGACCCGGGGGTCGCGTCGTGACGTCGATCTTCGTCAACCCGCTCCAGTTCGGGCCCCACGAAGACCTCGACCGCTACCCGCGCACCTTCGACGCCGACCTCAAGCTGTGCGAGCGCGAGGGGGTCGACGTGGTGTTCGCGCCGGACGTCGACGAGGTCTATCCCGGCGGGGTGCCGGCAGGCTCGACCGCCGAGGGCGTGACGATTGCGCCCGGTCCGCGGGCCGAGCTGCTCGAGGGCCGGATCCGGCCGGGTCACTTCCGCGGGGTCCTCACCGTGGTCGCCAAGCTGTTCGGCCTGGTCCAGCCGGATCTCGCCGTGTTCGGCGAGAAGGACTACCAGCAGCTCGTGCTGATCCGCCGGATGGTCGCCGATCTCTGCCTGCCGGTCGAGGTCGTGGGCGTCGAGACCGTGCGGGAGGACGACGGCCTGGCCCTCTCGTCGCGCAACCGCTACCTCGGGCCCGAGGAGCGGCGCGCTGCGCTCGGGCTCATTCGGACGCTGCACGCAGCCCGCGCCGCGGCGCCGTACGGTCCCGACGTGGCCCTGCAGGCGGCCCGTGCCGAGATGCGCTCCGCCCACGGCGTCGACCTCGACTACCTCGTGCTCACCGACCCCGACCTGGCCGACCTGCCGCCCGACGTGCCGGCCGGGACCCCCGCCCGGATCCTGGTCGCGGCCCGCGTCGGCACCACTCGCCTGCTCGACAACCTCGCGCTCACCCTGGGAGAACTCTGATGCTGCGCACCATGATGAAGAGCAAGATCCACCGCGCCACCGTGACGCAGGCCGACCTCCACTACGTCGGCTCGGTCACCGTCGACGAGGATCTCCTCGACGCGGCCGATCTGCTGCCGGGCGAGCTGGTCCACATCGTCGACGTGACCAACGGGGCGCGGCTCGAGACCTACACGATCCCCGGCGAGCGGGGTTCCGGTGTCATCGGCATCAACGGCGCCGCGGCCCGGCTGGTCCACGCCGGCGACATCGTGATCCTCATCGGCTACGGCCAGATGGACACCGCCGAGGCCAAGGCGTTCGTCCCACGCGTGGTCTTCGTGGACGAGGACAACCAGGTCATGGCCACCGGCCACGACCCCGCCGAGACCTTCGATTCCCCCACGCTCACGCGCGGTGACATCATCACCTGATGATCCCTTCGCGGCTCGAGGCGCCCGAGCCCGGCTGGACGACCAGCGCCGACGTCGTCGTCATCGGGTCCGGCATCGCCGGCCTGACTGCCGCCCTGCGTCTCTACGGCCAGGTCGACCGGATCCTCGTCGTCACCAAGGACGTGCTGAACGCCGGCTCGACGCAGTGGGCGCAGGGCGGGATCGCCGCCGCGCTCGGCCCGGGTGACACCCCCGAGCAGCACGAGCACGACACGCTGGTCGCCGGGGCCGGGGCCTGTGACCGCGAGGCGGTGCGGATCCTGGTCAACGAAGGGCCGGACGCCGTTCACGAGCTCATCAGCTGGGGCGCCGTCTTCGACCAGCACGACGGCGTCCTGTCGCTGACCCGCGAGGGCGGCCACCACCGCGACCGGATCGCTCACGCGGGCGGCGACGCCACCGGCGCGGAGATCCAGCGGGCACTGATCGCGGCGGTCGAGCGCGCGCCTGAGATCGAGGTCATCCAGCACGCGCTGGCCGTCGACCTGCTCACCGATGCCGGTGGTGGCGTGGCCGGCGTGACGCTCCACGTCCTCGGCGAGGGCCAGGTCGACGGCGTCGGCCGCGTGCTCTGCCGCGCCGTGGTCCTGGCCAGCGGCGGGCTCGGTCAGGTGTTCTCCCAGACCACGAACCCGGCCGTCGCCACGGGAGACGGCATGTCGCTGGCGTTCCGCGCCGGTGCCCGGCTCCGTGACCTGGAGTTCGTGCAGTTCCACCCGACCGTGATGTGGCTGGGTGCCCACTCGCAGGGCCAGCAACCGCTGATCTCCGAGGCCGTGCGCGGCGAGGGCGCCTTCCTGGTCGACTGGGAGGGCAACCGGCTGATGGCCGGGGTCCACGAGCTCGGCGATCTCGCCCCGCGCGACGTCGTCGCCAAGACGATCACCCGCCGGATGAACGAGACCGGCAAGCCCCACATGTGGCTCGACGCGCGCCACCTGGGCGCCGACCCCTCGAGCTTCTGGGAGGAGCGGTTCCCGACGATCCTCGCCACCGCCCGCTCCCACGGCATCGACCCGGTCACCGAGCTGATCCCGGTGGCGCCGGCGCAGCACTACGCCTCGGGCGGCGTCGCGACCGACCTGTGGGGCCGCGCCGGCATCCCCGGTCTCTACGCCACCGGCGAGGTCGCCTGCTCGGGCGTCCACGGCGCCAACCGGCTCGCCTCCAACTCCCTGCTCGAGGGGCTGGTGTTCTCTCGGCGGATCGCCGACGTGCTGCCCGGCGAGCTGCGTGACTGGTCCGAGCCCGCCCACGACCGGCGTACGCCGGGCCTGGCGCCCGGCACGCTCCGACCGCACGTGCAGGAGGTGATGACCGGCGAGGTCGGCGTGCTCCGCTCCGAGAAGGGGCTGGCAGCCGCGATCGGCGACCTGGACGCGCTGGCCTCCGAGCGCCACCACGAACCCGCGCCGGACGCGTGGGAGACCACCAACCTGCTCACCGTGAGCCAGGCGCTCGCCGCCGCCGCGTCCCTGCGCGAGGAGACCCGGGGCTCCCACTGGCGCGAGGACTTCCCTGAGCGCGACGACGACGTGTGGGCCGGCCACGTCGACGTCGTGCTCGACCACGGCAGGGCCGTGACGTCGTTCCACCCCGCACCGGCCACCGACGGAGGCACGGCGTGAGGCCCTTCCACCCGATTCCCGGTGAGCTGCAGACGGAGCTCGAGGCAGCGGGGCTCGACCCGAGCGAGGTGCTCGACCACATCTACCGCGCGCTGCAGGAGGACCTGCCCGGTGACGACGACGTCGACGCCACCAGCGTCGCAACGATCCCCGAGCCGACGCGACCGGCAGCGGCGAGTTCAACGCCCGCGAACCCGGCGTGGTGGCCGGCCTCGCGTCGCGGCGGTCGTGTTCCACGTCGTCATGGGCGACGACGTCACCGTGTCCGACCGGGTCCCCGACGGGACCGCCGTCGAGGCCGGCGACCGGGTCATGGTGGTGTCCGGCCCGACGCGCGGACTGCTCACCGCCGAGCGGACGGCCCTGAACTTCGCCAGCCACCTGTCCGGCGTGGCCACCGCGACCTCGCGATGGGTCGCGGCGCTCGAGGGCACCCACGCGCGGGTGCTCGACACCCGCAAGACCCTGCCCGGCCTGCGTGCCCTGCAGAAGTACGCCGTGCGCTGCGGCGGCGGCGTCAACCACCGGTTCGGACTGGCCGACATGGCGATGGTCAAGGACAACCACGTGGTCGCCGCGGGCGGGGTCGTGCCGGCCTATCGCGCGGTTCGCGAGCAGTTCCCTGACCTCGACGTGGAGGTCGAGGTGACCGACCTCGACCAGCTCCGCGAGCTGCTCGACGCCGGTTGCGACCGGGTCCTGCTCGACAACATGTCCCCCGAGCTGATGACCGAAGCAGTATCGATCAACGCGGGTCGCGCGACGCTGGAGGCCTCCGGCGGACTGACCCTCGAACGAGCCCGGGTCGTCGCGGAGACCGGGGTCGACTTCATCTCGGTCGGCGCGCTGACCCACTCGGTCAACGTCTTCGACCTCGGCCTCGACCTGGTGGACCAGTGACCATCCTCGCCGCCGACATCGGCAACGCCCACACCGTTCTCGGCCTGGTCGCGGACGGCACGGTCACGGCCGAGTGGCGGGTCGCCACCGACGACCGGCGTACGGCGGACGAGTGGGCCGTGCTGCTGCGAGGCCTGCTCGGCGACCACATCGGCGAGATCGACGGCATCGCCGTGTGCAGCACCGTCCCGGCCGTCCTGCACGAGTGGCGCGACATGGTCGTGCGCCACTTCGGCGAGCTGCCCTGCGTGATCGTCGAGCCCGGCGTGCGTACCGGCATCCCGGTCCGCACCGACAACCCCCGCGAGGTCGGCACCGACCGGATCCTCAACGCCCTCGCCGCCGCCACCGACCTGGGAAGCCCGGCTATCGTCGTCGACTTCGGCGGCACCGCGACCACCTTCGACGTCGTCGACGGCCAGGGTCAGTACGTCGGCGGCGCGATCGCACCCGGCCTCGAGCTGTCGCTCGAGGCCCTCGGGCGCCGCGGCGCCCAGCTCCGCAAGGTCGAGCTGCTGCGGCCCCGGTCGGTCGTCGCGAAGAACACCGTCGAGGCGCTCCAGTCGGGGATGGTCTTCGGCGTCGCCAGCCAGGTCGAGGGACTGGTCGCCCGGATGATCGACGAGCTCGGCGTGCCCGCGTCCGACGTGCACGTCATCTCGACCGGTTACCTCGCCTCCCTGGTGGTCGACGAGTGCCGGTGCTTCACCGACCACGCCCCGCACCTCACGCTGCGCGGTCTCGAGCTCGCCTTCGCCCGCAACGCCTGATTCTCCACAGCCGGGAAGGACTCGGGGTTTGGGCAGGCGCCCGACCGGGGAACCTTCTCTACATGTACGGAGAGCCCAGCAAGATCCGCGAGGTCGCTGAACGCCTCGAGCAACGCGCCGCGCAGCTGCGCTCCGAGGCCGACGAGCTCCACGCCGCCAGCGAGACCAGCCCGTGGGTGTCGGTGGCCGGTGACCGGATGCGCGCCCACGCCCGCGCCCGCCGCGACGAGCTGGTCGGCGTGGCGCGTGAGTACGACGAGGCGGCCGAGAAGGTGCGCGCCCATGCGGCGGAGGTCCAGCGGCTGCTCGACCTCATCGCGAACATCGAGCGTCAGGTCCGCGCCATCATCGGCGAGGCCCTCAGTCGCATCAAGGACGCCGTCTCGTCGGTCGTCGGTGGCATCAAGGACGCACTCACCCCCGGGGACGAGGACGATCGGCGGGTCGCGGAGACGCCGACTCCGCCGCCTGGCCACAAGGACTGGCTCGACATGCCCGACGTGGTGCCCGGAGTGCGGCTGTGAGCCCCGTGCTGCGCGTCACCGCCGAGGTCGATCCCGCGGCGCCACCCGTGGGCGTGCCCCAGCGGGTGTCGTTGGGGCTCGCCGAGCTGGTCGTGGCGGCACGGCTCGCCGGCGACGTACCGCTGCCGGTCAGGACGGGCGACCATCCGGTCGCGGGGGACCGACGGCCGCAGATGGCCGACCGCCTGGCCGGCACACCCGAGCACCGGGCCACGGAGCTGGTGGCGCGTGAGCTGGGCCGAGCCGACGACGAGGGCCCCGACGGCGGCCGGGCGGCGCTCGCCGCACACGGACTCCTCGACGACACCGGCGCCCTCGACGAGGGAGTCGCGGTGGCGCTCCAGTCACTCGCGGGTGGCCCGCTGTCGGTGGTGCTCGACGTCTCCGCCGTACGCCGGGCGGGCGAGGTGCGGCTGCGGTCGTGGTTCGGTGTCCGGCCCGGCCTGGTCGCCCAGCTGACCACCGGCAGCTCGCTGGACTTCGAGCTCGCGTGGTTCGACCCGCGGCTGTGGGTGTCCCAGGTGACTCGGGCGGTCACCGTCGAGCCGTGGGTGCCCGAGCCGGCACCGCTGGCCCTCCCCGACTACGTCTCGCTGCCGAGCGAGCTGCTCGCCGGTTCGGAGAAGGCTCACCGCGACCACCGGACCGACCTGCTGGCGCCGATGGCCGCCTCCTACCTCGGCGAGGTCCGGATGGGCGAGCCGCGCGCGGTCCGCCCGGCCGACTCCGAGGAGATGCTGGCCCTGCTCCACACGCTGGGCGGGGCGTGTCGCGGGCGGCTGCGGCTGCTCACCACCCGCCGCGACCGACCCTCCACGCCGGCGGTCTCGGCCTGGTTGCTCTTCGACGACGGCTGGCACGAGCTGCGCCCCGGGCGGGACGCGACCAGCGTGCTGCGGCGCCGCGATGCCCGCGACCTCGGGCTCTTCACGCTGCCGCTGGTCGACGGCGTGACGGACGAGGGAGGTGCCTGATGGGTGCCGAGTCCGGAGAGCTGCCGGCGATCGACGTCCGGGGCGGTGCCGGCGGCATTCAGGCGACGTACGACGACATGGAGCGGCTCGGCCGGCTCTACGCCGCGACCGGTGGCCGGCTGCTCGAGGCCGCCTGGGACGACAAGCTCGAGGCCGCCGACGGCGACCTGCTCGCCTCCGCCATCCTCTCGCCCGACTCGTTCGCGGATGCCGAGGCAGCGATCGTCGATGCGACGTACGGTCCCCAGGGCCTCGTGGTGCGGGCGGCCACGATCGAGGCCCAGAGCTTCTGCTTCGTCGCGGTCGTGGAGATCTACCGCACCGCCGACGACCTGCGTCACGCCGCGATCGAGACGCTCTCCTACGGTCTCGGCTACGTCATCGGCGTCAACCTCCCCGGCGTCATCGTCGTGGGCGGGTTGGCCTACGGCGGGTTGCGGCTCGGGGGGATGAGCAACGAGGAGATGATCGCCTTCCTCGAGGACCATCCCGAGATCGCCGAGACGCTCGTCAACGGCGGCGGCGGGCTGCTCGACGGCATGTCCGCCAACCCCCTCCTCTCGCCGTTCATGGACGCGCTGGGCCTCGACGGGTTCCACCCCGACACCGGTTCGGCCGCCGACGACCTGGGTGCGCTGCTGTTCGGCGACTACGAGGGTGACCTCAACGACGGTTATCCGGTCGACCAGTTCTCCTACGACGCTCCCCACGACGTGGGCGACCTGATCGACGACCTCGGCACCTCCGCCGCCGGCAGCGTTCCGAACGGCGTGATCTCCATCCAGGAGCTCACCGACGCCGACGGCAATGTCAGCTATGTCGTGCAGCTGCCCGGCACCGACGACTTCATGTCCGAGACCGAGATCCGCAACATGGGCTCCAACCTCAACCTGGTCGCCGGCGACGACACGGCGTACGGCGACGCGGTCCGGCAGGCCATGGAGGCGGCTGGCGTCGACCCCTCCGACCCGGTGATGCTGGTCGGCCACTCCCAGGGCGGCATGCAGGCAGCCGCGCTCTCCGGCGATCCGGACTTCGGCTACAACGTCACCCACGTGGTGACGGCCGGCTCCCCGGTGGCGACCTCGGGCATTCCCGACGACGTGAGCGTGCTGTCGCTGGAGAACACCGGCGACGTCGTGCCCTTGCTCGACGGCGAGCAGAATCCCGCCTCGGCCAACCACACCACGGTCCAGGCCGACGTCCACTCCGGCAGCTTCGGTGCCTCCGACGGCCAGAACCACTCGATCGAGACCTACGGCGACATCGCCGACTCGGTCGACGCCAGCGACCACCCGTCGGTCACCACCACGGTCGCGAGCATGGACGACTTCCTGGCAGGCGACGGTGAGACCGTGCAGTCCGAGACGTTCAGCTACCAGACCCAGCAGGGCGAGCAGATCCGGCCGGCCGACATCCATAGCCTGGCAGGTTGAGGTGCGAGCGAAGCGAGCCTCGAAACCGCTCGCGCTGCTCGGCAACCTGGCACCGTGACCCTGTGCCCTCCGCGTTCCGCCTGCTCGTCCCAGCGTTGGTGATGGCCGGACTCACTGCTTGCACCTACGCCGGGGCAGGCTCTCAACGACGACGCGGCATGCCCCGGCGACTCGTGCACCGACGACACCCAGGCGCGCTACGACGCGATCGCCGGCATCGACGCGGTGACCGGGGTCGAGTCCGTGTCCCGCAGCTACGGCTTCGACCGCGGGTCGTCGCGTTCCGCTGAGGTCGCGGCCGAGGTCGCCTCTCGCAAGGCGGCTCGCGACGTCGCCCTCGAGGTGATGCGCGAGCTGGAGGACTGGCCCGGCCACGCCGATGGCAGCGCCGTCGTCACGGTGCGCGCAGATCCGCCGTCGCCGACCGTCCAGGAGTACGCCGCCTCCCAGCCGTTGCCGCCCGACTTCTACGACCCCTGCGAGCCTGCCGCCTGCGAGAACGCCCTGGCCCGGCTGACCCAGGTCCTGTCCGACGTCGACGGCCTGGCCGACCTCGACGTCACCGTCCGTGACGACACGCTCCTGATCCGCGGCTCGTCGCCCGACACTGGTCCCGATACTGGGGCTGCCCAGGTCGCGACCGAGATCCTGGACCGGGTCGAGTCCGACCTCGATGTCAGGGTCGCCACCTCGGTCGAGGTGGAGATCACCTACGAGGGCCCGCTCGAGCTCGTGCTCCGCCTCGACGGTGACCTGCTCTGCGAGCAGCCACCCGGGCAGACCGTCGCCTGTGAGCCGGACAATTCGATTCTGTTCGATTACTGAGACGCCATTTCCGAATTGAACAATTCGTCGCGGTACTGGCAGAATGCCGAGCGCCACTGAGGGAATTCATTTCCAGTGAATGTGAATTGAGGGAGAAATGGCGCAAAAGGTCAACATTGTCCTGGTCGACGACATCGACGGCAGCGACGCGAGCCAGACCGTCTCGTTCGGACTCGACGGAGCCACCTACGAGATCGACCTGAACGACAAGAACGCCTCCAAGCTGCGCGACGCGCTCGCCGGGTACGTCGGCCACGCCCGCAAGGTGACCACCTCCCGGGGACGAAAGGCGCGGACCACGACCAGCGGCCCCAGCGCCCGCGAGCTGCGCGACTGGGCCCGCTCCAACGGCTTCAAGGTCTCCGACCGCGGTCGGGTCCCCGCCGAGGTGCGCGAGGCCTTCGACGCCGCACGTTGATCACGGCGCAGGAGGCCGCGCGGAGCGCGGCGTCCGTGCCGCCGGGAGGTAGAGCAAGCGACGCGACCGAGCTTGCGAGGACGGGTGAGCGCGTCGAAACCAGGTGAGCGTCAACGCCAAGGCAACCAAGTGTTCGCTCTCGGCGTAGTGACTGGGGCGCTACCCGGGAACGCGTAGGGTGTGTGTGGGGTTGAAGTCCACGATGCGGCTCGCCGAATGACGGCGGGCCGGCCCCTGACGCAGTAGGAGCGATGCGCATGTTCGAGCGGTTCACCGACCGAGCCCGCCGGGTGGTGGTGCTGGCCCAGGAAGAGGCCCGCATGCTCTCCCACAACTACATCGGGACCGAGCACATCCTGCTCGGCCTGATCCACGAGGGCGAGGGCGTCGCGGCGAAGGCTCTCGAGAGCCTCGACATCTCACTGGAGGCGGTGCGCGCCCAGGTCGAGGAGATCATCGGCCAGGGCCAGCAGGCCCCCTCGGGTCACATCCCGTTCACGCCGCGCGCCAAGAAGGTGCTGGAGCTGTCCCTGCGCGAGGCGCTGCAGCTCGGCCACTCCTACATCGGGACCGAGCACATCCTGCTCGGCCTGATCCGCGAGGGCGAGGGCGTCGCGGCGCAGGTGCTCCAGAAGCTGGGCGCTGACCTCAACCGGGTGCGGCAGCAGGTCATCCAGCTGCTGTCCGGCTTCCAGGGCAAGGAATCCCCGGCCGCGGGAGCCACGACCGCCTCGGGCGGTGACGCCCCGTCGTCGTCGCTGGTTCTCGACCAGTTCGGCCGCAACCTGACCCAGGACGCCCGCGAGGGCAAGCTCGACCCGGTCATCGGGCGCGAGCAGGAGATCGAGCGGGTCATGCAGATCCTGTCCCGCCGTACGAAGAACAACCCGGTCCTCATCGGCGAGCCCGGTGTCGGCAAGACGACCATCGTCGAGGGGCTGGCCCAGGACATCGTCAAGGGCAACGTCCCCGAGACGCTGAAGGACAAGCAGATCTACACCCTCGACCTCGGCGCCCTGGTCGCCGGGTCGCGCTACCGCGGTGACTTCGAGGAGCGCCTCAAGAAGGTGCTCAAGGAGATCCGCACCCGCGGCGACATCGTGCTGTTCATCGACGAGATCCACACCCTCGTCGGCGCCGGCGCGGCCGAGGGCGCCATCGACGCCGCCAGCATCCTCAAGCCGATGCTGGCCCGCGGCGAGCTCCAGACCATCGGGGCCACCACGCTCGACGAGTACCGCAAGTACCTCGAGAAGGACGCGGCGCTCGAGCGCCGGTTCCAGCCGATCCAGGTGCAGGAGCCCTCGATCGCCCACACCATCGAGATGCTCAAGGGCCTGCGTGACCGCTACGAGGCCCACCACCGGGTCACCATCACCGACGAGGCCCTGGTCTCGGCGGCGACACTGGCCGACCGCTACATCTCCGACCGGTTCCTGCCCGACAAGGCCATCGACCTGATCGACGAGGCCGGCTCGCGGCTGCGGATCCGGCGGATGACCGCGCCGGCCGACCTGCGCGAGTACGACGACAAGATCGGCGACGTGCGGCAGCGCAAGGAGGCCGCGATCGACGGCCAGGACTTCGAGGCCGCGGCCCGGCTGCGCGACGAGGAGAAGCAGCTGATCGCCCGCAAGGCCGAGCGCGAGAAGCAGTGGCGCGCCGGCGACATGGACGAGGTCGCCGAGGTCGACGAGGAGCTGATCGCCGAGGTGCTCGCGGTGGCGACCGGCATCCCGATCGTGAAGCTGTCCGAGGAGGAGTCCACGCGGCTGCTCAAGATGGAGGACGAGCTCCACAAGCGCGTCATCGGTCAGGAGGAGGCCGTCAAGGCGCTCTCCCGCGCCATCCGGCGTACGCGTGCCGGCCTGAAGGACCCGAAGCGTCCCGGCGGCTCGTTCATCTTCGCCGGTCCGTCCGGTGTCGGTAAGACGTGGCTGTCCAAGTCGCTCGCGGAGTTCCTCTTCGGCGACGAGGACGCGCTGATCCAGCTCGACATGAGCGAGTACGGCGAGAAGCACACCGTCTCCCGGCTGTTCGGCTCGCCTCCCGGCTACGTCGGCTACGAGGAGGGCGGCCAGCTCACCGAGAAGGTGCGCCGCAAGCCGTTCTCGGTCGTGCTCTTCGACGAGGTCGAGAAGGCGCACCCCGACATCTTCAACACCCTGCTGCAGATCCTGGAGGAAGGTCGGATGACCGACTCCCAGGGCCGGGTGGTCGACTTCAAGAACACCGTCATCATCATGACCACCAACCTCGGCAGCCGTGACATCGCCAAGAGCCAGAACCTCGGCTTCCAGCAGACCGGCGATGCCGCCGGCTCCTACGAGCGGATGAAGAGCAAGGTCTCGGAGGAGCTCAAGCAGCACTTCCGTCCCGAGTTCCTCAACCGTGTCGACGAGATCGTCGTGTTCCCGCCGCTGTCGGAGGAGCAGATCGTCGCCATGGTCGACAACATGATCGCCTCGGTCGAGCTGCGGATGCGTGACCGCGACATGAAGATCGAGCTCACCCAGCCGGCGAAGAACCTGCTCGCAGTGCGCGGCTTCGACCCGGTCCTCGGTGCGCGGCCGCTGCGCCGCACGGTGCAGCGCGAGATCGAGGACGTGCTCGCCGAGAAGATGCTCTACGGCGAGGTCGGCCCCGGCCAGATCGTGCTGGTCGACGTCGAGGGGGAGGGTCCGACCGCGACGTTCACCTTCCACGGCCAGAAGATGGGCGAGCTGCCCGACCTGCCACCCTTCGAGACCGCCGACGTGGACGCCTCGGGCGAGGCAGCTGCCGGCGAGGGACCGGACGACTCCGAAGGCCCGACGGACGTCCCACGAGCCGAATGACGTGAGAGTCAGGGCAGCGCGTACGCGTCGCCGTCCCTGACCAGCAGTCCGTCCTCGACGAGGCCGGCCAGGCACCTGGTGCGCTGGTCGGCCTCGTCCCATGCCCGGACGAGCCGCTCCTGGCGGACCGGGTCGTGCGCGTCGCGGACCACTGCCATCAGCCGGCCCCGACACTGCCGGTCGGTCCCGGCCCAGGCCTGGCCGCGGCGCGGCGGTCCGTCGTACGCCGGGAAGCCGGCGGCCCGCCACGCACACCGGTCCGCGAGCGGGCAGGCTCCGCAGCGCGGCGGCTGGCCGTGCACACCAGGGCGCCGAGCTCCATCAGCGCGATCGACCACGTCGCCGCGTCTGTGTCGTCATCCGGGAGCAGACCGGTCGCCAGGTCGCGCTCGCCCCGGGTGAGGGCGGCGGGTGGGAACTCCACGCCGGAGACGCTGCGCGCGAGCACGCGGCGGACGTTGGTGTCGAGGACGGCGTGGCGGCGGCCGAAGGCGAAGACCGCGATCGCGGCGGCGGTGTAGTCGCCGACGCCCGGGAAGCGCGCGAAGCGCGTCGTGGTCGGCCGGCACCTCACCGCCGTGGCGCTCCACGATCGCGGTCGCAGCGGCGTGGAGGCGCAACGCCCGGCGCGGGTAGCCCAGCCGACCCCACATCCGGATCGCCTCGCCCACCGGTTCCGCCGCCAGGGCGGCGGGTGTCGGCCACCGCTCCAGCCACTGCTCGTGGACGGGCAGCACCCGGGCGACCGGTGTCTGCTGGAGCATGTACTCCGAGACCATCACCGACCAGGGCGACGCCTGCACGCCCCGCCACGGCAGCTCGCGCGCGTGCTCGTCGTACCACCGCAGCACCGGTGCGTGCAGGTCGTCCATCGCGCCAGATCCTATGACGACCCGCGTGGCACCACCGTCTCGACTCCGGCGCTGCCTACCGTGGGCGCATGACCGCGATGACTCGGGGGCCGCTCCCGGCCCGCGTGTACTGGACGCGACGCATCGTCGCCCTGGTGGTCGTCGCCGGGCTCGTCGTGGCCCTGGTCCAGCTGGTCTCGCTGGCCGTCGGGGGATCACCCAGCACGCCCGACCGGGCGGCCCCGATGTCATCAGAGCAGAGCGAGACGCCCGCGCCGCCGACTTCCGAGCCGAACGGTCAGGACGACCCGGGCGAGGGGACCAAGCCGGACAAGAAGCCCCGCAAGGATGACAAGGGCGACCGCAACCGCGGTCCGGAGCTCGCCGAGCCCGAGGGTGACTGCGTCGACCGCGACATCGCCGTCACGCCTCTCGCGAAGAAGACCGTCGGCGGGAGTCCGGTGACCTTCGTGCTGGAGCTGCGGACCATCCTCTCGGCCGCCTGCACCTGGCGGGTCTCGCCGGAGTCGCTGACGGTGAAGATCACGTCCGGCGACGACGACATCTGGTCCAGCCGCCAGTGCCCGCGCGCGATCCCGACCGAGGACGTCGTGATCCGCAACAACGTCAGCACCGAGGTCGCGGTGACCTGGTCGGCCCGTCGATCCGACGACGGCTGTACCCGGCTCACCGACTGGGCGATGCCCGGCTGGTACCACGTCGAGGCCGCTGCCCTGGCCGGCGAGCCGTCCGACCTCCAGTTCCAGCTGACCGCACCCGACCCCGACGTCGTCACGGAGACCGTGAAGCCGGACCCGAAGAAGGGCGACCAGAAGCGGGACGGCAAGAAGCGGGACGACGGGAAGAAGAACCGCAGACGCGCGGCTAGACGTACCGCTCGAGGATGGTCGACTCGGCCAGCCGGGAGAGACCCTCGCGCACGCTGCGGGCGCGCAGCTCACCGACGCCCTCCACCGCCTGGAGGTCGTCGACGCCGGCCGACAACAGCTTCTGCAGGCTGCCGAAGTGGTCGACGAGCCGATCACACACCGACTGCGGCAGCCGGGGCACCTTCGCCAGCAGCCGGTAGCCACGCGGCGCCACCGCGCCGTCGAGGTGTTCACCGGTGCCGAGGCCCAGAGCTCGCGCAGCCGCGGCCGGGTCGACCAGATCGGTGGCCGAGAGCGCCTCGAGCCGGCCGAGGTAGGTCTCGGGGCTGCGGGCCCGTCGTCCGGCGGGCAGGTAGTCGCGGATGACCAGCTCCCGCTCGGCGTCCACTCCGGTGACGAGCTCCTCCAGCTGCAGGGACAGCAGCCGGCCGTCGCTGCCGAGCTCGAGGACGTAGTCCTCGATCTCGCGCGCGATCCTGGTCACCATCTCGAGCCGCTGAGCCACGACGGCGACGTCGCGCACGGTGACGAGGTCCTCGATCTCGAGGGCGGAGAGCGTGCTCGACACCTCGTCGAGGCGCAGCTTGTAGCGCTCGAGGGTCGCCAGCGCCTGGTTGGCGCGCGACAGGATCTGGCCGGTGTCCTCGACCACGTGGCGGGTCTTGCCGACGTAGACCGCGATGATCTGCATCGACTGGGACACCGAGACCACGGGGAAGACGGTCTGTTGGGCGGCACGGTCGGCGGTGCGGTGACGGGTGCCGGTCTCGTCGGACAGGATCGACTGGTCGGGCATCAGGTGGACGGCAGCCCGGATGATCCGGGTGACCTCCTTGTCGATCACGATCGCGCCGTCCATCTTGGCCAGCTCGCGCAGCCCGGTGGAGGTGAACGGGACGTCGAGGTTGAAGCCGCCCGTGCAGATGCTCTCGACCGTCTTGTCGTGGCCGAGCACGATCAGCGCGCCGGTGCGGCCGCGGAGAATGCGCTCGAGGCCGTCGCGCAGGGCGGTGCCCGGAGCGATCTGGGCCAGGGCAGCGCGCAGGCGCAACTGCTCCTCCGAGCGGACCGGGACCGCCACGTCAGCCTCCCCTTGCTGGGCGACAGCCCGGTCTGGGTCCGGGTGTCGAGTCGTCAGTCTAGGAGATGGAGGCCGCCGGCCCCGCCGCCCGCTCGCTCGCCGACCAGCGACAGCACGCGCAGCGCGGAGTAGACGTCGGCCGCCTCGACCACCCGCATCCCCTCGAACTTGCGTTCGCCGGCGGTCGGCCCCTGGGGGCGACCCGGCACGACGGCGAGCCGGAATCCGAGCCGCGCCGCCTCGGCGATCCGCTGTGGCAGGTCGCGCACCTTGCGCAGCTCTCCGGCCAGGCCCAGCTCGCCCATCGCGACCACGCCGTGAGGTGCCGGCCGGCCGGTCGACGCGGACGCGAGCGCCACCGCGATGGCCAGGTCGGTGGCCGGCTCGACGAGTCGGGCGCCGCCCACGGTCGAGGTGAAGACGTCCTGCTGGTGGAGCCGGATCCCGCAGTGCTGGTGGAGCACCGCGAGCACCATCGCCACGCGCGAGGAGTCGAGCCCGCTCGTCGTACGTCGTGGTCGTTCGGCGGCCGTGTGGGTCACCAGCGCCTGCACCTCGGCGAGCAGGGGGCGCCGGCCCTCCATGGTGACCGCGACGCACGTGCCGGGGACCTGCTGGTCGTGGTTCTCCACGAAGAGGCCGGTCGGGTCGGTGACCGCCGTGATGCCGTCGGTGGCGAGGTCGAAGCAACCGACCTCGTCGACCGGGCCGAACCGGTTCTTCATCGCCCGGAGCATCCGGAAGCGGGAGTTGCGGTCGCCCTCGAAGTGGAGGACGACGTCGACGACGTGCTCGAGGACGCGGGGGCCTGCGATGGAGCCGTCCTTGGTCACGTGGCCGACGAGAACGGTCGTGATGTTGCGGGTCTTGGCCATCCGGATCAGCGCGGCCGCGACCTCCTTGACCTGGCTGACGCCGCCCGGGACGCCGTCGAGGTCGGCGGCCGAGATGGTCTGGATCGAGTCGACCACCAGCAGCTCGGGACGCACCTCCTCGAGGTGGGTGAGCACGGCGCCGAGGTCGGTCTCGGCCGCGACGTAGAGCAGCTCGTGGACCCCGCCGGTGCGGTCGGCGCGCAGCCGGACCTGGGAGGCGGACTCCTCGCCGGTGATGTAGAGCGTGCGGCGCTGGTAGCGCGCGGTCTGGGCGGCGACCTCGAGCAGCAGCGTGCTCTTGCCGACGCCGGGCTCACCGGCCAGCAGGATCGCGGCGCCGGGGACCAGCCCGCCGCCGAGCACCCGGTCGAGCTCGGGGACCCCGCTGCTGCGGAAGGCGGACTCGCTGACCGAGACCTCGCCGATCGGCACCGCCGGGCTGGTGACCGGGGCGGCGGCGGCGCGGGTCGTCGGCGTCGAGCTGACCTCGGCGACCGAGCCCCAGGCCTGGCACTCGCCGCAGCGGCCGACCCACTTCGAGGCCTCCCAGCCGCACTCGGTGCAGCGGTAGGCGGACTTGGTCCTGGCGCCGCCCCTGGGCCCTGTCTGTGGCATGGGGCAGACGGTAGGTCACGGCGCCGACAGTGCAGGTTATGCTGCCATTGGAACGATCAAGAGGAGCGGCGGATGACACGGGTCCCGGGCTGGGCGCCGACCACCCCACCCACGCTGGCGGACGTCGCCGAGCTGGCCGGCGTGTCGCGCCAGACGGTCTCCAACGCCGTCAACAACCCCGACCTGCTGCGCCCCGACACCCTCACCCGGGTGCTCGGCGCGATCGAGGAGCTCGGCTACTCGCCCAACCGGGCGGCCCGCAACCTGCGCACGCGTGCCAGCCACCTGATCGGCCTCCGGTTCGCTCCCGCCCAGGAGGGCACCGCCAACGCGTTGATGGACCGGTTCGTCCACTCACTCGTCGAGACGTCCAGCGCAGCCGGCTACCACGTGTTGCTCTTCCCGGCCGACCCCGAGGACCCCACCGCCGGGTACGACGAGCTGCTGCGCGCCACCGCGGTCGACGCGTTCGTCGCCACCGACACCTACCTCGGCAACCCGCAGGCGGCCTGGCTGGAGTCGCGGCGGGCTCCGTTCGTCGCGTTCGGCCGGCCGTGGGACAACCCCGCCGCACACCATCCGTGGGTCGACGTCGACGGCGCCGCCGGCACCCAGATCGCGACCGACCACCTCCTCGACCAAGGCCACACCAGGGTCGCCTGGATCGGCTGGCGCAAGGACCAGGTCATCGGCGAGGACCGCCGCGCCGGCTGGACCCGGGCGATGCGCTCGCGCGGGCTCGCCACGACCGGCCTCGCATCCCGCTCCGAGGACACCGTCCCCAGCGGGCGCGAGGCCAGCGCCGTACTCCTCGACGAGGCGCAGCCGACCGGCTTCGTCTGCGCCTCCGACACCCTCGCCATGGGGGTCATGCACACGCTCGCCGAGCGCGGCCTGGTCGCCGGTCGCGACGTCGCGGTCGTCGGCTTCGACGACTCGCAGGTCGCCCAGGTCGTGCCGCCCGGCCTCACGTCGGTGCGGCAGCCGCTCGAGGAGGTCGCGGTCGAGATCGTGCGCGCGCTCGAGGGCCTGCTCACCCACCCCCCGGTCCGGGGTGGCGGCGTACTCCTCACCCCCGAGCTGGTCGTCCGCGGCACCAGCTGAAGGGCTTCGCCGGACTCCGCGGCTAGCTGGGGATCCTGGCGCTTCTCGGCCGTTGCAACACCCGAGTAGTAGCGGTTTCCCCACTTAGCGCGGGGATTCCGACGCCCCCTCAGAACCGCTTCCACCACAGGTTGACGGCGTAGTCGACGGAGGTGCCGTGGTACGTCGACACGATCGACTCGGCGACGGGAACCGGGAACTCGATGCGGACGACGGCCTCGAAGTCGGCGCGGGAGGTGAACTCCCAGCGGATGTCGAGCGGGTGGCGCGACCAGCCCCGCGACGACCAGAACCGCTCGACGCTAGTGGGGTCGACGGTGGGGAAGCCGCGGCGGAACCACGAGCCGAACGTCGACCTGGTGGGGTCGTTGTCGATCACGAACGCCGTCCCGCCGCGGCGCACGACGCGGTCGAGCTCGGCCAGTCCCGGCTCGCAGCCCGGCCCGAAGAAGTAGGCCCAGCGGGCGTGCACGACGTCGACCGACGCGTCCGGCAGGGGGAGCGCCTCGGCCAGCCCCTCGAGCACGGACACCACCGGCAGCCGGCGGGTACGCCGCCGGGCGAGTGCCACGAGAGAGGGGTGCGGCTCCACGCCGATCACGCGGGCGGCGGTCTCGGCGAAGCGAGGCAGGTGGAAGCCGGTGCCGCACCCCACGTCGAGCACGGTGCGACCCGCCCACGGCGCGATCGACGACATCGTGGACTCCAGGAGACCGTCGGGGTCGACGGCCCGGTTCTCGGCCTCGTAGGTGGCCGGGTGCTGCCAGATGTTGGGGCTGGGTCGCGCCCCCACCGTCAGATTCGCACGAGGCCGTTGGGAGTCTGGACCTGCGCGGCGATGATGCCGGGGGTGCCGTTCGGGGCGACCCACTCGACCTTCACGTCCTCGAGCGGCGCCTCGACGGTCTCCCCGAGCCAGTGCGAGACCCGCTGCGGGTCGCCGGCGATCTCCAGGCTGATCAGGCTGAAGTCGGAGTCGGCGCCGTGGCTCGGGTGGAGCTCGGGCGCGACGCCCCACTCGATGAAGAACGGCAGCTGCGGGTCGGCGATCAAGCCGTTGACGCCGATCTGCTTCCAGGTGAGCTCGACGCCGTCGGGGCGGTGTCGGTTGCCGGTGGCCGCCTCGCGCCCGAGGCGGGTCTCGACCGCGGCGATGTCGTCGACGGCCACGACCCAGCCCAGCCACCCGCCGCCGAGCAGCGAACGCGCGCGCACGGCCTGGCCGAAGGGGGCCTTGTCGGACGCGGGATGGTCGAGGACCTCGACGATCTCGAGGTAGGTGTCGCCCGCGAGGGGCAGCACCATGTTGCGGGTGCCGAAGCGGGGGTGCACCCCACCGTTACGGAACTCCGTGCCGAGCAGTCCCCCGATGCGCTGGGCGGTGCTGGCGAGGCCGTCAGGTCCGGCGGCGAAGGAGAGATGATCCAAGCGCATGCCGTTCATTGTCGGCAATGGCTCTATCGGTCGGGACAGCGGGGTCGCCTTATCTCGATGTCGAGGTCTTGGCACCGAGACGTGACGCGGAATCAGCGCGGGTCGGCCGGATGGATCGCCAGGGCCGACCGAGACCGCAGGTGTGCCTCGCACAGGCCCACCAGCTCGTCGTACGCCGCTCGACCCATCAGCGCCACCAGCTCGGGCTCGTTGGTGACGTAGAGCGGCTCGGGCGCGACGTGAGCCTCGGTGTTGCCGGAGCAGTACCAGTCGAGGTCGTGGCCGCCCGGCCCCCAGCCGCGGCGGTCGTACTCGGTGATCGTGACTTCCGTGTAGGACGTCTCGTCCTGCCGCTCGACGGTGCGGAACGAACGGCGGATCGGCAGCTGCCAGCAGACGTCGGGCTTGGTCTCCAGCGGCTCGCGGCCCTGGTCGAGGGCGAGGGTGTGCAGCGCGCAACCGGCACCAGCGGCGAAGTCCGTGCGGTTGTGGAACACGCACGCCGACTGGCCGTCCACCTCGAGGGTGCGGGTCTTCGGCTCGCCCTCCTCGTCCTTGGTGAGCCAGTCACCCTTCTTCACCTTGCGGCCGGGATGGAACTGCCACTGCTCCGGCGTCAGCTGCGCGACCGACGACGCCACCCGCTTCCGGTCGTCCGCGTCGGCGAAGTGGGCGCCGAGGGTGCAGCAGCCGGTGTCGGGGGAGGTGGCATAGATGCCCGGGCAGCCCTGGCCGAAGATGCACAGGTAGTTGGAGGTCAGCCAGGTCAGGTCGCACTTGAAGACCTGGTCGGGATCGGCCGGATCGGCGAACTCGACGAAGGCGCGTGGGAACACGAGGTCGACTTCTGGCACGGCGTCACACTACGTGCCCGGTAGATTCGCCCCATGCGCCTGGGCGTGCTCGACATCGGTTCCAACACCGGACACCTCCTGGTGGTCGATGCCCACGACGGCGCCGCCCCGCTCCCGGCCTACTCCCACAAGGAGCCGCTGCGGCTGGCCGAGCATCTCGACGAGTCGGGCGCCGTGTCGCGCAGCGGCATCGAAGCGCTCGCCGACTTCGTCGCCTCCGCCCTGGTCGTGGCCGAGGACAAGGGCTGCGAGGAGATGCTGCCGTTCGCGACGTCGGCGGTCCGCGACGCCGCCAACTCCCACGACGTGCTGGCGGAGGTGCGAGAGCGGACCGGCGTCGACATCGCGGTGCTGCCGGGCGAGGACGAGGCGCGGCTCACCTTCCTCGCCGTACGCCGCTGGTTCGGCTGGTCGTCGGGGCGACTGGCCGTCTTCGACATCGGCGGCGGCTCGCTCGAGATCGCCGGCGGGACCGACGAGGCACCCGACGTGGCCTGGTCGCTGCCGCTCGGCGCGGCCCGGGTCGCCCGCGATCACCTCGGCGGCGACCGCGGCGAGGAGACGATCCGAGAGCTTCGCAAGACGGTCCGCTCGGAGATCGCGCGAGACGCCGGCAACCTGCTGCGTCACGGGGCCCCCGACCATGCCGTCGCCACGTCCAAGACCTTCCGCTCGTTGGCCCGGATCTGTGGTGCCGCCCCGTCGGGTGACGGTCCGCTCGTGCCGCGGGTGCTCGCCGCCGAGGAGCTGCAGCGCTGGATCCCGAAGCTGGCCGCGATGCCCGACCACGAGCTGGCTGAGCTTCCCGGGGTGTCGCCGAGTCGCGTCCACCAGATCCTCCCCGGCGCTCTCGTCGCGGGCGCCGTGATGGACATCTTCGACCTCGACGAGCTCGAGATCTGCCCGTGGGCACTCCGCGAGGGCGTGATCCTCGAGCGGATCGACGCCATCGGCGTGGCCGGTCGACCATGATCCGGCCTTGATCCACCCCACGAAGTCGCTCCGCTGGCGCTCCACGACTCCGCGGGACCCCGGTGACCCGGATCGGACTGTCGACGGCCTCGGTCTACCCCGAGTCGTCGGCGCACGCCTTCGCCTACGCCTCCCGGCTGGGGTACGACGCGGTCGAGGTCATGGTCGGCATCGACGCGCTCAGCCAGCAGACGTCGGCGGTCAGGCAGCTCGCCGACCACCACGAGATCCCGATCACCGCGGTCCACGCTCCGTGCCTGCTGTTCACGCAGCGGGTCTGGGGCACCGAGCCGTGGGGCAAGCTCGAGCGTTCGGCCGAGATGGCCGCCGAGGTCGGCGCCGAGGTCGTCGTCGTACACCCGCCGTTCCGGTGGCAGAAGGAGTACGCCGCCGGGTTCGTCGACGGCATCGCGGCGCTGGAGGTGTCGACCGGGATCGACTTCGCCATCGAGAACATGTATCCGTGGCGCGCGAGCTCACGGCGCGGCATGGAGATGTACCTCCCCGGCTGGGACCCCTCGGAGGAGTCCTACGCCCACACCACGATCGATCTCTCCCACGCCGCGATCGCACAGTCCGACGTCATCGAGATGGCCGTGCGGATGGGGTCGCGGCTCCGTCACGTCCACCTCACTGACGGCAGCGGTTCGGCGAAGGACGAGCACCTCGTGCCCGGTCGCGGCGTGATGAAGGCGGCCGACTTCCTGGCCCATGTCGCGGCCTCCGGCTACGGCGGCGACGTCATCGTCGAGATCAACACCCGCAAGGCCGCGTCGCGCGAGCAGCGCGAGACCGACCTGCGCGAGTCGCTGGAGTTCGCCCGCGAGCACTTCGTGGTGCCCACGAGATGACGGGGACATGACGGGGAGCGCGAGCGGGCGCCGTGGTCGCCGTCCCGGAGCGCCGGACACCCGGGCGGCGATCCTCGGTGCCGCCCGGGCCAGGTTCGCCGACCAGGGCTTCGGCGGTACGACGATCCGGGCCGTGGCCGGCGACGCCGGCGTCGACGCGGCGCTCGTGCACCACTACTTCGGCAGCAAGGACGACCTGTTCCTCGCCGCGCTCGAGCTGCCGGTCGACCCTCGCCAGATCCTGCTGCCGGCCGTGGCCGGCGGTATCGACGGGGCCGGCGAACGGATCCTGCGCGCGTTCCTGTCCGCCTGGGACGACCCCGCCCTGCAGCCGTCGCTGGTCGCCTTCGCGCGGGGCGTGATGGACCCCGCCGGGTCCAAGCTGGTGAGCGAGGGCTTCCTGCCGCTGGTGCTGACGCCGGTCGGGGTGGCGCTGGGCATCGACCGGCCCGAGCTGCGGATGCCGCTGGTGGCCAGCCAGATGATCGGCGTGATCCTGCTGCGCTACGTGCTGCGCGTGGAGCCGCTCGCCTCGCTGCCGGCCGACCAGCTGGTGGCGACGTACGCCCCCACCCTGCAGCGCTACCTCGCCGACCCCTTGCCCTGAGGTCCGCCCGCTGGCATAATTCAACGCATGGTGAATAACGCGGTGGAGATCACGGGACTCACCGTCGCCCGCGGCGGCCGCCCCGTGCTGGACGGGCTCGACCTCACGGTCGGCGGCGGAGTCACCGGGCTGCTGGGCCCGAGCGGCTGCGGCAAGACGACCTTGATGCGCTGCCTGGTCGGGGTGCAGCAGATCGTCTCGGGTGAGGTCACGGTGCTCGGGCAGGAGGCCGGCAGCGCCCCGCTGCGCGACCGCATCGGCTACCACACGCAGGCGGCGAGCGTGTACGACGACCTCACCGTCGCCGAGAACCTGATGTTCTTCGCCCGGGTCCAGGGCCTCGACCGGGCCGCCGTCGACCGGGCGATCGAGGCGGTCGACCTCGAGGACGCCACCGACCAGCTGGTGGGGAGGATGAGCGGTGGTCAGCGCTCCCGCGCCAGCCTGGCCGTCGCGCTGCTCGGCGACCCCGACCTGCTCGTCCTCGACGAGCCGACCGTCGGCCTCGACCCCGTGCTCCGCCAACAGCTCTGGCAGCTGTTCCACCGGCTGGCCGACGCCGGCTCCGCCGTCCTCGTGTCCAGCCACGTCATGGACGAGGCCGAGCGCTGCGACCGGCTGCTGCTGATGCGCGAGGGGGCGATCATCGCCGACGGCAGCCCGGCCGAGATCCGCGACCGCAGCGGCTCGGCCGACATCGAGGCGGCGTTCCTCTCGATCGTGGGCGGTGAGGCGGCATGAGCACCATCCTGACCCCCCGGGTGACCACGGCCGTGGCCACGCGCGTGCTCGCCCAGCTGCGTCGCGACCACCGCACGATGGCCATGCTCCTGCTCCTGCCGACGCTGCTGATGACCCTGCTGTGGTGGATGTTCCTGGACACGCCGGTGGACGTCTTCGACCGGATCGGCCCGAGCCTGCTGGCGCTGTTCCCCTTCTTCATCATGTTCCTGGTCACCAGCGTCACGACGCTGCGTGAACGCTCCAGCGGGACCCTCGAACGGCTGCTGGCGATGCCGATGGGCAAGCTGGACTTCCTGTTCGGCTACGCGCTCGCGTTCGGGGTGATGGCCGCCCTCCAGGCCACGATCGCGGTGGCCGTGAGCGTCGGGCTGCTCGACATGACCGTCACCGGCCCGGTCTGGCTGCTCGTGGTGGTGGCGGTCGCCGATGCCGTGCTCGGCTCGGCGCTGGGGCTGTTCGTGAGTGCGTTCGCGCAGACCGAGTTCCAGGCGGTGCAGTTCATGCCGGCGGTCGTCGTCCCACAGATCCTGCTGTGCGGGCTGCTGGTGCCGCGCGACCAGCTCCCCACCGTGCTCGAGGCGATCAGCAACGTGCTCCCGCTGTCGTACGCCGTGGACGCGATGCAGTCGCTGGTCGCCACGTCCGACACCGGCGACGTCTGGGCGGACCTCGGCATCATCGCCGGCTTCACCGTCGCGGGCCTCGCCCTCGGGGCGGCCACGCTGCGCCGCCGCACCCACTGAGGGACGATCGGCCCCGGATACGATCGGGCGCATGCCTGACAACCCCTGGGACGACATCACGCCGATGGCGCCCGGCGACGTGATGATCCACATCGGTCCGCCGAAGACCGGCTCGACGTCGATCCAGACCACGATGGCCGCGCGCCGCGAGGAGCTGGCCGAGCTGGGGGTGCTCTACCCGGGGTCTGGTGTGCGCGCCAAGTTCTCGGGCTGGGCCGTGATGGGCGCCCGGCCGCGTGGCATGCGCAAGCCGCGGATGGCCGAGTGGGACGCGCTGGTCGACGAGGTCAACGAGTCGGGACTGAAGGCCGTGGTGAGCAGCGAGGCGTTCGGCCGTGCCGACGAGGAGGCCATCGGCCGGATGGTGGACAGCTTCGGCGCCGACCGTGTCCACGTCGTGGCCGTGGGGCGGCGGCTCGACAAGGCGCTGCCCTCGCTCTACCAGGAGAAGGTCAAGAAGTTCCTGGCGATGACCTACGAGGAGTGGCTCGACTACGTCCTCGCCGGTGACGACATCGACGCGATCCTGGCGTCGTTCCCGCCGGGACAGCAGCTGGCGAAGACCGTGGAGAAGTGGTCGGTCCACCTCGACCCGCAGCGCTTCCACCTGATCTGCTCGGACGAGAACAACCGGGCGCTGATGCCGCGCTCGTTCGAGAGGCTGCTGGCCCTGCCCGACGGCTTCCTCGAGCCGGTCTCCAGCGCCAACGAGTCCCTCGACCGCACCAGCGTCGAGATGCTGCGCCAGCTCAACGCGCAGAAGAAGTCACACGGCTGGTCCGACGACTTCTACCGGAAGATGGTCTTCTACGGCGCCGTGAAGGGGCTGCGGCAGCGTGAGTGGGCCCCCGACGACACCAGGATCCCCACTCCGCCGGAGTGGGCGCTGGCCCGGATCCGCACCCTCGCCGACCACACCATCGCCTCGCTCGCCGAGCAGGGTCCCCACGTCATCGGCGACCTCGCGTCGCTGCGCCCCGGCGAGGACGTCGCCGCACCGGACAGCCCGCTCGTCGAGTCCCCGACCATCGCCATGGATGCCGCCGTGGCCGCCCTGGCCGGAGCCGTCGACGCGAGCTGGAAGCTGCAGCAGGGGGGCAAGCAGGGCGGGAAGGGCCACGGCGCTGGCGAGGGCGAGAAGGCCGCCGACGTCGACTAGGGAGTCGCCGGTCGGCCCGCGTAGCCTGTTCCGCATGCCACTGCTCCGCCAACCGCTGCTGCTGCTGGCCCGCAGCGAGCACGTCAAGAACCTCGTCAGCGCCATGCCCGTCTCGTCGGGGATCGTGCACAGCTATGTCCCCGGTGAGTCCACCGAGTCGGCCGTCGAGGCGACCTCCGGACTGGTCGACGGCGGGCTGACGGTGACCCTCGACTTCCTCGGCGAGGACACCCTCGACGCCGAGCAGGCCGAGGCGACCGTGGCGGCGTACGTCGACCTCCTCGAGCAGCTCTCGGCCCGTGGCCTGACCCGCAAGGCGGAGGTCTCGGTGAAGCTGTCGGCGATCGGTCAGGCGCTGCCCGACACGGGCCGGAAGGTCGCTCTCGAGAACGCCCGCACGATCTGCCGGGCCGCCCGCAACGCCGGCACCACGGTCACCCTCGACATGGAGGACCACACCACCACCGACTCGACGCTGTCGATCCTGCGCGAGCTGCGTCAGGACTTCCCCGAGACCGGGGCGGTCCTGCAGGCGGCGCTCCACCGCACCGAGGCCGACTGTCGCGCACTGGCCTTCGAGGGCTCGCGGGTGCGGCTGTGCAAGGGCGCCTACCTCGAGCCCGAGGGCGTGGCGTTCCAGGACCGGATCGACATCGACAAGTCCTACGTGCGCTGCCTCAAGGTGCTGCTGGCGGGCCAGGGCTACCCGATGATCGCGACCCACGACCCGCGGATGGTCGAGATCGCGTCGTCGCTCGCGAGCCGCTTCGGCCGCGTCAAGGGCACCTACGAGTTCCAGATGCTCTACGGCATCCGCCCCGGCGAGCAGCGGCGGCTGGCCGAGGACGGGGAGACGGTGCGGGTCTACATCCCCTACGGCACGGAGTGGTACGGCTACCTCATGAGACGTCTCGCGGAGAAGCCGTCCAACCTGTCATTCTTCCTGAAGTCGCTGATCTCCAAGTCGTAGTGGGAGCGCCATGAAGCAGACGGCCATCCTCGGTGCCGGGGTGATGGGCGAGACCCTGCTCTCCGGGCTGGTGCGCGCCGGGCGTCGCGTCGACGACCTGCTGGTCGGCGAGAAGCGGCCCGACCGGGCCCGCGAGCTCGAGGAGCGCTACGGCGTCGCGGTCGTCTCCAACGTCGAGGCGGCCCGCAAGGCCGACACCATCGCCGTGGTCGTCAAGCCGCAGGACATGTCGGTGCTGCTCGCCGAGATCTCCCCCGAGCTGCGCCCCGGTCAGCTGGTCGTCTCGCTGGCCGCCGGCATCACGACCGCCTTCATCGAGTCCCACGTCCCCGAGGGCGTTGCCGTCGTCCGGGTCATGCCCAACACGCCCGCGCTCGTCGACGAGGGCATGGCGGCGATCTCGCCCGGCTCCCACTGCGACGACGAGCACCTCGCGGAGGTCGAGGCGCTGCTGGCGTCGACCGGCAAGGTGCTGCGGGTGCCTGAGCGACAGATGGACGCCGTCACCGCGATCTCGGGGTCGGGTCCTGCCTACATCTTCTTCGTGGTCGAGTCGATGATCGAGGCCGGCGTCCACCTGGGCCTCCCGCGTTCGACCGCCACCGACCTCGTCGTCCAGACCGTCGTCGGGTCGGCCGCCATGCTCCGCGAGACCGGCACCCACCCCGTCGTCCTCCGCGAGCAGGTCACCTCTCCCGGCGGCACCACCGCGGCCGCCCTCCGCGAGCTCGAGATCCACAAGGTCCGCGCCGCGTTCCTCGCCGCCATGGAGGCCGCGCGAAACAGATCCCGCGATCTCGCCGAGGGTTCCTGAGCCGGTTCACCGAACCGAACGCCCGCCCGCGCGCATCATGGGGGTGTGAGCGTCCCGCCTGACTTCGCGAGCTTCTTCGCGGCCACCTGGCCGCGGCTGCTGCGCACGACGTACGCCGTCGCGGGCGATGCCCAGCTGGCCGAGGACGCCCTGCAGTCGGCGTTCGCGCAGGCCTATGCCTCGTGGTCACGGGTCAGCCGCGCCGACAACCCGCTCGCCTATGTCCGTCGGATCGCCATCAACGCGGCCCTGTCGCAGCGGCGGCGCGCTCACACCCGGAGGGAGACGGCCACCGACTCCCTCCCCGACCGCGGCGTCCCGGACGGCGTGCCGGCGGCCCTTGTGCGCGACGAAGTGTGGACCGCGATCCAGTCCCTGCCGCCACGGCAGCGGGCGGTCGTGGTGCTGCGGTACTACGAGGACCTCAGCGAGCAGCAGATCGCCGACGTTCTCGGCGTCCGGCCCGGAACCGTCAAGTCGCAGGCATCGGCCGCGCTGCACACGCTGGGGGCCCGGCTGCGCGAGCCCGCCCCGGAAGGAGATCCGCGATGAGCCTCGAGACCCGTCTCCACGAGTCACTGCACGGCACCCTGGACTCCGCCGAGCTGCCACCGGGCGACCTCGCCACCGTGACCCGGCTGGGGAGGACCCGGCAGCGGCGCACCCGCGTCGCCACCGGATCGGCGGTGCTGGGGGTGGTGGCCGTCATCGGCGGCGTCGCCTGGGCGGCCGGGCCGGGCTCCGGCAGGGACCGGGTCCAGCCCACCGCGCCCGGCGGGACCTGGGTCGAGGCCGAGCCGGCCCCGCTCTCGCCGCGGGTCGACGCACTCTCCGGATGGACCGGCGAGGAGGCGCTGTTCGTCGGTGGATCGAGCGTGTCGCCCTGCCCGCCGAACGCCGAATGCGCGGAACCCCCGCCTCCCGCGCAACGAGACGGCGCCGCCTACGACCCCGACTCCGACAGCTGGCGACGCATCGCCGCCGCGCCGGTCCCGATGGAGTACTACTTCCGCACCACGATGGTCGGCGACACGATGGTGGTGTTCGGCGAGGGACGCTGGTTCGGCTACGACGCAGGCGAGGACGCCTGGCGCGAGTATCCACAGCCGCCGGAGCGGCTGCTGGACACCGGATGGATCTCCGCCCACGACGGCTCGGTCTACGCGCTGGGCAGGTCGGGCGCCGTGCAGGTCCTCGACGTGTCCGCCAACAGCTGGTCGGCGCTGCCGGTCAGCCCCCTGCTCGAGGACGTCAGTCAGAGCAGCGTGGCGGCCACGGACGAAGGGGTCGTCGTGTCCGGGTTCGACACCACGCGGGAGTACGGGCCGGACGAACCCACCTACGTCCGCGCGCAGGTGTGGGACGGCGAGCAGTGGACCCTGCTGCCCGAGACCGGTCAGGTGTGGCCGCACTGGCACTGGACCGGCGAACGCCTGGTCTCGGGCGACCTGCAGACCGCGACCGGGCTGGACGGGAATCCGCCGTACGGCGGGGTGCTCGACGTCGGGACGGGGGAGTGGTCACCGCTGCCGAACGCCCCCGACATCGACGCGCCCGGCCCCGGTGGCTGGTCGCTCAATGCGAACGAGGGACCCCTGCTCGCCGGGTGGGGCTACGTCTATGACGACTCCGACCAGACCTGGACCCCGCTCGGCAAGCCTGCCGGCACCGACGTCGACGCAGACCAGTCCGCGGTCTGGGCCGACGGCCAACTGGTCGTCTTCGCCGGGCTGGACACGGAGACCGGCTACGAGTCGACCGACGGGTTGTCGAACGACGCCTGGGTCTGGACCCCCTGACACCTCACAACCCCATCGCCGACCGGGCAGCCGACAGCACCGGCTCGGTGACGGCGCGACAGCGCTCCTCGCCCTGCGCGAAGACGCCGTCGACGTACGACGGGTCGTCGGCCAGCTCGCGGTGGCGCTCCTGCACCGGCGTCAGCACCGCCACCACGGCGTCGGTCACCGCCGCCTTGAGGGCGCCGTAGGTGGAGATGCCGTCGGCCGACCCGCCGCACGCGGTGAGGATGTCGAGCAGGTTGGTGACGCCCGGCTTGCCGTCACGGTCGGCCCGGACGGCTGCCGGGCCGGTGTCGGAGTCGGTGACCGCGCGACCCACCTTCCGGCGTACGACGTCGGGCGGGTCGAGCAGCAGGATGCTGCCGGGCCCGGCGACCGACTTGCTCATCTTCCGGGTCGGCTCGGCTAGGTCCATGACGCGCGCACCGGCCGGTGGCGTGGCGATCGTGGGCACGGTGAACACCGGACCGTAGGTGTTGTTGAAGCGGATCGCGAGGTCGCGGGTGAGCTCGACGTGCTGGCGCTGGTCGTCGCCGACCGGCACCTCGGCAGGGCGGTAGAGCAGGATGTCGGCCGCCATCAGCACCGGGTAGGTGAACAGCGAGGCGCGGGTCGTCGGCACGTCGCGACCCTTCTCCTTGAACTGGATCATCCGGTTCAGCTCCCCGGTGCTCGCGGTGCACTCGAGCAGGTAGGCCAGCCCGGTGTGTGCCGGGACCGCGCTCTGCCGGAAGAGCGTGCTGCGGTCGAGCCCGGCCGCCAGCATGAGGGTCATCAGCTCGCGCGTGCGGTCGCGCAGGCCGGCCGGGTCGTGCGCCGTGGTCATGGCGTGCAGGTCGGAGACGCCGTAGAAGGCCCGGTTGTCGGGGGAGTTCTGCCGCTCGGCCATCGGCCGCAGCGCGCCGAGCAGGTTGCCGAGGGTGAGCCGGCCCGACGGGGTCAGCAGGGAGAGGGTGGTCATCAGGTGCTCCTGGAGTCAGGGCCTCCGGGAGCGCGCGCAGAAAACGACCGCCCAGGAGGCGGTCGTTGCGTCGAAGTGGGTGTGTGCGCGATCGAAGCGGGTCCGCCGTCAGGCGGCCCACCACTGGCTGGACGATCATCGGCACGGATCGGTACGAGGTCGATGCGGCACGGCCCGCATCGAGCGCTGAGCAGCGGTACCGGTTGTGCCTGTATGGAGGAGTGCTCCGGCCCGGCAACCGTGGTCTTCGACCCGAGCCTGACCGAGTACGACTTCGGCCCGACCCACCCGATGTCCCCGCTCCGGGTCGACCTCACCATCCGGCTGGCCGATGCGCTCGGCGTCCTCGACGGTGTGAAGCTGGTCGACGCGCCCGTCGCCACCGAGGAGCAGATCCTCACGGTCCACACGCGGGAGCTGATCGACGCGGTGACCCGCGCGGGCACCACGGGGGACTACGACGAGGCTTGCGGCCTGGGCAGCGACGACAACCCGGTGTTCCCCGACATGCACCACGCGGCCGCCCATGTCGTGGGCGCCACGATCGAGGCGTGCGACCAGGTGTGGACCGGCCGCAGCCTCCACTCCGTCAACATCACCGGTGGCCTCCACCACGGCATGCCCGACCGGGCCAGCGGCTTCTGCATCTACAACGACGTCACCATCGGGATCCAGCACCTGCTCGACCAGGGCGCCGAGCGGGTCGCCTACGTCGACGTCGACGTCCACCACGGCGACGGGGTCGAGAAGTTCTTCTGGAACGACCCGCGCGTGCTCACGATCTCGCTCCACGAGACCGGCCAGATGCTCTTCCCCGGCACCGGCTTCCCGACCGACAGTGGCGGCCCCGACGCCCAGGGGTCCGCGGTCAACGTGGCCCTCCCGCCCGGCACGTCCGACGCCGGGTGGCTGCGGGCCTTCCACGCCGTCGTCCCGGAGGTGCTGCGCGCGTTCGCCCCGGAGGTGCTGGTGACCCAGCACGGCTGCGACTCCCACGTCGACGACCCGCTGGCCCACCTGATGCTGACCGTCGACGGGCAGCGGGTGACGTACGCCGCGCTCCACGACCTGGCCCACGAGGTGGCAGGCGGTCGGTGGGTGGCCACCGGAGGTGGTGGCTACGCCGTGGTCGACGTCGTGCCGCGGGCGTGGACCCACCTGCTGGCCATCGTCGCCGGGCGGCCGCTGCCTCCGACCACCGAGACTCCCGAGTCCTGGCGTGATCACGTCCGCACCAGGCTCGGCGCAGTCGCGCCGATCCGGCTGACGGACGGCCGGACGCCGGCCTTCCGCGACTGGTCGGAGGGCTACGACCCCGACACCTGGCTGGACCGGGCGATCCACGCGACCCGGACCGAGATCTTCCCGTTCCACGGCCTCGACCCGCTCCCGTGAGTCACGAGCGGGTAAAACTTCCCGCCTGAATGCAAGGGGACACGCCGGGTCACAGGGGTTTCATTGGTCATTTGCTTCCCCACCAATCACAGAAGGCCCTATCCTTCACGTGCACGTGGCTCACCGGTGATGAAACTGGTGGCGTGCGCAGAGAAAGTCGGTGCACGATGGACAACAAGCCTGGGGACTACGCCGATCCCAAGTTTCTGACGGTGGCGGAGGTCGCGGCGATGATGCGCGTCTCCAAGATGACCGTCTACCGCCTCGTGCACAACGGCGAGCTGCCCGCGGTCCGCGTAGGCCGCTCCTTCCGGGTGACCGAAGAGGACGTCGACGAGTACCTGCGCAAGAGCTTCTACAGCGCGGGCTGAGTCCCACCCCACACCAGACCCACATGGTGGACATAGGTCCGCGCTTTCTGCTGCCCTGCCCACGGCGGATAGGCTGAGGCCGCCTCCGGGTGCACCCGGGGACGACCAATGTGTTCTGAAAGGTATCCCTGTGGGTTCTGTCATCAAGAAGCGGCGCAAGCGCATGGCGAAGAAGAAGCACCGCAAGCTGCTCAAGAAGACGCGCGTCCAGCGTCGCAAGCTCGGCAAGTAGGCGCGGCGCCGCTCGCCAGATGAGCCCCGCTTCATGAACCCTGCCGGCAAGATCGTCCTGGTCACCGGGGTCTCCCGCGACCTCGGCCGCCGGTGTGCGCGCACGCTGGCCGCCACGCCCGGTATCGGGCGGGTGATCGGCGTCGACGTCGTGCCGCCCCGCGGTGACATCGGCGACGTCTCGTTCGTGCGCGCCGACATCCGCAACCCCGTGATCGCCAAGGTGATCGCCAAGGAGGACGTCGACACCGTCGTCCACATGAGTGTGATCTCGACCCCCGGCAGTGCCGGCGGCCGCCACACCATGAAGGAGCTCAACGTCATCGGGACGATGCAGCTCCTCGCGGCCGCCCAGCAGGCACCCGGGCTGCGCCACCTGGTCGTGAAGTCGACCTCGACCGTCTACGGCGCGAGCAACCGCGACCCGGCCATGTTCACCGAGGACATGGAGCCGCGCCGCCTGCCGCGCTCCGGCTACGCCAAGGACGCCGCCGAGGTCGAGGGCTACGTCCGCGGGTTCTCCCGCCGCCGCCCCGACGTCCGGGTCACCCTGCTGCGCTGCGCCAACGTGATCGGGCCGGAGGTCCAGAGCCCGATCACCTCCTACTTCCGCCTCCCGGTCATTCCGACGGTCCTGGGGTTCGACCCGCGCTTGCAGTTCCTCCACCAGGACGACCTGCTCGCCGTGCTCCAGCACGCCGCCCTCGACGCGCCCTCCGGGGTCTTCAACGTCGCCGGCGACGACGTGCTGATGCTGTCGCAGGCCATCCGCCGCCTGCAGCGGCCCAGCGTGCCGCTCCCCGGCTTCGCGGTCGGCAGCCTCGGCTCGGTCCTGCGCCAGGCGAGGATGGCCGACTTCTCGCCCGAGCAGCTCGGCTTCCTCACCTACGGCCGCGGCATCGACACCACCCGGATGCGCGAGGAGCTCGGCTTCCAGCCGCGCTACACCACCGCGGAGGCCTTCGAGGACTTCTCCCGCACGCTCACGCCCACCGGCGGCCGCACCACCCGGATGATCGACCGCGCCGCCGGCCTGGTCGACCCGGCCAACCTCGAGCTGACGGAGGCCGGCCGTGGGTGACGCCGAGATCATCCCGATCGGCACCCGCGGCCGCCCCGGTCGGGGCACCGGCAAGGACCGACCGTCCGCGTCCGCACGCAACCTCGCCGGCGGCACGCCGCCCAGGACGCCGCCGAAGCCCCCGACGCTGAGCACGCCGCCGCCGGAGACCGAGCCACCCCCGGAGGTCGAGGTCCCGAGGAAGCCGCGCAAGGCACCGCCACCCAAGAAGGCCGCGCCGTCCGAGCGGCCCGCCGCGGAGCAGCCGGAGCCGGTCGCGCCCGCGACCACGCAGGAGCGAGCCCCGCTCGGGGGCATCACCCCGGGCGAATGGCTCGGCGCGTTCCAGTTCGCGGCGAAGGAGGTGTTCGGCGAGCAGTGGGAACCCCAGCTCGCCCGGTTCCTCGCCTTCCTGCGCCGCCGGGTCACCGGCGACTACGCCGTCGACGAGTACGGCTTCGACCCCGAGGTGACCGAACGCTTCCTGATGACCGCGCTGCGGCCGATCGCCGAGAAGTGGTTCCGGATCGAGGTCATCGGCGCCGACAACATCCCGGCCGACGGCGGCGCCCTGGTGGTCTCCAACCACTCCGGCACCCTCCCGCTCGACGCGTTGATGACGATGGTGACCGTCCGCGACCACACCGGGCGCCACCTGCGCCCGCTCGGCGCCGACCTGGTGTTCCGGATGCCCGTGGTCAGCTCGATGGCGCGCAAGGGCGGCGCCACCCTCGCCTGCAGCGAGGACGCCGAGCGGATGCTGGGCGGCGGTGAGCTGGTCGGCGTCTGGCCCGAGGGGTTCAAGGGCATCGGCAAGCCGTACGCCGAGCGCTACAAGCTCCAGCGGTTCGGCCGCGGCGGCTTCGTCGCGGCCGCGCTCCGCACCGGCGTCCCGATCATCCCGCTGTCCGTGGTCGGCGCGGAGGAGATCTATCCGCTGGTCGGCAACGTGCCGTCGCTGGCCCGGCTGCTCGGCGTCCCCTACATCCCGATCACGCCGTTCTTCCCGTGGCTCGGTCCGCTCGGTCTGGTGCCGCTGCCGTCGAAGTGGCTGCTCGAGTTCGGCGAGCCGATCCGCACCGACGACTTCGACGACGGCGCGGCCGACGACCCGATGCTGGTCTTCAACGTCACCGACCAGGTGCGCGAGACCATCCAGCAGACGCTCTACTCACTGCTGATGAAGCGCGACACGGTGTTCCGGGGCAGCGCCCAGGGGCCCGAGCTCTCGCAGTAGGAGAGGTCAGGGGAGGTCGGGCAGGGCCTCGTCGACGTCGTCGATGACGTCGTCGACCTCGGGGATGCCGGTGATCCCGTCGTTGGAGGCGTTTCCGCCGCCACCCTGGCCGCCGGTGAGCGGGCCGGTCAGGTCGTCGAGCGGGTTGTCGGAGCCACCGACCTCCGCCGGTCGAGCCCCCGCCACCGCCGGTGTCGGGGGTGTTCAGGCCGGCGCCGCCGAGCGGACCGTCGTCGCCCTGCTTCCCACCCTTGTTGCCGTCGCCCTGCTTCCCACCGTTCTTGCCGCCGCCCTTCGGCTCCTCGCCGGTCAGCAGCGGGCTGCGCACGATGACCACGTCGGGCTCGGCGAGCTGGCCGGCCGACATCAGCACCGGCGGGATCTGACCGATGCCACCGGCACAGGACGGGCAGGCCTTGCTCGCCGCGGCGTCGATCTCACCGAGCACCTGGGCGGCGTACGCCAGCTCGTCGTGAGCCTCCTCGGGCAGCAGCGCCTCGAGCTGGGCCAGGGTCTGCATGCTGGTCGCGGTGAAGTCGCGCAGCTCCTCGATGGAGCGCTCGTCGCCGGTCTTGGCGTAGTCGGTCAGCAGCAGGTCGGACGCGGCCATCGCCTGGTCGCTGAACGTGGTGAGCGTGGAGGCGATCGCCGCACCCTCGCCCAGGCCGCCGGTGCGGCTGAGGGCGCTGAGCTCGTCGAGCCGGTCGGTCGCGTTGGACAGCAGGGATGCGCCCTTGGCCTCGTCAGACATGCGGATGCCGGTCTCGGCGTTCTCCATCACTCGCTTGAGCGGGTAGAGCATCTCGCCGGGCAGGGCGCTCTGGGCGGCCACGGCCAGCGAGGTGCTGGCCCCGACGATGGCGAGACCGCCGACGACGGCGGCGACACGGCGGTCGCGGGCGGTGCGTCGCGGCGGGAGCGTGAGGCGCTGGGTGTCCTCGGAGGGGAGCAGCAGGGTGTCGGCGGCGACCATCAGCTCCTCACGGAGCGAGAGCGTGAAGTCAGGGCGCGGCTCGACCGGCGCGACGTCGCGCAGCTGGGCGACGATCTCGACGAATTCGGCGTAGCGGGCGTCGCGAGAGCTCCCCGCCGAGGTGCCCTCGACCAGGGTGTTGAACTCCTCGGCGCGACGCGCCGCGAACACCGTCATTGCTGTGGTCCTGTCTGCTCATGGGTCAGGAGGCCCCGATGACCTCTTGACACAGACCACAACGACCCGTTCGGAGCCGAAGTTACGGGGTGTGACGTGGCGGACGTCGACAATTTACGAAGGGTGTGCATCAGCCACGGACCCCCTCTGGCATGAGCTTGGCCAGATTGCGGACGCCGCGCAGCTGAAGCTGCTTGATCGCGCCGTCGCTGCGGCCCAGGATCTCGGCCGTCTCGGCGATGCTGAGCCCCTGCAGGAAGCGCATGATCAGGCAGTCGCGCTGCTCGTCGGGGAGCTTCTGGAGCGCCTTCATCAACAGCTCGTTGGTGAGCGACGCCAGCACGGCGGTCTCGGGCCCCTCGGTCGTGTCGTCGTGGGGCGACATGTCCTCGGTGGTCATCTCGAGGCGGGTGCGACCGGCCTTGAAGTGGTCGGTGCAGAGGTTGCGCGCGATGGTCATCAGCCAGGCGCCGAAGTCCTTGCCCTGCCACCGGAAGTTGTTCATCGACCGCAGCGCCCGGAAGAAGGTCTCGGAGGTGAGGTCCTCGGCGAGCTGGGAGGAGCGCGTCCGATAGAACAGGAACCGGTAGACCGAGCCCTGGTAGTGGTCGTAGAGCAGCCCGAAGGCCTCCTTGTCGCCGCCACGGGCCAGCTCGACGAGGGCGATCAGCCGTGACCCTTCGGCCTCGTCCTCCTCCGAGGAGGCCGCGAACTCCGAGTCGCCGAAGTTTCCCGATCCCGGATCGGGGGCGACGGCGGCCTCGCTCAGCAACCAGCCGGACGGGCGTCGTCGCGGGGCGGGACGGGAGGACATGACGGCAGCGCCGGCGAAGGCCGGCGAACGCTGTTCGAGCATGATCGAGGCGACGGCGTCACGCAGCGCATCAAGCCCGCGTGCGACGTCTCCTTGACCCCACTGCGTGTTGATGATGAATGACCCTCCCGGTCACAGCTTCCCCCGAAGCAACGGCCATGGTAAGCGGCGTCGCACCGGGCTGGGAAGGGTTGCTACCCAAAACGTGGCCCAGGCCACGACGGCAAAACCGCTGCTCAGCGGCGTTTTCGGAGGGCCACCCCGGCGGCCACCGCGCCACTCAGCGCACCCGCGGCTGCCCCGACCACCAGCCCCGTCCGGGCCGCCTTGCGGCCGGTGCGGTAGTCGCGGACCCGCCATCCCTGGGCCCGCGCGTGGGCCCGCAGCCGCCCGTCCGGGTTGATGGCACAGGGGTCGCCGACCAGGGTGAGCATCGGCAGGTCGTTGAAGGAGTCCGAGTACGCCGAGCAGCGCTCGAGGTCGAGTCCCTCTCGGGTCGCCAGCGCCTTGATCGCCTCTCCCTTGGCCGGGCCGTGCAGGAGGTCGCCGACCAGGCGGCCGGTGTAGACGCCGTCGACGTGCTCGGCCACGGTTCCCATCGCGCCGGTGAGACCGAGCCGCCGGGCGATGATCTGGGCGATCTCGACCGGCGCCGCCGTCACGAGCCAGACCCGTTGCCCCTGATCGAGGTGCAGCTGGGCCAGCGCCCGCGTGCCCGGCCAGATCCGGTGAGCCATCGCCTCCTCGAAGATCTCCTCGCCCAGCTCCTCGAGCTCGGCGACGGTGTGGCCGGAGATGAAGCCGAGCGCGGAGTTGCGGGCGTCGGCGACGTGCTCGGGGTCCTCGACGCCGACCACCCGGAAGTAGGCCTGCTTCCAGGCCGCGCCCAGGATCTCGCGGGTGGTGAAGAACTCGCGGCGGTGGAGGCCGCGGGCGAGGTGGAAGATGCTCGCCCCCTGCATGACGGTGTTGTCGACGTCGAAGAACGCCGCCGACGTCGGGTCCGCGGGCGTGCTGAGCGCCGTCTCGACCTCCGCGGCCGCCGCGGCCGCCTCGCCGGCGAGGGTCGACCGCAGCTGGAGGTCCAGCGGGCGACGCGGCCTCTCCGGGGTCATGTCACGAGACTAGCCGCGCACGACGAAGGAGTGCGCGGCGTGGCGAGGGAGGTCGAGCAAGCCCGCGACCGAGCCTGCGAGGTCGCGTCAGGCGCGTCGAGACCAGAGCATGAGGTCCGCCGGAACGGCGGCGTACCCGCACCCGAGTGTGGAAGGATCGCGCGGGTGTCCAAGCCGGATCTCACCGACCTGCTGGCGACCGCAGCAACGGAGCGCCCCGACCGCGTCGCGGTCGTGGAGTCCGGCGGTCGCAGCGTGACCTGGGCCGCGCTCGAGGACGAGGTCGCCCGGATCGCGTCCGGGCTCGGCGACGCCGGTGTCCTCGGCGGACAGCGGGTGCTGATCGCCCTCGGCAACCGGCTCGAGTTCGTGACGGCGTACTTCGGGGTCCTGCGCGCCCAGGCCGTCGCCGTCCCGGTCAACCCGACCTCCACCCCGGGCGAGCTCGCCCGGATGATCGCCGACTCCGGTTCCAGGCTGGCCGTCGCGGACGCCGCGACGCTTGCCGGGGTGCGCGAGGCGGTGGCCGTCGTGGCCCGCGCCCGAGCGGGCGAGAGCGTCGACCTCGACGCCGACCTGGTCGAGCGTGCCGTGCCGACGCGGGTGGTCGTCGTCGACGAGTCACCCGGTGACGGCGAGATCGGCTTCGACACGCTGCGCGCGGCGGAGCCACGGCCGGTGCCGCTGCTGCCCGACCCCGAGAAGCTCGCCTGCCTCCTCTACACGAGTGGGACGTCGGGGCGTCCGCGTGCGGCGATGCTGACCCATCGAGCGCTGCTGGCCAACCTCGAGCAGGTCGCCGACGTGGAGCCGCCGTTGATGCACGGCGACGACGTGGTGCTCGGTGTGCTGCCGCTGTTCCACGTCTACGGGCTCAACGCGGTGCTCGGCGGAGTCCTGCGCCACCGCGCGCGGCTCGTGCTGGCCGAGCGCTTCGACCCGGTGGGGACACTCGACCTGATCGAGGACGAGGCGTGCAGCGTCGTACCCGTCGCGCCGCCGGTGTTCGGCTACTGGCTGGCCGACCCCCAGCTCCGCGAGCGGCTCGGCCCGGTGCGGCTCGTGCTGTCGGGCTCGGCGCCGCTGGCCGCGTCGGTCATCGACCAGTTCACCGAGCTCACCGGCCTGCCGGTGCACCAGGGCTACGGCCTCACCGAGGCCGCGCCGGTCGTGACCAGCACGCTGTGCTCGGTCGATCTCCAGAGCGGCTCGGTGGGCGCGGCCCTGCCGGGTATCGAGCTCCGGCTCGTCGACGACCGCGGCCACGCGCCCGAGGGCGAGGACCCGGGCGAGATCCAGGTCTACGGCGACAACCTCTTCAGCGGCTACTGGCCCGACGGCAGCGGCGGGCCGGACGACGCCGGCTGGTGGTCGACCGGTGACGTCGGCTTCCTCGACGCGACCGGCGACCTCTTCCTCGTCGACCGGCTCAAGGAGCTGGTCATCGTGTCGGGCTTCAACGTCTACCCGAGCGAGGTCGAGGACGTCGTCCGCGAGGTCGAGGGAGTCACCGAGGTCGCCGTCATCGGCGTCGACGACGACGAGACCGGGGAGGCGGTCGTCGCCTACGTGCGCGCCGACGGTGCCGACCCGGCCGGCATCGAAGCCGCCGTACGCGCGCGCTGCGAGGAGCGGCTGGCCCGCTTCAAGCGGCCGAGCCGGATCGAGGTCGTCGACGAGCTGCCGCTCACCGTCACCGGCAAGGTCCAGAAGGGTCGGCTGCGCGGCCTCGAGCGGCGGCGGGCGCTCGGGCTCCTGGAGTGACGATGGCCAGCCCCCGCGTCACGCTCTACGGCCGGCAGGGTTGCCACCTGTGCGACGAGGCCCGCGCCGTCATCCAGCGGGTGTGCGGCGACCTGGGCGAGGAGTACGACGAGGTCGACATCGACACCGACGAGGAGCTCCAGCGGCGGTTCAGCGACGAGGTGCCGGTGACGTTCGTCGACGGGAAGCAGCACGACTTCTGGCGGGTGGACGAGCAGCGGCTCCGCACCGCCCTCGCCCGGTGATCGACGAGCCCGACGCGGCGGCGATCGCGTGGGCCGGCCAGGTCCTGGGCCGCCCGGTGAGCGGAGTGACGCAGCTGACCGGTGGCATGACCTCCCGGATGCTCCGGCTGTCGCACGACACCGGCGACGACACCGTCCTGCGGTTGATCACCGAGGAACCCTGGCGCCGGCACGGTGCCGAGCTGGCCCGCCGCGAAGCCACGACGCAGCAGTCGCTGGCCGCGAGTCCGGTGCCGGCGCCTCGAAGCCTGGCACTGGACGCGCACGGACGGCAGACAGCTCACCCCGCCCATCTGATGTCCTGGCTGCCCGGGGAACGGGATGCGATGCGCAGCGACCCCGCTGCGCTGCAAGCGATGGCGGAGCTGCTGGCGGAGATCCACCAGGTCCGGGTCCAGCCGATGCCGCGTGAGTTCCAGTCGTGGTCGTTGCCCGCGAAGTGGGTGGTGCCGGACTGGTCCGACGCTCCCGGCACCTGGCGTCGGGCCTTCGACGTGCTCGCCGCCGGAGACCCGCCGTGGGAGCCGTGCTTCCTGCAGCGGGACTTCGGCCCGCACAACCTGCTGTGGACCGGCGACCGGATCACCGGCGTCGTCGACTGGGTCGAGACCTCCACCGGTCCCGCCTGGCTCGATGTCGCGCACGGGGCGTCGAACCTGGCCCTCCGGAACGGCACGGAGGTGGCCGGTCGCTTTTCCTCGGCGTACGTCGACCTCACCGGCCGGCAGCCCGAGCCCTACTGGGACGTGCTCGACGTCGTCGGCTTCCTGCCGGACCCCGGAGGTCGGGTGATGCCCCTCGGCGCGGACGGCTGGCGGCGGTTGGAGGAGCATCTGGCGCGCGTCCTCACCGAGCTGGGCTGACCGCCTCGGCACCCCGCTCGGTGTGCGAAGTCCCACATGTGCTAGCCGCCGGGGTCGCTCGATTTGTTCCCGCGTTCACAAACCTCTTACATTGATCGACGCCGCTTGGTTCTTCCCGGGTTCCCGAGGCCCGCTGCCGAGCGGATGGAAAGCGGAGCAGTGACCTCAGCACGGACTTCCAGCGAGACCGCCCGGGACATTCCCGAGGCCACGGTCGCCCGGCTGCCCGTCTACCTGCGGGCCCTGGTCACGCTCGCCGACTCCGGCATCACCACGTGCTCCAGCGAGGATCTCGCCCAGGCCGCCGGCGTCAACAGCGCCAAGCTCCGCAAGGACCTCTCCTACCTCGGCAGCTACGGCACCCGCGGGGTCGGCTACGACGTCGACTACCTGCGCTACCAGATCGCCCGCGAGATCGGCGTGACCCAGGACTGGCCGGTCGTCATCGTCGGCATCGGCAATCTCGGCCACGCCCTCGCCAACTACTCCGGCTTCCGCAGCCGCGGCTTCCGGGTCGTGGCGCTGCTCGACGCCGACCCCGCGCGCCAGGACGAGGTCGTCGCGGGCGTCGACGTCCGGCCGTTCGACGACCTCGAGGCGATCGTCGCCGACCAGGGTGTCGCCATCGGGGTGATCGCCACGCCGGCCGCCGCCGCGCAGGGCGTCGCCGACCGGATGGTCGCCACCGGCATCACCAGCATCCTGAACTTCGCGCCGACCGTGCTCGCGGTGCCCGCCGGTGTCGACGTCCGCAAGGTCGACCTCTCCATCGAGCTGCAGATCCTCGCCTACCACGAGCAGCGCAAGGCGAACGCCTCATGAGCGTCCTGGTCGTCGGCATCTCCCACAAGTCCGCTCCCGGTCTCGCTGCTGGAGCAGGTCGCCCTCGACGGCGACGGCGTCGTCAAGCTCATGGGCGACGTGATGGCCTGCCCGAACGTCACCGAGGCTGCCGTCATCTCCACCTGCAACCGGCTCGAGATCTTCGCCGAGGTCGACCGGTTCCACGGCAGTGTCGAGGACGTGTCGCGGCTGCTGGTCGAGCGGGCGGGCGAGGCGACCGAGGCGATGCTCCCCGCACCTCTACGTGCACTACGAGGACGGCGCCGTCTCCCACCTCTTCCATGTCGCTGCCGGGCTCGACTCGATGGCCGTCGGCGAGGGCCAGGTCCTGGGCCAGACCCGCGCCGCGCTGCGCCTCGGCCAGGAGCAGGGCACCATCGGCCCCGCGTTGAACGTGCTGTTCCAGCAGGCGCTCCGCGTCGGCAAGCGCTCCCGTGCCGAGACCGGCATCGACCAGGCCGCGCCGACGCTGGTGAGCGAGGCCCTGAAGCTGATCCTCCCCGAGGGCGTCGCCGGACGCCGCGTCGTGGTGCTGGGTGCCGGAGGCATGGCCTCCCTCGCCACGGCGACGGCCGCGCGACAGGGTGCCGCCGACGTCGTGGTCGTCAACCGCACGGCTGCCCACGCCGAGCGGCTCGCCGCGGAGTACGACGTGCGCTCGGCCGGCCTCGCCCGGCTCGACGCCGAGCTCGCGACCGCCGACGTGCTGGTGACCTGCACGGGCGCCACCGGGGTGCTGCTGACCGCAGCCCAGATCCGGGACGCGCGTCCTGACCACCAGCCGCTCGCCATCGCCGACCTGGCGCTGCCCCACGACGTCGAGCCGGCCGCGCGCGAGCTGCCGGGCGTCAGCTTCGTCGGCCTGGCCGACCTCGCCGAGAGACTGCGCGACTCCGACGCCGGCCGCGAGATCGACGGCGTGCGCCGCATCGTCGGCGAGGAGGTCACCGCCTTCCTCGCCGCCCGCCGCCAGGCCAGCGTCACCCCGACCGTCGTCGCGCTCCGCTCGATGGCGACCGACGTCGTGGAGGCCGAGATGGCCCGCCTGGTGGCGCGGCTGCCGGATCTCGACGACGAGGCCCGCGACGAGGTCCTCCACACGCTGCGCCGGACCGCCGACAAGCTGCTCCACCAGCCGACCGTCCGGGTCAAGGAGCTCGCCAACGAGACCGGTGCCGTGTCCTACGCCGCGGCCCTGGCGGAGCTGTTCTCCCTCGACCCCGAGGCCGTCGACGCGGTCACCCGCCCGTCCGGTGAGGCGCTCGCATGACGACACCACTCCGGCTCGGCACGCGTGCCTCCGCCCTCGCCACGGTCCAGTCCGCCCACGTCGCCGACCTGGTGCGTGACCGGATGGGCCGGGAGGTCGCGCTGGTCGAGATCACGACCGAGGGCGACACGACCGTGGGCCCGCTCGCCGAGATCGGCGGAACCGGGGTGTTCGTGAGTGCGCTGCGCGACGCCCTGCTCGACGGTCGCATCGACCTGGCGGTCCACTCGCTCAAGGACCTGCCCACCGGGCCCTGCGACGGGATCTCGCTCGCCGCCGTGCCCCCGCGCGAGGATCCGCGCGACGTCGTCGTGGCCCGCGACGGGCTCACGCTGGGTGAGCTCCCGGCCGGTTCCCGCGTCGGCACCGGCTCCCCACGGCGCGTGTCCCAGCTCCACGCCCTCGGCCTCGGTTTGGATGTCGTCGACATCCGGGGCAACGTGGACACCAGGATCGGCAAGGTCCGGACCGGTGAGTACGACGCCGTCGTGCTGGCTCGGGCCGGGCTGGCCCGGCTCGGACGGCTCGACGAGGTCACCGAGGTGCTCGACCCGCTGCAGATGCTCCCCGCCCCCGGGCAGGGTGCGCTGGCGATCGAGTGCCGCTCCGGCGACAGCGACCTGGCGGCCGGGCTGGCCGATCTCGAGGACCCGCGATCCCGGTGTGCGGTCGACGCCGAGCGAGCGGTCCTCGCCACCCTCGAGGGTGGCTGCTCGGCTCCGGTCGGAGCCCTGGCCGATGTGGTCGAGGGCGACGACGGGGACGAGCTGTGGGTCAGGGCGATCGCCCTCTCCCACGACGGTGGGCTGTCGGTGCGGATGTCCGCATCGGGTTCACCGGCCGACGCGACCGGCGTCGGCACCAGGTTGGCGAGCGAGATGCTCGCCGACGGCGCAGCAGAACTGACCCTGAGTACACGAGCAGCACCAGCGAAGAGGCAGAAGGCATGACGCGAGCCAAGACCACGTCCAACGGGTCCACCCCCACCAGCTCCGCACCCGGCTGGGTGTCGTTCGTGGGCAGCGGCCCCGGCGACCCCGACCTGCTGACGGTGCGAGCCGTCGACCTCCTCCGCGACGCGGAGGTGGTCGTCACCGAGGCGCCCGGCCACGAGGCGATGGTGCGCCGGCTGCTCGGGCTCCCCGCTGCGGCGGCCCCCGACGAGACCGACGACGATGCGGCCGGTCCGCAGTTCGTCGACGGCGGCTTCGGGGAGGACGGTCAGCCGCTGACCCACGCCGCCCGCGCCAGGGTCGTCGTCAAGCACGGCAAGAAGCGCCGCGTGGTCCGGCTGATGACCGGTGACCCGTTCCTCTACGCCTCCGGCCCCGAGGAGGCGCAGGCGTGCGTCAAGGCCGGCGTCGGCTTCGAGATCGTGCCCGGCGTCTCCAGCGTCGGCGCCGTGCCGGCGTACGCCGGTATCCCGCTGACCACCAAGGAGAACCGCGAGGTCACCGTCATCACCTGTGGCGGCAGTGCCGAGAGCAAGCGGGTCGACTGGAAGCGCTACGCCGACGACCGCACCCTGGTGCTGCTCAGCGCCGTCGGGTCGATGGCCGAGATCGCCGCGGCGCTGGTCGCGGCGGGTCGTCCGGCCGACACCCCGGTCGCCATGACGCGGGTCGGCACCACCACCGAGCAGTCCACCGTCACCTCGACGCTCGAACACATCGCGGCCGATGCCCGCGCGGCCCGGATCGAGCCGCCGGCCGTCACCGTCGTCGGCCAGGTCGTCGACCTGCGCGAGACGCTGTCGTGGTTCGAGACCAAGCCGCTGTTCGGCTGGCGCGTCCTGGTGCCCCGCACCAAGGAGCAGGCCGCGTCGCTGACCACCCGGCTCCGCGGCTACGGCGCCGTCCCGGAGGAGGTGCCCACCATCTCGGTGGAGCCGCCCCGCAACCCGCAGCAGATGGACAAGGCCGTCCGGGGCCTGGTCGAGGGCCGCTACGAGTGGATCGCCTTCACCTCGGTCAACGCGGTCAAGGCCGTGCGCGAGAAGTTCGAGGAGTACGGCCTGGATGCGCGTGCCTTCTCCGGCCTCAAGATCGCCGCGGTCGGCGACAAGACCGCCGAGGCGATCGCGGCCTGGGGTCTGCGTGCCGACCTGGTGCCCTCCGGCGAGCAGTCCGCCGCCGGGCTGCTGGCCGACTGGCCGCCGTACGACGACGTGCTCGACCCGATCAACCGGGTCTTCCTGCCGCGTGCCGACATCGCGACCGAGACCCTCGTCGCCGGCCTGATCGACCTCGGCTGGGAGTGTGACGACGTCACGGCCTACCGCACCGTGCGCGCCACGCCGCCGCCGGCGCCGACCCGCGACGCGATCAAGACCGGCAGGTTCGACGCGGTGGTCTTCACCTCGTCCTCGACGGTCCGCAACCTGGTCGGCATCGCCGGCAAGCCGCACCCGTCGACGGTCATCGCCGTGATCGGGCCCGCCACGGCCAAGACCGCCGAGGAGCACGGCCTCCGGGTCGACGTGCTGGCCGCCAAGCCGGACGTCGAGCTGCTGGTCGAGGGTCTGGCCGACTTCGGCTTCACCCGCCGCGCCGCGATGATCGAGGCCGGCCAGCCGGTCACCAAGCCGTCGGAGCGTCCCACGTCGCGACGCACTCGCGGAGCGCGAGCGTCGCGCTGACATCGAGGGCACGAGCACTGGCTCGACCGCTGATGCGGCAGGATCAGGCGCATGGATGAGCATGTGAAGCCGCTGATCCGGCCGCGCCGGCTGCGGACCACGCCGGCGCTGCGCCGGATGGTGGCCGAGACCTCGGTCGAGGCCCGGCAGCTGGTGCTGCCCCTGTTCGTCCGGGAAGGGCTGGACGAGCCGCGCCCGGTCCGCTCGATGCCCGGCGTCGTCCAGCACACCCGCTCGTCGTTGCTCGCTGCGGTCGCCGAGGCGGCCGAGCTCGGCCTCGGCGGGGTGATGCTGTTCGGCGTCCCCGAGCAGAAGGACGCGATCGGCTCCGGCGCGACCGACCCGTCGGGCGTGCTCAACCTCGCCATCACCGACGTGGTCGCCGAGGTCGGCGACGCGCTGACCGTCATGAGCGACCTGTGCCTCGACGAGTTCACCGACCACGGCCACTGCGGCGTGCTCGACGCCAACGGGCGCGTCGACAACGACAGGACGCTCGCGAGGTACGCCGAGATGGCGCTCGCCCAGGCGCACGCCGGCGTCGACATGGTCGGTCCCAGCGGCATGATGGACGGCCAGGTCCGCGTGGTCCGCGAGGCACTCGACACCGCCGAGCACGTCGACGTCTCGATCCTCGCCTACTCCGCGAAGTACGCCTCGGCGTTCTTCGGCCCCTTCCGCGAGGCCGTCGACAGCTCGCTGGAGGGCGACCGGCGCACCTACCAGCAGGATCCCGCCAACGCCCGCGAGGGCGTCCGCGAGGCGCTGCTCGACGTGGCCGAGGGTGCCGACATCGTGATGGTGAAGCCCGCCCTGCCCTACCTCGACGTGGTGCGCGCGGTCCGCGAGGCGGTCGACGTCCCCGTCGCGGCCTACAACGTCTCGGGTGAGTACGCCATGGTCGAGGCCGCCGCCGCACAGGGCTGGATCGACCGCGAGGCGGCCATCCTCGAGACGCTCACGTCGATCCGGCGCGCCGGTGCCGACGTGGTCCTCACCTACTGGGCGGCCGAGGCTTCCCGGCTGCTGTCCCGCTGAGTCGTCGACTCAGCCCTCGAGCAGGCCCTGGACGCACTGGTTGAGCTCGTTGACGCCCGGGTGAGCGGGTTGTCGATCACGCCGTCGGCGATGCACTCGGCGAGCGCTTCCGCCTCGGTCAGCACGTCATTGACCGGGGGCAGGTTGGGAGTGTCGGGCACGTCGGGCACGCCGCCGCCACCGCCGCCGCCGCCACCGCCACCGCCGCCGGTGTCGACCGGGGTCGTGGTGCCGCCGCCGCCACCGCCGCCGCCGTTGCCGCCACCGCCGTTGCCGCCGCCACCACCGCCGTTGATGGTGCTGCCGCCGTTGGAGCCGCCGTTACCGCCGCTGCCGCCGTTGCCGCGGGGCCCCTGGGGCTCGGGCTCGGGCGCGAAGTAGCCGGCGCTGCTGACCCCGTTGGGGACCGACGTGTAGTCGCCGGACATGTAGGCGTTCATGAACGAGAGGACGAGGTCGACGTACTCCTCGCTGTGGTTGTAGCGGAAGACGGAGGCGCGCTGGCCGGCATCGGTCGACAGGTCGTCGTTGCCGGAGCAGAGGTAGACCGCGCTGGCGAGCGCCGCGTCGTCGATGTCCTGCGGGTTGCGCTTGCCGTCGTTGTCACCGTCGACGCCCACGACCGACCAGGTCGAGGGGATGAACTGCATCGGGCCCACCGCGCGGTCCCAGCGGGCGTCGGCGTCGTACTGACCGGCGTCGGTGTCGCTGATGGCCTGGGTGTTGTTGGTGCCGTCGAGGGCGATGCCGAAGATGCCCGGCGTCGCGAGACCGTCGTCGTTGAGGGTGTTGCCGCCGTAGCGACCGTGGTCGGACTCGACCCGGCCGATCGCGGCGATCAGCTGCCACGAGATGTTGCACGACTTGTCAGCGGCGTTGATGACCGTCTCGGCGCGCTGGTAGGCGGCGAGCGCGGCGGACGGGATACCGGCTGCGGAGGCATTCTGGGCCTCGTGGCCCAGGCTGCCGTCGACGCGACGGGCGGGGGAGCCGGCGGACGAGACGCTGGCGGGGGCCTCGATGGCCTCGGTGGGGACGGTGGTGCCGTCGGGAAGGGTGGCCGGGGCCGTGGGGCCGGCGACGGCGGTGGTCGCGGGACCGACGCCCGCCAGCGAGGCGGTGACGGCGGCTGACAGCAGGGCGAGCGGCAGTAGAGCCGTGGCCTTCTGGAAACGGCCGAATCGCGGTGCGGACATCTGATCTTCTCCCGGTGTCGAACGCGGTCCCGAGAACGTGCACCCTCCTGCACGCGGACATTGTGAACAACGACTCCCCATCTTCGGGGTTACGTGTCGGTCATGTCTGTGAGTCAGGTCGCACTGAACGGTGTGGCATCCAGGCAACGGGGAGTGTCCCCCGTCCCCTGACCCACACCGTACCTCGCGCAGTGTGGTCCGGGTCACATCGTACGGGGATCGTGACCATCCCCCGCCCGCCGGCCTCGTGGACGGCTCGGTGACAATGGTGACCGTGTCCGGCACCGAGCGCTCGCAAGCGCTGTTCCGGCGTGCCCGGAAAGTGACCCCGGGTGGCGTCAACTCCCCGGTCCGCGCCTTCCGTGCCGTCGGTGGGACCCCGCGCTTCATCCGCTCCGCACACGGCGCCTGGCTCACCGACGCCGACGGTCACGAGTACGTCGACCTCATCTGCTCGTGGGGGCCGATGCTGCTCGGCCACGCCCATCCCGAGGTGCAGGCCGCCGTGGCAGAGGCGGTCGCCCGGGGGACGTCGTACGGCGCCCCGACCGAGCCCGAGGTGGAGCTCGCCGAGGAGATCGTGGCCCGCACGCCGGTCGACAGCGTCCGGTTCGTCTCGTCGGGCACCGAGGCCACCATGAGCGCGATCCGGCTGGCCCGCGGGTTCACGGGTCGCGAGCTGGTCGTCAAGTTCGCCGGCTGCTACCACGGCCACGTCGACGCGCTGCTGGCCGAGGCCGGGTCCGGCGTCGCCACGCTGGCCATCCCGGGGACGCCGGGGGTTCCCGAGTCGGCGACCGGGCTGACGCTCGTGCTGCCCTACCACGACCGCGCGGCGGTCGAGGCGGCGTTCGCGGAGCACGGCGACCGCATCGCCTGCCTGATCACCGAGGCTGCTCCCGGCAACATGGGCGTGGTGCCGCCCGAGCCGGGTTTCAACGAGTTCCTCGCCCGCACCTGCGCCGACCACGGAGCGCTGTTCGTCTCCGACGAGGTGATGACCGGCTTCCGCGCGAGCCGGCAGGGCCAGTGGGGGCTCGACGGCGCCGTCGAGGGCTGGCGCCCCGACCTGACGACCTTCGGCAAGGTCATGGGCGGCGGCTTCCCGGCCGCGGCGTTCGGCGGCCGGGCCGACGTCATGGCCCACCTCGCACCCGAGGGACCGGTCTACCAGGCCGGCACACTCTCCGGTAACCCGATCGCGACCACCGCCGGACTGGCCACGCTGCGGCTGGCCGACGACGCCGTCTACGACCACCTCACCAAGGCCGGTGACGTCATCAAGCAGGCCGCGAGCGAGGCCCTCGCCGACGCCGGTGTGCCCCACGTCGTGCAGTCGGCGGGGACCATGTTCTCCGTGTTCTTCACCGACCGGCCGGTGCGCGACTTCGCCGGCGCCACCGCGCAGGACACCACCGCCTTCGCGGCGTTCTTCCACGCGATGCTCGACGCCGGCGTCTACCTCCCGCCCTCGGCGTACGAGGCGTGGTTCCTGTCGTCGGCCCACGACGACCGCGCGGTGCAGACCGTGCTCGACGCGCTGCCCGGTGCCGCCCGCGCCGCCGCTGCCGCCGCGACGACGGGAGCCGAAGCGTGACCGAGACGACCGTCCACCTGCTGCGGCACGGTGAGGTCCACAACCCGCGCGGCGTCCTCTACGGCCGGATGCCCGGCTTCCAGCTCTCCGACCTGGGCCGGACCATGGCCCAGAAGGTCGCCGACGTCGTGGGCGACCGTGACATCACGCACCTGGTGGCCTCGCCCCTCGAGCGGGCGCGTGAGACCGGCCAGCCGCTGGCCGACCGCCGAGGTCTCGAGATCGTCGTCGACGAGCGGGTCATCGAGTCGAGCAACGTCTTCGAGGGACAGAAGTTCGGCCCCGGGGTGAAGACGCTCCGCAAGCCGTCGGCCTGGCGCCATCTCTGGAACCCGCTGCGTCCCTCCTGGGGTGAGCCGTACGCCGAGATCGCCGAGCGGATGATGGCCGCCGTCCACGACGCCCGTGAGGCCGCGCGCGGCCACGAGGCCGTGATCGTGTCCCACCAGCTGCCGATCTGGACGACGCGCCTCCACGTCGAGGACCGCTCGTTCCTGCACGACCCGCGCAAGCGACAGTGCACGCTCTGCTCGTTGACCAGCCTCCACTTCCAGGACGACCGGCTGGACAAGATCACCTACTCGGAGCCGGCCGGTGACCTGATCCCCACCCGCGACAAGGGAGCGCCGTTCTCGGCGGGCGGCGCGCCGGAGGAGAACCGCCCGTGACCCGTCGCCGCATCCCCGCCCTCGTGCTGGCGGTGGTGGTCGCCCTGACCGGTTGCACGTCGATGAGCGGCACCGGCGACAAGGGGTTCGTGTCGGGCGACGGCCAGCTCGAGGTGCGAGACGCCTCCGATCGGGAGGCGCCGATCGAGCTCACCGGAGAAGGCCTGGACGGTGAGCCGCTCGACCTGGCCGACTTCCGCGGCAAGCCCGTGGTGATCAACGTCTGGGGTGCCTGGTGCACCTACTGCCGCGACGAGGCCCCGGACGTGGTGGGCGCCGCGGAGGAGCTGGGCGACGAGGCCTCCTTCGTCGGGATCAACCTGCGCGACTCCAGCCCTGAGACTGCCCAGAGCTACGAGCGGACGTTCGGCGTGGAGTTCCCGTCGTTCTACGCGCCCGACGGCAAGGCGATGCTGGCGTTCCCCGGCACCCTCACTCCCAGCACCATCCCGGCGACCGTGGTGCTCGACGCGGAGGGACGAGTGGCCGCGAGCATCATCGGGAGGCTCCCGTCCCAGCAGACCTTGGTCGACGTGACGCGAGACATCGCCGACGAGACTGCCCAGGGTTCCGCGAATGGGTGAGTGGTTCTCCACCACCGCCGGCTCCGGCTCCCTCGCGCTGGCCATCCCGGTCGCCCTGGTGGCGGGGCTCGTCTCGTTCTTCTCGCCCTGCGTGATCCCGCTCCTGCCGGGCTACCTGTCGTACGCCACCGGCCTCTCGGGGGCCGATCTCGAGGATGCGCGGCGCGGGCGGATGCTGGCAGGTTCGGTGCTCTTCGTGCTCGGCTTCGCCTCGGTCTTCGTCGCGCTCGGCACGCTGTCGGGTGCCCTGGGCAGCTGGCTGATCGAGTGGCAGCGCCAGATCACCCTCGTGCTCGGCACCGTCACCATCCTGCTCGGCCTGATCTTCGCGGGACTCGTGCCGTGGCTGCAGCGCGACTGGCGGATCCACGCCGTCCCGGCCGTCGGGCTGGCAGCCGCCCCGCTGCTCGGCCTGCTGTTCGGGCTCGGCTGGATCCCGTGTGTCGGGCCGACGCTCGGGGTGATCCTCACCCTGTCGGTCAACGAGGCGACCGCCGGACGTGGTGCCCTGCTCTCGGCCTGCTACGCCCTCGGCCTCGGGCTGCCGTTCGTCGCCGCGGGCCTGGCGTACCGGCGGATGCTCGGCGCGTTCGGGTTCGTCCGCCGCCACCAGCAGTGGGTGACCCGGGTCGGTGGGCTGATGCTGGTGGCCGTCGGCGTGCTGCTCGTCACCGGCTGGTGGGCCGAGCTCGTGAGCTGGCTCCAGATCCGGCTCATCAGCGACTTCGAGACGAGCATCTGATGACCGACCGCGCGACCGAGCCGGGTTCCGGGCGCCGTCCCGGCGAGCTCACCCTCCGCGAGCTGCTGCGCTGGACGTGGCGCCAGCTCACGTCGATGCGGACGGCGCTGGTGCTGCTGCTCCTCCTGGCGCTGGCGGCGATCCCCGGCTCGGTGGTCCCGCAGGAGGGCGTGGACGCCCTCAAGGCCTCCCAGTGGCAGGACGATCATCCGACCCTCACGCCGATCTACGAGCGGCTCGGGCTCTTCGACGTCTACAGCTCACCGTGGTTCGCGGCGATCTACCTGCTGCTGATGGTCTCCCTCGTGGGCTGTTTCGTGCCGCGGATCGGGGTCTACGCACGGGGGCTGCGCGCCCAGCCGCCCGCGACCCCGCGCCACCTCGACCGGCTGCCCACCCACGCGTCGTACGAGACGGCGGAGTCGCCGCAGCAGGTGCTCGACCGGGCGAGGCCGCTGCTCCGTGGCTACCGGATCCGGGAGGACGAGGCCTCCTCTCTTTCGGCGGAGCGCGGCTACCTCCGCGAGGCCGGCAACCTGCTCTTCCACGTGTCGGTGCTGGTCGTGCTGGTCGGGTTCGGGATCGGCAGCCTGTTCGGGTTCCGGGGCGGCGCCATCGTCATCGTCGGCAACGGCATGTCGAGCAACCTGACCCAGTACGACGAGTTCCAGCCAGGGGCCCTGTTCAGCGAGGAGGACCTCGACGCGTTCTACCTCGACATCGAGGACTTCGACGTCGAGTGGATCACCGACGGACCCTCCCAGGGCCAGGCGCGCAAGTTCGTCTCCCACGTGACGTACGCCGAGGGGGACGCCGAGCCGCAGGAGTACGACCTCCGGGTCAACCACCCGCTGTCGATCGGCGCCACCGACGTGTTCCTGATCGGCCACGGCTACGCCCCGGTCATCACGGTCCGCGACGGCAACGGCGACGTCGCCACCAGCGGCCCGACGATCTTCCTTCCCCAGGACCAGAGCTTCCAGTCGATCGGTGTCGTCAAGGCCCCCGATGCGCGGCCCGAGCAGATCGGACTCGAAGGATTCCTCTACCCCACCTACGCCTTCACCCCCGAGTCCGGGCCGTTCTCGGTCTTCGGCAAGGCGAGCAACCCGGTGATCTCGATGCAGGTGTATGCGGGCGACCTCGGCATGGACTCCGGCGTCGCGCAGTCGGTCTACGCCCTCGACAAGAGCGGCACCGAGCTGGTGACGAAGCGGGACGGGTCGATGTTCCGGGTCGACCTGGCGATGGGGGACACGGTGAAGCTGCCGAACGGCCTCGGCACCGTCACGTTCGAGCGGCTCGAGCGCTGGAACAAGATCCAGCTCAGCCAGACGCCGGGCAAGTGGATCGCACTCTCCGGCGCGGTGCTGGCACTCATCGGCCTGCTGGGGTCGTTGTTCATCCGGCCACGACGGGTCTGGGTGCGGGCGCGCAGTGACGAGGAGGGGAAGGGCACACTGGTCGAGGTCGCCGTCCTGGACCGGGCCGGTGGCGACGACGTGAGTAAGGTGCTGGACGATCTGGTGGCCGGCCTGCAGACGACGGAGGAGACGACGTGACCGACGCAGCGTGGGAGGCACTCAGCAACCAGGCGGTCGCCGCCGCGGGTGTCGTCTACTTCCTGGCGATGCTGTCCCACCTGGTCGAGGTGGCCGCGGCTCGCAAGATTGCCGAACCGGCGGCCGTCGCGCAGGGGTCGGAGGGATCGGTCATCGTCGCCGAGGGCGACCGTGACGACGCCGTACGGCGCCAGTCGATGTTCGGCCGGCTGGGGGTGCTGCTGACGGTTCTCGCGGCCTCGGTCCACCTCGTTGCGCTGATCGCTCGCGGTCTCGCGGCCGACCCGAACCGGGTGCCCTGGGGCAACATGTACGAGTTCACCCTCGCGGGCACCTTCGTCGTCGCCGCTCTCTACCTGGTGCTGCTGCGGCGCTACTCGTTGGAGTGGATGGGGCCGATCGTCACCGGTGTCGTGCTGACGCTGTTGATGGTGGCGGTGATCTGGCTCTACGCGCCGGTCGCCCCGCTCACCGAGGCGCTCTACTCGCCCTGGCTCGTGATCCACGTCGTCTCCGCGATCATCGCGACCGGCGCGTTCACCCTCGGCGGGATCACCTCGATGCTGTTCCTGGTCAAGTCACGGTCCGGCTCGCCCGACCGCGGCTACCTGGCGCGCGTGCCGGCGCCCGACGACCTCGACCGGCTCTCCTACAAGCTGCACGCGTTCGGGTTCCCCGTGTGGACCTTCGCGGTCCTCATCACCGGCCCCATCTGGGCCCACCAGGCCTGGAGCAGCTACTGGAACTGGGACCCCAAGGAGGTGTGGGCGTTCATCACGTTCGTGGTCTACGCGGCCTACCTGCACGCGCGGGCGACGGCCGGGTGGCGGGGCCGCAACGCGGCGCTGCTCGCCCTGCTCGGGCTGGCGACCCTGTGGTTCAACTTCATCGGGATCAACTTCTTCTCGTCGACCAGCCAGCACTCGTACGCCGCGCCCGCGTCGATCTCGGTGTCGACGTCAGCGGTCGTCGTCGGGCCGGTCGAGTCCGCGTAGGAAGTCGGGGTCGTCGTCGGGTCCGGTGATCCGCGGCTCGTCCCGCCGGCGCTTGGGACGCACGACGCCGCGGCGCTCGATCACCCGGATCGTCAGGTAGATCACGGCCGCCACGATCACGACCACCAGCAGGACCTTCACACCCACAGGATAGGGCTCCCGTGGTGACGCATACGCTTGGCCCGTGAAGGAGTTCTGGATCTACACCGGCCTGCGCGTAGCGCTGTTCGTCGCGAGCCTGGGGGTCGTGGCCGGCGTGTGGATGCTGGTCTCGGACGAGGTGCCGGTCCTGTGGGTGATCGTGATCGCCTTCGTGATGTCCGGCGTGGCGTCGTACTTCCTGCTCAACGCGCCGCGCGAGGCCTTCGCCCGACGCGTGGAGCTGCGCGCCCAGCGAGCGGCCGACGCCTTCGAGGCGCAGCGCTCGAAGGAAGACGCGGACTAGCTCGTCAGCGCTTGCGGCGCTCGATCTGCCGCTGCACGCGTGACTCCGACTGTCCGAGGACCTTCGACATCAGCGCGACGCGGTTCTTCCAGGCGAGGTAGCCGCCGACGACGAGCACGATCAGGATCAACCAAGTCATGCCACGAGCGTACGCCGGGGCTGGCTGGCCGCGGTGTCAGAAGCCGATCACGTTGTAGGGGTCGTCGGGCAGGTCGGCCATGGCGGCGAACCGGCGGACGGCGTCCTCCGGCCCGGTGATCCGGCCGGCGTGGTGGAGCGTCTCGATGCCGACCCCGGAGAGGTAGAGCGAGCCGAGCGTCTCGGCGTCGAACGACAGCTCCCCGTCGCGGTCGGTGGCCTCGACCTCGGCCACCCCGTCGCTCGTGCGCACCAGCCAGCGCCCGGCGGCGTGGCCCTGGGCATCGGTCACGTCCAGGACGACCTCGCCGTCGGCCGCCCACGGGCGGGCGGCCAGCGAGCGGGGGACGTCGAGCACCCGCACCCACAGGAACTCGGACTCGGCCTTGACCTTGAGCGCGTTCATGTCGTGCAGCGCCCAGCGGAGCGGGTCGTCGGGGGCGAAGGTGTCGTAGGTGAGCGTGCGGACCAGGTCGATCCCGGCGAGGAACTGCCAGAGCCCGAGGTAGCCCTCCGGCGACTCCGAGAGGAGCAGCGGGACCCTGATCTTGCGCTGATCCTGGCTGTCCCGACCGTCCGGCTTGTAGAGCGCGATCGCGTCGACGGTCTCGTCGGCGGTGAGGTGGACCGCAGCTCGCAGGTCCTTGTCCTCGCTGCGCTCGCGGAAGTTCCACCGGCCGGTGAGGAAGGGCTCGTAGAACTGTGGCAGGCCGACCGAGCCGCGGCTGCGCACGTGGAGGCGGTCGAGCTGGCCGCGGATCAGGTCCCACGACGTGCGTGGATCGACCAGCTCGACCCGGCCGGGGTCGGCGAAGCTGCGCAGCGCGAACCGCGGTCCGGTGTCGATCTCCACGTCCTGGGTGAACGTCGCCGCCCCGAAGCCCCACCGGCCGTAGATGGTGGCCTCGGAGACCGTGAGCGCGGCCAGCGGGACGTCACGGGCGACGGCGTCGTCGAGCGAGTCCTCCATCAGCCGCCGGACCAGGCCACGGCGCCGGTGGGCCGGACTCGTGGTGACGTCGGTGATCATCCGGAGCGGCAGCATCCCGCGGCCGCAGTTGAGGTCCTTGTCGAACCAGCTCGTCGTCGCGACCGGCACCGGCCCGGCGCCGTACGCATCCTCGGGCAGCCAGACGCCTCGACACTCGACGTCGTCGGCCTCGACATGGTCGCGCCACAGCTGCTCGAGCTCGTCGCTGAGCCGGCCCTCGTGGAAGCCGAACTGGACGGCCTGCATCCACCCGGTGCGGCGGGCGCGGGCCGTCTCGGAGTCGTCGGTGCGGTCGAGGCGTGCGTAGTCGTAGTCCATCGCGGGTCACCGTAGCCCGATGACCACCAGCACTGCCCACACCATTTCCGCGAGGCCGGTCTGTTGGAGCACCGGGATCAGGGCCGGACCGCTGTTCTTGCCGAGGACCGTGCGCAGCGCCGGAGCGACGGGGACGAGGAATCCGAGGCCGATCAGCACCAGCCACGTCGTGCTGGCCGCCACCGCGACGACCGCCGCCGCGGCCGCCAGCACCAGGAGGAGGTAGAGGCCGCGGGTCCGCTCCGCGCCGAGCCGGACCGCGAGCGTGCGCTTGCCGGAGGCCGTGTCGGTGGGGATGTCGCGCAGGTTGTTGACGACCAGGATCGCGCAGGCGAGCGCGCCGATCCCGATCCCGGCGTACAACGCGGGGAGCTCGAACGTCTCCGTCTGGACGTACGTCGTGCCGACCACGGCCACCAGCCCGAAGAACACGAACACCATGACCTCGCCGAGCCCGAGGTAGCCGTAGGGCTTCCCGCCGCCGGTGTAGAACCACGCGGCTGCGACGCAGGCCGCGCCGACCACGACCAGCCACCAGGCCGTGGTGACCGCGAGAGCCAGACCCGCCGCGGCCGCCACGCCGAACGCGACGAACGCGGCCCGCTTCACGGCCTGCGGCGTCGCCCGGCCGCTGCCGACCAGCCGCATCGGACCCACCCGCTCGTCGTCGGTCCCGCGGATGCCGTCGGAGTAGTCGTTGGCGTAGTTGACGGCCACCTGCAGCGCCAGGCTGACGACGAGCGCCAGCAGCGCCTTCCACCAGACCGCCCCGTCGACGTACGCCGCCACTCCGGTGCCGGCGATGACGGGTGCCACCGCGGCCGGCAAGGTGCGCGGGCGCGCGCCGGCGATCCAGTCAGCGGGGGTGGGCACGCACGGATTCAAGCAGGTGGGCCACGAGTGACCACTTGGAGGGATAGTCCGCCGCCGAAAACACCTCGTGACGCCCAACAATGGTGATTCTGGCGGCGGACTATCGAAGAGCCACTACGTGGCGCCGCCGAGCATGTGGAACGTGACGGCGGTGAGGGCGGCGGCGCCGCCGTAGCAGCCTGCCGCGACGAGGACCTTGTGCTTGACCTGGAGCCCGTCGTAGAGGGTGAAGCGGAACCGGTGGGCGGCGTGGATCAGCATCATCGCGAACAGGCCGAGCAGCACCAGGAACGTGATCGGGTGGCCGACGACGGCGGCGATGTGGGCGTGGTCGGGCGGGTCGATCCAGCCGAGCGGGAAGGCGAGGGCGAACAGGAACGCCAGCACCGGCAGGAAGATCGCGGCCATCACGCCGCCGCCGCTGAACGCCAGCCACAGGAAGGGCTCCAGCCGGAACTTCATCGCGTCACCAGCCAGAACACGAAGGCGGACACGACGGCGAGCCCGGCGTACTGCGCGCCGATGATGCACCGCCCCCGGCACCCGACGCCCGCGCACGGCGACCACCATCGCCTGCGGCGTGAGCGAGAACCAGGTGATCGTGTGGAGCACCACGAACGCGAAGGCGACCACGTTGATGACGACGAGCACGGGGCGAGGCCGCCCAGTCGAGGAAGTCGGCGTACGCCGCCTCGCCGCGGCCGACGGCGCGGACGAACAGCACCAGGTAGAGGACGAGCCAGGCGATGAAGATGCTGCTCAGCTCCCGCATCACGAACATGAAGTAGCTGCGCTTGCGGACCCACCACAGCACCGGCATCGGCCGCCGGTAGGTCAGGTCCAGTGTCGGGCTGGGTGCTCATCGCCGCAGTGCCCGGGGGAGGAGGAACGCCTTCACCGACTCCTGGGCCGTCTTGAGCTTGTAGCGCTGGATGGCGCCGGCCGGGTCGACGTGCTTGGGGCAGACCCGCGTGCACTCGCCGACGAAGGTGCAGCCGTAGACGCCTTCCTCCTCGATCAGGACGTCGAGGCGCTGCCGGGCGCCCTGGTCACGCGAGTCGAGGTCGTAGCGCTCGGCCAGCGCGATGGCGGCCGGTCCGACGAAGTCGGGGTCGAGGCCGTAGACCGGGCACGCCGAGTAGCAGAGCATGCAGTTGATGCACATGCTGAACTGCTTGTAGGCGTCGAGCTCCTCGGGCGACTGGAGGTACTCACCCTCGTCGACCGACTTCTCCTCGTCGCGGATGATCCAGGGCTTGACCCGGGGCAGCTTCTCCATGAAGTCGCCGATGTCGACGACGAGGTCGCGCGCCACCGGGAAGTTGGCGAGCGGCTCGACCCGCAACGGGCCCGGGGCGTAGTCGGAGAGGAACGTGGCACACGTGAGCCGGGGCTCCCCGTCGACATTCATGCCACAGCTGCCGCAGATCCCCATCCGGCACGACCACCGAAAGGCGAGCGTCGTGTCGACCTCGTCCTTGATGTGGTTGAGCGCGTCGAGGACGGTCCACTCCTCGCGCAGCGGGACGTCGTAGTCCTGCCACCCTGGTTCCCGGTCCTTGTCCGGGCGGTAGCGCGAGACCCTGAGATTGATGGAGTCCGCCATGAGTCACCTTCCGTAGACGCGTTCCCCGGGAGGCCACCGGGTGATGGTCACCGGCTGCCGCTCCACCCGCGGCTGGCCGTCGTCCTCTCGGTGCACGAGCTGGTGGAGCAGGAACTTCTCGTCGTCGCGCTCCGGGAAGTCCGTGCGCTGGTGGGCTCCGCGCGACTCCTCGCGCCGGTGCCCCGACGCCAGGATGGTGCCGGCGATGTCGAGCATGTTCGCCGCCTCGAGCGCGGCCACGACCTCGGTGTTCCAGGTATGGCTGGTGTCGCGGATGCCGACCGCGGGCAACCGTTCCTGCAGCTCCTGTACGACGTCGGCGGACGTGGCCATGGCCGGGCCCGTGCGGTAGATCCCGGCGGACTCCTCCATGGTCTGCTGCATCTCGGTGCGGATCGCGGCGATCGAGTCGTCGCCGGGAACCCTGTCCATCAGAGCCTTGATCCGGCGGGTCTCGTCCGCCACCTGCGCGGTGATCGCTGCGGGTGCTGCGGGTGCGGTCGCCGCGTACTCGGCGGCCGCGCGGCCGGCCCGGGCGCCGAAGACCAGGCACTCGGGCAGTGAGTTGGAGCCCAGCCGGTTGGCGCCGTTGATGCTCACGCAGGCGGTCTCGCCCGCGGCGTACAAACCGTCGATCGGGGTCGCGCCGTCGATGTCGGTGTGGACGCCGCCCATCATGTAGTGGACGACGGGCCGGACGGGGATCAGGTCGGTGACCGGGTCGATCCGCTCGTACTTCAGGCACAGCTCGCGCACGAACGGGAGCTTGGTGTCGATCAGCTGCGCGCCGAGGTGGCGGAGGTCGAGGTGGACGACCGAGCCGTACGGCGTGTCGAGGGTGCGTCCCTTCTCCTCCTCGTGGATGAAGGCCTGCGAGAGGCGGTCGCGCGGCCCGAGCTCCATGCTCCGCAGCTCGGGCGTCGGGGTCGGCGTGCCCAGGTCGTAGTCCTGCAGGTAGCGGTAGCCGTCCTTGTTCACCAGCCAGGCGCCCTCGGCCCGAGTCGCCTCGGTGATCAGGATCCCGGTGAACGGCAGGCCCGTGGGGTGGTACTGGATGAACTCCATGTCCTTCAGCGGCGCACCGGCCCGGTAGGCGAGCGCCATGCCGTCGCCGGTGTTGATGTTGGCGTTGGTCGTGAACGGGAAGACCTTGCCGCACCCGCCGGTGGCGAGGACCACGGACTTGGCCCTGATGGCCCGGATCCGCCCGGTGCTGAGCTCGATCGCGACGACGCCGTGGACCCGCCCGTCGTCGACGAGCAGCCGGGTGACGAACCACTCGTCGTACCGCTTGAGGTCGCCGTACTTCAGGGACGTCTGGAAGAGGGCGTGCAGCATGTGGAAGCCGGTCTTGTCGGCGGCGAACCAGGTGCGCTTCTTCTTCATCCCGCCGAACGGGCGGACCGCGACGTGCCCGTCGGGTTGCCGGCTCCACGGGCAGCCCCAGTGCTCGAGCTGCAGGAGCTCACGCGGCGCCTCGTGGACGAACGCCTCGACCGCGTCCTGGTCGCCCAGCCAGTCACTGCCGGAGATGGTGTCGTAGATGTGCTCCTCGATGGAGTCGTCGTCAGCGATGACGCCGGCCGCGCCGCCCTCGGCTGACACGGTGTGGCTGCGCATCGGGTAGACCTTGGAGACGACCGCGACGTCCGCGTGCGGGTCGGCCTCCGCGACCGCGATGGCCGCGCGCAGCCCGGCGGCTCCGCCGCCCACCAGGAGCACGTCGTGGGTGGCGACCACCGGGTCGTCACTCACCCCGCAGCTCCTCGTCGACCAACACCTTGCCGCGATGGTTGACGATCATCGAGTGCATGCTGCCGTCGTGGAACTCCTCGCGGTGGGTCTGGCAGCCGCACGAGAAGGTCACGTCCAGGGTGATCAGGCCCTGCTGGTCCTCGGTCACGAGCTGGTGGCCGTCACGCATGCTTCCGCAGGGAGCCAGCTTCGGCTCGAAGGTGGTGCTGGTCGACGTCACTCGCCTGCCTCCTCGGTCCCACGGGGGTGCGATCCCGGGTCAAGGCTCCTACGACCGGCCTCGAATGTGAAGTGGCTGGCTCCCACCAGAGTCTCCGGCTGGCTGAACCCAGCCGAAAACCGGTCGCGCGACCTGGCCGGGTCGGCCTACCGTGCCGTGACCGACGGATCCCCGTAAGGAGGCGGCGACGATGCGAGCGACTCACGCGTCCGCCCTGCCAACCTTCTACCCGAACGGGATCTCGCGTGATCGCACACTCCTCTCGACGCACCCTCAACCTGGGCGTCCTCGCCCACGTCGACGCCGGTAAGACGACGCTGACCGAGCGACTCCTGCACCTCGCCGGGGTCGTCGACGAACCGGGATCGGTCGACGCCGGCACCACCCGCACCGACAGCCTCGTCCTCGAGCGCCGCCGCGGGATCACGATCAAGGCGGCCGTCGTCTCGTTCCCGCTCGCGGGCGGGACGGTCAACGTCGTCGACACCCCCGGCCACCCCGACTTCATCGCCGAGGTCGAGCGCTCGCTCGGCGTGCTCGACGCGGCGGTGCTGGTGCTGTCGGCCGTGGAGGGCGTGCAGCCACAGACCCGGATCCTGTTCCGGGCGCTCCAGCGGCTCGGCGTACCGACGCTGCTGTTCGTGAACAAGGTCGACCGGGCCGGGGCCGTCGCTGGACCGGGTGGTGGCGGCGATCAGGGCGCCGGCTGACACCGGACGTGCTCCCCATGGGCGGCGTCGCCGGTGCCGGCTCGCGCACCGCCCGGTTCGTGGCCCACCGGACCGACGACATCGCCTTCCGGGACCGGGAGGCCGCAGCGCTGGCCGAGCACGACGACCGGCTGCTGGCGGCGTACGTCGAGGGGCGGCAGACCTCGCCCGCCGAGCTGGGCCGCGGCCTGGCGGCCCAGACCCGCGCCGGCGTGCTCCACCCGGTCTACGCGGGCTGCGCGACCACCGGTGCCGGAGTACCGGAGCTGATGGCGGCGATCGCAGGCCTGTTGCCCGACCCCACCGGTGACACGGGAGGTGGCGGTCCCGCGTCCGGCCGGGTGTTCAAGGTCGAGCGCGGCCACGCCGCCGAGAAGCTGGCCTACGTCCGGATGTTCGACGGCGAGCTCCGGGTGCGGCAGCGGATCGAGCTGCCGGAGGGTCGGGTCGGCAAGGTCGGGGGACTGGCGGTCCACGATGCCGGGTCGTGGGTGCGGGTGGACGTGCTGGCGGCCGGCCAGGTCGGACGCGTGAGCGGTCTCGCCGCGGTCCGGGTCGGCGACGGCTTCGGCGCTGCCGCACGGGCCGAGCCGCACCACTTCCCGCCGCCGACGCTGGAGGCGTCGGTCGCGGCGCTGGACCCGGCGCAGGGCTCCGCGCTGCGTGCCGCCCTGGAGCAGCTGGCCGACCAGGACCCGCTCATCGACGTCCGCGCCGACGACGACGGCCGGGCCACGGTGTCGCTCTACGGCCGGGTGCAGCAGGAGGTGATCGGTGCGACCCTGGCCGGCGAGCACGGCATCGAGGTGACGTTCGCGGACGCGGCAGTGCTGCACGTCGAGCGGCCGCGACGCACCGGTGAGGCGGTGCTCCGCCTCAACACCGAGGAGAATCCGTACCACGCGACGATCGGGCTGCGGATCGTGCCCGGCCGCCCGGGATCGGGTTTCCGGTTCGTGGTCGACGCGCCCGCCCGCGACATGCCGCTGTACCTGTTCAACAGTGCCGAGGGCTTCTCCGCTGCGATCGAGCGACACGTCCGCCGCAGCCTGCGGGTCGGGCTCTTCGGCTGGCGCGTGACCGACTGTGTCGTGACGCTGACCGAGTGCGCCTACAGCACCTGGGACGGGCCCCCGTCCCGGCGCGGGCCCACCAGCACGTCGTACGACTATCGGCAGGTGACGCCGTTGGTGACGCGGCAGGCGCTGGAGCGGGCCGGGACCGTGGTGTGCGAGCCGGTGCTGCGCGTCACCCTCGAGGTGCCGACGGACGCCTCGGCCGGGCTGCAGCGGCTGCTGGGCCGGTGGGGCGCGGAGGTCACGTCGCAGACCGGGTCCGGTGAGCTCACCGAGCTCGAGGCGCGCCTCGTCGCGACCCGGCTGCACGAGCTGCAGCGACAGCTGCCCGACCTCACCGGCGGGGAGGGCGTGCTGGAGTCGCGCTTCGACGGATACCGGCCGGTGACGGGCCGGCCGGTGGAGCGCCGTCACCCCGACGGCTAGCGTTCTGGCCCATGGAGCCACTGCGCGTCGCCGGCCAGCCGCCGGCGGTGGTCGTGGCGCTGCGGGAGTGGCTCGCTCTCGGGAATCCGCCGCCGCTGCTGGTGGAGACGTCGGGATCCACCGGTACGCCGAAGCGGGTGCTGTTGTCGCAGCGGTCGGTGCTGGCCAGCGTGGCCGCCACCGCCCGGCGGCTCGGCAGCGAGGGTCGCTGGGCGTTGCGGCTGCCGGCGTCGTACGTCGCGGGGGTGCAGGTGATCGTCCGGTCGCTGGTCGCCGGCCACGAGCCGGTGCTGGACGGCTGGGACGACGCGGCCTTCACCTCCCTGGTGCCGACCCAGCTCCACCGGATGCTCGAGTCGGAGGCAGACGTCGCGGCCCTGGCGGGGATGGACGCAGTGCTGCTCGGGGGCGGACCCATCGACCCACGGCTGCGGCAGCGGGCGGAGGCGGCCGGGATCCGGGTGGTGGCGACGTACGGCATGGCGGAGACCTGCGGGGGCTGCGTCTACGACGGCTATGCCCTCGACGGCGTCGCGGTCGCGGTCGGCACGGACGGCCGGATCAGGCTCGGTGGCCCGACCCTGTTCGAGGGCTACGACGGCGACCCGGCCGCGACCGCGGAGGTGCTGGTCGACGGCTGGTTCCTGACCTCCGACGCGGGCCGGCTCGACGAGGACGGCCGGCTGCACGTGCTCGGCCGGCTCGACGACATCGTGGTGAGCGGGGGCGTCAACGTGCCGACCCCGGCGGTGGCCGCGCGGCTGCGGGAGCACCCGGACCTCGCCGATGCCGCCGTCGTCGGCGTACCCGACGACGAGTGGGGGAACCGGGTGGTGGCGTTCGTGGTCGGTTCGATCGACCTCGGCGAGGCGCGTGAGTGGGTCTCCGAGGCGCACCCGCGCTCGTGGGCGCCGCGCGAGGTCGTCGCCGTCGCGCGCCTCCCGATGCTGGCGAACGGAAAGGTCGACCGGGTGGCACTGCAGGCCCGAGCGGGGGAGCGGCGATGAGGGTGTGGTCGATCCCGATGCGCACCCGCTTCCGGGGCATCACCGTCCGCGAGGGGGTGCTGATCGAGGGCACGGGTGGGTACGGCGAGTGGAGCCCGTTCCTGGAGTACGACCCCGAGGTCGCCGAGCCGTGGCTGCGATGTGCCGAGGAGGCGGCGGCCGGCGACTGGCCGGAGCCGCTGCGCGACTCGGTGCCGGTCAACGTGACCGTCCCCGCCGTCGATCCCGAGACCGCCCACCGGATCACGCGCGAGGGCGGCTGCCGCACCGCCAAGGTCAAGGTCGCCGAGCCGGGTCAGACGGTGGCCGACGACGAAGCGCGGCTGGAGGCGGTGCGCGACGCGCTCGGCCCCGAGGGCCGGATCCGGGTCGACGCCAACGGCGGCTGGGACGTCGACGCCGCGGTGGCGGCGATCACGGCGCTGGAGCGCGCGGCGGGTGGCCTGGAGTACGTCGAGCAGCCGTGCGCGGCCGTCGAGGACCTCGCGGCCGTGCGCCGGAGGGTGGAGGTGCCGATCGCGGCCGACGAGTCGATCCGCCGGGCCGCCGACCCCTACCGGGTCCGCGACCTCGGCGCCGCCGACATCGCCGTGCTCAAGGTGCAGCCGCTGGGAGGGGTGCGCGCCTGCCTGCGGATCGCGGAGGACATCGGGCTTCCGGTCGTCGTGTCGTCGGCGCTGGAGACCAGCGTCGGCATCGCCGCCGGAGTCGCGCTCGCCGCCGCCCTGCCCGAGCTGCCCTACGCCTGCGGCCTGGCGACCGTGCAGCTGCTCACCGACGACGTCGCCGTGGCGCCGCTGCTGCCCGTCGACGGTGCACTGCCCGTGACCCGGCCCGTCCTCGACCCGGCCGCGCTCGACCGGCTCGCGGCCGCACCCGACCGGGTGGCCCACTGGGAGCGCCGGCTGGCCGACGTACGGCAGGATCGGCCAGCGTGACCTCCACGTTGCTGGCCCGAGGCGTCGTCGGCGCGCTGATCGAGGCGGGGGTCACCGACGTCGTCCTCGCTCCGGGATCGCGCAACGCGCCCCTGTCCCTGGCGGCGTACGACGCGGTCGAGGCCGGCCTGCTCCGCCTCCACACCCGCATCGACGAGCGAACGGCCGGGTTCCTCGCGCTGGGGCTGAGCCGCACGGGTGCACCCGCCGCCGTGATCTGCACCTCCGGAACCGCGGTCGCCAACCTCCACCCCGCCGTCCTCGAGGCGGCGCATGCCGGTGTCCACCTGGCCGTCGTCACCGCCGACCGGCCCGCGCGGCTGCGCGGGACCGGCGCCAACCAGACCACCGACCAGGTGGGCGTCTTCGGGCCACTGGTGCAGACGCACGACCTCGACGAGGCGCCCTCCACGCTGATGTGGCCGGGAGGCCCGCTCCACCTCAACGTCCAGCTCGACGACCCGCTGGTGCCCGACGACCGCTGGGTGCCCGACGTGACGCCGGGCGAGGGGCCGCAACCGGTCCGCCCGATGGTGTTCGAGACGATCTCGCCCGGCCCGCGCACGGTGGTCGTCGCCGGCGACGATGCCGGACCGCCGGCCCGGGGCCTGGCCGAGCAGGGGAACTGGCCGCTGCTGGCCGAGCCGACCAGCGGCTCGCGGACCGGCGACAACCCGATCCGCTGCTACCGGCTGCTGCTCGACGGCGACCTCGGCCGGCGGATCGAGCGGGTCGTCGTCTTCGGCCACCCGACCCTGTCGCGGCCGGTCAGCCGGCTGCTGGCGCGCGACGACGTGACCGTGCTCGACGCCGGGACACCCGGGGTGTGGTCCGGTCGCCCGTTCCCGGTCGCGGAGCGGTTCATCTCCGGGCGGCCCTCCGTCGAGGAACCGGACGGCCCCGCGTGGCTGGAGGAGTGGCACGCGGCGGACCGCGAGGTGTCGCGCCGTCTCGACGCGCTGCTGGCGGCCGAGCCCGACCTGACGCCGTACGAGGTCGCCGGCGCGGTCAGCCGCGCGCTCCCGCGCGAGGGGCTGCTCGTGGTCGGTGCCTCCAGCCCGATCCGCGACCTGGACCTGATGGTCGCGCCGTACGAGGTCGGCGGCCGCCGCAAGATCATCGCCAACCGCGGCCTCTCCGGCATCGACGGCACGATCTCGACGGCCATCGGCGCGGCACTGGGCCGGCCGAGCACCAGTCGGACGGTCGCCCTGATGGGCGACGTGACCTTCCTCCACGACGCCAACGGGCTCATCCTCGGCCCGCGAGAGGAGCGGCCCGATCTCATGGTCGTGGTCGTCAACGACGACGGCGGCTCGATCTTCTCGATGCTCGAGCAGGGGGCGCCCGAGTACGCCGACCGCTACGACGCGCTCTTCGGCACGCCCCACGGGGTCGACCTCGCGGCACTGTGCGCCGCCACCCGCACGCCCCACTGGCCGGTCGAGTCGCTGCCCGAGCTCGAGCAGGCGCTGGCGAGCCCCAACGGCGGGATCGAGGTCGTCGAGGTGCGAGTCCGTCGCGACAACCGCCGCGAGCTGGACGAGCGGATCCGGGCGCTGCGGTGACCCGGCAACGGCGATCAAGCGGGTCGTCGACCGGCATCCACCTCAAGACCGTCGTCATGAGCACCGCCACTGATGTCTTCGCCGACTTCGTCGACCACCTCACCGAGGCGCTCGACGAGGACCCGATGGCGTCGGGGGAGGATCTCGCCCGCAGGTTCCACTTCTCGCGGTTCCACTTCGACCGGATGATCAGCTCGGTGGCCGGCGAGCCGCCGCAGACGTTCCGCCGTCGGATCCTGCTCGAGCGCGCGGCGTACCGCCTGGTCACGACGAAGGCGCCGCTGATCGACGTCGCCGTCGAGGCCGGCTACGGCTCGCACGAGGCGTTCACCCGCGCGTTCACCAGGGCGTACGGCGCGGCGCCGGCCGCCTGGCGCCGCAAGCCCGGACACCTGCAGGTCGAGGCCCCCAGCGGGGTCCACTTCCACCCACCCGGCGGCCTGCGGCTGCCCGCACGAGACGAGGTCACGAGCATGGAACTTCTGACGAAGATGGTCGAGCACCACGTGTGGCTCACCGGCGAGATGGTCCGGCTCGCCGAACGACTGACCGACGACCAGCTCGACCAGCCCATCGAGCTGGACGTCGACGACGACCGGCAGACGATCCGCTCCCTGCTCAGCCGGCTGGTCGGCCAGATGGGGATGTGGAACGCGGCGATGGCGACCCGCGACTATGACTGGTCGGTCGAGGAGCACGAGTCGCTCGCCTCGATGCGGCAGCGGCTCGCCAGCGAGGGCTCGACGTACCTCGCCCATGTCCACGACGTCGTGGCCAGCAACCGGCTCGACGACACCTTTGTCGACGCGCTGTGCGAGCCGGCCGAGGTCTTCACCTACGGCGGCATGATCGCCCACGTGCTGACCTTCGCCGCCCACCGGCGCACCCTCGTCGTGCTTGCCTTCGGCAGCCACGGGATCGAGGATCTCGGCTGGGGAGACCCGATGGTGTGGGTGGCGCAGCCCGCCTGATCGAGTCACTCCCCGGGGCGGACCAGCCCTCGCTCGTAGGCGAGCACCACGGCCTGCACCCGGTCTCGCAGGCCGAGCTTGGAGAGCACCCGCGCGACATGGGTCTTGACGGTCTGGATGCTCACGAAGAGCTCACCCGCGATCTCGGCGTTGGACCTGCCGCGGGCGACGAGCTCCAGGACCTCGGTCTCCCGCTCGGTGAGCTGGTCGTAGCCCGGCGGCGGCCCCTGTCGACCTGCTCGGGTGAACTCCTCGATCAGCCGTCGCGTGATGCGGGGAGCGAGCAGCTCCTCACCCCGGACCACCGCGCGGATCCCGTTGACCAGCTGCTCGCTGGGGGCGTCCTTCAGCAGGAATCCGCTGGCACCGGCCAGCAACGAGTCGTAGACGAGCTGCGAGCGGTCGAACGTCGTCAGCATGACCACTCGGACCCCGTCCAGCGAGCCGGTGATCCGACGGGTCGCCTCGATCCCGTCGAGGCCCGGCATCCGGATGTCCATGAGCACGACGTCGGGGCGCACGGAGTGCGCGAGGTCGACCGCCGCGGCACCGTCGGCGGCCTCACCGAGGACCAGCAGATCGGGTTCGGCCGTGAGGATCATCCGGAGGCCGGCGCGCACCAGCTCCTGGTCGTCTGCCAGCACGATGGTGGTCAACCGTGGCCCCCGTCGGGGATCTCGGCGACGACGGCGAACCCGCCCTCGGTGCGCGGACCCCAGCCGAGCGTGCCGCCCGCGGCCACGACGGCGTGTGCCAGGCCCGCCAGCCCGGTCCCGGTGCCGGAGACGACCGGAGCGGCGCCGCTGCCGTGGTCGAGGACCTCGACCCGCAGCACCTCTCCGTGACGGGTCACCGTGACCTCCGCTGCGGCTCCGGGGGAGTGCCGGGAGACGTTGACGATCGCCTCCCTCACCACGCGGAAGGCGAGGGAGGCGGCCGGGCCGGTTGCGGCGCCATCCGGTTCGGTGACTCCCACGTCGACGCCGACCCGACGGCCGACGGCGGCCAGCCGCGACTGCTCCAGCGGCCGGTCGCTGGTCTCGATCGCGTCCATGCCGTCCCGGAGCTCGGCGACACTTCCGGCCGCCGTGGTGGCGATGGTGTGGAGCGTGGCGTCGGCGTTCCCCTGGCCGCGACGCTGGGCGCCCGCCTGCACGCAGACGACCGTCATCGCGTGGGCCACCGTGTCGTGGAGCTCGCTGGCGAGGGACTGTCGCTCCTGGGCCGTGGCCAGCCGAGTGGCCGCGCCTCTGCCGCGCTCCAGCTCGACGACGAGGTCCGCCGTACGGCGCACGCGCTCCTGCCAGCCGGCGCCGAGACGACCGAGGAGGACGGCGGCGACCGTCCACACCAGGACGATCCACCCGGCGTCCCCGTCCACGCCGTCGTCGGCCAGACCGGACACCTCCTCCATGACCACGGTGCCGACGGCGGCGAGCAACCAGGCCGGGACCCACCACCAGCCGCGGCACCAGGCGCCGACGGTGTAGAAGCAGATGACGAGGAGCGCCACGCCGGTGACCGTGGCGTTGATCGGGGTCAGCCACGCGCTCATGGCGATCGCGGCCAGCAGGGAGCCACCGACCGCGGCGAAGGGGTGGCCCCGCCGAAACACGAGTGGTGCCGCGACCAGCAGCGATGCGAGGACATTCGCCCAGATCGGTCCTCGCGAGAGCGGGTGCACGACAGTCTCGATCGCGATCGCGACGCCCAGAGCACCGGCAAGGGTCAGGTCCAGCGGGGAGGGCCGCGGCCCGCGGGAGGTCTCCGCTTCGGGTGGCCGTGCCGGCGGATCGGGGGTGGCGAGGGAGCCGAGCGCGGCGCGCAGCTCGTCCAGGACGCCGCGTGCCTCGGACTCGAGGACGTCGAACGCGTCGGCGTCACCGGCCCGCTGGGCGCCTTCGGCGCGGACCCCGATCGCGGCAATGCGTTCGGCGAGCCGGGCGTGGACCTCCTGCTGGACCCGGTTCTGCTCCTCCAGCCGCGCGGCGGCGACGTCGACACGCTGCTGCTCGTCGAGCTCGGCGACCAGCCGCTGCAGCCGTCGTACCTGCACGGCGCGGAGGCTCACGGCGGCGCCGGCTCCGGCGGCACCGCCCACGATCACGGTGAAGAAGACGGTGTCGTCCAGCCAGTGGTAGGCCTGGTCGTGCCACTGGTTCACCAGCACCAGAGCGACCACGGAGACCACCACCGCGCCCGCGGCTGCGAGCCGCGGCAGCCAGGCGCCCGCGCCGTACCCGGCGATCACCGCGACCAGCAGCATGAGCGGGCCGTCGAGGTACCACACCCAGCCCAGCCACCAGGCCACCAGGGGCAGCATGCTCGTCACCGCGACCAGTGCGGCGACGACGGGCTTGCGGAGCACCACCTCAGGGTAGGGACCGATGAGGTCAGCGCACATCACTCCGCGGAGGGACGCCCGCCTCCGGGCCGGCGAGTCAGGCTCAGGTCCATGAACTCCTCACGCATCGCGCTCGTCGCCGCCGTCTCCGCAGCCGTCTGCTGGACCCTCAAGGCGATCGCCATCGGCACCGCCGGCGGACTGGACAAGAGCGCCTTCGAAAGCCCGCTGTTCTTCGCAGGCCTGGTGAGTGCCGTCGTCGCAGCGGTCGCCCTCGGCGTCGCGCTCACGGGGGGTCGTCCGCTCTGGGTACGGATCCTGGCCGGAGCCGCCGGCCCGGTCCTCACCGTCGGTGTGGCGGCCGTGCTGGATGTGCTCGTGGCCGCGATCCAGCCAGAGAGCGCGTCGCCGCACTGGGTGTGGTCCGAGGTCGGCCTGTGGGTGATGGCGGCCGGCGCCGTGGCCCTCGCACTCGCGGTCCGAGGGCGCGGGACCATGTCGAGGTTGAGCGTGTCCTAGGGCCAGGCGGCAGGATGGACGCGTGGAGATCGCGTTCTTCCTGGTCGTCATGACCGTGGTGGTGCTGGCCGGGACTGCCGTCTCGGAACGGATCGGCCTGCCGCCGCCGTTGCTGCTGGTCGTGGTCGGCGTGGCCGGCTCCTTCCTGCCGATGGTGCCGGAGATCCATCTCGAGGCGGACGTGGTGCTGCTCGGCCTGCTGCCGCCGCTCCTGTACGCCGCCGCGGTGCAGACCTCCCTCGTCGACTTCAACGCCAACCGGCGGCCGATCCTGCTGCTGTCCGTCGGCCTGGTCATCTTCACCGCCGCCGGGGTGGCCGTGGTCGTCCACCTGCTGCTCCCCGATCTGGGCTGGCCCCTGGCGTTCGCGATCGGAGCGGTCGTGGCGCCACCCGACGCCGTCGCGGCGACGGCGATCGGCCGCCGGATCGGGTTGCCACGGCGCATCGTCACGATCCTGGAGGGCGAGTCGCTGCTCAACGACGCCACCGCCCTGGTGGCGCTGCGGACGGCGATCGCGGCCGCCGGCATCGCCGGAGCGGGTCATGAGGACGTCACGATCGCCTATGTCGCGGGCGACTTCCTCCGAGCCGCCCTCGGCGGGCTGCTGGTCGGCTTCCTGGTGTTCGTCGTGGTCGCCTGGCTCCGCAACAAGGTGACCGACCCCCTGCTCGACAGCGGGATCTCGTTCGTGGTGCCGTTCGCCGCCTTCATCCTCGCCGAGAAGTTCCACGCCTCCGGCGTGGTCGCCGTCGTCATCGCCGGCCTGCTGCTCGGGCACAAGGCCCCGATCATCCAGACCGCGCAGTCGCGCATCGCGGAGCGCATGAACTGGCGCACCATCGCCTACATCCTCGAGAACACCGTGTTCCTGCTGATCGGGCTGCAGGCCAGCTGGATCATCGACGACGTGTCGGCGAGCGAGGTCGCGGCCGGCCGCATCGCCGCCCTCTGCGCGGCCACGCTGCTCGCCGTGATCGTGCTGCGGCTGCTGTGGGTGTTCCCGGCCCGCTACCTCCTGGTCCGCCCCGGGCCCGACCCGGCGACCGGGCGTACGCCGCCGGCGTCGTACACGTTCATCCTGGGGTGGGCGGGCATGCGCGGCGTGGTGACGCTCGCCGCTGCGTTCGTGATCCCCGAGGAGGCGCCCCATCGCGAGATCCTGCTGCTGATCGCGTTCACCGTCGTCGCCGGCACCCTGTTCCTGCAGGGCCTGACGCTGCCGTGGTTCGCCCGCCGACTCAACGTGCCGGCGCCCGACCCCGCCGCCGACGCCTTGGCCCGCGCGACGCTGCTGCAGCAGGCATCCAAGGCCGGCCTCGCCAAGCTCGACGAGTTCGAGCACGACGACCCGCACGGGGTGCACGACCTGATCCGGCAGCGGATCGACCAGCGCAACTTCGCGGCCTGGGAGCGGCTCGGCACCGTGGCTGACGTGGAGGCGCCGAGCGAGCTCTACTCGCGCGTCCGGATCGCGATGATCGGTGCCGAGCGGGAGCGGGTGCTGGAGATCCGCAGCGCGGGCACCGTCCCTTCCGACGTCGTGGCCGACGTGCTGGCGATGCTGGACGTCGAGGAGTCGATGCTCGACAGCGCCACGCAGGAGCGTGAGGAGCTGCGGGCCGGCGACGGTGCCCGACTGGTGGGCCGGGCCGAGGCGTGCGTCGAGCTCGCGACCTACCCGGCCGTGGAGACCGACCCCGGCGACGGCTGCCCGACCTGCCTGGCCGAGGGGCACCGGTGGGTGTCGCTGCGCCAGTGCCTGGAGTGCGGCCGGATCGGGTGCTGCGACTCCTCACCCGGCCAGCACGCCAGCGCACACTTCCACGAGACGGGCCACCCGGTCATGGAGTCGGCCGAGGACGGCGAGGACTGGCGGTGGTGCTTCGTGCACCACGTCACCGCTTGACTGGGTAGGCCGTCAGAAGCCGATGGTCGAGTCGGGGTAGATCTCGAGCTCGCCGTCGGGGGCCTGCTCCTCGGTCAGCTCGACCGCGACCTCGTGAGCCTCGAGCTCGCCGGCCGCGATCTGCTCGGCCCAGTGGCAGGCGACCCGGTGGCCGGCAGAGACGCCCTCGATCTCGACGACGCGCAGCTCGGGGCGGTCGGTGTCGCAGCGCGTCGGCTGCCGCCACGGGCAGCGGGTGTGGAACCGGCAGCCCCGGGGCGGGTTGGACGGCGAGGGCAGGTCGCCGGCCAGCAGGATCTGTTCGCGCTGGTCCTCGACCACGGGGTCGGGCACCGGCACCGCCGACATCAGCGCGCGGGTGTAGGGGTGGAGCGGCAGGTCGTAGAGCTCGCCGGCCTCCGACTCCTCGACCATGCCGCCGAGGTACATCACGCCGATCCGGTCGCTGATGTGGCGGACCACCGCCAGGTCGTGCGCGATCACGAGGTAGGTCAGCCCGAACTCGTCCTGCAGCTCCTCGAGCAGGTTGAGCACCTGCGCCTGCACCGACACGTCGAGCGCGCTGACCGGCTCGTCGGCCACGATCAGCTGCGGGTTGACGCACAGCGCGCGGGCGATCCCGATGCGCTGTCGCTGCCCGCCGGAGAACTCGTGGGGGTACTTCTGCAACGCCGCCGAGGGCAGCCCCACCGCGTCGAGCAGCTCGCGCAACCGGGCGTGAGTCTCAGCCTTGTCGGAGGCGAGGCCGTGGGCCTTCATCCCCTCGACCAGGAGCGACTCGACCGACTGGCGTGGGTCCAGGCTCGACATCGGGTCCTGGAAGACCATCTGCAGGTCCTGCCGCTTGCGGCGCAGCTCCTCGCCCTTGAGGCCTGCGATGTCGATGCCGTCGAAGAGAACGCTGCCCTCGGTCGGGGTCTCCAGGTTGAGGATCGCCTTGCCGAGGGTGGACTTGCCGCAGCCGGACTCACCGACCAGGCCGTAGGTCTCGCCGCGACGGATCTGGAGGTCGATGCCGTCCACGGCGTAGACGAACCCGACCGTACGGTCGAAGATCACTCCGCTCTTGATCGGGAAGTGGACCTTCACGCCGCGGACGTCGACCAGCACGTCGCGCTCGTCCCCGGACCCGACGTCGGCGGTCATCGTCTGCTCAGTCACGGTTCACCTCTGCAGGGTTGTGGCACCGCAACCCGGTCGCGGGGTGCTCCTCCCACACGGGCGTCACCTCACGACACACATCCAGGGCCCGCGGGCAACGCGGCGTGAACGCGCAGGCGGAGGCCCACGGCAGGTTGTTGACGACCGATCCCGGGATCGCGGTGAGCCGCTCGCCACGCGGGGCGTCCAGTCGCGGGATCGAGCCGAGAAGCCCGTTGGTGTAGGGATGGGCCGAGTGGGCGAACAGTCGGTGCCGGTCGCCGCGCTCGACGATTCGGCCGCCGTAGAGCACGTTCACCTCGTCGCACAGCCCGGCGACGACTCCGAGGTCGTGGGTGATCATGATCAGCGCCGTCCCGGTGTCCACGACGAGCTCCTTGAGCAACGCCAGGATCTGCGCCTGGATGGTCACGTCGAGCGCCGTCGTCGGCTCGTCCGCGATCAGCAGCCGCGGCTCACATGCCAGCGCCATCGCGATCAGCGCCCGCTGCCGCATCCCTCCGCTGAGCTGGTGCGGATAGTTCTTCAGCCGCGCCTTGGGGTCGGGGATGCCGACCCGCTCGAGGAGCTCCTGCGCCTTCGGCATCGCCTCCTTGCGCGACATGTCGCGGTGCCGCTCCATCACCTCGGTGACCTGGATGCCGATCGGCACGACCGGGTTCAGCGACGAGAGCGGGTCCTGGAAGATCATCGCGATGTCGCTGCCGCGCCGGTCGCGCATCTGCGACCGCGAGAGCTTCAGCAGGTCAGTGCCGTCGTACGTCGCCGAACCCTCGACCCGGTTGCCTCGATCGGGCAGCAGCCCCATGATCGCCAACGAGGTCACCGACTTGCCGCAGCCGGACTCGCCCACCAGGCCGAGCGTCTTGCCGGCGTGGACGTCGAACGAGATCCCGTCGACGGCGATGAAGGGCTCCTCGCCATGGCGGGTGAAGGTGACCGACAGGTCGCGGACCGAGAGCAGGGCGTCGTGGCCGTTGGTGGACATCGTCGTCACCTCCTCGTCTTCGGGTCGAGGGCTTCGCGCAGGGACTCGCCCATCAGTGTGAACCCGAGGGCTACCACGATGATGCAGGCCGCCGGGTAGACGGCGAGGTGCGGGTAGCTGTTGATGAACTCCTGCGACGCGGCCAGCATCTGGCCCCACTCCGGCTGCCGGTCGTCAGGGTTCCCCAGGCCGACGAACGACAGCGCGGCGGCCTCGACGATGGCCACCGCGAGCACCAGCGTCGTCTGCACGATGACCGGTCCCAGCGCGTTGGGCAGCATGTGGCGGAACACGATCGCCCCGGGCTTCACGCCGAGCGCGCGGGCCGCGAGCACGTGGTCGCTGACCCGCTGCGCCAGCATGGAGCCGCGCAACAGCCGGGCGAAGATCGGGACCTGGATCACGGCGATGGCGAGGATGACCGTCCACTGGCTGGGCTTCGCGGCCAGCGATGCGATCGTGAAGGCCAGCAGCAGCGAGGGGATCGAGAGCATCACGTCGACGACGCGCATCGTGGCGGAGTCGACCCAGCCGCCGAAGGCGCCGGCCAGGAGCCCGAGCACGAGCCCGCCCAGCAGTCCGAGGAGGGTGGCGAGGACGCCGACGAAGAGTGTCTGCCGGCTGCCGACGAGGAGCCGCGACAGCAGGTCGCGCCCGGTGTCGCCGTCAGCTCCGAGGGGGTGGCCGGGCTCGGGCCCGGGGACCGGGTTCGTCTGCTGACGCACCTTGTCGATCAGCGGGTTGTCGGCGGGATCCCAGGGCGCAAGCCAGGGCGAGATCACCGCGAGCACGATGAACAGCACGGTGATGGTCAGGCCGACGAGGAACACCGGGTTGCGCCGAAGTCGCTGCCAGGCACTCGCGATGAGCGAGACACCGGGTTTCTCGTCGACGGACGCCGCCGCGAGGGCATCGATCCGCTCGCGGCGGCGGTCGCCGTAGCTCTTGTGTGGGGTGTCGGACATCGGCTCACCTGGTCCTGACGCGCGGGTCGATGACGGCGTAGGCGATGTCGACCATCAGGTTGACGATGACGTAGATGACCGCTGCCGCCAGGATCAGCACCTGCAGCACGGCGTAGTCCTTTTCTCGGAACGCTTGGTAGAGGGCGTCACCCACACCCGGGTACGAGAAGACGGTCTCGGTCAGCACGGCCCCGCCGAGCAGACCGCCCACCAGGAGGCCGATGACTGTGACGACCGGCAGCAGTGCGTTGCGCATGATGTGTCGGCCGCGGATCACGCGGGAGGTGAGGCCCTTGGCCTCCGCCGTCCGCACGAAGTCGGCGTCGAGGGTGTCGAGCACCGAGGCCCGGGTGATCCGGAAGATCACGGCGAACGGGATCGTCGCGAGCGCGACGGCGGGGAGGATGAGATGCATGAACGCGTCCCAGGCCGCGTCCCACTCCCGGGTGAGGATGCCGTCGAGGACGAAGAACCCCGTGACGCGGGTGGCGTCGAGGCTGGCGTCCTGGCGGCCGGAGACGGGGAACATCTGCCACTGGATCGCGAAGAAGTACTTGAGCATGAATGCCGTGAAGAAGACCGGCACCGCCACGCCCACCAGCGAGGCCACGATCGAGACGTTGTCGACGATGCTGCCGCGGCGTCGCGCAGCGAAGTAGCCGAGCGGGATGCCGAGGGCGACCGCGATCACCATCGCGAAGAACGCGAGCTCGATCGTCGCCGGGAACTTCGTCAGGAAGACGTCAAACGCGTCCTCGCCCGGGAGCACGCCGGTCGAGGCCCCGAACTCGCCCTGCAGTGCGCGCTGCACGAACTTGAAGTACTGGACGATGATCGGCTGGTCGAGGCCGAGCGCGGCCTCGAGGGCCGCCCGGCGGGACGCGGTGGCGCGCTCGCCCAGGATGGCCGAGACGGTGCCGCCCGGCAGCGACCGCAGCCAGATGAACAGCAGGATCGACAGGATGATCACCACGCCGAACATCTGGATCAGCCTGCGGACGATGAACCGCAACATGGAACGAGCCTCCTACGGGTGGGCACCCCGGGGGCACCCTAGTGCGAGGAGTGGTGAGGGGGGCCACCCGCGGTGGGTGACCCCCCTCGACCTCTGTGCGTCAACCGGTTAGCGGAATGTCACTGTCCGCCGACCGTGACGGTGCTGAACTCCTCCGCCGTCAGTGGGCTCGGGATCAAGCCATCGACATCCGGACCCACGACGAGGGCCGGCGGCGAGTGACTGATCGGGAGACCAGGCAGGTACTCCTCCATGATCTGCTGGTTGATCGTCTCGAAGGCGGTTGCACGCTCCGCCTCGTCGACCACGGCATCGGCCGCCTGCAGGTCGTCCGCGAGCTGCTTGCCCCACGGCATGACCTCGGTACCGAAGTCGTTCTCCTTCAGGTTGCCGAAGAACGTGCCGATGAAGTTGAACGCCGCGTCGTAGTCGCCGGTCCAGCCGAGCAGGTACGCGTCGTACTTGCCGGCGGTGACGTTGTCGAGGTAGCCGCCGTTCCACGACGACGTGACGACCTCGACCTTGATGCCGACGTCCTCGAGGTTGGTCCGCATCGCCTCGAAGAGCTGCTGCGGGTCCGGCATGTAGGGCCGGCTGACCTCGGTCGGGTAGGCGAACTTCAGGGTCATGCCCTCGGCGCCTGCCTCCTGGAGCAGCTGCTGGGCCAGCTCCGGGTCGTAGGCGTAGGGCTCGAGCGTCGCGTTGTAGCCGCTGACCGTCGACGGCATGAACTGCGTCGCGACCTCGGCGCCTTCGGGCAGCTGCGACTGGACGAGCTGCTCACGGTCGATCGCGTGGTAGAGCGCCTGGCGGACCTTGAGGTCCTTCAGCACCGGGTTCGCCTCGGGGTTGAGGCCGAGGTAGAAGATGTTGAACGGCTGGCGGATCTCGACGGAGTTTCCGCCGTCCGTCAGGCCCTGCCAGTCGGACGGGCTCGGCAGGTCGTAGCCGTCGATGCTGCCGGCCTCGAGCTCCTGGCGACGGGTGCTCTCGTCGGGGATCACCCGGAACACCAGCTCGTCGGTCTGCGCCGCCTCGCCCCAGTAGTCGTCGTTCTTCGCGAGCGTGATCGTGGCGTTGGCCTCGTCGTACTCACCGAAGGTGTAGGGCCCGGTGCCGACCGGGTTCTGGGCGTACTCGGGGAAGGCGAAGCCCTCGCCCTCGGCCGCGATGCCGTTGGCGTCGCCTGCCTCCATGGCGGCCGGCGACTGCATCGAGAGCGAGTCGAGGGTCAGCATGGTCGGGAAGCCCGACGTGGCACGGGTGATGTTGACGACAGCCTCGAACTCGCTGGCGGCCTCACAGCTCTCGTAGAGCGAGTCCTCCGGGTTGGCCGAGAAGCCACCCATCACGTAGCCCCAGTACTCGGCGGCGACCTGGCCGGCCTCGTTCTGGTCGAACATCCGCTCGAAGTTGGCGCAGACGGCCTCGGCGTTGAAGGGCTCGCCGTCGTGGAAGGTCACGTCGTCGCGCAGCGTGAACGTCCACTCGGTGCCCTCCTCGTTGGAGGTCCACTCCGTCGCCAGCTCGGGGCCGACCTCGGCGCTGCCGGGCTCGATGCCGAGGAGGCCCTCGAACATCTGCCGCGTCACGCGGAAGGTCTCGCCGTCAGTGGCATAGAGGGGGTCGAACATCTCCGGGGCGCCTGCGGCACCGAAGGTGAAGGTTCCGCCCTCGCCGTCTCCCTCGCCACCGTCGCCCTCTCGATCGGACTCGGCACAGGACGTGACGCCCAGGGCCAGCGCCGCGGCGAGTGCCACCGGCGCTACCTTGCGGATGGTTCTCATCAGTGCAACCTCACTGTCGATCGTCCGGCCCACCCAGTCGGCGGGCCTCCCCGCGCCCGGTGACGTGGGTCACGTCCGGCGGGCGTTCGCCGCACTCTAGCCCCACGACACACCGGGAGGGCCAGACGCCGGGGCGGGCTGCGGCCCACCTGTTATCAGGCCGTGATCTGGCCCCGCGTACGTTGGCTGGATGCGGATCACGAAGTTCGGTCACGCGTGCGTCCGGATCGAGCACGAAGGCGTGGCGCTGGTGATCGATCCCGGCGTCTGGACCGGGCCGGAGGCGGTCGACGGCGCGACCGCCGTCCTCATCACCCACGAGCATCCCGATCACGTCCTGGTCGACCACCTGCGCGCAGCGGGCGCGCCGGTCTTCACCATCGGCGCGGTCGCCGACCTGATCCGCTCCGAGGCGCCGGACGTGGCGGAGCGGGTGACGGTCGTCGAGCCCGGCCAGCAGTTCGACGCCGGCCTCGACGTACGCGCCGTCGGCGAGCTGCACGCCGTGATCCACCCCGACCTGCCGCGCTTCCACAACTCCGGCTATGTCGTGACCGCAGGCGACCGGACGCTGTTCCATCCCGGCGACGCCCTCACCGGCCCGGGCCAGCCGGTCGACGTGCTGTGCGCACCGGTGTCGGCCCCCTGGCTCAAGGCCTCCGAGGCGGTCGACTTCGCGCGCTCGGTGGGCGCCGCGCAGAATCTCGCGATCCACGACCGGGTCTACTCCGAGGCGGGCCTCGGGATCGTCGACGGCCACTTCGACAAGCTGCTCGGCGAGGACCAGACCTACGTCCGTCTGCCAGACGGCTCCGACCTCTAGCCCGTTGAGTGGAGGGTTGGTGACCCGCGAACGGAAGAGTTGTGACCGTCGAGAGGCGGCCTCGCGACCCACCGCTGGTCACATTCCCGCCGTTGGACTGTCACACACCTTCCACTCAACCGGAGACGAGGGCGTCGCGCACCGGGACGAACTTCGCCTGTGACTCGGCCAGCTCGGCCTCCGGGTCGGAGTCGGCGACGATGCCGCAGCCGGCGAACAGCCGGATGCTGTTGCCGCTGACCTCGGCAGAGCGCAGGGCGATGCCCCACTCGCCGTCGCCGTCGGCGTCCATCCAGCCGACCGGCCCGGCGTAGCGGCCGCGGTCCATGCCCTCGAGCTCGGCGATCAGGACCGTCGCGTCGGAGGTGGGGGTGCCGCCCACTGCGGCCGAGGGGTGGAGGGCCTCGGCGAGCTGCAGGGACGACACGGTGGCGGCGTCGTGGACGACGCCCGCGACATCGGTCGCGAGGTGCATGACGTTGGGGAGGTGCAGCACGAACGGGGCCTCGGGCACGTTCATCGACGAGCAGTGCGGGTCGAGCGCATCGGCGACCGAGCGCACGGCGTACTCGTGCTCCTCGAGGTCCTTCGACGAGCGGGCGAGGGTCGCGGCCAGCGCCAGGTCACGTTCGTCGTCGCCGGTACGGCGGATGGTGCCGGCCAGGACGCGGGAGGTGACCAGGCCGCGTTCGCGACGGACCAGCAGCTCGGGGGTGGCGCCGAACAGGCCGTCGACGTGGAACGTCCAGCACATCGGGTAGCCGGAGGCGAGCCGCTGCAGTGGCCAGCGGATGTCGATCGGCTCGTCGGTGGTCGCGACCAGGTCGCGAGCCAGCACCACCTTCTCGAGGGCGCCGGCATTGATCCGGGTGACGGCGTCTGCCACGACGGTCATCCACTCGTCGCCGTTGAGCGCACCGTCGGCGAAGATCACGTTGCTCGGCGCGCGGGGTGACTCGGCGAGCGAGATCGTGGCGTGCTGGTCGAGCGCGCCACGCGTGACGGTGGTGAGCCAGGTGCGCTCGCCACGGCGACCGACCACGACCTCCGGCACGGTCAGGACGGAGTCGCCGGGCTCGTCCGCGAAGGCGAACGTGCCGAAGCAGAGCAGCCCGGTCCCGGGCTCGTCGACCTCGTCGCGCACGACGGCGCGGGCGGTGGTCTCCGCCCACCACTTGCCGGCATCGGCGAAGCGGGTCGCGCCCGAGGTGCGGATCTCGGCGGCGGATCCCCAGCCCACCAGGCCTTCGCCACGGCGCAGCCAGGTCAGCGGCCCGTCGGCCGGAAGCAGCTCGAGGAGGGACGTCGTGGACGCGAGATCCAGGTCGACCGTGCGGACGACGAGAGGGCCGGCGGCCTGTTCGTCAGGGGTCACGCTGGTCGTCACGAGTGCGAAGCCTACGCCGGGGCTGGGGGCGACCCGGCGTGGGCCTCACGACCAGTAGACGATGACCGCGTCTCCGACCTGGACCTGGTCGAAGAGCCACGCGATGCCCTCGTAGTCACGCACGTTGACGCAGCCGTGGGACGCGCCGTTGTAGCCGACCGCCGCGAAGTCGGGCGAGTAGTGCACGGCCTGGCCGCCGGAGAAGAACATCGCGAACGGCATCGAGGTGTCGTAGAGGCTGGAGACGTGGTCGGCATCCATGTAGTAGACCGAGAACGCGCCCTCGCGGGTCGGCAGCTCGTCGGAGCCGAACCGGACCTCGTGCGTCGCCAGCACCTTGCCGTCGACGACCCAGCGCAGGGTGTTGGTCGTCTTGTCCACGCAGAGAGCGCGACCCGTCGTGCAGCGCGGGTCGAGGGCGCCGGGCTTCGGGGCGATGTTGTGCATCTCCTCGTACGTCGGCTCGTAGGTCATCTCGACCAGCCGGTCCATCGTGCGCTGGTCGATCTCGCCGGTCACCGGAATCTCGCGCTTCGCCTGGAAGCCACGGACCGCGGCCACGGTCGCGTCGTCGTAGGTCCCCGAGATCTCGCCGAACAGCCAGGCGATCTGGACCAGTCGGGCCTGGGCGGCGCGGACTTCGGAGCCGCGGTCACCTGCGGCGAGCAGCGCCGGCCCCGGTCGCAGCACGTTGAAGAGCTGGTCGTGGGTCGGCTGGTCCGTCATCGACAGCAGTCGATCCCAGGTGCGGAGGTCGACCACGCCGGTCGTCCGGAGCCCGCGCCGTTCCTGGAAGCCGCGGACCGCTTCGCTGGTGGCGGCGTCGTACCTGCCCGTCGTCTGCTCCGGGTGCCAGTCGAGCTGGAAGAGTCGTGACTGCAGCTCGCGCACCTGCTCGCCACGGTCGCCGGGCTCGAGCACCGGGCCCGGCCGCACCTGCTCGGCCTCCACGGTGCGCTGCGCGGCGGGCTTCTCGACCTCGACGGTCGGAGGCGGTGCATCGGCGGCGGTGGCGTCGTCGCGCACGACGACGCCGACGCCGTACGCCGTGGTGGCGGCCAGGGCGGCGGCGAGCACGGTGACGAGCAGTGCTCGCAGGAACGTCATGGCAGAACCCTTTCGATGGCCTTCCGGTGGCTCGTGGTCATGGTGAGGACGCATTGGCCGGAGATTTGGTTGCCGCGCCGGGGCTCTACGCTTCAGCCGTGGCCCGCGCAGACCTCGACAAGCAGCCCTCGGACGTCCAGCGGATGTTCGACGCGGTGGCCCAGCGCTACGACCTCACCAACGACGTGCTCTCGATGGGGCAGGACCGTCGCTGGCGGCGCGAGGTCATCGACGCGGTGGGTCCACGGCGCGGCGACCTGGTCCTGGACCTCGCCGCCGGCACCGGCACATCGAGCCAGCCCTTCGCCGACCGCGGGGCGACCGTCGTCCCGTGCGACTTCTCACTCGGGATGTTGCGGGTCGGCAAGCAGCACCGCCCGCAGCTGCCGTTCACGGCCGGTGACGGGACCCGGTTGCCGTTCGCCGACGACCGGTTCGACGCCGTCACCATCTCCTTCGGCCTGCGCAACATCGTCGACCCGGCCGCGGGGCTGCGGGAGATGGCGCGGGTGACCCGGCCCGGTGGTCGACTCGTGGTCTGCGAGTTCAGCCATCCGACCAACCCCGCCTTCCGGACCGTCTACCTGGAGTACCTGATGAAGGCGCTCCCGGCGATCTCGCGGGCGGTGTCCTCGAGCCCCGACGCCTACGTCTATCTGGCCGAGTCGATCCGGGCCTGGCCCGACCAGGCGGGGCTCGCCGGGCTGCTCGCGGAGGCGGGCTGGAGCGGCGTCGAGTGGCGCAACCTCTCCGGGGGGATCGTGGCCCTCCACCGGGCCACGAAGACCCCGACCTGACGGGTCAATAACGCAACGTCCGCGTTCTTTAAATCCGCTGGTCAGCGGCCGTTTCCGGGTCGCCGACCCCGGGATGCGATCCGGGTGCGCCCGTCCTAGACTGTGCGACGCGCCACGCATTGTGAACATGTTCACAAGGTCACAAACGTCCGTGAGCAGCAGGACCGCCGGCGGGGCGTTCGACGAGGGAAGGATCGCAGGGATGGAGCTCTACACGCCGGTCCTGGCGTTGGGCATCCTCGCGGCGGCCTTCGCGATCGGCTCCGTCGCCATGAGTGCCGTCGTCGGCCCCAAGCGCTACAACCGGGCCAAGCTCGACTCCTACGAGTGCGGCATCGAGCCGACCCCGCAGGCCGTGGGTGGCGGCCGGTTCCCGGTGAAGTACTACATCACCGCCATGATGTTCATCGTCTTCGACATCGAGATCATCTTCCTCTACCCCTGGGCCGTGCACTTCGACGCGATGTCCCTGTTCGGCCTGGTCGAGATGGTCCTGTTCATCGCCACCGTCTTCGTTGCCTACGCCTACGTCTGGCGACGTGGCGGGCTCGATTGGGACTGAGAGCTCATTCATGGGTATTGAAGAGAAGCTTCCGAGCGGCGTCCTCCTCACCACGGTCGAGGGGGTGGCCGGCTACTTCCGCAAGGCCAGCTTCTGGCCCGCGACCTTCGGCCTGGCGTGCTGCGCCATCGAGATGATGACCACCGGCGGTCCGAAGTACGACCTCGCGCGCTTCGGCATGGAGGTCTTCCGCGCCAGCCCGCGCCAGGCCGACCTGATGATCGTGGCCGGCCGGGTCAGCCAGAAGATGGCTCCGGTGCTGCGCCAGATCTACGACCAGATGGCCGAGCCCAAGTGGGTGCTCGCCATGGGCGTCTGCGCCAGCAGCGGCGGCATGTTCAACAACTACGCGATCGTCCAGGGCGTCGACCACGTCGTCCCCGTCGACATGTACCTCCCCGGCTGTCCGCCGCGGCCCGAGATGCTGATCGACGCGATCCTCAAGCTCCACGACCAGGTGCAGAGCGGCAAGCTCGGCAGCAACCGGCTCGCCCAGATCGAGGACCGCGAGAACGCCGCCCTCAAGGCCCTGCCCACCTCGGACATGAAGGGCCTGCTGAGGTGACCGACGACAAGAAGGACCTCGCGCACGAGCCCGAGAAGACCGACGTCCCGGCTCCCGAGGGCGAGATCCGCGCAGTCGGCGAGCGGCGCGGCATGTTCGGTGCGGCCGGCAGCGGTGACACCAGTGGCTACGGCGGGCTGATCCAGCCGGTCGTCTACCCGGGTGCCTCGCAGCGACCGTTCGGCGGCTGGTTCGACGACGTCGCCGACACCCTCGAAGCACGGCTCGGCGAGGGCTCGCTCGACCGGGCGATCGAGCAGGTCGTGGTCCACCGCGGCGAGATCACCTTCCACGTCCGGCGCGAGGACCTCGTCAGCGTGGCCGGTCTGCTGCGCGACGACGAGCGGCTCCGGTTCGAGTTCTGCGCCGGCGTCAGCGGCGTCCACTACCCCGAGGACACCGGCCGCGAGCTCCACGCCGTCTACCACCTGCTGTCGATGACCCACAACCGGCGGATCCGGCTCGAGGTCTCCGCCCCCGACGCCGACCCCCACATCCCGACCCTGGTCGGGGTCTACCCCACCAACGACTGGCACGAGCGCGAGACGTTCGACATGTACGGCATCGTCTTCGACGGCCACCCGGCGCTGACCCGGATCCTGATGCCCGACGACTGGCCGGGCCACCCCCAGCGCAAGGACTACCCCCTGGGCGGCATCCCCGTCGAGTACAAGGGCGGCGCCATCCCGCCGCCCGACGAGCGGAGGGCCTACAACTGAATGACCACCGAACAGGACTTCTACGCCGCCGGCTCCGACACCAGCGGCGGCCGCGTCTTCACCGTCACCGGGCAGGACTGGGACTCGATCTCCGAGAGCCTCGGCGAGGGCCAGGCCGACGAGCGAGTCGTGGTCAACATGGGTCCGCAGCACCCGTCGACCCACGGCGTGCTGCGGCTGATCCTCGAGATCGAGGGTGAGACGGTCACCGAGGCCCGCTGCGGCATCGGCTACCTCCACACCGGCATCGAGAAGAACATGGAGTACCGCACCTGGGTGCAGGGCACGACGTTCTGCACCCGGATGGACTACCTGTCGCCGTTCTACAACGAGGCGACGTACGCCCTGGGCGTGGAGCGGCTGCTCGACGTCGAGGACGAGATCCCCGAGAAGGCCCAGGTCATGCGGGTCCTGCTGATGGAGCTCAACCGGATCTCCTCCCACCTGGTCTGCATCGCGACCGGCGGCATGGAGATCGGCGCCCTGACCGTGATGACCATCGGCTTCCGTGAGCGCGAGCTGGTGCTCGATCTCTTCGAGCTGATCACCGGGCTGCGCATGAACCACGCGTTCATCCGGCCCGGCGGTGTCGCCCAGGACCTGCCGTCCGGCGCGCTCGACGAGATCCGTGACTTCATCGCCCTGATGAAGAAGCGGCTGCCCGAGTACGCCGCGCTGTGCAACGCGAACCCCATCTTCAAGCGGCGTCTCGAGGGGGTCGGTCACCTCGACGTGGCGGGCTGCCTGGCGCTGGGCATGACCGGCCCGGTGCTGCGGAGCGCCGGCTACCCGTGGGACCTGCGCAAGAGCGAGCCCTACAGCGGCTACGAGGACTACGACTTCGACGTCCAGACGTGGGACACCCCGGATGCCTACGGGCGGTTCCGGGTACGGCTCGCCGAGATGCACGAGTCGCTCAAGATCGTCGAGCAGTGCGCCGATCGGCTCGCGAGTCTCGAGGGTGCGCCCGTCATGATCGCCGACAAGAAGATCGCCTGGCCCAGCCAGCTCTCGATCGGCAGCGACGGGATGGGCAACAGCCTCGACCACATCCGCCACATCATGGGCGAGTCGATGGAGGCCCTGATCCACCACTTCAAGCTGGTGACCGAGGGGTTCCGGGTGCCGGCCGGCCAGGCCTACGTCCCCGTCGAGTCCCCTCGCGGCGAGCTCGGTGCCCACGTCGTCTCCGACGGCGGCACGCGTCCGTTCCGTGCCCACTTCCGCGACCCGTCCTTCACCAACCTGCAGGCGACGAGCGTGATGAGCGAGGGCGGCCAGGTCGCCGACGTCATCGTGGCGATCGCGTCCATCGACCCGGTCATGGGAGGTGTGCGATCGATGACAGCAGACTGAACACGTCGAGCGGCATCGACGAGAAGACCTGGGGCGAGCTCGAGGAGATCGCGGCCCGCTACCCCCAGAAGCGCTCGGGGCTGCTGCCGATGCTCCACCTCGTGCAGGCCGTCGAGGGTCGGGTGACCCCGGCCGGCATCGAGGCGTGCGCCGACATCCTCGGCATCTCCGCCGCCGAGGTGAGCGGCGTCGCGACGTTCTACACGATGTACAAGCGCCGCCCGGTCGGCGACTACCACGTCGGCGTGTGCACCAACACGCTCTGCGCGATCATGGGTGGCGACGCGATCCTGGAGCGCCTACGGGACCACCTCGACGTCGGGAACGACGAGACCGCCGCGTCGCGCGACGGCGACCGGGCGACCGTGAGCCTCGAGCACGTCGAGTGCAACGCCGCGTGCGACTTCGCGCCGGTGATGATGGTCAACTGGGAGTTCATGGACAACATGACTCCCGAGTCCGCCGTCCGGCTGGTCGACGACCTGCGCGCGGGCCAGGAGGTCCGCTCCACCCGCGGCCCGAAGATCTGCACGTGGCGCGAGGCAGAGCGCGTGCTCGCCGGCTTCGACGACGGCCTCGCCGACGAGGGGCCGGCGGCCGGCCCGGCCAGCCTGGTGGGCCTGAACATCGCCCGCGCCGAGAACTGGACTGCGCCCTCGAGTGGCTCGCGCGGCGCCGCCGGCGAGGTCGCGAAGTCCAAGGAGGGGGCGGCCGAGCAGGCCGACACCTCACGCGCCGAGACCGAGACGAAGCAGGAGGAGGGCACGTAGTGGTCGACACACTGACCCCCGTCCTCACCGACAACTGGGGCGACGAGCGCAGCTGGACGTTGCGGGCCTACGAGGACCGCGGCGGGTACGGCGCCTGGAAGAAGTCGCTCTCCATGGAGCCCGGCGCGATCATCGAGCAGGTCAAGGAGTCGGGCCTGCGCGGTCGCGGCGGTGCCGGCTTCCCGACCGGGATGAAGTGGGGCTTCATCCCGCAGGACAACCCGAAGCCCAAGTACCTCGTCGTCAACGCCGACGAGTCGGAGCCGGGTACCTGCAAGGACATCCCGCTGATGATGGCCAACCCACACGTGCTGGTGGAGGGCGTCGCGATCTCGTCGTTCGCCATCCGCGCCAACATCGCGTTCATCTACATCCGGGGCGAGGTCCTCCACGTCATCCGGCGCGTGCAGCGCGCGGTGCAGGAGGCCTACCAGTCCGGCCACCTCGGCAAGAACATCCACGGCTCGGGCTTCGACCTCGACGTGATCGTCCACGCGGGCGCCGGCGCCTACATCTGTGGCGAGGAGACCGCGTTGCTCGAGGGCCTCGAGGGCCGACGCGGCCAGCCGCGACTGCGCCCCCCGTTCCCCGCGGTCGCCGGCCTCTACGCCAGCCCCACGGTGATCAACAACGTCGAGTCCATCGCGTCGGTGCCCTCGATCATCGAGCACGGGCCCGCCTGGTTCGCCTCGATGGGCACCGAGAAGTCCTCGGGCTACGGCATCTTCTCGCTCTCGGGACACGTGAAGAACCCGGGCCAGTTCGAGGCGCCGCTCGGGATCACGCTCCGCGAGCTGATCGACCTCGCGGGCGGCATGCGCGAGGGGCACCAGCTGAAGTTCTGGACCCCCGGCGGCTCCAGCACTCCTCTGTTGACCGACGAGCACCTCGACGTACCTCTCGACTTCGAGGCTGTCGGCGAGGCCGGCTCGATGCTCGGCACGCGCGCGCTGCAGATCTTCGACGAGACCACCTGCGTGGTCCGGGCCGTGCTGCGGTGGACGGAGTTCTACAAGCACGAGTCGTGCGGCAAGTGCACCCCGTGCCGTGAGGGCACGTGGTGGCTGGTGCAGGTCCTGGCGCGGCTGGAGAAGGGGCAGGGGAGCGAGGAGGACCTCGACCTGTTGCTCGACCAGTGCGACAACATCCTCGGCCGGTCGTTCTGCGCGCTCGCCGACGGCGCCGTCTCGCCGATCTCGAGCTCGATCCAGTACTTCCGCGACGAGTACCTCGCCCACCTCACGCACGGCGGCTGCCCCTTCGACCCCGCCGCCTCGACCATCTTCGCCACCGCCGGAGCGTCCGCATGACGACGACCCCTGAGAAGCAGGAGACCGCGCTGGTCTCCGTCACGATCGACGGTGTCCAGGTCAGCGTGCCCAAGGACACCTTGGTGATCCGGGCCGCCGAGCGGGTCGGCGTCCAGATCCCCCGCTTCTGCGACCACCCGCTGCTCGAGCCGGTCGGCGCGTGCCGGCAGTGCCTGGTCGACGTGCCCGACGCCGGCAACGGTCGCGGCTTCCCCAAGCCGCAGGCCTCCTGCACGCTGCCGGTCGCCGAGGGCATGGTCGTCAACACCCAGGCCACCAGCAAGGTCGCCGACAAGGCCCAGCAGGGCATCATGGAGTTCCTGCTCATCAACCACCCGCTCGACTGTCCGGTGTGCGACAAGGGCGGCGAGTGCCCGCTCCAGAACCAGGCCATGAGCAACGGCCGCGGCGAGACCCGGTTCGACGGCGTCAAGCGCACCTTCCCGAAGCCGATCAACATCTCCGCGCAGGTGCTGCTCGACCGCGAGCGGTGCGTGCTCTGCGCGCGCTGCACCCGGTTCTCCGAGCAGATCGCCGGCGATCCGTTCATCGAGCTCCTGGAGCGCGGGGCGCTGCAGCAGGTCGGCATCTACGAGAAGGAGCCGTTCGAGTCCTACTTCTCGGGCAACACCATCCAGATCTGTCCGGTCGGGGCACTCACCTCCGCCGAGTACCGCTTCCGGTCCCGCCCCTTCGACCTGGTCTCGTCGCCCGCGATCGCCGAGCACGACGCCTGCGGCTCCGCGATCCGCGTCGACCACCGTCGCGGCAAGGTGATGCGCCGTCTCTCGGGCAACGATCCGGAGGTCAATGAGGAGTGGATCACCGACAAGGACCGCTTCGCGTTCCGCTACGCCTACTCCGGTGACCGGATCACCTATCCGATGATCCGTGAGGACGGCGAGCTGCGGCCGGCCTCGTGGCCGGAGGCGTTTGCCGTCGCTGCCCGCGGTCTCCAGGAGGCCGGCGCGACCGGGGTGCTGCCGGGCGGCCGGGTCACGGCCGAGGACGCCTACGCCTACAGCAAGTTCGCCCGCGTGGCGCTGCAGACCAACGACGTCGACTTCCGAGCCCGCCCGCTGTCGACCGAGGAGGCGGACTTCCTCGCGGCCGAGGTCGTGCTCCGCTCTGACGTGCAGTACGCCGACCTCGAGTCGGCCACGACGGTGGTGCTGGCCGGGCTCGAGCCGGAGGACGAGGCCGGCGCGATCTTCCTCCGACTCCGCAAGGCCTCGCTGGCTCAGCGCCGCAGCCGGGTCGTCTCGGTGGCGCCGTACGCCTCGCGGGGGCTGCAGAAGATGGCCGGCCAGCTCCTGGCCACCCGCCCCGGCGACGAGCCGGCCGCGCTGGCGAGCCTGGTCGAGCATGCCGACTTCGGCATCGACGCCGGCGCCGTGATCCTGGTCGGTGAGCGACTCGCGACCGTGCCCGGCGCGCTCGCTGCGGCGGCCGACCTCGCCCACCGCACCGGCGCCCGGCTGGCCTGGGTGCCGCGCCGGGCCGGAGACCGCGGTGCGGTCGAGACCGGCTGCCTGCCCAACCTGCTCCCCGGCGGCCGACCCGTCGCCGACGCCGCGGCACGCGTCGATGCCGCCACCACGTGGGGCGTCGACTCACTGCCCGAGCCGGTCGGCCGCGACGCCGACGCGATCGTGGCCGCGCTGGTCGAGGGTGAGCTCGGCGGCCTTGTCATCGGAGGCGTCGATCCTGACGACACGGCCGACCCCGCTGCCACCCGCGCGGCGATCGAGGCCGCCTCGTTCGTGGTTGCGCTCGACCTGCGCGAGACCGAGGTGACCCGCGCCGCCGACGTGGTGTTCCCGGTCGCCCCGGTCAGCGACAAGGCCGGCATGTTCGTCACCTGGGAGGGCCGACCGCGCCCCTTCGACATCGTGCTCCACAACCCTGCCTCGCTGCCCGACCTCCGGGTGCTCTCCGGCATCGCCGACGAGCTGGGCCGACCGCTCGGCTTCCGCACGGTCGCCGAGGCCAGGTCCGAGATGGAGGAGATGGGTCCGTGGGACGGCGACCGCGCCTTGCTCCCTGAGCAGACGGCGGTCGAGCGTCACGAGACCTCAGGCGTCCGGCTGGCGACGTGGAAGCAGTCGCTCGACAACGGTCGGCTCCAGGACGGCGACGCCGCGCTGCGCGCCACCGCCCGCCGCGCCGTCGCCCGCGTCCCCGCGGCCCTGGCGGACGGCCTCGGCGCGGAGGTCACGATCACGGGCGATCGTGGCTCGATCACGCTGCCGCTGGAGGTCGCCGACGACGCGGACATGGCTCCCGACACCGTGTGGGTGCCCGCCAACTCCTTCGGCCGTGGCGTGCTCGCCGACCTCGCCTCGCCGGGCAGCACCGTGACGATCTCCGGCACCGTGACGGGAGGCACCCGCTGATGAACCTGTTCTCGACAAGCTCGACCGCCGTGGTCCCGATGGTCGACGACCTGTCCGCGTTCGGGCAGGACCCGTGGTGGCTGATCATCATCAAGGCCGTGCTGATCTTCGTGATCCTGGTACTGCTGACGTTGTTCAACATCTGGTGGGAGCGGCGGGTCGTGGCCCGGATGCAGCACCGGATCGGCCCGAACGTGCACGGCCCGTTCGGCCTGCTCCAGTCGCTGGCCGACGGCGTGAAGCTGGCGCTCAAGGAGGACATCATCCCGAAGGCGGCCGACAGGGTCGTCTTCCTGCTGGCCCCGGTGCTGGCGGTGATCCCGGCGTTCATCACGTTCTCGGTGATCCCGTTCGGCCCCGTGGTCGAGGTGCCCTTCACCGACATCACCACCCCGCTGCAGCTCACCGACCTGCCGGTGGCGGTGCTCTTCGTGATGGCGATCGCGTCGATCGGGATCTATGGGATCGTGCTCGGCGGTTGGTCCAGCGGCTCGACGTACTCGCTCCTCGGCGGGCTCCGTTCCAGTGCGCAGATGATCTCCTACGAGGTCGCGATGGGCCTCGCGCTGGTCGCGGTGTTCCTCTACGCCGGCTCGATGTCGACCTCGGGAATCGTGGCCGCCCAGACCGAGCTCTGGTACGGCCTGATCCTGTTCCCGTCCTTCGTGATCTACGTGATCTCGATGGTCGGTGAGACCAACCGCGCCCCGTTCGACCTCCCCGAGGCCGAGGGCGAGCTGGTCGGCGGCTTCCACACCGAGTACTCCAGCCTCAAGTTCGCGCTGTTCTTCCTCGCCGAGTACATCAACATGGCGACCGTCGCGGCGTTGGCCACCACGCTGTTCCTCGGCGGCTGGCACGCGCCGTGGGGCCTGGTCCACGTCTGGCCCGGCGCCAACGAGGGCTACTGGCCGCTGCTGTGGTTCTTCGGCAAGGTGCTGCTGTTCATCTTCATGTTCATCTGGCTGCGCGGATCGCTGCCCCGGTTGCGTTACGACCAGTTCATGGCGCTCGGCTGGAAGGTGCTCATCCCGCTCTCGCTGGCCTGGATCGTCCTGGTCGCGACCCTCCGGGCGGTCATGCAGGAGGGCGCGGTCGACCGTCAGTACTTCCTCATCGGCGCCGGCGTCCTGATCGGGCTGGTCCTGATCTTCTCCTTCTTCGGCGCGGACGAGGAGCCCGAGGAGGAGTCGACCGGAGCGACCCACGACGCCTATGCCGGCGGCTACCCCGTCCCGCCGATGCCGACCGGCGGTGCCGTGCGCGGTGCGGCCGCGCCACTGACGTTCGACTCCGGCACCACCATCCGCGACGAGACCGTCCACACCGACAAGGTCCGCACTGACAAGGGAGTCGGCGATGGCTGAGCCTCGTTCGCTCAAGGAGCAGTTCTGGGACCCCGTCGCAGGCTTCGGCGTCACGTTCCGGACCATGTTCAAGAAGGTCGTCACCGAGCAGTACCCGTTCGAGAAGATGCCGACCGCGCCGCGGTTCCACGGCCGACACCAGCTCAACCGCTGGCCGGACGGGCTCGAGAAGTGCATCGGCTGCGAGCTGTGTGCCTGGGCCTGCCCGGCCGACGCGATCTACGTCGAGGGCGCGTCCAACAGCGACGGCCCCGACGGCGAGCGCTTCAGCCCGGGCGAGCGCTACGGCCGCGTCTACCAGATCAACTACCTGCGCTGCATCCTGTGCGGCCTGTGCATCGAGGCGTGCCCGACCCGAGCCCTCACCATGACCAACGAGTACGAGCTGGCCGACGACAACCGCGCTGACCTGATCTACGAGAAGTCCGACCTGCTCGCCCCGCTCCTGCCCGGCATGGAGCAGCCTCCCCACGAGATGCGGCTGGGCGACGACGAGGGCGCCTACTACCGCGGCACGTTCGCCGCCCCGCCCCCGGGAGAGGAGACCGAACAGTGACCTTCTGGCTCCTGGCCCCGGTGATGGTGGCAGCGGCCCTCGGGATGATCTTCGTCCGCAAGGCCGTGCACGCGGCCCTGCTGCTGGCCGTGGTGATGATCTCCCTCGCCGTCCTCTATGCCGTCCTCGATGCGCCGTTCCTGTTCGCGGTCCAGATCATCGTCTACACCGGCGCGATCCTGATGCTCTTCCTGTTCGTGCTGATGCTGGTGGGCGTTGACGCGTCCGACTCCGTCGTCGAGACGATCAAGGGCCAACGCCTGATGGCAGCGGTGACCGGGCTGGTGCTCGGGGTGATCCTCGTGCTGGGGGTCACCCAGACCGCCATCGGCACCGCCGTCGGCCTCACCGACGCCAATGCCGAGGGCAACATCCAGGGCCTGGCCAACATCCTGTTCTCGAAGTGGGTGTTCGCCTTCGAGGTCACCAGCGCGCTGCTGATCACCGCCGCGCTCGGCGCGATGGTGCTGGCCCACCGCGAGCGGATCACGCCCCGCGAGGGCCAGGCCGATCTCGCCGCCCGCCGGATGCGCGACTACGCCGAGAAGGGCGCCCACCTCGGGCCGTTGCCGCCACCCGGCGTGTTCGCGCGCAGCAACGCCGTCGACACGGCCGCGCTGCTGCCCGACGGCACCGCCGCGGAGGCGTCGGTCTCCCGGGTGCTCGCGGCCCGGGGCACGGTCCGCTCGGCCCCGGCCGACGACGTCGAGCAGATCGAGCGCCAGATCGAGGGGGAGACCCCGTGACCCAGTACATCGTCCTCTCGGCGATCCTCTTCACCATCGGCTCCATCGGGGTGCTGACGCGCCGCAACGCGATCGTCGTGTTCATGTGCGTCGAGCTGATGCTCAACGCCTGCAACCTGGCGCTGGTGGCCTTCGCCAAGCAGCACGGCAACCTCGACGGGCAGATCGCCGCCTTCTTCGTGATGGTGGTGGCGGCGGCCGAGGTCGTGGTCGGGCTGGCCATCATCATGACCATCTTCCGTACCCGCCGCTCGGCCTCGGTCGACGACGCAAGCCTGCTGAAGTACTGAGGGACAACCGGTGACCAACATCTTCCTGGAGGACGCGGAGCATGCGCTCCCCGTCGTCGACCCCGGTGCCGCCGACGGCGTCTTCGCCCTGCTGTGGCTGGTGGTCGCGCTGCCACTGCTCGGCTCCGTCGTGCTGTTGGTCGGCGGGCCGCTGGCGCGGGGCGCGCTCGACAAGGTCGGCCACCTCATCGGTACGGCGATGTCGGCGGCGTCCTTCGTCGTCAGCCTGATCCTCTTCGTGGCCCTGATCGGCCGCGCCGAGGACGACCGGCAGGTCAGCCAGCACCTCTTCACGTGGTTCCAGGCCGGTCAGCTCGACGTCGGCTTCGACCTGCTCTACGACCCGCTGTCGGCGCTGTTCCTGCTGCTGATCACCGGCGTCGGCTCCCTGATCCACGTCTACTCCATCGGCTACATGGCGCACGACGCCCGCAGGCCGCGGTTCTTCGGCTACCTCAACCTGTTCGTCGCCGCGATGCTGATGCTGGTGCTCTCGGCCAACTACCTCGGCCTGTTCCTCGGCTGGGAGGGCGTCGGCCTCGCGTCGTACCTGCTCATCGGCTTCTGGCAGCACAAGCACTCGGCGGCTGCCGCGGCGAAGAAGGCGTTCGTCATCAACCGCGTCGGCGACATCGGCCTCTCGCTGGCGATCGCCCTCATGTTCGTCACGTTCGGCACCACCGACTTCAGCACCATCAGCGAGGTGTCCGGTGAGGCGTCGGACGGCGTGCTCACCGCGCTCGGCCTGCTGCTCCTGCTCGCCGCCTGCGGCAAGTCGGCCCAGGTCCCGCTGCAGGCGTGGCTGCTCGACGCGATGGAAGGCCCGACCCCGGTGTCGGCGCTGATCCACGCGGCGACGATGGTCACCGCGGGTGTCTACCTGATCGTCCGGTCGAACTTCATCTTCGAGCTCGCACCCCATGCCCAGACAGCGGTCGTGGTGGTCGCGGTCGTCACCCTGCTGTGGGGAGCGATCCTCGGCTGCGCCAAGGACGACATCAAGAAGGTGCTGGCCGGCTCGACGATGAGCCAGATCGGCTACATGATGCTCGGCGCCGGGCTCGGCGTCGCCGGCTACGCGTTCGCGATCATGCACCTGCTCACCCACGGCTTCTTCAAGGCCAACATGTTCCTCGGGGCCGGCTCGGTCATGCACGGCATGAACGACGACGTCGACATGCGCCACTACGGCGCACTGACCAGGTTGATGCCGGTCACCTTCCTGACCTTTGCGATGGGCTATCTCGCGATCATCGGCTTCCCGGGCTTCTCCGGGTTCTGGTCCAAGGACAAGATCATCGAGACCGCGCTGGTGGAGAGCTGGTTGGTTGGCGGGCTGGCCATGCTGGGTGCCGGCATCACCGGCTTCTACATGACCCGGCTGATGCTGATGACGTTCTTCGGGCGCAACCGCTGGGAGAAGGACGTGCACCCCCACGAGTCACCGCGGGTGATGACGGTGCCGCTGATCGTGCTGGCGGCGTTGTCCGTCCTCGGCGGCATCCTGCTGCTCAACGACTGGATCGTCGACTTCCTGGCACCGGTCGTCGGTACCGCCGAGCACCACGAGCCGCCGCTGCCCGCGATCGTGATCACGCTGCTGATCACGCTCGTCGTGGCCATCGGCGTGGCCGCGGCCTGGTTCCTCGTCGGCAAGCACGAGATCCCGCGCCAGGCCCCGCAGGACGTCTCCTTCGCGACTCGTGCCGCCCGCGCTGATCTCTACGGCGACGCCATCAACGAGGCGCTCGTCGTCGGGCCCGGTCGCCACGTCGTCTCCGGACTCACCACCTGGGACCGGGTCGGGATCGACGGCGCCGTCGAAGGCGGGTCGGCCGCTGTCGGCGGCATGGCCAGGACCTTCCGCGCCGTGCAGAACGGCTTCGTCCGCTCCTATGCCCTCTCGCTGCTGCTCGGCGTCCTGATCGTCCTGGTCGCGCTCATGGTGGTGAACTTCGCATGACTGAGTTCCCCTGGCTCACCACCCTGATCGTGCTGCCGCTGGTCGGCGCGGTCGTGACCGGCTACCTCCCCAGCCGCGGCGTGATCGCCCGGCAGGTCGGGCTCGGCGTGGCTCTGCTGACCCTGCTCGTGGCCGTCGTCATGACCACGCAGTACGACGTCGGCGGCGGCTTCCAGTTCAGCGAGCAGCACGAGTGGATCAACGTCTTCGGCGCCCACTACGCGGTCGGCCTCAACGGCCTCGGCCTGCTCATGGTGCTGCTGACCGTGGTCCTCGTGCCGATCGTGATGATCGCCTCCTGGCACGAGACCAACCCCAAGGCCGACGTCTTCTTCGCGTGGACCCTCGTCCTCGAGGCGTTCTCGATCGCGGTGTTCGCGGCGACCGACGTGTTCCTCTTCTACATCGTGTTCGAGGCGACGCTGATCCCGGCGTACTTCCTGATCGGCGGCTTCGGCCGCGAGGGCCGGGGCCGCGCCGCGGTGAAGTTCCTCATCTACCAGCTCGCTGGCGGCCTGGTGATGCTCGGTTCGGTCATCGGCTTCTACATCGTCTCGGCCCGCGCCGGAAACCCGTCCTACCTGATCACCGACCTGGCCGCGCTCGACATCGACCCCGACACCCAGAAGTGGCTCTTCGTCGGCTTCTTCATCGCCTTCGCGATCAAGGCACCGATGTTCCCGGTCCACACCTGGCTGGCCGACACGACCGAGAAGGCGACCACCGGCACCTCCGTGCTGCTGGTGTGCATCCTCGACAAGATCGGCACGTTCGGCATGCTCCGGTTCTGTCTCGAGCTGTTGCCCGACGCGTCGCGCTGGGCAACGCCGGTGGTGATCGTGCTGGCGCTGATCTCCATCGTGTACGGCGCGCTCGTGGCGATCGGCCAGGACGACATGCTGCGGCTGATCGGTCTGACGTCACTGAGCCACTTCGGGCTGATCGTGCTCGGCATCTTCGCCTTCACCGACCAGGGCGGGGCCGGCGCGATCCTCTACATGGTCAACCACGGCATCGCGACCGCCGCACTGTTCCTGATCGCCGGTTTCATCATCCGGCGTCGCGGGTCCGCCCGGATCAGCGGACTCGGCGGCATGGAGAAGGTGACGCCGGTCCTGGCCGGCACGTTCCTGGTCGCCGGCCTCGCCGCGGCCGGGCTGCCCGGCCTCTCGCCGTTCGTCTCCGAGATGCTGGTGATCATCTCCGCCTTCGACTACGCCTGGTGGGCCGGCGCGGTGGCGGTGACGGCGATCGTGCTCGCCGCCGTCTACGCGCTGTGGATGTACCAGCGGATCATGACCGGACCCGACCTGCCGGTGGAGGCGGACTACCGAGACCTCGACCGCCGCGAGGTGGGCGTCGTCGCGCCCTTGCTGCTGGCGCTGGTGCTGTTCGGCTTCTACCCCCAGCCGCTGCTCGAGGTGATCAACCCGACCGTGGACACGACCCTGACGGAGCTCGGAGTGACACAGGACGACCACGGCATCGCCACCAGCACGGGGGAGGGTGAGTGATGGAGTTCGTCAAGCCCACCGTCGAGTACAGCCAGCTCTGGCCGCTGTTCGTGGTCTTCGGCGTCGCGTGCGCCGGCGTCCTCGTCGAGGCGTTCCTCCCGCGCCACCTGCGCTACGTCGTCCAGACGTTGCTGGCCGGCGCCGGCCTGGTGGCCGCGCTGGTCGGCACCGTGCTCGTCGCCGCCGACCTCGAGAGCCTCGGCGACGGCGTCGCTCGGGGCAACCTCGCCATGGAGGGGACGCTCGCCCTCGACGGCCCGACGCTGTTCCTGTGGGGCGTGATCCTCCTGTTCGGCATCGGTGGCGTGCTGCTGTTCGCCGAGCGGCAGCTCGAGGGCGGGGTGTCCGCCTTCGCAGGCCAGGCCGCAGCGCTCCCGGGCACCGAGGCCGAGCGGCAGGCGTCGACGTCCGGCCTCGACCACACCGAGGTCTATCCGCTGATGATGTTCGCGATCGTCGGCATGCTGATGTTTCCCGCGTCCAACGACCTGCTGACGATGTTCGTGGCGCTCGAGGTGCTCTCGCTGCCGCTCTACCTGCTCTGCGGGCTGGCGCGCCGTCGCCGGCTGCTCAGCCAGGAGGCGGCCCTCAAGTACTTCCTGCTCGGCGCGTTCTCCTCCGGCTTCTTCCTCTACGGCGTCGCGATGATCTACGGCTACGCCGGCTCGATGGAGTTCGCCGCGATCAACGAGGCCATCCGCAACGACCTCGGCAACCGCACGCTGCTGCTCGTCGGCATGGGCATGCTGGCCGTCGGGCTGTTCTTCAAGGTCGGCGCCGCGCCGTTCCAGGCATGGACGCCCGACGTCTACCAGGGCGCCCCGACCGCGGTCACCGCCTTCATGGCGGCCGCCACCAAGGTCGCGGCCTTCGGCGCGATGCTGCGTCTGTTCTACGTCGCGTTCGGGTCCGACCGCTGGACCTGGCAGCCGATGATGTGGGTCGTCGCGATCCTCACCATGATCGTCGGGGCGGTGCTCGCCATCGCCCAGACCGACGTGAAGCGGATGCTCGCCTACTCCTCGATCGCCCACACCGGGTTCCTGCTCACCGGCGTCCTCGGCGTCCAGGCCTCGACCGATCTCGCGATCGGCCAGCTCACCTCGCTGCAGGCGGTGCTGTTCTACCTGGTCACCTACGGATTCGCGACCATGGGCGCCTTCGCCGTGGTCACCCTGGTGCGCGACTCCGGTGGAGAGCAGACCCACCTGGGCCGCTGGGCCGGGCTCGGCAAGGAGTCGCCACTCGTGGCGGGCGTCTTCGCCTTCTTCCTGCTTGCCATGGCCGGCATCCCGCTGACCTCCGGCTTCGTGGGCAAGTGGGCGGTCTTCGCCTCGGCGCTCTCGGCCGGTGCCTACCCGGTCGTCGCCGTGGCGATCGTGACCAGCATCGTGGCGGCGTTCTTCTACGTGCGCGTGATCCGGCTGATGTACTTCACCGAGCCGAGCGGCGAGGTGCCGAGCGTCACGACCCCGTCGGTGCTCACCGCGTCGACCATCGCGGTCGGCGCCGCCGTGACGCTGGTGCTGGGCGTCGTACCCGGCCCGGTGCTCGACCTGGCCGGGCGTGCGGGAGAATTCATCCGGTGACCACGACTCCGGCCCCGGGCGGCCTGGCGCTACCCGTGACCGACGCGGCGCTGGCCGACCGGCTGCAGCGCCGGATGCAGGTCGTCGAGAAGGCCCTCGCCGGCCACGTGGTGAGCCGGACGCCCTACGTCACCGAGGCCGCCTCCCACCTGCTCGCCGCGGGAGGGAAGCGCTTCCGCCCTTTCCTGGTGCTGCTCGCCGCGGAGGCCGGTTCCCACCCGGAGTCGCCGGAGGTCGTCGACGCCGCGTGCGTCGTCGAGCTCACCCACGTCGGCTCGCTCTACCACGACGACGTCATGGACGAGGCGGCGCTGCGTCGTGGTGCCGACTCCGCCAACGCCCGCTGGGACAACCACGTCGCGATCCTCACCGGCGACTTCCTGTTCGCGAAGTCCTCCGAGCTGACCGCCGGGCTGGGCCCGGAGGCGGTGCGGATCCAGGCCGAGACGTTCGCCCGGCTGGTCGAGGGCCAGATCATGGAGACCGTGCCGCCACGCGCGGACGAGGACCCGCTGACCCACTACCTCGACGTCGTCGCCGGCAAGACCGGCTCGCTGATCGCCACGTCCGCCCGCTACGGCGCCCGCTTCGGCGGCGCCAGCCGTGAGATCGAGGAGGCGCTCACGGCGTACGGCGAGATCGTCGGCACCGCGTTCCAGCTCAGCGACGACATCCTCGACATCACCTCCGACTCCGTCGAGTCCGGCAAGACCCCCGGCACCGACCTGCGTGAGGGCGTGCCGACGCTGCCGGTGCTGATGGCGAGCGCCTCTCTCGACCCCGGTGACGCCCGGCTGCTGGAGCTGCTCGCCGGCGACCTCACCGACGACGTGCTCCACGCCGAGGCGCTCGACCTGCTCCGCCAGCACCCCGCCATGGACGAGGCCCGCGCCTTCGTCGTCGCCCGCGCCCACGAGGCGCAGCAGCTGCTCACCGCGCTCCCCGACGGGCCGGTCCGCGAGGCGCTCGAGTCGTTCGCCGAGATCGTCGCCACGCGTACCGCCTAGCAGAGACGCGCCAGCGGATCCGCTGCCGGTGATCGAACGACCGTGGACGAGGCGAATTCGTCACGGCGTGTCGAGACCTGGCGACCTCAGACCGTCGCGACGGCCTCGGCGGCCGACGGAGCTGACGGCGCCGGTTCCGGACGGCTTCGACGGTGAAGACCACCAGCGCGAGCCACACCAGGACGAAGCCGATCCAGCGGCTGGCCGGCATGGCCTCGTCGAACCACAGCACGCCGAGGGCGAACTGGACGACGGGAGCGATGTACTGGAGCAGCCCGATGGTCACCATCGGGACCCGGATCGCGGCGGCGCCGAAGCACAGCAGCGGCCCGATGGTCACCAGCCCCGTCGTGGCAAAGAGCAGCCATGTCGAGAGCCCGCCGTCGGCCACGGCAGCCTGCCCGTCCCACAGGAGCCAGCCGAGGTACGCCGCCGCGACCGGCGCGATGTAGAGGGTCTCGACCGCCATGCTCTCGACCGCGTCGACGCCGGCCTGCTTCTTGGACAGCCCGTAGGTCGCGAACGAGAATGCCAGCACGAGCGCCACCCACGGCGGCCGGCCGTAGTCCACCGTCAGCACCACCACGGCGACCGTGGCCAGGCCGAGGGCGACCCACTGCGTCCGACGCAGCCGCTCGCGCAGGATGACCACGCCCATCAGGACGAAGACCAACGGGTTGATGAAGTAGCCGAGCGACGTCTCCACGACCCGGCCGTTGTTGACCCCCCAGATGTAGGTGAACCAGTTGACGCTGATCATCGCGGCGGCGACGAGCAGCAGCAGCCGGGTCCGACGGGTGCGGACGACGTCGGCCACCCGCCGGCCGCGCCGCAGCACCACCACGATCACCGCCACGGCGACCAAGGACCACAGCACGCGGTGGGCGAGGATCTCGAGCGCGCCGGCGGCATCGAGCAGCGGCCAGTAGAGGGGAAACAGGCCCCACGAGGTGTACGCCGCTACGCCGTACGCGAACCCGCGGGACGCCTCGGCATCCGCGGAACGCACCGCGCTCAGGCGATCGTCCAGGTGTCGCCGCTGTGGATGAGCGCGTCGAGCCGCGCAGACGGGTCACCCTGGGAGCCGCCCTGCGCGGTCTCGATCTGAGCGCGCGCCTGGTCGTCGTACGTCGCCCGCTCCACCTGGCGGAAGATGCCGATCGGCGCCTGGTGGAGGTAGCCGGAGTCGGTCAGCCGCGAGATCGCGAACGCCGTCGTCGGGTCGTCGCTGTGTGCGTCGTGCACCAGCAGCGCGTCCTCCCCGACCCGGCCGGGCTCGTCGCCGACCTCGACCACCTTCACGCCGCCCGTGGCCGAGTCACGGATCAGACCCTTGCTGCCACCCACCCCGAACCGGATCGGCTCACCGTGGACGAGGGGGATGATCGCGTCCTCCTTGGTGTCGCGGTCCTTGATCGCGTCGAAGGCGCCGTCGTTGAAGATCGGGCAGTTCTGGTAGATCTCCACGAACGACGTCCCGCGGTGGGCGGCCGCCGCCGAGAGCACCGACGTGAGGTGCTTGCGGTCGGAGTCGATCGTGCGGGCCACGAAGCTGGCCTCCGCTCCCAGCGCGAGCGACACCGGGTTGAACGGGTAGTCGACCGACCCCATCGGGGTCGACTTGGTGATCTTGCCCGGCTCGCTGGTGGGGGAGTACTGGCCCTTGGTCAGCCCGTAGATCCGGTTGTTGAACAGCAGGATCGTCATGTTGACGTTGCGGCGCAGGGCGTGGATCAGGTGGTTGCCGCCGATCGACAACGCGTCGCCGTCGCCGGTGACGACCCAGACGGAGAGGTCCTCGCGCGCGGTGGCGATGCCGGTCGCGATCGACGGCGCCCGGCCGTGGATCGAGTGCATGCCGAAGGTGTCGAGGTAGTAGGGGAAGCGGCTCGAGCAGCCGATGCCCGAGACGAACACGATGTTCTCGCGGCGCAGGCCGAGGTCCGGCAGGAAGCCCTGCACCGCCTTCAGCACGGCGTAGTCACCGCAGCCGGGGCACCAGCGGACCTCCTGGTCGCTGGTGAACTCCTTGCCGGTCTGGGGCTGGTCGGTGGTGGGGACGCCCTCCACGCCGGAACGCAGGCCGGGGTACGGCAGCTCGGACGTGCTCATCGGGCGCCTCCTGAGGTCTCGACCGGCTCGACCGCCGTGGGGGTGAGGTCGACCTCGATGCCCTCGGCGGCGCCGACCAGCTCGCCGATGACCTCGGCCAGCTCGGCGGCCTTGAGCGGCAGGCCACGCACCTGGTTGTAGCCGATCGCGTCGACGAGGTAGCGCGCGCGCAGCAGCATCGAGAGCTGGCCGAGGTTCATCTCGGGCACCAGCACCTTGTCGTAGCGGGCGAGGATCTCGCCCAGGTCGTTGGGGAACGGGTTGAGGTGCCGCAGGTGGGCCTGGGCCACGTGGTAGCCGGCCTTGCGGACCCGGCGGCAGCCGGCACCGATGGGGCCGTACGTCGATCCCCAGCCGAGCACCAGCACCTTTGCCTGACCGGTGGGGTCGTCGACCTCGGTGGGCGGCAGCGAGTCGGCGATCCGGTCGACCTTGGCCTGTCGGGTGCGGACCATGAAGTCGTGGTTGGCAGGGTCGTAGGAGATGTTGCCGTGACCGTCGCCCTTCTCGAGCCCGCCGATGCGGTGCTCGAGACCGGCGGTGCCGGGGATCGCCCACGGCCGCGCCAAGGTCTCCTCGTCGCGGAGGTAGGGCCAGAACTCGCCGCTCTCGTCACCGTCTCCGGCGTAGTTGGTCGCGGTCGCGAAGGCGGGGTCGATGGCGGGCAGCTCGGCCAGCTCCGGGATGCGCCACGGCTCGGAGCCGTTGGCGAGCATGCCGTCGGAGAGCAGCATCACGGGGGTGCGGTAGGTGACCGCGATCCGGACGGCCTCAAGGGCGGCGTCGAAGCAGTCGCCGGGCGACTGGGGCGCGACCACGGGGACCGGCGACTCGCCGTTGCGGCCGAACATCGCCTGCAGCAGGTCGGCCTGCTCGGTCTTCGTCGGCAGTCCGGTGGAGGGACCGCCACGCTGGACGTCGACGACCAGCAGCGGCAGCTCGGTCATGACTGCGAGGCCGATCGCCTCGGACTTCAGCGCGATGCCCGGTCCGGAGGTGGTGGTGACGCCGAGGCTGCCCGCGAAGGCGGCGCCGATCGCGGCGCCCACGCCGGCGATCTCGTCCTCGGCCTGGAAGGTGGTGACACCGAACGACTTGTGCTTGCTCAGCTCGTGGAGGATGTCGGAGGCCGGCGTGATCGGGTAGGACCCGAGGAAGATCGGCAGGCCGGACTGGACGCTCGCGGCGATCAGGCCGTAGGACAGCGCCATGTTGCCGGTGATGTTGCGGTAGGTGCCCACCGACATCGGCGCCGGCTTGATCTCGTAGGTGACGGCGAACGTCTCGGTCGTCTCGCCGAAGTTCCAGCCCGACCTGAACGCGGTGATGTTGGCGTCGCGGATGTCGGGGACCTTGGCGAAGCGCTTCTGCAGGAAGCCCACGGTCGACTCGGTCGGCCGACCGTAGAGCCACGAGAGCAGCCCGAGGGCGAACATGTTCTTCGCGCGTGAGGCGTCCTTGCGGGAGAGCCCGAACTCCTTGACCGCCTCGACGGTCATCCCGGTCAGGTCGACCGGGTGCACGGCGTACTCGTCGAGCGAGCCGTCGTCGAGCGGGCTCTCGGTGTAGCCGGCCTTGGTGAGGTTGCGCGGGGTGAAGTCGGCGGTGTCGACGATGATCGTCGCGCCCTTGGGGAGGTCGCCGAGGTTGGCCCGCAGCGCGGCGGGGTTCATCGCGACCAGGACGTCGGGAGCGTCGCCCGGGGTCAGGATGTCGTGGTCCGCGAAGTGGACCTGGAACGACGAGACGCCCGGGAGCGTGCCCTGCGGGGCACGGATCTCGGCCGGGAAGTTGGGCAACGTCGAGAGATCGTTGCCGAAGGCAGCCGACTCCTGCGTGAACCGGTCGCCGGTCAGCTGCATGCCGTCGCCGGAGTCGCCTGCGAACCGAATGATCACGCGGTCGAGCTGCTTGACCTGCTTGGTCACCTCAGTCCTCTCCTGCTTGTGACGGGAGTTCAATGCGCGCGGGGTAGGCGCGTCGACCCTCCACGATAGCCCGACTGCGCGGCTGCTCCCCACCGATCTCCCGGAGCGGACGCGTGATCACGGACACGGTGTCGACGCCTGCTCCTAGAGTGCCGGGCATGAGCACGCACTGGACCCTCGGCTGCGATGCCGCCGACCCCGCTCGGCTGGCGGAGTTCTGGGCGCTCGCGCTCGGCTACGTCCTCGAGCCCGGTTACGACGATCCCGACGGCGCGTCGATCGTCGACCCCGACGACCACTCGAAGGCGATCGGGTTCCTGCGAGTGCCGGAGCCGAAGACGTCGAAGAACCGGATGCACATCGACCTTCGAGTCGCCGCCAGGCGCGACGTCGACGAGTCGACGCGCGAGGAGTGGGTGCGCGCCAAGGTCGCCGAACTGGTGGCGGCCGGCGCGACGATGGTCCGCGTCGACCACTACGGCGACGAGTTCGGCCACGTCGTGATGCTCGACCCGGAGGGCAACGAGTTCTGCGTGGCCTGAGGCCTTTCCCGAACGCCCCCGTCGGCCCTACGCTCACCGCCATGGCTGAGCTGACCATGAACGACATCGTCCACGCGGCGGTCCGCCGAGACCTGGCACGGATGGAGGCGGCGCTGCGTGCCTTCCCCGACGGCGACGCCGAGCGAGCACGCCAGCTTCAGAAGGCGTGGGCCAACCTGTGGGAGCAGCTCCACCACCACCACGAGTCCGAGGACGCCTACATCTGGCCCTACCTGCGCGGCCTCGACGTCCTCGACGCCAAGCTGCTGGATGACATGGAGTCCGAGCACGGTGCCATGGGGGCGGCGATCGGTAGCGCGACGGCCGCCATCGATGCCCTGGTGGCGGACCCGACGGCGAGCGTCGCCGCGTCGGGCGCAGATCAGGTGGCCGAGGCGGCCCGGGTCACCGACGCTCACCTGGTGCACGAGGAGACGGCCGTCCAGCCGGTCATCATCGAGCACATGGAGACACCAGGCTGGAAGGCGGTCGAGAAGCAGCTGCGGAAGGGCCCACCCACCCTCGGCGGCCGGATGTTCGCCTGGGTGCAGGACGGCGCGACCCCCGAGGTGCAGAAGGCGCTGCGCGGCATGATCCCGGGCCCGGTGCTGTTCGTGCTCAGCCGCGGGCTCGGTCGCGGCTACTACCGCGACGTCGCGCCGACCTGGCGCTGACCCCAACCCACGTCAGGCGGATCGGCTTGAACCGTGCGGATGTTCCAGCAGGTGCCTGTACGGTCGCGAGATGAAGAACTGGCGCAGGGCTGGCATCGCCTTGACCGCGTGCTCACTCCTGATCTGGGGAGCCTCGGCGTCGGCTGACCCTGGTCAGTGGCAGGGTCCCCAGACCGTGGATGACGACGTGGCGGGTTCGCTGCAGGCGGTCGTGGCCAACGCCTCCGGCGTGTTCGGGGTGCTGTACAGGGGCCGGTTCGAGGTCGCCCACCGTAGAGCGGGGGACAAGGCTCCATGGTCGGAACCGCAGCCGCTGGCAGGGTCGGGCGACCCGCTCCTCGAGGGCGGCCCGGTCATGGCGCTCCCGTCGGGCGCGGCGGTGGTCTTTGCCACCGTTGCTGCCGCCGAGCGCACGTTTATGTGGCGCGTGTCGAAGGCCGGCACACCCGGTCCCCGGCAGGTGCTGCCGTTCGACTCGTTCACCCCGCAGGCCGCCGACCGCGCAGCCGATGGACGGTGGCTCGTGGCAGGCACACGGTCGGGGGTGCCCGGCCCGGCTCGTATGGCCATCCGGAGCTCTTCGGGGTCCTGGCGAGTGTCCCAGCGCCTGCCGCTTGGCCGGGCCGTGCTGGGCGGCGCATGGTTCGATCGGGAGGGCGTGCCGCACGTTCTCGTCGCCTCAGCCAGGACGTCCGGTCCTGGCCACCCGATCTCCGAGTCACGGTTGCGTCCGGACGGCTCGTGGTCCACCCCGCACCAGATCGGCAAGGTCGAGGGGACCTACGTCTCGGTCGTGGCCAACACTGATGGTGACGTGACGATGGCCTACTCACATCGAGTCAACCCAAGCCGTCTCAACTCGATCGTTCGCACCCGCCCCTACGGAGGGGCCTGGAGCGCACCGTTGAGACTCCCCCGGGGGGCGCCGAGCATCGCCATCGACGCCGCCGGCCGCACCGTGGTCGTCGAGACCGGACGGGAGGTCTCGATGGGTCGCATCGGTCCGGGGGGAAGTCTGGTCGACGGGTGGCAACAGCTGACCAGCGAGACCTTCGACAACTACTACCTCGGGCGCCAGGCCCTGAGCAGCGGGTCGAACGGTGTCGCGGTAGTCGGGGTGGTGGGCGACGAGACATCGGACGAGGGAACCAGTCGCATCGAGCGATTCTGGCGGTGCGTTCCGGGGGAAGACTGCGCCGAGGTGGGCGACTTCGACCTCGGACCCGACGGATTCGGTCACACCCAGGCCAGCGGTCCCGCGGGCACGGTGTATGCGCTGAACTCGACCACGCCGCCCTGCGAGACTGCAGGCACGCTCTGTTCATGGCGGCTTCCCGGGTCGTAGGCAGCCGTCAGGCGGGTGGCCTGCGTGCTCAGCGGTAGTTGGTGAACTGCACCGCGAAGTCGTAGTCCTGCGCCTTCACGAGCGCGATGACTGCCTGGAGGTCGTCGCGCTTCTTGCTCGACACCCGCAGCTCGTCGCCCTGGATCTGGCTCTTGACGCCCTTGGGCCCCTCGTCGCGGATCAGCTTGCCGATCTTCTTGGCGTCCTCGGAGGTGATGCCCTCCTTGAGGGCGATCCCGATCTTCGATTCCTGGCCGGACTGGCGCGGCTCGGAGGCGTCGAGGATCTTCAGGCTCTGGTTGCGCTTGATCAGCTTCTGCTTGAACACGTCGAGGACGGCGGTCGCGCGGTCGTCGGCGGACGCCGAGATCTCGATCGCCTCCTCGCCCTTCCACTCGATCGTGGCGCCGGTGCCCTTGAAGTCGAAGCGGGTTGCGATCTCCCTGGCGGTCTGCCCCAGGGCGTTGTCGACCTCCTGTCGGTCGATCTTGCTGACGATGTCGAACGAGGAGTCGGCCATGGTCCCTCCGGTTTCAGGTCTGCGTGGATCTGACGCTATCCTTTCGTCCCGTCGCAGCCCGGTGCCAGCCGGGGTGACGACGAAGGCAGGTTGCCCGAGCGGCCAATGGGAGCGGACTGTAAATCCGTCGGCTTATGCCTTCGAAGGTTCGAATCCTTCACCTGCCACTGACGCCCCGAATCGCTTCGGGGCGTCAGTCATTTCGGGCTCAGGCGACGTCGGCCTCCATGGCGGCGACGTAGTCGGCCTTGACCTGTCGCCAGGCCTCGTCGGTCATCGTGCGGCGCCAGTACGGCGAGCAGGACATGTCGCCGCGGGTGAGCCCGCGGTCGGCGAGGAGGTGCCGGCGGATGCCGCGGATCTCGTCGGCCTCCCCGTGCACGAAGGCGTGGGCGCGTCCGGCCGGGAAGGGGAGTGCGGCCACGGAGTCGGCGAGAAGGGAGACGTCGTCGGGTCGCCCGCGACGGTGGAGCCAGACCAGGTCGGCGCCGGCGGGCAGAGCCAGCTCGACCTCGTGCTCCGGTCCGTCGCAGACCAGCCGGACCACCGCGGGACGGCCGTCGGGGATCGCCTCGAGCGAGGCGGCGATGGCGGGCAACGCCGACTCGTCGCCGACCAGAAGATGCCAGTCGGCGTCGGGGTCGGGCCGGTAGCCGCCGGACGGTCCCTCGAACACCAGCACATCACCGGGGCCGGCTGCCGCAGCCCATGGTCCGGCGACGCCTTCGTCGCCGTGGACGACGAAGTCGATCGTGAGTCGACCGGTCGTCGCGTCCCAGTCGCGGACCGTGTAGCGGCGGCGCGCCGGCCACCACGCGCGGTCGTGGTCCGCACGCACGGTGGCCGGATCGAAGCGGGCGTCGTACGGCGCTCCCGCCGGGGCGATCGCGACGTTGACGTAGCAGTCGGTCGCGTCGGGCATCTCGAGCCCGGCCAGCCCGTCGCCGCCGAGCACCACCCGCACCAGGAGCGGCGTCAGCCACTCGCTGGTCTCAACCTCACCGTGCCATGTCGTCATGAGGTAAGGCTAACCTCAGGAACGCCGGTCGACTCAAACGCCGATCTCGTCCCAGGGACCCCAGATCGCGAAGGTCATGCCCCGGCTCGCCTGGATGTTGACGAAGAGCGTCCTGCCGTCGGGACTGAACGTCGAGCCCGCGAACTCGTCGCCGAACCGCTCGGTGCCGTCGGAGGCCACCAGTCGGTTGAGCGCGATGTCCCAGATGTCGCCGCGCCGGGTCAGGCCGCGCAGGAAGTTGTCGCCTGAGCTGTCCTCGCAGACCACCAGGGTCCCGTTGTTGGAGGTGGTGACGTTGTCGGGCAGGTCGAGGATCAACGGGTCGGTCGACTGGAAGACGCAGCGCAGCTTCTTCTTCTTCGTGTGGTAGGCCCAGACCTGCCCCGAGCCGTTGCCGTAGCCGGCGGAGTTGGTGTTTCCGGCCTCCTCGAGGGCCGCCGCCCTCGGTGGAGGTGAAGAAGATGACACCGTCGTGGTAAACCTGCCCCTCCAACCGCGAGAAGAACGCCGCGCCCTTGGCCCAGCCCTGCCTGCCGACATGGGTGATCGCCGTGTTGTTGGTGGTGGGTGCCTCGACACCGGGGGTGTAGTCGTACTCCACGTCGGGGTCGGGGATCGTCACCCACTCGACGTCGTAGGTCTTGCCCTGGCGCTGGTGGCCCTCGAGGTGCGCGTTGTCGACGCCGACCACCTTCAGCATCTGGAGCTTCCCGCCGTCGCGGAGCCGACCCACCTGCATCGGGTGCGCCGGCGGCTTGTAGCGGTAGAAGCCCGACGCGAAGCCGAAGTTGTCCTCGGTGAGGTAGAGATGGCCCTTGACCGGGTCGAAGGACACGGCCTCGTGGGCGAAGCGGCCGGCGCTGTGGATGGGGCGACGGTTCGACTGGCCCTTGCCGGGCTGGGCGCTGACGGGCACCTCGAAGATGTAGCCGTGCCGCTTCTGCAGCGGCACGTTGGAGGCGCCGGTGAAGTCAGGTCCGACGTCCGGGCCGTTCACGGTTTCCTCGCACGTGATCCACGACCCCCAGGGCATCTCGCCGCCCGAGCAGTTCATCATCGTGCCGTTGAGGCTGGTGTGGGCGCGGATCACGTGGCCCTGGCGGGTGATCTGGATGGTCGTGGTGCCGCCGCCGCCCATCTCGTCGTAGGGGTCACCGGGCCCGAAGAAGGGCTGAGGGTTGTTGACCTCGTGGTTGCGGACCAGCAGCACGGTGTCGTTCGGGCCACGGAAGGCGCCCATGCCGTCGTGCCGGCCGGGCAGGGCCGTGCCGTCGGTCAGCCTGACCGGCGACTCGGTGTCGTGGAAGGAGCGGTAGCGGAACCCCCGCGGCAGGTGCAGCCGGACCACGCCGTCGCGACGGTCCTTGACCGGGACCAGGTCCTGGGCGCGAGGCGCCTGGTGGGCCTGGGCGGGCATGGCGGCGAGGCCGGCGAAGGGCCCGCCGACGGCGGTGGTGGCGGCGGTGGACTTGAGCAGGGTGCGGCGGTCGATGGCCATGTGATCCTCCGAGAGGCGTCGTGGGTCACGGCCAACCTATGCCGGGGTGGCCGAGGTCGTCACCCCCTGACGCTCGCCGATCAGCGGCCGACGGCGTAGCCCTGCATCCCGCGGGCGTTGGCCCCGGCGCGCAGCGTGCCGTCGGGGTCGCGGCTGACCGCGCTGACCCGGCCCAGGCTCCACGGCGGCTGCACGCTCACGTCGTGCCCGCGCCGCCGCAGCTCCGCAACGGCGCGCTCACCGAGGCGCGACTCGACATAGAGCCGGCCGGGCTCGGACTCGCGCGGCCAGAAGGACGACGGGAAGTGGGTCGTGTGCCAGGTGGGGGCGTCGATGGCGGCCTGGAGGTCGAGGCCGTGGTGGAGGTGGCGCAGGAAGAACAGCAGCGACCACTGGTCCTGCATGTCCCCGCCCGGGGTGCCGAACGCCAGCCACGGCTCACCGTCGCGCAGTGCCAGCGACGGGGAGAGGGTGGTGCGCGGGCGCTTGCCGGGGGCGAGCGAGTTGGGCAGGCCGGGCTCCAGCCAGAACATCTGCGCCCGCGTGGACAGGGAGAAGCCGAGCCCCGGCACCACTGGCGAGCTCTGCAGCCACCCGCCGCTGGGCGTGGCCGAGACCAGGTTGCCCCAGCGGTCGGCGACGTCGAGGTGGCAGGTGTCGCCGCGGGTCTCCCCGGACGTCGACACGGTGGGTTCGCCGGCGCCCGCTCCCGGCGCCGCGTTGCTCCGGCTCCCGAGGGCTGGGCAGCCGCGGCTCCCGGCCGTCGGGCGAGCCGGGGTGGAGACCCTCGGTCACCGCCCGGTCGCTGAGGAGCGAACGCCGTCCCTCGGCGTACGACGAGGACAGCAGCGCATCGAGCGGGACGTCGACATGCGCCGGATCGCCGTACCAGGCCTCACGGTCGGCGAAGGCGAGCTTGGCGGCCTCGGTCAGCAGGTGGACGAAGTCGGGTGAGGTGGTGTCGAGGGCGGCGAGGTCAGTGCCCTCGAGCAGCGCAAGCTGCTGCAGGAACGCGGGGCCCTGGCTCCACGGACCGACCTTGAGGACGGTCGTGGCGGCGTGCTCGAACGACACCGGCTCCTCGACGCTGGCGCGCCATCCCGCCAGGTCCTCGTAGCGGAGCAGGCCGCGATGGGGTCGCCCGCTGACGTCCATCGCCTCGCCGTCGTAGAGGTCGGCGACGGCCTCGGCGACGAAGCCCTCGTAGAAGCAGCCGCGGGCAGCCTCGATCTGCTCGTCACGGTCGGTGGACGCCGCCTCTGCCTCGCCCAGGATCCGCTCGAAGGTCGCGGCGAGGTCCGGGTTGGTCATGCGTGACCCGACCGCGGGCGCGCGCCCGCCGGCGAGCCACACGTCCCGGCTGGTGTGCCAGTGGTCGGTGAACAGGTCGGTGACGGTCTCGATCGTCTGGGCGATGCCGGGCACGACCGGGAAGCCGTGGCGGGCGTAGCCGATGGCGTAGTGGAGGACCTCGCGCAGCCGCATCGTGCCGTGGTCGCGCAGCATCAGCAGCCACGCGCCGAACGAGCCGGGCACGCACGCGGGGAGCAGGCCGGTGCCGGGCACCAGGTCGAGCCCGAGGTCGGCGAACGCGTCGAGGGAGGCCGCGGCCGGCGCTGGGCCCTGGCCGCAGAAGACCAGCGGCCGGCCGGCGGCCGCGCTCCAGGCAATGACCGGCAGGTCGCCGCCCGGCCCGTTCAGGTGCGGCTCCACGACGTGGAGCACGAACCCGGCCGCGACCGCCGCGTCGAACGCGTTGCCTCCGGCCTCGAGCACCGCCATCCCGCTCTGGGACGCGAGCCAATGCGTTGAGGCCACCATGCCGTGGTGTCCGACGAGCTCGGGACGGGTCGTGAAGTCGCTCATCCCTGGTTGAACTCCGAGTCCTTGCGAGAGATGATCTCCCGCCGCTCCTCGAAGCTGAGCGCCTCGAGCTGGGCGACGACGTCGCTGGGGAAGCCGCTGGCCTCGGGCGCCTCCGGGAGAGGTACGACGGTGTGTACGACGCGGTCGTCGTAGAGGTGGAGCATGGTCATCGCCTGGTTGCCGTCGACGCCGGAGATCAGCCGGTCGAGCGGAGCCGGGTCGGTGGTGTAGCAGCTGGCCGACGCGACCGAGACCGGGACGCCGGCGAAGCTGGACCACGACGTGTAGTGGAAGTGGCCGCCGACGATGCCCCGGACGTCGGTGCCGTCGATGACGTCGGCGAGCCGTTGCTGGTCGAGCAGCTCGATGATCTCGGCCGCCCGCAGCATCGGCACCGGGATCGGCGGGTGGTGCATCGCCAGCAGCGTCCCGTGCTCGGCCGGCGTGGCGAGCTGCTTGGCGAGCCAGTCGAGCTGGTCGTCCGTGAGCTCGCCGTGGTGGTAGTCGGGGACGCTGGTGTCGAGCGCGAGAACCCGCAGCCCGGCCACGTCGTAGGCGCGGTCCTGGCAGCCGTCGTCGTCGCTGTCGAACATGCCCTGCGCGTACGGCGCGCGCTCGTCGTGGTTGCCCATGACCCAGACGACCTGCGCGCCCAGGTCGGCGGCCACCGGCTCGACCAGCTCGCGCAGCCGGGCATACGCAGCTGGCTCGGCCTTGTCGGCCAGGTCGCCGGTGAACACGAGCACGTCGGGCCTCGGCGTGAGTCGCCCGAGTCGCTCGAGGGCGAGCCGCAGTCCGGCCTCGGGATCGATGACGCCGTACTGCTTGGCGCCGTCCGCGAGCAGATGAGGGTCGCTCAGGTGGGCGACGACGTGACGGGGTGGTGGGTACTGACCGAACTGGACCACGACTGCACTCTAGGGCGGTGGCTCAGGGTCGCTGCTTGCTCCACCACGTCGCGAGCGCGCGGTACTTCTGCACGTCGTACTTCAGGGGTCGGTAGAACTCGCCGATGGGCGTCATGGACTGCAGGCTGGTGCCGAGGGAGGACGGCGGTCGCTCCACGTAGGCGCGCGAGAAGGCGTACCCCTCACCCGGTGACAGGAGCAGCGTGACGCCGCGCGCGACATCGACCCGTTCGTCGTAGTACTTCGCGAGGTTGCCGACGGACTTGCGCACCTTGTCGGGGCTGCTCATCGGGCTGCCGTTGAGGTTGACGGTGAGTCCGCGGGCGTTGGCGTAGTCGCACCGCAGGTCGTCGGGGCGGTCTGACCCGGTGGCGGTCACGACCTTGCCGCCGAGCAGCTCGGTGATGGCTCGCTGCCGAGGCGACGGGCAGCGATCGGGGAGGTCGATCGGGAAGCCGAACATGTCCTCGTCGACCTGCTCGAGGAGCCGTGCGAGCAGGACCTCGACATCCGCGGGCTTGGGCTTCTCGAACAGCTCGAGCATCACGGCGTACTTGCCCTGGCTGGCCCAGGCGTGCCACGTCTTGTCGTCATAGGCGTCGTAGAGGACCAGCTGCGCGTCGTCGCCGACCGAGAGCCGAACCGGCTTCTCGGTGCCGACCTGCTCGATCGCGTCCTTCACCTTCACCCCCGGCTTGGTGCTGAACCCGTAGTAGATGCCCCAGCCGTCCTTCGGGTGCGGCACCAGGCACGAGGTCGTGTGCGGGTCGGGGACCAGGCTCCGCACGGCTTCGTCGAGCTCGCCCGGCACGCCGGCCGCCTCGAGGTCCTCGGCCACGAGGAGGGTGCACGGGTCGATCGGCTCCGGGGGCGGCGGCGTCGGCGACGTTTCCGCCGACGGTTCCTCGGAAGCCTGTCCGGTGGGCCTCGCCTCCGGCTCACCCTCACCCGAACAACCCGACACGGTCAGCGCCGTCGCCAGCACCAGGGCAGCCCAGCGCGCGTTCGTCCCCCGTCGTCCCATGCCCGTGATCTTCCCGCGATGACGGATCTCGAAACCCTGACTGAGATGATCCGCCGGTGACGCGGCAGATCCACGACATCGGCAAGCGCCGGGCGTGGGTGATCTGGCTGGTCGGCCTCTCCGTCTATCTGTTGGCCGTCTTCCACCGCAGCTCACTCGGTGTCGCCGGGCTGCTCGCCTCCGAGCGGTTCGACATCGACGCGACCCAGCTCGCGTTCTTCACCGTCTTCCAGCTCGTCGTGTACGCCGCGATGCAGATCCCCGTCGGGGTGCTGCTCGACCGGTTCGGCTCGCGGGCGATGCTGCTGTCCGGCCTCGCCCTGATGACGTCCGGCCAGCTGATCTTCGCGTTCGTGGAGTCGTTCCCGGCGGCGGTCCTGGCGCGCGGCGTGCTGGGGGCCGGCGACGCGATGGTGTTCATCAGCGTGATCCGGCTGGTGTCGGCGTGGTTCCTGGTCCGGCAGGTGCCGCTGGTGACCCAGATGACCGGGCAGGTCGGCCAGCTGGGCGCCATCGTCGCGGCCGCGCCGTTGTCGTTCGCACTGCATCAGCTCGGGTGGACGAAGGCGTTCGCGCTGGCGTCGTCGATCGGCGTGGTGCTGATGGTCGCGGTGCTCGTGCTGGTCAAGGACTCGCCGTACGCCAGCAGTGGCCCGACTCGGGTGAAGCTGCAAGCCCTGGCCCGATCCGTGCAGACCGTGTGGGGAAACCCGGGCACCCGGCTCGGGATGTGGTCCCACTTCACGCCGCAGTTCTCGACCACCGTGTTCGTGATGCTGTGGGGCTTCCCGTTCCTCGTGCGGGGGCAGGGACTCTCCGAGCAGACGGCCAGCACGCTGCTGATGGTCATGACCGCCTGGGTGATCGTCAGTGGCCTGGCGCTCGGCTGGCTGACCGGCCACTACCCGCTCTACCGATCGTGGATCGTGATCGGCGTCGTGCTGACGATGGTGGTGCCGTGGACGGCCGTGCTCCTGCGTGACACCCCGTCGCCGATGTGGCTGCTGGTCGTCCTGGTCTGCGCCACGGCGACCGGCGGCCCCGCGTCCATGGTCGGCTTCGACCTGGCCCGATCCTTCAGCCCGTCGGAGTCGCTGGGCCGCGCCAACGGGTTGGTCAACGTCGGCGGCTTCTCCGCGTCCCTGGCGACGATGGCACTCGTGGGCATCCTCCTCGACCGGCAGCAACCCGGCGGCATGGAGGCCTACGGTCTCGACGACTTCCGGGTCGCGCTCTCGGTGCAGTACGTGTTCTGGGGCCTCGGCATCGTGCAGATCCTGCGCTACCGAGCCCGCGGCCTCGCCCACCTGCGGCGCGTCCATCCCGGCGCGATCGAGTCGATGAAGCGCGGCGAACCGTTCGTCCACCCCGGCTTCAGTGACCGCGAGGGGGTCTAACCGGGTGTGTTCGCGTCGGACCGACGCGCGAAGGCGGCAAGTCCTTCGAATCGCGGCCAAATGGCCGGTGGCGCGCGACACTGAGCTCTCGGGACAGGCTCTGAGGAGGAATATTGAATCGCACCGCGCTCGCATCCATCCTGGCTGTTGCGCTGGTCGGCGGTGGCTTTCAGTGCTCGCCGCTCCGCCCGGCGACACAGCGATGGCCTCACCCGACATGTACGACCAGAACGTGGCCCTCCGCGCCAACAGCGTGCCTGGCCGCGATCTCCGACCGGGTGCAGCCCGACACGTCGCCGGAGCACGGATGCGCGACATCACCCTCCGTGTGGATCCGACACGACAGAACTTTGGAGCCTTCTCCGAGACGTGGGGTGACAATCTCGTCTTCGACAAGAACGATGACGGAAACCCGGACGTCCTACTCTCGTTCCACCTTCAGAAGTGGGAGATATGGCTGGGGCGAGAACGTGGGGGGTTCACGTTCGATCAGGCTCTGACCAAGACCGATCGCCACAACTGCGCGGCAGCCGACTTTGGCGGACCGGACGGCACGCCCCCAGATGGGCGGGAAGACCTGTATTGCGTCCGCGGCGCCAACCGGGGCACCGCCAACGACAAGAAGAACGCGCTGCTCATACAGCAAGCCGACGGTGGCTTCGTGAACGCCGTGGATTCATGGGGTGCCGCCGACCCCTCGGGACGAGGCCGAACGGTGTCCATCTTGGACATCCGCGGCGATGCGCGACCCAGTCTGTTCGTGGGCAATGCGAAGGCAATCGTTCATCCCAGCGAGGACCGTGTGTTCGAGAACGAGGGGGGTCAGTTCGTGGAACGTCACACGGACCGTTTGCCCTCGGAGCAGAACACCGCCTGTTCCGCTACCGGCGACTTCGACCACGATGGCCGCCAAGACTTTCTGTCATGCTCCTTCTCCTTGCGCCTGTACCAGAACCTCACGGCGGAGGGCGAACCCGTGTCCTACCGCGACGTGGCGGCGGGCCAGGGACTTCCGGCCGGGCGGCGACAGGACGCCGGGCTGGTCGACCTCAACAACGACGGGTGGCGGGACCTGGTGATCGTTTCTAACGATGCGCTCGTTGTTCGCCTCAACAGGAGGAGCTCGCCGCACTTTTCGCACATCGATTTCAGCTTTCCGTTGAGCGTCGGCGTCAGCTTCTGTAGTGGTCGCGCCAATGGTGACACCGCAGCGGACCTGCTGGTTGTCCAAGGGCTGAAGTCCGACACCGACACGCTTCAGCGGCAGGACTGGATGCTCATCAACGACGGGTCGGGCAAGCGCTTCAGGGCGCTGCCCGTACCTCAGCCGTCAGTGAAGAATCGCCGCAACGGCAACGGTGACACGTGCACCGCCATCCCCGGCTACGACGGAAACCGGGCAGCTTGGACGATCAACAACGGCAGGCCCACCTACCGGCCCGAGCCGCAGCAGCACCGCGGTTACCGCCAGCTCGTCATCCTGCGTCGCAACTAGGTCGTGGAACTAGTTCTATGTAGACGATCTCCACCTGATACTCCAGCAAGTCGCCCGGTCGCACATGGCTCGCCCGGTGACGTATCCCGTCTGATCACTCGGCATTTCGCCTGCGTCCCTCTTGTTGCGCTCTCGCTCGGGAAAACCCTCGCGACAGCGCCGGACTGGGACACACCCCCTAGCTCCGCGTGAGCCGGAACACCGGGATCACCCGGTCGGTGCGCTCCTCGTACTTCGCGTAGTTGGGCCAGCCGCGCAGCATCGCCTCCCACGCCGCGGCCCGCTCCTCGCCGTCGAGCTCCCGCGCCGAGACCGGCACCTGCTCGCGACGCCACGTGATGACAGCGCCGCCCGCTGCACGCAGGTTGTGGACCCACAGCGGCATCTTCGGCCCGCCGAAGTAGGAGCCGGCGATGAACCAGTCGCCTTCGTACGGCGTGCACAGGAGCGGCGTGCTGCGCGGGATCCCGCTCTTGCGGCCCGGCACCGTGAGCACGACGTTGGGCAGCCCGGCCAGGTCGAGAAGGCTGACGCGCCCGCGGGTGACCTTCTGGAGGAGCTCGTCGACGGTGACGATCTGCGGCAGGAACCGCGGGAGCCATGGGATGCCGCCGATGCGCACCGCGAGGGGAGTGAGAAGACCCATGACGGGAGCGTAGAGGTCCGGGTCCGGAGCAACAGACCAATCCGGGCCGCCGAGGGTGACGAACGCCACGACAACGCGGCCGGCCCGCGGTCGCACCCACCGTGGAGGATCCACCATGAAGTTGCGCACACGCCTGCCCAGCCCCGCCCTGACCGTGTCGGTCATGGCCCTGATCGTCGCGCTGGGAGGGACGTCGTACGCAGCCGGGATGATCGGGTCGGCCGACATCAAGGACGACTCGGTCCGCAGCGTGGACGTCCGCGACGACACGCTCAGGAAGAAGGACCTCCGTTTCGACCCGACCGGTCAGCAGGGCCCGGTCGGTCCTCCGGGACCGGTCGGCCCCCAGGGCCCGGCCGGCGGCCGCTGGGTCCTCATCAACGCTGCCGGGCAGATCGAGGCGCAGTCGGGCGGCTTCAGCGTCACCGCGGCGTACCCGACGCTCGCGAACACGGCGCCCGAGGGAGACCCGAGCAACGCGCTGCGGGCCAACGGCAACGTCTACATCGACGCCGGCGAGGAGCTCACCGACAACGGCATCGTGACGACCATCGCGCTCCAGAACACCGTCGATCAGGACGGCAACGCGAACACCAACGGCCGCGCGCCGGGCGGCGACGCCAACGCGGAGTTCTCCGGCGAGATCACGACCAGCATCTGCGGCCTGGCGGGCACCGCCTGCGCTCCTCCGGGCACCGGCAACACCGACCACTTCGTGGTCAGCCCGCGGCTGAGCGACGGCAGCTTCACCACGGACGGCAACCGCAAGCGGTTCTACGTGATCATCACCGGTGACTCGTCGGACCTGTCCGGCTGACTCACGCCCGTCCGGTCTCGGCGGGGCGGACCGTCCCGGTCACCTCGCCGAGCCCGATCCGGCCGCCTCCGGTGCCGGGCGCCGAGTAGCGAAGCGTCACCGTGTCGCCGTCCTCGAGGAACGTCCGGCCGTCGGCCAGCGGCTCCTTCCCACCCCAGCTCAGCTCGAGCAACGAGCCGCGCTGGTCGCGCTCGGGGCCGGAGACGGTGCCGGAGGCGAACAGGTCGCCGGTGCGGAGCGAGGCCCCGTTGACGGTCATGTGCGCCAGCATCTGCGCCGGCGACCAGTACATCGAGCGGTACGGCGGCCGGCTGAGCACCTCGCCGTTGATCTCGACCTCGATCGCGATGTCGAGCCCGCGCGTCTGGCCGGGCGAGAGGTAGGGCAGCGGCTCCGGGTCCTGGCCCGGCAGGTCGCACCACGCCGCGTCGAGCGCCTCGACCGGTGTCACCCAGTGGGAGATCGAGGTCGCGAACGACTTGCCGAGGAACGGCCCCAGCGGCACGTACTCCCACGCCTGGATGTCGCGGGCGCTCCAGTCGTTGAGGCCGACGACGCCGAAGACGTGGTCGGCGAACCGGTCGGTGGGCACCGGCTCTCCCAGCGCGGTCCCGGTGCCGACGACGAAGCCCAGCTCGGCCTCGATGTCCAGCCGCACCGAAGGCCCGAACGTCGGTGAGTCGTCGTCGGGCGCCTTCCGCTGGCCCTGCGGCCGGACGATCGGGGTACCGCTGGGCACGACGGTGCCGGCGCGGCCGTGGTAACCGACCGGCAGGTGGCGCCAGTTGGGGAGCAGGGCCTCGGCGTCGGGTCGGAACATCTTGCCGACGTTGGTCGCGTGCTCGAGGGAGGCGTAGAAGTCCACGTAGTCGGCGACCTCGACCGGCAGGTGCAGGTCGACCTCGGCCACCGGCACGAGGTGGGGCTCGACCAGGTCACGCTCGGTCTCGTCCGAGAGCAGTCCGGTCAGCCAGGTCCGCAGCGACGCGCGCACCCGGCGGCCCTCGGCCATCAGCAGGTTGAGCGAGCGCTCCTGGAAGACGTGGTGCACGTCGAGCATCTCGGCGGCCGCGACCGGCGCGACGTCGAGCACGAGGTCGCCGATCCGGACGCCCACCCGCGGCTCCTCGCCGCCGCGTGAGAACACGCCGTACGGGAGGTTGTCGACGTCGAAGAGCGAGCCGGCGGCTCCCTCGACCCAGGTCGTGGTCATGGCTTCTCCTGCAGTCCGAGTGCGGTCAGGTCGTCGAGCGGCTCCTGGACGGAGCAGGATCCGAACGAGGTGAACCAGCGGCGGGCCCTGGTCAGGTCCTCGTCTGCCGCCGCGGCCGTGAGGGTGTCGCCGTCACGCTCGTCCAGCAGCGTGGCGACCTCGTCGCCGTCCGCGCCGTCGAAGGCGCGGAGGGTGGCGAGCAGGACGTTGAGGAAGCCGTGGTGGGTGAAGCCGTCGTCGGCGTCATGGCGCACCGCGTTGTGGAGACCGGCCGTGCACTTGAACGGCATCTCGCGGTCGAGCGCCGCGTCGATCCAGCCGGCCAGTGCGTGCGGGGTCGGGAACAGGTGGTCCTCGAGCCCGCCGGTGCGGAACTTCAGCCTCATCCCAGCCGCGGCCACCTCGTCGGCGGCCCGCAGCCAGGCGCCGGAGTCGCCGACCGGGGGCAGCTCGACGTGGACGCGCTCGGGGTCCAGCCCGACCGCGTCCGCCGCCGCCGTCACGCGCCTCGCGTTGCCGGCGAGGTCGTCGAGGTCTCGCAGCGCGATCTCGACGCCGGCGACCTGGTGGCCGCCCTTCTCCGCCAGCCGCAGCGCCCCCTCGATCGCCCCCGCGCCACCGGTGACCACGATCGCCAGCCCGAGCGGCGGGTCGATCTCGGGGATCCGGACGTCGGTGACCACGAAGCTGCCCACGAGGTCGGCGTACCACTCGTCGCGGCGCGCGACGTGGGCGGTGACGGCCTCGGGCAGGGGGGCGTCACCGGGCGGGAAGATCGCCGCGTCGTCGACCAGTCCCGACCAGGCAGGGGCGAGTGAGGTGGTCACCCCTCGCACTCTAGGAGACGCGCACGCCGGCCACTTCGCTGGCCGTCAGGTCCTGCGTAGGGTCGGGGCGCATGGCCGACAACGTGCTCTGGATCATCACCGACGATCAGATGCGCTCGACACTGCCCACCATGGACAAGACGTGGCAGCGTCTCGTCGAGAAGGGAGTGCGCTTTCGTCGCGGCTACGCCGCGATGCCGTGGTGTGGCCCGGCTCGCGCGTCGATGCTCACCAGCCGTTACCCGCACGACCATGGCTGTCACGACAACGCCGCGCACCAGCCCTTCGTCGCCCAGGGGCACGACCAGGACACCGTCGCGACGCGGATCCGCGGCGCCGGCTACGACACGGGCTACTTCGGCAAGTACATGAACGGCATGGCCACAGACCCCGACTACGTCGCTCCGGGCTGGCTCAGGTGGGTTGCCACGTTCGGCGACCAGGGGAAGCTGAATGTCGATGGCGACCTTCGTGACCTCGACACGAAGAAGGCCGCCGACGACTTCGCCGCCGACCGGCTGCGGCGGTTCGTGGAGCGGCACCGGCACCGTGAGACCGGGCCATGGTTCGCCGTCTGGGCGCCGTCGACGCCGCACTCCCCGTACACCCCGAGCGCCGAGCACCAGCACGACTTCGACGACGTCGAGTGGGATCCGCCCGCCTTCAACGAGGCCGACATGTCCGACAAGCCCACCTGGCTGCGCAACCTGCCCCCGGTTGAGCGTGCGTCGATGCGTGCCGCGTTCGAAGGCAAGCTGGAGGAGCTGCAGGACCTCGACGACCAGGTGGGCCTGCTGCTCGACGTCCTGTCGCGGACCGGCCAGCTCGACCGGACCTGGATCTTCTTCGTCTCCGACAACGGCTTCCTGCTCGGCGAGCACCGGCTCGTCGGCAAGCAGCAGCCCTACGAGGAGTCGGCCGGCATCCCGTACGTCGTGCGCGGGCCGGGCGTCGCGCGGAGCGCTCGCGACGCCTTCGTGTCGCAGGTCGACCTGATGCCCACGACGCTGGACATCGCCGGCCTCGATCCCGACGCCGGACGCGAGCTCTCCGGCCGCTCGATGCTGCAACCCCTCCGCACCGGCGACTGGTCGTCCTGGCGTCGCCGGTTGCTCGTCGAGAACACCCATCTGGAGTGGGCGATGCTCCGGGAAGGACCCGCGGCCTACATCGAGCACTACGGTCGCGGCGAGTGGGAGCTCTACGACCTCGCCACCGATCCGCACCAGCTCACCAGCCGCCAGGACGCCGACGTCACAGAGCAGTCCGCCCAGGTGTCGCTGATGCGCCAGGCACAAGGCCGTGAGCTGCGAGCCCTTGAGGAGTAGCCGCCACGTCCCAGCGCAGCTTGTTGGAAGGTCCGCCGTGAGCCACCACGCGCCGCGGGTGGGCCACTAGGTTCTGCGACATGAGTCCTACCTTGCAGCGCGTGGTCGGCGCGCTGGCGCTGCTGGTCGCCGGCATGCTGAGCCTGCCCTTGGCCGCACTCGTCTTGGACGACCGGGGTACCGAGAACTGGATCCTCCCGGCCCAGCTGCTGGTCATGGCGGCGATCGGCGTCGGCGTCACCGTCGCTCTCCCTGCACTTGCGCGGGGCGGCGCCTCCGCAGCCCGACGCGCTCTGACCGGCGCGGGTTGGGGACTGCTCGCGGCGTTCGTCGGTGTGCTGGTGTTCTGGCTCCTGCTCAGTGGCTTCCGCGGCACCTGAAGCCATGCAGATCCGTTGCCGGGTCCTGCATGAGCGGCAGGCACAGGGGAGGGCTGCGAGCCCTGGAGGAGTAGCCCGGGTCAGACGAGCCGGGCCCGGCCCCGCTTGCCGAGCTGGTCGGCGATGATCACGCGCTGCACCTCGCTGGCGCCCTCCCAGATCCGCTCGACGCGCAGCTCGCGGAAGAACCGTTCGGCGACGTTCTCCCGCATGTAGCCCCGCCCCCCGAAGACCTGCACCGCGCGGTCCGCCACGCGGCCGGCCATCTCGCTGCTGAACAGCTTGGCCATCGAGCACTGCGCATGGGCGACCTTGAGGTCCGCGCCCGCGTCGAGCCCACGCGCCACCTCGTAGACGAGGGAGCGGGCAGCGAACAGCTCGGTCAGGCTGTCCGCGAGCATGGCCTGCACCAGCTGCTTGTCCGCGAGCCGCTCGCCGCCGACCGTGCGCTGGGCTGCGAACGCGCTCATCTCGTCGATCAGCCGCTCCGCGGCACCGAGGCACCGGGCGGCCACCATCAGCCGCTCGAACCGGAACCACTCGTAGGCGTAGGACATGCCGTCCGCCTCGGACCCGACCAGCTGCGTCGCCGGAATCCGGACGTCCTCGAAGGCCACGATGGGGTGGTGGTGGGCGATGGTGTGGGTGTAGTCCGGCGTCCGGACCACGCTCATCCCGGGCGTGCCCTTGTCGACCACGAACATCGCCTGCTCGCCGGCGTGCTCCCCGCCGGCCAGGACCGCCTGGAAGAGCACGTAGTCGGCGACGTTGTACGACGTCACGTGCCACTTCACGCCGTTCAGGACGTAGTCGTCACCGTCACGGACGGCCGTCGCCCGGAGGTCGGCCAGGTCCGACCCGGCGTGCTCCTCGGTGATCGCGTAGCACTCCTCGCGGTCGCCGCTCACGGTCGGCAGCAGCCATGTCTCGCGCTGGTGGGCGTCGGCGATCGCACTCCACCACGCAGGAGGTGTCGTCAGCAGCCACCCGAGCGCGTTGGTGACCCGGCCGCCCTGCTCCTGGACCAGCACGACCTGCAGCAGGGTGCAGCCGCGACCGCCGACGGACTCCGGCATGTTGGTCGCCGTGAGGCCCAGCTCACGGGCCTTGGCGCTGAGCTCCGACTCCAGACCGTCGGGCAGCTCGCCGCCATGGGCCTCGGCGTACGCCTCGTGGGGGATCAGGCTGTCGGTGAGCTGCCGGGCCCGGGCCTGCAGCTCGAGGTCGGCGCTGGTGAGTCCGTACATCCGGTGTCCCCTCACGGCATCCGACTCGTTGACTGACCGTTCAGTCTATGCCACGCTCGGGTCCATGACCAGCGTGCCTCGTGCCGCCGACGCGGTGGTCGTGGGCGGCGGCACCATCGGTGCCTGGACGGCGTGGTTCCTGCGCCGCGCGGGCCTGGCCGAGGTGGTGGTGGTCGAGGCCGAGACCCTCGGTCAGGGTGCGAGCTCCCGGGCCGCCGGCATGGTGCGCGCCCAGGGTGGCACCGAGTGCGCGGTCCGGCTCGGCCTGTTCAGCCGGGACTTCTACCGTCGCCAGCGCGACGAGCTGGGCCTGGACTCCGGGTTCGTCGAGCAGGGCTACTTCATGCCGTGCTTCACCCCTGCCGAGGTCGACCAGGCGCACGCCCGGATCGCGATGCAGCGCCGGCTCGGGCTCGACGTGCGGTGGGTCGACCCCGACGAGCTCGACCGGATGAACCCGTCGATGCGTCCCGGCCAGACCCTGGGCGGGTCCTACGCCGCCGAGGACGGCTACCTCGACCCGCCCCGCAACGTGCTCGCCTACACGGCGGCCCTGGTCACCGCCGGCGTCCGGATCTGCGAGCGGGTGGCCTTCACCGGGCTCCGTCGGGAAGGGGACACGGTGACCGGCGTCGAGACCAGCGCCGGGGTGATCGAGACCGACCGAGTGGTGCTGACCGGTGGTCCCGTCCTCGCCGCGGTGGGGCGGGCGGCCGGCGCCCGGATCCCGGCCGGCGGGGCGCGGCACCAGGTCGTGGTGACCGGGCCGCACCCCGACTTCGCCGCCGGAGCGGCTGCCGATGCTGTTCGACGTGGCGTCCGGGATCTACTGGCGGCCCTGCGAGGGCGGCGTGCTGTGGGGGATGAGCAACCCCGACGAGCTGCCCGGCGAGGCGGTCGCGTTCGACTGGGACCACCATCGCCTCATGGCGGCCCGGATGGAGATGCTGCTGCCGGCGACCGCCGAGGTCGGACTGCGCAAGACGTGGGCGGCCACCATCGACTTCACGCCCGATCACCTGCCGATCCTGGGGCCGTTGCTCACCGCGACCGGCGTGGTCGAGGGCACCGTCGTGGCGGCCGCCGGCGGGCACGGGATGATGTGGGGTCCCGGTGTCGCGCGTGCCGCAGCCGACCTCCTCACCCTGGGGCGGACCGACGTGGTCGACGTCGCCGACCTCGGCCTGGACCGCTTCGACGACCAGGGTCGCAGCCGCTTGGCGGCGGACCCGATCGCGCTCCCGTTCCCGGAGCTCACCGAGGCGCCGACACCCTGAGCGCAGTCAGCGCAGCAGCGCGTCGACGCCGACGACGCCACCGGGCGTGATGATCAACGGGTTGACCTCGAGCACCTCGAGCAGGTCCCCCAGCTCGTGCGCGACGACCGAGAGTGCCGAGATCGCGGCGGCTGCCGCATGGCCGACGGTCTGCTCGACGGCCGGCCGGCCGCGCCACCCGGTCAGCAGGGTGGCGGCGCGGGTGTCGGCCAGGAGCGCGGCGGCCGTCGACGGGTCCACCGGTGCCAGCCCCACGGCGCTCTCGTCGAGCAGCTCGACCAGGGTGCCGCCGGCTCCGAGCACCACGAGCCACCCGAACAGCGGGTCGCGCACGATGCCGACCGAGACCTCCACGCCCGGCTCGACCTGCTGCTGCACCTGCACGTGCGGTCCCAGGCGATCGGCCACGTCGTCGTACGCCGCCCCGACGGCGGCCGGCCCGACGAGGCCGAGCCGGACGCCGTCCACGTCGATCTTGTGGGCCACCCCGGACGCCGTCTTCAGGGCCACCGCTCCGCCGAGCTCGGCGGCCGCGGTGACGGCATCCTCCCGGCTCGAGACCCACCGTGAGGGTGCGACCGGGACGCCGTAGTCGGCGAGCAGCGCCTCTGCCAGCCCGGGGCACGCACGGTCCGCGCCGAGGCGGGCCGTCCAGCGCTCCCGGCGCGTCGGATCGACCGGGGGGTGCCAGCGCGGGGGAGCGGAGGGTGCCCGGAGGTGGCGCAACGCCACCAGCCCGGACCGGTGCCCTCGAGCACGGGGATGCCGAGGGTCCGGAGCCGACCCGCGGCTGCCTGGTCCACCGCGGCGGACAGGTTGGCCAGCACCACGACCGGTTTGGGGGTCAGCTCGAGCAGCCGCGTCATGGTGTTCGGGAACGCCACGTCGCCGTCGTACTCGGGGACCAGGTCGACGGCGAGCGCCACGACGTCGACCTCGGGATCGTCGGCCAGCGCGGACAGGCACTCGGTGAAGAGGTCCTCGGTGTCGCGCCCGCCGCCCCACACGTCCAGCGGGTTGGCGGGGGTGAGGCCCGGGTCGAGGGCAGCGGCCAGCCGGGTCGTGGTGGCGGGCGCCAGCGGGGCGAACGGCACGCCCACCCGCTCGGCGACGTCGGCGACCAGGACCCGCTCGGCGCCGGAGTCGTGCACGGTGGCGATCCCCGACCGGGTGCTCGACCGGCCGCCGGCCGATGGCGAAGAGCTCGAGGGTGTCGGCCAGCTCGGCGAGGTCGGAGACGCGGCGGACGCCGTACGCCGAGAACAGCGCCCGCCAGCCGCCGTCGGAGCCCGCGAGCGCGCCGGAGTGAGCGTCGACCAGGGTGCCACCGAGGGACGACGACCCCACGGTGAGCGCCACCACCGGGATGTCCCGGGCCGCCGCCTCGGCCAAGCCGGCAGTGAACGCGTCCAGGTCGCGCACGGTCTCGAGGACCAGGCCGATCACGCCGGTTCCCGGTGTGCTGAGGGCGTGGGCGAGGTAGTCGGCGGTCGTGGTCACCAGCTCGCGGCCCGAGGACACGACCGTGGTGAACCCGAGGGCGCGATGCGTCCTCAGCAGCGTGGAGAAGACCGACCCGCTGTGGGTGACCAGCGCGATCGGGCCGGCGGGGAGCGGCGAACGCTCCAGGTACCCGATCGCCCGCACGCCGGCGGGCACGTTGACGAACCCCATGCAGCCGCTGCCCACGATCTCGAGCCCGTCTGCCGCGTCCGCCAGGGCGCGGTCGAGGCCGTGCGCCGACCCGAACACCACGGCGCCGCCGTCCCCCCGGCTCGAGGCGAGCCGCACCTGCTCGACGAGTGCGGTGTCGGGGACGCCGAGCAGCACCAGGTCGACCGGCTCCGGGACGTCTGCCAGGGACGGCACGCACGGCTGGTCGAGGACGGTCGACCGCGTGGGGTTCACCAGGTGCACCTCGGTGAGCCCAGGGCTGCGCAGCACCTCGGTGGCCATCCGCCAGCCGAGCGAGTCGGGTCGCTCGCTCGCGCCGACCACCGCCACCGACCGGGCGTCGAGCATCCGCCGCAGCCGGGGTCGTACGGCGGCGCCGGAATCGCTCACCGGCGTGTGTCGGGCGCTCGTCGGGCCCAACGGCGCTCGCGGGTGTCGTGCAGCGCGGCGCGGGCGGCCTGGAGGCCCGGGATCCCGCAGACGCCTCCGCCGCCGTGGGTGGCGGAGGAGGCGTTGTAGAGACCCGCGACCGGCGTCCGGTAGTCGGCGTACCCCGGGGCCGGCCGCAGGTGGAAGAGCTGTTCCAGCGAGAGCTCGCCGTGGAAGATGTTGCCTCCGACCAGCCCGTACTCCGTCTCCATCTCGTGGGGTCCGACGACGTCGCGGGCGATCACCGAGTCGCGGAATCCCGGGGCGACCTCGTCGTAGAGGTCGATGACCCGATCGGCATAGGCGTCCAGCTCGGCGGTGTGCGGCTCCTCGGCCCAGGCCGCCGGTACCCACTGCGTGAACAGCGAGAAGATGTGGGGCCCGTCCGGGTTGAGGGTGCGGTCGAGCGTGGTCGGGATGACTCCGTCGGAGAACGGTGCGGCGGCCGGTCGTCCCTCGCGGGCGTCGACGAACGCGCGCTCGATGAACTCCATCGTGGGCGCCATCTCGACCGATCCGGTGTGGTGCTCGGCCTGGCCGTCGGTGGGGTCGGCGGTGAACGAGGGCAGTCGGTCGATCGCCAGGTTGACCTTGACCACGCCGCTGCGCGACCGCCAGCGCTCGATGTCACGCACGAAGTCGTCGGGGAGGTGGGACGCTCCGACGTGCTTCAGGAAGGCTGTCTGGGGGTGCAGGCTGGTCACCACGACCGGCGCCCGCACCTCCTCACCGCTCGCCAGGACCACTCCCTCGACGCGACCGCCTCTGACGAGCATCGACTCGACCGGTGACGACACCCGCACCTCGGCGCCCAGCGACTCAGCGCTCCGCCGGATCGCGTCCGCCACCGCGCCCATGCCACCCTCCGGGAACCCCCAGCTGCCCAGCTGCCCGTCGCCGACGTCGCCGATCGAGTGGTGGGCCATCACGTACGCCGTACCCGGCTCGTACGGCCCCGCCCAGGTGCCGATCACCCCGTTGACCGCGAGCGCCCCCTTGACCTGCGGTGACTCGAACCAGTCGTCGAGCAGGTCGGCGATGCTCATCGTCATCAACCGGGTCAGCTCGGCGATCGTGCGGGCGTCCATCCCGCGGTGGCGCCAGACCAGCCGCGCCAGGTCCGCGACGTCGGAAGGCGAGTGCGATCCGATGTCCGGTGGCACGGTGAGCAGCAGCGGGGCCATCACGGAAGCGAGACCCTCCAGCCACTGGTTCCAGTCGTCCCAGGCCCGCGCGTCCTTGTCCGACCACTTGCCGATCTCCTCGCGGGTGCGCTGCGGGTCGTCCTCGAAGATCGTCAGCGAGCCGCCCTCGGGGAAGGCTTGGTAGTAGGGACCCATGGGGTGCACCCGGTAGCCGTGCCGCTCGAGCTCCAGGTCGCGCAGGATGGTCGGCGGCATCAGGCTCATCACGTAGGACAGCCGGGTGACCGAGACGTCCGGGAGGTCCGGCCACGGCTGCTCCGTGGTGGCGGCGCCACCGGTGGCGGCCCGGCTCTCGAGGACCACCGTCCGGCGACCGGCCCGCGCCAGATAGGCGGCCGAGACGAGTCCGTTGTGACCGCCCCCGACCACGATGGCGTCGTAGCTGTTCGTCATGTGCACCACCCGGTGAGATTCCTGACTGACTGTTCAGTCTAGGCGCGTGCTAGCGTGCCCCACAAGGTTCTGCGACCGACGAGGAGGCACATTGGCCACCCGTGAGAAGCCAGGCGCCGTGGCGGATGCCCGTCGTGACCAGATGCTGGCCGCAGCCGCGACGCTGATCGCAGAGCGGGGCTTCGACGACACCAGGATCGCCGACGTCGCCGCGCGAGTCGGGGCCAGCCCCGCGCTGGTCATCTACTACTTCGGCACCCGGGAGTCGTTGCTCATCGAGGCGCTGCGGCGTTCGGAGGCCTCGTTCTACACGCGCACGGAGGAGATGCTCCTCTCGACCACCAAGCTCCGCGGTCGGCTGGAGACGCTCGTCGAGTGGACCCTGGTCACCGACGAGCAGGCCGCAGTCACCGACGACTGGGGGCTGTGGTTCGACCTCTGGGCCCAGGCGTTCCGTCACCCCGAGGTGAAGAAGGACCGCGCCGACCTCGATGCGCAGTGGCGCAACCTGATCATCCGGGTGGTGCAGGACGCGATCGAGGCAGGCGAGATCGGGAAGGTCGATGCCGAGACCTTCGCGATCACGTGGGCGTCGCTGCTGGACGGTCTCGTCGTCCAGGTGGCGCTCGACGACCCGGTGGTCGACGTGGCCCGAGCGCGGGCCATCGCCCTGGGTGTCGCCCACCAGGAGCTCGGGCTGCCGAAGCCTCGACGGCGCCGCGCCTCACCCGTCGCCAAGGACGTGCAGCGCGTCCGGTGACACCTGCGCGGTGACCTCGCTGCCCTCACGCAGCCACTCCGGCGGTGACCCCTCGACGTTCCCGATCTCGGCCTCGACCCGCAACCCCCGGCAGTCCAGGACGACGCAGGTGTTGGCGCCGCGGAACGTGAGGCTGACGACCCGTCCCCGAAGGGTGTTCGCCCCCTCGGCCGCGCCCGCCGCCTGCGAGATCACGACCCGTTCGGGACGCACCATCAGCACCACCGTGTCGCCGACGTCGGCGGTGGGCTCGGCGACCCGAAGGTCCACCTCGCCGGCCCGGCAGGCCCCCGTCGCACCCTCGTGACGACCTCGGCCTCCCAGAGGTTGGTGGTGCCGAGGAAGGTCGCGACGCGGGCGCTGCTGGGGGCGCCGTAGACCTCGCTCGGGGTGCCGACCTGCAGCAATGCCCCGTCGCCGAGCACCGCCAGCCGGTCACTCATCGTCAGCGCCTCTTCTTGGTCGTGGGTGACGTAGACGAACGTGGTGCCGACCGCCTTCTGCAACGACCTCAGCTCGACCTGGAGCTGCTTGCGCAGCTTGGCGTCGAGCGCTCCCATCGGCTCGTCGAGCAGCAGCACGGTCGGCTCCAGGACCAGTGCCCGGGCGAGCGCGACCCGTTGCTGCTGACCCCCCGACAGCTGGCGCGGCTTGCGTCGGGCCAGGCCGTCCATCTGCACCAGCTCGAGCGCGGCGCCAACCCGGCGACGTACCTCCGCCTTGGTCGCGGACTGGTAGCGCAGGCCGAACGCGACATTGTCCGTCACGTCGAGGAAGGGGAACAGGGCGTAGGACTGGAAGACGGTGTTGACGGGGCGCCGGTGCGGAGGCACCTGGGAGAAGTCCTCTCCGTCCAGCAGGATCCGACCCTCGTCCGGCTGCTCGAAGCCGGCGATCATCCGCAGTGTCGTGGTCTTGCCACACCCTGAGGGGCCGAGCAGCGAGAAGAACTCCCCGGCGTGGATGTCGAGGTCCAGCCCGGCGACCGCAACAGTGTCCCCGAACCGCTTCGTCAGACCGGCGAGGCTGAGGGCTCCGGCCATCAGCTCGGGGCGCCGAGCAGCTGGTCCGCCAGGTGGTCGCAGTTGGCCACGAACCGGTCGATGTCGTCGTCGGTGTGCTGCACCGAGATCAGCCACTGCTCCACCTTGCCCCAGGGCGGCAGGAAGGCGCCCCGGTTGTGCTGCACCAACCAGTGGGCGTGGCCGTACCGGTCGTCGAGCTCCCGGAAGTCGCGGAAGTTCCGGATCGGGTGGGGCAGGAAGGAGACGCACCCCTTGGCCCCCGCGGTGACCACCCGCCAGGGGGCGGCATGCCGGTCGATGACGTCCTCCAGGCCGGTCCGCATCCTGTTCCGAAGCCGGTCCAGCCGTCGGTAGGCCTCGTCGTCGAGGACCTCGGTCAGCATCGCGCGGGCGGCCGCCATCGCCAGTGGGTTGCCGTTGAAGGTGCCGACCTGTTCGTAGGCACCAGAGTCGATGAGTCCCATCACCTCGCGGCTGCCGCCGATCGCCGCGGCCGACAGGCCACCCCCGAGAGCCTTGGCCACGCACACCAGGTCGGGGACGACGCCGACCAGTCGGGTGGCACCCCCCGGTCCCACGGTCAGCCCGGTCTTCACCTCGTCGAACGCGAGCAGCGCGCCGTGCTGGTGGAGGAGGTCCTTGAGCGCAGCGAGGTAGCCGTCGTCGGGCAGGATGATGCCGGCGTTCATCATGATCGGCTCGACGATCATCCCCGCGACCTCACCCGGGTGGCGGTCCAGAGCGGCTTCGACCGCGGCGAGGTCGTTGAACGGCACGACCGAGACCAGTCCCGTGATGCCCTCCGGGATCCCGCTGTTGCTGACGACGCCGACGGGCGCCTCGGCCGGACCGATCTCGTCGTCCGGCTCGGGCAGGACCGAGACCATGACCGAGTCGTGGTGGCCGTGGTAGCCGCCCTCGACCTTGAGGATCCGGTCGCGGCCGGTGGCGGCGCGCATCAGGTGTACGGCGTCCATGGTCGACTCGGTGCCGGAGTTGCCGAACCGCCACAGGGGCTGGTCGAAGCGCTCGGCCAGGGCGTCGGCCACCACGATGGCGTCCTCGGTCGGTTGCGCGAAGTGGGTGCCACGGGTCACGCGTTCGCGGACCGCCGCGACGATGGCGGGATGTGCGTGGCCGGCCAGCGAGACGCCGTACCCACCGTGGAAGTCGGAGTACTCGTTGCCATCCACGTCGTGCAGCCGGGAGCCGATGCCGTGGCTGATCCACACGGCGTGGGGTTCGGCGACCTGCCAGCTCGACGTGGCTCCACCGGCGAGGCTCGTGGCCTCGTGGGAGAGCTGCCGGCTGCGGGTCTGGCGGGCGAGGAACTGCTCGGTCTCGGCCTCGATCAGGGCGTCGAGGCGCGGGCCGAGTGCTGCCTCTGTCTGGGTCGCGGTCATGGGGCTCCTCGCCCGGAAACGGGCCGTGGCCAGGCTTGTTGACTGATTGTTCAGTCTATGTGACGCTGAGCGTCGAAGACAAGGACGTCGCGCCGGGAGGCACCGATGGCGGCACGGTCCGGGCCCGCGCTCCGTCGGGGCCCGATGCTCGCCCGGCGGGCCCTGCTCCGGAGCGCCGCCGCTGCCGGGGTCGGCCTGCCGCTGCTCGCGGCCTGCGGTGGCAGTGAGGGGCCGTCCTCCGGGTCGCTCGAGATCCCGTCCCCGGACAATCCTGTGCGCTGGCCGCTCAGCGAGGCACACGCGGCCATCGACTCGGGGCTCACGCCTGAGCCGGGGAGCACGCTGCGGATCTACAACTACGCCGACTACCTCTCGCCGCGGATGATGAAGCAGTTCGAGGAGGACCACGGGGTCACGATCCGGCTGACCACCTTCAACGACGCGGACGAGGCGCTCACCAAGATCGCGTCGGGGGAGCTCGGCTTCGACCTCTACTTCCCGAGCTACGACTCCCTCGGCAGGCTGGTTTCGGCGGACCTGCTGCGACCGCTGAACAGCTGACTACCTCGCCAACCGGTCCAACCTGTGGCGCAGCTTCGACGACCCGTGGTTCGACCTGGGCTCGCAGTACACGATCCCCTACACGACGTACAGCACCGGGATCGGCTGGCGCGTGGACCGGGTGTCCGACGACATCGCCGGCCGGGAGAACCCCTACGACGTCTTCTGGGACACGCAGTTCCGCGGCAACATGGCGATCCTCGACGACTGGCACACCGCGATGGCGATGGTGCTGCTGCGCAACGGGATCGAAGACATCAACACCACGGCGTCCGACGACATGGAGCTGGTCCGCACCCAGCTGCTCGAGCTCCGCGACACGATGCAGCCACGGGTCACGATCTCGATGTACACCGAGCTGCCCGCCGGTCAGTACGGACTCGCGCAGATGTGGTCGGGCGACGCGATCAACCTGCCCTACTACCTGCCCCGGTCGGTCAGCCCCGACGTCCTCCGGTACTGGTTCCCGCCGGACGGCAAGGGCGGCGTCGACAACGACCTGTGCGTCTGCCTGGCCCAGGGCGAGAACCCGGTCGCCGCGCACGTCTTCATGAACACGCTGCTCGACCCCACTGCGGCGGGCCAGAACTTCGCCTTCACCGGCTACCAGCCACCGCTGAACCAGTTCACCCCCGAGACCCTCGTCGCCGACGGCCTCGTCCCGGAGAACCTGGCCACGGCGATCGTCCGGGAGAGCGACTTCCAGGTCGGCTTCCCCCTGCTTCAGCTGCCGACCGAGGCCGACGTGGAGTACCACCGCATCTGGCAGGAGTTCAAGGCCGGTGGCTGAGCGGGACGACCGCTCGGCGCCCGTGGGCACGCGCTTCCTGTGGCCGCTGCTGGCCCTGCCCGGCGCGGTGTGGTTGGCGGTGCTGTTCATCGCCCCGATGTACGTCGTACTGGCGATCCTGTTCGGCACCGTCGACCCGATCCTGCGACAGCCGGTGCCGGTGTGGAACCCGCTCGACTGGGACTTCACCGAGCTCGCCTACGTCTGGGAGCACATCGTCGGGGAGGACCCGTTCTTCCTGCCCGCCCTCGTGCGGACCGCGGTCTACGTCGGCACGGCGAGCCTGCTGTGCCTGCTGATCGCCTACCCGGTGGCCTACTTCACCGCCCGCTTCGCCGGCCGCTGGAAGGGCCTGCTGCTGGCGCTGCTCATCGCGCCGTTCTGGATCAGCTACATGATGCGGATGCTCGCCTGGGTGAACCTGCTGCAGACCGACGGGCTGGTCAACCAGGCACTGAACGCCGTCGGCCTGATCGACGCCAATGTCGCCTGGCTCAACGGCCGCGGGACCACGGTGGTGCTCGGACTGGTGTACGGCTACGTGCCCTACATGATCCTGCCGCTCTTCGCCGCCCTCGACCGCGCCCCGGCCGCGATGCTCGAGGCCGCGCGCGACCTGGGGGCCAGCCGGTGGGAGACGTTCCGCCGGGTCACCTGGCCGCTGAGCCGGGCCGCGGTCGTGGCGAGCCTGCTGCTCACGACGTTGCCGATGCTGGGTGACTACTTCACCTCCGACCTGCTCTCCGGGTCGCCGTCCACCTCGATGGTCGGCAACCTGATCAACAACACCGTGCTCACCCCGGGGCAGACCGGTCAGGCCGGGGCGTTCGTGCTGCTGATCCTGATCGTCTCGGTGCTGCCGATGCTCCTCTACGTGCGCAGCACCCGGTCCGGGGCGGAGATGGCGACGTGACCGGCCCGGTGCGCTGGTGGCGCAATCCCTGGCGGCGTCCGTGGGTGCTGGCGGCGGTGACCGGCGGCTACCTCGCCTGGTCGCTGATCCCGGTGCTGGTGGCGGTGCTGTTCTCCTTCAACGCCGGCCGGTCGCGGGTCACCTGGCAGGGCTTCTCGATGCGCTGGTACTGGGGCGACCCGGAGCGCTCGGTCTGGCACGACGCCAGCCTGTTCGACGCTCTGACGCACACCCTGACCCTGGGGGTGCTCGCCACGGTGGTCACGATCCCGTTGGGGGTCGCGCTGGCCCTGGGCCTGGACCGCTGGCGGGGCCGCATCCCGGCCGGTGCCAACCTCGCGGTGCTCGTGTCCTTCGTGCTGCCGGAGATCCTGCTCGCGGTCTCGCTGCTGTTCGTGGCGACGGTGCTGACCACGCCGTTGCAGCTCGGTACGACGGGCCAGGTGATCGGGCTGGTCACCTACCAGCTGTCCTACCCGGTGGTGATCGTGCGCGCCCGGCTGCTGACGATCGGCCGCGACTACGAGGAGGCGGCGATCGACCTGGGGGCATCGCCGTTGACCGCGACCAGGCGGGTGCTGCTGAAGATGCTGATGCCCGCGATCTTCGCCAGCACGGTCCTGGTCTTCGCCGACGTGATCGACGACTTCATCATCGTCCGCTACCTCTCCGGCGACGCCTCCACCGAACCGGTGTCGGTGAAGGTCTACAACACCGCCCGCGCCGCTCCCACTCCTGCCCTCAACGCGCTGACGACCCTGCTGCTGCTCGCGTCGGTGGTCGCGGTCCTGATCGGGTTCGCGGCCTACCGCTGGCTCACCCGTGGTGAGAAGCGCGGTCGTGGTCTCGACGTGTTCACCGGCGAGGCCTAGAATCGATTCTTGAATGACCGTTCAGTGAAAGGGGGGCAGTGATGCGCCCGATCCCACCGGCACCTCTCGACCCGGACCAGCTGGGCCGGGCGCTGGCGCCGTTCGGCGAGAGCCGGATGCTGCCACGCGACGCCTATCTCTCAGCGGACGTGCTGGCCTGGGAGCGGCAGCACCTGTTCCTGGGATGGATGTGCGTGGGTCGTGCCACCGACGTGCCTCCCGGCGGCCAGCGGGCCGAGTCCGTCGGCGACTACGGGATCCTCCTCACCCGCGACCCCGAGGGTGAGCTGCGCGGCTTCGAGAACGCGTGCCGACACCGCGGCCACGAGCTGCTGCCCTGCGGGTCGTCGGCGCAGTCGAAGGCGATCGTGTGTCCCTACCACGCGTGGTCCTACCGCCACGACGGAAGCCTGATCGGGGCGCCCCACTTCCGCGACGTCGAGTCGTTCGACCGTTCGACGCTGGGCCTGCGGCCGGTGCGGGTGCAGGAGTGGCACGGCTGGGTGTTCGTGGACCGGTCCGGCGAGGCGCCGGACCTCGCCGACCACATCGGCGACCTGGAGCGGATCGTGTCGTCGTACGACGCGGCCTCGCTGGTGACCTGCGAGAGCCACGTCTACGACGTCGCCGCGAACTGGAAGGTCATCGTCGAGAACTACCAGGAGTGCTACCACTGCTCGATGATCCACCCCGAGCTGTGCCGGGTCAGCCCGCCCGACAGCGGCGACAACATCGACCTCGAGGGCAACTGGGTGGGGGGCTGGATGTCGCTGCGCGACGGCGCGGAGACGATGTCGCTCGACGGCCGCAGCGGTGGAGTCGCGATGGCGCGCCTCGACGAGCAGGAGCGCTCGACGGTGATGTACGTCGCGGTGCTGCCCAACCTGCTGATCTCGCTGCACCCCGACTACGTGATGACCCACCAGCTGGTGCCGCTGTCCCCGGACCGCACCCGGATCACCTGCTCGTGGGCCTTCCCGGCCGAGGTCGCGGCCCGGGCGGACTTCGACCCGGCGTACGCGGTGGACTTCTGGGACCTCACCAACCGGCAGGACTGGTCGGCCTGCGAGTCGGTCCAGCGGGGCATGGCGACCCCCCGCTACGAGCCGGGGCCGCTGGCGCCGGACGAGGACGGCGTCTACCACTTCGTCACCTACATGGCCCGGGCCTACCGGGGGAGCGCCGACAGCTGACGGGGGACGCGAGCCACCCCGGCGGTCGGCCGAATTGTCCTTCCGCCGCATCCTGTTGGTTCCTAGGCTCGCAGCATGTCTGACTTCACCTGGCTCCCGGCCAACCGAGCAACGACTGAGGACGTCGAGGCGGTGTTCGCCACGAGCGGCGCCCGCAAGTGCCGTTGCCAGGCCCTGAAAGTGCCGGGCTGGATCTGGCGTGACACCACCCAGGAAGAGCGAGACGTCGCGCTGCTCGAGCAGACCGCCTGCGGCACCACCGGACCGACGTCCGGGCTGATCGGGTACGTCGACGGCGAGGCGGCCGGCTGGGTGGCGGTGGAGAAGCGGGAGAACTACCCCCGGCTGTGGAGCCGGAAGCAGCCGTGGATGCGGATGGACCCCGAGCTGGAGGGCGTCTGGTCGGTCACCTGTTTCGTCGTGCGCAAGGGGTTTCGCCAGTCGGGGCTGACCTACGAGCTCGCCGCCGCCACGGTCGAGTACGGCCAGCAGGTCGGCGCCAGCGTTCTGGAGGGCTATCCGGTCGAGCCGGCACCCGGCAAGGCCGTGATCTGGGACGAGGCATCGGTGGGGCTGGTGCAGATCTTCCTCGAGGCCGGCTATGAGGTGGTGGCCTCGCCCACCCTGCGGCGGCGGGTGGTGCGGCGACGGCTGGGCGGCCCCGTCGGTGGCCTCCTAGGGTTCTTGCGCCCGTGGACGTCGGAGCACGAGCTCGTCGTCGGAGAGCTCACCGGTCTCGACGAACCCCAGGGACCGGTACAGCTGTAGTGCCGCCTCGTTGTCGGGGGCCACGGAGAGTGCCGCCTGGTGGTACGGCGTGCCCGACAGTGAGGGCTCCTGCTCCTCCCACATGGCCATCAAGGACCCGACGGCAGCCCGGCCCAAGCCCTTCGCCTGGTGTTCGGTGTCGATGACCAGACCGCCGATCCAGTGGCTGTCATCGTCTGGATCCACCGCCCACATGACGTGTCCGACCGCGGCGCCCTCATCGTCCAACACCGCCAAGGAGCGCCAGAGTCCGCCGTACGCGGAGAGACAGAGGTAGTAGGTCACGTCGGCAACCCACCGCCGCTGGTGATCGGCGGCTCGGACGCGGGCGATGTCACGCCAATTGTCGGACGTGACCGATGCAAACATCATGATCTTCACCCCCTCGCTTCAGCGTAGGGGTGATGCCGCGGTCGGCGTGCGGCCCGTCAGCCCTGCCTCGTGAACGTCTCGGTCATGTACAGCGCACGCTGGAACACCTCGTCCGGGATCCCCCGGTAGTCGGGCAGCGTCGACCGGACGAAATGGAGTGTCAGGGTGTCGTGGTCGACCTGCCAGCGGTAGGTGTTCGAGCCGTCGGAGTGATGGAAGACGACGATGTCGCCGTCGATCTCGTACTCCGCGTCGTAGTCGATCGGCGCCGGCTGCCCGCGACCAGACTTGCCGTAGAGATCCCACGCCCCGCCCTCGATGGTGAGAGTCAAGATGGTGTCACCGAAGAACGGGGCGTTCTCCCGGTAGTCCCTGACGTATCGGCCGAGTCCGTGGCGGCGCACGGTGGCCTCGGTCTCCTTGAGTGTGACGGGGCCGGTCTGCCAGCTGCCTTCCAGGGGCGACACGGCCGGGGTCTGCGACGAAGCCGGCACCTCCGAGGTCGCGGAGGTGCTCGACCCGCCTTGTGGCGAGGCCGTCGCCGGCGTGGAGTCCTCGGAGCTGCAGCCGACCACCAGCATCGAGGTGGTGGCGACGGCGGCCGCAGCGGACCGCCAACGGAGGTCGGTGGCGCGGGTCACGGCCCACTCCTTGATCACGGTGTTCGACACGACAATCCCCTTCTCTCGTGGTGGTGCCTCAGCTGGGCGGCGTGGCTGTTGGTGGCCGTCGATGGGAGCGAATCAGCGCGATGCCCAGGATCAGCGCTCCAGGCACGATCACGATCGGCGCCACCGGGTCGGCGAATCCAGTGGCGAAGCAGGCGGCCAGGCTGACTGCTCCGAGGAGGATGCTCACGCCCGTGGCCACGCGAGCCGACCGGCGGGCGACGTCGGCTCCGCGCACCGCCTCGCTGGCGAACACCACTGAACCGAGCGCAAGCAGCGACAAGGCCGACACCAGGGGGACCGTCAGGGGGCCAAAGTCCCGCACGAGCGGCGGGAGATTCTCCGGGTCGGCGAACAGGCCCAGTCCCAGCCCCGCGTAGGTCCACCACACGAGCAGCGTGGCCAGTGCCGACCACCATGTGAGGTGGGCGAGCCGTCCTCCGGCCCCGGTGCGGATCCTGCCGGCGGCCCGGAGCAGGAAAGCGGGGGGTAGCAACAGGAAGAGCCCGGTGATGAATGCATAGAGCGCATGGTCCTGGGTGATCTGGGCCTGCGTGGAGGTTGCCACCGCGTTGACCGCCACCCCCTCGCGCTCGGCGGCCGTCGCCAGGTCCTGCTCGAAACCGGCTCCGAGGGTCACGGCGACGACGACGTACCCCACCAGTGCGAGGGCGGCGCCGTTCAGCGCCCACCCGGCCGTGCCAGCCCATGGTTGTGAAGGACGCTGCGACGGACTCGTGGGCTGGCTGTACGGCGGCGAGTGTTCCCTGCAGCTCGGGTCCTCCGGGAGCGGTCCGGGCTCAGGGGCGGTGTCATGCAGCACGGTGGCTGTCGCGTCCCGAACCTCGCGCCAGCCGGGGTTGGTGAGCCACCGACCAGCGATGTGGACCGTCGGCGAGATCTCGTTGCCGTCGTTCACGTCGCGGACCCGGGCGGCACCGTCCTCATCGTCGCGAAACCGCACGGACTGGTGAGGCACCCGGTGCAGGATCAAGGCGGTCCTCAGCCTGATTCCGAATGGACATCCCGGCTTGAAGTACACCACCGGCTCGTTCATTGCGCCTCCGTCGTCGTATTTCATCATAGTGAGACTATGACAAACATAGTGCTACTGTGACGTGTGGCTGTCAAGGGATCCAACGGACACCGCCAGCGCCAGGCGGAGGCCACCAAGCGGGAGGTAGCACGCGTCGCCCGTGCGCTCTTCGCAGAGCACGGCTATGTCGCGACCACGATCAGCACCATCTCCGCCGAGGCGGACATCCCCGTCCAGACGATCTACTCCGCCTTCGGGACGAAGGCGAAGATCCTCGACAAGATCACCGAGCTCTGGATGAGCGAGGCTCAGACGACCTCACGTGCGGCTGAGTACCTCCTCGAGCCCGACCCCGCCCGGCAGCTGAGGATGCTCGCCGAGCTCAACCGGCGCCAGATGCAGGTCGGCTCCGACGTCGTCGCGATCTATCAGGAAGCGGCGGCGTCGGACCCGCAGATGGCGCAGACGTTGCGCAACGTCCTGGCCGCACGCGAGCGCGAGATCCGCAAGCTCATCGAGGCCCTCGCCCCGCGGCTCCGCTCGGACCTCACGATCGACACGGCCCTCGACCTGACACTGGCGCTCACCCTGCCCGAGCTCTTTCACCTGTTGGCCGTCGAGCGGGGATGGGGCCCCGTCCGCTACGAGACGTGGCTGGGCAATGCCCTGGTCAGCCAGCTTCTCCGAGATTGACCCGGGACTGACCTACGCCCGCCCGCCGCCGCCACGGTCGAGTAACGCCAGCGGCCCCTCACGGCCGTCGCCCACCTAGCCCGCCGAGACTCACTCGGCCGGCGGCACCTGGAACGCCCGGACCTCGATCGGGCCGCCGAGGGCCTTCGACGCGCGGGCGGCCCAGCCAAGGGCGGCCTCTTCGTCAGCGACGTCGATCACCCAGAAGCCTCCGAGGTACTCGGGGGCTTCGACGAAGGGGCCGTTGACCTTGCTCAGCGACTCGCCGGTGTTGTCGACCGTGATCGCGCTCGAGGGCGGCATCAGCCCGCCCGCGAAGACGAAGGCGCCGGTCGACGTCAGCTCCTCGATGATCGCGCCAGTGGCGGCCATGGCCGCCTCGAGCTCGGCCGGGTCCATGGTCTCCATGGTCGGCTCTTCGTTGGAGTCGTGCGGAACGGACAGCAGGTATTGGCTCATGGTGTGTACGACCGGCCTCGACGCAGAAACTCATCGGCCGCGTTCCGTTTCCCTTGCGGCTTCCCGATCGGTGGGCCTAGCCCGCTCGACGGCTGGAGAGCCCGACCAGGTCGGCGCTCACCTGCCACAACCGGGCCGCGGTGGCTTCGTCGTGGCTGCGCGCGGAGGATTGTTTGGGCTTGCCGTTGCTGAAGTAGTGGCCGGTCACGCCCTCGAGCTCGTGAGCGGACGCCACACGGATCGAGGTGACGGCGCCGCGCGCCGGGCTCTTCATGAAGGGGCGCAGGAGGGGGACCAGCACCTGCTGAATGCCACCGGGGTCCTCGGCACCGAACGCGGTGCTCACCACGCCGGGGTGAAGCGTGTTGGCGACCACGCCGCTGCCCCGCAGCCTTCGGGCCAGCTCATAGGTGAACAGCACGTTGGCGAGCTTGGACTGGTTGTAGGCGCGCGCGCCGGAGTAGGACCGCGCGCCTTGGAGGTCGTCGAAGTCGATGTTGCCCTGTGCGTGCGCGTGGGACGACACCGTCACCACGCGCGAACCGGGACCCTGCTTCAGCCGGTCCAGCAGCAGGGAGGTGAGGAGGAACGGCGCCAGGTGGTTGACGGCGAAGGTGTGCTCCAGCCCGTCAGCAGTCACGCGCCGGGTGTTCCAGTAACCCCCCACGTTGTTGACCAGTACGTCGATCCGCGGCAGCCGCTCGAGGGCTTCGGCGGCGAGCCGGCGGACCTCCTGCTGGGAGGACAGGTCGGCGACGAGAACGTCGACCTCGCGCGCCGGTGGCGGCACGGATCTCGCGTGCCGCGCGCTCGGCGCGGAGGGCGTCCCGGCCGGTGATCGTGACGTGCGCTCCCATGCTGGCCAGACCGGCGGCGGTGGCCCTGCCGATGCCTCCGGTGCCACCGGTGACGAGCACCGACCGGCCGGTCATGTCCGTCATGCGTCGTACGCCGCTGGTGTGAAGCCCTTGACCAGGAGCCAGATCGCGAGGGTGACCTCGAAGAGGCCGCCCGGGATCAGCAGCACGAGGCTGAGCGGTGCGCCGAAGATCTCGGCGCCGGCGCCGGCCATGTGCAGCGCGTAACCGACCAGTCCCCATCCCGCCAGCCAGCGCGGGACCAGCCCGCTGCGGAGCAGCAGGGCGCACAGGAAGAGGCATCCGAACGCGAGCGAGAGCTGGCCGATCTGGTAGGCCGTCTCGTTCGCGTCGACCGCCAGCGTCGCGAGCGCCTGGGCCGAGTCGCGACCGAGCTGTTCGGCCTGGTCGGCCAGCGGGATCAGCATCAGCAGCGCGAGCACCCCGACGGTCATCATCGCCATCTCGAAGATCATCGTGGCGACGTACGCCACGGCGGTGCGCTTGCCGTGGCGTTCGAGGACCGGGAAGAAGAAGACCGCCTTGCCGATGTCGACCGCGGTGGTCGCGATCATCAGGAACGCGCCGAGCGCCAGCGTGGTCTGCTGGGAGCTGATGCCGGCGAGGAAGTCGGGTCCGTCGACGACGGAGTTGACCAGGATGGAGCCGGTTCCGTAGATGAGGAAGCCGGCCAGGAACAGCGCTCCGATCAGCCGGGACGTCCACATCCGGGAGGCGGTGCGAGGGCGCCCCGCGGCGATGGGTACGGCGCCGCCGGAGATCGGTGGGGTTGCGGTGGTGGTCATGTCACGCCTCTGTCTGTTTGTTCGGACCCGAGGGGAGCGCCGACGGCGCCCCCGGTGGTGCTCAGATGGTGATGGCGACCTTGCCCCGGACCTGTCCGGACGCGAGGTGGCTGATGGCTTCCGGGACCCGGTCCAACGGGTAGGTCCGGTCGAGGCTCGGCGTCACCCGCCCGGACTCGAGGTGTTCGGCCAGCCGTTCGAGGTCGCTGGCCTGTTCCTTGGCGACGAACCAGGCCAGTCGCTGGCCCACGAACGGCGAGAGCGCCAGCGCGCCCAGCCCTCGGTTCATCCCGCCGGTGAGGTTGCCGCCGTCCTCGCCGCCGACGAGCACGGCAGTCCCACTCGGGGTCAGCGCTCGCCGCAGCCGGGACAGCTTCGGGTTCCCCGCGATGTCGAGGATCAGGTCGTAGCGAGCCGTGCCGTCGGCGTAGTCGTCCGTGGTGTAGTCGAGCGCCCGGTCGGCGCCGAGAGCGCGGACCAGCTCCAGCTTCGCGCGTACTGGCCACGCCGGTGACCTGAGTGTCCAGCGCCTTGGCGATCTGTACGGCGTAGCTGCCGACCCCGCCGGACGCGCCGATGACCAGCACCCGCTGGCCCGCCTCGAGCCCGCCGTGGTCGGTGAGGGCCTGGAGCGCGGTCCCGGCCGAGATCGGAACGACGGCAGCCTGCTCGAACGAGAGGTTCGCCGGCTTGGCCGCCAGCTTGTCCTCGGCCGCGACGGCGTACTCCGCGAACGTGCCGCGGCCGACGCCGTAGACCTCGTCGCCGACGGCGAACCTGGTCACCGCGGAGCCGACGGCCGCGACCGTTCCGGCCAGGTCGCGGCCGGGCACCCGGTCCTTCGGGCCGCGGAAGCCGAGGCCCGCGATCCGCATCAGGTACGGCTTGCCGGTCATCAGGTGCCAGGTGCCCCGGTCCAGACCCGCGGCGTGCACCCGGACCAGGACCTCGCTGTCGCCGACCTCGGGACGAGCGATGCGCTCGCGGTGGAGTGCGTCGACGTCGCCGTACGTGTCCTGGACGGTGGCCCACATCGTGGCGTCTCCGGGTGCCGGGTGCTCGGCCACCATGATCAGCTTCCTTCGGTCAACGGATCTTTCGTACTTAGTACGAGACGCTACAGTACAAAGTACGAAAGCGCCATCAACGAGCCCCAGGGGAGTGAGATGCCGGACCACCCGACCGACAGCCGCGAGGGACGCCCTCGGCTCAGCCGGGAGCGCGTGCTGACCGGAGCCATGGCGGTCGCCGACGCGGGCGGTATCGAGGCGCTCACGATCCGTACGCTCGCCAAGAGCCTCGGAGTCAAGCCGATGTCGGTCTACCACTACGTCGCCAACAAGGACGAGATCCTCGACGGCATCGTCGACCTGGTGTTCAGCGAGATCGAGCTGCCGGCGCAAGGCGGCGAATGGCGCGCGGAGATCCAACGCCGGGCCCACTCGGCGCGCCGGGTGCTGGCGAAGCATCCCTGGGCCATCGGTCTGATGGAGTCGCGGACCAGTCCCGGTCCGGCCACCCTGCGACATCACGACGCCGTCATCGCCACCCTGCGGGATGCGGGCCTCTCACCGGAGCTGACCGCCCACGCCTACGCGCTGCTCGACAGCTACACGTACGGGTTCGCACTCCAGGAGGTCGGCCTCCCGTTCGAGGGCTCGGACACCGTGGCCGACATCGCCGTGCCGATCATGGAGCGGTTCTCCACCGGCGAGTACCCCCACCTCGTCGAGATGGCGGTCGGCTACTACCTCCAGCCCGGCTACGACTTCCGCGACGAGTTCGCGTGGGGGCTCGACCTGATCCTCGACGGTCTCGTGAGGTCCGCGACAGCCCCGTGAGCTGAGCCGCGCGCGGTGGATGCGTTCCTTGAGTGACGTGGGGTCCCTCTGGCTCCTAAGGAGTGCCGACCCGGCATCCGCCTGCGGGTCGATGTGGTCGCTGCCCGGCAGGTTGCCCCCGAAGGACGGTCTCGCCCACAATCGCTGGGTGCTTGTCCCCGTCGCACTGCTGACGACCGTTGCGCTGGCGGTGTCCGCACTGGCACCGGGTCCGCCCGCAGGAGATGGACGAACCAGCAGCGGCAGCCCGGCGACGCTCCAGCGCGTGATCGGCAGCGGCACGCCCGAGAGCTGCACCTCGCGCGCGGTCGTGCGCGCGGTGGCCAAGGGCGGGGAGATCAGCTTCGACTGCGGGCCCGACCCCGTGACGATCCGGATGCGGCGTACGGCGAAGGTCGTCAACACCTCTCCGCTCGTGGTCATCGACGGTGGCGGTCTGGTGACGCTCAGTGGCCGCGACAAGCGACGGATCCTCTACCAGAACACCTGCGACCCCGATCAGGTCTGGACGACCGACCACTGCCAGAACCAGGCCGAGCCGCGGCTGGTGGTGCGCGGGATGCGGTTCGTCAACGGCAACTCCACCGGACAGAAGTTCGACGGGGGTGGTGGCGGCGCGATCTTCGTCCGCGGCGGTCGGTTGAAGATCAGCGGTTCGGAGTTCGTCGGCAACCGCTGCGAGCGCGCGGGGCCTGACATCGGCGGCGGGGCAGTGCGAGTTCTCGACCAGTTCCGCGACCGGGTCGTGAGGGTGCGTGGCTCGGTGTTCCGCGGCGGCCGCTGCAGCAACGGCTCGGCCCTGAGCAGCATCGGCGTCTCCTGGCGCATCGCCGACTCGCGATTCAAGCGCAACCGTGCCGTCGGGCGGGGCGCGAACCCGCCGCGCCAGGGAACTCCTGGCGGCGGCTCCGGTGGCGCCGTCTACATGGACGGCAACCGGATCCACCTGACCGTGGTCGACTCCGTGATGCGCCGCAACCACGCCCGCGAAGGCGGGGGCGCCATCTTCTTCGTCTCCAACAACCGCACGGGGACGCTGACGATCGACGGGTCGACCCTGGTGAACAACCCGAGCGAGGGCTTCGAGACCCTCCCCGGCATCTTCTTCCTCGGCAAGTCCCGCACCATCACCGACTCCGTCGTGGAGTAGGCCGCGCGCGACAGGCTCGCCTCAGCTCGTCCAGGCCCGCCAGAGTGCGGCGTACTCGCCGTCGAGGTCCACCAGCTCGTCATGGCTGCCGAGCTCGGCGATCCGGCCGTCGATGACGACGGCGATGCGGTCGGCGTCGTGGGCGGTGTGGAGGCGGTGGGCGATGGCGACCACCGTCCGGCCGGAGAGCAGTGCGTGCATCGACCCCTCGAGGGTGCGCGCGGTGCGCGGGTCGATCAGCGACGTCGCCTCGTCGAGCACCAGGGTGTGCGGGTCGGCGATGATCAGCCGTGCGAGTGCGACCTGCTGGGCCTGGGCGGGGGTCAACGCGTTCTGGCCGGAGCCGATGCGGGTGTCGAGTCCGTGCGGCAGGCGAGCGACCCAGTCGTCGGAGCCGACGGCGCGCAGCGCGGCCCAGACGTCCTCGTCGGGCGAGTCCTCACGGGCCAAGACGATGTTGTCGCGCACCGTGCCGATGAACACGTGGTGCTCCTGGGTGACCAGGGCGACCTCGGTGCGCAGCACCTCCAACGGCAGGTCGACCAGGTCGACGCCACCTACCTGCGCTGTGCCCGTGCGGGGGCGGTTGATGCCCGAGAGCAGCCGGCCCAGTGTCGACTTGCCCGAGCCGGACGGACCGACGATCGCGAGCCGCTCGCCGACGCGCAGCGAGACGTTGACGCCGTGCAGGACGTCGTGGCCCTCGCGGTAGGCGAAGCGCAGGTCCTCCCCGACCAGCTCGGGGCCGTCGGGGAGCGCGTCCCCGGCGGTGCGGTCCGGCGGCACCTCGGCGATGCCGAGCAGCCGGGCGGTCGAGGTCGCGCCGACCTGCAACCTGTCGAGCTCGCCGACCAACCGGTCCAGCGGCCCGCTCAGCGCCTCGACGTACAGCACGGCGGCGGTGATCTCCTTCAGAGACAGCCAGCCCTGCGAGTAGCCCCAGGCGCCGACGACCAGTGTCACCACCCGCGGGGTGTTGAAGGCGACGTCGATCACGGCGAACAGCAGGTTGCGCAGCGACATCGTGTAGCGCTCGGCCTGGGCCGACACCGCGATGTCGTCCTCTCCCTGCCCCACCCGGCGACCGGACAGCCGGAGCGCCTCGACGGTGCGGGCCCCCTCGACGGTCTCGGTGAGGGTGGTGTTGATGCGTGAGTACGTCGCGCCCTCGGTGATGTAGCCCTTCGGAGCGGTCCGCAGGTAGTTGCGCACCGCCACAGCACTGGTGCTGATCACGAGCAGCGACGGGATCGCCAGCAGCACCGAGTTGAGCAGCATCGCGACCACCGACAGCGCCACCGTGAGCAACGAGATGATCGCCATCGGCACCCCGAACTGGACCGACCGGCTCATGGTGCCGACATCGCGGGTGACTCGGGTGACCAGGTCGCCGGTGCTCGCGCCCTCGACCTGGCCGAGCGGCAACCTCAGCACCGTGCCCACGATGAACTCGCGCGCCGAGGCGAGCAGGTCCTGGCCGAACAGCGTCGAGACCCACTGCGCCATGAACGTGGCGACCGCCTGGGCGGCGACGACCCCGACCACCAGCCACGCGATCGTCGCGATCTGGTCGCTGTCGCCCTCGACGGTCTGCTGCGACGAGCACGCCGAGCAGGGCGGGCACGACCAGCCCGAGGCCGGCCGCGGCGGCGTTGACCAGGACCAGCGCGGTGAACATGGCGCGCCGGCTGAGGATCAGCTCGCGGAAGAAGGCGAGCACGGCGCGGTCCCCCGCGACCGGCCAGCCACCGACGGGGTTGCGCGAGTCGGCGTAGGTGTCCTCGGCGTGCTGGCGGCGCAAGTGGTGACGGATCCTCCATGCGGCGAACCGCTCCGCGGCCGGCGCACCGGTCGGTGGCTCGAGCCGGGGGTCGACGGCGGGGCGGTCGTCGAGGTGGTCGTCCCAGGTCTCGACGGAGGTGTCGAGCAGCATGGTGCTCACCGGACCACCTCCTCGTCCATGGCCCGGGCCACCACGGCGCGGTACGCCGGGGCCGTGGTCAACAGTTCCTCGTGGCGCCCCTCGGCCGCGACCCGGCCGCCGTCGAGCAGCACGACGCGGTCGGCGTGGTGGAGCCAGAGCGGGGAGGCCGAGCACACGACGGTCGTCCGCCCCACGCGCAGCCGGGTGACCCGCTCCGCGATCCTGGCCTCGGTGTGCGCGTCGACGGCCGAGGTCGGCTCGACCAGCACCAGGACTGGTGCGTCGAGGCCGAGTGCGCGTGCCAGCACGACCCGCTGCCGCTGGCCACCGGAGAGCCCACGGCCGCGCTCGTCGATCCGCCCCTGCCAGCCTCCGGGCAGTGCGTCGTACACGTCCTCGGCGTTGGCGGCGAGCAGTGCCTCCTCGGCCTCCCGGCGGCTGAGCCGGTGGTGGGGGTCGACGGCGTCTTGCAGCGTGCCGGCGAAGAGCTGGGCCGAGGTGTCGCTGACGAGGATCGTGCGTCGCACGTCGGCAAGCGCCGCCTCGGACAGGTCGACCCCACCGAGCCGGACCAGCCACGGACCGCGGGTGCGCTCGAGGTCACGGGCAGCGATCTCGGCCCGGAGGCGAGCGCGCTCGGAGCGGGCGCGGCGCGCGGCCCGACCCTTGGCGTGCTCCTCGTCCTCCTCGCTCACCGGCTCGGTGTCGGGCGGCAGGTAGCGGCCGAGCCGGTCGGCGAGCATCGCCGACTCCTCGGAAAGCGCGCTCACGACCACCGTGAGCTCGCCGGGGTGAGCGGTGAAGCCGCTGGCGTCGTCGACCAGTCCGGCTCCGCCGTCGAGCGGCCGCGGCTCGGCGGGGTCGTGCCACGGCGGCTCCGGCTCGAAGATGGCGATCGCCTTGCGGGCGCTCACCATCGCTCGGGTGACCTTCTGGGCGAACTCGAAGAAGGTTCGGATGGGCCCGATCAGGTAGAGGCCGTAACCCAGGAAGCTGATCAGCTCGCCGATGGTGAGCTGGTCGGCCAGCACCTCGTGGGCGCCCATGTACAGCAGCAGCACCAGGAAGACGCCGGAGAACAACACGCCCAGTGCCTCGATGACCGCCTGCCAGATGCCCGCCGAGACACCCGCGACCCTGGCGCTCTGCGACTGGCGCTCGTAGTTGCCGCGGAAGGTGCGCTCGCCGCCGATCCCGCGCAGGATCCGCAGCCCGGCGACGATGTCGGTGGCCATCGAAGTGAGCTCGGAGTTGCGGGAGCGCTCAACCTCCTGGCGCCTGTGGAGCGGACGCAGGAACGGCAGCGCGACGGCGAACAGGATCGGCGCGGCGACCAGCACCACCACGCCGAGCTGCGGCGAGGTCGCGAGCACGATCGCGGCGACCGCGAGGAACGAGATGAACTGCGAACCGGCGCGCGCGATGATCTCCGTCATCGCACCGAACTCGTCGGAGTCGCTGGAGGCGACGCTGAGGATCTCGCCGGTCGGCGAGCGGCGGGGGAGCACGTGTCCCATCTGCGCGGCCTTGCGGGTCACCATCGAGGTGGTGCCGTAGAGGCTGATCAACCAGCTGCGCACGACCAGGGTGTGGAGCGCGATCCCGAAGCCGGCGCCGATCAGGGTGACGACGAGGATCGCGGCGGCGCCCAGCGCGACGTTGCCGACGTCCCCGGGGATGACGCCGTGGTCGATCGACCAGCCGAAAAGCCACGGGCCCACGATCAGCGGCAGCTGCCAGAAGACGCCGAGCAGCGTGGCGACCGCGACGACCGGGCCCTGCTGGCGCAACACCCACTGCAGGAAGCGGAGTGGGCTGCGGGTGTCGGGGCTCGCCGACGGCTGGCCCCCCTCGGGGGACCAGAAGCTGGTCACGATCGGGGGAAAGTCACGCATAGCCCTACGAGGGTAGGTCCGCGGGGCCGTTTCCGGCGACGGGTTATCGGTGCCCCGAGCGGGGGTGGTGTCGAGGCTCACGCCGCTCACCGTAGAAGTTCAAGTCGGACTCGAGGTCAAAGCCAGTCAGGCATGGTCGCGGAGATGGTGGCGCATGGCACGGAGGTCCTGGAGCGCGTTAGGATGAGCGCATAGCGGACGCAATCGTCCGTATTGCGAACAGCAGTCGTTGTGCTCTGACAGGGTGGTTCACGTGGCTCACTACCGATGCGTCGGCGAGGTGCCTCGCCAGCGGCACACGCAACACCGCGACCCCGAGGGCAACCTCTACCGCGAGGAGCTGATGGGGGAGGAGGGCTTCTCCTCCGACTCCTCCCTGCTCTACCACCGGGGTGTGCCGTCGGCGATCGTCGACAGCCAGGTCTGGGAGCTCACCGAGCAGCGACTGACGCCCAACCACCCGCTCAAGCCGCGCCATCTGAAGCTGCACGACCTCTTCGACCAGGGTGCGTGTCCCGTCGAGGGGCGCCGGCTGGTGCTCGGCAACGGCGACGTCCGGATCAGCTATGTGGTCACCGGCACCGACGCGTCCCCGCTCTACCGCAACGCCATCGGCGACGAGTGCGTGTACGTCGAGAGCGGCACCGGCACCGTCGAGACCGTGTTCGGCGTGGTGCCCTACCGCGCCGGCGACTACGTCGTCGTCCCGCGCGCGACCGACCACCGTTGGGTGCCCACAGAGGCAAGTCGGCTCTACGCGATCGAGGCCAACAGCCACATCCACCCGCCCAAGCGCTACCTGTCGCGCTTCGGCCAGCTGCTCGAGCACGCGCCGTACTGCGAGCGCGACCTCCACGGCCCGACCACCGTCCACCAGGCCGAGGGCAGCGACGTCGAGGTCCTGGTCAAGCACCGCACGTCGGCCGGTGTCGTCGGCAGCCGGCTGACCTACGCCACCCACCCGTTCGACGTCGTCGGCTGGGACGGCTGCCTCTACCCCTACACGTTCAACATCGAGGACTACATGCCGATCACCGGCAAGGTCCACCAGCCGCCGCCGGTCCACCAGGTCTTCGAGGGCTGGAACTTCGTGGTCTGCAACTTCCTGCCCCGCAAGGTCGACTACCACGAGCTCTCGATCCCGGTGCCCTACTACCACTCCAACGTCGACTCCGACGAGGTCATGTTCTACGTCGGCGGCGACTACGAGGCCAGAAAGGGCTCGGGCATCAACATCGGCTCGATCTCGCTGCACCCCGGCGGCCACGCCCACGGCCCGCAGCCCAGCGCCATCGAGGCCTCGCTCGGCGTCGACTACTTCGAGGAGTCGGCGGTCATGGTCGACACGTTCAAGCCGCTCGAGCTCGGCGAGGGTGCGCTGGCCGTCGAGGACCCGGCGTATGCCTGGACCTGGGCCGGCCGCGGTCCGCACGCGGACGGCCCTGACGGTGGGCCGGCGGTCTTCTCCAACTCCTGAGTCATTCCTCGCTTGACTGCCGCGTGAGGATGGAGGGCATGAGCCGCCGCGCGCCGTCCCGGGACATCGACGAGTCGAATCTGGAGATCGAGGGGGCCGAGAAATCGGCCGCCGGTGCCAAGGCGGTCGCGGTCTCCATGAAGCGTGCTGTGGAGCAGATGGGCGTACGACGGGCGACGAAGACGCTCCTCAAGCTCAACCAGGTCGACGGCTTCGACTGCCAGGGCTGCGCCTGGCCCGACCCCGACCCGAGCCACCGTCACACGGCCGAGTTCTGTGAGAACGGCGCCAAGGCGGTGACCGAGGAGGCGACCAGGCGTCGGGTGGGCCCCGAGTTCTTCGCCGCCCACCCGATCGCCGACCTCGCCGAGAAGACCGATTACTGGCTGGGCCAGCAGGGGCGGATCACCCAGCCGGTCGTGCTGCGGGCAGGAGCCACCCACTACGAGCCGATCGAGTGGGAGGACGCCTTCGACCTGATCGCGGAGCGGCTGCGCGGGCTCGCCACGCCGGACGAGGCGCTGTTCTACACCTCCGGCAAGACCTCCAACGAGGCCGCGTTCGCCTATCAGCTGTTCGCGCGCGCGCTCGGGACCAACAACCTCCCCGACTGCTCGAACATGTGCCACGAGTCCTCCGGTCTCGCGCTCTCCGAGACCATCGGCATCGGCAAGGGCTCGGTCAGCCTGGCGGACGTCGAGCAGGCCGAGCTGATCGTGGTGATGGGCCAGAACCCCGGGACCAACCACCCCCGCATGCTCTCGGCCCTCGAGGCCGCCAAGGGCCGCGGCGCCCGGATCATCTCCATCAACCCGCTGCGCGAAGCCGGCCTGGTGCGCTTCAAGAATCCGCAGAAGGCGCGTGGACTGGCAGGACCCGGCACGGCGCTGGCCGACCTGCACCTGCCGGTGCGGGTCAACGGCGACCTCGCCCTGTTCCAGGCCATCGGCCACCACCTGGTCGAGTGGGACGCGCTCGACCACGACTTCATCGAGCGCCACTGCCACGGCTTCGAGGAGTGGGCCGCTCACGTGCGCGACGTCGACTGGGACGCCGTACGCCGTGCGACCGGGCTCGACACCGACCTGATCCGGCAGGCGGCGGAGATGTTCCGCGACTCCTCGGCGACCGTCATCTGCTGGGCGATGGGCATCACCCAGCACCGCAACGCGGTCGCAACCATCAAGGAGATCACCAACGTCGCGCTGGCCCAGGGCAACATCGGCAAGCCGGGCGCCGGCCTGTGCCCGGTCCGCGGCCACTCCAACGTGCAGGGCGACCGCACCATGGGGATCTGGGAGCGGGTGCCCGACCACTTCCTCGACGCGCTGCGGGACGAGTTCGGCTTCGACCCGCCGCGCGAGCACGGCCACGACAGCGTCAACGCGGTCCGCGCGCTGCGCGACGGCGACGCGAAGGTGTTCATGGGCATGGGCGGCAACTTCGTCTCCGCGATGTCCGACACCGAGGTCACCGAGGACGCCATGCGACGGGCGGACCTGACCGTCCACGTGTCGACCAAGCTCAACCGGTCGCACGTCGTCACCGGCCGGGAGGCGCTGATCCTGCCGGTGCTCGGCCGCAGCGAGAAGGACCGCACCGGCGGGCGCGAGCAGCGGGTGACCGTCGAGGACTCGATGTCGGCGGTCCACGCCTCGAAGGGACCGCTGGACCCGGCCTCTCCCCACCTGCGGTCGGAGGTCGACATCGTGTGCAGCCTCGCGCTGGCGACCCTGGGTAGTGACCACCAGGTCCCGTGGGCGCAGATGCGCGACGACTACACCGAGATCCGCCGGCGCATCGCCCGCGTCGTACCCGGCTGCGAGTCGTACGACGAGAAGGTCGACCAGCCCGGCGGATTCGTCCTGCCCCACCCGCCGCGCGACTCCCGGACCTTCCCCACCGACGTCAAGCGCGCCAGGTTCACGGTCAGCCCGACCGACGTGCTCCACGTCCCGGAGGGCCGGCTGCTGCTCCAGACGCTGCGCTCGCACGACCAGTTCAACACCACGATCTACGGGCTCGACGACCGCTACCGGGGCGTGTCCGGTGGGCGCCGCGTGGTGTTCGTGCACCCCGACGACATCACCGCGCTGGGGCTCGAGGAGGGTGCGCTGGTCGACCTCGTGAGCGAGTGGACCGACGGCTCGGAGCGGCAGGCGCCGAGGTTCCGGGTCGTCGCGTACGACCAGCCGCGGGGCTGCGCGGCGGCCTACTACCCCGAGACCAATCCGCTGGTCCCCCTCGACCACGTCGCCGAGGGCAGCAACTGTCCCTCGTCGAAGTCGATCATCGTCCGGCTCGACCCCCAGGCCGACGCAGCCGCCGACGGCGACACCGGGGTCCAGCGGTCGGGCACCGGTGAGGGAGCTGGTCGGGTCGAGTCCGGCGGCCAGAAGCGCACGCCCGAACCCGATCAGCTGGCCTGAGGAGCAGCCGTGACCAACCCCGAGCGCGACCCCACCGAGATGGTCCTCGACCCGTCCGGCGGGCCGGCAGACGTCGAGGTGCTGACCGCCCGCGAGGTGCCGCTCGGCGGGCCGCGGGCGATGACCGTACGCCGGACGCTGCCGCAGCGGCACCGCTCGCTGATCGGCGCCTGGTGCTTCGTCGACCACTACGGACCCGACCGGGTGTCCGACTCGGGCGGCATGGTGGTCGCGGCTCACCCCCACACCGGACTGCAGACCGTCAGCTGGCTCTTCACCGGCGAGGTCGAGCACACCGACAGCGCGGGCCATCACGCGATGGTGCTGCCCGGTGAGGTGAACCTGATGACCGCCGGTCGCGGCATCAGCCACTCCGAGGTCTCCACCGACGACACCGATGTCCTCCACGGCGCCCAGCTGTGGGTCGCGCTGCCCGACGCATCGCGCGATGTCGCCCCCGGCTTCACCCACCACGCGCCCGACCCGGTCACCGGCGACGGCTGGGAGGCGCGGGTGTTCCTCGGCTCACTGCTGACGGCGACGACCTCGCCGGTCGAGACCCACACGCCGCTGCTCGGCGCCGAGCTGCTGCTCGACGCCGGCACCGACCTCGACCTCGACGTGGACGAGGCGTTCGAGCACGGCGTCCTGGTCGACACCGGCGTGGTGGACGTCTGCGGGCAGGAGGCCAAGCCGGCTGACCTCGCCTACGTCGCTCCCGGCCGCGCCCGGCTGCGGCTCCAGGCCGGTTCCGAGCCGGCGCGCGTCCTCCTCCTCGGCGGGACGCCGTTCGGCGAGTCCATCGTCATGTGGTGGAACTTCGTCGGTCGCAGCCACGAGGAGATCGCCTCCTACCGGGAGGAGTGGCAGCGGCAGATCAGCGACCGAAGCGACGGCCGCTTCGGCGTCGTGGACCACCCGCTCCCGCCGATCCCCGCCCCGTCGCTGCCGAACGTGCGGCTGAAGGAACGCCGGTGACCGGACCGGTCATCGGCGACGACGGGGTCGCCCGCTGTCCCTGGGCTGTCGGCGACCCGGTCAACCGGGCCTACCACGACACCGAGTGGGGCGTGCCGGTCAGCGGCGAGTCCGCCTACTTCGAGCGGCTGACCCTCGAGGCCTTCCAGTCGGGCCTGTCGTGGCGCACGATCCTCGACAAGCGCGACAACTTCCGCGCCGCCTTCGCCGGTTTCGACGCCGACGCCGTCGCGTCGTACGACGACGCCGACCGGGCGCGGCTGATGGCCGACGTCGGCATCGTCCGCAACCGGCTCAAGGTCGACGCCGCGATCACCAACGCCCGGGCGACGGTGGAGCTGCGCAACGGAGATGGCCTGGAGCGGTTCGTGCTGGGCTTCCGGCCCGAGGCGCAGCCCGCGCCGGAGACCAGCGACGAGGTCGCGACCACGTCACCCGAGTCGGTGGCGCTGTCCAAGGCGCTCAAGAGCGTGGGCTTCGTCTTCGTCGGCCCGACGACGATGTATGCCCTCATGGAGGCGGTCGGGCTGGTGGACGACCACCTCGTGGGCTGTCATCGGCGCGGACGTGACCGGACAGTAACCTCACCACCCATGACGCGGCTGCACGCCTTCACCGACGACGCCCTGGACCACCACGACGCCGTCGGCCTGACCGAGGAGCTGGCCGAGGGACGGCTCAGCATCCCCGAGGTGGTCGAGGCCGCCATCGCTCGCACCGAGGCGGTCAACGACCAGCTCAATGCCGTCGTGCACGCGGACTTCGACGGTGCCCGCGAGCGTGCCGCGGATCCCCACGGCGGGTTCTTCGCGGGCGTACCCACCTACGTCAAGGACAACGTCGACGTGGCCGGCATGCCGACCATGCAGGGCTCGGACGCCTGGAAACCCTCACCCCGACCGGCGGACGGCGAGTTCGCCCGGATGTTTCTCGCGACCGGCCTGCTGCCGCTCGGCAAGACCCAGCTCTCCGAGTTCGGCTTCTCGGCCAGCGCCGAGCACCCGCGCCTCGGCCCGGTCCGCTGCCCGTGGTCCCTCGACCACACGGCCGGTGCGTCGTCGGCCGGCTCGGCCGCGCTGGTCGCGGCGGGCGCCGTCCCCATCGCCCACGCCAACGACGGGGGCGGGTCGATCCGGATCCCGGCCTCGGTCAACGGCCTGGTGGGGCTCAAGCCGACCCGAGGCAGGCTGGCGCAGGACGCGATGATGCGCCAGATGCCGGTCAAGATCGTCTCCGACGGCGTCCTCACCCGCAGCGTGCGTGACACCGCGGCCTTCTTCCGCGAGGCCGAGCACGTCTACCGCGACCTGCGGCTGCCGCCGCTGGGCGACGTGACCGGCCCGGGCCGCGCCCGGCTCCGGATCGCGGTCATCACCGAGGGGATCGGCCGCAGCGCCTCCCCTGAGGTCGCTGACCTGACGATGAAGACCGCCGCGCTGCTGGAGGGCCTCGGCCACGAGGTGCAGGAGATCGAGAACCCGCTGCCCGAGTCGCTGCGGGACGACTTCCTGCTGTACTGGTCGATGCTGGCGCTGTCGATGGTCCGCGGGGGGCGCCGTACGTTCGGCCGCACCTGGGACGGCGGCCAGCTCGACAACCTCACCCAGGGCCTGGCCTCCCACTCCGCGCGCCGGCTCCACCGGCTCCCCGGCGCGATCCGTCGGCTCCGGCGGATGACCCGGTTCTCACGCGACTTCTACAGCGACCACGACGTGCTGCTCACGCCGACGCTGGCGACCGAGACCCCCGCGATCGGCCACCTCGCGCCGACCCAGGACTACGACACGATCATGGACCGGCTGCTCGACTGGGTGGCGTTCACGCCGCTGCAGAACGCCACCGGTGACCCGGCCATCAGCCTGCCCCTCGCCACGACCGCCGGCGGGCTGCCGCAGGGCATGATGCTGGCCGCGGGATGGGGCCGCGAGGAGACCCTCCTGAAGCTCGCCTACCAGGTCGAGGAAGCGGCTCCCTGGGCCCGGATCGACGCCTGATCCAGACCCTCTCAGCCGATTTCTCGAACCCCGGAGTCCCTGTGTAGTGTTCTCCGTCGTTGCCCCTTTAGCTCAGTCGGCAGAGCGTCTCCATGGTAAGGAGAAGGTCTACGGTTCGATTCCGTAAAGGGGCTCTGGGACGATGGCGGGGTAGCTCAGGTGGTTAGAGCACACGGCTCATAATCGTGGTGTCGCGGGTTCGAGTCCCGCCCCCGCTACTGACACCGACGCATTTTCCGAACAGCAGGACAACCGAAGGACATCCCGTGGCCAGCAAGAGCAGTGACGTTCGCCCCAAGATCACCCTGGCGTGCCAGGACTGCAAGGAGCGCAACTACATCACCAAGAAGAACCGGCGGAACGACCCCGACCGCATCGAGCTGTCGAAGTTCTGCCCGCGCTGCCGCAGCCACACGACCCACAAGGAAACCCGCTGAGGGTCTCCCGCTGCCCCTCGATCGACCCGTCCGGCTCCCGGGCGGGTCGTTCGTCATTTCGGGCCGTGCCCTAGCGTCCACTTGGGTCGTCATGCCGATCGACCAGTCCCTCGTCGGGCGCAGCTTCCCGCCGACGCAGCCGCACCCGGTCACCGAGGAACACGTCCGGGCCTTTGCCGAGGCCACCGGGAGCCGGTACGACGGAGGGGCGGCGCCGGCCACCTACCCGATCGTGCTCGCCTTCGACGCGATGAACGCCTTCCTCGACGCCGAGCAGGTCGACCTCTTCCGCATCGTCCACGGCGAGCAGAAGTTCTCCTACGCCCGCCCGGTCGTGCCGGGCGACGTGCTGACCGCGACCCTGACCGTCGCGAGCCTGCGCCAGATCGGCGGCGCCGACATCCTCGGCACGACCAGCGAGATCGCCGACGCCGACGGCGCGGTCGTCTGCACCACCAGCGCCACCCTGGTCCACACGAGCGCCGCGTCATGACCCCCGGAGACGTGCTCGAGACGATGACGTACGACGTCACCCGCGCCGACCTGGTCCGCTACGCCGAGGCCAGCGGCGACCACAACCCGATCCACCAGGACGAGTCGGTGGCCACGTCGGTCGGGCTGCCGGGTGTGATCGCCCACGGCATGTTCACGATGGCGCTCGCGGCACGCGCCGTCGCCGACTGGACCGAGGGAGCCGAGGTGGTCGAGCTCGGCTGCAAGTTCACCAACCCGGTCGTCGTACCGGCCGACGGCAAGGCCACGATCATCGTCGGCGGCACCGTGAAGTCGGTCGACGACGGGCTGGTCGCGCTGGCGCTCGAGGTGACCTGCGACGGTCAGAAGGTGCTCGGGATGCCGAAGGCAGTCGTGCGTGCCTGAGCTGCGTGACCACACCACGCTGCGGCTGGGCGGACCGGCGGCGCGCTGGGTCACCGCCACGTCCGAGGCCGAGGTGATCGACGCGGTCGCCGCCGCCGACGCGGCCGGCGAACCCGTGCTGGTGCTGGGCGGGGGATCCAACCTGGTGGTCGCCGACGAGGGCTTCCCCGGGGTCGTCGTCGAAGTGGCGACCAGCGGCGTCCAGGACGACGCTGAGGACGACGCCTCGTGCGGCGGCGTGCTGGTGACGGTGGCAGCGGGCGAGAACTGGGACGACGTCGTCGGCAGTGCCGTCGCCCGAGGCTGGGTCGGCATCGAAGCCCTCTCCGGTATCCCCGGCGCGGTCGGCGCCACCCCGATCCAGAACGTCGGTGCCTACGGCCAGGAGGTCTCCCAGACCGTCGCGTCGGTCCGGGTCTGGGACCGCACCTTGCGCGGCGTCCGCACCTTCGCCAACGCCGACTGCGGATTCGGCTACCGCCACTCCCGCTTCAAGGCCGACCCCGGCCGCCACGTCGTGCTCGAGGTGACCTTCCAGCTCGCGCAGGGCAGTCTCGGCGCCCCGATCGCCTACGCCGAGCTCGCCCGAGTCCTCGGTGTCGAGGTCGGCGACCGCGTTCCCGTGGCCGAGGTGCGTGAGGCGGTCCTCGGCCTGCGCCGCGGCAAGGGGATGGTGCTCGACCCGGCCGACCACGACACCTGGAGCGCCGGCTCGTTCTTCACCAACCCCGTCATCGACCCCGCAGCCGTGCCCGAGGGCGCGCCCGCCTGGCCGCACCCAGACGACGGGGCGGACGGCCGCGTCAAGACCAGCGCCGCCTGGCTGATCGAGCGCGCCGGCTTCGGCAAGGGGTACGGCGAGGGCCGCGCGCGGCTGTCGACCAAGCACACCCTCGCGCTGACCAACCGCGGTGACGCGACCACCGCCGAGCTGCTCGGGCTCGCCCGCGAGATCCGCGACGGCGTCGAGGCGGCGTACGGCATCCGGCTGGTCAACGAGCCGGTGTTGGTCGGCTGCGAGCTCTGACGGCGGGCTCGGCCGAGAGGCTGACGCTCAGCGACGGCGGGCGAGGACCACACTGTCGAGCAGCACGGCGTGCTCGCCGTCCGGCCCCGTCGCGGGGCGCTCGCGCACCTCGGCCACCAGCACCTCCCACGCCTCGGACGCCAGGTCCAGGTCGGCGAGCTCACCTTCCGGCGTCGGGAAGCTGTCCAGGAGCTCGTCGGGGATGTCGGCCCACGGTGGCGCGGCGGCGTGGGCGACCACCAGGACGTGCCCGCCGGTGGCGACCAGGCCGGCCGCCCGGCGCAGCACGTCCGAGCGCGGGAAGTCGAGCGGTGTCTGCAGGAAGCAGGCGTTGACGAGGTCGACCGGTCCGATCGCCGCCAGGGTGGCCGGGTCCGCCAGGTCGGCGGCGACCCAGTCGGTGCGGTCGGCCAGGCCGGCATGCCGCGCCGCCTGCTCGGCCCGGGCGAGGGCGGTCGGGGAGATGTCGAGGCCGGTGACGGTCCAGCCCCGCTCCGCCAGCCACAGGGCGTCGCCGCCCTCGCCGCAGCCCAGGTCCAGTGCGCGTCCGAGAGGCAGGTCGCCCGCGAGCTCGACCAGCATGTGGTTGGGGCGACCGGACCAGATTCCATCGCTGCCGCCGTACTTGTCCTCCCAGAACGCGGTGGGATCGCTGTCGGCAGCGGGGTCGGTGGCGTGATGGTGGTGGGGCATGTCCTCAGAGTGCCGACCCGCTGCGGAGGTTGGCAAGTTCTGTTGCTGTTATGGCAAATCCAGCCAGCTGTCGATGCCGGCCAGGCCACGGTCGACGACGTCCGAGGGCGCACGCGGACGCGCGGAACGACATCCGGGCCAGCTCGGCGAGCTGGTCGTCGGTGAGCTCGTGGGCGGCCCGCATCGTGGCGTACTGGGCGCTGAGTCGGGAGCCGAACAGCAGCGGGTCGTCGGCGCCCAGGGCGACCGTCGCCCCGGCATCGAGCAGCTGGGGGAGCGGGACGGACGTGAGGTCGGAGTAGACCCCGAGCGCGACGTTCGACACCGGGCAGACCTCCAGCGCGATGCCGCGCTCGACGATCTCGTCCAGCAGCCGCGGGTCCTCAGCGGCGCGGACGCCGTGACCGAGCCGTCCCGGGTGCAGGGTGTCGAGGCAGAGCCGGATGTGGTCCGGGCCGCGCAGCTCCCCGCCGTGGGGCACGAGCAGGAGGTCGGCCCGTCCGGCGATCGCAAAGGCCCCCGCGAAGTCCGCCGTGTCACCGCGCCGCTCGTCGTTGGAGAGCCCGAAGCCGACCACGCCGCGTCCGGCGTACTGCACCGCGAGCCGGGCCAGGGTCCGGGCGTCGAGCGGGTGCCGCGTGCGGTTGGCCGCGATCACCACCGCCATGCCCAGACCCGTGCTGCTCGATGCGTCGGCCACCGCGTCGAGCACCAGGTCGGTGAAGGCGGTGATCCCGCCGAACCGGGCGGCATAGCCCGAGGGGTCGACCTGGATCTCCAGCCACTGGCCCCCGTCGCGGACGTCGTCCTCGGCCGCCTCGAGCACCAGCCGCCGTACGTCGGCCTCCGTGCGCAGCACGCCGCGGGCGACGTCGTAGAGCCGCTGGAACCGGAACCAGCCCTTCTCGTCGGCCGCCGACAGCTGCGGCGGCCACTCGCTCACCAGCGAGTCAGGCAGCGGGATCCCGTCCCGCTCCGCCAGCTCGAGCAGGGTCGAGTGGCGCATCGAGCCCGTGAAATGCAGTGTGGAGGTGCGCTTTGGGCAAGGCAGCGAGCTGCCTTCCCTGTGCCATCTCCCCGCCTCGCGCTTCGCGCTCGCTTGGTTGCGTAGGAGGCGACTCGTTCGTCAGGGTGGCCAGCTTCTCCGTGGCTGCCAGCAGCACACACGTCGCGACGGCGTCCATGGCCTCCCGCACCTCCGGCAGCTGGGGAAAGGTGGGGGCGAGCCGGATGTTGGTGTCGTCGGGGTCGTGGCTGCCGGGGAAGGACGAGCCGGCCGGGGTGAGGGCGACACCGGCGGCCTTGGCGAGCTCGATGACCCGGGCGGCGGTGCCGGGCAGCACGTCGAGGCTCACGAAGTAGCCGCCCGTCGGCGTCGTCCAGGTGGCGACGCCGGTGCCGCCGAGCCGCTGCTCGAGCACCTCGAGCACCGCCGCGAACTTCGGCGCGATGATCTCGCGGTGACGCCGCATGTGGTCGCGCACGCCCTGCGGGCTGCCGAAGAACTGCACGTGGCGCAGCTGGTTGAGCTTGTCGGGGCCGATCGAGCCCTTGCCGAGGTGGCCGACGTACCAGGCCACGGTCTCGGCCGAGCCCGCCAGGAACGCGACGCCGGCGCTGGCGTAGGTGATCTTGGAGGTCGAGGCGAACATGATCGGCCGGTGGGGGTGGCCCGACGCCGCGGCGAGGGAGAGGATGTCGGCGCTCTTGGCCTCCTCCTCGGTGAGGTGGTGGAAGGCGTAGGCGTTGTCCCAGAAGATCTTGAAGTCCGGGGCCGCCGTCGGCATCGACGCCAGCCGGGCTGCCACCTCCTGGGAGACGATCGAGCCGGTCGGGTTGGCGTGGGTCGGGACGACCCACATGCCCTTGACGGAAGGATCCTTGGCCGCCAGCTCCGCGACGGCGTCGGCATCGGGCCCGTCGTCGTTCATCGGGACCGTGACGGTGTCGATGCCGAGCCAGCTGAGCAACGTGAAGTGCCGGTCGTAGCCGGGCACGGGGCAGATGAAGGTGACCTTCTCCTCGCGCCCCCACGGGCGCTCGCTGTCGACGCCGCCCTTGAGCCAGAGGTCGACGAGGACCTCGCGCATCATCACCAGGCTGGAGCTGCCGCCGGCCACGACCTGATCGGGCTCGACCCACAGCAGGTCGGCGAACATCTCGCGGATCGCGCGGATTCCCTCGAGCCCGCCGTAGTTGCGCACGTCGACCCCGGCCGGGTCCTTGACGCCGTCGGGGAGACGCAGCAGCTCGTCGGACAGGTCGAGCTGGGCGGTCGAGGGCTTGCCCCGGGTCAGGTCGAGCGCCAGGCCGCGCTCGCGCAGGGCGTCGTACGCCGCCTGCATGCTCGTCGCGCAGCGCCGTGAGCCGCTCCGGGTCGAGGTCGGCGAGGGGTCCGGTCTGGGTTGAATGCTCCGCTTCTCGGGCCACAGGCCCATGCTCGCATCCCCGCTCCGCCGGTTCGACTCTGCATCCGTGCGCCGGGTAGAGTTCACGTTTGGTGATCTCCCCGATACTTCGGCATGCCCGCAGGTCTGCCAGCAGATGTGATGGTGGGAGAGCCGGAGGGCACTAGCTCAACTGGCAGAGCATCGGTCTCCAAAACCGAAGGTTGGGGGTTCAAGTCCCTCGTGCCCTGCAAGGACTTCACAGACACAGTCGACCGAGAAGAGGAAGCGCGATGACGGACAGCCGAGCTGACCGCCGCGAGACGACCGAGCCGCGCACCAGCCCGGTCACGTTCTACCGGCAGGTGGTCGCCGAGCTCCGCAAGGTGGTCTGGCCGACCCAGGACCAGCTGGTCACCTACTTCATCGTGGTGCTCGTCTTCGTCGCGTTCTTCATGACCCTGGTGTCCCTGCTCGACCTCGGTTTCGGCAAGCTCGTCTTCGAGATCTTCACCGCCGGCGACGGCCAGTGAGCACCGATCAGGAGAAGGGCGAGGACGCCATGACCGAGACTCACGAGAGCGAACAGACAGACGACGTGACCCACGAATCGACGGAGCAGCAGGTGCCTGAGCAGGACGACCAGCCGACCACCGAGCCGGCTGTCGAGGAGGCGGTTGCCGAGACGGCGGCGGACGAGACCCCGGTCGATGAGGCTCCGGCGGACGAGGCTCCGGCGGACGAGACCCGTCGGTCGATCGAGGACTGCCGGCGGACGAGGCCCCGGCGGACGACGCCGACGAGGCTCCGGCGGACGAGGCCCCGGCCGACGAGGCTCCGGCCGACGAGACCCCGGACGAGGACGACCCGCTCGAGGCGTTCCGCACCGAGCTGTGGGCCAAGCCGGGCGACTGGTTCGTCATCCACACCTACTCCGGCATGGAGAAGCGGGTGAAGTCCAACCTCGAGAACCGGATCAACTCCCTGAACATGGAGGACTACATCCACGAGGTCGTGGTCCCCACCGAAGACGTCGCGGAGATCAAGAACGGCCAGCGCAAGATGGTCAACCGGACCCGCTTCGCCGGCTACGTCCTGGTCCGCATGGACCTCACCGACGAGTCGTGGGCCGCCGTCCGGCACACCCCGTCCGTCACCGGGTTCGTGGGCCACGCCCACCAGCCGGTGCCGCTGAGCATGGCCGAGGTCGAGAACTGGCTCGCGCCGACGTTCGCCGCCGCCGAGACCGAGGGTGGCCGCCGCGGGCGGCCAGGCCGGCGGCTCCGCCACCACGCCCAAGCGGCCGGTCGAGGTCGCCGACTTCGACGTGTCCGACTCGGTCATGGTCGTCGACGGTCCGTTCGCCACGCTCCACGCGACGATCACCGAGATCAACGCCGAGTCCCAGAGGGTCAAGGCCCTCGTCGAGATCTTCGGCCGGGAGACCCCGGTCGAGCTGAGCTTCTCCCAGATCCAGAAGGTCTGAGCCGGCGCTCAGCTGCGAATCGCGTGGCGAAAGGTAGGCGCGCCGCGTAGGCCCGAGCGAAGCGAGGGACTGCGTGACGCGTCTCGAAACAAAGAGAAATGGCAGGGGGACCAACCCTCGTCATGACCACGAGATAGAAAGAGAAAGAGAATGCCTCCGAAGAAGAAGGTGGCTGCACTCGTCAAGGTGCAGCTGCAGGCTGGCGCGGCAACTCCTGCTCCGCCGGTGGGTACCGCACTCGGTCCCCACGGCGTGAACATCATGGACTTCTGCAAGGCCTACAACGCGCAGACCGAGTCGATGCGCGGGAACGTGATCCCGGTCGAGATCACCATCTACGAAGACCGCTCGTTCACGTTCATCACCAAGACCCCGCCGGCCGCCGAGCTGATCAAGAAGGCTGCCGGGCTCAAGAAGGGTTCGGGCGTCCCGCACAAGGAGAAGGTCGGCAAGCTGACCAAGGACCAGGTGCGCGAGATCGCTCAGACGAAGATGCCGGACCTCAACGCCAACGACATCGAGGCCGCCATGAAGATCGTCGAGGGCACCGCCCGCTCCATGGGCGTCCGCACCGACTGACCGTCACCCTTCCTTACTCCGTGGCAGGGCCGCGCTGGCCCGCTGACCACACATCGTAGAAACGAGAAATCACATGCAGCGCAGCAAGACCTACCGCGCCGCGAGCGAGCTGTTCGACAAGGACGAGCTCTACTCGCCGCTGGCCGCGATCAAGATCGCCAAGACCGGCGCGAAGAAGAAGTTCGACGAGACCGTGGACGTCGTGATGCGTCTCGGCGTCGACCCCCGCAAGGCAGACCAGATGGTGCGCGGCACCGTCAACCTGCCCCACGGCACCGGCAAGACCGCCCGGGTCCTGGTGTTCGCCAACGCCGAGAAGGCCGATGCCGCCCGTGAGGCGGGCGCCGACGTCGTCGGTGGCGACGAGCTCATCGAGAAGGTCTCGGGCGGGTGGCTCGACTTCGACGCCGTCGTCGCGACGCCCGACATGATGGGCAAGGTCGGTCGCCTCGGCCGCGTGCTCGGTCCCCGTGGTCTGATGCCGAACCCGAAGACCGGCACGGTCACCCCGGACCCGGCCAAGGCCGTGACCGACATCAAGGGCGGCAAGATCGAGTTCCGCGTCGACCGCCACTCCAACCTCCACTTCATCATCGGCAAGGCCTCCTTCGGCGAGGCTCAGCTCGCGGAGAACTACGCCGCCGCCCTCGAGGAGGTGCTGCGGCTCAAGCCGGCCAGCTCCAAGGGCCGCTACATCCGCAAGGTGACGCTCTCCACGACCATGGGCCCCGGCGTCCAGGTCGACCCCAACCGCACCAAGAACGTCGCCGGCGAGGACTCCTCCTCGGGCGAGTGATTTGCAACGGGGGTTGAGGTGCGAGCGCCAGCGAGCCTCGAAACCCGTACGACGGCCCGGTCCCTCAGGGACCGGGCCGTCGGCCGATTTGGCCCTCCGCCGGGAACCCACGTAGGGTGACGCCCGTAACCAGAGACCGCCGGTGATCTCCTCAGCGACACGGAGATCGAAGGCTCCGCGTAGCGGACGGCCAGCGCAGGATACAGAGCAGGATCCGCTTGCCGGATCTCCACGCCCTGAGCCTGCGCTCGGGGCGTTCGTCATGTCGGCGCCGGGGTGGTCCACCAGTCCGGAAGGAGATCCATGGCGCGGGCAGACAAGCAGGCAGCCGTCACGGAGATCGTTGAGTCCTTCAACGACTCCGCAGGTGCCGTGCTGACCGAGTACCGCGGTCTCACCGTGAAGCAGCTGCAGGAACTGCGGCGCTCTCTCGGCGAGAACGCCAACTACGCCGTGGTCAAGAACACGCTGGCCAAGCTCGCCGCCACCGAGGCGGGGATCGACGGCTTCGACGACCTCCTGACCGGCCCCACCGCGATCGCCTTCATCCAGGGCGACGTGGTCGAGGCCGCGAAGGGTCTGCGTGACTTTGCCAAGGCCAACCCCACCCTCGTGATCAAGGGTGGCATCCTGGACGGCAAGCAGCTCGACGCGTCCGAGGTGGCCAAGCTGGCCGACCTCGAGTCTCGCGAGGTGCTCATGGGCAAGCTGGCAGGCGCGATGCTCGCGTCGCTCAGCCAGGCCGTCTACCTGCTCAACGCCCCGATCGCGCAGGTTGCCCGGCTCGCCGGCGCCCTGCAGGAGAAGGCCGAGCAGGACCCCTCCATCCTCGCAGGTGGTGCCGGCACGTCGGCCGCCCCTGAGGCGACCGACGAGGCCCCGGCCGAGGCCGAGTCCACCGAGGCCCCCGCTGAGGCTGAGTCCACCGAGGCTCCGGCTGAGGCCGAGGCCACCGAAGACACAGCCACCGAGGCCTGATCCCAGGCCGACGTACCCACCACCTGTACACGTACTACGGAAGGAACAGCCATCATGGCGAAGCTCACCACCGACGAGCTGCTCGACGCGTTCAAGGAGATGACCCTCATTGAGCTGAGCGAGTTCGTGAAGCAGTTCGAGGACACCTTCGGCGTCACCGCCGCCGCTCCGGTCGCCGTTGCGGCCGCCCCGGGTGCTGCCGCTGCCGGCGACGCCGGCGCGGGCGCGGCTGCCGAGCAGGACGAGTTCGAGGTCATCCTCGAGTCGGCCGGCGAGAAGAAGATCAACGTCATCAAGGAGGTGCGCGCGCTCACCTCCCTCGGCCTGAAGGAGGCCAAGGACCTGGTCGAGGCCGCCCCCAAGACGGTTCTCGAGAACGCCACCAAGGAGGCCGCCGAGAAGGCCAAGGAGGCGCTCGAGGGCGCCGGCGCGAGCGTCACCGTCAAGTGACCTCACGCTGATCCTCCACCGGATCACGATCGGGGCGGACACCTTCGGGTGTCCGCCCCGAGCCCATTTCCGAAGCACCACTGCCCGCTCCGTGGCGGTCACGTGACGGCACGACAATTAGTGCGTAACCTCGCGTCACAGTTTCCGTTGTTACTGACGAGTGACCGCGAGCCCGGATGCCCGCGTGCGCTTCAGCCGTGCAGCAACGGGGTCGCACACATCAATCGGGCGTGTCAGGGATGGAGGGTTCCGGCCTATGGGCGTCGAGATCCAGGTCAACGAGCTCACCAAGTCGTTCGGCAGTCAGCTCATCTGGGGTGATGTCACCCTCACCATCCCGGCAGGTGAGATCTGCGTGATGCTCGGGCCCTCCGGAACCGGCAAGTCCGTCTTCCTCAAGACGCTGATCGGTCTGCTCAAGCCCGACAAGGGCTCGATCATGATCGAGGGCACCGACATCGCCTCCTGCCCCGAGAAGGAGCTCTACGAGATCCGCAAGCTGTTCGGCGTGCTGTTCCAGGACGGCGCGATGTTCGGCTCGATGAACCTCTACGACAACGTCGCCTTCCCGTTGCGCGAGCACACCAAGAAGTCCGAGTCCGAGATCCGCAGCATCGTCATGGAGAAGATGGACCTGGTCGGTCTCATCGGCGCCGAGGACAAGCTCCCCGGCGAGATCTCCGGCGGAATGCGCAAGCGCGCCGGCCTGGCCCGCGCCCTCGTCCTCGACCCGGAGATCGTCCTCTTCGACGAGCCCGACTCCGGCCTCGACCCGGTGCGCACCGCCTTCCTGAACCAGCTGATCATCGACCTCAACGCCCAGATCGACGCCACGTTCCTGATCGTGACCCACGACGTCAACACCGCCCGGACGGTGCCCGACAACATCGGCCTGCTCTACCACCGCCACCTCGCCATGTTCGGCCCGCGCGAGATGCTCCTGTCCTCCGAGGAGCCCGTCGTCCGCCAGTTCCTCAACGCCCAGCGCGTGGGTCCGATCGGCATGTCCGAGGAGAAGGACGCCGACGAGCTCGAGGCGGAGAAGGACGAAGAGCTCCCGCCGCTGCCCCCGATCCCGCTCCAGCAGGAGCCGTCCAACGGCATCCCCCGTCGCAGCCAGCGCCCACCGGGCGAGTGGTGCAAGGCGAACGGCGTGACGCCGCCTCCCGGCTCCTTCGAGGAGAACATGTCGATGGCCACCGGCGGCAGCTGACACGTGGCCACACTCACCGCCTCACGGGCGCTGGCACCCATTGGGGCTGCCGGCAGCTTGTTTGCGTTCGGACTCGATGTCGGACGCAACCTCTTCAAGCGCCCGTTCCAGATGCGTGAGTTCCTCCAGCAGGCCTGGTTCATCGCCTCGGTCACCATCATCCCGACCGCGTTGGTCGCCATCCCGTTCGGCGCGGTCATCGCACTCCAGGTCGGCGGCCTGATCAAGCAGTTCGGCGCCCAGTCGTTCACCGGCTCGGCCTCCGTGCTCGCCGTGGTCCAGCAGGCGGCGCCGATCGGCACCGCTCTGCTCATCGCCGGCGCCGGCGGCTCGGCGATCGCGGCCGACCTCGGCGCCCGGAAGATCCGCGAAGAGCTCGACGCGATGATGGTGCTGGGCATCGACCCGATCCAGCGGCTCGTCGTACCCCGCGTGCTCGCCTGCATGCTCGTCGCGTTCTTCCTCAACGGCATGGTGAGCTTCGTCGGCGTCGCCGGCGGCTACGTCTTCAACGTGATCCTCCAGGACGGCACACCCGGCGCCTACCTCGCGAGCTTCACCGCCCTCGCCCAGATTCCCGACCTCATCATCGGTCTCGTCAAGGCGATCGTGTTCGGCCTGATCGCCGCGATCGTCGCGTCCTACAAGGGCATGAACGCCGGTGGCGGACCGAAGGGCGTCGGCGACGCCGTCAACGAGTCCGTCGTCATCACGTTCCTGCTCCTGTTCATCGTCAACTTCGTCCTGAGTGCGATCTACCTCCAAGTCGTTCCACCGAAGACGGGTTAGCGACGACATGGCGAACCTCCCCAACGCGGTACAGCGACCGCTGAACTCCCTCGACACCCTCGGGGGCCAGCTGTCGTTCTACATCGGCGTGGTCGCGGCGATCCCGCGGTCGATCAAGCGCTACCCCAAGGAGATCCTGCGCATCCTGGCCGAGGTGACCCTCGGTCGTGGCGCGCTGGCCGTCATCGGCGGCACCGTCGGCGTGATCCTCGGCATGACGTTCTTCACCGGCGCCCAGGTCGGTCTCTCCGGGTACGCCGCGCTCAACCAGCTCGGAACCGCCGCGTTCGCGGGCTTCGTCTCGGCCTACTTCAACACCCGTGAGATCGCGCCCCTGGTGGCCGGCATCGCGCTCGCGGCGACGGTGGGCTGCGGCTTCACCGCCCAGCTGGGCGCGATGCGGATCTCCGAGGAGGTGGACGCCCTCGAGGTGATGGCGATCCCCTCGATGCCGTTCCTGGTCGCCACCCGCGTCGTCGGCGGCCTCATCGCGATCATCCCGCTCTACGTCGTCGGGCTGCTCTCGTCGTACTTCGCCAGCCGCTTGGTGGTGACGCAGTTCTACAACCAGTCGGCGGGCACCTATGACCATTACTTCAACCAGTTCCTGCCACCAGGAGATGTCCTGTGGTCGTTCGGCAAGGTGCTCGTCTTCGCCGTGACCGTCATCCTCATCCACTGCTACCACGGCTACAACGCCTCGGGCGGACCCGCCGGCGTAGGTGTCGCCGTGGGACGTGCGGTGCGCACCAGCATCGTCGCGGTGAACGTCATCGACCTGTTCCTGTCGATGGCCATCTGGGGCGCCACCACGACCGTCAGATTGGCGGGGTGACGTCGCGATGAGGCTCGCATTCCCCCACAAGGTGCTCGGCATCGTGTTCCTGTGCCTGTTGCTGCTCGGCGTGTGGCTCACCTACGCCGTCTTCACCAAGAAGTTCTCCGACTACGACGAAGTCACCCTCCAGACCAGCAAGATCGGTCTCCAGCTGCCGTCTCGGGCCGACGTCAAGGTCCGCGGCGTGATCGTGGGCGAGGTGCTCGAGTTCGAGGCCAACCCCGAGGGCGCCGAGCTGACGCTCGGCCTCTACCCCGGCGAGATCGACAGCATCCCGGCCGACGTGACCGGCTCGATCGTCCCCAAGACGCTGTTCGGTGAGAAGTACGTCTCGCTGGAGATCCCCGAGGGCAGCAGCACCGGCGAGGGCGAGGCGCTGCAGGGCGGCGACAACATCGAGCGCACCGAGATCGCGATCGAGGTGGAGGAGGTCCTCTCCGACCTCTACCCGCTGCTGCGCACGGTCCAGCCGGCCGAGCTCAACATGACGCTCAACGCGATCGCGACGGCCCTCGAGGGGCGAGGCGAAGAGCTCGGCCAGAACCTCGAGACCCTCGACAGCTACCTCAAGCGGCTCAACCCCCAGATCCCGCAGATCGTCGACGATCTGCGGCTGACCGCCCGGGTGTCCGACACCTATGCCGACGTGATGCCGGAGATCGCCGAGATCCTGCGCAACACGATCACCACCACCAGCACGTTCGAGGACCAGGACGACAAGGTCCGGGCGCTCTACGAGGACGTCGCGGCCTTCTCCGACACCTCGCGGGACTTCCTCGACGCCAACGGCGACAACCTGATCCGGCTCGGCAAGCTCGGTCAGCAGCAGCTGCGGGTGTTCGCCAAGTACGCGCCGGAGTACCCCTGCCTGCTGAAGGGCATCGTGAACGCCGCGCCCCGCCAGGCCGAGGCCTTCCGCGGCTTCACCCTCCACATCGTGCTCGAGACGCTCCCGAACCAGCCGCGCGGCTACACCCCCGCCGACAAGCCGCGCTACGGAGAGACCCGCGGCCACAACTGCCTCAACCTGCCGAACCCGCCGTGGAACCAGTCCAACCCGGTACGCCACCAGCCCGACTTCGACGACGGCGTCGACGAACCGACCGGCAAGGGCACCAGCCGGGTCGCGCCGCCGTACTACAAGGTGGGCAGCGGCTACGCCGGCAGCCCGGCCGAGGCCGACCTGCTCCGGGCGCTGCTGGGTCCCGCGCTCGGCGTCAGTGACGAGGACGTACCAGATCTCGGGATGCTGCTGATCGGGCCGATGGTCCGCGGCGCGGAGGTGAGCCTCCGATGAAGATGCTCGACAAGAAGACCGCAGGTGACCTCACCCGACTCATGGTGTTCATCCTGGTGACGACCATGGCGACCGGTCTGCTCATCATCACCATCGGCAACATCTCCTTCGCCGGCAGCAAGGAGTACAAGGCCGTGTTCGTCGACGCCACCGGCGTCGTCAAGGGCGACGACATCCGGATCGCGGGTGTCAAGGTCGGAACGGTCAGCGGGGTCGAGATCGTCGACCGCACCCGGGCGCAGGTGACCTTCTCCGTCGCGGAGGACACCCCGCTGAGCGAGGCGACGCACGCCTCGATCCGTTACCGCAACCTCGTCGGCCAGCGCTACATCTCCCTGTCCGAGACCATCGGCGACACCGGCCAGCTCGACGAGGGCGCGACCATCCCGGTCGACCAGACGTCGCCAGCGCTCGATCTGACCGTGCTGTTCAACGGCTTCAAGCCGCTGTTCGAAGCGCTGTCGCCCGAGGACCTGAACCAGCTCTCCTACGAGGTCATCCAGGTCTTCCAGGGTGAGGGCGGCACGCTCGAGGGCCTGCTCACGAGCACCGCGTCGGTCACCCAGACCCTCGCCAACCGCGACGAGGTCATCAACGACCTGATCGACAACCTCAACGAGGTGCTGGTCAACATCGCCGACCGTGACCAGGAGCTGACCCGGCTCATCCAGTCGTTCCAGGTGTTCGTGGGCGGGCTCAAGGACGACCGGAAGGCGATCCTCAGCTCACTCGACCAGATCTCGGCACTCTCGGCGCAGACCGCCGGGCTCGTGGGCGGTATCCGCGAACCCTTCGTCGAGGACATCAAGCAGCTGCGTCGCTTCGCCGGCAACGTCGACCGCAACAAGGCCGAGCTGGACCGGGCGCTGCAGGTGCTGCCGATCAAGCTGACCAAGGTCGGCCGGACCGCGATCTACGGGTCCTTCTTCAACTTCTACCTGTGCGCGTTCACCGGCAAGGTGCAGCTGCCGGGTGGACAGAGCCTTCCGGTCAACTACCAGACCGGCTCCGACAGGTGTGATCTTCCATGAACCACCCCACGAACTCGCACGCTCCACTCGCTGCGCTCACTCCGCGCACGACTCCGAGGGGACCCCGGAAATGAGCGTCCCCTTCCGCGAGCGCAACCCGGTCATCGTCGGGTTGATCAGCATCGCCGTCCTGTTCGCGCTGCTGATGACGGCCTTCAAGGCCTCGTCGTTGCCGATCATCGGTGGCGGTGACGTCTACTACGCCGCCTTCAGCGAGGCCGGCGGTCTCAAGGTCAGCGACGAGGTCCGCATCGCGGGTGTCCGGGTCGGCAAGGTCGAAGCGGTCGAGCTCGAGGGCGACCACGTGCAGGTGAAGTTCCGGGTCGACGAGAACGCCGAGTTCGGACAGGAGTCGCTGGCCGCGATCAAGGTCAAGACGCTCCTCGGCGCCATGTTCCTGTCCATCGAACCCGCCGGCGACGGCCAGATGGACGAGGGCAGTGAGATCCCGGTCGAGCGGACCACCTCGCCCTTCGACGTGGTCGAGGCCTTCTCCGGCCTGGCCGAGACGTCGGACGAGATCGACACCGACCAGCTGGCTGAGGCCTTCACGACGATGGCCGACCTGTCCCGCAACACCCCCGAGGAGTTCCGGGCGGCCCTGCAGGGCGTGTCCGCGCTGTCCGCCAACGTCGCCGACAAGAACGAGCAGATCGGCGAGCTGCTGGGCAACCTCGAGACGGTCTCCGGCGTGCTCGACGAGCGCGACGAGGACATCATCAAGCTGATGGAGGACGCCGACGTCCTCTTCCGGGCGCTGGTGCAACGCCGCGATTCCATCCACCAGCTCCTGGTGTCGACCTCGCGACTGTCGAAGGAGCTGACGGCCCTGGTGCGTCAGAGCCGGGCCGACCTCAAGCCCGCGCTGACCCACCTCGAGAGCGTCGTCGGGGTGCTCAACAAGAACGAGGACAACATCGACCGAAGCCTCCGCCTGATGGCGCCCTTCTACCGCGTCTTCGCCAACACGCTGGGCAACGGGCCGTGGTTCGACACCTACATCCAGAACATGCCGCCGGCACCGCAGGTGGGGGGCTGATCGACATGAAGAAGTTCATCGTCCCCCTCGTGATCGTCGCGCTGCTCGTGGCGGGCGCATTCACGATGTTCGACGGCGAGGACCGCAAGACGGTGACCGCCCTGTTCCCGCGCACCATCGCGATCTACGAGGGCAGCGACGTGCGCGTCCTCGGCGTCCCGGTCGGCACCGTCGACACGGTCACCCCGTCGGGCACCGACGTGGTCGTCACGATGTCCTACGACGCGTCGGTCAAGCTGCCCTCGGACGCACAGGCCGTGATCATCTCCCCGTCGGTGGTCGGCGACCGCTACGTGCAGCTCACGCCGGTCTACGAGGGCGGCGACGTGCTGGCCGACAAGGCGACCCTCGATCTCGACCAGACCTCCGTGCCGCTCGAGCTCGACGAGATCTACACCAACCTCGACAAGCTCAACGTGGCCCTCGGCCCCAACGGCGCCAACCGCAACGGTGCGCTCTCCGACCTGCTCGAGGTCACCGCCGACAACTTCGGTGGCCAGGGCGAGCAGTTCAACGAGACCATCCGCAACTTCGGCGAGTTCAGCGAGACGCTGAGCGACAACCGCGAGGAGTTCTTCGGCTCGATGCGAGCACTCCAGGGCTTCGTCAGCACGCTGGCCGACAACGACCAGACGGTCCGTGACTTCAACCAGTCGCTCTCGCAGGTCTCGACGGTGCTCGAGGGCGAGCGCGAGGAGCTGTCGGCCGCGCTGGCGAACCTGTCGGTGGCACTGGGCCAGGTCTCGACCTTCGTCCGCGACAACGAGGCGATCCTGGGCCGCAACATCGAGGGCCTGAACCGCTTCACCAAGGTCCTGGCCAAGCAGCGCGACTCGCTCGACCAGATCCTCAAGATCGCCCCGACCGCACTCAACAACCTGGCGCTGACCTACAACCCGCAGGCCGGCACCCTCGACACCCGCTCCAACCTCGGTGAGATCGGCTTCCAGATCACCTCGGACCCGGCCACGTTCCTGTGCGGCTTCGTCAACCAGGCCGACACCTCGGGGGAGACCTGCGACATCATCCAGGACTCGTTCCCCCGCGCCGGTGCCTTCGCCGGCATCCGCGGCAAGAACGCGCGCTGGAAAGACACCTTCGACCCGACCCTCGGCGGACTCGTGGAGGTGACCCGATGACCCGCATGACTCGGGGCCTCAAGGGTCTCCTCGTCGCGACCGCCGTCGCCGTGGGCCTCAGCGGCTGCGACTTCAGCGTCGCCAGCATGCCGCTGCCCGGCGGCACCGACGTGGGTGACAACCCGATCGAGATCACGGCGGAGTTCGCCGACGTGCTCGACCTGGTGCCGCAGACGACGGTCAAGATCAACGACGTCAGCGTCGGCAAGATCACCGAGATCGACCTCGAGGGAGAGACCGCCATCGTGACGATGGCGCTCCCCAACGACATCGAGCTGCCCGACAACGCCGTGGCCGAGATCCGCCAGACCAGCCTGCTGGGTGAGAAGTTCGTCCAGCTGGCGCCGCCCGAGACCGACGTCAGCACCGAGCCGCTCGGGGACGGCGATGTCATCGAGCTCGCCGACACCGGTCGCAACCCGGAGGTCGAGGAGGTCCTCGGTGCGCTGAGCCTGCTGCTCAACGGCGGTGGCGTCGCGCAGATGAAGACCATCGCCAGCGAGCTCAACCTGGCGCTCGAGGGCCGCGAGGACTCCGCGAAGTCGGTGTTCCGCCAGATCCGCGACCTCATGAGCCAGCTCGACGAGGGCAAGGCCGACATCGTCGATGCCATCGAGGGCCTCAACCGGCTCTCCATCGCGCTCAACGAGCAGATCGGCACCATCGACGCCGCCCTCGAGGAGCTCCCCAGCGCGTTGGAGACCCTCGACAAGCAGCGCGGGGACCTGGTCCGGATGCTGCAGGCACTCAACGAGCTCGGCGACACCGGCGTCCGGGTCATCAAGGCCTCCAAGCAGGCCACCATCGAGTCCTTCCGGCAGCTGGTGCCGGTGCTCAGCCAGTTCGCCAACTCCGGTGACGCCTTCGTCGATGCCTTCCACGTGTTCTTGACCTACCCGTTCGTCGACGAGGTCGTCGGCCGCGACCCGCAGGTCGCTCGCAGGCTCGACATGGGCGACTACACCAACCTGTCGATCCAGCTGGACGTGACGGTCGAGGGCGGTGGCCCCGGCGGTACCGGGCTGCCGACCGACCTGCCCACCGTGATCGACCCGACGGCCGTGATCAACGACGTGCTCAAGTGCATCCGGTCCGGTGACATCACCAGCAGGGCCTGCCAGAAGGTGCTGACGAACCTCCAGAAGCTGGCCCAGCTGCGCGAGGAGTGCGCGAAGAAGAAGAACCGCGACAAGCCCGTCTGCAAGCAGCTCGGCACCGTCCCGGGGCTGCCGACCCCGTCGGGCAGCGGTCCGCTCGACCCGATCACCAGCGGCCTGCCGTTGCGGCCGATGCCGCGCGCGGGTGGTGGCATGACCATGGACGCCTGGGGCGCTCGTGGGCCGACCATGGGCGACCTGATGGACCTCTACGACCCCGCCCTCGTCTCGCTGCTCGTCCCGGGGATGGTGACTCGATGATCGAGAGTCGGACCAAGCTGCAGCTGCTGATCTTCGTCATCATCACGCTGGTGGGCGTCAGCTTCGTCGGTGCCCGCTATGCGAGGCTCGACCGGCTGTTCCTCGACGACACCTACACGGTCGTGGCGCACTTCAGTGAGTCCGGCGGCATCTTCTCCGACGCCGAGGTGACCTACCGGGGCGTCAAGATCGGCCAGGTCGAGGAGCTCGAGCTCACCGACTCCGGCGTCGACGTCAAGATGTCCATCGACAAGGACTACGACTCCATCCCGGCCGATGCCATCGCCCTCGTCGGCAACCGGTCGGCCGTGGGCGAGCAGTACGTCGAGCTGCAGCCCCAGAGCGACGACGAGCCGTTCCTCGAGGAGGACTCGGAGATCGCGATCGAGAACACCCAGACCCCGATCGCGACCGAGACCCTGCTCACCAACCTCTCGAACACCGTGGAGTCGGTCGACAAGGAAGCGCTGGCGACGACGATCACCGAGCTGGGTGCCGCCTTCGGCGGGACCGGCGAGGACCTGCAGCGCATCATCGACACCGGCAACGCGTTCATCGAGGACGCGAACGCCAACTTCGACGTCACCACCGCGCTGATCCGCGACGGCAACATCGTGCTGCGCGGCCAGGTGGCCTCGTCCAGCGCGATCCGCAACTTCGCCTCGCAGCTGTCGCTCTTCAGCGGCACGCTCGCTGCCTCCGACAAGAACCTCCGCCAGGTCATCGACAGCGGCTCCATGGCCGCCAACGACCTGCGCCGCTTCCTCGAGGAGAACGAGGTCGACCTGGCCGAGCTGGTCAACAACCTGGTCACGACCGGCGAGGTCGTCGTCCGCCGGCTCGACGGCATCGAGCAGGTCCTGGTGCTCTACCCCTACGTCGTCGAGGGTGGCTTCACCGTCGCCTCGAAGTCGCCCGACACCGGGCTCTACGACGCCCACTTCGGCCTGATCGAGCAGTCGAACCCGCCGGTCTGCACCCGCGGCTACGAGAGCACCGACCGCCGCCCGCCGCAGGACGGCAGCAACCGGAAGATGAACTTCCAGGCCCACTGCGCCGAACCCGCTGCGGAGAGCAACCCGCGTGGCGCCCAGCACGCCCCCCGCGCCGGTGCCTTCGTGGACCCCGCGACCGGCGAGGTCACGTGGGGATCGAGGGCGCCATCCGGATTGAGCAACCCCGGTACGGTGGCGCCGAGCACTCTTGGAGAGGAGTCGTGGAAGTGGCTGTTCCTCCAGCCCCTGGCGAGCCCACAGGGCTGACGGACGACAGCACTCACGACCCCACGCGCGCGACCACCTTCCGGCTGGCGCTGGCAGGGTTGCTCGTGGTCGTGCTGCTCGCGTCGATCGGTGCCAGCATCTGGCTGGCCGCCACCCGCGGCTTCGAGGCGGTCGGCATCGAGAGCGGTGCCGGCGAGCTCCAGTCCGAGCGGGACGCGGTGATGAGCCAGACCCGGCAGTTCATGCTGCGCACCGGCACCTACGGCCCCGACCAGCTCGAGAACGGCCAGCTACCGGAGTACAAGGAGCTCGTCGAGGAGGTCATCACGCCGAAGTTCGCCACGTCGTTCGCGGAGTCGGTGACGACGGCCGAGCAGATCGTGTCGCAGGCCGGTGTGTCGCGCACGGCCGAGGTGTTCTCGACCGGCGTCGCCACGATCGACGCCGACTCCGCGCAGGCGCTGGTCGCCGGCGCCTTCACCGACTCCTACCCCGACAAGCAGGGTGACCTGCAGCCCCAGGAGCCGGTGCCGTTCCGGATCCAGGTCACGCTGGTCAAGACCGAGGGCGAGTGGCTGGTCGACGACTTCACGCCGGTCACAGGAGCCCCGTGATGGGTGCCCCGAACTGGTACGACGTGCTCGACGTCGACAGCAGCGCGACCACCGACGAGATCCGGGCCGCCTGGCGCGACGCGATCGCCGACCTGACGCCGGCCGACCGCCGGTTCCGCCTCTACAACCAGGCCGCCGAGGTGCTGCTCGACCCGGAACAGCGAGCCGCGCACGACGCCGAGCTCGCCGAGGGGGCCGAGCAGGAGGAGCCGACACCCGCCCCGATCGCCGCGCCGGCGTCCGACGGGGGCAAGCCGCTGTCCGACGAGCCGGCACCCGAGGTGGACGCCAAGAAGAGTCGTGACCTGCCCTTCATCCCGGCCTGGCTCCTGGTCTGCCTCGCAGCCCTGACGGCCCTGGCCGTCGCCGTGACCGCCTACCTGTTCGTGCAGCCGTCCGAGGCCGAGATCGAGGAGGCTGCTGGTTCCGCGCGCGCCGCCGCGGAGCGTGCGATCGTGCCGGTGCTGTCCTACGACTACCGCGAGCTCGAAGCGAGCCGGGAGGCCGCGCACGAGTTCCTCACATCGAGCTACCGCGACGACTACGACCAGCTGTTCGAGGGCGTCGTGACGACCAATGCCGAGAGCCAACAGGCGGTCGTGACCGCCGAGTTCGTGGCCTCGTCGGTGGTGCGCGCAGGCGAGGATCGCGTCGAGCTGCTGCTGTTCGTCGACCAGGCGACCACCAACTCCGAGAACGACAAGCCGGTCGTCTACAAGAACCAGGTCCGGGTGATCATGGCGCAGGAGGGCGACGAGTGGCTGGTCGACTGCCTCATCACGCAGCCGAACGGGAAGTGCGGATCCTGAGCGACACCGGGCCCTGAGGCTTGACCTCGGGGCCTCCTGCGTTCATGATCTACCGCAACGTCGCGGATTCGTCTTGACGCCGATGTTGTGTGCTGCCCTCGCCTGGGGTACTCTTCACGTTCGCATCCCTTCTCAAATGTGCTTCTGCCTGCCCGGTGGCCGGAGCGTGGTGAACGGGTGCCACTCCCAGAGCGACCTTATGAACAGGACACCTCTTGGCCGCGCGTACCGCCCTTGGTAGTCACCACCGCATTTCCTTCGCGAAGATCACTGAACCGCTCGAGCTCCCGCAGCTCCTCTCCCTCCAGACCGACAGCTTCGACTGGCTGATCGGCAACGACGCCTGGACCGCCGAGGTCAAGCGTCGCAAGGGCGTCGGTGACGACGTCTCGGAGAAGTCCGGCCTGCAGGAGATCTTCGAGGAGATCTCCCCGATCGAGGACTTCAGCGAGACCATGTCGCTGTCGTTCGAGAGCCCTGTGTTCTACGACCCGAAGTACACGGTCGAGGAGTGCAAGGAGAAGGACTTCACCTACTCCGCCCCGCTCTACGTCTCCGCCGAGTTCACCAACAACGAGACCGGCGAGATCAAGGGCCAGACCGTCTTCATGGGTGACTTCCCCCTGATGACGCCCAAGGGCACCTTCATCATCAACGGCACAGAGCGCGTGGTCGTCTCGCAGCTCGTCCGTTCCCCCGGTGTCTACTTCGAGCGCAGCGCCGACAAGACGTCCGACAAGGACATCTACACCTCGAAGCTGATCCCGTCCCGCGGAGCCTGGCTCGAGTTCGAGATCGACAAGCGCGACCTGGTCGGCGTCCGGCTCGACCGCAAGCGCAAGCAGAACATCACCGTGCTGCTCAAGGCGCTGGTGGCCGTCGCCGAGGAGACCGGCGAGGCCTACGACTACGACGCCGTGATGGCCGACCTGCGCCAGTACGAGTCGATCCAGCTGACCGAGGAGAAGGACCACACCCAGGGTCCCGACGACGCGCTGCTCGACATCTACCGCAAGCTGCGCCCCGGCGAGCCGCCGACCCGCGAGGCCGCGCTCACCCTGCTGAAGAACTACTACTTCAACCCGAAGCGCTACGACCTGGCCAAGGTCGGCCGCTACAAGATCAACAAGAAGCTCGGTCTGACCCAGGCGTTCGACCAGCAGACGCTGACCATCAGCGACATCGTCGCGGCGATCACCTACATCGTGGCGCTCCACGACGGCCGGGAGTCCCTCAAGGCGCCCGCCGGTGAGACCGTGGTCGCGGCCGACGAGATCGACCACTTCGGCAACCGCCGGATCCGGACCGTGGGCGAGCTGATCCAGAACCAGCTCCGCACCGGTCTGGCCCGCATGGAGCGCGTCGTCCGCGAGCGGATGACGACCCAGGACGTCGAGGCGATCACGCCGCAGTCGCTGATCAACATCCGCCCGGTGGTCGCGGCGCTGAAGGAGTTCTTCGGCACCTCGCAGCTGAGCCAGTTCATGGACCAGACCAACCCGATCGCGGGGCTCACGCACAAGCGTCGCCTCAACGCGCTCGGCCCCGGTGGCCTGTCGCGTGACCGCGCCGGCATGGAGGTCCGCGACGTCCACCCGTCGCACTACGGCCGGATGTGCCCGATCGAGACCCCGGAAGGTCCGAACATCGGCCTGATCGGGTCGCTGGCCTCCTACGGCCGGATCAACCCGTTCGGGTTCGTCGAGACGCCCTACCGCAAGGTCAAGAAGGGCAAGGTCACCGACGAGGTCCACTACCTCACCGCCGACGACGAGGACCGCTTCGTCATCGCTCAGGCCAACGCCACGCTCGACAAGGCGGGCAAGTTCGTCGAGGACCGGATCCTGGTGCGTCAGCGCCAGGGCGAGGTCTCCGAGGTCCTGGCCGCCGACGTCGACTACATGGACGTCTCGCCGCGCCAGATGGTGTCGGTCGCGACCGCGCTGATCCCGTTCCTCGAGCACGACGACGCCAACCGCGCCCTCATGGGCGCCAACATGCAGCGTCAGGCGGTGCCGCTCATCAAGAGCGACAGCCCGCTGGTCGGCACCGGCATCGAGTACCGCGCCGCGATCGACGCCGGCGACGTGGTCGTGGCCGAGAAGGCCGGTGTGGTCAAGGAGGTGTCGGCCGAGGTCATCGAGACCATGAACGACGACGGCACCTACACGACCTACAAGCTGGCCAAGTTCCGCCGCTCCAACCAGGGCACCTGCATCAACCAGCGCCCGCTGGTGGCCGAGGGCGACAAGCTCAAGGCCGGTGCCCCGATCGCCGACGGCCCGTGCACCGACAACGCGGAGATGGCGCTCGGCACCAACCTGCTGGTCGCGTTCATGCCGTGGCAGGGCCACAACTACGAGGACGCGATCATCCTCAGCCAGCGCCTGGTGCAGGAGGACATCCTCACCTCGATCCACATCGAGGAGCACGAGGTCGACGCCCGTGACACCAAGCTCGGTCCCGAGGAGATCACGCGCGACATCCCGAACGTCGGCGAGGAGATGCTCGCCGACCTCGACGAGCGCGGGATCATCCGCATCGGCGCCGAGGTCACCACCGGTGACATCCTCGTCGGCAAGGTCACGCCGAAGGGCGAGACCGAGCTGACCCCCGAGGAGCGGCTGCTCCGCGCGATCTTCGGTGAGAAGGCGCGCGAGGTGCGCGACACCTCGATGAAGGTCCCCCACGGCGAGTCCGGCACCGTCATCGGTGTCCGGGTCTTCGACCGCGAGGACGGCGACGAGCTGCCGCCGGGCGTCAACCAGCTGGTGCGGGTCTACGTCGCCCAGAAGCGGAAGATCTCGGTCGGCGACAAGCTGGCCGGCCGCCACGGCAACAAGGGCGTCATCGCGAAGATCCTGCCGATCGAGGACATGCCGTTCATGGATGACGGCACCCCCGTCGACGTGATCCTCAACCCGCTCGGTGTTCCGCGCCGGATGAACATCGGCCAGATCCTCGAGCTCCACCTGGGCTGGCTGGCGAAGCAGGGCTGGGACCTCGACCTGCACGGTGACAAGGGATCCGCCGCGTGGAAGGACCGCCTGGTCTCGATCAAGGCGACCAAGGCCGCGCCTGACACCAAGCTCGCGACCCCGGTCTTCGACGGTGCCCGCGAGGACGAGATCACCGGGCTGCTGGGCGCGACCCTGCCCAACCGCGACGGCAACCGGATGATCGACGAGACCGGCAAGGCGGCGCTGTTCGACGGCCGCTCCGGCGATCCTTTCCCGGAACCCGTCTCCGTCGGTTACATGTACATCCTGAAGCTGCACCACCTGGTGGACGACAAGATCCACGCCCGCAGCACCGGCCCCTACTCGATGATCACGCAGCAGCCGCTGGGCGGTAAGGCCCAGTTCGGCGGCCAGCGGTTCGGCGAGATGGAGGTGTGGGCCATGGAGGCCTACGGCGCGGCGTACGCCCTCCAGGAGCTGCTCACCATCAAGTCCGACGACGTGCCAGGTCGCGTCAAGGTCTACGAGGCCATCGTGAAGGGCGAGAACATCCCCGACTCCGGCATTCCCGAGTCGTTCAAGGTGCTCGTCAAGGAGATGCAGTCGCTCTGCCTGAACGTCGAGGTGCTCAGCCAGGACGGATCGCAGATCGAGCTCAAGGACGCCGAGGAAGACGTCTTCCGGGCCGCCGAAGAGCTGGGCATCGACCTGTCGCGTCGCGAGCCGAGCTCCGTCGAAGAAGTCTGACCAGGAAAGAAGGAACAGATCACAGTGTTGGACGTCAACTTCTTCGACCAGCTGAAGATCGGCCTGGCCACCGCTGACGAGATTCGTCAGTGGAGCCACGGTGAGGTCAAGAAGCCGGAGACCATCAACTACCGCACGCTCAAGCCCGAGCGCGACGGCCTCTTCTGCGAGAAGATCTTCGGTCCCACGCGGGACTGGGAGTGCTACTGCGGCAAGTACAAGCGGGTGCGCTTCAAGGGGATCATCTGCGAGCGCTGCGGCGTCGAGGTCACCCGCTCCAAGGTCCGCCGTGAGCGGATGGGCCACATCGAGCTGGCCGCCCCCGTGACGCACATCTGGTACTTCAAGGGTGTGCCGTCGCGGCTGGGCTACCTGCTCGACCTCGCTCCGAAGGACCTCGAGAAGGTCATCTACTTCGCGGCCTACATGATCACCTCCGTCGACGAGGACGCCCGCCACCGGGACCTGTCCTCGCTCGAGGGCAAGGTCGGCCTGGAGCGCGAGCGGCTCGAGAAGCGCCGCGACTCCGCGCTCGAAGACCGCACCAAGAAGCTCGAGGAGGACATGGCTGCCCTCGAGGCCGAGGGCGCGAAGGCCGACCAGCGCCGCAAGGTGCGCGACGGCGCGGAGCGCGAGATGAAGCAGCTGCGCGACCGTGCGCAGCGCGAGCTCGACCGCCTCGACGAGGTGTGGAACACCTTCAAGTCGCTCAAGGTCCAAGAGCTCATGGGCGACGAGATGCTCTACCGCGAGATGAAGGCCTGGTTCGGCAAGTACTTCGAGGGCCACATGGGCGCCACGGCGATCCAGAAGCGGCTCCAGGACTTCGACATCGACGCCGAGGTGGAGTCGCTGCGCGACGTCATCGCCAACGGCAAGGGCCAGCGCAAGGTCCGCGCCCTCAAGCGCCTCAAGGTCGTCGACGCGTTCCGCAAGACCGGCAACCAGCCGATCGGCATGGTGCTCGACGCCGTACCGGTCATCCCGCCGGACCTGCGCCCGATGGTGCAGCTCGACGGTGGCCGCTTCGCGACCTCCGACCTGAACGACCTCTACCGACGCGTCATCAACCGGAACAACCGCCTCAAGCGGCTGCTCGACCTCGGCGCGCCCGAGATCATCGTCAACAACGAGAAGCGGATGCTCCAGGAGGCCGTCGACTCGCTGTTCGACAACGGCCGCCGTGGCCGTCCCGTCACCGGCCCGGGCAACCGGCCGCTGAAGTCGCTGTCCGACATGCTCAAGGGCAAGCAGGGCCGGTTCCGCCAGAACCTGCTCGGCAAGCGCGTGGACTACTCGGGTCGTTCGGTGATCGTGTCGGGTCCGCAGCTGAAGCTGCACCAGTGCGGTCTGCCCAAGCAGATGGCCCTGGAGCTCTTCAAGCCCTTCGTCATGAAGCGGCTCGTCGACCTCTCGCACGCCCAGAACATCAAGTCCGCCAAGCGGATGGTGGAGCGCGCGCGTCCGGTCGTCTGGGACGTGCTCGAGGAGGTCATCACCGAGCACCCGGTGCTGCTGAACCGTGCGCCCACGCTGCACCGCCTCGGCATCCAGGCCTTTGAGCCGCAGCTGATCGAGGGCAAGGCCATCCAGATCCACCCGCTCGTCTGCACCGCGTTCAACGCGGACTTCGACGGCGACCAGATGGCGGTGCACCTGCCGCTGTCGGCCGAGGCCCAGGCCGAGGCGCGGATCCTGATGCTGTCGACCAACAACATCTTGAAGCCGTCCGACGGCCGTCCGGTGACCATGCCCACCCAGGACATGATCATCGGCCTGTTCTTCCTCACGACCGATCGTGACGGGCAGGTCGGCGAGGGCCGGGCGTTCTCCTCTGCGGCTGAGGCCTTCATGGCCTTCGACCGTGCCGAGATCAGCCTGCAGAGCCCGGTCAAGATCCGCTTCAACGACATCGTGCCGCCGCTCGACCTCGAGCTCGGTGAGGACTGGGAGGAGGGTCGCTCGATCACCCTCGAGACGACCCTGGGTCGCGCGCTGTTCAACGAGACGCTGCCGGCCGACTACCCCTACGTGAACTACGAGGTCGGCAAGAAGGCCCTCGGCGCGATCGTGAACGACCTGGCCGAGCGCTACACCAAGGTCGAGGTCGCCGCGTCGCTGGACGCCCTCAAGGACGCCGGCTTCCACTGGGCCACCCGCTCGGGTGTCACCGTCTCGATCGACGACGTCACCACGCCGGGCAACAAGGCCGAGATCCTCGCGGACTACGAGAAGCAGGCCGACAAGGTCCAGAAGCAGTACGAGCGCGGCCTGGTCACCGACGAGGAGCGCCGCCAGGAGCTCATCGAGATCTGGACGCAGGCCTCCAACGACGTCGCCAAGGCGATGGAGGGGACCTTCGACAAGTCGAACCCGATCTTCATGATGGTCGACTCGGGTGCGTCCGGAAACATGATGCAGATCCGCCAGGTGGCGGCCATGCGTGGTCTGGTGGCCAACCCGAAGGGCGACATCATCCCGCGGCCGATCAAGGCGAACTTCCGCGAGGGACTGTCGGTGCTGGAGTACTTCATCTCCACCCACGGTGCCCGCAAGGGTCTCGCCGACACCGCGCTGCGGACCGCCGACTCGGGTTACCTGACGCGTCGTCTGGTCGACGTGTCGCAGGACGTCATCATCCGTGAGGACGACTGCGGTACCGAGCGTGGCCTGCCGAAGACGATCGGCGTGCGTGGTGAGGACGGAGTGGTCCGCAAGGACGACAACGCCGAGACCGCGGCGTACGCCCGCACCGCGGCCGGCGACGTGGCCCACCCCGACAGCGGCGACGTGCTCGTCGCCGCCGGCGAGGACCTGGGCGACGTCAAGATCGGCGAGCTCGTCGCGGCCGGCATCGAGGAGGTCAAGGTCCGCTCCGTGCTGACCTGTGACGCCAAGACCGGCACCTGCGCGAAGTGCTACGGCCGCTCGCTGGCCACCGGCAAGATGGTCGACATCGGCGAGGCGGTCGGCATCATCGCGGCCCAGTCGATCGGTGAGCCCGGCACCCAGCTGACGATGCGTACCTTCCACACCGGTGGTGTGGCGTCGGCCGACGACATCACGCAGGGTCTGCCCCGTGTGGTCGAGCTGTTCGAGGCGCGGCAGCCCAAGGGCCTGTCGCCGATCACGGAGGTCACCGGCCGGATCGAGATCGAGGAGACCGACAAGGCCCGCAAGGTCCTGATCACTCCCGACGACGGCTCGGACGTCATGGAGTACCCCGTGAGCAAGCGCTCCCGCCTGCTGGTCGCCGACGGCGACCACGTCGAGGTGGGCGCCCAGCTGACGCTCGGTACGCCGGACCCGAAGGAGGTGCTGCGCATCCTCGGCATCCGCCGGGCGCAGCAGCACCTCGTCGACGAGGTGCAGGCCGTGTACCGCTCGCAGGGTGTGTCGATCCACGACAAGCACATCGAGATCATCGTGCGGCAGATGCTGCGTCGCGTGACGGTCATCGAGTCGGGTGACACCAACCTGCTGCCGTCCGACCTGGTCGACCGGGTGCGCTTCGAGGAGGCGAACCGTCAGGTCGTCACCGAGGGTGGCAAGCCGGCGTCGGGTCGTGCCGAGCTGATGGGCATCACGAAGGCGTCGCTGGCCACCGAGTCGTGGCTGTCGGCGGCCTCCTTCCAGGAGACGACCCGCGTCCTCACCGACGCGGCGATCAACGGTCGCAGCGACTCGCTGCGCGGCCTGAAGGAGAACGTGATCATCGGCAAGCTGATCCCGGCCGGCACCGGCCTGGAGCGCTACCGCAACATCCGGGTGGAGCCGACCGAGGAGGCCCGCGCCGCGGCGTACTCCGTCACCGGTTACGACTCCTACGACTACGAGTTCGGCAACGCGAACCCGGGTCAGGCAGTTGCGCTGGACGACTTCGACTTTGGTTCGTATCAGAACTGACGCGCGCGAGCGCGCTCAGTTCTGATGGAAGAACCAGGTTGAGGAGTGTCGACGCCCTCTCCCGCGCAAGCGGGGGAGGGCGTGACACGTCTCGAAACCCAGTCGCTGTGCGGCTCGGTTCTCCCTAGGCTGCGGCTATGGCCGACTGGGAGGACGTCGAGCGTGAACTGAGCGCGCTCACGACGAACGAGGGCTTCTCCGGCAGCGTGCTGGTGACCCGCGGCACCGAGACGCTGCTGGAGTTCTGCGGTGGCCTGGCAGACCGTGCCAGCGGGACGCCGGTCCATCCCGGCACCCGGTTCGAGCTCGCGTCGCTGTCGAAGATGTACACGGCCGCGGCGGTGATGTCGTGCGTGCGCGACGGCCTGCTCGCCGTCGATGACCGAGTGGTCGACGTACTGCCTGCCGAGCGGCGCCCCCGGACGCTCGACCCCGCCGTCACCGTGCACCACCTGCTCACGCACACGTCCGGGATGGGTGACTACGCCGAGGAGGACGAGGACCTGCCCGGCTACGTCGCCGACTACGGGTCGCTGTGGGTGTCGCGTCCCATGTATGGCATGGAGCGGCCCGACGACTTCCTCCCGCTCGCCACCGACCTGCCGCCGGTGGGCGTGCCGGGAGCGGAGTTCCGCTACTGCAACGGGGGCTACGTGCTGTTGGGGGCAGTGCTGGAGGAAGTGACAGGGGCTCCCTTCGTGGCCGCGGTCGGCGAGCGGGTGTTCCGGCCGGCGGGAATGACCGGCTCGGCGTACCTCCGCTCGGACGAGCCCGACCCCGACGTGGCCGTCGGCTACCTGTCGAGACAGGGCGACCAGCCCTGGCGCACCAACATCTTCTCGGTCCCGGTGATCGGCGGCGGGGACGGCGGCGCCCACTCGACGGCCGCCGACATCGACCGGTTCCTGCGCGCGGTCGCGTCGGGTTCGCTGCTCGGGCCGGAGATGTCGGCGCTGATGCGTGAGCCTCACGTGACGATCCAGGAGGGCTGGGCCATGGGCTACGGCCTCTTCCTGGGTCCGAACCGGAGCTTCGGGCACGGCGGAGGTGATCCCGGGGTCGAGACCGGGGCGCGCTACCGGCCGGACCGGGACGTCGCGTGGGTGGTCCTGTGCAACGGCGAGGGCCTCCTCGACACGTCATGGGACCTGGTCCGCACGGCGGTGGCCGACCTCACGGCGTGAGTGCGCCGACCCACTCGGAGAGGGTGCGCTGGATCCGGGCCGCGGCCTCGATGACAGGGTCGGCCGGATCGCCGCCGGCGAGCACCCGCAGCTCCCACGCGCCGTACCAGGCGACGTAAGCCCCGACGACCAGCAGCAGCGCGCCACTCACCCGGGGCACCCAGCGACCGGTGCGACGCAACCGGGTGACCAGACCGCGCCGGGCGAGCGCCACCGCGACTGCGGCCACGCCCACCAGCACCCCCATGCCGACGGCGTAGGCCAGGTAGAGCAGGGTGCTCTCGGCGACCGAGCCGGTGCGGAAGCCGGCGACCACGAGTGCCAGGAACGGAGCGATCGAGCAGGTCAGGGAGGCGAGGGCGTACGACGCGCCGAAGCCGACCATGGCTGGGGCGGACCGGGTGACGGCCGGCCCGCCCGGTCGCCAGCGGGGTGTCGGCAGCTCGCGGCCCAGCAGCAGCCACAGCCCGGCCAGCGCGACCAGCGCTCCGAAGCCGACCGTGAACCACGGGAGGTAGCGCTGCACCTCCGCGGCGACGGGGGAGACGACCAGCCCGAACACACCGAAGACGGCGGCGAACCCGAGTGTCATCCAGGCAGTCAGCGCGAGCGCGCGGCCGACGGCCCGGGCTGCCCCGGGGGAGTCGTCGCCGAGCACCAGCACGGACAGGTACGCGGGCAGCAGCGCGAAGCCGCAGGGGTTGACCGCGGCGAGCATGCCCGCGGCGATCGCGAGCGTGACATCACCGCCCACCGGATCAGCCCCCGGTCAGCCCAGCACGCCCTCGACCTGTTGGTCGAGGTCGTCCGAGCCGCCGTAGCCGGTCTCGAAGGCGACCTGGCCCTCCGCGTCGAGGAGCACGAACGAGGACTGCTCGGCGATGCCGAACCGACGGAACAGCTCGCCGTCGATGTCCTCGAGGTGGGTCACGCCGTCGACGTCACCGGCGAACTCGGCGATCGCCTCCGCGCTGTCCAGCGAGCCGACGCCGATGACGTGGAGCTCGCCGTCGTACGTCGAGGCGAGGGACTCGACCTGGGAGATCTGGCTGCGGCAGGTGGGACACCACGGCGCCCAGAACCACAGCAGCGTCGGCCGGCCCGGCGAGGGAGGCGCCCTCGAAGTCCTCGCCGCCGACGGTGGTGGCGCTGAAGGCGAGCGTCTCGGGGACCGGTGCGCTCTCGTCGGGAGTCCTCGCGGGGCCGTCCTGCGGCCGTGAGGCAGATGTCGAGGGATCGGCGCCGGGATTCGGATTCGCCGGCGTCCTCGGTCGACGGCGGTCCCGCAACCGGCCACCAGGGTGCCGGCGAGCAGCAGCGTGGCCAGGCGGATGAGGAGCCTCATGACTCGAGTGTGACACCCGGTCCGAGCCCTCACCGGTGGTGTGCCCAGACGTGAGCGGTTCGTAAGGGTGAAGCAGATGTCAGCGGTTGGTGGGAGGCTGGGGTTCATGGCGGACACGGAGAACGAGAGCGGGAAGCTGACGGGTGACCAGGTCGCAGAGATGGACGATCTCGACGACTGGCGTCCGGTCCTCGGCGCGCTGCGGTCGCGGTTCGCGACCGGGGACTTCGAGACCGGGCTGAAGCTGACCGCGGAGATCGCGAAGGCGGCCGAGAAGGCCAACCACCATCCCGACGTCGACCTGCGCTATCCCCATGTCGACGTGACCCTCTCGAGCCACGACGTCGGCGGCATGACCGAGCGCGACGTCGACCTCGCGCGACGGATCAGCGAGATCGCCGCCAAGATGGACGTCGAGGCAGAGCCTGCCGCGGTGACCGTCGTGGAGATCGGCCTCGACACGTGGGACGAGGACAAGCTGCGCCCGTTCTGGGCGGCCGTGCTCGGCGCCGACGAGTCCAACGGTGAGCTGGTCGACGGCTCCGCAGCCGTCCCGACCCTGTGGTTCCAGGACACCGATCAGCACGAGGAGCCGCGACAACGGTTCCACCTCGACGTCTGGGTGCCCGCCGACCAGGCCGAGTCACGGATCAAGGCCGCGGTCGACGCGGGCGGCACCGTGGTCTCCGACGAGGAGGCCCCGGCCTTCGTCGTCCTCGCCGACGCCCACGGCAACAAGGCGTGCATCTGCACGTCGGCCTCGCGGACCGGCTGACGCTCCGTCCGACGATTGGGGCCTGGCTCCGAGCGGCCTGAGAGAATCGAGGGGTGAGCACACCCACCCGGACCGACGTCCTCGTCGTCGGCGCCGGCCCGGCCGGGTCGGCGGCCGCCGCGTGGTCCGCGCGCGCGGGTCGCGACACCCTGCTGGTCGACGCAGCGGTCTTCCCGCGCGACAAGACGTGCGGTGACGGGCTCACCCCGCGCGCGATCGGCGAGCTGCGCAGGCTCGGCCTCGAGGACTGGCTGCGCGCGCGCACCGTGAACCAAGGGTTGCGCGCCCACGGCTTCGGCCAGACGCTGCTGCTGCCCTGGCCGGGCGGCAGCCTGCCCGACTGGGGCTCCGCCGTCGCCCGTACCGAGCTCGACGACCACCTGCGCACGACGGCGATCAAGTCCGGCGCCGACGCCGTCGACGGAGTCCCGCGCCGTCTCCTGCCGACGGGACGCCGATCGGGTCACGGCCGTCACCTTCGACCGCGACGGCGAGACGTTCGAGGTCGAGTGCGAGCGGCTGGTCGTCGCCGACGGCGTCCGCTCCCCGCTGGGCAAGCTCCTCGGCCGCGAGTGGCACCGTGACACGGTCTATGCCGTCGCGGGCCGCAGCTACGTCGACTCCGCGATGTCCGACGACCCCTGGATCAGCTCCCACCTCGAGCTGCGCGATGAGCAGGGCGAGATCCTCAGCGGCTACGGCTGGGTCTTTCCGCTGGGCAACGGCTCGGTGAACGTCGGTGTCGGGACCCTGGCCACCGCCAAACGACCCGCCGAGGTGGCGGTCAAGCCGCTCATGCAGAGCTACGCCGACACGATCCGCGACGAGTTCAAGCTGAGCGGGGACCTGCGGGCACCCACCTCGGCACTGCTGCCGATGGGCGGCGCGGTCTCCCACGTCGCCGGCCGCAACTGGGCGCTGATCGGCGACGCCGCAGCGCTGGTGAACCCTCTCAACGGCGAGGGCATCGACTACGGCCTCGAGAGTGGCCGGCTCCTGGTCGAGATCATGGCTTCGACCGACGACCTCACCTCGGCGTGGCCGGACCTGCTGCGCGACCACTACGGCGAGTCGTTCTCGATCGCGCGGCGGCTGGCCGGGCTGGTGACCGTGCCGGGGGTGCTCACGGCGCTGGGGCCGGCGGGGATGCGGTCGGACTGGCTGATGACGCTTGGCGCTGCGCTGGATGGGCAACCTGGTCACTGACGAGGACCGCGACCGCGCTGCCCGGGTCTGGCGGTGGGCCGGTCGGCGCTCGCTCGCCCGCGACGTGCGTCCGCCGTTCGCCTGAGGATCGCCGATGACGGAGCGCTGGTATCGGACGACGGTCGGGTTGGGCCGTGTGCTGCTCCGGGCGATCGACCTCCAGCTGCGCGTCGAGGGGGCCGAGCAGCTGCCCGCCGAGGGTCCGGTGGTCATCGCCGCCAATCACATCGGCTACCTCGACTTCATGACGATCGCGGCGGCCGGCCTGGAGCGCGACCGCTTCGTCCGGTTCCTGACCCGGCACGACGTGTGGGACGTGCCGGTGGCGCGGCGGGCGATGACCCGGATGCGCCACGTGCCGGTCGACCGGGCCGCCCCGGCGGCGGCGTACCTCCACGCGCGGCGGCTGCTGGATGAGGGCCAGGTGGTGGCGCTCTTCCCGGAGGCCGGTATCAGCCACTCGTTGACGATCCGCTCCCTCATGCCGGGCGCGGCGCGGCTCGCGCAGGAGACGGGCGCGCCGCTGGTGCCGGTGACGCAGTGGGGGACGCAGCGCGTCTGGGCGGTGGGCCAGCGGCCGAGGCTCCGGAGGGGGCGGAGGGTCGACCTGCGGTTCGGCCCACCGCTGCACGTGCCGGCCGGCGTCGACCCCCGCACCTGGACATCGAGGCTGGGGGAGACCCTGACCGCGATGCTCGAGGAGCTCCAGCAGCGACCCCACCACCGACCGGCGGTCGGCGAGGTCGCCCCGTGGTACCCGGCCCACCTGGGCGGTCACGCTCCCGATCGGCTCGCGGCGGCGGCGCTCGACCATGTCCCGACCAGCGCGGTCCTGCCGACCTGGGGTCCGTCGCACTAGGGTGCGGCTGATGGCCAGTCCACCGAAGCGTCAGCGCGTCGCGGCGTACGCCGTGATCGTCCGCGACGACCAGATCCTCCTCAGCCGGCTCTCACCGATCGTGACGCCCGACGAGCTGTGGACGCTGCCCGGCGGCGGGCTCGACCACGGCGAGGACCCACGCGACGCCGTGATCCGCGAGATCCACGAGGAGACCGGTCTCGACGCTCAGGTGAGCGACACCGCCCGGGTCTACTCGGCCCACATGCCCCAGGCCTGGCGCAGCGGGCGCCGCGTCAACGCACACGCGGTCCGGATCGTGTACGACGGGTGGGTGGCCCGCGGCTCGCCGGAGCCGCGTGTCGTGGAGGTGGACGGATCGACCATCGAGGCGGCCTGGGTCCCGCTCGCCCACGTGTTCGACGGCAGCGTGCCGGTCACGCCGCTGGTGACCGAGGCGCTGGCCGACCACCGGCCCTTCCAGCGGCAGCGCGTGGCGGCGTACGCCCTGGTCCGGCGGGACGCGACAGGCTCGGCCGGCGAACAGCTGCTCCTCACCCGGGTGTCGCCGGAGGGCTTCCACACCGGGCTGTGGAGCCTGCCCGGCGGCGGCATCGAGCACGGCGAGCGGCCGGCGGCGGCGCTGGTGCGCGAGGTGCGTGAGGAGTGCGGGGTCGAGGCGGAGGTCGGCCCGCTGCTCGGCGTCTTCGACGACCACTTCTCCGGCACCGCGCCCGACGGTCGCTACGAGGACTTCCACAGCGTGGTCCTGATCTTCGCCGCCACCATCGCCGACGGCGTCGAGCCGAGGCTGGTCGAGGAGGGCGGCACCACCGATGCCGTCGCGTGGGTTCCGCTGGCCGACATCCAGTCCGGAGCGGTCCCCGTCTATGCGGCTGTCACCCACGCCTTGGAGGTCGGGCGGTGACCGAGACCGTCTTCACCTATGCGGCGCCCGGTCTCAAGTTCGGCCCCGGCGCCTCCGCCGAGATCGGGCACGACCTCGCCGCGACCGGCGCCCGCCGGGTGCTGCTGGTGACCGACCCCGGCGTCGCGGCGACCGGCCATCCGGGCCGGATCGCCGACCAGATGAGCGACCACGGCCTCACGGTCACGACGTACGACGAGGCGCGGGTCGAGCCGACCGACGAGTCCCTGCGCCACGCGATCGCCTTTGCCTCCGACGCCGGACCGTTCGACGCGATCGTCGCGGTCGGTGGCGGGTCGTCGATCGACACCGCCAAGGCGGTCAACCTGCTCACCACCAACCCCGGCGAGCTGCTCGACTACATCAACCCCCCGGTCGGCGGCGGGCGAGCACCGACCGAGCCGCTGCTGCCGCTGGTCGCCGTCCCGACGACGACCGGCACCGGCAGCGAGAGCACCACGATCTGTGTCCTCGACGTCCTCGCCGAGCAGGTGAAGACCGGCATCAGCCACCCGCGGCTGCGGCCGACCTCGGCGGTCGTCGACCCGGACCTCACGCTGAGCCAGCCCGCGATGGTCACTGCCGCCGCCGGGATGGACATCCTGTGCCACGCGCTCGAGAGCTACACCGCACGCTGGTACGCCAGCTTCGAGGCGAAGCGACCCGAGCAGCGGGTGCCCTACTGCGGTGCCAACCCGATCGCCGACCTGTGGTCCGAGAAGGCGCTGTCGATGCTCGCCGGCTCGTTCCGGACGGCGGTCCGCGACGGCGGCGACCGCGCTGCGCGCGAGCAGATGGCGATGGCGGCGACCTTCGCCGGGCTCGGCTTCGGCAACGCCGGCGTCCACGTCCCCCACGCCAACGCCTATCCGATCGCCGGCCGGGTACGCGACTACCGACCCGAGGGCTATCCCGCCGGCGAGCCGATCGTGCCGCACGGCATCGCCGTCTCGCTGACGGCGCCGGCCGCCTTCCGCTTCACCTTCGATGCCGCTCCCGAGCGCCATCTCCATGCTGCGCGTCTGCTCGACCCCGACGCGACGCGGCGACGGACCCGACCTGCTCCCCGGCATCCTGATCGCACTGATGCGCGACATCGGGCTGCCCAACGGCCTGGCCGAGGTGGGGTACGGCGAGGCGGACGTGGCCGACCTCGTGGCCGGCTCGCTCCAGCAGCAGCGGCTGCTGGCGACCGCGCCGCGGGAGGTGACCGACGACGACCTTGCCGCGGTGTTCCGCGGCTCGATGGAGCACTGGTGACGGTCGCGCTCGCCCCCCTCCTCCGACCCCTGCTCTGCGCGGTAACGGGCCCTCGGTGATGCTTCTGCGCCGTCACAACGGCGCAGGAGCAGGCCTGGCGACCCGTTACCCAGCCTCCTCACCCCGGACGTTGGCTGGCCGGACCGGCTGTGGGCACCCTCGGTAGGATCGCCAGGTGAATCCCCACCACCGCCGCCTCGTGATCCCTGTGGCGCTGGTGGTGCTGTTGCTGATCGTCGTGATCGCGGCGGTGTGGCCATGAACACCACCCCACTGAACGAGCCCCTGGCCGACGTCCGCAGCATCCTGCTCGACCCGGACCAGCTGGTGCGGGCGGTCGGGGCCGGGCGACAGAAGAGCCGACAGCCGCGGTGGAAGCGCGTCGAGCTGCGCTACGTCGACCTCAAGGCGGGCCGACACCTCCAGATCACGGCGTACGACGACACCCAGGCCCACACCACCAACCACCCGGTCGGCGAGGTGGAGGCGGTCGACGAGCTGCTCCAGGAGCCCTTCGGCAACTGGCACGTCGAGACCCCGACCGAGTCGCGCCAGCTCCGGGTCACCAAGAAGGGTCGGGTGCTGGTCCACAGCAGAGCACGTGACGAGCCGGTCGAGGCCGCCCGCGACCACGATCGCGACAAGCAGCGACTGCTCCCCGAGGACGACCCGGTGCTGATCGCGCTCGGCCTCGCCGACCACCGCGGCCGGATCAAGCCCAGCCGGCAGGCGAAGTACCGGCAGGTCGAGGAGTTCCTGCGGATCCTCGACGCCGGGCTGACTGACGCCCTCGACGCGGGCCACCTGCGCCGGCCCACCTCGGCCGACCCGTTGCGCATCGCCGACCTCGGCTGTGGCAACGCCTATCTCACCCTGGCCGCCCACCGCTTCCTGAACATCGTGCGCGGCCTACCGGTTCGCCTGATCGGCGTGGACCGCCGGGCCCAGCCGCGCTGGAGAGACCCGGCCGTGGCCGAGGCGGTGGGCGGACCCATCGACTTCGTCGAGGGCACGATCCACGACGTCGTCCTCGACCCGCCACCGGAGGTCGTGCTGGCGCTCCACGCGTGCGACACCGCCACCGACGAGGCGCTGGCCCGCGCCGTCGAGTGGCAGGCACCTCTCGTCCTCGCTGCGCCCTGCTGCCACCACGACATCGCGGCCCAGTTGCGGACCACGACCCCGCCCGCGCCGTACGCACTGCTGACCCGCCACGGCATCCTGCGTGAGCGGTTCGCCGACACGCTCACCGACGCGGTGCGGGCGGCGCTGCTGAGGCGGAGTGGCTACCGCGTCGACGTGATGCAGTTCGTGGAGAGCAAGCACACGCCGCGCAACACCCTGCTCCGCGGGGTCCGAACCGGCGCCGCGTCGCCCTCGGAGGAGTACGAGTCGCTGGTGGCGGACTGGGACGTCCGGCCGCGACTGGCCGAGCTGCTGGAGCGCTCATGGCGCTGCGTGACGCCGTCACGGCGCTGGTCGTCGCGCTGCCGTTCGGCGTCGCGCTGGTCACCGGTGTAGCCGCCGACGCGAGTTCCGACACCCAGCCCGCCTTCCGGTTCACGGATCCCGCCATCGTCGAGTCCAGCGGGCTCGCTGTCGTCGGCGACCTGGTCGTGACCGTCAACGACTCCGGTGACGAAGCGCGGGTCTTCGCGGTGGACCCCACCACCGGCCGGACCTTCGGAGTGACCCGCTGGGATGCTGAGCCCGAGGACATCGAGGCGCTCGCTCCGGGCGGCGACGGCACCGTGTGGGTCGGCGACATCGGCGACAACGCCGCGGAGCGCGACACGGTCAGCGTCACGCGGGTGCCGGTCGGACTGGGGGAGCGAGTCGTAGAAGCCACGACGTACCGGCTCCGCTACCCCGACGGCCCCTCGGACGCCGAGGCGCTGCTCGCCCACCCGGAGACCGGCCGGCTCTACGTCGTGACGAAGGGCGTCTTCGGCGCCGTCGTCTACGCCGCCCCCGCCGAGCTCGCGCCCGATGCCGTCAACCGGCTGCGGGTGGTCGGGCGCGCGATGCCGATCGTCACCGACGGCGCCTTCCTCCCGGGCGGCGACCAGGTGGTGCTGCGTGACTACGGGCGAGCCGTCGTCTACGACTTCCCCTCGTTCGACGTGGCGGGAGCAGTGTCGCTCCCCGACCAGCGCCAGGGCGAAGGGCTGGCCGTCATGCCCGGGCCCGCGGGCGACGGCGGCCACGCCCTGGTCAGCTCGGAGGGCCAGCTCGCGCCCGTCTACGACGTCCAGCTGCCGATCGAGACGCCCACCGAGACGCCCACCACAGCGCCTACCGAGGGCACTAGTGAGAGCCCGAGCACCCACTCGCGCGAGGGGTCGGAACTGCCGGAGGAGCCGCCGGGCGACCGCGACGTCGGGCAGTGGCTGCTCGGGACCGGTCTGGCAGTCGTCGCGCTGCTGGTCCTGATCCGGGCGTTGCGGCCGACCGGAGGCAAGCCTCTGGGGTGAGGTCGACGAGCCGCGCGTCGGCATACGATCCGGGGCATGCCGAGGCTGCGACGCACCACGCCGGACGACCCGGGTTGGGGGCGACGCCGTGCCGGCAAGGGCTTCGTCTACGTCGACGAGTCGGGTGCCCGGCTGTCCGACGAGGACGCGCAGCGCTGCCGCGACCTGGTGATCCCGCCGGCGTGGGAGGACGTGTGGATCTGCGCCGTCGAGAACGGCCACCTGCAGGCGGTCGGCACCGACGACGCGGGTCGGCGTCAGTACCTCTACCACCCCGCCTGGCGTGAGCAGCGGGACAGCCAGAAGCACGTCCGCGTGCTCGGGTTCGGCAGGGCGCTGTCGCGCGCACGCGAACGGATCCTGGTCGATCTCGGCAGCCCCGGGATGTCGCTCGATCGGGCGTGCGCGACGGCGGCCCGGCTTGCTCGACCTCGGCTACTTCCGGATCGGCAACGACGTCTACGCCGACACCAATGGCAGCTTCGGCCTCACCACCCTGCAGCGACGGCATGTCCGCAAGCAGCACGGGTCCCTGGTGTTCCACTTCGAGGGCAAGTCGGGGATCGAGCACCACGTCGAGATCGACGATCCCGCGGCGATCGAGTCGCTCGACGTGATGCGCGCGCGGCGTGGCGGCGACCGGCTGCTGGCCTACAAGGACGGTCGCAGCTGGCGCGATCTGAGCTCGGCGCACGTCAACGACTACCTGCGCGAGGCGACGGGCGAGGAGTACACGGCCAAGGACTTCCGCACCTGGCACGCCACGGTCCTGGCTGCGGCCGCGCTCGCGGAGTCCGACGAGCCCGGGGAGACCAAGGCGTCGCGCAAGCGGGCCGTGTCGGGCGCGATGAAGGAGGTCGCCGAGTTCCTCGGCAACACGCCGACCCTGGCGCGCAAGTCCTACGTCGACCCGAGGGTGATCGACGCCTACGAGGAGGGCAGCACGATCGCCGCCACCACCCGCCGCCAGCACCGCACCGCCGACGAGCGCCAGGCTGCCCTCGAGCGGGCCGTGCTCCGGCTCCTGCGCTAGGAGCGGACATGGAGATCACCGTGGCCCAGGGCGACATCACGGCGCAGCACGTCGATGCCGTGGTCAATGCCGCCAACAACCGGATGCGGGGTGGTGGCGGCGTCGACGGCGCGATCCACCGCGCCGGCGGACCGTCCGTGCTGGAGGACTGCGTCCGCCGCTTCCCCGACGGCCTCGCCACCGGCGACGCGGGCTGGACGACGGCCGGCGACCTGCCTGCCCGGTGGGTGATCCACGTCGTCGGACCCAACCACGCGGCCGGCCAGACCGATCGAGGCCTGCTCACGTCGTGCTACTCGCGCGCGCTCGAGGTCGCCGACGAGCTCGGGGCGCGTTCGGTCGCGTTTCCGCTGGTCAGCGCGGGGATCTACGGCTGGCCGAAGGACGACGCGATCGCGGCGGCGGTCGAGACGCTGCGGGCCTCCGCCACACAGGCGGAGGAGGCCCGGCTGGTCGCGTTCGACCGCGCGACGTACGACGCGATCAGTCAGGTGTTGTCGACGACGTAGTCGACGCAGGCGGTGAGGGCCTCCACGTCGGCAGGGTCGACGGCCGGGTACATCGCGACGCGTAGCTGGTTGCGGCCGAGCTTGCGGTAGGGCTCGGTGTCCACGATTCCGTTGGCGCGCAGCGTCGCGGCGATGGCGGCTGCATCGATCGAGTCGTCGAAGTCGATGGTGCCGATGACCAGCGAGCGGTGCGACGGGTCAGCGACGTACGGCGTCGTGTACGCCGTCTTCTCGGCCCAGCCGTAGAGCGCGTCGGAGGACGCGGTGGTCCGCTCGACCATGGCGGGGAGGCCGCCCTGTGCGTTCATCCAGTCGAGCTGCTCGGCCATCAGGAAGAGCGTCGCGACCGACGGGGTGTTGTAGGTCTGGTTCTTGGCAGAGTTGTCGATCGCCGTGGGCAGGTCGAAGAACGGCGGGACGTAGCGGTCGGTGGCGGCGATCTCCTCCACGCGGGCGAGCGCTCGGGGCGACAGGATCGCGACCCACAGTCCACCGTCGGAGGCGAAGCACTTCTGCGGCGCGAAGTAGTAGGCGTCGACCTCGGTCAGGTCGACGGGCAGTCCGCCGGCACCCGAGGTCGCGTCGACCAGCACGAGCGCGTCCTCGGCGATCCCGTTCGGGCGCACGACCGGCGCCATCACCGCCGTCGACGTCTCGTTGTGGGCCCAGGCGTAGGCGTCGACGTCGTCCTCGGCGACCGGGTCCGGCCGCGTGCCGGGCTCGCTGGTGACCACCGAGGGTCGGCCAGCCAGGGCGCCTTCTTCGCCGACGTGGCGAACTTCGAGGAGAACTCGCCGAAGGCGAGGTGCTGGCTCTTCTCGCGGATCAGGCCGAAGCAGGCGACGTCCCAGAACGCGGTCGCGCCGCCGTTGCCGAGCACCACCTGGTGGCCCTCGGGGAGGGAGAACAGCGCAGCCAGGCCGTCGCGCACCCGGCCGACGGTCTCCTTCACCGGCGCCTGCCGGTGGGAGGTCCCCATCAACGAGGACCCGGTCGCCGCGAGCGCGTCGAGGTGACTGGTCTGGATCTTCGAGGGGCCGGCGCCGAACCGGCCATCGGCGGGCAGCAGGTCGGCAGGGATCTGGAGCGTCATGGAGCAACCTTCCGGTGGGGCGGGTGGTCGTGCCTGACGACGCTGTCAGCGGTCCTATTCTGACACCCGTGCTGCGCATCGAGCGGGTCGGGTTCGGCCATCCGGACGCGCTGTTGCTGATCGAGGCCGTCCAGGAGGAGTACGTCGCCCGCTACGGCGGCCGCGACGACACCCCGCTCGACCCGTTGATGTTCGAGCCGCCGGCCGGCAGCTTCTACGTCGGCTATCTCCGATGGAGGGCGACGTACCGGTCGTGTCCGGCGCCTGGCGCCGACGCGACGACGTCGAGGCCTTCGGCACCACCGAGGCGGCCGAGATCAAGCGGATGTACGTCGCCACGGAGGCCCGGGGGACCGGCGTCGCCCGCGCCATGCTCGCCCACCTCGAGAGCACCGCGGCAGCAGTGGGTGCCCGGGTGATGGTGCTCGAGACCGGCACCGCGCAGCCCGAGGCGATCGGCCTCTACACCTCGTCCGGATACACGCGGATCGAGCCCTTCGGCCACTACAAGTGGTCGCCGGACAACCGCTGCTTCGCCAAGTCGCTGACCTGATTCTGCTGACACAGTTCTGCTGACAGGGGGCAGCGAGTCGACCTACCCTCGACGGAGCCTGAAACCCCCCGGAAGGCCCCTCATGTCACGGATCCAACACGCTTTCGGGGCCGCTCTCGCGGCCGTCCTGCTCGTCGCCGTGCCGGCTCATGCGCAGCTGGTGGAGTCCGAGATCGAGGACTATGCGTCCTACCAGCCGCAGACGAAGTGCTCGCCCAAGGCGAAGCCCGGCATGCGCACGCTGGGTCGCTGGATCGTCAACCACCAAGGTGGCGGCTTCGGCACCATCTCGCGCGCCTGCGCGTCCGGCGGAACCTCGGAGCACAAGGAGGGCCGCGCCTTCGACTGGCGTCTCGACGCCACCGACAAGGCCGACCGCGAGCGCGCTGCTGCCTTCCTGGCGCTGGTCAAGGAGACCGACAAGGACGGCAACACCGACGCCCGCGCGCGCCGGATGGGCATCATGTACGTGATCTGGAACGACCACATGTATGCCGCGTGGGACGGCTTCGACCGCGAGGACTACCTCAGCTCGTCGTGCAAGACGAAGAAGAAGTGCAGCAAGACCCTCCGACACCGCGACCACATGCACATCTCGCTGAGCCGCCCCGGCGGCAAGGGCGTCACCAGCTGGTACGACGGCAAGATCGACTGATCGCGACCGCGTGAGCGAGCGCGGCCGACAGGGCTCAGCCCAGCACGGGTGCCAGCTCGGCGAAGTCGGACTCGACGATCGCCCGGTCCTCCGGGTCGGCGACCTCGACCGCTCGCGCTTCGCGCCAGGCGGCGGCAGCCTCGTCCGCGCGACCGAGGGCGTGCAGGGCGCGGGCCCGCGCCTCGTGGGCGTAGGCGAGGTCGAAGTCGGCCAGGTCGTGGTCGCGGCAGCGCGCCAGCGACCGGTCGGCCGACACCAGTCCGCGCTCGGGCTGCCTGGTGGCGGTGAGGGCACGCGAGACGAGGTAGTCCCCACGGGCGGCGTTCTCCGGCCCCGCGCCGCTGGCGCGCTCCCAGTGGTACGCCGCCGCGTAGGCGAGCCGCAGCAGCTCCTCGTCCGCGGCCGGGTCGCGGGGGACGGCCAGCAGCTCGAACGCGGCGTTGTTCGCCGCCACCCCCTGCCGGCGGTGCCAGTCCTCCTCGGCGGGCGCCGGGTCGTCGGGCTCGGTCGCGGCCCGGGGCAGGGTGCGGCCGGTCTCGAGGAAGGTCTTCAGCGCGTCGAGCACCCACACCCAGCCGTCCTTGACGTTGGCCCACGTGAGCGGGCTCTCGGCGAGGCCGCCGTGCACCAGCCGGATCCGGGTGAGGCCCTCGCCGACCTGCTCGACCGTCCACTCGACCCGGCCGGGTGGCTCGGCGGCCATCGCGGCGTCGTACAGGACGTGCCAGGTCTGCACGAAGCGGCCGGGTCGACCCTCGGCTGGCGGCGTCATCTCCTCGACCATCCCGTCGATCGCGTCGTCGCCGTCGGACTTGACGGTGCGGAAGCGGGCACCCGGGGTCGGCCCCTCGGCGTACGAGGTGCCGTGGAAGTAGCTGCGGAGGTAGTCCGACTGCGTGATCGCGGCCCAGACGGTGTCGGCGTCGGCGGCGATGTGGATCTGGTAGACGTGCGCGGTGATGGTCATGAGGCGGGTCCTTCGACGTGTTCCTGGAGTCCGACCAGGGCTGAGGTGAACCGAGCGGCGTACTTGCTGATCCAGCGGTTGGCGACCTGCTCGATGGGGACCGGGTTGAGGAACAGCCGCTTGCTGCGCCCCTCCTTGAAGGCGACCACCAGGTCACCCTCGGTCAGGACCCCGAGGTGCTTCATCACCCCGAACCGGCTCATCCGGTCCTCGAACGCCGCGCACACCTCGCCGACCGTCAGGCCGTCGCGGGTGAAGAGCAGGTCGAGGATCTCCCGCCGGGTGGGGTCGGCGAGCGCCCGGAAGACGGCGTCCTGGGAGTCCATGCCCAGATGTTATGTGACCATATGGTCACAAATCAAGGTAGTCCGCATCAGGCGGCGAAGTGACGCGACTCCACCAGATAGCGGTCGTCAGTGATCTCGTGGCCCCAGTAGACGGGCTCAGGCAGTCGTCGGAGGGTGGGGATGCGGCCAGCAGCCCGTACCAGCGCCATGGTTTCCTCGGCCGAGAGGCCGGCACCGGTGGACCAGTTTCCCTCGACCAGCACGAGCCGACCGCCGGGTCGAAGCAGCCCGATCCAGCGATCGAGCGCGGCTGCCGGGGACGGCATCGCCCACAGCACGTGCCGGCTGAGCACCACGTCGTACGCCGCGGCCTCCAGCGGCGGCTCGGCCGCATCGCCCTCGACAAAGGTCGCCACGTGCCCGGCTTTGGCGCGCGCCCGCCGCACCATCTCGGGCGAGAAGTCCACGCCGGTGACGTCGTACCCCTCCTCAGCGAGCAGCAGCGCAAGAGTGCCCGTCCCGCAACCGAGATCAGCGACGCGGCTCGGGGCCGCAGGCAGGTGCTCCAGCAACAGCGACCGCCACGCGTCCCGGCACTCGGGGTCGCCAAGCCCGTGGTCGGCAGCCTCGTCAAAGGTCTCGGCCTCGCGGTCCCACAGCTCGACGTCGCTCACGGAGCCAGCCAATCAGACCGCTCGATCTCGTAGCGCACCTCGCCCTGCTCCCACCCCGGCAGCGGGTCGTCCCACTCCTTCACCTCGGTCCGGACGTGCCGCATCCCGAGCTTCTCCATCACCGCCCGCGAGCCTGCGTTCACCGCCATCGTCGTCGCCCACACCCGGGGCAGGCCCAGGGTGACGAAGGCGTGGTCGAGCAGCGCCCGCGAGCCTTCGGTGGCGAGCCCCCGACCCCACACGTCCCGACGCAGCCGGTAGCCGAGCTCGGCGGTGGTCTCGTCGTCGCGATCGCGCTGGAGGGTCCACCAGCCGACGAGCCGACCGTCCTCGCTGCCCGGCCCAGGCGCCGATCCCGCGGGCCTCGCCCTCGGGATCGATCCGCCTCGCGCCGTGGTGCACGGACTCCTCGCGGGTCAGCGCCCGGCCCCAGATGAACCGGAGCACCTCGGGGTCGGAGTCGAGCTCGACCAGCAGGTCGGTGTGCTCGGCCGTCAACGGCTCCAGCCGCAGCCGCTCGGTGGTGAGCCGCGGACGCCGGTCTGCGCTCAGTCCGCCCACTCCTTGCGCCAGCCGTCGACCTCGGAGGCCGTACGCGACGCCGGCCCGGTGTAGACGGCCGACGGCCGGATCAGCCGCCCGGTCTTCTTCTGCTCGAGGATGTGGGCCGACCAGCCGCCGGTGCGGGCGCAGGTGAACATCGAGGTGAACATCGAGGCCGGCACCTCGGCGAAGTCGAGGACGATCGCCGCCCAGAACTCCACGTTGGTCTCCAGCACCCGGTCGGGTCGCCGCTCGCGCAGCTCGGCCAGCGCGGCCTGCTCGAGCTCCTCGGCCACCTCGTAGCGGGGCGCGTCGAGCTCCCGCGCCGTACGCCGGAGCACGCGGGCCCGCGGGTCCTCGGCGCGATAGACGCGGTGGCCGAATCCCATCAGCCGTTCACCGTCGTCGAGCAGCTGCTTGACGTAGCCACGGGCGTCGCCGCGCTCCTCCACCTGCTCGATCATGCCCAGCACCCGCGACGGCGCCCCGCCGTGGAGCGGTCCGCTCATCGCGCCGATCGCCCCCGAGAACGCCGCGGCGACGTCGGCGCCGGTCGACGTGATGACCCGGGCGGTGAAGGTGGAGGCGTTCATGCCGTGCTCGGCGGCCGAGGACCAGTAGGCGTCGATCGCCTTGACGTGGGCAGGGTCGGCCTCGCCTCGCCAGCGGATCAGGAACCGCTCGGCCAGCGTGTGGCCCTGGTCGACCTCGCTCTGGGGCACGATCGGCGTGCCGATGCCGCGCGCGCTCTGGGCGGCGTACGAGAGGACCATCACGGCGACCCGCGACAGGTCCAGGCGGGCCTGCTCGTCGGAGATGTCGTAGGTCTGCCCCATGCCGAGCAGCGGGGCCAGCATCGCGACGCTGGCCTGGACGTCGGCGCGGACGTCGCCGGTGTGGGTCGCGATGTTGTAGGGCTCGGCGGGCGGGAGCCCGGGGTCGTAGGCGCCGTCGACCAGCAGCCCCCAGACGTTCTCGAACGGCACCCGGCCGACGAGCTCCTCGATGTCGACCCCGCGGTAACGCAGCGCGGAGCCTTCCTTGTCGGGCTCGGCGATCTCGGACGCGAAGGCGACGACGCCCTCCAGCCCGTGGTGCACCTGCTGCTCGCTCATGTGACCCTCTCGGTAGACGGGGTCATTCTGCACGCGGTCTAGGCTCGGCGCCATGAGCCGGGACCCGGGCCAGGACGTGGCGAGCCTGCGGCGGGAGTACGCCGACCTCGGCTTGACCGAGGCCCACCTGGCTCCCGATCCGGTGACCATGTTCGGCCGCTGGTTCGACGACGCGGTCGCGGCCGGCCTGCACGAGCCGAACGCGATGGTCGTCGCCACCGTGTCCGCCGACGGCCGACCGGCGTCCCGGATGGTGCTGCTCAAGGGGCTCGACGACCGGGGCTTCGTGTTCTTCACCAACGTGGCGTCCCGCAAGGGGGTCGAGCTCGCAGCCAACCCGCGCTGCTCGCTGCTCTTTCCCTGGCACCCGCTCGAGCGGCAGGTGCGGATCGACGGCACGGCGACGCCGCTGCCGCGCGCGGACGTCGAGGCGTACTTCGCCACCCGCCCGCATGGCGCACGACTGGGCGCCCACGCCAGTCACCAGTCTCGGGTCGTCTCGGGTCGCGAGGAGCTGATGGCGGCGTACGCCGAGGCCGAGGCCAGGTTCGGCGACGGCGACGTGTCCGTACCCGAGGAGTGGGGCGGCTACCGCGTGACGCCAGAGGCGGTGGAGTTCTGGCAGGGGCGGCCGGGTCGGATGCACGACCGGCTCGTCTACCGGCGTACAAACGGGGGCTGGGCCACGGAACGTCTCGCGCCATGAGCATCGTCCAGTACCAGTGCGCGATGTCGCTGGACGGCTTCATCGCCGGGCCGGGCGGGGACATGCAGTGGATGAACGGGCTCGACGAGGTGCCCACGTCGCTTGCCGATGGACTGGCTCAGGCGACAGGGGCGATCCTGTCGGGTGCCCGCACCCACCGCGGGGACGACCCCAACGCGGGGACGGACTCGGCAGGGGCCTACGGCGGCACCTACCTTGGCGGGGTCGTGGTGCTCACCCACCACCCTGACGACCCAGCGCCCGAGGGCGTGGAGTTCAGCGACGACCTGCATGCGGCGGTTGCACGCGCGCAGGAGCTGGCCGGCGACCTGACGGTCGCCGTTTTCGGCGCCGATGTGGCGCGGCAGTGCATCGAGGCCGGGCTGCTCGACGAGCTGCTGGTGTTCGTCGAACCGATCATGCTCGGCGACGGTGTCCGCCTCTTCGACTGGCCGGGCGGCCGCACGGTGCGGCTGGAGGTGCTGCGCGCCGACGGACTCGCCCTGCACGCCCGGATCATTCGGTGATTTCGACGCGCTGTCGCGCCCTCACAGGCTCGGGCGGCGCCGCTTGCTCAATCTCCCCGAGCCCACGGCGCGTCCTCGTACCTCGCACGCACCTGCTCGGTGAAAACCCTCTTGCCCGAGTTGATCCCGCGACCTACCGTTGGTCGGACACGGGAAAGGAGGTGGTCCGAGGAATGAATTCTTCTAGGACGCGTGAGGTGGCTGCCCGCTAGCAGCCAGTAGCACAGGGGCGGGCCGAGATGCCCGACCCGGCTGCTGACGAATTTCCAGCAGTCACCCGACCCGCAGGTGATCCGGAACCACGTCCTCCGGAGCGGCCGCGCTCTTGCGCGTGCCACGCCTGCGGGTCGTCCCTATTTCGCGGATGTCGTGCGCAGGGAATATAGTTGACCTCGACAACCTTCTCTGTGACGTGAACCGAGACTCCATGACCCTGACACCTCCCGCCGAGCCGACGGGGCAGATGACGCACCGCGAGGTCCTCGAGGCCTTGAGCGGGCTGCTGCTCGCGATGTTCGTCGCGATGCTCTCGAGCACCGTCGTCTCGAATGCCCTGCCGGTCATCGTGACCGACCTCGGGGGCAGCCAGACCGGCTACACGTGGGTCGTCGTCGCGACGCTGCTGACGATGACCGCGACCACCCCGATCTGGGGGAAGCTCGCCGACCTGTTCAGCAAGAAGATCCTGGTGCAGAGCGCGCTGGTGATCTTCACGATCGGCTCCCTCATCGCAGGCTTCGCGCCGTCGATGGAGGTGCTGATCGGCGCCCGCGCGGTCCAGGGCCTCGGCGTCGGCGGGCTGACGGCGCTGGTGCAGGTCGTGATCGCGAGCATGGTGAGCCCGCGCGAGCGCGGTCGTTACGCCGGCTACATCGGGGCGGTCTTCGCGATGGCGACGGTCAGCGGCCCGCTGATCGGCGGCCTCCTCGTCGACACCGTGGGCTGGCGCTGGTGCTTCTTCGTCGGGATCCCGGTCGCCGCGCTGGCCTTCGTCGTGCTGCAGAAGACACTGCGCCTGCCGGTGCTCAAGCGCGAGGTCCACATCGACTACCTCGGTGCGACCCTGCTCGTCGGCGGTGTCTCGCTGCTGCTGGTCTGGGTGACGCTGGCCGGCCAACAGTTCGCCTGGGGCTCGGGCGTCAGCTTCGGTCTCGTCGCGGCCGGTCTCGTGATCCTGGCGGTCGCGGTGTACGTCGAGATGAAGGTCGCCGTGGAGCCGGTCATCCCGATGCGACTCTTCCGCGACCGCACCACGTCCCTGGCCACCGCCGCGTCGGTGCTCATCGGGCTCGCGATGTTCGGGTCGACGGTCTACCTGAGCCAGTACTTCCAGCTCTCGCGCGGGATGTCGCCGACCGAGGCGGGGCTGATGTCCATCACGATGGTGGGCGGCCTGCTGGTCTCGAGCATCGTGAGCGGCCGGATCATCACGCGCACCGGGATCTGGAAGCGGTGGCTGGTCGGCGGCATGGTCCTGGTGATCGCAGGTCTGATGGCGCTCTCGACCATCGACGAGGCGACCGACCTGGTGGTCGTCGGAGCGTTCATGGCACTGCTGGGGCTCGGCCTCGGGGCGACCATGCAGAACCTCGTGCTGGCCGTCCAGAACAACACCGCCCAGACCGACATGGGTGCCGCCAGCTCGGTCGTCGCGTTCTTCCGTTCCATGGGCGGCTCGATCGGCGTCTCGGTCCTGGGCGCGGCGCTGGCCCACCAGGTGGCCGGCACCGTCTCGGCCGGGCTCGACCGGATGGGGCTCGGTGGCGAGGGGGGCCACGAAGTGTCGTCGATCCCCGACCTGGCCACGCTGCCGGCGCCGGTGCGCGAGCTGTTCGAGCACGCCTTCGGTGAGGCGACCGGCCACATCTTCCTGATCGCGGTGCCGTTCGCAGTGCTGGCGTTCGTGTGCGTGCTGCTGATCAAGGAGGTGCCGCTGCGCACCACCATCGAGCGCGCTGACGAGCTGGCCCCCGAAGCCACCGCCGAGCTCCCGCGATGACCGCGCACACGTCCACGGACCGACGGCAGTCGCTGCGCCGCATCGAGCAGGAGGTCGGCGTGCTGATCCGGCGCGTCCGCCGGGTGATCGGCGAGCGGGCCCGCGCCGTCCACCCGGACCTGCAGCCCGCGTCGTACCTGCTCCTGGCGCACGTCGCCGAGGCCGGACCGGTCCGTGCCTCGGCGCTCGTGGACGCGATCGGCATCGACAAGGGTGCGGTCAGCCGGCAGTCGCAGCACCTCGTCGACCTCGGCCTGCTGACGCGCACCCAGGACCCCGACGACGGGCGCGCCACCCTGCTCGCCGTCTCCGACGCCGCACGCTCCCGGCTCGACCGGGTCCGGCGTACGCGCAGCGAGCGGTTCGGCCAGCTGCTCGGCGAGTGGAGCGACGACGACCTCGCCGACTTCGCCTCCCGGCTGGCCCGCTACAACGACACCCTCGACTGACCGCTGCGTTTCCAGCGGACCGTTGATTGGCTCCGACCACTTCTCGATGAGTACCGCCTTCAGCCGGCGTGAGAGAGGAAGACACCGAAACGTGCGCACGACTCCGGGACGCTGACGCCTGCGACCTCGACGGGTCCGTCCGGAGGTGGCTCTCCCTCTTCGCGGCCACCGCCACCGCCAATCTCCACCTGGTCACCGACGGCGTACCGCCCCGATCCCGGGGATCTCGATGGTGACGGGGTCCTCATCAACGACGTCCGTGCCGTGGGGCCAGATGACGACGACGCCGCCGACACCGAGGCAGCCTCCGAGCTCCTCGAGCGACCCACCGAGCACCGCGTCCATACCGCATTGTCGCGCTCGGACACCAGACTCGTGGCGTCGCCAGCGGTGACGACCTGGCCGCGGCCGCTCACCTGTACCCGACGAAGGCGCCGATCAGGACGGCTGGCACTGCAACCAGCACCAGCCGCGAGGGCGTCACGCATCGACCACGGGTCCAGTGGACCACGGGATGCGCCTACCGCCTCAGGCCGTGCGGAGCCAGGCGGCCGTGTCGGCGGGCAGCTTGCCGTCGTCGACCGGTCCGCTGGCGACGACGACCTCACCCTCGGGGAGAGGGACCGGCGCGGCGCCGCAGTTGAGGACGATCGTCAGTGCCCCACGGACGATCACGAGGGTGTCGCGGGGACTGTCGACGATGCGCACGTCGCTCCCAGCGTCGAGCGCATGCGTACGCCGGGCACGCAGCGCCTCGCGGTAGAACTCGAGGGTCGAGCCGGGCCGGTCCCACTGTGCCTCGACGGTGAGGGCGGCCCAGTCGTCCGGCTGCGGGATCCACGGCTGGCCCTCGGTCGGTCCGAAGCCGTACGGCGCGGCATCGCCGGACCACGGGATCGGCACCCGGCACCCGTCGCGGCCCTTCTCGCCGGTGCGGAGCGAGGCCGGGTCCTGCCAGTGCTCACGGGCCACCTCGACCTCCTCGAGGCCGAGCTCCTCGCCCTGGTAGAGGTAGGACGAGCCGGGCAGCGCCAGCATCGTCAGGGTCGCGGCCCGGGCGCGGGCCAGGCCGCGCTCGCCGCCGCCGTAGCGCGTGGGGTGCCGGATGACGTCGTGGTTGCTCAGGACCCAGGTCGCGGTCGCGCCGACCGGGGCCAGCGCGGAGAGGGTGTCGGTGACGACCTGCGCGAACGCGGCCGCCGACCACGGTGCCGACAGCCAGTGGAAGTTGAACGTCTGGTGCAGCTCGTCGGGACGCACGTAGCGGGCCATCGCCTCGGCGCTCGCTGCCCAGGCCTCCGCGACCGCCATCCGCTGCCCGTCGTACTCGTCGAGGACCTGCCGCCACTGCCGGTAGACGTCGTGGACATCGGGGTGGTCCCACATCGGCTCGTCACCGGGCGGGAGCTCGACCATCAGGCCGTCCTGGCCGGGATTGACCGGCCGGTTCACCGGCAGCTCGGCGTCCGGCAGGTCGGCTTCCTTCAGCAGGCCGTGGGCCACGTCGACCCGGAAGCCGTCGACGCCGCGGTCGAGCCAGAACCGGAGCACGTCCTCGAACATCGCCGGCACCTCGGGGTTGCGCCAGTCGAGGTCGGGTTGGGTGCTGTCGAAGAGATGGAGGTACCACTGGCCGTCCGGGACCCGCGTCCACGCCGGTCCCCCGAACACCGAGATCCAGTTGTTCGGCGGCTGGTCGCCGTCCTCGCCGCGCCCGTCGCGGAACAGGTAGCGGGCGCGTTCCGGGCTGCCCGGGCCTGCGGCGAGCGCGGCCTGGAACCACGCGTGCTCGCTCGAGGTGTGGTTGGGCACCAGGTCGACGATCACCTTGAGCTCCAGCGCGCGCGCACGCTCCAGGAGCTCGTCGGCGGCGTCGAGGTCGCCGAACAGCGGGTCGACGCCGCAGTAGTCGGCGACGTCGTAGCCGTGGTCGTGCTGCGGGCTCGGGTAGAACGGCGTGATCCAGAGCGCGTCGACGCCGAGGTCGCGCAGGTAGGGCAGCCGCGCGGTGATGCCCGGGAGGTCACCGATGCCGTCACCGTCGCTGTCGGCGAAGCTGCGGACGTAGACCTGGTAGGTCACCGCGTCCCGCCACCACGGCACGCCAGTTGGATCGTTCAAAGTCATGGCAGCCAGTGTGTCATCCCGCGTTGAAGGCCGCAGCGTCCACCGCGAGCCAGACGTGCTCGGCGACACCGACCGCGCGACCAGCGGGGTCGTAGAGGGTGGCGGCGGTGAACGTCTTGCGGCCGTCGGAGCCCCGGGCGCCGCCGACCGCGACGTACGTCGAACCGATCTCCGGCAGGGCGTCGACGCGCGCCGTCATCCGGCCGAGCACCATCAGCCGCTCCTCGAGGTCGCCGGCCCAGCCGCCGACGCAGTCGAGGGCGGCCCAGGCGACGGCGAGGGAGGCGTGCAGCGGCTCGCCGCCGTGCACGTGCCAGTCGTCGGCCTGGGACGCATGTGGCGTCCACGTGGCCGCCACCCGCACCCGGCCGAGGGAGTCCTCGGCGACGCGGCCCGGGAAGATCCGCAGGCCGTCGCCCTCCTCGCGGCCCGTCCCGCAGGCGAAGCAGGTCGGGAACGGGTGGGACGCCAGGCCGGCGTACGTCGACTCTGCGGCCGCGGCCGTCTCCGCCGGGACCGGCTCGACGGCGTCCAGGTCTCGGTCGACGACCCGGGCAGCGGCCACCTGCCGAGCCGTCGGCGGCGACCGCGACGCCGTCGGTGATCGGGAGCGGGACGTCGAGCGGCGGCGGTTGCCGGAGCGTCACCTCCACCGTGTCGGTGCCCTCGGGTGCGACCAGACCGGCCAGCGCGCCGGCCGTCCAGCCGCCGTTTCCGGAGGTGGCCGGTCCGCAGAAGCGGGCGGGCACCAGCAGCTCGGTCATCTGCGTATCCTCTCCCACCGCTCCAGCGCCTCGCGACGCTCTTCGGCGTGGTCGACGACCGGGTCGACCGGTTGGTGCGGGTCGTCCGCGTCGGCGAGCTCGGGCACCCAACGGCGTACGTAGCTGCCGTCGGGGTCGAACTTCTTCCCCTGGGTGATCGGGTTGAAGACGCGGAAGTACGGCGCGGCGTCGGTGCCGCAGCCGGCGGTCCACTGCCAGCCGTGCTGGTTGGACGCCAGGTCGCCGTCGACCAGCCAGTGCATGAAGTGGCGGGCACCGTGCTGCCACTCGACGTGGAGATCCTTGACCAGGAAGCTCGCCACGATCATCCGCACCCGGTTGTGCATCCAGCCGGTCGCGCGCAGCTCGCGCATGCCGGCATCCACGATCGGGTAACCGGTGCGGCCGCGTTTCCACCGCTCGAACAAGGGGCCTGGCTCGTCGTAGTCCATCGCGGCGAACTCCGGCCGCAGGTAGTCGCGCGCGGTCCCGGGCTTGTGGTGGAGCACGTCGGCGTAGAACTCGCGCCATGCGAGCTCGGCGCGGTAGGTCGTGGCACCGGTCCCGCGCCGGCCCGACAGGTCGGCGAGCAGGGTCCGCGGGTGGATCTCGCCCCACTTGAGGTGGACGCTCATCCGCGACGTGCCCGGGACGCCCGGCTTGTCGCGGTCGCTGCCGTAGTCGGCCAGCCGCTCCTCGAGGAACGTCCGCCAGCGTCGGTGCGCCGCCTCCTCGCCGGCGGCGGGCAGCGACAGTCCGTCGGGCAGGGCGCGGTCCGGGATTTCTGTCGTGTCGTCGACGGTGAGCCAGCTGACGCCCTGCGGCCGGTCGACCGGTGGCCGCCAGCCGTGGGCCGCCCACGCCTTGTGGAACGGCGTGAACACGGCGTACGGCGACCCGTCCTGCTTGGTGATCCGTCCCGGCCCGACGGCGTACGGCGATCCGGTGCGGACCAGCTCGATGTCGTGGTCGGCCAGCGACCGTTCGACCGCACGGTCCCGCGCGGCGCCGTAGGGGCCGAAGTCGGCGGCGACGTGGACCCGGGTGGCGCCCACCGAGCGGGCCGCGAGGAGCACCCGCCGGACCGGGTCGCCGCGGACGACCTGGAGGCCGCCGATCGAGGCGTCCAGCGCCCGCAACGAGTCGCCGAGATAGGCCTGCCGGGAGATACCGGACGGCCCCCACAGCCGCGGGTCGAGCACGAACAGCGGGAGCACCGGCCCCTCAGCCGCCGCCTCCAGCAGTGCGGGGTTGTCGGCGAGCCGGAGGTCCCGCCGGAACCACATCACCGAAGTCATCTCCACCACTCTGCCACCGGAGCAGTCGGCGTGGGGCGCATGGGAGACTGGACAGGTGAGTGACCTGATCGACACCACCGAGATGTACCTGCGGACCATCTACGAGCTGGTCGAGGAGGGCATCGTGCCGCTGCGCGCCCGCATCGCCGAGCGACTCCTCCAGAGCGGTCCGACGGTCTCCCAGACGGTCGCGCGCATGGAGCGTGACGGCCTGCTCACGGTCGAGGGTGACCGCCACCTCGAGCTGACCGACGAGGGGCTGCGGCTCGCCACGCGCGTCATGCGCAAGCACCGGCTGGCCGAGCGGCTGCTGACCGACGTGATCGGGCTCGACTGGGAGCTGGTCCACGCCGAGGCGTGCCGCTGGGAGCACGTCATGTCCGAGACCGTCGAGCGTCGGCTCATCGAGCTGCTCGACCACCCCACCGAGTCGCCCTACGGCAACCCGATCCCCGGCCTCGACGAGCTCGGTGAGTCCGCCCACGGCGAGGAGTTCATGACGGGCGTCAGCCCGCTTTCGGAGATCTCCGGCGACGGCGAGTCCCGCGTCCACATCCGCCGGATCTCCGAGGAGATGCAGAAGGACGAGGTGCTGATGGGTGCGCTGCGTCGCGTCGGCGCCCTCCCCGACAAGACCGTGACCGTCGCCCGCACCGAGGAAGGTGTGCTGGTCGGCTCCGGCGGCGAGACCGCCGAGATCGTCGACGAGGCCGCCGACCACATCTTCGTGCGGGTTCTGTAGCCCTCTCCTACGCCGCCAGCGAGGTCAGGAACTCGCTGCACCCCACCTCGAGGCGGTACGACGCCAGCGGGTCGCCGCGCGTCGCGCCCCGGTTCGCGATGACGACCGGGATGCCTGCCTTCGCGGCGCGGCGTACGAACCGCAGCCCGCTCATCACCGTCAGCGACGACCCCGCCACCAGCAACGCTCCGCCCGCGTCGGCCAGCGCCTCGACGGCCGCGTAGCAGCGCGCAACCCGCGCCGCCGGGACGTTCTCGCCGAAGAACACGACGTCGGGCTTCAGCACCCCGCCGCACGCCTCGCAGTCGGGGACCACGAAGCCACGGGTCTCGGTCAGCTCGACGTCGCCGTCGGGCCTCAGCACGAGATCGGCGTGGGCGTCACGCCAGCCGGGGTTCAGCTCGGCCAGCCTGCGTTCGAGGGCAACTCGCGACGAACCGGACCGGCAGTCGAGGCAGATCACGTCGGCGATCCGGCCGTGCAGCGCGACGAGCCGGCGCTGGCCGGCCTCCTCGTGGAGGCCGTCGACGTTCTGGGTGATCAGCAGCTCCGGGTCGAGCCGGGCGAGCGCGCGGTGGCCGTCGTTGGGCCCGGCGGTCGAGAACTTGCCGAAGCCGACGTGGACGCGTGCCCAGTAGCGCTGCCGCGCGTGAGGTCCGGAGCGGAACTCCTCGTAGGTCATCGGCGTCCGCGGTGTCGACGTGGGGCCGCGGTAGTCGGGGATCCCCGAGTCGGTCGACAGCCCCGCGCCGGTGAGCACCACCAGCGGGCCCGACCGCAGCAGGTCGAGCGCCTCGTCGACCGCCGCAGCGGCCGGGGCGAGTGTCATCCGGCGTACCGGGCCGCCGACCTGGCGCGGGCCTTGGCCGCCTCGACCTCGCGGTTCTTCGGCGGCGCGGTCGTGACGAGCTCGTCCAGCAGGTGGCGGGTGACGTGGGCGATCTCCGCGACGGCCCGGTCGAACGCGGCCTGGTTGGCCTGCGACGGCTTCGTCGTCCCGCTCACCTTGCGGACGAACTGCAGGGCGGCGGCGGCGACCTCGTCGTTGCTCGCCGGGGGCGCGAAGTTGTTCAGCGGTCGGATGTTGCGGCACATGGCGTCGAGAATACGCCGGAGTCATAGGTCGAAGAAGGACACGTCCTCACCGGTCATCAGCACCACCCGGCCGTCCGGCAGCGGCACCAGCCGGACCGAGTCGACGTCGTTGCCGTACTCCACCTCGACCATCCGGTTCTCGAGCCGGTCACCCTCGACCGACAGCACCGATACCCAGCCGGTCCGCCCCTGCCAGCCCTTGGAGACCACGGCCAGCGCCGTGTCGTGGTCGGGCAACCACGTGAACTGACGCGGGTCGGCGGCCGCGGCTGCGACCGAGCCCTTGGCGTAGTGCACCAGGTCCGTACGTCGGGGGTCGGTCAGGTCGGCGACGTCGAACAGCGCCGCCTGCGCACCGCGGAGCATCCCGCTCAGCGAGGCGTCCTGGCCCATGCCGATCAGCCGCTGGCCGGAGATCGGGTGGAGGTACTCCGAGAAGCCGGGGATCTTGAGCTCGCCCAGCAGGGTCGGCGCATCGGGGTCGGTGAGGTCGATCGCATAGAGCGGGTCGACCTGTCGGAACGTGACGACGATCGCGAGTCCGTCGAACCACCGCACCGACTTGATGTCCTCGTTGACGCCGAGCTTGTCGACGCGGCCGATCTCCTCCAGCTCGTCGCCGTCCTCGCGCAGGGTCACGACCGAGTTGAAGTTGCCGGTCTCCTCGCTCGGCCCCACGGCCACCCGCAGCACGTCGTCGTACTCGTCCATCGCCCAGCGGTCGGCAATCACCCCGTCGACGACGCCGGAGGCGGTGTAGGTCGCGTCGGTGCCGTCGAGCTCGAAGGCGTAGATCCGGCTGCGGCCGTTGTCCGCAGGGTCGCTCGCGCTGGGCAGCTCCGGGATCCAGCAGCAGCCCCACGCCGACCAGGCGCTGCTGGCGAGGTACATCCGGGTGGGTGAGACGTAGGCGAGCGTGGTGTCCGTGGCCACGCCCATGACGTCGGCCTCGGTCGGGTCGTCGGCATCGAACCCGACGACGGCCATGGTGCCGAGGGCCGCCTCGTCCGCTGCCGGTACGGCGACCTCGTCGCACTCGAGCAGCTGCTCGGTGCCGGTCGCGTCGCCGTCGGCGTCGTAGGTGGTCACGGTCGGCAGCCAGTCCTCGACCGACGACTCGCGGACGACCTCCTGGTTGCGCTTCAGCGCCTCCTCCTCGTTGCGCCAGAACCGCGGCTCCACGAAGTCGAGGTCGGGCAACGGCGCCGACAGCACCAGCCGCACCGTGTCGTCGTGCTGGACCGCACGCACCAGCCCGGTGGTGAAGCTGCGGTCGTCGACCAGCTCGGGCGCGGTCGGGTCGGAGACGTCGTACGTCGTCATCCGGGTCGTGCTGTCGCGGACCAGGTCGTCGCCGCTGCTGCTCACCACGACGACGGTGTCGCCGGCCAGCAACAGCTCCGGTGCGCCGTCGGTCGAGGGCAGGTCGACGTCGGCGAGCTCGACCGGCTCGCGGCCGCTGACGTCGTGGATCTCGAGGTCGCCGTCGCGGGTGCGGACCAGCAGCTCGCCGTCGGTCTTGACCACGTCGGGCTCGTCGACGCCCACCTCCTGGACGTTGGTACCGGTCGCGCTGTTGCCCTGCTCGACCACGCCGGAGACGGGTGCTGCGGCGGCCGACTCCTCGGTGGCGAAGGAGAATCCGTCGGTCGTCGCCATGCCGGTGCGGGTGTAGTAGACCATCGGGCTGTCCCAGCCGTAGGGCCCGACCCGCTCGACGCCGCGCTCGACGTAGGAGTCGAGCAGCGCCTCGCAGCTGCCGGGCGCCGTCAGATCGGCGTTGACCAGCTCGATCGGCGCCTCGGGCGGCGACGTCGGGCCGCCTGTGGGTGGTGCCACGGTCGTCGTTCCGCTGCCCACCACGATGCCCGTCAGGAATGCCGCAGCGAGTCCGGTGACGGCGGCGACGGCGAGTCCAGTTCGTGCTCCTGCGCTCATGGCGATGGGACGGTTGTCGCTCCGCGCCGGTTCCCTGACACGATGACCCGATGCCGACCCGCGATCTCGATGTCGTCCTGTTCGGAGCCACCGGGTTCACCGGCGGCCTCACCGCCGACTACCTCGCGCGCCACGCGCCCGACGGACTGCGATGGGCGCTGGCCGGTCGCAACCCGGACAAGCTCGCGACCGTGCGCGACCGACTGGTGGAGATCGACGCGGGCCTTGCGGACCTCGAGCTGCTGACTGCCGATGTCGACGACGCGGCCTCGCTGCGGGCGCTCGCCGAGCGCACCAAGGTCGTCGCCACCACCGTCGGCCCCTTCCTGGCCTACGGCGAGCCGCTCGTGGCAGCGTGTGCCGCCGCGGGCACGGCGTACGCCGACCTGACGGGTGAGGCGGAGTTCGTGGACCGGATGTACGTCGCCCACCACGAGACCGCGGTCCGCTACCGGTGCGCGGCTGGTGCACGCGTGCGGGTTCGACTCGATCCCGCACGACCTCGGCGCCTATTTCACCGTCCAGCAGCTGCCCGACGACGAGCCGATCACGATGCGCGGGGTCGTGCGCACCAACAGCACGGTGTCCGGTGGCACCTTCCACTCCGCCCTCACCGCGCTGTCCCGCGTGGGAGACATGCGGACCGCGGCGGGCGCCCGCCGGAAGGTCGAGGGGCGGCCGGCGGGTCGGTCCTCACGGTCGGTCGGCGGCAGGTTCCGCCGCGACCCGGTGCTGGGTTACTGGCTGCTGCCGTTGCCGACGATCGACCCGATCGTGGTGGCTCGCAGCGGCGCCGCCCTCCCGGCGTACGGCCCGAAGTTCCGCTACTCGCACTTCGCGGGGACCAAGACGCTGCGCTACGCCGCCGGCGGTGCCGCGGTCATGGCCGGCCTCGGGCTCGCAGCCCAGGTCGGACCGGTGCGCAACCTGCTGGGCAAGCGACTCCAACCCGGCGACGGCCCTGACGAGGCGCGCCGGGCGAAGTCGTGGTTCCGCGTCGACTTCGTCGGTGAGGCCGGCGGCAGGCAGGTCCACACCCGGGTCTCCGGCGGTGAGCCCGGCTACGACGAGACCGCCAAGATGCTGGCCGAGTCGGCGCTGAGTCTCGCGCTCGACGACAACCCCGACGTCGCCGGCCAGGTCACGACCGTCCAGGCGATGGGCGACCGCCTGCTCGACCGGCTCCGGGCGGCAGGCATGTCCTTCGAGGTAGCTGACCTGACGCTCCATGTCCGCTCACCGGACGCGCTGGGCAAAATTCCCGGAACTACCTACAAACGGGTCTTGTACGCGCGTGCAGACAGGCGAGTGACACTGGGCCAGACGGCCGCCACCTGCCCTTGGGCAGGTGGCCCGTGGGAACCGGGGGTTCTCGAGTCGAGGCGTTGGGCTACGTCCTCCTCGAATCACAAGACCTCCTTGGTGCCTGCGGTTTGCCGAACGTGGCGGTGGATCCGAGTCGGGGGGCTAGGGTCCACCGCTTCGTTTCTCGGTGGAGTTTCGACAGGCCTCAACGTCTCGTCACGTCGACCCTGACCGAACGGGGTCGGCTTGTGAGTGCCCCAGGCAGGAGTCGAACCTGCGACCTTTCGCTTAGGAGGCGGCTGCTCTATCCGCTGAGCTACTGGGGCGGGACGTGCGGAGTGAGTTTAGGCGGTGGTCGAGCTCGCTTCGCGATCCGTCTCCGCGAAGCGGCCTGAAGACGAGCGGTATCAACGGCTGGGTGGGGTCACTCCTCCACTTCACCGACTCATCAAGCCCTGATGAGCCCACACGTGGAGGCACCCCATGTCCAAACGAACCATTCTCGCGATCGCGACCCTCGGCGTCTCGACCGTGGTGAGCGCGTCCGCCGTCACCGCCGGGGCTTCGACGTATGCCCCGATCCCGGATCCCGAACGGATCCTGGATCGCAACGTGTCCGGCCCGGCCGCGGTGAGAGCGCTCGACAACGACCTCGACCTCGTGGCCCGGCGCTACGACAAGACGTCCGCCGAGCTGGCGAAGCTGCTGCGCACCGACTCCTCGCTGTGGGTCGACCCCACCGGCATGCTGCACGTCAAGGAACCACTCCCGACGGAGCCCGTCGTTGACGCGTCGACGCCGCAGCGCGGCCCCTTCCCCAACAGCGAGACGTTCAGCCTGCACAGCAATCCCGGGGCAGCACGCACCATCTTCCTCGACTTCGATGGCGGCGCGGTGTCCGGCACCGCGTGGAACGACTCCTACACGATTCCGACCACCTCACAGCCGGCCTTCGACCTCAACGGAAACTCGGCCACGTGGAGCCAGGCCGAGCACGACACCATCCAGAGCGTCTACCAGCGGGTCGCCGAGGACTTCCGGCCCTTCGACGTGGACGTGACCACGCAGGACCCGGGTGCCGCTGCTCTCGACCGGTCCAGTGCAGCCGACACGCAGTTCGGGACGCGGGTCCTGGTCACGCCGAGCACCGACGCCGCCACCCGGATCTGCAGCAACAGCTGCGGCGGTGTCGCCTTCGTCGGTGTCCACAACCTGGTGGGGTCCAGCTACTACCACCCGGCGTGGGTGTTCCCCCAGCTCTTGTCCGACGTGGACAAGTACATCGCCGAGGCCGCGAGCCACGAAGCGGGCCACAACCTCGGCCTCTTCCACGACGGCACGTCGAGCGTGGGCTACTACACCGGCCACCACAACTGGGCCCCGATCATGGGCGTCGGCTACAACGAGCCCCTCGTCCAGTGGAGCAGCGGTGAGTACGCCGACGCCAGCAACACCGAGGACGACATCGCAGTCATGCAGAGCCACGGGTTGCCGCTGCGAACCGACGACCACGGGTCCAGCTTCGCCGCTGCGACCGCCATGGGCACGAGCCGGAGCGCATCCGGAATCATCGAGCGGCGCACAGACGTCGACGTGTTCTCGTTCCGCCGCACCTGCCGCGGCACGACGTCGATCACCGTCAAGCCGTTCGGGAACAAGCCGAACCTCGACGTCCGGCTCCGCCTCCACACGGCGGGTCTGGTGCCGGTGGCCTCGAGCAACCCGCTTTCTGGCGAGGCATCGTTCGACCTGGCCACCGGCCTGAACGCCAAGATCAACCGTTCGCTCGGCGCCGGGACCTACTACCTGACGGTCGACGGCGTGGGGACACTCACCCCGGCCACGGGCTACTCCGACTACGGCTCGCTCGGTACGTACTCGATACGGATCTCGCGTTGCTCATGAGTCAGCCCTGCTGAAAGTGACGCTGCGGCCCCCGCGCGCCGACCTCCAGGTCGGCGCGTGGGGCCTCGTCAGTTTGTCTCAGGCGGCGAGACGGGAGATATTGGAGGCTTAGTTTCCGCCCCGCTGCACCCGTTGCCCACGAGGAAGTCCCCGATGAGTCATCCTGTCGCGCCCGATGAGGGCTCGAACGGCGACGACTCCGGCGACGGTCCGAAGCGCAAGGGGAAGGTCCGCAAGAAGCACACGGTCGCCAAGGTCCTGCTGGTCGTGGTGCTGGCGCTGTCGCTCGTCACCGCCCTCGGCGTCGTCTACTTCTACCGTCACCTCAAGGGAAACCTGACGGTCGTCCAGATCGACAACCTCCTCGAGAACCGCCCCGAGAAGGAGAAGGTCGAGGGTCCCCAGGAGCCGCTCAACGTCCTGGTGATGGGGTCCGACACCCGCGACTGCGAAGGCTGCGACCTCGACAACGAGGCCGGCGGCAACGCGTCGGACACAACCATCCTCATGCACCTGTCGGCCGACCGGAAGCGGGCGTACGGCGTCAGCATCCCGCGCGACACCATCGTCGACCGCCCGGCATGCAAGACCCAGAGCGGTGAGAAGACCACTCCGGCGACGGACGTGATGTGGAACGAGGCGTTCTCCATCGGCGGGCCGACCTGCACCGTCCAGCAGTTCGAGACGCTCACCGGCGTCTACATCGACCACATCGTCGTGGTCAACTTCGCCGGCTTCGAGGACATGGTCGACGCCATCGGCGGGGTCCCGGTGTGCATCCCCGAGGACATCGTCGACCCCGAGCACGGCATCAACATCCCGGCCGGTACCCGCGAGATCTCGGGCCGCGAAGCGCTCAACTACGTCCGCGCCCGCTACACCCTCGGCGACGGTTCGGACATCGGCCGGATCAAGCGGCAGCAGGCCTTCATCGCCGCGATGGCCGAGAAGGTCATCTCCGCCGGCACGCTCGCGCGCGTCGACCGGCTGGTGCGCTTCCTCAACGCCGCCACCAAGTCGCTCACCGTCGACGAGGGACTCGAGAGCCTCATCGACATCGCCAAGATCGGCGTCAGCTTCCAGGGCATCGGGCTGGGCAACATCCAGTTCCTCACGGCACCGAACGAGTACTACTCGAGCGACTCGGAGCTCGCGGGGCGCGTCTACCTCAAGGACTCGGCGTCCCGGCTCTGGGAGCAGATCAGCAACGACGAGCAGCTCGACAAGGAGTTCACCAACGCTGCGATCAGCGCGGGTCGGCTGCCCGGGTCGGGAACCAGGCCGCCCAGCGAAGAGGAGCGGGCGCGGGCGGAAGAGGCTGGGCTGTGCGCATGACCCAGCGCCGCGACGAGACTCCCGCCGAGCGCCGGGCACGACTCGACGCGATCTTCGGCGAGGTGCTGCCGGAGACCACCAGCGACGAGCGGGATCCCGGCACCAGCACCGACGAGGCTGACGCCGGCGACGCGTGGCTACGCGCGCAGGTGCCGCCCCATCACGGCTGAGGCCGGTTGGCCCCGCTCGCCAGCAGGTCGCGGATCTCCTGGAGCAGGGCGATGTCGTCGGGCGTGCCCGCCTCTTCCTTGGGGAAGTAGATCTCCTGGGCCTTCACGTAGGGCACCACGACGAAGAAGTACACCACCGCGGCGATGATCACGAAGGAGACCAAGGCGGTCAGGAACGCCCCGACGGAGACCCCGCCCGGTGAGTACGACGAGAAGTCCGGCGTGCCGCCGGCCTTGCCGATCAGGTCCATGAGCATGTCGACGGTCGCCAGCACGACCGCCGTGAACGCGGCCGCCATCACGAACGCGACGGCCAGCTCGACCAGGTTTCCTCGCAGGATGAAGTTCTTGAAGCCAGTCATGCTCCGAACCTAGCGGCTGAAGGAGTAGCTCAGGAACCAGCGCACGCTGGCCTCGCTCACGATCTCCACGGACGCCGGAGCGACGGCGAGGAGCGCCAGTGCCCCTGGTGGGGCGGAGGCTGCGGTCGCCTCGCTGGGCGGCGGGATCGCCAGCACCAGCGCGTCGGCTGCGACCACCCGGCTGCCACCCGCCTGGGGGTCGGTCGCGATCAGGTCGATCCGGTCGCCGGGCTCGAGCAGTGCGGCGAGCCCGGCGTCGGGCAGCCGGACCGGGACCGTCGCCAGGTCAGGGTGGGCATCGGCGAGGCCGGCCCCGACGAGCCGGACGTCGGTGATCGGCTCGCCCGCGCGCACCGGCGCGGCCAACGTGTGGCCCACGGCGTCGTGCTCGGCACCGTCGGGCACCGCGTCGGGCGGCATCGGCCGGCGCTCCAGGTCGGCGTCGTCCAGCACCGACCCGGCAGGCAGGTCACGGGCCGCGGTCAGGACCGCCACGGTCGGTGGCGGCGGGGCGGTGACGGTGTGGACCCCGGCGACGACGGCGATCCCGGCACACAGGGCGGCGAGCGGACGTCGCCGGGCGAGCACGCGGCGGCGTACGGCGCGACGGAACCGGTGGACGCGGTCCAGCGTGGCGTGCGGAGCAGACATGCCCCGACGGTAGGAGAGTTCCGCCGGTCGGGTGACGGTCCTCCACAGGGGCGGTCAGGAGGCGGTGGCAGGAGCCTTGGTGTCGGGCTTCTTGTCCGGCTTCTTGTCCGGCTTGGCATCGGACTTCGTGTCGGGCTTGGCGTCCGACTTCGGCTCGGCCTTGGTCTCCGACGCCTCCGAGGGCGCCGCGGTGCTGCGGCTGTCGTTGCGGTAGAAGCCGGAGCCCTTGAAGACGACGCCGACGGCGTTGAACAGCTTGCGCAGCCGACCCGAGCACTCCGGGCACTCGGTCAGCGCGTCGTCGCTGAAGCTCTGGAACTGTTCGAAGTCGTGGCCGCACTCGGTGCAGGCGTACTGGTAGGTCGGCACGGCAGGTCCTGGGGTCGGGAAGGGAGTGCTGGCACTCACGATGGGCGACTGCCAATGGTACGGCACAATGACAACGCCATGACCCAGCCCGACGCCACCGACGACCGCAGCTGGGTCGCCACCTTCCTGCTCCTGCCGAAGCCGATGCGCGTGACGGCGTACGTCTCCGTCGGCCTGGTCGGCGTGCTCATCGTCTCGCTGCTGATGGTGGTCGCGGTCTCCCGCCAGCCGTTGCCGCAGACCGAGGGCGAGCTCGAGCTCGCGGGGCTGGACTCCTCGGTGACGGTCGTGCGCGACGAGCACGGCATCCCGCAGCTGTACGGCGACAGCATGGCCGACCTGATGCGCGCGCAGGGCTTCGTCCACGCCCAGGAGCGGTTCTTCGAGATGGACGTGCGCCGCCACATCACCTCGGGCCGGCTGTCCGAGCTGTTCGGCGAGACCACGGTCGAGACCGACAGCTTCGTGCGCACGCTCGGCTGGCGCGAGGTCGCCGAGCGCGAGGTGGCGCTGCTCGAACCGGACACGCGCACCGCGTTCGAGGCCTACGCCGACGGCGTCAACGCCTACCTGGACCAGCGCTCCACCAGCGACCTCGGTCTCGAGTACACCGTGCTGCGCGCGACCGGGCTCGACTACGAGCCGGAACCGTGGACGACCGCCGACTCGCTGGCGTGGCTCAAGGCGATGGCGTGGGAGCTGCGGGGCAACATGACCGACGAGATCGAGCGGGTGCTGGCGCTGTCGAGGAACAGCCCCGAGCAGGTCGCCGAGCTCTACCCGGAGTACGACGCGGGGCGATTCCCCACGATCGTCGACCAGGGCGGGGTCGTCGACGGCGCGTTCGATCCGGACGCGAGCGGCGGCACCAGGCTGCCGCAGCGGCCGCCGTACCTCTCCTCGCCCGACGCGGTCTCGAGCCTGACCAGGCTGCGCGACGGGCTGGCGCGGCTGCCCGAGCTGCTCGGTCGCGGCGAGGGGATCGGCTCCAACAGCTGGGTCGTCGACGGCGAGCACTCCGCGACCGGTCAGCCGCTGCTGGCCAACGACCCCCACCTCGGGGTGACCATGCCGGGCATCTGGATGCAGATGGGGCTGCACTGCCGCACGGTCTCGGACGAGTGCCCGCTCGATGTCGCGGGCTTCACCTTCTCCGGCATGCCGGGCGTGGTCATCGGCCACAACGCCGACATCGCGTGGGGGTTCACCAACCTCTCCCCGGACGTCAGCGACCTCTACCTCGAGAAGGTCGACGGCGACGAGTGGATCCATGACGGCAAGCGGCGACCGTTGAAGATGCGCGAGGAGACGATCGAGGTGCGCGGCGCCGAGGACGTGGACATCACGGTGCGCTCCACCGCCCACGGTCCGATCCTGTCCGACGTCTCCGACGAGTTCGAGGAGGTCGGCGAGCTCGCCGACCCCGACCATCCCGGAACCGGCAAGCGCGACTACGCCGTGTCGCTGGCGTGGACGGCCCTCGAGCCGTCGCCGACGGCCGACTCGATCCTGGCCCTCAACCTCGCCGGCGACTGGGGCGAGTTCCGGGACGCGGCCGCCGGGTTCGACGTACCCAGCCAGAACCTGGTCTACGCCGACCGGGAGGGCCACATCGGCTACCAGGCCCCGGGCCGGATCCCGATCCGGGAGCCCGGCAACGACGGCTACCTGCCCGCCGAGGGCTGGCGGGCCGACGACGACTGGACCCGCGACTACGTGCCGTTCGAGGCGCTGCCGTACGTGCTGGACCCGGACGAGGGATACATCGTCACGGCCAACCAGCAGGTCATCGGCGGCGACTATCCCTACTTCCTCACCGACGACTGGGATCCGGGCTTTCGCTCACAGCGGATCCGCGACCTGCTCGAGCGTGAGGGGGAGCTGTCGGTGGCCGAGATGGCGGAACTGCAGCTCGACGACCGGCACCCGATGGCATCGGTGCTCGTTCCCCACCTCCTGGAGCAGGACCTGCCCGGGGGCTACTACAGCGACGGCCAGCGGCTGCTCGCCGAGTGGGACTTCACCCAGCCGGCCGACAGCGCTGCCGCGGCGTACTACAACGTGGTGTGGAGCAACCTGCTCGAGCTCACCTTCTACGACGACCTGCCGTCGGCGGCCTGGCCGACCGGCGGCGGCCGGTGGATGCTCGCGGTCGAGAACCTGCTGGAACAGCCCGGCAACTCCTGGTGGAACAACCGCGACACCGAGGATGAGGTGGAGATGCGCGACGACGTGCTCCGGGAGGCGATGCTGCAGGCGCGCGACGAGCTGACCCGGATCGAGGCGCGCAACCCCGCCGATTGGGACTGGGGCCACCTCCACCAGCTCGACCTCGTCCACCAGACGCTGGGGACATCGGGCGTCGCGCCGATCGAGTGGCTCTTCAACCGCGGCGACTGGAAGGTGGGCGGCGGCGGCTCGCTGGTGAACGCGACGGCGTGGGACGCCAGTGAGGGCTACACGGTGACCGCCGCACCGTCGATGCGGATGGTCGTGAGCCTGGCCGACTTCGACGACTCGCGCTGGATCAGCCTGACCGGCGTCTCCGGCCACCCCGCCTCCGACCACTACACCGACCAGACCGAGCTGTGGGTCGACGGCGAGACGCTGCCGTGGGCGTTCAGCCTCGACGCCGTCGAGGCCGCCGGCGAGGACACCCTCGAGCTCGTTCCCGTCTCCGAGGAACCGGATCCCTAGCCCGGCCGGTCATACCGTCGAGGAGTACGCCGAGTACGTCGCCGCGCGCCGCACCGCCCTGGTGGCCTGCGCCGTGACCTGATCCTCGGCATCCCTGACCGCTCGGGGGTTTCGACCTCCGAGCGTGGGTGTCAACCGCCGAGCGCGACCACGCCGTCCGTCGGCGTGACGGCGTGGGTGACGGTGCGGTCGTGGGGTTCGACGGGGACGTCGACCCCGAGCTCGCCGTCGTGGAGGAGCACGCAGGTGAAGGTGCCGACCGGCACCCGGGCGAGGACCCGGTCGTAGGAGCCGCCGCCGCGGCCGAGCCGGTGGCCGTCGGCCGAGACGGCCAGGCCGGGCACCAGCACCGCGTCGGCGGTGGCCACCGCGTCGACGCCGAGTCGCGGTCCCACCGGCTCGAGCAGGCCGCGGCCGGCCGGCACCAATGAGTCGAGTCCGTCATAGGTCGCCCAGTCGAGGTCGAGGTCGGGGAGCAGCACCGGCAGGATCACCCGCTTGCCGGCGGCGCGCAGCTGCTCGAGGAGCCGCGTGGTCCCGGGCTCGCGCGCCACGGAGACGTACGCCGCCACCGTGGCCGCCCGGCGTACGGCTGGATCTGCCAGCAGATGGTCGGCGATGGCGTGCGCGGCGACGCCGAGATCTGGCAACGGGATACGGCGTCGTGCTGCGAGCACCTGGTCGCGGACGGCGATCTTCTGGACCGTCTTCGCGGGTAGTTGCGGCGGATCCACCTGGCCAGCCTACGATCGAGGCATGGGTAGTCCAGGATTGAACCGTGCGCGGGAGAAGATGGCGTCCGCCGGTGTGGACGAGGTGGCCATCGAGACGTTCGCCCACTACTTCCGGCTCCTCGAGCACGGCGAGACCGGCATGGTCCCCGAGTCGACGATCGAGCCGCTCGACATGGACGCCCTCGCCGACGCCGAGGTGTCCGCCGACGACGCCGCAGCAGCCATCGCCACGACGGTCGTGATCAAGCTCAACGGCGGGCTCGGGACGTCGATGGGCATGGACCGCGCCAAGTCCCTGCTGTGCGTGCGCCGCGGGTTGTCGTTCCTCGACATCATCGCCCGGCAGGTGCTCCACCTCCGCGAGGAGTACGGCGTCGAGCTGCCGCTGATCTTCATGAACAGCTTCCGCACCAGCGAGGACTCCATGGCCGCGCTGGCCCGCTACGAGAAGCTCGCCGTCGACGGGCTGCCGCTGGAGTTCCTGCAGAACAAGGAGCCCAAGCTGCTGCCCAAGGACCTCTCGCCGGTGTCGTGGCCCAAGGAGCCAGACCTCGAGTGGTGCCCGCCCGGGCACGGTGACGTCTACACCGCGCTGCGCGGCACCGGTCTGCTCGACCAGCTGATCGAGGCCGGCTATCGCTACGCCTTCGTGTCCAACTCCGACAACCTCGGCGCCACGCCGGACGCGCGGGTCGCCGGCTGGTTCGCCGGGTCCGGTGCGCCGTTCGCGATCGAGGCCGTCCGCCGTACGGCGTCGGACCGGAAGGGCGGCCACTTCGCCCGCCGGACGCGTGACGGCCGGATCGTGCTGCGCGAGAGCGCGCAGACGTTGCCCGAGGACCGGGAGGCGCTGGCCGACCTGAACCGGCACAAGTACTGCTCGACCAACAACCTGTGGTTCGACCTGGCGGCGATGCGCGAGGCGCTCGACGTCCGCGGCGGCATCCTCGGGCTGCCACTGATCCGCAACGTCAAGCACGTCGACCCCGCTGACCCGTCCAGCCCCGAGGTCGTCCAGGTCGAGACCGCCATGGGAGCGGCGATCGAGGTCTTCGAGGGTGCCCGCACCATCGAGGTGGGCCGCGACCGGTTCGTCCCGGTGAAGACGACCAACGACCTGCTGGTGCTGCGCTCCGACGTCTACGACCTCGGCAGCGACTTCGTCCTCGACCAGACCGCCGACGACGTGCCGTTCGTGGAGCTCGACGACGACCACTACAAGCGGGTCGGCGAGTTCGACAAGCGCTTCCCCGAGGGCGCGCCGTCGCTGAAGGAGGCCACCAGCCTCACCATCGAGGGCGACTGGACCTTCGGCCGCGACGTCCGGGTCGTCGGTGACGTCGAGCTCGCGGCCGTCAGCGCCCAGCGCGTCGAGGCCGGCACCGTCCTGTCGAGCGGGTCGGCGGATGGCTGACGCTCCGCTGTCGGTCGACGACCACCTCGCGCGGATCCTCGACGCCATCGAGCCGCTCCCCGACTACCCGCAGCCGCTGATGGAGACCCTCGGCCTCGCCGCGGCCGAGAACGTCGTCTCGCCGATCGACCTGCCCTCCTTCGACAACTCCGCGATGGACGGCTACGCCGTGCGCCACGACGACGTCGCCGGCGCCAGCGACGACGACCCGGTCCACCTCCCGGTCGTGGGCGAGATCGGCGCCGGCCAGGCCAAGCTGCTGGCGCTCTCACCCGGTACGGCGGCCAAGATCATGACCGGCGCGCCGGTGCCGGCCGGTGCCGACTGCGTCGTCCCCTACGAGTGGACCGACCGCGGCGTCGCTCAGGTCCGGATCAGCAGGGGGGCCGATGTCGGCCAGCACGTCCGCGGTGCGGGGGAGGACGTCAGCCGTGGCGACCTGCTGATCGAGTCCGGCACTGTGCTCGGCCCGCGCCACCTCGGCCTGCTCGCCAGCGTCGGCCGCGCCACGGTCCGATCCCGGCCGCGGCCGCGGGTGGTGATCCTCTCGACGGGGTCGGAGCTGCGGGAGCCCGGCACCGAGCTCGGCGCCGACTCGATCTACGACGGCAACTCCTGGCTGCTGGCGGCCTCGGCCCGCCGCGCGGGCGCGATCACCTACCGCGTCGGGATCGTCCCCGACGAGCCCCGGGCGTTCCTCGATGCGCTGAACGACCAGCTGGTCCGTGCCGATCTCGTCGTCACCAGCGGCGGGGTGTCGCAGGGCGACTTCGACGTCGTCAAGGAGTCGCTCTCGCCGCTGGGCACGGTCTGGTTCGGGCCGGTCGCGATGCAGCCCGGCAAGCCACAGGGCTTCGGCGTCGTCGGCGAGGACCGGATCCCGATCTTCACGCTGCCGGGCAACCCGGTCTCGTCGTACATCTCCTTCGAGATGTTCGTGCTGCCGGCGCTTCGCAAGCTGATGGGCAAGGCGCCGTACTCGCGCCCGGCGACTCGCGCCCGGCTCACCCACGGCGTGGGCTCGCCGGAGGGCCGGCGGCAGTTCCTGCGCGGGTCGTTCGAGCGCGGCCGCGGCGGGCCGACGGTGTCGCCGGTCGGCGGCGCGGGCTCCCACCTCGTCGGCGGGCTGGCCGACTCCAACTCGCTGATCGTCGTCCCGGAGGACACCACGAGCCTGCCCGCGGGTGAGATGGTGCAGGTGCTCGCCCTCGACGAGGAGTTCTGATGGCCACTGATCGGCAGACCGTGAGCTGACCCACGTCGACGACTCCGGTGCCGCCCGGATGGTCGACGTGTCGGCCAAGGACGTGACCGACCGCGTGGCCGTGGCGACCGGGAAGGTCGTCGTCTCCGCGCGGGTCCTCGAGCTGCTGCGGGGCGACGGTGTGCCGAAGGGCGATGCGCTGGCCGTCGCCCGGATCGCGGGGATCATGGGCGCCAAGCAGACGCCGGCGCTGATCCCGCTCTGCCACCCGCTCGCGATCTCGGGTGTCACGGTCGACCTCGCGCTCGGCGACGACTCGGTCGACATCACCGCCACCGTCCGCACCACCGACCGCACCGGCGTCGAGATGGAGGCGCTGACGGCGGTCTCGGTCGCGGCTCTCACGGTCGTCGACATGGTCAAGGCCGTGGACAAGGCGGCCGTGATCACCGACATCCGGGTCGAGTCCAAGACTGGCGGGAAGTCCGGCGACTGGAGCCGCGATCGTGATCACCCCATTCGAATGCTCGCTGCGCTCCGCTTCGAACGGGGACCCCGGATGAGCGGGCTGCGCGCCGAGGTGGTCGTCGCGTCCAACCGCGCGGCGGCCGGCGTGTACGCCGACGAGACCGGCCCCCTCATCGTGGAGTTCCTGCAGGGGCTCGGCTTCGTGGTCAGCTCGCCGATCGTCGTACCTGACGGCGATCCGGTCGGCGAGGCGATCCGGGCCGCGGCCGAGGGTGGCGCACGCGTCGTGCTCACGACCGGTGGCACCGGCCTCACGCCGACCGACCAGACACCCGAGCAGACCCGTCGCGTGATCGACCGCGAGGTGCCCGGCATCGCCGAGTCGATCCGTGCGGCCGGCGTCGCGAAGGGCGTCGCCACCGCCGCGATCTCGCGAGGCATCGCAGGCGTCGCAGGAACCTGCCTGGTGGTGAACCTGCCCGGCTCGCGGGGCGGCGTGAAGGACGGACTCGACGTGCTCGAACCGCTGCTCGGCCACGCGGTGGAACAGATCGTGGGGAGCGACCATTGACCGTCGGATGGCCGGCGCGGATCACCTCGGGTGAGGTGACGCTGCGGCCCCTGGCCCGGTCCGACAAGGTCGCGTGGCGCTCCGCGCGCCGTCGCAACGCCGACTGGCTGCGACCGTGGGACGCGACGGTTCCGCCCGGCGGTGACCTCCGCCCCACGTCGTACTCGGCCCTCGTCCGTCGGCTGAACAGGATGGCCCGCCAGGGCTCGACGTTTCCCTTCGCCGTCGACGTGCGTGGACAGTTCGCAGGTCAGCTGACGGTCAACAACATCGTGCGCGGCTCCGCGCAGTTCGCGTCGATGGGTTACTGGCTCGACCAGCAGTACGCCGGGCGTGGGGTCATGCCGTTGGCGGTGGCGATGGCGATCGACCACTGCTTCTTCAGCGCCGGCCTGCACCGCGTCGAGATCTGCATCCGGCCCGAGAACACCAACTCCCTGCGTGTGGTCGAGAAGCTCGGCATGCGCGAGATCGGGCTGGCGCCGCGCTTCCTCCACATCGACGGCGACTGGCGCGACCACCGGATCTACGCAGTGACTCGCGAGGAGTGTCCGGCCGGCATGGTGGCGCGGCTCAGGTCCCACCAGTCACACGAGTGATTTCGCGACACACCACTCACGGTGCCGGGTGCGCCGCCATGGCGCTCTTACGCTCGGCATCGTGGACGACCTCTCTGCCTTGATCTTCGTGGCCCTCGCGCTCGCGTGGGCCGCCTACCTCATCCCCAAGGCGCTCCAGCACCACGAGGACGCCGTTCGCAGCCGGTCGGTCGACCGGTTCTCCCACACCATGCGCGTGCTGGCTCGTCGAGAGCCGGTCAACCGACGCAACGCCCGCCTGGTCGTCAGCCCGGGTCGGACGCCGTCCTCGCCGATCGTCACCACCAAGCACGTCACTGACCCGCACACGCGCGCAGCGGCACCCCACTCGAACCGGGGCACGGCCGCTCGGCGGCGTCGTCGGGTGCTCGGCCTGATCCTGGTGTCGCTGCTGGCCACCATCGGCGTCGCGGCCTTCGGCCTGATCGCCTGGTACTACGTCGCCATCCCCGCCGGGCTGCTGGTGGCGTGGCTGGTGGCGTGCCGGTTGATGGTGCGGGGCGAGCAGACGCGTGAGCTCGACGCCTGGCTCCACGAGGCTGCGACCGGGGAGCAGCCGGTGATCAAGGCGGAGCTGCCGCCGACCGACGAGCCGGACGACACCACCACCACGCCGGCGATCACCGACCCGAGCCTGTGGGACCCGATGCCGATGACATTGCCGACCTACGTCTCCAAGCCGGCCGCGGAGCGTCGTACCGTCCGCACCATCGACCTCGACTCCACCGGCGTGTGGACCTCCGGCCGCACCGAGTCCGACGCCGCGATCGTGCGTCAGGCCGAGGACGACGAGCGCGCCCGCAAGGCCGCCCAGGCCGAGCAACAGCGCCGCGCCGCCGGCTCCTGAGTCGCTTTGGAGAGCGGCCAGCGCCGGTGCTAACGTCTCCCTTCGCGTCCGATGGGGCGCAGCTGGGGCTGTGGCGCAGTTGGTAGCGCGTCTCGTTCGCAATGAGAAGGTCAGGGGTTCGAATCCCCTCAGCTCCACCAATGTGATGAGCCGCGACAGAGGTCACTCAAGAGCCTCCGGATCATCGGCCGGTGGCTCTTGGTGCGTTCGGCCAGTGGATCGTGTCCGAATGATCGGCCATGGTCGTCGAGCCAGTTGCCGATCTCAACGTCGGTGCCGTCGGCTTACCTCCAACGAGTGACGTCGGTCTGCCAGCACTCGTGAGGTTGGGGCGGCGACGTTCCCGATGACACGACTCGGCCATCTCTGCTCCGCCCATGACCGCAGGTCAAAGCGCCAGCGGGCGTCAACAGGTCGATCTGTAAGCCAGGTCGCCAAAGGCGTCGCGCCACTCGAGCTCGGTCAGGTCGCGACCGGCAACCGCACAGGCATGCTCGATGGCCGCCTCAGGTGAGGGGTCCCACTCGTAGGTGTCTGCGGAGATCGCTGCAATGGTGACGATCGCTTCATCTCCGGTCTGGGCCGAGGTGACCTGCTGCCCCACCGGCAGCGGGAATCGGGATTGCAGCTCACCAGTGGTCGCATCCCAGACCGCCACATCAGGTCCGGTCGAGGTGGTCAGGACCTGGGATCCGTCCGGGCTGAAGGCGACAGATCTGATGTCGCCGCGCACGCCCGCCACCGCCGGGTGCACGGGATCGCCGCTCGCGAGGTCGATCACCTCGAGCTCGCCGTCCAGGCCACCGACGGCTGCCGTCATCCCGTCGGGGGAGAGGGCAACCGCGCTGCCGTTCCTCACCGTGAGATTTCCGTGACTCACGATCAGCCCGCTCATCAGATTCACGCGGTACCAACGGCTCACTTCGAGGCCCCAGTCAGGTCGCCACTCGGTGCCCGCTGTCAGTACCAGAGCAGTGTGGCCGTCAGACGATCCGGCCACGGCATAAGGCTTCTCCGGCAGGGTCACGACCTCGCCGGTGAGAACGAGCGGACTGGTACCCAGCAAGGCGACATTTCCCTGGCTGTCTGCCGCGACCACGTGCGCGTCGCCCGCGAACGCCGTGTCGATGATGTCGGCCGGCAGGGCCTTGCGACGTCCGGTCTCGCGCCCGCTCACGCCGTTGATCAGTTGGACCCAGCCGTCGTCGTACCCGGTCACAAACTGACGCTCGTCGGGACTCCAGCCGCCCCCCACGCTCCACGACTGACTGATCATTGCTGGGTGGACCTCGACCCCTGTGCGTGTGTCGAACAGACTGAGGCTGGCCTCGGCGGGGTCGGGACGCCACCCGCCTCGCGCGATTCGTGTGGAACCGGGGCTGACCTCGACAAAGCCCGAGCCGTACGGCGCGATCTGGGAGAAGCCGATCTTGGAGAGGAAGCGGCGATCGCCACTCAGGTCCCAAGCCTGCACCTCACTTGTCAGAGGTTTGCTGACATAGAGGGTCGTCGCGTCGGGCGAGTAGACCACGCCGGTGGCGGCGCCGGCGCCCGTGTCGAACCTGTGAAGGGTCTGACCAGTCCGGGTTTCCCAGACGACGGCGAGCCCGTCGGCCGAACTCGCCACCAGCGTACTGCCGTCGGGTGAGAACGAGACGTCCTGCAGCGCACCCGTCTGGCCGGTCAGCGTGGTGCGGACAAGGCCGCTGTCGGCGTTCAAGAGCTGCACGGCTGTGCCGTCCTCGGTGAAAGCCGCCAGCACGCGCCCGCGTACGTCGACGTCGCCGGTCCACGCCTCGTTGCGTTGCCACAGCTGCCGGCCGTTCCGGACCTCGTATGCGGCGACCGGGTTGCTGGTGTAGACGATTGCGCCGTCGTCGGAGAGCGCCAGACGGGTGAATGACAATGGCGGATCGATCCGCCCGCCCAGCGGTTGGCCGGACCGCAGGTTCCACACCTTGACGAAGGCTCGGTCGACTCCACCGTCCGTCTCGCTGTTGATGACCAGGTCACCGAAGCTCGCGGCGAGGTAACGGCCGTCACGGCTCACATCGAGACCCTGGACAACGACTCCTTCGGGGACTCCCGCCAGCCGCTGGGGCAGTTCGGTCAGCGTGGCCGGGTCGAGTAACCGAACGGCCTGCGGATCCTCGGGCGCTGCGGCCACGGCGACCACGTGCGACGTTGCTGCGATGGGCACGTCGATGGTGTCTAAGTGGCCGTCTCCGGCCTGGTACGACGCATCAGACAACAGGCTTGCGGTGGTGAAGCTGCGGACGGTGTGACGGCGGTCCACGGTCAGAACCCGGTCGCCCGCGACGACCATCCGTCCCACGCCGCTCGCGGAGGGTACGGCCACGGTCCGGATCAGCTCAGGTCGATCGGCGACGGCGGCCGCGAGGTTGAAAGCCGTCCCGCTGCTGGGGGCGAGTTGCTGGGCTGCTGCAGCCAACAGCAGCGCGAGCTGGGGATCGTCCGTGTCCAGCGAGGCCGCTCCCACGGCGACGGCGGCCTGAGCCAGGGCTGCCGCTTGAGCTTCGCCCGCCTGCTGGTCGGCCCGCCGCCCCTGTCGGACGGCGAGCACGCCGAGGACGACGGCGATGGCGAGCGCCACGGCGATGGTGCCCGCGGCTCCACGGAGGATGCGGTTGGCGCGCGCCTGGCGACGTACGTCCTTCGCCAGCCGGGCGACTTCGGCGTCGGCGCGGACCGAGCTCGCGTCCAGGAAGACCTGCTCGGTGGGTGCCAACTCGACGTCGGCCCGTTTGGACCACGCCAGCGCCCCGGCAAGCCGGATGCCGCGGTACAGCTCACTTTCGGGCCGCCCCAGGGCTTCCCATGCCCGCGCTGACATGGTCAAGTGATGGAAGATCCTCCGGCCGTCGACGTCCTCATCGAGCCAGCCGCGCAGGCGTGGCCACCCGTCGATGAGCGCCTCGTGCGTGATCGTGGCGGCGGTGTCATCGATGGTCACCAACCGGGCGCGGACGAGGAGGTCCAGCACGGCCCGGTGAGTCTCGACCAGGTCGGGTGTCGGCGTCCGTGCACGCCGCGGCTCCGCGTCCTCGTCCACGACGACCAGACGAAGCATCAACGACCGAAGTGCCGGCCGCTCTGCCTCCGGGAGCGCGGCGTGCACGGCCTCCGCCGTGCGCCCCAGCGCTCCACCAACCCCACCACTCGATCGGTATCCCGCCACGGTCAGGGTGCGTCCTTCTCGTCGACTCCACGTCTGGGCCAGGGCGTGGGAGAACTGTGGCAGTGGTGCGGGAGACCCCTCCAGGTCCCGAAGGAACAGCTCGATGAGTCCTGGTTCGACCAAGAGCCCGCGCTGCGCGGCCGGCTTCTCGATCGCGGTCGCCAGTCCCTCCGCGCTGAGGCGGCCGAGAATGAAGAGGCCCTGCTCCAAAGTCCGCGCCAGGAGAGGGTGGGAGCCAACCTCGGCCAACCGATCCGAGCGCATCGTGAGCACGAACTGGCCGGGATGACTCTTCAGCTGGCGAAAAAGCTCGCTGCGGTTGGCGGGGGCGAGCCCGAAGATCTCCTCCCCCTGGTCGATGACCAGGACGTCGCACGGAGGCAGCACAACCCGCGCCGCTGGGACGAGCATCTCCACGCTTCGCCCACGGGCGCGCAGTGTGGCGACGACACCAGCGCCCACGAACGACGACTTCCCGACTCCCGACGGTCCGACGACCGCGAGCACCCCACGCCTTGCCAGGAGCGTGAGTGCTGCCGCCAGCTCAGCATCACGCCCGAAAAAGCAGTGGGCGTCGTCTGGCCCGTAGGCCGCCAGCCCGGGCCATGGACAGTCAGCGTCTGCCGCGTTTGCTCTGATCGGTCCGACAATGCCCACGTCGTGCCGCAGAACACCTTCCTCCAGCCGAGTGATCTCATCACCGGGGTCGACACCCAGCTCGTCGCGCAGCTTGGTCCGACAGGTGCGCAGCACCTGGAGCGCCTCCGCCTGGTTTCCGGCCCGGTAGTGAGCCACCGAGAGCTGTGCCCAGCGGTGCTCACGGAACGGCGCTTGTGTCACGCGCGTGCTTGCGATCGGCAGTGCCCGGGTGATATCGCCGGACGCCAGGAGCGCATCCACGTGGAGTTCCTCGGCGATCGCCTGTTCCTCACGAAGTTGTGCGCTTGCCGCCTCCGCCGGGCCCCAGTGGACGATCTCGGCGTAGGGATCGCCACCCCACTCGCGCAGCGCCTCGTCAAGTGCGTAGGCCGCCCGGTCGGCCTGCCCGAGCTGGAGCAGCTCGCGCCCACGCGCCACGCGCTGAGTGAAGCCATCGGCGTCCGTGACGACAAACGCCTCGACGCGGTATCCGCTGTCGAGGGTCGTGATCGCGTCGGCGCCGAGCAGTCCTCGCAAACGCGAGACGCAGCCCTGGATGACCTTTGCGCTCGTCGGGGGCGCTCCGTCGGGCCACAGCGCGTAACCGAGCTGGTCCTGGGTAGCCATGTCGGGTCGCTGAACGGCCAGGGTCGCCAGTACGATCCGCTCGCGTCTCCCGAGTGCCTCGACGCGGCCGTTGATCCGCAGCGCAGTCACCCACACAATCTAGGGGATGTCGGGCCTCTGACCTGCGCTGTTACCTCGACATTACCCGGATTCGGAAGGTGTGCCTCGAGACCCCTGCCCCAGTGGGTTTCTTGGATCATCGTTCGAAGGAGAAGGCCATGAACCGTCGACAACAAGCTCTCGCCGCGCTGAGCGTGGGTGCGCTCATCTCCCTGGCAGGTTGCGGCTCTGACGAGCCGTCGACGAAACCGGCCAAGGACACCGAACCAGTCACGCTCCGGATAGCCACCTACGATGCCCAAGCCGTGGCGGGGGGAGCCATGGTCGAGCGCTGGGCCCGCACCGTCCAGGACCTGGACCCGACGATCACGATCGAGACCAGCTATGAGGCCGCGCCAGATGAGGAGGCGACCATCAAGCTCATTCAGGAAGGCGACGCCGAACTGGGGCTGGTCGCGACGCGGGCGTGGGACCTCGTCGGGGTGGACACGCTGCGAGCCATCAACACGCCGTTCCTTATCGATTCCACCGAGCTGCTCGATCAGGTCGTCGCGAGTGACCACGCGGCCACGATGATGGAAGGGTTGTCCGAGGCCGGGATGACCGGGTTAGCGATGTTGCCCGAGTCTTTGCGGCACCCGTTCGGCACCCAAGCGTCGCCGTTGGGGCCTGACGACTACGGCGGCGCCACGATCCGGTCTCCCCACTCAACCACCACCTGGAACGTTCTCACCGCGCTCGGGGCATCACCGATGTTCGAGGAGGAGGGCTACACCCTCGCCGAGTCCCAGTACGAACAGGCTCCGGCCTCGCAGGCCACGGGCAATGTCACCCTGTTCGCCAAGGCCGACGTCATCGTGATCAGCGATGCTGCTACGGAGATGGTGTCTGCCAGTCAGCTCGACGCCCTCGTCGAGGCGTCCGAGACGACCCGGGACTGGGCCATCGGGACGTTCGACGACGACGCCGCAGCGGCCGCGACCTACTGCGAGAACGGCGGAAAGATCGTCGCCGCCACCTCCGCCGACATCGCTGGACTCAGGGACGCGGTGGCTCCAGTGATCGCCGACCTGAAGCAGGACGCGACCACTGCTGAGGTCATCACCGCGATCGAGGAGTTGAAGGCGGGCGTGACCGCACCCGATCCGGTCACCGCGTGCCCCGAGACCGCGGCGCCCGACCGGGCGTCACAGCTGAACGGCACCTACCGCTGGGAGGTCACCAGGAAGGCCTTGGTCGAGCACGGAGTCACCGACCCCGAAGGGCTCGACTACGTGCCGGGCATTAACACGGCCACCCTTGAGGACGGCAGCTTCACTTTCACACACGAGTACACGGAAGGCCCGAGCCAGGGTGACACCGACGAGATGCACGTCACCTACGAGTTCGACGGCGAGACTCTCGTCATCCACTGGAGTCAGTCGGCGACGAACTGCACCAGTGCCAAGGTGACGATCCTGGAGGACGGTTCACTCGAGTTCAGCGACATCGTCGAGTGCCCTGAGGACGAGGCGGGCCTCCTGCTCGACCAGGTGGGGATGCGCCACTGGGAGAAGATCGGCTAACGGTCCGCGAGTGTCGACCCGCTGGCCCGGCTGAAGCCCGGGGTCAGCGCCACGCTGGCTCGAGACGGCACTCTTGCGATCATCACTGCAGCCAGGATCCACCCCAGCGTGGACCAGGCCGTCCAGGCACACCTCGAGACACCGCCAGACTCGACGGCACAATAGGGGCGCAGCCCGCGCCGATCGCGGCCATGTCGTGCCACGATCGTCTCGGCTCCACCAGAGAGTCAGCGCTGACCGGTCCTGGCGTCGGCCGCCAAGCATCAACCGGCGCGCTTGAGCAGGGGCTTGGCGAAGCGCCTCACCCACGGTTCTAGTCTCCGACGTTGACCAGCGCCTCGACGACTTGGTCGACGTGTGCCACGAAGGCCCGGCCCTTGGGGAGCAGCTCTGGTGTCGCGTGGGCCAGCTGCGCGTGGCCGAGGAACGCCGTGTAGGCGAGCAGGCCACGGTCGCGTGCTCGGGTCCGCGTCAGGCCCAGCTCCGTGAACAGCTGGGTGAGCAGCGCCAGCCGCCTCTTCGTCACGCGCGCGAGGGTGGCCGCCACCAGGGGATGTGACGTGCTCGCCTGGAGAGCGAGCTCCACTGTCCCCGCGCCCTCGGTCGAGCCGTCCGAGACTGAGGAGAACGCCAAACCCAGCAAGCTCCGCAACCGGGTCATCACATCCTGCGACTCGTCGATGGCCGCGATGACGCGGTCGGTGTCCCGGGCCTCCCACAGTCCGAGCGTCGCCTCGAGCAGTGCGTTCCGGTCGGCGAAGTGCCAGTAGAAGCTGCCTTTGGTCGTCCCCAGCTCCTTGGCCAGGGGCTCGACAGCCACCGCGGCCAGCCCCCCTCGTGACAGCGCATCCAACGCAGCCTCGGTCCAGTCACCGCGTCCCAGGGATTCGCTCGTTGCCCTTTTCATATCCATACGCTACCGTACGGAACACCCCACCATACGGTGGCGTATGGAAGGAGTAGACATGACTGCACACCTCCACTCGGTCCCTCCGAGTGCCGGGCCTTCGGCCCCTCACCGAACCCCACGCCCGGCCCGGCCGGGCCGCTCGTACGTCGTCCCGCTGCCGCGCACCCCGCTGCTTGCGCACGCATTGCCGAGCGTCGACTGGTCAGACGCCTTCGCTGTCGCCATCCCGATCGGTGCTCACGCTCGACACCCTCAGGAGTGGGCCGACGCCATCTTCCGGGCGCCGCCGGTCTGGATCCGGATCCTGTTCGGACTGCGCGAGCTGCTGGTCAGGGCGGCGGGCATCGAACGCGGCGGTAGCCACGTCTTCGACACCATCTCCTGGCGTCCGGACGAGGTGCTGCTCGGCACCGACCAGGGACACCTGGCCTTTCGCGCGTCGGTGCTGGTCGAGGGCGGCCGCGTCGTGCTGAGCACTGTCGTCGACGTGCGCAGTCGTCGAGGACTGGCCTACTCGGCACTCGTCCGCCGCATCCACCCGCTGGTCGTGCGAAGCCTGTTGTCGCGTGCGGCTCGCACGATGAGCGTGTCCGGCGACGGGCCACCCGCTCGGAGGCGGAGGTCGACGCGCACCGACCGGATCGCCGCCGGGGTCGCCGGGTCCCTGGTGCTGATGAGGCTCGGATCCGGCGGCGCCGTCTCCGACAACAGCTTCGTCAACCGGTTCGCGCAGGTGACGTCATGAGAGGGCTCATCCGCAGGCACCCCCTGACCGCGTTCGTCATCCTGGCCTGCCTCTTCGGCTGGTCCATCTGGATCGGCGTCTTCCTCGCCGGCGGTCACGGCGGCGGCAACCTCCCGCTCGCACCGCTGATGGCCGTGCTGGTCGTTGCTCCGTGCCAGGGACGTGATGCCTTCCGTGAGTGGTGGCTGCGCTTCCGCAGCTGGCGGGCAGCACCCAGGTGGTACCTGCTCGCGTTGCTCGGCCCCATCGTCCTGCACGTGCTCATCGTGCTGGTCAACGGTGGTCTGGGCGCACCGCTGCCGACGCACGACCAGCTGGCGGACTCGTGGCAGGTGACCGGCACCTTCGTGGCCCTGCTGGTCCTCGTCGGGATCGGCGAGGAGGCCGGCTGGATCGCCTTCATGGCGCCCGTCCTGCTCCGCCGACACAGCGTGCTGACCGCGTGGGGGATCGCCTCAGCGGTCCGGATCGTGTGGCACATCCCGGTGATGATCAGTGGCGACCTGCCCCTGTTGCTCGGGATCGTGGGCAACGCCAGCTTCACGATGGTGCTGATGGCACTGCTGGTCGTCCGTGGGGGCAACTGGTCCCTGGCCGCGGTCTGGCACGCGATGCTCAACTCCGCGGGCTACTCGTTCCTCTTCACGATGGTCACCGGCGCCGACCACAGTCGACTGAGCGTGCTCATGGCCATCGAGTACGCGTTCGTCGGGGTGTTCGCCTACGGCGTCGTCCGACGGCAACACGAACCCATCACCGGCGTCGACCGACGCCCCGACACAGGAGGTACACATGTCAACCGACACGCGCCAGCGCACCTATGACTGGGACGATCCGGCCCCGACCGCCGTCGCCGGACTCGACCTGGACGGGCTGTCCGTCCTGCGGGCCATCGGAGCCGGTGAGCTGCCACTGCCACCGGCTGTGCGGACCTTGGGGATCGAGCCCATCGGGGCAGATCCCGGCCAGGTCACGTTCACCCTCGACCTCGGCGAGTACCACCTCAACCCGTTCGGCATCGTCCACGGCGGCGTGCTGGCCGCGATGCTGGACACTGCCATGGGCTGTGCGGTGCATTCACTCCTTCCGTCCGCCGTCGGGTACGTCACCAGCGAGATGAACGTCCGGTTCCTCCGGCCGGCCCTGCTCACGGGGGGACCGCTCACCTGTACGGGCGAGGTCGTCAACCAGGGCCGCAGCGCCATGGTGGCCATCGGCCGAATCGTCGATGCTCAGGAGCGGATCATCGCCATCGCCGGTTCCACGTGCCTGGTACGGAGACCCTGATGGCCACAACCCCCACCATGCTCCGCCGACGCAGGGCCAGGGGTGGCACCTTGATCCTCGGCGGCGGGTTCGGTGGGGCGCATCTGGCTCGCCTGCTCGGTGACGCCACCATCGTCAGCCCCGAGAGCTCCATGCTGTTCACGCCTCTCCTGGCCGAGGTGGCGGCCGGCGCGATCGAGCCGCGGCACGTGATCGTGCCGTTGCGCGAGATGTGCCCGAAGGCCGACCTGGTGCGCGGCCGGGCTGCCGCGTGGGACGAGACCGCTCGGACCGTCACCGTCGAGACCGATGTCGGACTCATGGAGGTGTCCTACCGCCGCCTCGTGATCGCGGTGGGCTCCAGGGCCCGCATGCTGCCCATCCCCGGCCTCGCGGAGCACGCGATCACCTTCAAGGACGTCAACGACGCGATCCGGCTGCGCAACCAGGTCCTGCGAACGCTCGACCTCGCCGACGCCGACCCGGGCGGCGCCGAGCGCTACCTGAGCTTCGTCTTCGTCGGGGCCGGCTACGCGGGTGTCGAAGCTCTCGCTGAGACGAGGCAGCTCGTCCAGGACGCCCTCCGTCACTACCCCTCCCTCCGCGGCGTCCCGCAGCGGTGGGTCCTGGTCGAAGCCGGCCCGAAGATCCTGCCCGACGTGCCTCGCCGGCTCGCTGACTACACCCATGCGCAGCTGCGACGCGACGGAGTGGAGATCCTGACGTCGACGACGCTGACATCCGTCGAGACGCAGGCGGTGACCCTGGCCGACGGGACGCGGATCGACACGCAGACCTTGGTGTGGACAGCGGGGGTGACGGCCCACCCGCTCGTCCACACCCTCGGGCTCCCGCTCGATGGACGCGGCCGGATCGTCGTCGACTCCTCGCTTGCGGGTCGAAGGACGCGCGGACGTCTGGGCTCTCGGCGACTGTGCCGGCGTGCCGAACGCTGCGACGCCCGGACAGCTCGACCCCCCTACCTGTCAGCACGCAGTGCGGCAGGCACGCGCGCTCGCCGTTGGACTGGGGGGTGGGACCCAGCCGTACCGATACCGCAGCATCGGTGAAGGCGCGACCTTGGGGCGGGACAAGGGAATCGCGCGTGTCTTCCGCCTGCACGTCCGGGGGCGACTCGGCGCCTGGATCACCCGCGGCTACCACCTCGGCGCCGTCCCCCTACGCTCCCGACGCCTGCGCATCCTCACCGACGGCCTGCTGTCGGTCTTGTTCCGTAGGGACATCGCCGAACTGGGCACCGTGCAGCCACGGCGCGTGGTGATCGGCCTCGGGATCCTGCCGGGAGCTGAGCGATGACGCCCGAGCTCGCGGCGCTGGCGGAGGATCCTGAGCTCTTCGTCGAACCGCCTGTCGGCTCCGTGCGCGTAGTCGACGACCGCTACTGCGTCGTCATCGGGCCGGACCGGCGATGGGCCAGCGTGTGCCGCCTGCGTCTCCCGGACCAAGCCGTCGAGCTCGTCCGAGCCGTCTCCGAGATCCGAGAGCTCGTGGCAGGTATCAACACCGTCTTGTGGAACGTGGGTTCGTCAGCCACCCCGGTCGACCTCCCTGGCCGCCTGCGCGCTTGCGGGCTTGGCGACCCCGACCCACCTCTCGACCCCGTCTGCGCAGCCATGGCTCTCGCCGAGGAACCGTCCCCGGTCGAGGGTGTGGACGTGCGACGCATCGAGACTCTCGAGGAGCACCGCCTCGGGTTGGAGATCATGCTCTCCGCCGCTAGCTGGACCGACAGCGCCGCCGCCGAGGCCCGGGCTGCCGCTGAGGACACCTTCGAGCGGCGCAACCGTCGCGGTGGCTTTCAGTGGCTCGCCTGGATCCACGGCGCTCCGGTGGCCTACGCACTCGCGGACCGCACGCCCGCGGGGCTGTTCCTGGCAGGCGGCGCGACACTTCCCGAGGCGCGAGGGCGGGGCTGCTACCGGGCGCTCGTGCGCGCTCGTTGGGACGAGGCCGTCCTACTCGGTACACCCGGACTCGCGGTCCAAGCGCAGTACAACACCTCCGCACCCATCCTCCGCAAGCTCGGCTTCGCCGAAGTCGCAGCAGTTCACACCCTTCAAGACTGACACCCTCGCGACCAGCGCCTCCCGCTCTCGTCAGCCGCGTCGGGTTCTAGATGGATTTCGCGTTCTCGGCCCGTCTGGTCGCACAGATGAGTTCTGGCCGTGCCGGCGGTCAACTCACCCGGAGCCCCCACGATCAGGAGCGAGATATGACAGACAACGTTCTCTTGCGACCAGGTGACGACGGGTACGACGAGGCGCGTCAGGTGTGGAACGCCATGGTGGACCGCCGGCCGGCGCTGATCGCTCGCTGCCATGACGTGCGGGACGTCGTCGCAGCTGTGGCGATGGCACGGCGTGAGGGGTTGGAGATCGGGGTCCGCTGCGGTGGGCACAGCGTTGTCGGAATGGCCGTGCCCGAGGGTGGGCTGATGATCGACCTGACCCCGATGGGGGAGGTGCGGGTCGACCCGGAGCGGCGCCGGGCCTGGGTCCAGGGAGGAGCCCTGCTCGGTGCGCTCGATGCTGCCACCCAGCCGTACGGGCTCGCCACCACCGCAGGCAACGTCTCCCACACGGGTGTGGGCGGACTGACCCTGGGCGGAGGGATGGGCTGGCTCGCCCGGGAGCACGGCCTGACCTGTGACAACGTGGTGTCCTTCGAGCTCGTCACTGCCGCTGGCGACGTCGTTCGCGCCACGGCGGAGGAGAACACCGAGCTCTACTGGGGTCTGCGCGGGGGCGGCGGCAACTTCGGCGTCGTGACCGAGTTCGAGTTCCGGCTGCACGACACCGGCACTCGCGCGCTGAGTGCCGAGCTCGACTTCCCCGTCGCGGACGCGAAACCAGCGATGGCTCGCTGGCGTGACCTGAGCGCGGCCGCGCCACGGCAGGCGACCTACGCCGCGACCGTGTTCGGCGGCCTCGCGACGCTCGGGTTCGTGTGGGTCGGCGACCCGGAGGAGGGTCGGAGACATGCTGCGGGTCTCGAGGTTCTCGGCCGCCCGCTGCAACGCCGCGTGGTGGAGCTGTCCTACCTCGATCTCCAGCGTCGAGAAGACAACAGCGCGGGCCACGCGTTGCGTCGCTATTGGAAGGGTCACTACTTCCGGGACCTGTCCGACGGGGTGCTTGAGGTGCTGCTCGCGCACGATCCTTCGATGGGAGCAAGCCTCCAGGGTTACGGCGGGGCCATCGCGGAGGTGCCCGACGACGCGACGGCGTTCAGCCAGCGGCAGACCGCCTTCGAGTACGTCGGCGCGGCCCGTTGGACGGATCCGGCCGAGGACGCGGACCGGATCGCGACGGCGAGGGCGAACGCGGCCGGGCTGGAACCGTTCTCGAGCGGCGCCTACGTCAACGTGCTCGGCGATGACGGCGCCGCCGGCGTACGACGTGCCTACTCGGCGGCGAAACTGACCAGGCTCACCGCCCTCAAGGACGCCGTGGACCCCGACAACGTCTTCCACCTGAACCAGAACATCGCCCCGAGCGGAGGCGGTGGCGCCCGTTAGGTGCGCGAGCACCACCCACCGCGGCTCCGGCCTCACCCGACGCGGGTGATGCGGGGGGCCACCTCTCCACGTCTACTGGAGTCGAGAGGGGGAGCGGACATGTGTCGTTGGCTTGCGTACTCGGGATCCCCGGTTCTGCTGGAAGACCTTCTCTTCAAGCCCGAGAACTCGCTCGTGGTGCAGAGCAAGCACTCACGGCTGGGCGTGGAGGCGATCAACGGCGACGGATTCGGTGTCGGTTGGTACGGCGCTTGGGAGACACCCGGCACCTATCACAGCACCGAGCCGGCCTGGAACGACCGCAACCTGCGCGAGCTCTCGGCCCATGCGTCGGCCGGTCGGGTCTTCGCCCACATCCGGGCCACGACCGGCACGGCAGTCCAGCAGACCAACTGTCATCCCTTCCGCCACGGTCGCTGGCTCTGGATGCACAACGGGGCCATCGCAGACTTCGCGCTGCTGAAGCGCGACCTGACACTCGCCGTGGAGCCTGCTCTCTTCCCGGAGATCGAGGGGTCGACCGACTCCGAGCTCTTCTTCTTCCTCGCCCTGACCTTCGGGCTCGAGGAGGATCCACCGACTGGCGGTGGCCCGGGCAGTCGGCCTGATCGAGGAGACGGGGCGACGGCACGGGGTCGAGCACCCGATCCAGATGACGGTGGCCACCACCGACGGGGAGACCACGTGGGCGTTCCGCTACGCGAGTGAGGGAACGCCCCGATCGCTGTTCCACAGCACCGACGTCTCGACGCTCCGGGCGCAGTATCCCGACAACCCCGTGCTGCACGACCTCTCCGACGACGCGCGAATCGTCGTGTCCGAGCCGCTCGGGCACTTGCGCGGGGCCTGGCGGGAGGTCCCGGAGTCGACGTGCCTGATCGTCCGGGGCGGCAGCGAGGAGCTGCGCGACTTCTCGCCCACGCCCGCCACGGCCCTGGCTGACCGATAGCCACCCAGAGCACCGATGACCGACGACGATGAGCGAGGATCTGGCCGACGCGGCCGAACGGGCGGGCTCCAGGCGGCTGTCCCACATCAATCTCGCCGCCGCCCTGGCCTTCGTGCTCGGTGGCTCCCTCTTCGCGGCGGGCGCGGCTCTCGCCCAGCTCGGGGTCGGAAGCCTGGACGCGGTCAACATCACCTACCTGGTCGGGGGCTTCTTCTTCAGTACGGGCGGCTTGACGTCGATCGTCCTGGTCGTCCACCTGACTCGGGAGAGGCGCAGCTGGCGGAGCGCCGTGGTGCTGTTCGTCGGGACCTTGCTCTTCGCGGTGAGCCTGGTCGCGGCCTTCGCCGAGGGGCTCACCCCCCGGCAGTCCGACGGATGGATCTGGTTCCCCGACATGCTCGGCTGCGTTTGCTTCCTCGCCTCTGGACACCTCGCCATGCTCGATGTGTGCGGCGGCCGCGTCGGGGTGCGGGTCCACCTGCTCGGTTGGTGGGTGGTGGCGGTCAACCAGCTCGGCTCGGTCCTGTTCTTCCTCGCAGGGCTCGCGGCCTTCATCCGCCCGGCGACGTCCCAGGCCGTCGACACCGGCCTGGTCAACTGGGGGACCTTCGCGGGCGCGGTCTGCTTCGCGGTGGGCGGGCTCATCCAGGCATTCGACACACCCACACCAACACGAACGGCGGTTGACCCAGGTCATGACGAAACTCAGTGAGTCAGAAGCGGCGGCACTCTTCGGCAACCGGTTCCTGACGGAACCGGCCCCCGCCACGGTGTTTCCCGAGAGCGGGATGCGCCCGACCGATGCGATGCGGTTGCTGGCTGAGGACCTCAACCTCGAAGGGGATCCGCAGCGAAACCTTGCGACGTTCGTGACGACCTGGATGGAGCCCGAGGCGCAGCGGATCATCGCCGAGAACCTGCACCGCAACTTCATCGACCATGCCGAGTACCCGATCTCCGCCGAGATCGAGCAGCGCTGTGTCCGGATGCTGGCCGACCTGTTCAACGCGCCCGGCGCGACGACCGGCTGCCGCACCCAGGGGTCGTCCGAGGCGATCATGCTCGGCGCCCTGTCGCTGAAGTGGAAGTGGAAGGAGCGGCGCGAGGCGGAGAAGCTCTCGACGGAGAGACCGAACCTGGTCTTCGGAGGGGACGTCCACGTGGTGTGGGAGAAGTTCTGCCGCTACTTCGACGTCGAACCCCGGATCGTGCCCCTCGAGGAAGGCAAGTACACGATCGGTCCCGACGACGTCGAGCCGCACCTGGACGAGAACACGATCGGCGTCGCGGCCGTGCTCGGCACGACCTTCACCGGGCACATGGACGACATCGTCGGGATCAACACGCTGCTGCTCGACATCAAGAGCAGGCGCGGCCTCGACATCCCGCTCCACGTGGACGGCGCCAGCGGCGGGTTCGTGTGGCCCTTCCTCTATCCCGACTCACCCTGGGACTTCCGCCTCGAGCAGGTCCGCTCCATCAACGTGTCAGGCCACAAGTACGGGCTGGTCTACCCCGGCATCGGCTGGCTGATCTTCCGGGAGGAGTCCGACCTCGCCCAGGACTTGGTCTTCTACGAGAACTACCTCGGCAAGACCGACGCCACGTTCACGCTCAACTTCTCGACCGGAGCGTCGATGGTGCTGGCGCAGTACTACAACTTCGTCCGGCTCGGACGCGACGGCTACACCTACGTGATGAAGCAGATGCAGCAGAACGCCCAGGCCCTGGCCGCCAACCTCCGCGGCTCCGGCCGGTTCGAGGTGATCGGCGACGACCTGGAGCAGCTTCCGCTCGTCGCGTTCCGGCTGTCCGGCGAGCACACGGCGTACGACGAGTCCGACATCGCGTGGCAGCTCTCGGCGGAGCGTGGCTGGATGGTGCCGGCGTACACCCTTCCCCCGAACGCCGAGAAGGTGAAGATCATGCGTGCGCTGGTCAAGGAGACCATGAGTCGCGAGCAGGTCGAACGGCTGACCACCGACATCGCCGACGCCTGCGCCACACTCGACATGAAGGGTGGGGCGCACCAGGTCGAGCGTGATCAGACCAAGATGGGCACCGGGTACTGACAAGCAGGCGGTTGTGTCTCAAGCCCGGGCGTCGCCGAAGACGGACTCCCAGTCGTTCGCCATGCTGACCACGGTCCAGCCCTGGCGGGCGCCGACCACGGTGATCGGCTCCTCCTCGGCGAAGGTCTCGGCCGAGCTGACGTAGCGGAACTCGCGCTCCTCATCGTCGTGGTCGACGAGCAGGGCCAGGGACGGCCCCTCACCCCCGACGGCCCACTCCAGCATCTGCCGGTCGCCGCCCGAGTTCCCAGCAGCGAGGATGGGGCGACGGCCCAGCTGGGCCTGGATGTGGGAGACCTTGGCGGCGCCCTCGTTGGCCTCGCCCAGCACCCCGGTGGTCCGGCGGAGGAGGGGGCGGGGGATACCGTCGGAGCCGGCAGGATCGGCCGAGTAGTCGTAGGTCACCATCGTGCCCACCACGGCCTCGGGCGGTACGCCGTAGAGGTCCTGGCTGATGGCGCGCACGAACTCCGTCCCGCCGCCGGAGACGAGGCAGACCGTGAAGTCTCGGTCGCGCAGGGCGTCGACCAGCTCGAGCATCGGGCGGTACGTCGTCGCGCGGACCGGCAGGCCGAGGGTCGAGTGAGTGGCACGGTCGACGAAGTCCCGTACCCGGGCGGTGAACTCCTCGGGCGTCATGCCCTCGAAGAGGCCCACCAGGGCCATCGCGATCCGGGTCAGGCCGAGCTCGCCCACGGCGGCCTGGTCGCCGGAGAGCAGGGCGGCGAACTCCGGGACCGAGGTCACGGACGGGTCCTCGCGCTGCCGGGCCTTCAGGGCGTCGATGAAGAAGTCGAACTGGACGTAGCTGGGGCGCTCGCACCACAGGGTGCCGTCGTTGTCGAAGCAGGCCACGCGGTCTCGGGGCGCGACCTCCGATGCCGCGTCGAGGAAGCCGGTGACGGCGTCGCGGACCGGTCCGGGCCGCCAGGACGGGAGAATTGGATCGTCGGACATGGCCGCGAACGTAATCCTCGGGATCGGGGAAGGGCTCACCCGCACCGGGTGAGCGGGAGCGTTAGTCCAGGAAATCAGGGTGATCCCCCGATGTCCGGCCAAGCGGATGAGGCCACGCTCGGTCCATGGCCCTCTTCATGCTGCACCATCTTCACGCCCCGGAGGAGTGCGGGGCTGCCTATGCCTCCTTCAAGGGAGGCGACAGTCCTCTTCGACACGATGCCGCGCTCGCCTCCTGTGGCGAAGGCGGCCACGCCATGTGGTGGACCGTGGAGGCCGCCAACGAGGCGGACGCGCTCGGACTGCTGCCCTACTTCGTCGTCGAGCGCACCACGGCCACCCAGGTGGCCCGCATCGACATCCCCTGATTTCCCGGCTGCGATCAGCCGCCGGTCTTGCCTTCTCGGGCTCAGAAGGAGGAGCTATGCCTCAGCCGACGCACCATCACAACCTCGCCGCGCGGATGGCCCGTTGGAGCGGTCATCACCGCAAGATCGCCGTGTTCGGGTGGTTGGGGCTGATGGCCACGCTGTTCGCCTTCAGCCTGGTCTCGCCGATGAGCAAGATCGTCACTGAGACGTCGTCACCCGGCGAGTCCGGGCGCGCCGAGAAGATTCTCTATGAGGATTTCGAGCGTCCAGCCGCGGAGACCGTCCTGGTCCAGAGCGCGGAGCACACCGCGCAGTCCCCGCAGTTCCAGGCGGTCGTGGCAGATGTGCTCGAGGCAGTCGGCTCCCTCGACGAGGTGGCGTCCGTCGAGTCTCCGTACGACCAGGAGACCGGCCTGGTGTCAGCGGACCAAGGCTCTGCCCTGGTGCCACTCGAGTACGCCGGTCCGCCAGAGGACGTCGCCGACAAGACCGACGCCGTCGTGTCGGCGGTCGAGGCGGTCCAGGAGGCCCATCCTGACTTCTACGTCGGCTCCTTCGGCGAGAGCACCAACCAGGCGTTGAGGGCCTCCTTCGGCGACGACCTGAAGACCGCCGGGCTCTACTCGGTGCCGTTGACCCTGGTGATCCTGCTGATCGCGTTCGGCGCAGTGGTGGCGGCTGGGATCCCGCTGCTGCTCGGGCTGACAGCCGTGCTCGGCACCCTGGGCCTGGTCTCGCTGGTGAGCCGCCTGGTGCCGATGGACGACAGCGCGTCTGCCCTCGTCCTGCTGATCGGGTTGGCCGTGGGGGTGGACTACTCGATGTTCTACCTCAAGCGCGAGCGGGAGGAACGGGCCGCAGGTCGCAGCGAGGAGGCCGCGCTCGAGGCCGCAGCCGCGACCTCCGGGCACTCGGTTCTCGTCTCGGGTGTCACCGTGATCGTCGCGATGTCGGGCATGCTGATCACTCGGGATGCGACCTTCGCCTCATTCGGGATCGCGACCATGATGGTGGTGGCGGTGGCCATGCTCGGGTCGCTGACCGTGTTGCCTGCGGTGCTCTCCAAGCTGGGTGATCGCGTCGACCGCGGCCGCGTTCCCTTCACCAGCCGGCTGCGACGTACCGACGGGGAGGGGCGCATCTGGGGAGCGATCCTGAACCGAGTGCTTCGCCGTCCGCTGGTTTCCGCTCTGCTCGCCGGCGGACTGCTGCTCGGTCTCGCCGCCCCCGCGCTCCAGCTGACCACGGTGCAGCCGGGGATCGACACCTACCCGCAGCACCTGCTCACCAGCTACAACCGGCTCAACGCCGCGTTCCCGGGCACGGAGGTCTCCGCCGACGTGGTGGTCAAGGCCGCTGACGTCAACGCGCCCGAGGTGCAATCGGCGATTCAGGACCTGACCGACGCCGCCGTCGGTACCGGCGTGATGAACCAGCCCGTCGACGTGAGTGTCAATCCGGAGGGCACGGTTGCCGTGGTCGCCATCCCGGTTGCCGGGAATGGCAGCGACGGCCCGTCCAACGAAGCCCTCGACGCACTTCGGGGCGACATCGTGCCCGCGACGGTGGGCGCACTCGAGAACGCCGAGACCGCTGTCACCGGGATGACGGCCGAAACCCGGGACTTCGACAGCAAGATGAACTCCGCGGCACCGCTGGTGTTCGGCTTCGTGCTGCTGCTCGCCTTCCTCCTGATGCTGGTGACGTTCAGGTCATTGGTCATCGCCCTCAAGGCGGTCGTGCTGAACCTGCTCTCGGTCGCGGCGGCCTACGGCGTACTGGTGCTCGTGTTCCAGGAGGGCTGGGGCAAGTCACTGCTGGGCTTCGACGTCACCGGCGGCATCGACCCCTTCCTGCCGGTCCTGCTCTTCGTGATCCTGTTCGGGCTGTCCATGGACTACCACGTCTTCATCCTCAGCAGGATCAGGGAGTCGTACGACGACGGCCTCACCACCCGTGCCGCGGTCGAGCACGGCATCAAGACCACCGCCGGCGTCGTCACCAGCGCGGCCATCGTCATGGTCGGGGTGTTCTCCATCTTCGGCGTCCTCCAGGCCATGATCTTCAAGCAGTTCGGGGTCGGCCTCGCGGCCGCGATCCTGATCGACGCGACCTTGATCCGCGGAGTCCTGCTGCCCGCCTCGATGACCCTGCTGGACCGGTGGAACTGGTACCTGCCCGGATGGCTCGAGTGGCTCCCTCGCCTCGAGCACGGCCACTACGAGCCGGGCGAGGAAGCGACCCGTCGCCAACCTCAGCTGGACCCGGTCGGCTAGGGCCACCTGTCACGCCACTCATCTGGAAGGAACACGGAATGAGCCACCTCCACGGCAACGCTGGCTCCGGGCGAGGCACGCTCTGGCAGCTCCCGACCCCAGCACGTCGCCTGCTCCTGATCGCGCCCCCGCTCGTGCTCGCGGGATTCACCGTCCTCCACCCGAACCCCGACCACAACACCCAGGCCCTGATGGACGTCTCCACCTGGTTCATGGTCTTCCACATGATCCAGCTGGCCCTGGTCGGCCTGGTGGTCATCTCGGTGTTCGTGATGGCGGACCAGTACGGTCGCGCGAGTGCCTGGCCGACCTGCATCGGCATGGGCGTCTTCCTCGTGTTCTTCAGCGCCTACGACACCTTGGCCGGCATCGGCACCGGGCTCGCGATGCGCGGCGCGCGCGCTCTCCCGGAGTCGCAACAGGACGCGGTGTTCGACCTCGTCAAGACGTGGCCAGCGGTGGAACCGTGGGTCTTCTGGCTCGGACTTGTCGGGACAGGTGGCTGGGTCTTTGCGCTGGTCTACCTGGCCGTCACCCTCCGGGCCACGGGCGTGCCACGGTTGCAATGGATCTGCCTGGGGATGGCGGCGTTCTTCATGATGTTGGGGCACCCGGCCCCGTTCGGCACGCTCGCCTTCGGGAGCCTGTGCGTCGCCGCTCTCGTTCACGAGCTGCAGGTGCCGCGGGCCTCGAGACTGCAGCTCCCGGAAGCACCACGGCAGACCCTCGCCGAGCCGCAGTCCAGCTCGCCCTAGCGGGTCGCCTCGACGGTGCGGGCCACCTCGACGCGCGACGTGACCTCGAGCTTGCTGAAGATGTGGCTGAGGTGCGTCTCGACGGTCTTGGGACTGAGGAAGAGAGCCGCTGCGATCTCGGGGTTGGTGTACCGGTCGACGACCAGGTCGGCCACCTGACGCTCCCGCTCAGTCAGCGACGCCAAGCCGTGTCCGCTGGCCTCGGCACGGCCACTACGTCGGTGGACGCGGCGTCCCAGCCGCCTCAGCTCGAGCTCCGCCGCGTCGCGGTATCTCCGTGCGCCGCAGGCGTCCAGAGCCGCGGCCGCTGTCGTGAATTCGGCCGCGGCGCGGTCGGGTTCGCCGATTCGCGTGAGGGCGTGCCCCGCCAGGCTACGAGAGAGGGCCGCCTCGACCGGAATGCCGACCTCGTCCGCGGCGGCGGCCGACGTCAACGCCCTCCGGGCAGCCTGCGGGAGGTTGCCCGTCTCGAGATCGACCGCGGCTCGGGCACGCTCGGCCATGGCCGTGGCCATCCTCAGTCGACCCATCGAGACGGCGACCTCCTCGGCACAAGCAGCCGCCCTCTCAGCATCTCCCTGACGATCGAGTGCGAGGGAGCTACGGGTGAGCAGCTCGAGCCACTTGGCACGGAAGCTGCCCCCAGGCATGAACGGCAGCGCCGGACCACCACATCGGTTCACCATGAGGGCAACGGCGTCTTCGAGCCCAGGGTCGCCCGATTCGAGGAGAGCCCCGCACAGGGCCAAGGTGGCGGCAGAGGGAATGAGCCCCGCGTCCGCTTCTCGAGTCAGGTCAACCGCTTCCCGGGCGGTCCTCACCGCGAGCACCAGGTCGCCGGTCGCGAGCGCGGTGAGTGAGCGGTTGAGCAGGAGTCCGGCCAGGCTCTGGTCGTTGCCGAGCAGGCGCGCCTCCTCGATGGCTTCGTCGAGTGTCTCTGCCCCGTCGGCGAGGTCACCACGCAGCATCCGTACCCACGCCAGCAGCATGAACGCGAAGGGCACGAACGCGGGTTGCCCGGTAGCGCGTGCCACCGAGACCACCCGCTCCGCGTGGACCCCCGACTCGACGAACCTGTCCAGGTAGAGCTCGGCGCCGGCGAGGTGGATCGCTGAATCGAGCCGCTGGGCCAGGTCCTGGTCTGACAGCCCGTCGACCAAGCGGGCCGCCTCGGCGCGGTAGCTCTCCGCCTCTGCGACGCGGCCGCACAGCGCCGTACCCCACGCGAGGGCGGCGGCAGCGGTGGCCGTCAGCGGTGGGTCATCCAGGAGCTGCGCGGTGTGGAGGGCCTGGTCGGCGAGCTCCGCGATCTGGGGGAACCGCATCGTGTACACGCCGTCCATGGCGAGCTCCAGCATGAGGGCGACAGCCTCGGGCGACGCGGGGTCATCGAGCTCCTCCAGCGCCTCGGTGAGCCGCCGGTGGGCCGCGTCGTGGAGACCCAGGTGATGCTCGGTCCCGGCGCAGGCGGTGGTGAGCCGAACCCGGAGCGCGATCGCATCCGCAGGGACCAGCGCGTAGCTCTCGAGCAGGGCCGCATAGCTCTCGTTGAAGTGGCCGCACGTCGCGAGGGCGCTCGCTCGCGCGAGAAGAAGCTCGACGCGGTTCGCTGCTGGTGCGTCGTCGCGCAACAGCCGCAGCGCGCCTGCGTACCACCGGGCCGCGCTCTCCGGGGCTCGATGCGCAGCCTCCTCGCCCGCCTGGCGCAGCACCGCGACAGCCTGGGCGTCCCCCTGCCTGCTGGAGCGCTCGACATGGTGTGCCCGTTGGGTCGCGGTGGCTCCTCGGCTCGCGAGGGCGGAGGCGCTTCGCTCGTGCGCGGCGAGGAGCCAGCCAGCGGGGGTGGAGACGTACACCGCCCGTCGGACCAGGGGATGCCGGAAACGGAAACGGCGAGGCACGTCAGCACGCCGGATGACACCGAGAGCCACCAGCTCATCGACGGCCGAGAGCGCGACCGCCTCGACGACCCCAGCAGCCGCGGCGGCGAGCTCCGGCTCGAAGTTGACGCCCACGACCGCGGCTCCCTGCAGCACGAGGCGGGCGCTGTCGCTGAGCAGAGCCAGCTCGTCGGCCAGCGCCGAGGCCACGGATGCTGGGACTCCGAGCTGCGGAGCGATCCTGCGCGTCGCCCGAGGCGCCCTGGTCGCGCGATCGAGTGATCGTGCAAGCTGCTCGAGGTAGAAGGGGTTGCCGCCGCTCTCGTCGTACAGGCTCGATGCCATCGCTGGGCCAATCGTGGGTGCCAGGAACTCCTCCGCCTCGGCCCGGGTGAGAGCCTTCAGTGCGATGCGGGTGAGGGTGCCGGATCGGTGCGCACGGTCCAGCTCGGTCCGCAGCCGTGGGGGCACCTGCTCGGGTCGAGCGGCGAGTGCCATCAACACTCCCGCATCGGGCGGCCGGCGAAGCAGCGAGCCCATGAGCTCGACGGACGCCGGGTCGGCCCAGTGGACGTCGTCGAGGATCAACACCAGCGGTCCGGTGGCCGTCAGCCGTTCCAGCAGCTCACGTACCGCGCGATGGGTGCGGTACCGCTCGACCTGAGGGGCGGTCTCCACCGCGTGACGCGACAGCGACGGGAAGACGTTGGCGAGTCCGATGCGGGCGTCGACGTCCAGGCGGTCCAGGCGACGCGGGTCGAGGCCACGGACATAGTCGTCGAGGGCATTGACGAACACCCAGAACGGCAGGTCTCGCTCGAGCTCGGAGGCGAAGCCCGACAGCACGAGTTGTCTGCGGTCACCGGCGCGCGTCGCGAGCTCCCCGAGGAGGCGAGTCTTCCCGATTCCGGGTTCGCCCACCAGCTCGAGTGCCGTCCACCCCCCGTGCATCACCGAGGTCACGGCGCCCTCGATCAGCGCCAGTTCCTCAGTGCGTCCGACGAGCGGGGCAGCTGCAGCGCTCATCTTTCCCTCCGTGCTTTCAGCGTAGGCCATGTGATGACGGCGCTGCAGGTTCCGGATCCGCTTGCTACGTTGCCCACGTGACCAGGTGCGCCGGGGAGCGGCCGTGAAGGCGGTCGTCTACGACCGCTACGGGCCTCCCGACGTGCTGCGCGTCGAGGACGTCCCGGATCCCTTGCCCGCCACCGGCCAGGTGCGGGTGAAGGTCGCCGCGACCTCGGTCAACCTCAGTGACTGGGAGTGCCTGCGGGGGTCGCCGGCCTACGCGCGGATCGGCGGGCTGCGTTCCCCGGCCCGTCGTACCCTCGGCTCGGACATCGCGGGCGTGGTCGACGAGGTCGGCGAAGGAGTGACGCGGTTCCGCACCGGCGACGAGGTGTACGGCGACAACCTCCAGCTGATGGGGGGTTTCGCGGAGTACGTGGTCGCGCCGGAGTCCTCGCTCGCCCACAAGCCGGAAGGGCTGACGTTCGCGGAGGCGTCGACCATCCCGCAGGCCGGCGCGATCGCGCTGCAGGGCACGCGCAAGGCCGCGGCAGGGAGTCGCGTGCTGATCAACGGCGCAGGCGGCGGGTCCGGATCGTTCGCCATCCAGCTCGCCAAGCGGCTCGGGGCCCACGTCACGGCGGTCGACAACGACGCGAAGCAGGACCACATGCGGTTGGTGGGCGCGGACGAGGTGCTCGACTACCGGGCGGAGGACTTCACCCGGCCGCCCCAGCCCTACGACCTGGTCCTGGACCTGGTTGCCCACAGGTCGGTGTTCGCCTACCGGCGCGCGCTCGCACCCGGCGGGGCGTACCGGTGTGTCGGTGGAACGGCGCGCTCGTTGCTGCGCGTGCTCAGCGTGGGGACAGTGGTCGGAGCGCTGAGCGGTCGCACCATCCGGGTGCTCGCGGTCAAGGAGGGCCCGACACACTTCGAGCCCCTGGCCGACCTGTGTGTCGCCGGCGACGTGGACATTCACATCGACCGGACCTTCCCGCTCGACGAGGTCCCCGCCGCGCTCGCTCATGTGGGTGCGGGCCGCGCGCTCGGCAAGGTCGTCGTCGACCTCTCTCAGTAATCTGGAGCCATGGGCACACCCAAGGTCCCCGGGGGGACGGTGCACACGGTGCCGGCCGACCTGCGCCAGGCGCTCACCGACGACGACCCGGCACTGGTCGCGTGGAGTGACATCACCCCGCTGGCTCGCAACGAGTGGATCTGCTGGGTGGAGGACGCCAAGAAGGACGACACCCGAGAGCGCCGGATCCAGCGGACCCACACCGAGCTGGTCGAGGGGAAGCGGCGCCCCTGCTGTTGGCCGGGCTGCAGCCACCGGGAGAAGAACGGTCGGTAGTCATCGCATGGCGTACGGCGTGGCGGCGACCGAGGCCGAACGCGGGCGCCCGCTGCCCGGCGACGACGTCGTCCCCGATCCCGACGTGGTCATGGACCGGGGCTTCGACCTGCCCGCCCCACCGGAGGTGGTCTTCCCGTGGCTGGTGCAGCTCGGGAAGCGGCGTGCGGGGTGGTACTTCCCGCGCGCGGTCGAGCGGTTCATCCCGCCGTCCCGCCGCGCGATCCGGCATGTCGACCCCCGCTGGCAGGGACTCGCGGTCGGTGACGTCATCCCGGACTACGGCGGGGTCGACGAGACGTTCACGGTCGAGAAGATCGAGCTGCCGCGGCTGATCGTCTACTCGTCACAGCGCGGCCGGGCGCGCGTGAGCTGGGTCCTGCACCTGGACCCGACCGAGAGCGGCACCCGCGCCCACCTGCGGCTGCGGGTCGGGCCGGTCAAGCATCCGCGGCTGTTCGGCACCGCTGGCGACGTGTTCGACCTGCTCACCGTCGTGGGCATGGCCGCCGGGCTGCGGGAGCGGCTACGCGACGACTCCTCGTGGAGGTAACTGCCCCTTGGTGACGCTCCCGGGGCGTTGTAGCGGGGAGGGGAGCGCTGCCAAGGACCAGTTACCCAGGCCACAGCGCCGCGGATGTGACCAGGAGCGGGTTGGCTCGTTGAACCGTGGTGAGCTGCCCGTCCCGGGCGGCGGATCGGGGAGGATCCATGCGTCGTACGTCGTTCGCTGCCTTGGTGGCCGTGCTCGTCTCAGCCACGTTCGTGATCGGTGCGCCCACCAACGGTGCCGCGGTTCCGGAGCGAGAGTCCGCAGCCAAGCCACTGCGCTACGTCGCGATGGGCGACTCCTACAGCGCCGCCTCCGGGGTGCTCCCGCCCGACCCCACCGCCGACCCGAGGTGCCTGCGCTCGACGCTGAACTATCCGCACCTGATCGCCGAGAAGGCCGGCGCCAAGCTCACCGACGTCACGTGCGGCGGGGCCGACACGACCCACTACGCAACCCCCCAGTACGACGGAGTCGCCCCCCAGCTCGACGCCCTTCGGAAGCGGACGCAGCTGGTGACGATGACCATCGGCGGCAACGACAGCGGGGTCTTCATCAACTCGATCGTCCAGTGCGGCGTGGCCGGCCTCTCGACGCTGGGTCAGGGAAGCCCCTGCAAGGACCAGTACGGCAGCTCGTTCGAGGACACCATCCGCGACACGACGTACCCGTCGCTGGTCAAGGCGCTGACGAAGGTGCACCGCCGCGCCCCGAGGGCCGAGGTGGCGATCATCGGCTACCCGTGGATCCTGCCCAAGAAGGTCGGCTGCTTCGACAAGATGCCGGTCGCCAAGGGTGACGTGCCCTACCTGCGCAGCCTGCAGCGGACCCTCAACGACGCCGTACGCCGCGCCGCGGCCGCCACCGACACGACGTACGTGAACCTCAACCGGGTCTCCGAAGGCCACGACGCCTGTCAGGACATCGGCACCCGCTGGGTCGAGCCGGTCACCCAGGGCACCAACCCGGTGATCGTCCACCCCAACGCGCTCGGCGAGGCCCGGATGGCCGCACGGACCATGAAGGTGCTCGGCCTCCGCGGCTGAATCCCCTTTGGTAACGGGCCCCTAGTAGCGCTCCCGGCCCGTTGTAACGACCCGGGAGCGCGGCCAGGATGCAGTTACCCAGAAACCCCGCGCGAAACGAATCGCGCCCCGGGCTACCGGCTCACGTCCTGGACTGAGGTCAGCGCAGCCGGAGCTTGCGCGGCTTCAGCCACTTCTCGTGGTACTCCCCGTCGTCCCAGGTCAGCCGCGCCCGGACGGTGAACGCGCCGGGCTGTGTCGCTTGCGAGCAGAACTCGAAGGCGCCTCGCCCGGTCGCGGGGTCGCGCCCCTTCCACTCGTAGCCGTTGGCGACCTGCTCCCGGTCGGAGTCCACGAGGAACAGCTCCAGCGACCAGTCGCCGCCGTGGGCGTCCACGTCGTACCGGTAGCGGTGACGCTGGCAGCCGTGGTCGAAGTCGCCGTTCGGCGAGTGGACGGCGCCGGTCGCCCCCTGGTGCTCCAGGGAGTGCAGGTCTTCGTCCGGTCCGGCCATGGCCGGAGTGGCGCCGATGGACAGGGCGCTGACGGTCAGCACGGCGACGAGAGCGCCGAACCGACTCCGAGTCTTTTTCATACTCATGGTACGTCAACGCGGAGATGACGCCCCGGTCACGGCCGGGACGGTGTGACGTCCGACGCGTCGGTCCGCGCGAACCTGACCGCGCCGTGGCTGCCGTAGCCGACCAGCCGGCCACCCGTGGGTTCACCGTCGAAGCCGATCAACAGCTGCCCGTCGTCGCCGAGATCGAGGATCGTCGGCCACGGGATGTTGGTGTCGTACGGGGCGTCCAGGGACCCGACCTCGGTGACGTCGAGGTCGAAGACGGGGTAGCGGCGCCGGACGCCGTCGCTGGCGAGCAGGCGCCACTGATCCCTCACCCGATGCAGCGTCGGGCCCTCGGTCTCCCTGAGACCGGCGGCGGCACCGCGCAGCGCCAGGTCGTCGAGGGTCGGGCCGGAGGCGACGACCGGGTGGAAGCGGAAGAACTTGCGCGCGCTGACGTACGCCGCGAGCCAGCCGTCGTCGGTCTTCACCAGGTACGGGTCCCAGACGCCGACGGAGGTCAGCCCGGTCGTCGGGAGCGCCAGCGGGCGGGTGTCGAGGACGTGCCGGCCGCTGAGCAGGTCGGCGTCAGTCGCCGCGAGAGTGGCGGTGACGGAGGCGCCGCGGTGGCCGGGGTGGAAGTCGCCCCACGTGCTGGTCGCCAGCAGCCAGCGGTCGCCGTCGCGCAGCAGGTGGCTCGCGTGGTCGCCGTACACCCCGGGGCGGTCGGGCCGCCGGAAGAAGATGTCACTCAGGTGAGTCAGCGCGAGGGTCGCCGGGTCGAGCTCCCACACGGAGGTGTGGGCGGTGTCGAAGAAGCCCGGGCCGGCGCTGGTCGCGGTCAGCAGCACCCGCCCGTCGGGCCGGTGCGGCGAGCCGTCGGCGTTGGTGACGAGGCGGATGTCGCGCAGCCCGAGCTGGCCGAACGCCAGCAGCTCACCACCCTCGGCGGCCAGACCGGACAGCCAGGTCTCGTCGTGGGTCTCGAGCCGGTCGCGGAGGTCGACGTACCCCCGCACGACCCACCGGCCGGCCTCGCGGCCGGAGACCGCCAGCCGGGTGCCAGTCAGGGTGAGCGCGACGCGCTCGACCGGCGCCGCGGGCTTGCCGTGACGACTGCTCCGGTGGTCGGTCGTCGAACCCGCGGCAGTCACGCGGAGCGAGAACCCCTCGTCGTCGAAGCGCACCGCGAGCCGGTCCGTGCCACTGACCAGCACGAGGTCGGTCGGGTTCTCAGCAGGCACCTCGACGGCGACGTACGGCGCGAGCGGCTCGGCGAGCACACCGGGCCGGGACACGTCCACCGGGCGCACGCTGCCTGCCGGGGCGAAGCGGGGCAGGGTCACGGGGAGAAGCATGCCCTTGACCGCAAGCCGGGCGGCGGGTGACCGTGTCGCCATGCTGCGCGCACCGCACGAGAACGTGGCGACCGTCCTGGTCGACCCCGTCGTGCTGGTCGAGCTCGAGATGGAGCTGATGGCCCTCGACCTCCGGCTGTGGCCGGTCGCGACGGCGCCCAACGCCGAGGACGGCCCCCGGCAGGCTTTCCAGCTACGGCGCCGGCTGCTGATGGCACGTCGCGGCGCGTGGGACCACGCCGCCGAGTGGGTGCCGGTGTGGATCTCCTTCGGCGACTCCTGGCGGCACGGGGCCGAGCCGTTGTCGTGGGCGGCCCGCACCACCCTCTACCGCGCCCTCGACACCTACGCCGAGCACGTGCGCTACCGGCGCGGGCTCGGCGGCGTCGCGCCGCTCGTCGTACCGCGTGAGGCGACCGCCTGACCCGCTCGTCTACCGTCATCGCCATGGACGACGTCGTCATCTGCTCGCCGCTCCGCACGCCCGTCGGGAGGTACGGCGGGGCGCTGGCCACCGTTCCGGCCGCCGAGCTCGCGACCCAGCTGCTGCGTGAGCTGGCCGCCCGGACCGGGCTCGGGGAGGGCGACGTCGACGACGTCGTGCTGGGCCAGGGCTACCCCAACGGCGAGGCGCCGGCCATCGGCCGCGTCGCCGCCCTCGACGCGGGCCTCGGCACCGGCGTCCCCGGCGTCCAGGTCGACCGCCGCTGCGGTTCCGGACTGCAGGCGGTGCTCTACGCGGCCGGACAGGTCGCCACCGGTGCAGCCCGCGTCGTCGTCGCCGGCGGGGTCGAGTCGATGTCGCAGGTCGAGCACTACGCGTTGGGGCTGCGCATCGGTCTCCGCGCCGGAGGCACCCAGCTGCTCGACCGGCTCGACCGGGCCCGCGAGACGGCCGGCGGCGACAGCCATCCCGTCCCCGGCGGGATGCTGGAGACGGCCGAGAACCTGCGGGCGGCGTACGGCATCGGCCGCGAGGAGCAGGACGCGTACGCCGTGCGGAGTCAGCAACGAGCCGGCGCCGCGCAGGAGTCGGGCGCGTTCGCTGACGAGCTGGTGCCGGTCACCGTGGCCGGGCGCCGGGGAGACACGGTCGTCGACCGCGACGAGCACCCCCGCCCGGGGACCACGCTCGACGAGCTCGCCGCGTTGCGGCCGGTGCGACTCAAGCTCGACCCGGAGTCGACGGTGACCGCCGGCAACGCCAGCGGCCAGAACGACGGTGCCGCGATGTGCGTGGTCACGACGCGCGCCGAGGCCGAACGCCGCGGCCTCGACCCGATGCTGCTGCTCCGCTCCTGGTCCGTGGCGGGCGTCGGCCCGGAGGTGATGGGCATCGGTCCGGTCGCGGCGACGCAGGCGGCGCTCGACCGCGCCGGCCTGACGATGGCCGACCTCGACCTGGTCGAGCTGAACGAGGCGTTCGCCGTCCAGGTGCTGGCGGTCCTGCGCGAGTGGGGCCTGGATGCCGCCGACGAACGGCTCAACCCGAACGGGTCGGGCATCTCGCTCGGCCACCCCGTCGGCGCGACCGGCGGGCGGATCCTGGCGACGCTGGCTCACGAGCTGCGCCGCCGCGAGGGCCGCTACGCCCTGGAGACGATGTGCATCGGCGGCGGCCAGGGGCTGGCGGCGGTGTTCGAGGGCGGTCAGCCGCCGATGCAGCTCGCCTCCGACCAGGGGCACATCGCCTGCACCACGTCCATCGTCGACTCGAGGTCCTGCAGCGCGAACATCCGGAAGGCCTCTGGATCGGTCGACCCCGGTCCCTCGTTGACGTGCTTCGTGACCAGCAGCAAGGGACCCGACCGCACGACCTGGTAGACCTCCTGGCCGAACTGCGGCTCACCGTCGTTCATGAAGTCACGGGTGACGCTCCACCCCTGGTCGCCGATCCCGCTGTCGGTGACCTGGGTGTGGGCCACCGACCCCACCGAGGTCGTGTAGGCGGGGCAGGAGCGGAACTGCTCGACGTGGTCGAGCGCCCGTGCCCGCGCCTCCCGCGCGCTGGGGAACAGCTCCAGGCTCCGGAACTGGTTGACCCCCGGCATCAGGGACGCCGCGAACCGGTCGTCGATCGCGGTGTCGGACATCGAGCTGCTGGTGTTGCAGTAGTCGATGTCGGCCAGCCATGGGTCGTCGTGGGTCGTCTCGCCCTCGACCATGCCCTCCGCGAGCGGGAAGTCAGCCGGGATGGTGTCGGGGTCGGCGGGTGGCTCGGACTGCTCCGGCGTGGACGGTGCCGGTGGCGCGGGCTGGATCTCGGTGGCCGGCTCGGGGCCGAGCAGCAGGACGCCGGACGCGACGGCGGCCACGGCAGCGGCGGCGCCGGCACCCAGCAGCGCCGTACGACGGCGACGAGCTCGGTCACCTCGGTCGCGGATCTGCGCGGGCGAGGCGGGAAGCGGCTCGGCCGACGGGGTTCGCAGCGGGGAGAACAGGTCAGACATGGCGGGCTCCTTCGGTCGCGCTGAGCAAGGACTGGAGGGCGGCGCGGCCGCGGGACAGCCGCGCCTTGACGGTGCCGACGGGGGCGCCGACCTCGGCGGCTACCTCGGCCACCGGCAGGTCGCACAGGTGGTGCAGCACCAGCGCCCTGCGCTGGTCCTCTGGGAGCTGCTGCAGGGCCGCGACCAGCGCCACCCGCGACTCGTCGGGCGGCGGGGTGGGCTCCGTGGGCTGGAGGGCCCGGTCCGGCGTGCGCCGGGACAGCATGGTCCGCCGCCAGCGGCTCACCGCCATCCGGTAGGCCGTCACCCGGACCCACGCCTCGGGCGACCCCGCGTGGTCGAGCTGTCGGCGTCGGGACCAGGCCTTGACGAAGGCTTCCTGCACGCAGTCTCGCGCCTCTTCGCGGTCCCCGATCATCGCGTGGACCTGGTTCACCACACGCGGGTACGACGCGGTGTAGAAGTCGTCGAACTCGGCGGCTTCCATCGCTTCCCTCTTTCCCGACCCGAACGGGTCTCATCATGGGTACGTGTGGGGAGGTGGTCCGGTTGCCTCTACATTCTGCGCATCGACGCCGAGCTCACCACGCTCATCGCGAAGCCCCGGGCGTGGCAGCGGTGGCAGCGCTGGCCGGCGCTCGTCCTCCTCGGCGCCGGCCTGTGGTCGGCGGTGTTCGGGCTCGAGCCGGCGGGGCTCGCCTTCATCGCCATCGGCGTCTGGGGGACCGCCGAGTTCTGGCGCGGCATCCGCGTCACCGGCGACCGGCTGATCGCCCAGGGCCGCCTGACGCGCCGCGTCGTCCCGCTCCCCGCGATCCTGCAGGTCGGCTACAGCCCCAGCCAGACGGTGTGGGTCCAGGCTCGCGGCATGCGCACGATCGCGCTCCACATGGCCGAGACGCGTACCGATGTGCCGGGCTCGCTGACCGACATCCACGACCGGCTCCGCGAGCTCGCCGAGGAGGCCGGCGCAGCACTGGACCCGCCGCTCCAGGAGCCCCAGCACCCGCCCAAGCCGAGCACACCGTTCTTCGGCTGGTGACGGCCTAGCTCAGATCCAGCGGGCGAACCAGATCCGGTCGAGCCAGTCGCCGTGCGGCAGCAGCTGGTTGGTGTAGATCGGCCAGAACCAGGCGAAGTTCAGCAGCACCAGCAGGAAGAACGACCCGGCGACGACGACGCCGACGGTTCTTCGCGCCGTCGGCAGGTTCGAGTGCCCGACCAGCTTCCCCATCACCAGCGTCGAGGCGATGACCATGAACGGCACCGACATCACGGCGTAGAACAAGAAGATCGGACGATCGTCGTTGGCCAGCCACGGCAGCCAGGTGACCGCCGTACCGACGACGGGTACGCCGAAGCGCCAGTCGCGCTGACCCACCCAGAACACCACCGACGCCAGCAGCGCCAGGACCGAGCCCCACCACAAGGCAGGGGTTCCGAGCAGGATCACCTGCCTCAGGCAGTCCGATCCTTTCGGGGCCTCACACCCCTGGCGCCCGGGCTGGATGTCGGTGTCGGCATTGACGCCCACGCCGCGGCCGAGCAGCAGCCAGCCGATCGGCTGCGACTCGTAGGTGTGGTCGGAGTCGTCGAGGAAGTGGGTGTGGAAGACGTAGACGTCGTGGTGATAGCTCGCCAACGAGCGGAGCGACTGTGTCACCTCACCCACACCGGAGGCGTCCGGCTCCGACGCGGTCGGCCATGCCTTGCCGCCGTCGTACGTCGCGTACTGGGTGTCGGAGAGCGCCTGCTCGTACTCCTCGGCGTGGACGAGCCAACCGGTCCAGGTCGCCACGTAGACGACGAAGCCGATGAGCACGAGGTGGACGAAGGCCGGCACGCCGTCGACGAGTGCCGATCGGGCGGCCGACCACCGGACCCCGAAGGATCGGCGGGCGCCCGCGCTCCAGGCCCAGACCAGGATGCCGAACGCGGCCAGCACGTAGAGGGCGCTCCACTTGGTGCCGATGGCGAGGCCGAAGCAGACGCCGCCGAGCGCCAGCCACGGCCGCCAGAGCAACCCGCGCACCGGGCCGAACCCCGACGTCACCGGCTCCGGGGTGAGCCGCGCGAGCCGGGAGCGGAACCAGGCGCGGTCGGCGACGACGCAGTGGATCGCGCAGAGGGTGAAGAACGCGACGAAGATGTCGAGCAGCGCCAGCCGCGAGAGCACGAAGTGGAGCCCGTCGAAGCAGAGCAGCAGCCCGGCGACGCAGCCCAGGGCGGTCGAGCCGGTGAGCCGACGTACGAGCCGGACCATCACCAGGACCATCAGCGAACCGACGATCACCGAGGGGATCCGCCAGCCGGTCGGGTCGAGCCCGAAGACCTGCTCGCCCACGCCGATCAGCCACTTGCCGGCCTCGGGGTGGACGATCATCGACGGGTCGTCCTTCCAGAACCCGCTGGTGTCCCCGTTGATGATGAGCTTGTCGGCGTCCTCGACGTACTCGCGGACGTAGCCGTGGTTCATCATCGACCAGGCGTCCTTGGCGTAGTACGTCTCGTCGAAGGCGAACTCGTTCGGCGAGCCGAGGTTCTGCATCCGCAGGAAGAACGCGAGCAGCGTGACCGCGATCGAGGCCGACCACCCGACGATCGGGTCCTCGAGCCGGCGCCGCAGCGACGCCCGCTCCCGCGCCAGCGGTACGGCGTCGCCGGACGCCGTCCGCGAGAGCCCGGTGAGCGGCTGCTCAGTCACGGGCGCGGTCATGGTCTGAGACTGTAGGTGATGCCTGCCATGATCGCCGCATGACCGGCACGCTCGTCACTCCCCTTCTCGGGGCGACCCCGATCGGCCAGGTCGGCGACGCCTCGCCGCGGCTCGCCGCCGAGCTCGCCGGGGCCGACGTCGTCGCCGCCGAGGACACCCGGCGGCTCAAGCGGCTCTGCGGCGAGCTGGGGGTCGAGATCGCCGGTCGCGTCGTCTCCTACTTCGAGGGCAACGAGGCCGCCCGGACGCCCCGCCTGGTCGACGCGCTGCTGGCCGGGGAGCGGGTGCTGCTCGTGACCGACGCCGGCATGCCGAGCGTCTCCGACCCGGGCTACCGGCTGGTCGCCGCGGCCGTCGAGGCCGGCATCGAGGTGACCGCCGTACCCGGCCCCTCGGCGGTGCTGACCGCGCTTGCGGTGTCGGGCCTCCCGGTCGACCGGTTCTGCTTCGAGGGCTTCCTGCCCCGCAAGGCGGGGGAGCGCGCTCGCCGGCTGGCGGGGCTCGCGGCCGAGGAGCGGACGATGGTGTTCTTCGAGGCTCCCCACCGCACCCACGCCGCCCTGTCGGCCATGGCCGAGGCCTTCGGGCCCGATCGCGCCGCCGCCGTGTGCCGCGAGCTGACCAAGACCCATGAAGAGGTACGCCGCGGGCCGCTCGCCGCGCTCGGCGACTGGGCCGCCGACGGCGTCCGGGGCGAGGTGACCATCGTCGTGACCGGGGCAGTCGCGGTCGCCGACGTGGCCGCCGACCCGGACAGCTTCCGGGCCGCTGTCGCCGGCCTCGAGGCAGACGGCACGTCACGCAAGGACGCCATCCTCCAGGTCGCCCGCCGCGCCGGCGTGCCCAAACGTGAGGTCTATGACGCGGTCCACAAGGGCTGACCGCCGCCGCGAGGTGTCAGGAACGAGCTCCAGCCCCCGGGTCACCGCAGCGGTGCGGCTGGTGACGTCCAGCCGGACGAAGATGTTGGTCAGGTGAGTGCGCACGGTCGCCTCGGACAGCCCCAGCTGCCGGCTGATCTGCCGATTGGTGTTCCCGTCCCGCACCAGCCCGAGGAGCTCGACCTGGCGTGGGGTCAGCGGCGGCGGGCCGTTGCGGCGTCGTACGGCGGCGCGGTAAGCCTCGGCGATGTGGGGCCGCAGCAGCGCGAGCAGGAATCGCTCTCGTTCGCCGAAGTCGCGCCCCGGTGCTCGCCAGCAGATCAGCCGGACCGTTCGGCCAGGGCCATCGGGCAGCCACATCATCATCTCGTGCTCGTACCCGGCAGTCGCGACGTGGTCGACGTACATGCCGGTGGAGCGCCACTCGCGGGCTGAGTAGTAGTCGGACACTTTGGTCACGGCCGTGTGGTAACGGGATGTCCCCGGGTGACTGCAGGGTGGGCAGTCCCAGTAGTGCAGCCAGAAGGGATCCTCGTCCGCGTCGGGTCCGGGAGACGGGCCGTCGTACCACCACTCGTCCTCGTCGAGTGACTGACTGAAGTAGTCACTCTGCACGCCAGTGTCCAGGCCCATGAAGCCCAAGTTGTCGCAGCCGATCAGGTCCTTCAGCCGGTGCAGGAACGGCCAGGACAGGGTTGGCCCGTCCTCGTCGCGGACGAGCGTGAGCAGCTCCGCCAGCTCGTTTATCTCGTGTTCGTCCAGGATCGCCATCTGAGCCTCCAGGGCCTTGGTTCCCCCATGGTGCGCCCACGGCGCGCGCGGCGCCATACGTAATTGCACCGATGGCGCGGAGCGGGTCGGCGGGCGCACGGTTCTCGGTGAACCATCGACCGAGAGAGGCAACCGTCATGACCGTTCAGACCGCCCACCCGGGCCACCACATCTCCACCAAGTCCGCGGCCGTCGCCCTTGCGGGTGCTGCACTCGCCGTCTCAGCCGGGTTCGGCATCGCCACCGTCGCCATCGACGAGGCGACGCAGGTTCCCGCCGACTTCAGTCCGGTAGTGCAGATCGTCGGCCGCGACGACAACCCGGGGTTCGACCCCAACGGGTTCGCCGGCACCGACCGCGAGGAGCGTGCGCTTACACACCGCAACCGCTGACGGCGGGGTCGAGTGCTGCGGGTTACCCAAGCCCGCCCACTCCGACTCGGCCGCGGCTGATCCCCAGGCGGTAGTCCCCGAATCTTTGGTCGTGATGCGAGCTGGATGACGACCAAAGATTCGGGGACTACCCACCTAGGCTGAACCGCGTGACCGAGCGACCCAGCCGCAACCGCGCGCCGCACGAGGAGAAATCGGGCGCGCCGCATGACCGGAGCGACCGCCGGCACCCGAGCCGCTGCCCCACCCGGTGGTGGACAACCACTGCCACCTCGACATCGCGCGGGACGGTGAGGAGCTGCCCGTCGAGGACGCGATCGCGGCCGCCCGCGCCGTCAACGTGACCCGGATCGTGCAGATCGGCTGCGACCTGCCCGGCGCCCGCTGGGCGGTCGAGGCGGCGCGTACCCACGGCGCGCTCATCGCCGGCGTCGCCCTCCACCCCAACGAGGCGCCCCGGCTGGCGGCGGCCGGCCAGCTCGAGGCGGCGTACGAGGAGATCGAACGGCTCGCCCGGGCGCACGACAAGGTGAGGGCCGTCGGCGAGACCGGGCTCGACCACTTCCGCACCGGCGAGGACGGCCGGGCCGCGCAGGAGGAGAGCTTCCGCCGCCACATCGACCTCGCCAAGCGGCTCGGCAAGACCCTGGTCATCCACGACCGTGACGCCCACGACGACGTGCTGCGGATCCTCGACAGCGAGGGCGTCCCGGACCGCTGGGTGATGCACTGCTTCTCCGGTGACGCCGACGTCGCCCGCGCCTGCCTCGACCGCGGCGCCCACCTCAGCTTCGCCGGGACCGTCACGTTCAAGAACGCTGCGCCGCTCCGCAACGCGCTGGTGGTGACGCCGCTCGACCGGGTGCTGGTCGAGACCGACGCGCCGTACCTCACGCCGATGCCGTACCGCGGCCGGCCGAACGCCTCCTACCTCGTCCCGTACACGGTGCGGGCCATGGCGGAGGCCCGCGGTGAGGACCTCGAGGCCCTCTGCGCCGCGGTGGACGCCAACACCGAAACCGCCTTCGGAGGCGCCTGGTAGCCACGCTCAGCGGGCGTGTCGCTCGTCACGCCGCCCCCGTCAGGGGTCACCCGGGTTTTGCCGTGACCTCCAGGCCTCGTTATCGTTTTGTGATTGTTGGCCGGGATCGGGACAGATTCTGGCCGGTGCAATGGCAGGACCAACAGGACCTGTCGCAGTGAGAACCCCCGTTCGTGCCCCCTCACCCACCTGTGAGTGTCGCGCGCCCGGGGCGCACCGGTCACCCGAGGCCCGGGGAGCACGACGTTCGGAGAAATGTGCAGACGCGCAACTTCCTTGCACGCCTGATCAATAGCAAGGCCACCCTCGTCACGCTGGTAGCCGCGGTGATCCTGGCTCTCGCCGGGACCACCTACGGCTACAGCGCCCTCAGCACCCAGGTCACCCTGAGCCTCGACGGCCAGTCCGAGGAGGTCTCCGTCATGGGTGACACCGTCGGCGACGTCCTCGACGCCGAGGGCATCGAGATCGGCGACCACGACCAGGTCGCCCCCGACCTCGACGAGGAGGTCACCGACGGCACCGCCATCAGCGTCCGCTTCGGCCGCCCCCTCGAGCTCAGCGTCGACGGCGACGAGCAGACCTACTGGACGACGGCCACCGACGTCGGCAGTGCCCTCACCGACCTCGGCCTCCGCTTCGCCGGCGCCGACCTGTCCGTCTCCCGTGGCGGCAGCATCGACCGTGACGGTCTCAGCCTCGACGTCGTCACCGAGAAGACCCTCCAGGTGAAGATCGCCGACAAGAAGTTCGTCACCGAGAAGGTGGCGGCCCTGACCGCGCGCGACGCGATCAAGCAGCTCGGCGTCGAGATCGACCAGCACGACCAGATCACTCCGGGCGGCAAGGCCGAGCTCGAGGACGGCGACAAGGTCGTCTTCACCGACATCCGCGTCGTCACCCAGCGCGTCAAGCGTGAGGTCGTCGACTTCACGACCGTCGAGCGGGAGGACGGCTCGATGTTCGAGGGCGAGACCTCCGTCGCCCGCTCCGGCGAGGACGGTCTGCGCGACGTCACCTACCGGATCACCTACCGCAACGGCGAGCTCGTCGCGCGCAAGGTGCTGCGCCAGGAGGTGCTCGACGCCCCGGTCTCCGCGATCGTCGACGTCGGCACCAAGGAAGAGGTCGCGACCACCGACTTCGCCTCCGGCAGCACCGTCTGGGACGCCCTCGCGCAGTGCGAGTCCGGCGGCAACTGGGCCATCAACACCGGCAACGGCTACTACGGCGGGCTGCAGTTCAGCCTCGGCACGTGGCAGGCGTACGGCGGCCCCGGCTACCCGCACCAGCAGAGCCGCGAGACGCAGATCGCGATCGCCGAGAAGGTCCTCGCCGCCACCGGCGGCTACGGCTCCTGGCCGCACTGCTCGCAGTCGCTGGGCCTGCCCCAGTAGTCACTACGCTTCATGGCATGACGTCTTCCGCCGGTCCGAGACTCCTCGGGCCGGCGGAAGTGCGTTCCCTGGCGGCCGCTCTCGACCTGCGTCCCACCAAGCAGCGCGGGCAGAACTTCGTCATCGACCCCAACACCGTGCGCCGGATCGTGCGCGAGTCGCGGATCACCGACTCCGACGTGGTCGTCGAGGTGGGTCCGGGCCTCGGCTCGCTGACCCTGGCGCTGCTTGACGTCGCGGCCCGGGTCGTCGCGGTCGAGGTCGACCCGGTGCTGGCGGAGCGACTGCCGCTCACGCTCGCCGAGTTCGCTCCCGAGCACGCCGTTCGCTGTGACGTCATCCATGCCGACGCCCTGCGCGTGACCGAGATCCCCGGCCCACCGCCGACGGCGCTGGTCGCCAATCTGCCCTACAACGTGTCGGTCCCGGTCCTGCTCCACCTGTTGGCGCTGCTGCCCACGCTCGAGCGCGGGCTGGTGATGGTCCAGGCCGAGGTCGCCGACCGGCTGGCCGCCGCGCCAGGATCCAAGGTCTACGGCATCCCGTCGGTCAAGGCCGCCTGGTACGCCGACGTACGCCGGACCGGCTCGATCGGCCGGAACGTCTTCTGGCCGGCTCCCAACGTCGACTCCGGCCTGGTGGCCTGGACGCGCCGCGAGCCGCCGGCCAGCCGGGTGTCGCGGGAGCAGGTCTTCGCGGTCGTGGACGCGGCCTTCGCGCACCGCAGGAAGGGTCTGCGTGGCGCGCTGCGCGGCCTCGCCGGCTCGACCGAGGCGGCCGAGGCGGTCCTGGTCGCCGCGGGCATCGACCCCCTCGCCCGCGGCGAGCAGCTCGACATCCACGACTTCGTGCGCATCGCCGAGGGTCTGGCTTCATGAGTGTCCGGGTCAGCGCGGCCGCGAAGATCAACCTCCACCTCGGCGTCGGCGCCGTGCGCCCCGACGGATTCCACCCGCTCGACACCGTCTACCAGGCGATCAGCCTCCACGACGAGGTCACGGTCGATCACGCGGCGGACTGGTCGCTGACGGTGACTGCCGCCGACCACGTCGACCTCGACGAGGTCCCGCTCGACGAGTCCAACCTGGTGGCGCGCGCGGCCCGTCTGCTCGGCGGCACGTGGCGCCGCCGTCGCCCTCCACAAGCGGATCCCCGCGGCGGGCGGCATGGCCGGCGGCTCCGCCGACGCGGCTGCGGCGCTGGTGGCGCTCGACCAGCTGTGGGAGCTGCGAACACCCTCGCGAGAGGCTGGCCGAGCTCGCCGCCGAGCTGGGCAGCGACGTCCCCTTCGCGCTCGTCGGCGGGACCGCTCACGGCTCCGGACGCGGGGAGGTGGTCGTGCCCGTCGACGACCCCGGCTCGTGGTGGTGGGTGGTGGTCCCGTCGTCGGCCGGACTCTCGACGCCGGAGGTCTACCGCCGGTTCGACGCGCTCAGCCCGGATGCCGGCAACCCCACGCCCAGCGACGCGCTGCTCCGGGCCCTGGCCAGCAACGACCCCGCGCTGCTCGCCCAGGCTCTCCACAACGACCTGCAGCCGGCCGCCCTCGACCTGCGGCCCGAGCTCGGTCTGCTGATCGAGGCCGGCGAGGCCGCCGGTGCCCTCCGTGGCCTGGTCAGCGGATCCGGACCGACCTGCGTCGTTCCTCTGCCCCGACGAGTCCGCGGCCGAGGTCGTCGCGGACCGGTTGCGCACGTCGTACGGCGTGGTCATGACGGCGCGCGGACCCACGGCGGGGGCGATGTCGAGATGAGCAACCTCGTCAACCTCGAGAAGGTGTCCAAGGCCTACGGGATCCGGCCGCTCCTGACCGAGGTATCGCTCGGCCTCGCGGCCGGTCAGCGCATCGGCATCGTCGGTCGCAACGGCGACGGCAAGACCACGCTGCTCGAGATCATGGCCGGCCTCGAGCCGGTCGACGACGGCCGGGTGTCGCGCTCGCGAGGGCTGCTGATCGGCTACCTCCACCAGGGCGACGAGCTGGTCGACACCCACACCGTCCGCGAGGCGGTGCTCGGTGGCCGCGCCGACCACGAGTGGGCGGCCGATCCCGCGATGCGCGAGATCGTCGAGGTGCTGCTCGCCGGGGTCGAGCTCGACCGCGCCGTCGTCGGCCTCTCCGGTGGCGAGCGTCGTCGCTGCGCGCTGGCCGAGCTGTTGCTCGGCCACCACGAGCTGGTGATCCTCGACGAGCCCACCAACCACCTCGACGTCGAGGCCGTCGCGTGGCTCGCCGACCACCTCGCGAAGCGGTCGTCCGCCCTGGTCGTGGTCACCCACGACCGCTGGTTCCTCGACGCTGTGTGCCAGTGGACGTGGGAGATCCACGACGGCGTGGTCGACGCCTACGAGGGCGGCTACGCCGCGTTCGTGCTCGCCAAGGCCGAGCGGCAGCGGCAGGCCTCCGCCTCGGAGGTACGGCGGCAGAACCTGGTCCGCAAGGAGCTCGCCTGGCTGCGACGCGGGCCGCCGGCGCGGACCGCCAAGCCGAAGTTCCGCATCGAGGCCGCCACCACCCTGATCGCCGACGAGCCACCGCCGCGCGACCAGCTCGCGCTGCAGAGGTTTGCCGCACAGCGACTCGGCAAGGACGTCCTCGACGTCGAGGACGTCGACCTCGTCCGCGGCGACCGGCAGCTGTTGACGCACGCCACCTGGCGGCTCGGACCCGGCGACCGGGTCGGCATCGTCGGCGTCAACGGCGCCGGGAAGTCGTCGGTGCTGGCGCTGCTGTCCGGTGAGCTGCGGCCGACGATGGGCAAGGTCAAGCACGGTCGTACCGTCGTGCTCCAGCACCTGACGCAGCAGCTCGACGACCTCGACCCGGAGGGCCGGGTGCTCCCCACGGTCGAGTCGATCCAGCGGGTCACGCGGCTGGCCGACGGCTCGGACATCTCCACGACCGCGCTGCTCGAGCGGTTCGGCTTCACCGGCGACAAGCTCACCGCCCGGATCGGCGACCTGTCGGGAGGGGAGCGACGCCGCTTCCAGCTGCTGCGGCTGCTGCTGACCGAGCCGAACGTGCTGCTGCTCGACGAGCCCACCAACGACCTCGACATCGAGACCCTCAACGTGCTCGAGGACTTCCTCGACGGCTGGCCCGGCACCCTCGTCGTGGTGTCCCACGACCGCTACTTCCTCGAGCGCGTCACCGACTCGGTCTGGGCCCTCCTCGGCGACGGCCAGATCTCCATGCTCCCCCGCGGCGTCGACGAATACCTCGAACGCCGAGCCGTCACTTCTGCAGGCTCCCCACCCGCCGAGCCGTCACTCGTGCAGTCTCCGGAGGCGGCGAGCCGGCACTCCGGCAGCCAGGGGAAGGCGCGAGCCGGCAGCTCGGAGGAGCGCGCGGCACGCAAGACGATGGCTCGGATCGACAAGCAGCTGGCGCGGATCGCGGCGCGGCAGGCGCGAGCTGGACGCCGACATGGCCGAGCCCACCTCACCGACTACGAGAAGCTGGCCGAGCTGGGCAAGCTGGCCGCCGCGCTTCAGGCCGAGCGCGAGCAGCTGCGAGCTGGAGTGGCTGGAGGCCGCCGAGCTCGTCGACTGAGTCGAGTGGAAGGCTCGGCGCCCCTTCCGAACCTGCACAACGCGACGTCGCTCGTGCTCCCCTCACGAACCTGCACGAGTGACGGGTCAGCTGAAGGGGGCGAGGAGGGTGCGGAGGAGGGCGGCGAGCCGGTCGCGGTCGCGGTCGGGGAGGTCGGCCAGCAGCGCGTTCTCGGCGGCGAGGAGCTCCTCGAAGGCCCCGTCGACGGCCGCCTTGCCCTCGGCGGTGAGCCGCACGATGACGCCGCGCCGGTCGGCGGGGTCGGGGGAGCGATCGACGTACCCGCGCGCGGCGAGCCGGTCGACCCGGTTGGTCATGGTCCCGCTGGTGACCAGCGTCTCGCGCAGCAGCCGACCGGGCGAGAGCTCGTACGGCGCACCCGCGCGACGCAGCGCAGCCAGCACGTCGAACTCCCACGACTCGATCGCGTGGCGGGTGAACGCGTCGCGGCGGGCGAGGTCGAGGTGGCGGGCCAGCCGTGAGATCCGGCTGAAGACTGCGACCGGTGCCAGGTCGAGGTCGGAGCGCTCGCGCGCCCAGGCCTCGGTGAGCTCGTCGACCTCGTCTCGCATGGCCGCCAGCGTAGCGCTTGTCAAGAATCTTGATATCAAGATAATGTACGGACATGCATTCCTGGGACGCCGACCACTACCTGACCTACGCCGACGAGCGGGGCCGGCCGTTCGTCGAGCTCGTCTCGCGCGTCCGGGCCGAGGCGCCGACCGACGTGGTCGACCTCGGCTGCGGGCCGGGCAACCTCACCCGCCTGCTCGCCGACCGCTGGCCGGGCGCCAGGGTCCGCGGCGTCGACAGCAGCCCGGAGATGATCGAGGCCGCGCGACGGGACGTGCCCGACCTCGAGTTCGAGGTCGCCGACCTGCGCGACTGGGTCGAGCGCGGCGACGACGTCGACGTCCTGGTCTCCAACGCCACGCTGCAGTGGCTGCCCGACCACCTCGACCTGCTGCCGCGGCTCGTCGAGCGCGTCCGCCCCGGCGGTTGGATCGCCTTCCAGGTGCCGGGCAACTTCGACGAGCCCAGCCACACGCTGCGCGACGAGCTCGCCGCCGAGGAGCCGTACGCCGCCCACGTCCGTGACGTCGCCGTACCCGCCAGCCACCAGCCCGTGGACTACCTCGACGCCCTGGTCGCGGCCGGCTGCGAGGTGGACGTGTGGGAGACGACCTACCTCCACGTGCTGACCGGCGAGGACCCGGTCTTCGCCTGGGTCTCGGGCACCGGCGCCCGGCCGACGCTGCAGGCGCTGCCCGACGACCTGCGGCCCCGCTTCGAGGAGGAGTTCAAGGCCCGGCTGCGGGCGGCGTACCCCGACCGCGGCCACGGCGTCGTCCTCCCGTTCCGCCGGATCTTCGCGGTGGCCCAGGTGCCCGGATGAGGCTCCACCACGTCCAGCTCGCGATCCCGGCCGGTGGCGAGGACGACGCCCGGCGGTTCTACGTCGAGGGTCTCGGCCTGCCCGAGGTCGACAAGCCCGACCCGTTGCGTGCCCGCGGTGGGATGTGGCTGCGCTGGCCGGGCGGGGCCGAGCTGCACCTCGGCGTCGAGGAGCCGTTCCGCCCGGCCCGCAAGGCACACCCGGCGCTGCTGCTCGACGACGTGGCTGCCCTCGACGCCATTGCCGACCGACTCGACAGGCTCGGCTTCGACGTCGACCACCGCGAGCGCATGACGTTCCCCGGGTTCGTGCGATGCCACACGTTCGACGCCCACGGCAACCGGGTCGAGCTGCTGGCGCCACCGGAATAGGTCGCACGCTGCTGGGGTTTCCTCGCCATGGCGACCATCGAGATCACCGCCGAGAACCTCGACCCGACCGTCACCGGCAACGACATCGTGCTGGTGGACTTCTGGGCGAGCTGGTGCGGCCCCTGCCGACAGTTCGCGCCGGTCTACGAGGCGGCGTCCGAGCAGCACGACGACGTCGTGTTCGGCTCGGTCAACACCGAGGAGCAGCAGAGCCTGTCCGCGGCGGCCAACATCACGTCCATCCCGACGCTGATGGCGTTTCGCGAGGGCGTGCTGGTGTTCTCCCAGCCCGGCGCGCTGCCCGCGCCCGCCCTGGAGGAGCTGATCACCGCGGTCAAGGGCCTCGACATGGCAGAGGTCCACCGCAAGGTGGCCGAGCAGCAGGGAACTGTTACTGACGGGTAATGTACGGCGCATGCCGTCCGTCCTGAGCCTCTGGAACACCATGAACCGGCTGCCGCGGGGCGACCGCCTGTTCTCGATCGCGTTCGCGCGGAAGGCGCCGTACTTCGCCACCATCCGGCCGCGGTTCACCGACATCCGCCCCAACCGCGCGGAGCTCCTCATCCCGAAGCGGCGCCGGGTCCACAACCACCTCGGCACCGTCCACGCCATCGCGCTGTGCAACGGGCTCGAGGCCGCGATGGGGGCGCTCGCCGAGGCCACGATCCCGGCCGACAAGCGCTGGATCCCGAAGGGCATGACGGTCGCCTACACAGCGAAGGCCACCTCCGACATCACCTGCATCGCCGAGACCGATGCCGCTCAGTGGACCTCCGACGATCCAAACCTGCCCGTGCGAGTGCGAGGCGTGCGCGAGGACGGCGAGATCGTGATCGAGGGCGAGATCCGGCTCTGGGTCACCCCGAAGGTGACTATGAGCTGGGACGAACGCCGGGTTGGTCAGCGCGACCATCCGCGATCCGGCCATGTCCTCGACCGGGCTGTTGACCTCGCCGTTGGGACGGCGTACCTCACCTCGCACGAACGCGAGCGCCGACGCCGGTTGCACCGTCGTGACCTCGAGGCTGCCGTCGCCGCCGGCGAGCGCGCCCGCGATGATGCCGGTGGGTCCGAGCAGCTGACCCACACATCCCGGTACGCCGGAGGCCGTCATCGTCACGGTCACCAGGTCGGTCGGGGCCGCGTTCAGGGTGTCGCCGCAGGACGCCGTCGCCCCACCGAGGGTCGCCTCGAAGTCGAGGGAAACGGCTGACGACTCGGCGACCCACACGTGACCTCCGCGAACTGCGGCGACGACGGCTGCCGTCGACAGCGACTCGAGTCGGAGCACCGACTGCGCCAGCCCGACGGTCTGACTGTCGTTGTGGGAGTCGGAGCTGCCGACCGCGGGCACGAAGCGGCCCTGGCGCAGCATCCGATCCCAGTTGACGACCGCGGACTGGTCGTCGCCGCTCCACGGCCCGTTCCAGATCTCGAACGCGTCCATGTGCTCGTAGTCGGTGCCGAACCCCCAGCGGATGCTCGGCACCGGGTTGTAGGGGTGGCAGACGATCGCGACGCCGCCCAGCTCACGCACGCGGTCGGTGAACTCCGGCAGCCGCTCGTCCTCCGGGCGGTAGCGCCAGTCGATCCAGGTACCGGCCGGGACGCCCATCGCCAACCAGTGCCCGGCACGCGTGGTGACCTCCTCGCCGGCGACGACGAGGAGGTCGTCGGGGGCATGCCGGCCCCAGGAGAGCGTCGCCGAGCTGGTGTTGTGCTCCGACGAGCCGATCACGTCGAGCCCGGCCTCGCGCGCCGACTTCGCGAGTCGGCCGCGCGTCCGCGAGCCGTCGGAGTGGAACGTGTGGGTGTGGAGGTCGGCGCGGTACCAGCCCTGGCCGCGTCCGGCGATCTCGGTCGGGGCGGGATCGCTCTCGAACTTCCGTCCGCGGCGGCCGAAGTGGAGCGTCACCACGACCTTGTACGGCGTCCCGGGCGGGGAGATCAGGTAGGGGCCGAGCGCGATGCGCCACACGCCCGGCGTGATCGGGCCCGGGATGTATCCGGGCGTCGCGCTGGTCCGGCTGAGGTGGAACGACCGGCGCGCCCCACCGGACCAGCCCCGGAACCCCTCCTCGTTGCCGACTCCGCGGCCGGACGGGTCGAAGATGCCGATGTCGACCACGTTGAAGGTGAGCCCGATGCCGCTGTCGACCGGGTTGTAGGTGTAGCGGACCGAGATCCGCTTCACCCCCTCCGGCACCCGGAACGGCAGGTAGTGCCAGTCCGGGGTGTCGGGACTGGTGAACCTCCCCTTGAAGACCTTGGTGCGGGTCTGGCCGGCGGCGGCCGGCTCGAAGGTCGCCAGGGCGCCAACCGTGACACTGCCGGCGCCGGCGAGCAGCAGCCCGCGTCTGTCCATCGGGCGGTGGCTCATGTCTGCGGCACCACGCTCTCCACTGCCTGGATCGCCGCCGCGCCACCCCGGTCACGGCTGAGGCGCCGTTCGAGCCACGTTGCCAGCCGGGAGAGTGCGTAGTTGATGACGATGTAGAGCAGTCCGATGATGAGGAAGGTCTGGATCGGGTTGCCGAGAGTCTGCCGGATCTGGTTTCCACGATCGAGGAGCTCGATGTAGAAGCCGAACAGCGCCACCAGGGAGGTGTCCTTCAAGATCACCACCACCTGGCTGATCAGCGCGGGCAGCATGATCCGGAAGGCCTGGGGCAGCTGCACGGTGCTCATCGCCCGGCGCGGCGTCATGCCAACCGCGAGCGCCGCCTCGCGCTGCCCGCGCGGCAGCGCCGCCACGCCCGCGCGCAGGATCTCGGCGATGATGACGGAGTTGTAGAGCGTCAACCCGATGACGAGGTACCAGAGGCCACTGCCTCCGGGCAGCACGTCGAGGTTGACGTCGAGCTCCTCGAATGCCCGCCAGACGAAGACGATGGTGATGATCACCGGAAGTCCACGGAAAAGCTCGATGAATCCGACGATCGGGATCCGGGCCGCTCGTCCGAGCATCATCCGCGTCATGCCCAGTGCCACGCCGACGACGAGTGAGAACGTGATGGCCAGGGCAGCCGCCTTGAGGGTGGCGACGGCTCCCTCCCCGACGAGCCCCCAGACGAGTGGGAACTCCTCGAAGGACGGGTCCAGCCAGGGTCCCCACAGGTCCCAGTCGAACTGGCCCTGGTCGGCCAGCCGGCGTACGGCGAGGTAACCCAGGGCGAGCAGGGCGAGGGAGGCAACGACGGTTGCCGATCCGGGAACGCCGGCGGGCGCGTGGCCCGGGCGCGTCGTACAGGACTGAGGCGCTCATCGCACGATCGCCACCCTGCGCTCGAGGACGCCCAGCAGGAAGCCCGCGCTGAGGGTGATGACCAGGTAGCCGATCGCCACCCCGGTCAGGACCGGGATGTACGGGTAACCCTGCGCGCTGGTCAGGTTCCCGCCCAGGCTGAACAGGTCCCGCCCCACGCCGAAGGCGCCCACGACCGCGGAATTCTTGAACATCGCGATGATGACGCTGCCCAGCGGTGGGACTGTCGAACGGACTGCCTGGGGCAGCACGATGGTGCTCAGGGACTGCGTGAAAGTGAGCCCGATCGCTCGCGCGGCCTCCGCCTGCCCGGCGTCGACCGAGTTGATGCCGGACCGGATCGCCTCGCAGACGAAGGCAGAGGTGTAGATGATCAGGCCGCCCACGCCGAACCATGTAGTACGGGCTGGTTGATGCCGAGCTCGGGGATCCCGAACGCCATGAAGAACAACACGATGGTGAGCGGGCAATTGCGGATCATCGTCACCCACGCCGTGCCGAACCCCTGCAGCGCCGGCACGGGAGAGACCCGGCATGCCGCGATCACCGTTCCCAGAGCCAGGGAGCCCACCATCCCCCACAGGCAGATGCCCAGGGAGCGCAGGAACCCGGACCAGTACAGGTCCAGGTTGTCGGTGACGGCCTCCACCGCGCCCCTCTCAGGTCAGGAGGTCGCGGTGCCGCGTGGTGCGGCACCGCGACCGGTGATCAGCTCAGGTCAGACGCACTCGGCCGGCTCGGGGAGCTCGGGCGTCTCGGTGCCCTCCACCTTGCCGGCGGTCTCCTCCCAGGCCGCGAGGTAGGCGTCCTCGTTCTCGGCGAGCGTGTCGTTGATGAACTCGCAGAACTCGACGTCGCCCTTGGTGATGCCGATGCCGTACGGCTCCTCGGTGAACTGCTCACCCACCAGCTTGAACTCGCCGTCGGACTCGCCGACGAAGCCGGCCAGGATCACGTTGTCGGTGGTGACGATGTCGACCTGGCCGTTGCTCAACGCCTCGACACAGTCGTCGTAGAGGGTGAACAGCACGAGCTGGTCGGGGTCTGCGAGGTACTCCTCGATGTTGACGGCCGGGGTCGACCCTCGTGCCGAGCAGACCTTCATGTCCGGGTTCTCGGCGATGTCCTCGGGGGTCTCGATGGTGTCGTTGTCCGACTTCACCATCAGCATCTGCCCGGCGACGTAGTAGGGGCCGGCGAAGGTGATCCGCTGGGCGCGTTCCTCGTTGATGGTGTACGTCGCCACGACCATGTCGACCTCGCCGTCCTCGATCACCTGCTCACGAATCTCGGACGGGGTCTCGGTCCACTCGATGTTGTCCTCGGAGATGCCCATCGCGCCGGCGATGATCTTGGCGACCTCGACGTCGAAACCTGCGGGGACGTCGTCCAGACCAAGCAGGCCGAAGCCCGGCTGGTCGAACTTGGTGCCGATCGGTCATCTCGCCGGCGTCGGAGAGCTCGGCCATCGTCGTACCGGACTCGAACTCCGGGTTCTCCTCGACCGTGACCTCGCCACCGTCGCCTTCGTCGTCGCCGCCGCAGGCCGCGAGGCTGAGCGCCAGGCCCAGCCCGGCGACGACCGCCTTGGTCCTCGTGAATCGCATTCGCTTTCTCCTTCTCGCCGGCCCCGATGGCCGGCCCCGATGTGGATGGATGGTGCGGTCAGTGCGTGAGGATCTTGCTGAGGAAGTCCTTGGCCCGGTCGCTCCGTGGGTTGGTGAAGAACTCCTCGGGGGTGCTCTCCTCGATGACAGCGCCGTCGTCCATGAAGAGCACCCGGTCGCCGGCGGTACGGGCGAAGCCCATCTCGTGCGTCACCACGACCATGGTCATGCCCTGCTGGGCGAGGTCGACCATGACGTCGAGGACCTCCTTGATCATCTCCGGGTCCAACGCCGAGGTCGGCTCGTCGAAGAGCATCACCTTGGGGTTCATCGCGAGTGCGCGAGCGATCGCGACCCGCTGCTGCTGGCCACCGGAGAGCTGGGCGGGGTACTTCGCGGCCTGGTGGCCGACCCCCACCCGGTCGAGCAGCTCCCGGGCCTGCTTCTCGGCCTCGTCCTTCTTCTGGCCGCGGACCTTGATCGGGCCGAGCGTGACGTTCTCGAGGATCGTCTTGTGGGCGAAAAGGTTGAAGCTCTGGAACACCATCCCGACCTCGGCCCGCAGCTGGGCGAGCTCCTTGCCCTCCTCCGGCAGCGCCTTGCCGTCGAGGGTGATCGTCCCCTCCTGGATGACCTCGAGCCGGTTGATCGCCCGGCACAGCGTCGACTTGCCCGAGCCGGACGGCCCGATCACCACCACGACCTCGCCGCGGTGGATCGTCTCGTTGATGTCCTTCAGGACGTGCAGGTCACCGAACCACTTGTTGACGCCGTCGAGCACCACCAGCGGTTCGCCCTGTGGTTGAGCGGGCCGGCCGACGGGCGACCCCTCCTCGACGGTCATGAGGGCGAACCTAGCCGGAACTCACCCTTTCGGGCCATGCGCGTCGGCCCGCGGCCGCAGATGGTGACGGTTCTGTGATGCGCGGCCGAGCGCCGTACCCTTGACCGGTCATGAGCGCGCGCACGTACGAAGTCGTCACCTACGGGTGCCAGATGAACGTCCACGACTCCGAGCGGCTGACCGGGTTGCTGGAGGACGCGGGGTACGCCGCCGCACCCGCGGACGAGCAAGCGGACGTGGTCGTGTTCAACACCTGCGCGGTGCGGGAGAACGCCGACAACCGGCTCTACGGCAACCTCGGCCACCTCGCGCCGGTGAAGGCGAAGACGCCCGGCATGCAGATCGCCGTGGGCGGCTGCCTGGCGCAGAAGGACCGCTCGACGATCGTCGAGAAGGCACCGTGGGTCGACGTCGTCTTCGGCACCCACAACATCGGCTCGCTGCCCGCCCTGCTCGACCGCGCGCGGTCGCAGGAGGAGGCTCAGGTCGAGATCCTCGAGTCGCTCGAGGTGTTCCCGTCGACGCTGCCCACCAAGCGCGAGTCGGCGTACGCCGCGTGGGTCTCGATCTCGGTGGGGTGCAACAACACCTGCACGTTCTGCATCGTCCCGGCGCTGCGGGGCAAGGAGAAGGACCGCCGTCCGGGCGACGTGCTGGCCGAGGTGCGGGCGCTGGTCGCCGACGGCGTCAGCGAGGTGACGCTCCTGGGCCAGAACGTCAACGCCTACGGCGTGGAGTTCGGCGACCGGCAGGCGTTCTCGAAGCTGCTGCGCGCGTGCGGCGAGATCGAGGGGCTCGAGCGGGTGCGGTTCACCTCGCCCCACCCGGCGGAGTTCACCGACGACGTCATCGACGCCATGGCCGAGACCCCCAACGTGATGCCCCAGCTCCACATGCCGCTGCAGTCCGGCTCCGACCGGATGCTGAAGGCGATGCGCCGCTCCTACCGGCAGTCGAAGTACCTCGGCATCATCGATCGGGTCCGTGCCGCGATGCCCGACGCCGCCATCACCACCGACATCATCGTCGGCTTCCCCGGCGAGACCGAGGAGGACTTCGAGGCGACGATGGACGTCGTACGCCGCGCGCGGTTCGCCGGCGCCTTCACCTTCATCTACTCACCGCGACCCGGCACGCCCGCGGCGACCATGACCGAGCAGGTGCCGCGCGACGTCGTCCAGGCCCGCTACGACCGGTTGAGCGTGCTGGTCAACGACGTCGCCTGGGAGGAGAACCAGCGGCTCGTCGGACGCACCGTCGAGCTCATGGTCGCCGAAGGCGGAGGCCGCAAGGACGCCGCCACCCACCGGCTCTCCGGCCGCGGCCCCGACAACCGGCTGGTCCACTTCACCCCGGACTTCGCGGCGATCGATCCCGTCGAGATCAGGCCCGGCGACATGGTCACCGTCGAGATCACGTACGCCGCACCGCACCACCTGGTCGCCGACGGCCCGGTCCTCGCCGTCCGGCGTACCCGCTCCGGCGACGCGTGGGAGGCCCGCACCGCCGACCCGACCCCGGCCTCGGTCGGTCTCGGCATGCCCGCCGTCGGCGTACCGGCCCCCCTGCCCGACGCCCCTGCCTGTGGCTGACGCCGATCGGCGGCACCGGGTCTAAGGTCGAGTCATGCCGGCTGATGCGCCCACCATCCTGGCGACCTCGGGAGGAGTGGTCCCGGGGTCACGCTCGCGCTGGGCGGCCAGTCCGCTGACCTACCGTGCGGTGGAGCTCTCCGGGGTGAGCGGGCGGGCGCCGCGGGTCTGCTACGTCGGCACCGCATCGGGCGACAACCCGCAGGCGATCCGAGACTTCTACGACCTCGCTCACGACAGCGGCTTCGACGGGAGCCACCTGCAGCTGTTCATGATGCCCAACGTCGAGGACATCACCGCCCATCTTCTCGCGCAGGACGTGATCTGGGTCTTCGGCGGCAGCGTCGCCGGGCTGCTGGCGATGTGGGAGATCCACGGCGTCGGTGACGCGATGCGCGAGGCGTGGCAGGCGGGCGTCGTCCTCACCGGGGTCTCGGCCGGGTCGATCTGCTGGCACGTCGGCGGCACCACCGACTCCTTCGGGCCCGACCTGCGTGCCGTCGACAACGGCCTGGCCCTGGTGCCGTTCTCGAACGGCGTCCACTACGACTCCGAGGAGCAGCGGCGGCCGCTCTACCACCGGCTGGTCGCCGACGGCACTCTTCCCGCGGGCTATGCGACCGATGACGGCGTGGGGGTGCTCTACCGGGACACCGAGCTCGTCGCGGCGTACGCCGAGGTCGACGATGCCGGCGCCTACTTCGTGGAGCGCGGACCCGACGGCGCCGCGGTCGAGACCCCGCTCGACGTCGAGCGGCTGCGCTGACTCAGCTGTCGGAGCGGGGGTCCGCCTTCGAGTAGCCGGCCTTGGGCTCGATGCCCTCCGGGTTCTCCTCCTCGTTGCCCGGCCGCTGCTCGGGCGGGGCCTCGTCGGAGTCGGGCCGGTCCTCGGTCACGTCGCGCACACCGTCGGTGCCGGTCTGCCCCGGGCCGGTGTGGCCCTCCCGCTCGCTGCTGACGCCCATCTCGCCGGAGGCGTCGTGGTGGGAGTCGCGGATGTCGCGCGGTTCGCCGCTCATACCGGGGGCTCCTTCTCCGGGTCGCTGGCGCCGTCGCCCTCGCCCTCCTGCTGCTTGTCCTCGGACTCGAAGATCTCGTCGGGCACGTGGTCCTCGGCCTCCGGGTTGAGCTTGGGGTCGAGGTCGCGAACGAGGATCGCCGGCTCGTCGCCGGCGAAGGGTGTGTCCGTGTTGATCGCGTCGGCGCCGCCGGGGTTGGGCTCGGGCGGCTCGATCTCGGCTTCCGGCTTCTCGCCCAGCTTCTCGTCGCTCATCGGGTGCTCCTCTCGGGGGTGAAACCGAACGTCAGGTAGGGGTCGCCCTTACCCAGGGATGACAACGCCAGCGCCTCGTGCGGGACCACCGGGTCGGGCAGGCCGTCGCAGGAGAACCAGCGCAGATCAGCACACTTCCCGGGCTCGACGATCCGCGGCTCACCCGTCCAGGTGGTAGCGGTGAAGAAGAAGTCGACCCGCTCGTCGATCGGCTGGTCGTGCTGGGTCCGCTGCATGGTGAACTCGAAGCGGAGTCCGACCTCGGTGATCCCCAGCTCCTCCAGGGCCTCGCGGTGGGCGGCGTCGTACGCCGTCTCGCCGCGCTCGACGTGGCCGGCCGCAGCGGCCGCCCAGTGGTCGTCCATGTAGCCGGTGTTCTGACGCAGCTGGAGCAGCACCTCGCGCCCGGCCGCGCCGTCCCTCAGCAGGAAGACGTAGGAGGCGGGGACGACGGCGAAGGTCTCGGTCACGGGTGCCTCAGCCGGCCGATGGCTGGTCGAGGGACGAACCGGCGTTCTCCTGCTGCTCGGCACGTTCGTCGGGCGCGGCGTCCGCCTCCCCAGGAAGCTCGCTCGCGTGCTCGTCGGCCGGCGGTTCGGTGAGGTCCAGCGCCTCGTCGTTCTCCTCGGGCACCGGCGCGGTCACTTCAGGTCGCCGTCCTTCTTGCCGTCCAGCTTGTCGAGCGCCTCCTTGGCCTTGGCGCTGCCGGTGCCGATGTGCTGGGAGTACTTGCCCTTGGTCTTCTTGTCCGCGGTGGCGGCCGCCTTGTCGATGCCCTGGGCGATCTTGTCGCCGTGCTGGTCGACGGCCGTCTTGGCCTTCGACTTCATCTTGTCGAGGAATCCCATGCCCCCGAGACTAGCCCCGTGCCAGTCAGCCCCGCGGTCCCGATCGTTGCCGTGGTGGGGGCGACCGCATCGGGCAAGACCGCACTCTCGCTCGACCTCGCCGAGCGGCTGAACGGCGAGGTCGTCAACACCGATGCCATGCAGGTCTACCGCGGCATGGACATCGGTACGGCGAAGCTGCCGGTCGACCAGCGGCGCGGGATCAGCCACCACCTGATCGACACCCACGACGTCACCGAGCCGCTGTCGGTCGCCGAGTTCCAGGCCGAGGCCCGCGCGGTGATCGCGACGCTGCGCGAGCGCGGCGTCGTCCCGGTGCTGGTCGGCGGATCGGCGCTCTACGTGCGGGCGGTCCTCGACCGCTTCGAGTTCCCCGGCACCGACCCCGCGATCCGCTCCCGTCTCGAAGCGGAGCTGGCGTCGGTGGGCCCGGCCGCCCTCCACGCGCAGTTGCGCGAGCTCGATCCGGAGGCCGCGGCGAGGATCCTGGTCGAGAACGGGCGCCGGATCGTCCGGGCGCTGGAGGTCATCGAGCTGACCGGCCGGCCGTTCTCGGCGTCCCTGCCGACGATGGAGTACGTCGATGCCGGGTCGGTGCAGATCGGCGTCGACATCGACCGGCCGACCCTCGACGAGCGGATCGAGGCCCGCGTCCGCCAGATGTACGCCGACGGGCTGGTCGAGGAGGTCGAGCGGCTCGGACCGCTCGGACCGACCGCCGCCACCGCGATCGGCTACCGGCAGGCGACTGCGCACCTCGCCGGCGAGCTCTCGCTGGAGGAGGCGATCACGCAGACCGCGGCCGCGACCCGCCGGTTCGCGCGGAGGCAGGACTCGTGGTTCCGGAAGGACCCGCGCATCACCTGGCTGCGCCACGACGACCCGGAGCTGGCCGAGAAGGCCGCAAGATCGGTCGGGCGCGACGCCCGCTGACGAGAGCAGGATGGGGGCATGGCCGAGACGTCCGGACGAGACCGGTTGCGCGAGCTGCTCGACGCCGTGCTCGACGACGAGCACCGCTCGCTCACCGAGATGGCCGGCGGGGCGTTCTCCTCGCCGTACCACTTCGCGCGGCGGCTGAGCCGTGAGGCCGGGGAGCCCCCGGTCGCGATGCGGCGCCGGGTGATGCTCGAGCGGGCGGCGTGGCAGCTGCGGCACGGGAGCTCGGTCACCGACGCGGCGTTCGCGGCCGGCTACGAGTCGGTCGAGGGGTTCAGCCGCGCCTTCGCCCGCGCCTACGGGCACCTGCCGAGCGACGCCGCGGGCGGCGCCAGCACCTGGTTGCCGGCACCCAACGGCATCCACTTCCACCCACCCACGTCGCTGTGGGTCCACACCGGGGAGCGCACCATGAGCCAACCGATCGACCAGCTGATCCACCACGACCTCGACGACACCCGCGCCCTGCTCGACCTCGCCAAGCAGCTGCCCGACGACAGCTACCGCTCGACGATCCGTCCCGGCCAGCAGGTCCTCTGCTTCGACGGGCCCGACGAGTCGGTGGCGGCCGTGCTGACCCACCAGGTCTTCACCAAGGAGGTCTGGCTGGCGGCCATCGAGGGGGAGGACTTCCCCGACCCCGGGCCCGACGACCCCGGCGGGCTGCTCGACCGCCACGACGCCGTCGCCGGGCGGTGGTTGTCGATGGTGCGGGACGTCGAGCGCCGCGACGCGTGGGACGACCGGATCATCGACGCGCTGTGCGACCCGCCGGAGAGCTTCGTGCTCGGCAGCATCCTCGCCCACGTGCTCAGCTTCGGGGCCGCCCGACGACAGTTCGCCCGCACCATGCTGCGCGAGCACGGCCTCACCGTCGACGACGGCGACCCGATCACGTGGCTGCGTCAGCGCAACGGCCAGGAGGAGACAGCATGACCCGCACCGTCTACTACACCGCCACCACCCTCGACGGCTTCATCGCCGACGAGCACGACTCGCTGGCCTGGCTGTTCAAGCAGGACCAGGACAAGGACGGCCCCTTCAACTACGACGAGTTCCGGGCCACCCTCGGGGCCGGCTGCATGGGCGCGACGACGTACGAGTGGATCCTCGACCACGAGAAGGGGGAGTGGTCCTACACGCTGCCGATGTGGGTCTTCACCCACCGCGACCTCCCGCCCAACGACGGCGTGACCTTCGTCCAGGGCGATGTCGCCGACGTCCACGCCGAGATGGTCGCCGCGGCGGACGGCAAGGACCTGTGGGTGGTCGGCGGTGGCGACCTCGCCGGGCAGTTCGCGGAGGCCGGCCTGCTCGACGAGGTCCTGGTCTCGATCGCCCCGGTGACGCTGGGTGCCGGTCGGCCGCTGTTCCCGCGCCGCTGGGACCTGCGACTGGTCGAGCTGGCGCAGAACAAGGCGTTCGCCTGCGCCCGCTACGAGGTCCTGGGGGCGCTGGCAGACTAGGAACGTGACCTACCCGTTCTGGAAGGGCCACGGCACGGAGAACGACTTCGTGATCGTGCCGGCCGACGTCGACCTGACGCCGGAACGGGCCCGCGCCCTCTGCGACCGCCGCGCGGGCATCGGCGGCGACGGCGTGATCCGGGCGGTGCGCGACGACGAGGGCCGGTGGTTCATGGACTACTGGAACTCCGACGGCTCGGCCAGCGAGATGTGCGGCAACGGGATCCGGCTCTTCGCCCTCCACCTCCGCGACGAGGAGGGCGCGACCTTCCCTCTCGAGATCGCCACCCGCGACGGCGTCAAGACGCTCACCGAGAGCGAGCTCGGCTTCGCTGCCGACCTCGGGAGCCCGCGCGTGCTCGGCGAGACCAAGGTCAGCGTGGGCGACCGGTCGTGGCCGGCCGTCCACGTCGACATGGGCAACCCCCACGCCGTCGCGTTCGTCGACGACCTGGCCGACGCCGGCGCCCTGCTCGTTCCGCCCGACCACGACGAGGCCGTCTATCCCGACGGCGTCAACGTCGAGTTCGTCGTACGCCGCGGCGAGCGGCACGTCGCGATGCGGGTCCACGAGCGCGGCTCGGGGGAGACCCGCTCGTGCGGCACCGGCGCCTGCGCCGTGATGGTGGCGGCTGCGGTCGCCGACGGCGCCGCCCGGCCGGCGACCTATCGCGTCGACGTGCCCGGCGGCACGCTCGAGGTCACCTGGACCGAGGACGACCGGGTGCTCCTCGACGGACCCGCGGTGGTCGTGGCCCGGGGGACCACCGACCTCTAGACGTCGCTAGATTCCGGGTATGGACATCACCGGAGCCTCCGCCCTCGTCACCGGCGCCGCCTCGGGCATCGGCGCGGCCGTCGCCCGCCAGCTCGCCGCCGCCGGCGCGACCGTCGTGGTCGCCGACCTCCAGGCCGACAAGGGTGAGGCGCTCGCCGCGGAGATCGGCGGCGCCTTCGTCTCCGTCGACGTCACCGACACGGCGCAGCTCGAGGCCGCCGTACGCCGCGCGTCCGAGCTCGGGCCGCTCCGGGTGCTCGTCAACTCCGCCGGTATCGGCTGGGCGCAACGCACCATCGGCAAGGACGGCGAGTTCGACTCGGCCCACGACCTCGGCGCGTTCAAGAAGGTCGTCGCGATCAACCTGATCGGCTCCTTCGACGCGATCCGGCTCGCCGCGACCGAGATGTCGAAGCTCGACCCCACCGAGTCCGGCGACCGCGGCGCGATCGTCAACATCGCGTCGGTCGCCGCGTTCGACGGCCAGATCGGGCAGGCGGCGTACGCCGCGTCGAAGGGCGGCCTGGTCGGCCTCACCCTGCCGGTGGCCCGCGACCTCGCCGCCTCCGCGATCCGCCTCAACACCGTCGCCCCCGGCCTGATCGAGACCCCGATCTACGACTTCGCCCCCGACCCGGCCGCCTTCAAGGAACAGCTCGGCCAGTCGGTGCTCCACCCGAAGCGGCTCGGCACCGCCGACGAGCTCGCCGCGATGGTGCTCGCCTGCGTCACCAACTCCTACATGAACGCCGAGACGATCCGCGTCGACGGCGGCATCCGGATGCCCCCGAAGTAGGCCGCGGGCGTGTGCTGGGTAACGCGACGCAACTGATGCTTCCGCGCCCGCATGTGGGCGCACCAGCATCACTAAGATCGCAGTTACCCTCGCAGCCGGGGTGCGCATGCTCGGGGTAACTGGATCCAAGTAGCGCTCCCGCCCTGCTGTAAGGGGGTGGGAGCGGCACCTCCCGGCGCGTTGTAACGACCCGGGAGCGCTGGTAAGAGGCAGTTACCCAACAGACTCAGCCCAGCACCGCCGCGGCGTACGCCGACTCGGCGTCCTCCGCGACGTACGCCGACCCGTCGGTGAGGGTGACCGTGAAGCCGTCGGCGGTGCGACGCCAGTGACAGGAACCGGTCGCCGAGCAGGGCCCGCAGCTGGTGCTCCCACGGCAGCCACAGCACGTCGGCGGCGGGGATCGAGTCGAGCGCCCACTCGGTGGTGCCGTTGAACTTCACCAGCCGGCCCGACGGCAGCTCCTCCACCTCGATCGTCATCTCGGCGACCACGAAGACCTGGTCGATGTCGCGGCCCGGGATCACGAACCGGTCGCCCGGCGCCGGCTCCCACGGCCGCCCGGAGGCGCGCAGCAGGTAGTCGAGCTGTTCGGCGACGTGGGCGGTGATCACGGCACCCATCATGAATCCATTCGCGCCGTGAGGGCAGGCGACCTACCCTTGAGGCCGTATGACGAACGCACCTGACTTCAACCTCGACGAAGCGCTCGAGGCGACCGACGACTGGGACGACAACGAGTTCGAGTCCGGCTACGCCGACGAGACCGACCCCGTCGACCCCACCACTGGCGAGCAGGACCTGGCCGAGCGCCACCAGCTCCGCCGGGTCGCTGGGCTGCGCACCGAGCTCGAGGACATCACCGAGGTCGAGTACCGCCAGCTCCGCCTCGAGCGCGTGGTCCTCGTGGGCGTGTGGACCGAGGGGACCCCCGAGGACGCCGAGAACTCCATGGCCGAGCTCGCGCTGCTCGCCGAGACCGCCGGCTCCGAGGTCCTCGACAACGTGTTCCAGCGGCGCGGCAAGCCCGACCCGGCGACGTACGTCGGGCGCGGCAAGGTCGACGGCATCCGCGAGATCGTGCAGGCCACCGGCGCCGACACCGTGATCTGCGACGGCGAGCTCGCGCCGAGCCAGCTGCGCAACCTGGAGGACCAGCTCAAGGTCAAGGTCGTCGACCGCACCGCGCTGATCCTCGACATCTTCGCCCAGCACGCCAAGAGCCGGGAGGGCCAGGCGCAGGTCGAGCTCGCCCAGCTCAACTACATGAAGCAGCGGCTGCGCGGCTGGGGCGGCCAGCTGTCCCGACAGGCCGGCGGCCGGGTCGGCGCCGACGGCGGCGGCATCGGTGGCCGCGGTCCGGGTGAGACCAAGATCGAGACCGACCGGCGCCGCATCAACACCAAGATCGCCAAGCTGCGCCGTCAGCTCGCGGACATGAAGGGCACCCGCGAGACCATGCGCCAGGAGCGGCGGCGCCACCACATCCCGAGCGTCTCGATCGCCGGCTACACCAACGCCGGCAAGTCGAGCCTGCTCAACCGGCTCACCGACGCCGGGGTGCTGGTCGAGGACTCGCTGTTCGCGACGCTCGACCCGACGACCCGTCGTACGACGACCACCGACGGCCGCGTCTACACCATGAGCGACACCGTCGGCTTCGTGCGCCACCTGCCCCACCAGCTCGTCGAGGCCTTCCGGAGCACCCTCGAGGAGGTCGCCGACTCCGACCTGGTCCTCCACGTCGTCGACGGCTCCCACGCCGACCCGGAGGGCCAGATCGCGGCGGTCCGCGAGGTCTTCGCCGAGATCAAGGCCGACCGCGTCCCCGAGCTGGTCGTCATCAACAAGGCCGACCAGGCCGACCCGATGGTGCTCGCCCGCCTCCAGGCCCGCGAGCCCCACAGCGTCGTGGTCAGCGCGAAGACCGGCGAGGGCATCGCCGACGTGCTCGCCCTGGTCGAGGCGGAGCTGCCGCGGCCGGTCGTGAAGTTCGAGGCGCTGCTGCCCTACGAGCGCGGCGACCTGATCGACCGGCTCCACCGCCACGGCGAGATCGACCAGATGGAACACACCGCCGACGGCACCCGCGTCTCAGGGCGTGCGAACCCCGACCTCGCCGGCGAGCTCGCGGCGTACGCCGTCTGACGTACGCCGCGAGCTCGCGCTGGTCAGTCCTTGACGGGACGGCAGGCCCGTCCGACGCGAACCAGCTCACCTCGGTCCACGACGACCTCGCGGCTGCTGAGCACGTCGCCCTTGCGCAGGCAGGTCAGCTGCCAGGCCTCCTTGATCCCGCTGTACTGCGGGGGGTCGGGGCTCTGGAACGTCACTTCGCCGGTCCAGTCGTCCGCGGCCGATCCGTCCTCGAAGTTCTCTGCGATCACCGTGTAGGTTCCCGCGACGGGGTCGGGGATCCGGATCACTTCGGGGTTGGCGAGCGTCGCGCCCGAGCCGACTGTCTGACCGTCCGGGCCCAGGACGTAGTAGTCCCAGTCGGCACCGTTGGGCCACGAGAACGACAGCGTCGCGAAGCCGTTGTCGACGTCCGGCTGGCCGAGGATCTCGAAGGTGGTCTCCTCCGACTCGCCTTCGGCCGGCACGCCCGCCGGGTTGGTCAGGTCGATCGACTCCTGCGGGTCGGCCACGGGCTCCCGGCCGTAGCGCCCCACCACCAGCGGCCTCGTCGAGGGGTTCACGCTCATCGTGAACGCGCCCCCCTCGGAGCGGTAGCGGTTGACCAGGGTGTCCTCGTAGAAGATCTGGCCGCGCGTCGAGCCGTCGGGCTGGAGGACCGGCGAGGTCGGCGAGATGTGCGTCTTGCTGACCACGATCCTGGGCACCCTCGGGTGCCCTGCCGGCGATCCGGGAGTGCAGCGCCGGCGCCATCGCGGCCTCCGCGGCCCGGTAGTACGCCTCGCGGTTGCCCCCGTTGCCGGCCCCGGCCGCCGGGTCGAGGCCGAGGTACTCGGCGACCACCGCGTCCTCGTACGCCGGGTGGAACCCGTCGGGGCCGATCTCAAAGGTGAATCCGAAGCCACCGGTGATCCAGTAGCTCCAGTCCTCCGTCGAGCCCGAGGTGTCGTAGAGCTGGTACGACGCCTGGCTGGTGTAGGCGTTGGCCTCCGCCATGGAGTCGCCGAGCTGCTTGTAGTCCAGCTCGTCGGGCGACTTGCCGGTCGAGGCGATCGCCGGCGGGCGCAGCACCAGGTTGGAGTAGGTGTGGTTGCTGATCATCATCGTGACCGCGCGCTTGGAGATGAACTTCCGCACCGCGTCGCTCTCGGGCTCGCTGCCGGGACCGTCGCCACGGAACGTGTCGCTCGACCAGTTCGTGCTAGCACCGCCGCCACCCCAGAAGCCGGGGTAGTTGCGGTTGAGGTCGGTGCCGCGCAGCCGGCCGGCCGGGTTGTCGGCGCAGGTGCCGCTCCTGTAGTCGGGGTCATCGGGGTCTTCGGGGTCTTCGAAGGGCGTCGACTCCGAGATGCTGCAGTTCTTGCGCTTCATCTCGTAGTCGAACTGCGAGAAGTCGCCGAGCGGTGGGGCGTTGCGCGAGATCTGGAAGCCGTCGACGTTGACGACGGGAACGATGACCAGCCGCGAGTTCTTCATGATGCTGCCGGCGCGGGCGTCGCCGTTCCGGTACGACTTGATCAGGTCGATGCCGAACTCGATCGTGTGCTCGGAGCTGGGCCACTCCCGGGCGTGGTGGGCGCCCATCAGCAGGAACACCGGCTTGCCGTCCCGGATGTTGTCGGCGCCGGTCGTGATCTCGAGGCCGTGGATCGACTGCGCCGAGCACGGTGCGGTTGGCCAGCGTCAACGGCCGGGTGAGCCGGGGGTAGCTCGCGGCAAGGTCGGCCATGTCGGAGAGGTACTCGGCATAGGTGCGGTACTCGGTGCGACCGCTCGGCAGCGGCGACCTGGCCACACGCGCGGCGTAGGCGCGGTCGGCCTTGCGCTGCTTGCGCGCCTGCTCCTCCAGGTCGCGGACCTCGACGTCCCACGTGAAGCCGGCGTCACGCAGCGTCTGGGCGTCCCGGTCGTCGTAGAGGACGACCTCGATGCCCTTGGTCGTCACGTGCTCGGTGATGTCGAGGCCGAGCGCGACGACCTGGTTGCGGTCGGCGACGGTGGGTGCGTCCACCATCACGACCCGGACCCGACCGGAGTCGCTGGGACCGGGATCGGGGGCGCGTGGGCCGCTGACGGCGGCCAGCGACGGGCCGCCCATCGTGGCCGCGAGGGTGGCGGCGATGCCGAGGCCGAGCGCAGCCGAGCGCGGCACGGCGTACGGACGCAAGGCGCCCGGCGGGGATGCGAACAGCAGGTCTCATGATGTCCTCCCGAGAGATGCGGACCTGGTCGTGGGCCGCAGGTGACCCCAGCCAACCCCAGCCGGCGCGGCGGTGTCGAGGGTGCGGTGCGGCCTGACATCTGGAACAGGAGACTTTGCTGCGCCGGACGGGCACCATGGTGCGCGTGGCCATCCGGATGTACGGCGGCGCGGCCGCCGCCGTGTTCGCTCCGCTCGACCCGCTCTCGCGGGCCGAGCAGGTGGAGCGACGGCTGACCGACGCCATCGTGCTCGGGCTGATCCCGGCCGAGCACCAGCTCCCCGGCGAGGCCGAGCTCGGCCGGCTGCTGGGAGTCTCCACCGTCACCGTCCGCGAGGCGCTGCGCGTCGATGCGCGCGGCCGGTCTGATCCAGACCCGGCGCGGCCGCAACGGCGGCTCGTTCGTCAAGCAGTCCCGCGAGACCGCCCTCAAGCGCGTCGTCGACCGGCTGCTCGAGCTGAGCACCGCCCAGCTGCGTGACCTCGGCGACCAGTACGCCGCGCTCTCGGGTGCCGCCGCTCGACTCGCCGCCCGCCGTGCCACGCCCGTCGAGATCGAGCGGCTGCGTCGGGCCCACGCCCAGATCGTGGCCGCCTCCACCGAGGAGGAGCGGCGCCGCGCGGAGAGTCACCTCCAGATCGAGATCGCGGCCGTGGCACAGTCGCCGCTGCTGTTCCGGGACGAGGTGGGGATGCAGTCGGAGATCGGACCGCTGCTGTGGTTGGGCGCCGGCCACGAAGAGGTGCACCTCCACACCGCCGGCCTGGCCGGCGACGTGGTCGAGGCGATCGCGGGCCGCGACGGCGAGAAGGCCCGGGCGCTGACCGAGGACCGGGTCGCCCAGTGGACCGCCCACCTCGTCGAGCTGCGGCTCCAGCAGCTGGAGGGCCCGCCGGATGGGTGACGTGCTCTCCGAGCTCGAGGAGTTCATCGAGCAGACCCGCGGCGCGGTCCACACGATCGCGACCGCGACCGAGGCCGCCCTGGCCACCACCGCAACTCCGCGACGGGCCGACCTGATCGAGATCGAGCCGCTGGTCGCCGTGATCCTCGGCGAGCGCGAGGAGATCGTCCACGGCGGCGGCTTCGTCGCTGCCCCCGGCCTGCTCGGGGACGCCCAGTGGTGGCTCGAGTGGTTCGCGTGGGACGCCGGCGCGATCCAGCGGCTGGTCTCCGACACCGACCCCAGCGGCGCCCACTTCTTCGACTACACCTTCATGCCGTGGTACGCCGGGCCCCGCGACGGGGCCGGTCCGCGCGGCGTGGTGACCGGCCCCTACGTCGACTACCTCTGCACCGACGACTACACGCTCACCTTCACCGAAGCCGTCCGGCGCAGCGACGGCACCTTCGCCGGCGTGGCGGGCGTCGACGTACGCATCCTCGCGGTCGAGGAGCGGTTCCTGTCGCTGATGCGCGCGTCGGGACGGCAGCTGGTCCTGGTCAACGAGCTGGGCCGGGTCGTGGTCAGCACCACCTCGCGGATGCTGAGCGGCGACCTGATCGAGGACCTCGACGTACCCACCCTCTTCGCCGAGGGCGACGAGCGGCTCACCCGGATCGCCGACTCCGAGCTCGGCCTGCTCGACCTCGGCTCGCGGTAGGTCGGCCCTCCGAATCGTCGGGTAACGGACCCGGATGCGCTCCCGGGTCGTCACAACGACCCGGGAGCGACACCAGGGTCCGTTACCCAGTCGCCGGGTCAGCTTCCCGGGCCGTCCCGGTTTGGGAGGTGCGTGGCCGGTGGGGGAGGATGCGCCCCATGTCTCGCGGCGCCTGGTTCCGTCTCCTCCTCGTGGTCGGCCTGCTGGCCGGCTGCGCCTGGATCGTCGTGGATCGCGAGCCGGAGCTCGGGCTGGACCTGCGCGGTGGCGCACAGTTCATCTTCGAGGCGCAGGACACCGAGGACACGCCGGCCACGGCCGAGAACGTCGACCGGACGCTCGAGGTGCTGCGCGGTCGCGTCGACGCGCTCGGCGTCGCCGAGTCGACCCTGGTGCGACAGGGCGAGAACCGGATCCTGGTCGAGCTGCCCGGCATCACCGACGAGGACGAGGCCGAGGAGGCGCGGGAGCAGATCGGCCAGACCGCGCAGCTGACCGTGCACCCGGTGCTGCGCACCGTGCCGGACGAGCAGACCAAGCCTCGAGAACCCGGACAACCTGGTGCTGCCGACCGACCAGGGCGACGTGATCGAGATGGGCCCGGCGGCGCTCCAGGGTGACGAGATCACCGGCGCCGAAGCGGCCGCTGCAGGACCAGGTGCGTCGACTGGGTCGTCAACGTCGACTTCAGCGCCGAGGGGTCGGACGCCTTCGGCGAGCTCTCGGCGGAGGCGGCCTGCGCGCAGGGCGCCAAGAACCGGATCGCCATCGTGCTCGACGGCGAGGTCATCTCCTCACCCGGCGTCAGTCGTTCCCTGCGGCAGCAACATCCGCAACACCACCGAGATCTCCGGCTGACTTCACCCCCGACGAGGCGAAGGAGCTCGCGGCCCTGATCGAGGGCGGCGCGCTGCCGCTGCCGCTCGAGTCGATCTCCGACCGCCTGGTCGGCCCGACGCTCGGTGACCAGGCCATCGAGGACTCGTTCGAGGCCGGCCTCATCGGCCTGATCCTGACCGGGCTGTTCATCACGATCGTCTACCGGTTCGTCGGCTTCCTCGCGACGATCGCGCTCGCGTCGTACGCCCTCATCGCCTACGCCATGCTGCTCGCCCTCGGCGCGACGCTCACGCTGCCCGGCCTCGCCGGCTTCGTGCTCGCCATCGGACTCGCGATCGACGCCAACGTGCTCGTCTTCGAACGAGCGCGGGAGGAGTACGTCGACGCACCGAAGGCCGGTCTGTCGGCGGCCCTGACCAACGGGCTTCAACAAGGCGTGGACGCGCCATCATCGACTCCAACGTGACCACGCTGCTCGCCGCGGGGCTGCTGTTCGTGCTGGCGTCCGGGCCGGTGAAGGGCTTCGGTGTCACGCTGTCGATCGGTGTCATCGCCTCGATGATCTCGGCGCTGGTGATCGCCCGGCTGCTCACCGCAGGTCGGCGTCTCCATCCCGTGGGTCGCCCGGCACCCGCGGTTCACCGGCCTGGGCTACGTCGGCAGGGTCCGCGCGCTGGCTGGACCGCAAGAACCCCGACCTGATGTCCCGCCGCAAGATGTGGCTGGCGGGCTCGCTGGTGGCGCTCGCGGCGGCCGTCGCCGGCATCGTCGGACCGGGGCTGAACCTCGGGATCGAGTTCACCGGCGGCCGGACCCTCGACTACTCCACCGAGCGCGACGTGACCGTCGACGAGGTACGGGAGGCGGTCGCGGAGGCGGGCTTCCCGGAGGCCGTCGTGCAGGGTGCCGACACCGCCGACTTCACGATCCGCACCGGTGACATCAGCAACGAGGAGGAGGACCGGATCCAGGCGGCCCTCACCGAGATCGGCGGCGAGGTCACCCAGGAGGACGACCAGCGGATCGGCGCCTCGCTCGGCAGCGAGCTGCGCGACAAGGCGCTGCTCGCGTTCGGCATCGCGCTGCTGGCGCAGATGATCTACCTGGCGATCCGGTTCAAGTGGACCTTCGGCGTCGCGGCCGTGCTGGCGATGTTCCACGACGTGGTGCTCGTGGTCGGCCTGTTCGCGTGGCTCGGCAAGCCGATCGACGGCGTGTTCCTCGCGGCCGCGCTGACCATCATCGGCCTCTCGGTCAACGACACCGTGGTGGTCTTCGACCGGATCCGTGAGCGCTGGCGGGGCAGCGCCGACAAGTCGTTCCTCGAGATCTCCAACAAGGCCTGCGTGGAGACCATGCCGCGCACCGTCAACACGGGTCTCGGCGCCATGTTCATCCTCGCGGCGCTGGCCATCCTCGGCGGCGACTCGCTGCAGGACTTCGCGATCGCGCTGCTGGTCGGCCTCGTCGTCGGTACCTACTCCTCGGTGTTCACCGCGACCCCGATCCTCACCTACCTGCAGGAGCGGTGGCCGATGTCGCGCGCGGAGAAGGTCAAGCGGGTCGCGCGGACCCGGAGGACTCCGGAGCGGTCATCTGAGTGTCCGAGCCGACTGAGTCCGTCCGCGAGGTGCTCGGCGCCGCGGTCGCGGCGCTCGGCGGCCAGCACCGCGAGGGACAGGTCGAGATGGCCGAGGCCGTCGCTGCGGCGTTCGACGACGGCCGCCACCTGCTCGTCCAGGCCGGGACCGGCACCGGCAAGTCGCTCGCCTACCTGGTGCCGAGCCTCCTCAACAAGAGCCGGGTCGTCGTCGCCACCGCGACCCTCGCCCTCCAGCACCAGCTGGTCGAGCGCGACATCCCGCGGCTGGTCGAGGCGGTGGGCGATCGCCTGGATGCGTCGTACGCCGTGCTCAAGGGCCGCTCCAACTACGCCTGCCTCCACCGGATCCGCGAGGGCGTGCCCGACGACCAGGGCACGCTCGTCGACGTCCCCCAGGGTTCGCTCGCGAGCAAGGTGCTGGAGCTGCGGGCCTGGGCGGAGGAGCAGACCAAGTCGGGCGGCAGCGGGGAGCGGGACGCCGCGCCCCGCCACACCGACCGCGAGTGGCGCCAGGTCAGCGTCGGCCACCGCGACTGCCTCGGCGCCAGCAAGTGCCCGTTCGGGCAGGAGTGCTTCGTCGAGCTGGCCCGCGAGGAGGCCCACCGCAGCCACCTCATCGTCACCAACCACTCGCTGCTCGCGATCGACGCCATCGAGGGCGTCCCGATGATCCCGGAGTACGACGCGGTCGTGATCGACGAGGCCCACGAGGTCGTGTCCCGGGTGACCCAGGCCGCCACCGACGAGCTCGCGCCGAGCGACGTCGACCGCGCGGCCCGCCGCTCCGCAGCGCCACGTCGACCCTTCGACAGGCCAGCGAGGCCGACGACCTCGGCGACGCCGGCGACGCGCTGGCCGCCGCGATCGCCGCGACCGAGCCGGGCCGGTTCGACGACGTCCCCGACGCCCTGTCCGACGCGCTGGTGCTGGTCCGCGACGCGGCCCGGGCCTGCCTGTCGGCCTACCCGCGGGAGAGCGAGAGTGCGGAGGGCGATGCCGGCCGGCAGCAGGCGCGCGGGTCGGTGCAGGAGGTCTTCACCATCGCCGAGCGGATGGCGGCCCAGAGCGACGCCGACGTGATGTGGCTCGCCGAGCGCACCGATCGGCAGCCCGCCCGGCTCCATGTCGCGCCGCTCCAGGTGTCCGGACCGATGCGGGACAAGCTGCTGGCCGACAAGACGGTCGTCTTCACCAGCGCGACGCTGCGCATCGGCGGCGACTTCACCACGATCGCGCCGACGCTCGGGCTCGAGGACGACGACTACACCGGCCTCGACGTCGGCTCGCCCTTCGACTACGGCAGGCAGGCGATCTTCTACGTTGCCCGGCACCTGCCGCCGCCCGGCCGCGACGGGCTCGGCAAGGCCCAGCTCGACGAGATCGTCGAGCTGGTCGACGCCGCCGGCGGCCGCACCCTCGGACTCTTCTCGAGCCGCCGCGCCGCCGAGACCGCGGCCGAGGAGGTCCGCACCCGGCTCCCGCACCTCACCACGCTGGCCCAGGGCGACGCGCAGCTGCCCGAGCTCGCGCGGCAGTTCGTCAGCGACCCCCACACCTGCCTGTTCGGCACGCTCAGCCTCTGGCAGGGGCTCGACGTACCGGGTGAGACGTGTCAGCTGGTGCTGATCGACCGGATCCCGTTCCCGCGCCCCGACGACCCGCTGATGTCGGCGCGGTCACGGGCCGCCGACAAGGAGGGTCGCAACGGGTTCATGGAGGTCTCGGCGACCCATGCCGCGCTGCTGCTCGCGCAGGGGACCGGGCGGCTGATCCGCACGACCGAGGACCGCGGGGTCGTGGCCGTGCTCGACCCGCGGCTGGCCACCGCCCGCTACGGCTCGTTCCTCAGGGCGAGCCTGCCGCCGATGTGGACCACCACCGACCCGGCGGTGGCCCGTCAGGCGCTGGCCCGGCTCGACGGCTGACGTCTCGTGTGTCTGAGACCGATCTAGAGGGCGTTCTCAGGCACACGCCGCGATGCGCGGGCCGCGCCCTCGGCGAGGAGCACTTGCCCGGCGGTGTAGGTGGCCATCACCACTGTCTCCGTGCGAGCCGGCGGGTCACGGAACACGAAGCGTCGCGCGCCCAGCAGCGCGTCCGACACCATGAACAGCGCCGCCCCTGCCTGAGTCAGTCGGCGCGATGAGCGCGGCAGCGCCCGGTCGAGCTGGGTGCTGGCGGCGACCATGCCGGCCAGCGACACGGAGTAGGCCAGCAGACCCGCTCCCAGCGAGCGCTCCTCGCGGGCGGCGAACAGAGCGAGCAGCGGCGAGGTGATCACCCACAACCCGGCGATCCCGCGCGGCCCGGGCAGTGGCACCGGACTCCGCTGCCGCACCATCCCGGTGACGTACGACGCATGGCCGGCAGCAAACGCACCGGCGCCGACCTTGTAGTGGTCGGGCCGGTCGCCCAAGAGGGCCAGGTCGCCGACCCACGCCGCCCCCTCCGCCAGCAGCGTGCTGGTCCGCAGCGGGGATCTCGCCGCCGCCGGATCGGTCGCCAGCGACGCAGCGAGCACCGGCATCAGGAGCGGCTTCGTGACCAGCCTGGCCCGGTGCGAGCCGGGGCTGGACGAGCCGGCCAGCCAGGCGTCGACGGCGGCGATCCCGGCGTAACCCAGGCGCAGCCGGGTGGTGGTCCTCACCCGCTCAGCTGCGGAAGATGCCGGCGTTGAACTCGAAGCGCATCTGCTCGTCCCGGGGGATGCCCAGGCACGCGAACGGACTGCTGGAGTCCTTCCAGCAGGCGGTGCGGAGGCTGGCGTTGACCAGCACCAGCTCGACGTACTTGACGTCCCTTCGCACTGAAGCCGACGACCTTGGTGCTGAAGCCGTTCTGCTTGAACTTCAGCGTGCTCGACGAGACACCGCCGTTCTTCTTGTAGACGGCCAGCCGGGCGACGGGTGCGGAGGTCTTGGCGGGCATGTCGACCTTGACCCGGAGCTTCCAGTCCCGGCTCGTGAGGCCGCTGTGCGGCTTGAAGCGCACCGGGATGCTGGTCAGGTGGTCGATCCTGGCCAACCAGTCCGGCGTGTTGCGGTTGGCGGACGAGAGCGTCTTGGTCTCTGCCGGGCTGCTGGGCGCGTACGCCGACGAGCCGCCCTCGCTGTACGTCGCGGCCGGCCGGCGGTTGCCGTCGGCGAACTGGCCGTAGACGCTCGCGAACTTCGCGTCGCGCGTCGGCGAGCACCTCCGCCACCGCCTGCGTGGAGTAGCGGTCCGGGTCGGATCCCGACCGGGCCTGCATCCGCTGCCAGAGCTCGAGGACCAGCCTCGGCATGCTGCCGGTCTCGGCCGGCCAGCGCTCGGTCAGGTACTGGAAGAAGATCCAGTTGCCGTACTGGTACCCGTCGCTGTGGTAGACGTCCAGCGGGACGAAGGGCATCGCGATCTGGCTGGCCGACAGGTACTGCCGGTTGTCGTCGACGCCGTCGTAGAGCTGCTCCTCCGCCCAGGTCGCGGTGGCCTCGATGATCCAGCCGTCCTCGAACGCGTCGTAGGCGTACTGGACGGCGTGGAAGTACTCGTGGGCCAAGGTGACCTGCTGGTTCTCGGCCGGGGTGTTCGTCGGGAACTCGGCGGAGCTGTAGTCGTCGTCGATGACGCAGTAGGCCCAGTAGTTGTAGGTGCCGTCGTCCTTGATCGGCTGGTCGGTCGTGCAGTAGCCGTAGAGCCCCTCGGTGCCGAGCTGGGCGAGATAGATGTCGACGGTGCCGCTGCCGCCGCCCAACGAGCCGTCCGGGTCGGGGCGCCGGTAGCCCGAGTCGACGTAGGTGCCGTGCACCGACTCGGCCGTGGCCAGCGCCCGGTCGACCTCGTCCGGGATCCCGTTGGCCGGCGAGGTGTCGGTGAGCGCGGGCGCGTCGGCGGTGGTGGTGACGTAGTGGATGCAGATCGGGGTCGCGGACGAGGCGCTGCACACCGGGGTCGGCCTCCTCCGTCGTGTAGTCGACCGTGCCGTCGCCACCGGGCGCCGTCGGGCGGGCGAGCAGCCGGTCCGCGACGATGCGGTCCGCGGCGGACAGGTCGTCGTACGCCTTCATCAGCTCGTTCAGCGCCATCGTGACGTCGGGGCGCGAGGCGGCCTGGCGACGGGCGGCGGCCGGAGACTTCTCGGCGAGGAGGGCCTGCGCGCGGGCGAGTGTGTCCGAGGCGTGCTCGGCGTCAGACGCCGACGCTGTCGCCGGCAGCGGCGGGACGGTCAGGTCGCGTGGGTCGGCCGACGCGACGGACTGCCCCAGCAGCGGGACGGCGAGCAGGCCGGCGACGAGCACCGGAACAGACGTGAGCGCATGGGTTTCCTCGAGAAGACGTACGGATGAGTCGAGGAAACCTACCCCGTCAGAGTCTGCTCGCGCCGTCGTATCCCCCAGTTGGTGCGCCGACCCCGAAGAATCGCGCGAGCGTGGGGGCGACGTCGATGGTCTTCGCCTGGCGCGACGAGCTCTGGCCACGAGGTACGACGGGGTGGCCGCCGCCGAGGAAGAACGGGATCGGCCGCGTCGTCGGGTGGCCGTGGTTGCCGGGGATCGGGTTCGACTCGGGACTCTCGGCGAAGCGGCGCCCGGCCTTGCAGTAGAGCACCACGTCGCCGGCCTCGGGCCCGAGCCGCAGGAAGCGACGGGTCCGCGCATGGGCGTGGAGCACGCCGTCGACCGACATCGCGGCGGCCCGCATCCGCTCGATCGCCTGCTCGCGCAACCGGTCGCCGCCGAGCCAGTAGAGCAGCTCGGCCCCACCGTTCTCGGCGATGGCGACCTTGCCGGCGAGGAAGGGGTCCGCCTCGAGAGCCGGGCCGACGCTGACCGACGCGTCGGGCGCCGACCAGTCCATCGAGTGGTCGGCGAGCACGATCACCAGCGAGTGCTCCCACGCGCCGGACGACTGCAGCTGATCCACCAGCCGGCCGACCTGCGCGTCGGTGGACGCGAGCGCCAGCTGTCGTGCGAGCCGCGCGTCCTCGGCGCCGGTGAAGTCGGTGTGGCCGACCCGGTCGACGTCGCCGAGGTTGACGAACACCAGGTTGGGGTCGTGCTCCTCGACCATCGACAGCGTGGCGTCCATCGTCATCTGGTCGGGCGCGTGCCCCGAGATCGGGATGTAGGCGTCGGGGACCCAGCGGTACGTCGCCCGCTTGCCGAAGATGCCGACGAGGTACTCCTTGCTCAGCACCGTCGCGGTGGTGAATCCGCCGCGGTTGAGCCGCTCGATGACGGTCTTGCGCTTGAGGTCGCGCGGCCGGTCGAGGGTGCGGGTCTCGCCGAGAGCACGGTCGTAGATGACGTTGGCCGGGACGCCGGTCCGGTCGGGCCGCAGCCCGCTCATCATCATCACGTGGTTGGGGATGGTCTCCATGATCGGCAGCGACCTGGCGGCGGGATGGTTCAGGCCGGCGTCGCGGATCCCGGCGAGGGTGGGAGTCAGCGTGGCGCCGATCTCGTCGGGCTTGCAGCCGTCGACCACCAGGACGTACGCGCGCTTGCGGCCACGGGCCGCGGCGGCGTACCCGCTCGGGCGTGAGGGCGGTGGCGAAGACCGCACCCGCGCTGGTGGTGACGAGCGTGCGGCGGGTCAGCCGCGGGCTCAACGGGTGCCTCCGAGCGGGTGGTCGACGTGCTCGATCCGGCTGGTGCCCGACCGGGTCCGCCACGAGGTCTCCCAGGTGGCAGCGGTGTCGCGGTCGGAACGGTCGCCGATGATGAACCAGTCCATCTGCGCCCGCTCGGCGTTGACGTCGAGCACGGAGTAGCCGTGGTCGTCGAAGTTGAGGTAGCGGATGTGCCGGTTGTTGGCCTTGATCCCCTCCTCGACCGCGGTGCTGGTCGCGCCGGACGGGTCGCCGGTGATGTCCTTGAGGTTGTTGGACGTCACCGAGGAGCAGACGAACTCGACGCCGGCGGTCTTGCGCGCGGGGTTCTCGTAGACGTAGTCGCTGGCGTCCAGCGGCAGCTCGCACGCCCACCCCGAGTGGATGTCGCCGGTCACGAACAGCACGTCCTCGATCGCGTGGTTGTCGATGTGGCGCAGCACCCGGTCGCGGTCGGCGGTGTAGCCGTCCCACTGGTCGGTGTTGTAGGGCGCGCCGTCCTCGGGCACCAGGCCGGTGACGTCGTTGATCGGCTGGATCAGGTCGTCGGGGAGCGCGCCGAAGTTGACCGGCGCGATCATCACCGGGTTGCCGATGATCTTCCACTGCGGCCTGGTCCGCATCAGCGAGTCCCGCAGCCACACCAGCTGCTTCTTGCCGATGATCGTGCGCTGCGGGGTCGCTGACCTCGCCGGTGGGGAACGGCGCCGGGGGAGCGGGGGTGAAGACCTGCTCGTCGCGGTAGGTGCGGAGGTCGAGCATCGAGATCTCGGCCAGCTTGCCGAACGACAGCCGCCGGAAGAGCCGGGTGCCGTCGCGGAGGTCGGCGGTGCCGTCCATCCGCAGCGGCATCCACTCGTCGTACGCGCGGTGGGCGCGGGCGCGCCGCTTCCGGTAGTCACCCTCGCCCTGGTTGTGGTTCTCGGCGCCGTTGCGCCACTGGTCGTTGGTGACCTCGTGGTCGTCCCACGTGATGATCCACGGGTACTTCGCGTGCAGGTCCTGCAGGTCCGGGTCGGTCTTGTACTGCGCGTGCCGGCGGCGGTAGTCGGCGATCGACACCATCTCGCGCGGCGGGTCGTGGGGCCGGACGTCCTCGTTGCCCTGCCCCATCCCGTACTCACCCGGGGCGTACTCGTAGAGGTAGTCGCCGAGGTGGAGCACGGCGTGGAGGTCGTCGCGCCGCGCGAGGTGGCGGTACGCCGAGAACCAGCCGGCCTGCAGGTTGGCGCACGAGACGACGCCGAACCGGAGGTGGCGGGGCGTCGCGCGGCGGCCCGGCGCGGTGCGGGTGCGGCCGACCCGGCTGCGCGCGCCGTCGTAGGAGAACCGGTAGTGGTACCAGGTCGCCGGCTTCAGGCCGGTCACGTCGACCTTGACGGTGTGGTCGCGGCTCGGGCCGGTGCTGAACCCGCCGCGGCGCACGACCTTGCGGAAGCCGGGGTCGGTGGCGACCTCCCACCGCACGGTCACCGTCGGCCCCTTGCCCGAGCCCGGCGTCGCCGCCTCGGTCGGGGTGACGCGGGTCCAGATCAGCACGGCCTGGGGCTGGGGGTCGCCGGAGGCGACGCCGTGCGCAAACACGCGGTCGTCACCCGACGGCGGTCGAGCTTGTCGAGACCCGGACGCCGAGGCCTGGGCGTGCGCGACGACGGGACGGCGGCGCCGGTCGCCAGGACGGTTCGACGAGGAAGGGTTGGGGTCACCCTCCGTCAACGACGGAGAGGCCCCCGCGTGACGGCTCGGCAGCGCCCGACACAGAACGTTCGACCGGCCGGTCGGCCGCTGGTCTCGTTGACGATCTCCCACGCGACCGCCACCAGGATCCAGCCGACGACGGCGTCGAGGACCCAGTGGTTGGCGGTGCCCACGATGACGACGGTGGTGCCGGCGGCGTAGGCCCACGCCAGGCCGCGCACCCAGCGCGCCCTCACGTGGCGGCGTACGACGAGAGCGACCCAGAGCGCCCAGCCGGCGTGGAGCGACGGGAAGGCGGCGAGCTGGTTGGTGAGCCCGCCGAGACCGCGCGGGGCCGAGGCGTCGCCGCCCCACCAGCCGGCGCTGGCGTGGAGCTGGAGCACGTCGACGTAGCCGTCGAGCAGTCGCGGCGGCGCCATCGGCACCATCAGGTAGAGCACCAGCCCGAGGATCGTGGCGACCGCGAGCGCGGTGCGGGCCGGGAGGTAGACGTCAGGCCCTCGGCGGTAGAGCCAGATCAGCACGGCGGCGGTGACGACGTAGTGGAGCGTCGCGTACCAGAAGCTCGCGATCAGCCCGAGCACCGGCACCGCCACGAACCACCCGTTCAGCAGCCCCTCGATGTCGAGCCAGACGACCCGCTCGAAGTCGAGCAGCTGCAGCGCGCGGGCCGCTGCCGGTGTGAAGGCGTCGTCGGCGAACAGCCGCGAGGCCGAGTAGCCGACATAGAGCGCCGCCAGTAGGACGAGTTCCCGAATCCCCCGATTCATGACAGCCGACCATACTGGGTATGCAACCCACCTGTCTTCGGGAATCGCCCTGAATCACCCCTGAGGATGAGGCCCTGGCGTCACATCCGGCGCAGGACCGCGGTGACCTTGCCGAGGATGGTCGCGTGGGTGCCGTCGATCGGCTCGTAGGCGTCGTTGTGGGGCATCAGCAGGGTCTTGCCGGCCTTGCGCTGGAACGTCTTGACCGTGGCCTCGCCGTCGATCATGGCCGCCACGACGTCGCCGTTGTCGGCGGTCTGCTGCTGCCGGATCACGACGTAGTCGCCGTCGCAGATCGCCGCGTCGACCATCGAGTCGCCGCGCACCTCGAGCAGGAAGAGCTGGCCCTCGCCGACCAGCTGCTTGGGCAGCGGGAAGACGTCCTCGACCTGCTCCTCGGCCAGGATCGGGCCACCGGCCGCGATCCGCCCCACCATGGGGACGTACGCCGCTGCCGGCATCGCGTCGCCGATGCCGGTCTCGTCGACCGAGCTCTCCTCGCCGCTGCCGATGCTGCGACGGGCCGCCATCACCTCGGGCAGGAAGACCTCCAGGGCGCGGGGCCGGTTGGGGTCGCGCTTGAGGAAGCCCTTCTCCTCGAGCGTCTTGAGCTGGTGGGCCACGCTGCTGGAGCTGGTCAGCCCGACCGCCTCGCCGATCTCGCGCATGCTCGGCGGGTAGCCCCGCTTCTCCATCGCGTCCTTGATCGTCGCGAGCACCTTCTGCTGCCGCGGCGTCAGGCCGGTGATGTCCGGGGGACCGTCGGGCAGCTCGGAGACCTTCTTCTCAGGCATGGGCGCCACCGTGCCACCCCTCGTCCCAGAAATCAAACACCTGTTCGAACGGGCGTGTCGGTCACCCAGCCGGTGTCCAGACGTACTGCGGCACCTGGCACACCTCGACGAAGCCGAGCCGCTCGTAGACCGGCCGCCCCTGCTGGGAGGCGTGCAGTACGGCGTCGGTGCAGCCGCGCTCCCGGGCGATATCCATGAGCCGGGCGGTCACGGCGTTCCCGAGGCCGCGGCCGCGCGCCTCCTCCAGCGTGGTGATGTTGTAGAGGCCGACGGTGGTGCCGGTGACCCAGCCCGAACCGGTGGCCACCACCCGGCCGTCGAGGGTGGCCATCACGTTGATCAGGACCTCGTCGTCGAACGCGCCCAGCACCCGGGTGAACTCGGCCACGAGCTCGGTGGGCATGCCGAAGCCCTCGACGAATGTCCCGATGAAGGGCTGCGGCTGCTCGCTCAGGTCCACCTCGACCAGCTCGGTCCCCGGGGGCAGCGCGGGGGTCAGCGGTGCGTCGAGCCCGACGTGCATGCCGGGGATGTCCTCGCGTGACATGCCCGCGTCGGCCAGGACCGTCTCGAGCTCGGGCGACGTGGTCGAGGGGGTCAGCCACCACAGGAAGGGCAGCCCGCGCCCGACGTACGACGCCACGAGCTGGCGGGCCCGCTCGGCCGCCGTCTCCGGGGCGAACCGGGCGCCGGTCACTGCGTTGAACATCGGGAACGGAACGTCGGAGTGCGCCGCCACCACGTCGTCGTCGGGGTCGCACTCGAAGCCGGGCAGCTGCGCCACCGTGCCGAAGAACGACAGCAGGTTGTCCTCGACGGGTGCGATCCGCGGGTCGGTCATGGGCCGACCGTATGCCGGGCCAGGACCCAGGGCCTGACTTCCGGGTGATTGACTCAGTGGCCATGGACTCCAGCGTCGTGGTCACCGGAGGGGCGCGCGGCATCGGCCGCGCCATCGCGGAGCGGCTGGTCGGCCTCGGCCACAAGGTCGTGCTCACCGACCTCGACGGCGCGGCGGCCGCCGACACCGCGCTCGAGATCGGCGCCGAGGAGGGGCTGACCCACGACGTACGCAACCCCGCCGACCACGGCGCCGCCGCGGAGGCCGCACTCCACCACGCCCCGCTGACCGCCTGGTTCAACAACGCCGGCGTCGGTGACGACGGCCGGCTCGCGGAGCAGTCCGAGGAGCAGGTACGCCGCCTCGTCGAGGTCAACCTGCTCGGCACCCTGTGGGGGATGCGGGCCGCGCTCGCCGCCTTCGGGCCGCAGGGCGGCGACATCGTCAACACCGCCTCGCTGGCCGGGCTCGGCCCGGTGCCCGGCTACGGCGTCTACGCGGCCACGAAGGCCGGCGTGGTCTCGATCTCCGGCTCGGTCGACATCGAGACGCCGCGCCAACGTGCGCGTGCACGCGCTGTGCCCCGACGTCGTGCAGACCGCGATGCTGACCGAGGGCCACACCCACGACTCGCTCGGCTCCCGCCTGGCCCACTCCGGCTCGCGGGTGCTGTCGCCCGAGGAGGTGGCCGACGAAGCCATCGGCCTGCTCGGCACCCAGCGCGTCGTGCTCAGCGTGCCGCGCTCGCGCGGCGGCGTCGTCCGGCTGTCGGCGGTCGCGCCGTCACTCTCGAAGCGCGCCATGAAGCTGGTCGAGGCCAAGGGGAAACGCGCCATCGCCAAGTCCTGACGTCGGTGCTTGACATGTTCGAACACCTGCTCTAATTTCGTACATGTGTTCGATCGAACGTCTGATCGAGACCGGCAGCCGGAGTGGTTGTCAGTGGTCCCGGTCAGACTCCTCATCAGACACAGACCGACAGGCTGACCGCCGCTTCCCCAGGAGGTCCCGATGAGCACGATGACCATCGCCCCGAACGCGATCCACACGCCCTCGCTGCAGCTCACCCGCCGCGGCCGGCTGGTCGTGTTCACCGTCGGCCTGCTGCTGGTGCTCGCGCTCGGCGTGCTGTGGGGCTCCGGCTCCGTCGCGACCGAGGAGCCCGGCACCTCCGAGCCCACCCTGGTCGTCCAGGTCGAGCCCGGCGACACCCTCTACGACCTCGCGGCCCGCATCACCACCGACGGTGACGTCAACGCCATGGTCGAGCGGATCGAGGACCTCAACCGCCTCGAGTCCTCCATGCTCTACGCCGGCCAGAAGCTGCGCGTCCCGGTCGACTGAGCCACACCACCAGACCCACAACTGAATACCTCCTCAGCCGCGCCCGCCTCGACCCCGGGCCGGCTGGGGGCCGGGGAAGACGAAGGGTGGGCCACACGCTGGCCCACCCTTCGCGGCGTCAAGTTGGTCGAGCAGCGAGCGCAGCGAGCGGCTGTCGAGACCAACGCCGCAGCTCAGCGGGCGGCGCGTCGGCCGCCCACCGGCCGGGGTGGCTGGTCGGCCTTCGAGGAGCCGGAGGTGATGCCGAGCTCGCGCATCAGCCGGGCGATCAGCATCAGCCCGACGAACAGGCAGGCGACCGCGCCGAGCGAGGAGAAGGCCAGGAACATCCAGGCGTCCGAGGTGCCCGAGCGGGCCTCGATCCCGAAGTCGATGGCGGCCTTGACGAGGTAGCCCCAGGCGATCACGCCGGCGGTGACGCCGAAGGCGAGGAGCAGCACGGTCGGGAGGGACCGGGACTTGCGCTGCTTGGCCGCTACCCGCTTCCCCGTCGCCACGGAGCCATTGTGACCGATCCGGCCTTGCGCCGTGGGTGGACCCTGAGGTCCGCGCGGCGGCGCTAGAGCGCGATCACCACTCCCGCGATCGCGGCGTTCGCCAGGTTGGCGAGCGAACCGGCGAGCAGCGCTCGCAGCCCGAGCTCGGCGACCTCGGCACGCCGTTCGGGGATCAGTGAGCCGATGGTGCCGATCTGGATCGCGATCGAGGTCAGGTTGGCGAACCCCGCGAGCGCGAACGTCACCACGGCGACCGTCACCGGCGAGAGCCCGTCGACGGCCGGGCCGAAGTCGGCGTACGCCACGAACTCGTTGAGAATGGTCTTCTGGCCGATCCACGACCCGGCGTCGACCGCCTCCGACCACGGCACGCCGAGCAGCCAGGCGAGCGGGGCGAGGGCCCACCCGAGCAGCTGCTCAAAGGTGAGGTCCTCGGCTCCGAACCATCCGCCCACCGTGCCGAGGATGCCGTTGGCCATGGCGATCAGCGCGACGAACGCGATGAGCAGCGCCCCCACGGTGACCGCGATCCGGCCGCCGGCCATCGCGCCGCGACCAATCGCGTCGATCGCGTTGCGCGACTCTTCGTCCCTGACGGCACGTACGTCGAGCTCTTCCTCGGGTTCGTCGGCGCGGTCCTCGTCGGGTTCGTCGGGGGTCGAGTCTGGCCACATGATCTTGGCCATCAGCAACGCCGCCGGCGCGTTCATGACGGTGGCGGCGAGGAGGTACTCCAGCGGCGCTCCCAACAGCGAGTAGCCGACCAGGGTCGACCCGGCCGCGGCCGCGAACCCTGCGGCCATGATCGTGAAGAGCTGGCCGCGCCGCAGGGAGCGCAGGTACGGCGCGATCATCAGCGGCGCCTCGCTCTGGCCGAGGAAGATCACCGTGCTCGCATACATCGACTCGACCCGACTCACCCCGAGCAGCTTCGACAACGAGCCGCCGATCAGGAACGTGGCCCACTGGATGACCCGGAAGTAGAACAGCAGCCCGACCAGCGCGCCGAGGAACACGATCACCGGCAGCACCTGCAGCGCGAAGATCGTCTCGCTCTCCTCGCCGACCTCGACGAGCGGCCCGAACACGAAGGCGGTGCCCTCGTTGGCGTAGCCGATCAGGGTCTCGACACGCTCGGAGACCCAGCTCAGTGCCTGCTCGCCGGGCGGCCACTTCAGCACCAGAAAGGCGAAGGAGATCTGCAGTGCCAGTGCGACGCCGACGGTCCGCCACGAGATGCCCCGACGGTGCTTCGAGGCAATCACTGCCACCAGCACGAGCACAGCGAGACCGAGGAGCCCACGGAAGTCAGCCATGCCCCCGATTGTTCGCAGGAACCGGCCCTCCCCGCCTCACCCGGTGGGATACGACACGCCGTTCCCGAATCTCCGATGTGGCCCCTGACCTGCACGAATGCACGCGTACCGGGAGAACCCGAAATCTTCTCCCGAATCACTTGCGCAAGCCTCGGGCCGCCACGTACGGTGACCACTACATCTAGTAGTTACACCGTTGTGGTTTTCCACATCTAGTTCACAGGAACCGGGTGTGTGACTCACAGCACAGGGCGAACAGTCCACAGGAAACGCGCCACGATCCACAGGGAGGAGGCCCGCGATGCACTGCCCCTACTGCCGCAGCACCGACACCCGGGTCGTCGACTCGCGGGTCTCCGAAGACGGCGCCTCGATCCGCCGGCGGCGTACCTGTGCCTCCGAGAGCTGCGAGAAGCGCTTCACCACCGTGGAGCTGATGCAGCTGGTCGTCCAGAAGCGCTCCGGCGCCACCGAGCCGTTCACCCGGGAGAAGGCCGTCGCCGGCGTCCGGAAGGCCTGCAAGGGCCGCCCGGTCTCCGAGGACGACCTGGCCTGCCTGGGCCAGGCGGTCGAAGACACGCTGCGCCAGGCCGGCGCCGCGGAGGTCCCGGCCCACGAGGTCGGCATGGCGATCCTCGGCCCGCTGCGCGAGCTCGACCAGGTCGCCTACCTGCGCTTCGCCAGCGTCTACCGCGGGTTCGAGTCGGTCGACGACTTCGAGCAGGAGATCTTGCTCCTGCGCGTGGAGGGCGACGCCACGGCGCACGAGCTCGTCGACACCCCTCAGCCTTCGGGCTGACCCAGACTGGCCCGGCGTGTGTAGTGGGGAAGCTGCATGCGCCGGGCCACACCAAGTGGAAAGCAGTGTCGGTGGCCCTGTCAGTGGGCCGGACCACCATGGAAGAAAGACCAGTCCAGGACGGTTATGAGAACCAAGGGGAGAAAGCGAATGACGGAGACCGTGAGCGGCAGCAAGACAGGTGCAGCCACCGGCGTGGAGATCCGACGGATCTTCAGCACGGAGGGCGTCCACCCCTACGACGAGCTCACCTGGGAGCGCCGCGACGTCGTCCAGACCAACTGGAAGACCGGCGACACCGTCTTCGAGCAGCGCGGCGTGGAGTTCCCCGACATCTGGAGCGTCAACGCCTCCACCATCGTCACCACCAAGTACTTCCGCGGCGCCGTCGGCACCGACGCCCGCGAGTGGAGCCTCAAGCAGCTCATCGACCGGGTGGTGAAGACCTACCGCAAGGGCGGCGAGGACCACGGCTACTTCGCGACCCCGGCCGACGCCGAGCTGTTCGAGCACGAGCTGACCTGGCTGCTCGTCCACCAGTACTTCTCGTTCAACTCCCCGGTCTGGTTCAACGTCGGCACCCCGTCTCCCCAGCAGGTGTCCGCGTGCTTCATCCTCGCCGTCGACGACTCGATGGACTCGATCCTGAACTGGTACAAGGAAGAGGGCTTCATCTTCAAGGGCGGCTCCGGCGCCGGCCTCAACCTCTCCCGGATCCGCTCCTCCAAGGAGCTGCTCTCCTCCGGCGGTACGGCGAGCGGCCCGGTGTCGTTCATGCGCGGCGCCGACGCGAGCGCCGGCACCATCAAGTCCGGTGGCGCCACCCGCCGCGCGGCCAAGATGGTCGTCCTCGACGTCGACCACCCCGACATCGTCGAGTTCGTCGAGACCAAGGCGCGCGAGGAGGACAAGATCCGCGCGCTGCGCGACGCCGGCTTCGACATGGACCTCGGCGGCAGCGACATCCACTCGGTCCAGTACCAGAACGCCAACAACTCGGTCCGCGTCTCCGACGAGTTCATGCGCGCCGTCGAGGACGGCACCGAGTTCGGGCTCAAGGGCCGCAAGACCGGCGAGGTCATCGAGACCGTCGACGCCCGCGAGCTGTTCACCAAGATCAGCAAGGCCGCGTGGGAGTGCGCCGACCCGGGCCTGCAGTACGACGACACCATCAACGACTGGCACACCAACCCCGAGACCGGCCGGATCACCGCGTCCAACCCGTGCTCCGAATACATGTCGCTCGACAACTCGTCGTGCAACCTGGCCAGCCTCAACCTGCTGAAGTTCCTCAAGGACGACGACACCTTCGACTCCGAGCGGTTCGCCGACGCGGTGTCGCTGATCATCACCGCGATGGACATCTCGATCTGCTTCGCCGACTTCCCGACCGAGGCGATCGGCCAGACCACGGTCGACTACCGCCAGCTCGGCATCGGCTACGCCAACCTCGGCGCGCTGCTGATGGCGATGGGCCTCGGCTACGACTCCGACGGCGGTCGCGCGATGGCGGCTGCCATCACCTCGCTGATGACCGGCAAGTCGTACGCCCGCTCGGCCGAGATCGCCGCGGTCGTCGGCCCCTACGCCGGCTACGCCCGCAACGCCGACGCCCACAAGCGGGTCATGCGCAAGCACCAGGCCGCCAACGACTCGCTCCGCCCCGTCCACGTCCACGACGGTCAGGTCCAGAAGTTCGCGACCCAGGCGTGGGCCGACGTGATCGCGCTCGGCGAGACCAACGGCTTCCGCAACGCGCAGGCCTCGGTGCTCGCGCCGACCGGGACCATCGGCTTCATGATGGACTGCGACACCACCGGCATCGAGCCGGACTTCTCGCTGGTCAAGTTCAAGAAGCTGGTCGGCGGCGGCTCGATGCAGATCGTCAACCAGACCATCCCGCGGGCGCTCACCAAGCTGGGCTACGACGAGGAGAAGGTCGAGGCGATCGTCGACTACATCGCCGAGAACGGCCACGTCATCGACGCCCCGGGCCTCAAGACCGAGCACTACGAGGTCTTCGACACCGCGATGGGTGCCCGGGCCCTCAAGCCGATGGGCCACGTGCGGATGATGGCCTCCTGCCAGCCGTTCCTGTCCGGCGCCATCTCCAAGACGGTCAACCTGCCGGAGTCGGCGACGGTCGAGGAGATCGAGGACATCTACCTGCAGTCCTGGAAGCTCGGCCTCAAGGCGACGGCCGTCTACCGCGACAACTGCAAGGTCGGCCAGCCGCTCTCCGGCGGCAAGGGCGACAACAAGGGCCAGGACTCCAACGCCACGGCGGCCGAGCCCGTCGAGACCGGCGTCGTGGAGAAGATCGTCTACGCCCCCACCCGCAAGCGCCTCCCGAAGTCCCGCGCCTCCCGCACCACCTCGTTCACGGTCGGCGGCGCCGAGGGCTACATGACCTCCGGCGCCCACGACGACGGCGAGCTGGGCGAGGTCTTCCTCAAGCTCGGCAAGCAGGGCTCCACCCTGGCCGGCGTGATGGACGCGTTCTCGATCGCGGTCAGCATCGGGCTCCAGTACGGCGTCCCGCTGGAGACCTACGTCTCGAAGTTCTGCAACCTGCGCTTCGAGCCCGCCGGCCTCACCGACGACCCGGACGTGCGGATGAGCCAGTCGATCATGGACTACATCTTCCGCCGCCTCGCCCTCGACTACCTCCCCTTCGACAAGCGCGCCGCCATGGGCATCTACTCCGCCGACGAGCGCCAGCGCTACCTCGAGACCGGCTCCTACGACGCCGTCGAAGAAACCGGCTCAGCCGCCGAGCTCATCGAAGCCACGCCGACGGTGGTCGAGGTCGAGACCGCAGGCGGCGAGCGACGTCGAAGTTGGTCGAGCAGCGAGCGCAGCGAGCGACGTCGAGACCAAGGACACCCACGGCTCCGAGCAGCGCGAGGTCCCGGCGGCACCTGCCAAGGAAGCCCACACCTCCGCCGAGCTCCTCGAGCAGATCACCGGCACCGCCGTCGACTCCCCGCTCTGCATGACCTGCGGCACCAAGATGCGCCCCGCCGGCTCCTGCTACGTCTGCGAGGGCTGCGGCAGCACCTCCGGCTGCAGCTGAACTAGGCGGGCTGGAACGGCGGGGAATCGGTGTATGCACGAGCGATTGTTCGCGTCAAGTCCGACGTCACTCGCAACCGTGTCGACACCCTTTTCGCCGAGCTCTACGGCGAGTCCAAGGGGAGGTCGCTTCTAGAGGATTCGGTGCTACCTACAGCGGCGGCTGAGGTGCTTGCGTACGCAACTCAGGACCTTCATCGCCGGTTGATCGCGATTGTGACCGAGCCTCGTACGGTGGAGGTCGTGGTGGAGTGCTTAAGCGGGAGTCTGATTCGAGAGTGCGACGCGCACGTCCCAGCTGTCCTCCGAGCGCTCGGCCCGCACAACCCGCGGCTCACGTCCCTCGAGATCGTCGACACGCAGACCCTGGATGTCGTGATGCGTGGTTCGTTTGGACGGTTTGCTGCAATTGATCGACGAGCGGTGGTTGTATCCGGGGGTGGCGTGCTACTTACTGCACTGTTCGCTTCCCTGGGAGGCTTGACCTGGGCGACGCCAATTGCTGTAGGCATCCCAGGAGTTGTCAACGCGTACGCTCAGCTGCGATCTGGCGGAGGGTTGCGGGTTCATTGGGAGGTTGTTGAGTGAGCCGGCGAGGCATCGAGCGAAACTGGCGAAATGCGGTGAAGGACTCCTTACTTGCCGAAGGGCATCGGTTTGAGTCGGAGCCCCCGTTGACGTCGGGGGTTCCGGATTTCCTGCTTCTGGACGCTCAAGGGCGTGCGCGCTGGATCGTCGAGTTGAAGGCAGGGAGCCCGCAGTTGTCGGCCACGGTCTTAGGGCAGGTGTCACGCTGGCTTGCAGATGTGAGGCGCTCCTACCCAAGTTGTTCAGCGGCCGTTGTCACGAGCGAGCACGTTCCGTTAAGCATCGAGGCAATGGCCAAGAATGCCGGGATCACCATCCTTCGTGTCGACGACACGAAGTCCGCCGCGGTCGAGGTTCTCCAACTCGCTAGGAACGTTCGTAGCTAGACACACAGGTGGCCGGATGAGAGTTCCGACTCTCTGGGAAGTCACATCGCTGTGCGAGTGCGGGCGGTGACGCCCCTGGGCTCAACGTCGCCCTTCCCGACGCAGCGGGTCGGGGAGGTCGCGGTGCCAGACGACGACCAGCTCACGATTCGCGCGGGTCAGGCTCGTATACAGCTGTCCGGTGCGCCCGAGGTTCTCTGGAAACGCACCTGGCTCGACGACCACGACAGCATCGAACTCGAGTCCGCGCGCGTTCTCTGGGACGTACAAGCGAAGGATGGTCGAGTCTCGCTGCCACACGCCGAGGGCGGCGCCGGGTCGGCGCCAGCCCGTGCGCCCGAGCTCGGACATGACCGAGCCGGGGTCAATGGTGATAATGCCGGTCGTGCCGTCCGCGTACTTCGCGCCCAGCTCGGCCGCCGTGACGATGGCCTTCGCTGCGAGGTCAGCAGCGCGGGTGACGCGGACGACGCGGACCGGTTCGCCTTCGTCTTGCACGGTCGAGCTGCCGCGCTGTCGCGCAGGCAGCAACTTGTCGGCGAATTTCAGGATCGCGCCTGTGGAGCGGTACCCGCGCTCCATGACCTGGGGAGTGAATGCCTCGTCGTCGTCGGTGAGGGCGAGATGTTCCGCGATCTCACGCCAGGACCCGTACGTCGTGTCCGACCGGCGCTGGTTGAGGTCTCCGACGAGGGTCCAGTGACCGTCACGCTTGAGGTGCTGGTCGAGCACGTTCCACTCGATGGGTGAAATATCCTGCGCTTCGTCCACCACGATGTGGTCGTAGCGATCTGTTTCCGGTATCGCTTTGTACGCCAGTCTGCACTGGGCCATGAGCGCCAGGTGCCGGCGCTTGAACGCCTGGTCGAACGCCGGGAGCTTCTTCATCCAGGCTACGAGATCGGGATCGTTCACGAGAGGCTTGTCTTTAGTGCCGTTGGAGGCGATCAGTCCATAGACCGCCTTGACGTTTTCACGCGCTGCGCCGGCGCCGCTCTTGAGGGCGTGGGTCGCCTCGAGATGTCTGGCGGCCTTCTCGGCAAACAGCCGAGCCTGGGCATCCACGTCGTCATGCTCGCCGCCGATGGAGCCCGGCCAAGGACCCTTGATGCCCGTGGTCTCCGCCAGGAGTTCCGCGAGATCCGTAACGCGGACCTGTTCTCTCGTCGCGAGCGGCCGGATCAGCTCCTCGACGTGGTGAACGTAGCCCTCGGTGGGGCCGACTAACAGCACGCGCAGGGGCCGTGACCGATCCTTGAGCGCACCCGTCGCGTCGTAGAGGGCGGGGTTCACGAGGTATGCAGCGCGATACGCCGCCACGATGGTCTTGCCGGTGCCAGGGTGACCCTGAACAACGAGAGTTTCCCGACTGGCCACGAGACAAGCTCGTGCTGATCGGGCTGCAGTAACGCCAGCACCGACAGCAGCCGATCCTGTCGTGGCGCGGCCAGCCGCCTTTGCACCGCATCCTGCGCCCGCATTCCTTCGGTGATTGCGAGATCCCGTCGTCCGACTGGGTCTGCCTTGGAGGGATGGGGGGCGGCGTGATCTGGTCACCCTCATCTGGGGAGCTCGACATCGGGTCGGTGGCTGGCGGCGAGGAGTCGGGACCGCGACGAGACCGTCGGCCGGACGACGGCGCCGGTGCCGGCACGTGCAGCACCGACGAAGCGAAGGGTGATTCGTCCACCTCGCGTACCCACTCGTCGTCTACGTCGCTAATGTCGTCAACCCGATGCGAGTAGGTCCGACGCACAACGACGTCCTCTCCGCCGTGGCAGTCTGGTTGAAAGAAGAGCCGCGCTATCGGTGTGGCCCAGCTGTAGACCTGAATGTCCCCGTCCTGGATGAACCTTGACCCGATGTAAAAGTCTCGGAGGTCCTTGTCCGAAGTGTCACAGCCGACGCGCCCGAGCAGCGGGTGGTGGTAGCCGTTCGAGCGGATCTGGTGGTCCACGGCGTCGATCCAAATCACGTTGCGCGAGACCTCGAGGAGTGGGTTCTTCGCCAGCTTCCTGGCGAGCTTCTCGAGGTACTCCTTGTTCTTTGCCTTCTCATAAGGCAGGTCGGGATGGCTCTTCACGCGCGGACCTCCACCACGCACGCGGCGAGGTCGTCGGTAGTCAGAGAGGGGGTTCGAGCGCTTTCGAGACCGGCCAGCTGCGTGGCGAACCGTCCCTTCTCCTTCTTGATCTTTGCCTCGGTCAGGGCGATGCCTCGGGTTCGGCTACGCTCCCTGTTTGTCTCGAGGGTCCTCTCCAATACGCGCAGGCGGCGCTTGTGCACATCCTCGAAGGAGACTCGCCTCGTCGAGATAAAGGCATCGTTCTCCTGAATCAGTTCCTGCCGTCTGGCCGCAACACGCGCCTCCAGGTTCATCGTCGCGAGGTCGACGGCCTCGACGAGGTTGGCGTGGTCCCGCAAGGGGCCGGCCCTTACGACGCGGTGGCCAACTCTTTCATGATCGCCGATCCCAGGAGGTCGCCGGCGGCGGACAGACGCGTGAGGTCAATGGTCGACGACCAGACCTCGTGGAGGGGGCGTATGCCGTTCCAGTGGATGACCGCTGAGGAGCGAGAGGTACGTGCCGTCGACGACACCCGCACTCTTGGGGGTCATCTGCAGGAGGGTGAACCGCCCATGCCGGTGGCCCGGCGCCCCAGCAGCAGCAGGAGTGAGTGGGTGGGTCGCCGTGAGGGCGGGCCGATGA
>CAWDSA010000002.1:0-601063 GCA_963804845.1 uncultured Actinomycetota bacterium | reverse complement strand
GCGTCGCCTCAGGCCGCGACCAAGCGACCGGCGAGGACGCGTTGCAGGGCGTCGGGCCGGTTGGTGATCACGCCGTCGACGCCGAGTGAGAGCGCACGGCGGAGGTCGTCGTCGCGGTCGACGGTCCACACGTGGCAGTACATGCCGGCGGCGTGGACGGCGTCGACGTACGCCGACGTGGCGCGACGGTGGCGTGGGTTGATGTGGCGCGCCCAGGTGCCGAGGAGCGGGAGTCGGTGGACGGGCGGGTGGCCCAGCAGGCCGATCGGAATGTCCGGGGCGAGGTGGGCGAAGTCGCGCATCACGCCGTGGTCGAAGGACTGCACGACGAGCTGGCCGGCGGCGACCGCCGAGTCGACGTACCCCCGGCGGGCCTGGAGCGTGCGGGCGATGTCGACGACGATGCCGGGGTGACGCTCGGGGTGCTTGACCTCGAGCATCAGGCCGGTGCCGCTGCCGTCGAGGACGTCGAGCGCCTGGTCGAGCGTGGGGATCCGCTCCCCGGCGTAGGCGGGGGAGAACCACGAGCCGGCGTCGAGACGGAGCAGCTGGTCGTAGGTCAGGTCGGCGACCTTCCGGGAGAGCCCGGTGGTGCGGGCGAGGTCGGTGTCGTGCAGGAGCACGAGGACGCCGTCGCGGGTGCGCTGCACGTCGACCTCGGCCAGGTCGCAGCGCATCTCGATGGCGGCGCGGAGGGCGGCGAGGGTGTTCTCGGGGGCGTAGGCGCTGGCGCCACGGTGGGCGACCGTGAGGACCGGAGGGAGCGTCACGTCTCCGAGGGTGACGACGCCACATGTCCACGACGTGACCTACGGGTGGATGTCGCAACGCGGGACGGCGAATCCGGGGCGCGGCTAGCCTGCGGGGGTGATCGATCCGCACAAGAAGGCTCGCGATGCGGACCGGGATGCTGCCGTCGAGGTGGTGGAGGCGGCGTTCGCGGACGGGCAGATCAGCAGGCCCGACTACGACCTCCGTGTGGATCGGCTGTTGGCTGCGCAGACGGTCGGCGAGGTGCAGATGTTGGTGCAGGACCTGCGGCGCGATGAGGGCGAGGAGGTCACCGAGGCGGTCGAGGAGGTCACGGAGGACCTCAACCCCCGGGAAGCAGTGGGATCGCCGCAGGTCAACACCAAGGCGATCAAGGTGGTGGTTGCCGTCGTGGGGGCCGTGTTCGCGCTGGGCCTCGTCGTACCGCTCGTGGTGCTCGCGCGAGTGGGCAGCGAGCAGGGTGTGAGCACCGGGCCGGTCGGGCTGGGAGAGACCGTCGACCTCACGACCGCGAGCGGGTACAAGCGCCTCGTCCAGGAGGTCGAGGACAAGACCGGGTCAGCGACGGTGTTCAGCGCGACCATCTACCCCGGCTACGCGGTGATCGAGGTACCGGTGGACGCGGACAGCCAGCGCTCGTACGGCTGGTACTTCAACGGAGATTGGGACGAGTGGACGGGCAAGGGCACGGCGGACGAGGAGCGCTTCGAGCTGGACCGGATCAGCGGCCGCACCGTGGCGGCGTTGGTCGACGAGGTGCGGGGGACGATCGAGGACCCGAGCGCGTCGTACGTCCTCGTCAACAGTCCGGGACGGGACGACGGGGTCTGCCTGTCGGCCTACGCGAGCAACGACTACAGCGAGACGGCCTACCTCGACGCTCGCTGTGACGGCACGGTCGTCTTCCGGTACCCGAGCTGATCAGTGACTCACCAGATCGACTCGGCACCGTGAGGACCGGAGGGAGCGTCACGGCCACGAGGGTGGCTGTCCCACGTGGCCGTGACGTGTCCTAGGGGTGGATGTCGCGCAGAGTGTCGGCGAATCCCTCCGTCGGGCCTGACGCCTCCCGTCAGAGGTCGATCGGCCGCAGCACGGCCGGGATGCCGTGCGCGATCTGCCGGTTGCCCTTGTTGACGTTCTTCGCCTTCGGGAGGACGAACGCGTTCTTGGCGTCGCGGTCCTTGTCGACGAGGTAGACCAGGCCCGACTTCGGCCGGTAGTCGACCTTCAGCGTCGCGCCGTTGGCGGTCTCCAGCTTGGCGCCGTCGGCCTTCTTGGCGGTGCTGTAGGTGATCGGCGCCCCGGGAACGACGTGGTACAGCAGGATGCTCTCGATGGTGTCGACCCCGACGGTCGACAGCACCTCGTACGTCGACGCCTCGTCCTCCGGCTTGGTGCCGGCGACCTCGGCGACCAGCTTGCGGAACGCCCGGTCGGTCGGGGCGAAGGCGGTCAGCTTCACGGTGCCGTCAGCCAGCACGGCGACGGCGCTCTCGGGCTTGGCCCCGATCACGTCGTTGACGGCCTGGTCGAGGATGTCGAAGTCCCTCCAGTTGTCGTCGAACTCCAGCCCGTCGCCGGCGAGGACCTCGGCGATGCTGGTGGTGCCGCGAGGGGCGGATCCGGCCTGGGCGGGTGCGGTCGTGAGCGATGCGGTGGTGACGGCGGCCGTGGCGAGTGCGACGGCGGTCGCGAGGTGCTTGCGCATGGTGTTCCCTCCTGGTGGTTGGTGCGTGGTTGATTGCTCAACCATAACTAAACAAGAACCTAAACACAATATTGAGGTATGATCGACCTATGGAGACCACCGGACTGGCAGCATCTGCCGATGTGACCACGCCGTCCGACGACACCCTGCTCACGATCGGTGAGCTCTCCGAGCACACCGGCCTGTCGACGCAGCTGCTCCGCACCTGGGAGACCCGCTTCGGGTTCCCGGAGCCCACGCGGCTGCCGAGCGGCCACCGTCGCTACACCGGCGCCGACGCGCGCGTGGTCCGGCGGGTGCTGGAGGAGCGCGAGCGCGGGATGAAGCTGGAGCAGGCGATCGTGACAGCGCGACGAGCCGAGGACGTCGCCGCCACCGGCTCGGTGTACGCCGCGCTGAGCCTGCGGCACCCGGAGCTGTCGTCGTACACCCTGACCAAGCGCACCCTGCTCGCCCTGTCGTGGGCCATCGAGGACGAGGCGACGGCCCAGGCAGCCAGCGGTGTGATCGTGGGCATGTTCCAGCGCGGGACCTACTACGGGCAGTCGCGGAAGCGGTGGCAGGAGCTGGCCCGGACCGCGCGGGCCACCCTGGCGATGGCGGACTTCCCCGAGCACGACGACGGCGGACGGCCGGCCACAGTGGCGATCCCGCCGGACTCGCCCCTGCTCCGGGAGTGGATCGTCGTGCACGACGCCCCGTCGTTCGCCGCTGCGCTGATCGCGTGGGAGCTGCCCGGGCAGGAGGGCGTGCGCGAGGGCGACCGGCACTTCGAGGCGCTCTGGAGCGTCGACGGCCGGGTGGTCCGCGACACCGCCGTCATCTGTGCGGAGGCCGGCGCCGCCATGGGCTCCCGGGCCGCGCGCGACGTGGTGCGACTGCTCGAGGAGGCGGCGCCCACGCCGGTGACCTCGATGCGCAGCGCCAACGCGGTCTTCAACCGGATGGTCGCCTACACCGACGGCACCGCGCTGCGCTCACGACGAGGCTCGACGCGTCTGGGAAAGTGACGGGATGCGCGTCCTCCGCACGCCCGACGACCGGTTCCACGACCTTCCCGACTACCCGTTCCCTCCACGCTGGACCGAGCTCGCCGCCGGCCTGCGGATGCACCACGTCGAGATGGGTCCCGCGCACGGCGACCCGGTGCTGATGCTGCACGGCGAGCCGTCCTGGAGCTACCTCTACCGCCACATGATCCCGGTCTTCGCCGACGCCGGGCTCCGGGCCGTTGCTCCCGACCTGATCGGCTTCGGCAAGTCGGACAAACCCGGGTCGCGCGGCGATTACAGCTACCAGTCGCACATGGACTGGCTGTCGGAGTGGGTGGCAGCGCTCGACCTCTCGCGGATCACGCTGGTGTGCCAGGACTGGGGCGCGCTGCTCGGGCTCCGGCTCGCCGCGGAGCAGCCGGACCGGTTCGACCGGATCGTGGTGGCGAACGGGTTCCTGCCCATCGCCGACCGTCCCGCCGGTCGCGCGTTCCGGATCTGGCAGCTCTTCGCGACCCGGACCCCGGTCTTCCCCGCCGGCCGGATCGTCGCTACGGGCACCAAGCGGCGGCTCAGCAAGGCCGAGCGGGCGGCGTACGACGCGCCGTTCCCCAGCCGCGCCCATCAGGCGGGGGCCCGGGCATTTCCGGCCCTGGTGCCGACGTCACCCGACGACCCGGCCGTGCCCGCCAACCGGGAGGCATGGCGCCGGCTCGGCGAGTGGGAGAAGCCGTTCCTGACCCTCTTCGGTGCCGGCGACCCGATCCTGGGCAAGGCCGACCGGCCGCTGCAGCGACACGTCCCGGGCGCCGCCGGCCAGCCGCACGCCAGAGTGCACGGTGGTCACTTCGTCCAGGAGGACGCGGGCGTCGAGATCGCCCGTCGCACCCTTGCCTGGATGGGCCGCTGAGGCTCAGAGCTCGACCAGGACTTCCTCGAGCGGCTTGCGGGTGATGTCGGGAACCCGGGCGTCCGCTGCCGGGTATCCGACCGGGATCAGCACGAAGGGCCTCTCGTGTGGCGGGCGACCGAGCACCTCGGTGATCCAGCGCATCGGCGACGGCGTATGGGTGAGCGTGGCGAACCCCGCCTCGTGGAGGGCGGTCAGCAGGATGCCGACGGCGATGCCGACCGACTCCTTGGCGTAGTAGGGCTTGGGCGTCTCGTCGCTGGCGTGGACCTCGAACACGGCGATCACCACCGGCGCGTCCTCCAGGAACGGCTTGCGCCAGTCGGTCCCGAGCGGAGCCAACGCCTCCAGCCACTCCTCCGACGCCCGTGACGCGTAGAAGGTGCGCTCCTCGTCCTCCGCGCCCAGCCGGAGCAGTCGCTTCCGCTCGGGATCGGTCACCACCACGAACCGCCACGGCTGCAGGTTGGCGCCGCTCGGCGCCGTCGCAGCAGCCCGGATCGCCTCGCGCACCGCCTCCAACGGGATCGGCTCGGTCGAGAAGTTGCGGATGGTACGTCGCCGGGCCATCCGGTCGGCGAAGTCACGGCAGGTCTGCACGGGGTCGCTGGTCACCAGATCGATTGTGCCCACTCCGGGTGGTCGATGAAGGGGTTGCGGTTGCCCTGCCAGGTGGAGTGGATGCGGTCGTTGCGGCGCATCTCGAAGGTGGAGACGGGGTCCTCGGCGTTCCACTGGAGCAGGACCGAGGTCTTGCCGTGCCAGGGCGTGGAGCCGTTGATCGAGTTGTTGAGCTCGAGGTCCGGGAAGCCGTCGTCGCCCTCGTAGCGGACCGCCATGTAGAAGAGCATCCGGGCGACGTCGCCCTTGACGGCGTCGCGGGGCTCGAACGAGTCGGAGTCGGTCCAGCAGTCGCTGCACTGGGAGACCGCCGACCCACCGAGGTCGAAGTCCTTGTTGCCGCGGGTGGAGTTGACCGTCACGTCCTCGGGGCGGAGGTGGTGGACGTCGGTGCCGGGGCCGGCGGAGGTGCCGAAGCCGCCGTGGGACTGCGCCCAGACGTGCTCACGGTTCCAGTCGTCCGCGTCGCCGCCGTTGAGGTTCTTCGAGATCGACCGCCCGGAGTAGAGCTCGATGACGTTGGCCGAGTTGTTGGGGTCCTGGTCGGTGTCCCGCAGCGCCGTCCACACCTGGTCGTAGGAGAGCCGGGTGTGGTCGTCGATGATCTCGTGCAGCTCGTCGCGCAGCGCCGTACCGGACTTGCCGATGGCCGGGGCGTAGTACGTCGTGTCCCAGGGGCTGTCGCCGTCCGGCGGTGGGTCCGTCGTGCCATCGGCGAGGGCGAAGGCGCTGCTGCCGGTGACCCCGGCGTGGGAGAAGTACGCCGACAGCTGGCCGGTGACGTCGATCTGCTCGCCCATGAGGTCGGGGTTGGTCTGCAGCCCCCACTGCGACCGGAACCCGCTCGGGATCTGCACGTAGACCATCTGCGAGGTGTTGGTCTGGCTCGCGGTGTCGGCGAGGGCCAGCGCGTAGTCGCTCGGGAAGCCGGACCGGACGACGGTGTTGGTCGCGGTCGGCTGCCCGACGACGTACCCCCGCACGGTCTGGGTCGAGCCGTTCTGCTGGCTGATCGCCTGGCTGACGGTGATCGGTGTCGCGGCGTGGGCGGTGGGTGTGGCCGGGCCGACGAGGAGGGCGACGAGCGCGGTGATGAGGGTGAGCGCGAGCGCGCGACCCGTCCCGAGATGAGAGGTCATGTGGGGACTCTGGCGCAAACGGGGCGCCGTGGGAAGAGCACGTCGTCCGCCCTTGCCCGCGTCGTCACACAGGAGCATCGTGGGCGGCAGCGGAGGTGGTGGAGATGCAGGCGACAGTGGGCGACCGTCTGGTCGTCGAGAGCAACAAGGTCGGTTCGCCGCGCAAGGAGGGCGAGATCGTCGACGTGCAGGGCGAGGACGGCGCGCCGCCGTACCTCGTTCGTTGGGACGACGGGCACGAGGGGCTGACCTACCCGGGCCCGGACGCGCACATCACCCCGGCCTGACCTTCCCCTCCGGCCGTCGTACCCACGGCCAGGTCACCAGCGCCCAGACGGCGGTGATGATCGCGATCTCAGCGAGGACGTACCACGGCCACGGGCCGAGGAGGTCGAGGATGGTGGTCGCGCCCGGCTTGCGGTTGAGGAAGCCGTAGTTGGTGCCGGCGATCAGGTTGAAGCAGTAGACGAGGACGGCCCAGACCGCGGTGGCGGCGACGGCGAACCGGTAGCTGCGCCAGGTCGGGGTGACGCCGCGGCCCCACGTGAGGTAGGCGGCGGCCCACACCGTGCCGATGTGCATGCCCCAGTAGAGCCAGAAGATCGGGTCGGGGAACGGCGAGGTGAGGTTGGGGGTGGCGACCGCCTGCGTGGTCAGGGTCAGTCCCCAGTAGTAGGTCAGCCCGGCGGCCCACCAGCGGTGCGTCCAGAGCGCGTACGCCGACACCACCGACGCCAGGTCGCACAGCTGGATCGGCAGCGTGTAGTGCAGGCTCCAGTGCTCGGGCGTGAAGTAGAGGACCTGCAGCGGGAGCACCATCAGCAGGATGGCGGCCGCCAGCACCTTGCCCAGTCGGTCGGACGGATCGACTTCCTGTCGACGCCGGCCGAGGAGGGCGAGGCCGACCGCGCCGACCACCATGACCACGACCGCGGCCAGGTGGGAGGCGCCGTACGGCGTGAACTCGGCGGCGTGGACCACACGCCCATGATGGCCGGTCCTGTGTCTACCGAGGTAGATCACATCACAGGGTAGAATGGTTCACATGGGCCTCAACATCAAGAACGAGCGCGTGCATGAGCTGGCGCGCCAGGCGTCGCGTGTCACGGGGAAGTCCCAGACAGGCGCGATCGAGGAGGCGCTCGAGCGACTGCTCGAGGCCTACGGGTCCGACCCGGACCGGGCACGCATCGACGCCAAGGTCGATCGGGTGCGGGGGATCGTCGTCGCGTACGCCGCGCAGACCGGCGACGAGGGTCGCGAGATCCGGGCCGTGGATGATCTCTACGACCGGTCGACGGGCCTGCCGCGGTGATCATCGACTCGTCGGCGGTGATGGCGATCATCAACGAGGAGCCAGACGCCGACCGGCTCCTGCGCGCGGCCGCGGGGGCGGTCTGTCGGATGTCGGTGGCCACCAGGCTCGAGGCGTCGATCGTCGCCGACGCCCGATCCGCCACGCACGGCGAGCGGCTAGACCAGATCCTCGACGCCCTGGATGTCGAGGTCGAGCCGGTGTCCCTGCGGCAGGGCGAGATCGCGCGTACGGCGTACCGACGATTCGGGCGAGGTTCGGGATCTCCTGCCCGGCTGAACTTCGGAGACTGCTTCGCCTACGCACTGTCGGTGACGAGCGGGGAGCCGCTGCTCTTCACGGGCGACGACTTCACGCACACCGATGTGCTGTCAGCCCTGAGCTGACACGTGCGGGGCCTCTCACTCGAGCCGGTAGATGCTCTCGTCGACCTCGCCACCGGCGCCGTTGGCCCACCCCCTGCGGGTCGCTCTCCCAGGCGAACATGTCGTCGAGGTCCGCGTCGGCGATCGGCCTCAGCGTGATGCGCATGGCCTCACCGTACGAGGCCCCACTGTCACGCCGACTCGGCCAGCAGCTCGTCCATCGGGATCGGGACCAGGTCGACGTCGCACGCCCGGTGCACGACCTCGACCGGTGTGCCGGCGAGGCGGCCGGCCTCGTAGAGGGCGCTGGCCCAGGCGCGATCGGCGTCGGTGATCCCGCCCGCGCCGGGGCGTGAGCGGAGGAACGCGAACCGGCCGCCAGGGACGATCTCGGCCTGCAGCATCCGCAGCATCTCGGCCATCCTGGGGAGGTCCTCCGCGGACGGCGGCTGCACCGCTTCCTCGAGCTCGGTCAGGTGCGGGACAGGCTGGTCGTCGGGGCCGATCAGCATCATCCACACGCTGTGGCGCGAGAACCCGAGCGGATTCATGAGCCTGGTCCAGGTCTCCAGCAGGTCGGACTGGGAGCGAATCTTCGGTTGGAAGGTCATGCCTCGACCCTGCACCCGATGACGTCGCTCCGCGAACGGTCATCCACAGGCCTACCCGGCAGCGATGTCCCAGCGCGACCATCGGCTCGGGCCGACCTCGGACCGGGCGCGAACCCGACATTCGTAGGCGAGGCCGGGTGTGAGGCCACGCACCCGTGCCGGGGACTCGGCGACGTTGACGGCCTCGCGGTCGGCGCCACTGGGCCGCTGGCACTGCGCGGTGTAGCCGCGTACCCGGGCACCGCGCGCCCGTGAGGCATCGAAGGCGACGCGCGCCGTACGGCCGGTGAGGCGCGTGGCCCGCACGTCCTTGGGGGTGGTCGGGGTGATGGTGCCGGTCTCGACCCGGAGCCGGCGCTTGCTGAAGGTGATGTCGTCGACTCCGACGGTCACCGCGTCGCCGTCCTGGCTGAAGTTGGCGGTGGCGGTGGTGCCGCTGACGGTGGTGACGAGTGACGAACCGGTCATCGTGCCGGGATCGGGGATGCCGAAGCCCTCGCGCAGCAGCCGGTGGGGCACGCGGTAGTGGGCGAACCCCTCGAAGAGCGTGCCGTCGGAGTACTCGTGGGAGTTCTGGAGCAGGACCGACATCGCCGTGGTGCCGTCCGAGGCGACGGAAAACTGCGGAGGGGTGGACACCACGTGCACGTTGGTGAACAGCTCGAGGCCCTTCACCTGGTCCCGGATCGACGGCGCTCCCCACCAGTTGCCGTTGTCGACGGTCCCGTAGGCCATGGCCTGGATCGTGTCCTCGGGATCGCCCGCGTGCGGGCAGGTCGTCCCGCCACCGGAGGCGGTGCAGGAGAAGATCATCGAGACCGGTCGCACCGTGAGGTCGACGCGGTAGCCGGCGCCCATGTTGGGCACGTGGTCGACGTCGACACCCTCGGCGAACCCGAAGGCGGTGCGCGACTCCACACTGTCGGTGTAGACCCGCGCCCGGAAGGTGTGCCCGAGCTCGGCACTGCCCATGTCGTAGCCGCCGTTCTTCATGAACTGCCACCAGAAGCCCCCGGTGGGAGGCTCCCAGTCGTCGATGAAGCTGAAGCTGTAGGTGGGGTCCGTGCTGGTGATCGCGACGCCGTCGCGCCAGAGCCCCTCGAGGCACGGCGCTGGTCGGTCGGCACACCACGGGCTGGTGGAGCCGCCGGCAGACGTGGCAGTCGACGCGGCGGTGGTGGGCGCGAGGACAACCGCGTGGCCGGCTCCGAGCATGAGGGCCGCGGTCGCGAGTATGGCCTTGCTTCGCATGCTGGGATTATGCACCTGAAGAGCCCAGCAACCGCCACATCTGTGCCGTGGCGTCGGCAGCACCGTCGAGGCCGATCCGCTGGAAGTTCCGGCCGCCGCGGGAGAAGGCGTAGCTGACCTGCTGTGGCACGAGGGCGGGGTCGAGGGGATCGGGGAGCCAGTCGCAGGTCCGGACGTGGACCAGGTCTGCCGCGACAGCCGCCGGGGCATGGTCCTCCACGCAGTCGCCGGTGAGCCGACCGAGATGGAAGCCCGGCGTCATCACGCGTCCAGACGTAGCTGCCGTCCGGGACGGCGCAGAACCGATCCAGCCGCGCCCGGTCCCGGTCAGTCAGTGGCGCGCCGAGCCCGCACAGTCCGAGGTCCAGCGCCCGGCGTACGGCGAGTGAGGGGTCGATGTCGTCGCGGCGCGAGCGCATGGGCGCGCGGTAGGCGTCGGGTGGCACGTCGACACGATGGCACGGGGTCGGCACGATGTCGGGATGGAACGCGCTGAGTTCGATCGCTTCGTCGACGGCCTCGCCGCACCGATGCAGGTGGTGACGACCGCGGCGGGTGACGAGCGAGCCGGGTGCCTGGTGGGGTTCGCCAGCGAGGTGAGCATCGACCCGCCGCTGTTCCTGGTCTGCATCTCCGACAAGAACCGCACCCACCGGCTCGCCCAGGCCGCCGAGCTGATGGCGGTGCACCTCCTCGGCCCCGACCAGCGCGACCTCGCCGAGCTGTTCGGCGGCGAGACCGGCGACGACGTCGACAAGTTCGCGCGCTGCTCGTGGAAACCGGGGCCGGAGGGCGTCCCGCTGCTGGACGAGTGTCCTCGGGTGATGGTCGGCCGGGTGCTCGAGCGGCATCCATGGGGTGACCACGTGGCCCACGTGCTCGAGCCGGTGCTGGTGGAGGACCGCGGCGGCGAGCCGGGCCTGGATCTGACCGACGTCGAGGACGTGGAGCCGGGTCACGAGGCGTGATTCCGGGCCACTTTTCGTCCACAGAACCCGTCTGTGCCCGCTTCTCCACAGGTGTTCCAGTGGTGTTCCGATGGTGTCGGGGATGGGGGATAGCGTCGTCATATGAGTCAGGAAGTCGTCCCGATCGAGCACCCGCTGCGGCGGTGTGTGTCGGCGATGGACACACTCCTGGACGGCGCGAGTGAGTCGGACCCGATCTATCTGACGACCGAAGCCAAGGCCTCGGTGCTGGTCGACCTGTCGCGCGTGATCTCGCGGCTGGAGGGTCTGCGGCTGCAGGTCCTCGCTGCCTCGGGCGACGTTGCCGAAGAGGCGGGAGCCCGGTCGGCGGGGCAGTGGCTGGCGCGGCCCGCGGCCCTCGACCCGGCGGAGGGACGTCGGCTGCAGCGGCTTGCTGACGCGAGCCGGCGCTGGGCGCGCGTCGGTACGGCGGTGTCGGCCGGCGAGATGTCGCGCACGCAGGCCGAGGTGGTCGTGCGCGCGCTGGACGACCTCCCGACCAAGGTCGATCGTGAGCTGCGGGAGCGGGCGGAGTCACACCTGGTGGGAGCGGCGGCGGAGTTCACACCTCGCGAGCTCGCGGTGCTGGGACGCCGGATCCTGGACGTGGTGGCCCCGGAGGTCGCGGAGGAGCACGAGCGTCGTGCGTTGGAGACCGCCGAACGTCGCGCACGCCGGCGGATGCGCGTCACCCGACGCCCGATCGGCGACGGACTGACTCGCGTCACGGCCGACCTGCCGACGTTGCACGCCGACCTCCTGATGACGCAGCTGCATGCCTACGCCTCGCCTCGTCGGGACCACCTCGAGGACGGCGGGCTCGAGGGCGTCGCGCGTCGCGACCCGGAGTCGGGGGAGCGGCTGCCCTACAGCCGACTGCTGGCCGAGGGCCTGTGCAGCCTGATCGAACGACTCCCCAAGGACGCCACCCCCCGGCACGGCGGCGACGCCGCCACCCTTGTCGTCACCATCGACCACGACCGCTTGTCCCGCGACCTCGGCGTCGCCCGGCTCTCAACCGGACACGCGATCAGCGTGGGCGAGGCACGGCGGCTGGCGTGCACCGCCGGGATCGTGCCGATGGTGCTCTCCGGCGAGTCGCAGCCGCTCGACGTCGGCCGCAAGAAGCGCTTCCACACCCCCGCCATGCGCAAGGCGCTCGCGGTCCGCGACCGCGAGTGTCGCGCCGACGGCTGCGACATCCCCGCCGCCTGGTGCGAGGCTCACCACTCGATCCCGTGGGCCGACGCCCGAGGCCCGACCAACGTCGATGACGGCTTGCTGCTGTGCTCGTTCCACCACCACCGCGCTCACGACAAGGGTTACGCCCACGATCGGCTGCCGAACGGCGCCCTCAGGTTCCATCGGCGGACGTAGGCCGGATCAGACGAGCTTGTTCTCGAAGGCGTACGCCGTCGCGGCGGTGCGTGACCCCACGTCCAGCTTCGTGAAGATGTTGGAGAGGTGGCGGGCGACGGTCTTCTCGCTCAGCACCAGGTCGGCGGCGATCTGGGCGTTGCTGCGGCCGGAGGCGACGAGGCGGAGGACCTCGACCTCGCGGGCGGTGAGGCCGGCGGGGAGGGCCGGGGGAGCGAGGAGGGCCGAGACCTCGTCGGCGGCCGGCTGGGCGCCGAGCTGCCGGAACGTCGAACGAGCAGCCTCGAGCTCGCGGCGCGAGGACTCCAGGTCGCCGACGGCGGCGAGGGCGCGGCCGGTCAGTAGCCTGGGCGCGCGCCCGTTCGAAGGGCGACTCGGCCCGGGTCCACAGCAGGTGCGCCTTGCGCAGGTAGGGGAGGGCGCCGGCGGCGTCCCCCGCGGCCAGCTCGACGGCTCCCGACGCCTGGGCGGCCATCGCGTCCAGGGCCACGCAGCCGAAGGGCTCGGCCAGCGCCGCGAGCTCGGTCGCGGCCTCCCGCGCCCGGTCGACGTCGCCCGACGCCACGAGCACGTCGACGGCGGCGGGCAGCAGCCGGCACCGCTGGACCGGGCCTCCGGGCTCGGCCAGCAGCCGGTCGATGGCGTTGCGTGCCGCCTCGGTCCGACCGCGCGCCAGCCACAGCAGCGCGAGGCCGGGCTGCGGGTCGAAGCCGTGGTCGGCGGCGGTCGCGGAACGCCTCGTCGGCCAGCGTCCCACTCGCCCCGCAGCCGGTGCACGTCGCCCGCCTCGTAGGCGGCGAGGCCGGCCGCGTCGGGTGAGCCCACCTGCTCGTAGCGCTGCGAGGCGAGCGCGAACTCGTCGAGGGCGGCGGACCACTCGCCGTGCAGCCGCATCAGCTGGCCCCGGTGGACCGCGCACTGGCCGGTGAAGGCGAGCAGTCCCGGCTGCGCCGCACACCAGCGCTCGAGCGCGGAGGTCCACTCCGCCATGCGGCCGAAGTCGCTGATCTCCTGGCAGCCCTCGATCGCGGTGCAGTAGACGTGGCCGGCGATGATCGGCATCGTCTCGCCCGCGATCACCCGCACCATGGCCTCGTCGAGGAGCGCGAGGCCGTCCGCGACCCGTCCCGAGTAGAGAGCGAGGCGTCCCTGCGAGCACAGGCCCAGGGCGGTCAGGTCGGGGTCCTGGTGGCGGCGTCCGATCTCGGCGGCCTCGTCGGCAGCCGCCGAGGCCTCGGCGTACGCGCCCATGCCGAGCGCGCGGAACATCCGCAGGAACGCCACCCAGCCCCGCTCGGGCACGTCGCCGAGCTCCGCGACCAGGCCCTCGGCGCGCGACGTCCAGCCGGCAGACATGGCCATCTCGCCGTGGGTGGCGGTGGTCATCGCCAGCCGGAAGGCCACCCTCACGGCCAGGGCTAGGTCGCCCGACTGCTGGTACCGGGTGAACGCCTGCTGCAGCGCCCGGACCGCCTCGTCGTGGCGGCCGAGCAGCTCCGCGGCCGTGGCCAGGTCCTCGAGCCCGCCCGGCCCGAGCGCGTCGGCGTCGGCTGCGGACCACCCCTCGAACGCGACGTCCCAGTCACCCCGGCCGAAGGCGGTGCGCGCCTGCTCGACCTCGACGACGCCCATCGCGGGAACCTCCCTGCTGTGAGCGTACGGCGGATCAGGCCGCCGCGGGGACCCTCGCCGACCGCTTCCGGGCCACGAGCCGGTCGACGACGTACGCCGCGTCGCGGCCCGCGCCCGAGACGCAGCATCGAGCTGAACGAGTACTGGAAGCTCAGGCCGCAGAAGAACAGGCCGGGGGCGTCGGCGACGACGCCGCGCATCTCGCGCGGGTAGCCGTCCTCACCGAAGACCGGCAGCCGGATCCAGTCGAAGGCCTGCCGGAAGCCGGTCGCCCACACGACGTGTCGCGACCTCGCGGGGCTTGCCGTCGACGACCGGCAGGCCGTCCGCGGACCTCCTCGATCCGGGAGGTGACCCGTTCGACGCCCCGCGCCGCCAGGTCCGCGCGCTTCACCCGGAGCATCGGTCCGCCGTGGGCGCGGATCTGCGGCCATCTCCTTGCGGCCGATCGGCGTACGACGCGTGAGCGACGTGCCGCCACGCGAAGAGCAGGACCGGGAAGAGCATCGCGCATCCGGCGCGACTCGAGCGGCGGCGGGATCTGGCCGCAGTCGCGGCCGGCGAGGATCGTCGGGTGCGTCTCGGCGACCTCGTAGGCGATGTCGCTCCCGGAGTGGCTGGCGCCGACGACCAGGACCGGGCCGTCCCGGAGCTGGCCCGGCCGGCGGTACTCGCTGGAGTGGAGCTGCAGGATCGACGGGTCGAGCTGGTCCGCGACCGGTGGGACGTGCGGCGTGCGGCCGAACGTGCCCGTCGCGACCACCACGTTGTCGCAGCGGTAGCGGCCGGCGTCCGTGCTGACGACGTACTGCTCACCCTGTCGCTCGACGCTCTGCACCCGGGTCTCCAGCCGGACGGGGAGCTCGAAGTGGCGGGCGTACGTCTCCAGGTAGTCGCCGACCTGGTCCTTGCCCGGGAAGCTCCACTTCTTCGCGGGGAAGGGCAGGCCGGGCAGGCCGTCGTACTGGGCGGGCGAGTAGAGCTTGAGCGTGTCCCACTGCTGGCGCCAGTTGTCGCCGATCCGGGAGCTCGCGTCGAGGATCACGAACCGGCGGCCGTGCCGCTGCAGGTGGTAGCCGGTCGCCAGTCCTGCCTGGCCGGCGCCGATGATGACGGTCTCGATCTCTGTGGTGTCCATGACCGGGACGCTAGGTCCGGCGCCAGGTCGGCCGCGTCGGGCGGACGGCGCATCTCGTCTGGGCGGGCGCATGGGTGGAAATGCCCATCCAGGGGTCGTGCCGAGTGGTGTCGACGTGGAGACTGGCGACATGGCCGGCTGCTGTGATCCGAACGGCTGCGAGCAGATGTTCGGCCGCGGCTTCGCCCGGAAGGTGGCGAAGCGGTACCGGAAGCGCGGTCTCGACGCGGCGGCGACCCGGATGGTGGGCTTCCTCGAGGGCGAGGGGCTCGAGGACGCCACGGTGCTGGAGATCGGTGGTGGTGTCGGCGAGATCGGCGTCGAGCTGCTGCGCCGGGGAGCGGCCCGGGCCACCTGCCTCGAGCTGTCCACGGCGTACGACGACGAGGCGGGCCGGCTCGCGCAGGAGGCCGGAGTCGCCGGGCGCGTGCAGCGGCAGGTCGTGGACATCGCGGCCTCACCGGGCGAAGTGGAGCCGGCGGACCTGGTCGTGCTGCACCGGGTGGTCTGTTGCTACCCGGACTTCGAGCGGCTGCTGGGCGCCGCCGCCGAGCACTGCCGCGCCCGGCTCGCCTTCAGCCATCCGCCGCGCAACTTCGTCAGCCGGGCCGCGATCGCTAGCCAGAATGGACTGTTCCGCCTGGCCCGCCGTGAGTTCCGCGCCTTCACTCACCCGCCGGCCGCGATGGTCGCGGTGGTGGCGTCGCACGGGTTCCGCCCGGTGCTGGCGCACCGTGCTCCGATCTGGCAGGTGGAGGGCCTGGTCCGCTGACGACGCGGCTCAGCTGTCCACAGGGGTGGTCAGCTTCTCCAGTCGCGCCTGGAGCGCGGGGACGCGGTGGGCGTTGCCGGAGAGGTCGACGTACTGCTGGCCGAAGATCGCGAGCAGGGCGTCGTCGAGGCGGCGGACGGCGCCGGCGGGGTGGCGGTAGCCCATCTGGCGGATGAGGGCGTCGGGGTCGACGGAGGTGAGGAGGCCCGCCAGCTCGTCGAGCGACGCGATGCCCAGCTCGGTCAGGAGACCGGCGATCCAGCCGTAGTGGTCGGAGTGGGACCAGCCGGCGTCGGAGTACTGCCCGGCGAGGAACGCGGCCAGCTCCTGGCCGGAGATCCGCGGGTCGGCGGGGTCGGCGTCGGGGGTCGCGGCGGGTGCGGTGCCCTGGAGCCGGGCGCGGATCGCGGAGAACTCCTGGTCGGCCAGCTCCAGCAGCCCGGCGGCGAGGGTGAAGCGCCGGTCGAGGTCGGGGGCGTGCTCCTCGGGGACGGTGCCCTTGTAGCGGATGTCGTGCTCGAACTCCGCCCACGCGTGCTGCAGCACGGTGCGGACCTGGATGCTGGCGCGGTGGCCGACCAGGTCGTCGTACGACGCCGGCGGCGTGTCGGTGACCGCGACCAGCAGGTGGCGACTGGCGTAGCCGAACCGGCCCTCGCTGGCGGTCTCCTCACCCATGTCGCGGTCGTCGATCAGGTCGAGCTGGTCGTCGAAGACCGCCGCGACCGCGGCGACGTCGGAGTGGACGTAGGTGATGACGCGGAGGCCGATCTGGTCGGTGATCTCGGTCAGCGGGTCGGGGTAGAGCAGCCGCCCGTCGACCGTGCGCGCCGCCTTGGCCGCGAACGACGCCACGCTCTTGGCCCGCCCCTCGACAGACAGGTAGTTGATGCCGGCTTCGTCAAGCAGCGTCGTGATCAGCTCGACGTAGCGCCTCGTCGGCTCGACCAGGCCGCGCTGGCGCTCGGCGTAGGCGCGCACCGCCTCGCGCACGGGAGCTTCGGCGTGGCTGGACATGGGTACACCCTGCCGTACACGCCACAGCAGCCACGCACCCCACGACGATCCAGAAGGTGCGGATGCCGGCGGGGAAGCCCTCGGGCGGGAAGGGGATCGCGAAGTCCAGGAAGCTGGCGACCACGACCGGAGCGATGACCGCCATCGCCATGAGCGCGGCGAGCATGGGGCCGGGGGTGGGGTTGGCGGGGCGGACGGCGAGCGAGGCGATGCCGGCGGCGAGGGCGATGGCGGCGGCGCCGATCAGCAACCAGCCGGGTCGCGACAGCGGCAGGTCGCCGGGCCGGATCGCGATCACCGCGCACCACACCGCGAGCGGGACGGCGGCGGCGAGGAGGCGGGTGGTCGCGCGCCACGTCGCGCCCCGCGGTGTGACGGCGACGACGGAGATCGACGGCTCGTCGAAGACGAACCCGGCGGCCGCGGCGCACGCAGCGAGCAGGGCCGGCAGCAACAGGACGGCGCTGCTGGGCCAGCGGGCCAGCAGGCCGGCGGCGACCACCGCGGCCGCGAGGCAGCCCAGGACAGGCTGCCACGTGACGCCGCGACGGAGGTACCACCAGCGAGAGGCCACTAGTCGATCCAGCTCAGTCGACCTGGAAGGGGATCGGGTCGGAGGACTGGTTCTCGGAAGGCCCGGTGAAGATGGCCAGCGCGAGGCACGCGAGACCTGCGACGACGACCGCGGCGATCGCCGTACGCAGCCGCGGGGTGCGCGCCGAGCGGTCGTGCCAGATCGCGACCAGCGCGGCGGCCGCGCACAGGCAGAGGACATAGCCGAGGTAGGCGAGCGGGTTGCCGGCGAGCAGCGCCTGGGTGCCGTCCGACTCGGAGCCGGAGTGGAACATCGCCCACGGCACCCACAACCGCAGCTCCGAGGTGTCCTCGTAGGCGAGCGCCAGCCCGCCGACCATGGAGACCACGACGACCGCGACCACGACGACCGCGGCGGCGCCCGGGAACCGCACCCAGCGGCCGGTGAGGACGCCGAGCAGACCGCCGCCCATGCAGGCGACGGGCCCGAGTGCGAGCAGGATGCTCCAGACCTGCCAGTCGGGCATGGTCGCGAACCACCACTCCTGGGGCTCGGTTCCCTTGACCTGGGCGGCGATGACCATCGCGACGACAAAGGCGAGTCCGGCGGCGAACGGCACCAGGCAGGCGGCGACGAGGGCGACGGTGCGCCTGGCCTCGGTGCCGGGCGCGGTGGCGACCGCCTCGACGGCGGTGTCGGTCGACCGGGTGAGCCGCGCGGTGGCGATCAGGCTGGTGAGCCCGATGAAGAACGCGGGGATCACCGGGATGGACAGCATGTCGACCAGCGACGGCGCCTCCTCGGTGATGAGCATCAGCGCGAAGACGCCGAAGGCGAGCACGACGCCGCCGATGAAGACGGGGTGCTTCGCGAGGCGCTTGGCTTCGATCGCGGCCATGGCCCGGTGGCCGCCGGCGGTAGATGTGGGCAGGGAGAGACTGGCCATGCTGACTCCTGTGTGTGGTGGTGGGACTACGTGGTCGCGCGGACGGCATCCGCGCCGAGCATGAGGAGGTAGGCGTCCTCGAGCGTGGGTTCTGCCGGTTCGGCGCCGGGTGGCGGCGTGCCTCCGACGACATGGTGGCGACCGGTTCCGGTGCGCCAGCTGACCCGGGCGTCGGTGCCCGGCTCGTCGGCGAGCCACACCTGGCCGGCGGCGGTGGCCACGAGCTCGGTGACCGGGCCGTCGAACCGGACGGTGCCGCCCGCGAGCACGACCACCCGCTCGCAGAGCGCGGCGACGTCCTCGGTCTGGTGGGTGGAGAGGAGTACGGCGGAGTGCGCGCCGATCACCGACAGGCTGCGTCGCAGGTCGGCTCGCTGGCTCGGGTCGAGGCCGGTGGTGGGCTCGTCGAGGGCGAGGATCCGCGGCTCGCCGACCAGCGCCTGGGCGAGCCCGACCCGCCGCCGCTGGCCGCCGGACAGCTTGCTGACCCGCTTGGTGGCGAGGTCGCCGAGGCCGACCAGCTCCAGCACCCGGCGTACCTCGCGCTTGCGGTGGTCGCGGTCGTTCCACTCCTTGAGGACTGCGACGTACTCGACGAACCCGAAGGTCGTCATGTCGCCGGGGTAACCGAGCTCCTGCGGCAGGTAGCCCAGCTCGCGACGGATGGCGGTGACCTCGCCGTGCGAGGCGTGCGGGTCGCGGCCAAGCAGCCGCACCTCGCCCGAGTCGGCCGCGATCGACGTCGCGACGATGCGGAGGAGGGTCGTCTTGCCGGCGCCGTTGGGGCCGAGCAGCCCGGTGACGCCGCGGTCGAACGTGATGTCGACATCGTCGAGGGCGCGGGTGCGACCGTAGGACTTGGTGACCCCGCGGAGGTCGATGGCGTTCACAGCACGTCTCCGATCTGGCGGTCGGTCCGGGTGCGGACGACGAGGACGGCGCACGCGGCGAGGGCCAGCGCGAGGTAGACCAGCTGCTGGCTCGCCTCGACCGGCCAGGTCGCAGGCAGTCCCCGGACCGAGAACACGACGACCGCGCTCCAGCCGATGGCGACCACGGCCGCGCCGGTGCGCGGGCCGGCGAAGCTCGACACCGCCAGCATGATCGGCAGCAGCGCGAGAGCCGGGCCGAGCCAGGCGCCGGCCAGCCAGAGCGGGCCGGGGAGCATCAGCCCGAGCAGGGCGGTGAAGGGCAGCACGGTCGCGAGCACGGCGAGGGTGCGGGTGAGGATCAGCCTGGTCCGGCCGTAGGGCGCGGTGACGACCAGCGCCTCGAGCGGGTCTTCCTGGGAGCCGTAGGCCGCGGCGACACCGATCACGGGGACCAGCGGTGCCACCAGCAGGAACGGCGCGAGCAGCGTGCCGCTGGTCAGGGCGGTGGCGGCGGTGGCGAACGCGAGGGCGACGAAGGCGCTGACCAGCCAGGCCGTGCGCAGCGACGCGGTCGCCGCCAGCAACACCGAGGTCGGCTCCGACAGGCCGCACCGGCGGGCGAGCCGGATCAGCAGCGGCTGGTCGGGGGTTTCCACGGCGTCGCGGACTCCGGCCCAGGCCAGCTCGAGCGGCCGGACCTCGACGAGGGTCGCGATCGCGGTGCGGCAGTCGGCGCAGCGGGCGAGGTGCTGCTCCACGGAGGCCGCCGAGATCGCGTCGACGTCGCCGGCGACGTACGCCGTCAGCAGCTCGTGGTCCGCGTGCCAGGTGCGGGTCGAGTGGGTCATGGCCGTCCCTCCTGCGGTTCAGTCAGCGCGCCGCGCAGCTGCGCCTTGGCCCGGTGGAGCCGGGTCTTCACGGTGTTCTCGCGTACGCCGAGCATCCGACCGGCTTCCTTCGTGGTGAGACCGTCGAGGACGACCGCCTGCACCACCGAGCGGAACTCGGGCGAGAGCCGGCGCAGGGCTCCGGCCAGGTCGCCGTACTCGACGCCGAGCAGCACCTCGTCCTCCGCAGAGGGCCGGGCGGTGGTGGGAGCCGTTGTCTCCCAGTCGGGCAGCAGCACGACCTCCTTGCGAGACCGCAGCCGCGACACCATCCGGCGAAAGGCGATGCCCCACAGCCAGCCCGCGACCTCCCCCTCGCCGCGGAACTTGCGGGCGTCCTTCCACAGCGCCACGAACGTGTCCTGCAGGACGTCGACGACGACCTCGGGGTCGTTGCACCGGCGCATGAGCCGGGCGTGTAGCCACGGCGCGTGCCGGTCGTAGAGCTCGCGGAGGGCGCCGCTGTCACCGCCGGCGACGTCGGCGACGAGCGCCGCGTCCGAGGTGGTGGTGGCCTCCATGCCTTCACTGTCGCATCGGGTGGCCGGAATGGTTCCCGATCCGGCCGTCGTAATCTTGCGGAGGTGGACCCTGCAGGTATGGATCTCGAAGCGCTGGTGCGACCGACCCGTGACCGCGGCGCGCGCTGGAGCGTGCGCGTGACCGACGTCGACAACGGAGACGTGCTGGCGTCGTACGAACCCGACGCCCTGCTCCCCACAGCGAGCGTCGGGAAGGTGTTCCTGCTGATCGAGGTCGCGGCCCGGGTCGAGCGCGGCGAGCTGGAGCTCGCTCACCTCGTCGATCGGGACGCGGTGGCGCCGGTCGCCGACTCCGGGCTCTGGCAACACCTCGCCACGAGTCGGCTGCCGTTGGCCGACGTCGCCCGGCTGGTGGGTACCGTCAGCGACAACTGGGCCACCAACGCGCTGCTCGACGTGGTGGGGCTCGAGGCCGTGCAGGACTGTGCGGCGGTCTGGGCGCCGGGCGGGTCGATGTTGCACGACCACGTCCGCGACGTACGCCGAGCCGGCGAACCGCCCACGCTCAGCGAGGGGTGCGCGTCGGACTGGACCCAGGTGTTCGAGGCGCTGGCACGCGGCGAGGTCGTGAGCACGTTCGTGAGTGAGCAGGTGCTCGACTGGCTCGCCACCGGCGTCGACCTGTCGATGGTCGGCTCCGCCTTCGGGCTCGATCCGCTGGCCCACGGCGAGCCGGACCGCGGGGTGCGGCTGTGGAGCAAGACCGGCACCTCGTCCGGCGTCCGCGCCGACGTCGGCCTGGTCACCGACCACGGCTCGCGCACGGCGTACGCCGTGTTGTGCACCTGGCCGGCCGATGGGGACGACCTCCGCGACGACGTGCTCGATGCGATGAGGACGATCGGCACCTGGCTGCGCCGGTAGGGGCTCAGGCGACGAGCCGGCGCAGGGCGTGGCGGGCGAGCGGCACGTAGGGGAGGACGAGCGGTGACGGCGCATGGATCTCCACCCACGCGCGGCTGCCGGCCGCGCTCGGGTCGACACCGTGGGTCATGCGGAGCCCGACGGGGCCGAAGCCCACGCGCCACGACCACCGGCGTTCGTCGTCGTCGACCTCGAGAACGCGGAACGGAACGCGCACCAGCAGCGGCCCGTGCACGGTGCCGCGGACGTCGGGGGCGATCGGGTCCGCCGTTGCGTCGACGCGACGGATCTGAGGCGCCCAGTCCGGCCACCTCGCCGGAGAGGTGTAGCACTCCCACACGCGCTCAAGTGGTGCGGGACCGTCGACGGAGATCAGCACCAGACCCTCAGTTCAGGACGACGATGGCGGCGTTGAGCGCGGTCGCGAAGGCGACCCAGGCGAGGTAGGGCACCAGCAGCCACGCCGCCGCTCTCGACGTACGCCGGAACCACACGATGGTGGCCGCGACCGCGACGAGGAGCACCACGATGTCGACAAGGGCCAAGGCGTAGAGATCCGCGGCGAAGAACAGCGGGGTCCATACGAGGTTGAGCACCAGCTGGGCGGACCACAGGGTGAGTGCCCGGTCCCACCCGTTCTCACGCCACACGAGCCAGCCGGCGACGGCGATCATCAGGTAGAGCACCGACCAGACCGGTCCGAACAGCCACGAGGGCGGCGCGAACGCCGGCAGGTCCAGGGCGCGGTACGTCTGACCTGCCGATCCGGCAGCCAGACCGCCGATGACGGCCACCGCCGTCACGGCTGCCAGGAACGGCACGAGCCCGAGCCAGGACGGCGTGCGACGTGTAGTCAACGAGGTCGTCATGTGGTCCAGTCTGCCCAGCCGCTGGTTAGGGTGACGTAGTGAAGATCCAGCGCACCGTCGAGACGACTGCGGCCCCGGGCCCGGTCTTCGCCTACCTCAGCGATTTCACCACCACGACCGAGTGGGATCCGGGCACGGTCACGACCGAGCGGGTCGAGGGTGACGGCGGTGTCGGCACCGTCTACCGCAACGTGTCGGAGTTCAACGGCAAGAAGAGCGAGCTGCGCTACGAGGTGGTCGAGCACGACCCGGAGCGCCGGTTCGCCCTCCACGGCGAGGGCAAGGGCGCGACCGCCGACGACGTCATGGAGTTCTCGCCCACCGCTGACGGCGGGACTCGCGTCGCCTACACCGCCGACATCCGGCTCAAGGGTCTGCTCAAGGTGGCCGAGCCGTTCCTGGGCGGCGCGTTCAAGAAGCTCGGCGACGAGGCCGAGGCCGGCATGCGCGAGGCGCTCGCCAGGCTGTGAGCCGACCAGGAGAGCCCCGACCGAAGGAGCCTTCGTGGACAAGACCAAGCCGTTGATCATCATCTTGCTCGCCTTCATCGTGATCGGCGGGGGCATCATGCTGGCGATCTACCTGCTCGGCGGGGGCGAAGGCGAGTCGAACAACATCCCGACCAATCCCGATGCCGCCGCCCACAGCCTGGTGGATCCTGGATCCTTCTGAGGGCGCAGAAAATCTTCGTGCGGGTTGTCGATCTCGCTCCAGCTCGTCCGTCAGGGTGGTGAGGTCGCACCCGCGGCCCGACGCATCCAGGAGGAGAGACACCCGATGAGCCGCTACCTGATCCTGCTGCCGGCGCCCGAGGCGGAGTGGGCGAAGCTGCCCGAGTCCGAGCACGAGAAGGGCATGGCCGCGCACCGCCAGTTCCACGCGGACCTGGCGGCGGGGGCTCACACGATCGTGACGGCGAGCCCGCTCGAGCCCTCGGCGCAGGCGACGTCGATGCGCCCGGACGGGAGCGGCGGGACGCTGGTCACCGACGGGCCGTTCACCGAGTCCGTCGAGCAGATCATCGGCTTCTTCCTCGTCGAGAGCGACGACGAGGCCGACCTGCGCGCCGCCTGCGAGAAGCTCGCGGCGCAGGGTGAGCTCATCGAGTTCCGCCGCCTGGCAACCGAGTGAAGGAGACACACATGACCGAGTACGTGGTGCTGATCGTGGGCGACGCCGAGCGCTGGTGGACCACGATGAGCCTCCAGCAGCGCAAGGACGGGTACGCCGAGTACGACCGCTTCGGAGAAGAGCTGGCCAAGCGTGGCCACCAGATCACCGGCGGCGCCGAGCTGCAGCAGAACAGCACGGCGCGGTCGATCCCGGCCGGCGGCGGTCCGGTGACCGACGGCCCGTTCGCGGAGACCGCCGAGCAGGTCGGCGGCTTCTACCAGATCGAGACCGAGAACCTTGACGACCTGCTCGACTGCTGCCAGATCATCGCGGCGCTCGGCGACGGCATCGAGGTCCGCCCGGTCGTCGTACCGGACGAGCGTCCGCAGGACGGCACGTGAAGCGTTACGTGCTGCTGCTCGCCTACGAGCCCGGCGGCTGGGACACGGCCGACGAGGGGGTCCAGCAGGAGTTCTTCGACGCGCACACGGCGTTCGAGACCTTCGTCAACGACCGGGGGCGCCAGCTCGGGTCCGCGGCGCTCGCCGATGCCGACGTCGCCACCACGGTCCGTCACGCCGACGGGGCGGCGACCGTGTCCGACGGACCGTTCGTCGAGACCGTGGAGATCGTCGGCGGCTACTACGACGTGGAGCTTCCCGACCTCGACACGGCCATCGAGGCGGCGAAGCTGCTGCCCGCGTCGTACGCCGTGGAGATCCGGCCGACCGTCGTGATCGAGGGCTACCAGCACCCGTGACCCTCGACGAGGTCGTGCGCGAGGAGTGGGGGCGGCTCGACGTCCCTGCTCCTCGCGCAGTTCCGTCGGCTCGACCTGGTCGAGGACGCGCTCGCCGACGCCGTCGAGGCAGCGGCCCGTCGCTGGCCGTCCGACGGGACGCCGGACAACCCGGCGGCCTGGCTGCTGACCACCGCACGGCGCCGCGTGCTCGACCGGCTCCGGGCCGAGGCGATGGCGCGGCGCAAGCAGCCGTTGCTCGTGACCGACGCCGAACGGCGGGACGGAGGCAGGGCCATGGCCGACCCGGGCGACCTGGTCGAGGACGACCTGCTCCGGCTGGTGCTGATGTGCACCCACCCGGCGCTGGCACCTGCGTCGGCCTGCGCGCTGGCGTTGCGGCTCGTGCTCGGCGTCAGCACCCACGACATCGCCCGCCTCTTCCTCGTCACCGAACCGACCATGGCCGCCCGGCTGACCCGCGCGAAGAAGAAGGTGGTCGCCGCCGGCATCCCGTTCGCCGTGCCGGACGCCGACGTCCTGCCCGACCGCCTCGAGACCGTCGCCCAGACCGCCTATCTCGCGTTCACCGCCGGCTACGCGCCGGGCAGCGGGCCGGACCTGCTGCGTGCGGAGCTGGCGGGTGAGGCGATCCGGTTGGTGAGGGTCGTGCTCGCGCTCCGAGCCGACGAGGCAGCGCTGGTCGCCCTGCTCGCGCTGATGCTCCTCCAACACTCCCGCCGTGACGCCCGCGTCGACGCCGACGGCACGCTCGTGCTGCTCGCCGACCAGGACCGGGCGCGGTGGCACCGCGACGAGATCGAGGAGGCACGACGGCTGCTGGGCGACCCGGTCCTCGCCCGACCGTTGAGCCCGCTCGCCGCGTCGTACGCGGTGCAGGCCAGGATCGCGGTGGAGCACGCCACCGTGGCTGGGTCGGACGAGACGCGCTGGGACCGGATCGTGGCCCACTACGACCTGCTGCTGGAGCTGTCGCCGACCCCGAGCGCGCGGCTGGCCCGGGCGGTCGCCGTCGCCGAGAGCGACGGCCCGCGCGCCGGGCTCGACGCCCTCGCCGGAGTCGAGATCCCGGGCAATCACCGCGTCGACGCGGTCCGCGCCGAGCTGCTGTCGCGCACCGGTGACGTCGTGGCCGCGCGGGCGGCGTACGACCTCGCGATCGCCGCGTGCCGCAACGACGCCGAACGGGCCCATCTGGTCGCGAGGAGGTCCGCGCTGTCTGCCCCTTGACCGGGCCTCTCCCCGGGAGGACTGTGGATCGTGGGAGGGGAGTTCCCATGGGAAGCACCCGTGACATCTTCGTGCAGCATCTCGCGGAGCTGTGGTCCTCGGTGGAGCCCTGGTGGCAGCCGGTGACGCATGGCGACATCGAGGAGGTCAGGCGGCGGCTCGACGCCCACCTCGCCGACACCGCGATGGCGGGCGAGGCGTTGCTCGTGGCCGACCGGCTGCACGCCCTGGTCGACCGCCACGAGGATCTCGTCGGTGAGCAGCGCTCGGTGGTCTGTGCCGCGGTGAGCTACTTCCTGCAGGTCGATGACGCGTGGACGGACACGGAGGCCGGCGGCCTCTCCGACGACCGTCGGGTGGTGCTGGCGGCGGAGCTGGCGCTCAACGCGTGAGGTGCCGTCACTCCAGGGCGCCGGGGTCGGGCGGTACGTCGACCGAGTACTCCTGCAGCACCTCGATCGGGATGATCTCGAGGGCGCGGTAGTTGGTCGACGCCAGCACGACCGGCGCCGCCACGCCGGCCTCGAAGGACTGACGCCACCGACCGGCCACCACGCACCACCGGTCGCCGGGCTGCAGGCCGGGGAACTGCCACTCCGGCCGGGGCGTGGTGAGGTCGTTGCCGACCGAGCGCTGGTGGTCGAGGAACTCCGGCGTCATCACCGCGCAGACGGCATGCAGCCCGGGGTCGAGCGGGCCACAGGTGCAGTTGCCGTCGCGGTAGAACCCGGTCAGCGGGTCGGTGCTGCACGGCTCCAGCTCGGTGCCGAGCACGTTGCGCTGCGTCACCGCCTCCTCGGTCATCGGAGCGCTCCGGCGTAGACGGCGTGGGTCAGCTCGGCGATCTCGTGCCACGAGAACGCGTCGATGGCGCGCTCGCGCCCGGCGCGGCCCATCGCCGCGGCCCGGTCCGGATCGGTCACCAGCGTCGTCATGGCGTCGGCGAAGGCGTCGACGTACGCGTCATCAGGTTCGTCGAAAGCGTGGCACGAGCAGCCCGGTCTCGCCGGGCACGACGACCTCGGGGATGCCGCCGACGGCGGTCGCGACCACCGCGGTCTCGCAGGCCATCGCCTCGAGGTTGACGATGCCGAGCGGCTCGTAGATCGACGGGCACGCGAAGACGGTGGCCGCGGTCAGCAGGGCCACCACGTCCGGCCGCGGCAGCATCTCGCTGATCCAGACGACGCCGGTGCGCGACTCGGCGAGCCCCGCGGCCAGGCCTGCGACCTCGGCCTCGATCTCGGGGGTGTCGGGGGCGCCGGCGCACAGCACGATCTGCACCTCCGGTGGCAGTGCGGCGCACGCCCGCAGGAACAGCGGGAGTCCCTTCTGCCGGGTGATCCGGCCGACGAACACGACGCTGGGGCGGTCGGGGTCGACGCCCAGCTCGCGCAACCGATCCGGTGCGTGGAGCGGCGCCCAGTCGTCGGTGTCGATGCCGTTGTGGACCACGTGGATCCGCGCCGGGTCGAGGTCGGGGTAGCAGCTCACCACGTCGTCGCGCATCGCGGCCGACACCGCGATCACCGCGGCCGCCGCCTCGTAGGCGGTCTTCTCGACCCAGCTCGAGACGGCGTAGCCGCCGCCCAGCTGCTCGGCCTTCCACGGTCGCAGCGGCTCGAGCGAGTGGGCCGAGACGACGTGGGGCACGTCGTGGAGCAGCGCCGCGAGGTGGCCGGCCATGTTGGCGTACCAGGTGTGGGAGTGGACCAGGTCGGTCCCGGCGCAGCCGTCGGCGATCGCGAGGTCGACACCGAGGGTGCGCAACGCCGGGTTGGCGGCCGCGAGCTCGGCCAGGTCGGCGTACGACGAGGTCAGGTGTTCGTCGCGCACGGCCCCGAAGGCGTGGACATGGGTCTCGAGGTCGGGTCGCGCGCGCAGGGCCCGGACCAGCTCGGCCACGTGGACCCCGGCGCCGCCGTAGACCTCGGGCGGGTACTCCTTGCTGAGCACGTCGACGCGCATGCGTCGACGCTACCGCCAGCACTGGCTAGGTTGGCTGCATGAGGGACGATGCGAGACGCAACGTGCTGGCGATCGTCCTGGCGGGCGGGGAGGGCAAGCGGCTGATGCCGCTGACGGCCGACCGGGCCAAGCCCGCGGTCCCGTTCGCCGGGATCTACAGACTGATCGACTTCGCGCTGTCGAACGTCGTCAACTCGGGCTACTTGAAGGTCGTGGTGCTGACGCAGTACAAGTCCCACAGCCTCGACCGTCACATCACCCAGACCTGGCGGATGTCGACCATGCTCGGCAACTACGTCGCCCCGGTGCCGGCGCAGCAGCGGGTCGGCAAGCGGTGGTACCTCGGCAGCGCCGACGCGATCTTCCAGAGCCTCAACCTGATCAAGGACGAGAAGCCCGACATCATCGTCGTGGTGGGTGCCGACCACGTGTACCGGATGGACTTCAGCGACATGGTCGAGCATCACGTGGAGTCCGGCGCCAGCTGCACCGTCGCGGCGATCCGGCAGCCGATCGGGCTGGCCGACCAGTTCGGTGTGATCGACGTCGAGCCGGATCACCCGTCCTCGATCCGCGACTTCCTCGAGAAGCCGAAGGACCCGGTCGGCCTGCCCGACAACCCCCAGGAGGTGCTCGCGTCGATGGGCAACTACGTCTTCGACGCCGACGCCCTGGTGGAGGCGGTCACCCGCGACGCCGACCTCGACAACAGCGCCCACGACATGGGCGGTGACATCGTGCCGGCATTCGTGCGGCGCAACCGGGCGGGGGTCTACGACTTCAAGAACAACACGGTGCCCGGCGCGACCGACCGTGACCGCGGCTACTGGCGCGACGTCGGGACGATGGGTTCCTACTACGCCGCCCACATGGACGTCGTCAGCCCGCTGCCGATCTTCAACCTCTACAACTTCTCCTGGCCGATCTACACCTCCTACGGGCCGCAGCCGCCGGTCAAGGTCGTCCACGGCGAAGGCGGTCAGACCGCCGAGATCGGCGACGCGCTGCTGTCACCGGGCGTCGTGGTGACCGGCGGGCAGGTCAGCCGCTCCGTCCTGTCGCCCACGGTGCGGGTCGAGGCCGGCGCCGAGGTCAGCGACAGCGTGCTGCTCAACGGCGTCACGGTCGGCGCGGGTGCGGTCGTGCGCAACGCGATCCTCGACAAGCAGGTCGTGGTGCCGCCCGGCGCCGAGATCGGGGTCGACCCGCAGGCCGACCTCGACCGCGGCTTCATGGTCGAGGACGGCCTCACCGTGATGGGCAAGCAGCAGCCCTTCCCCCCGGTTAGCTGCCGGTGGGCCAACCTTTGTCCACTGGTGTCGAGGACCTGTTTCGAAGAGCTTCCAGCGGGCAAATGGGCCGGTATGCCCTGGACATACCTCCTCGAGTGCGCGGACGGGTCCTTCTACGTCGGCAGCACCGTCGATCTCGAGAGGCGGGTCGCGCAGCACCAAGTCGGGGAGGGTGCGCTCCACACCAAGCCGTCGCGCCGGCGGCCAGTGCGTCTTGCTTGGGCCGGTCAGTTCGACCGGATCGAGGACGCGTTCAGGTTCGAGAAGCAGGTGCAGGGCTGGGGCCGGGCTAAACGCTGTGCGCTCATCGAGGAGAGGTGGGAAGACCTCCCGGACCTGGCCAGCAGGCCGACCCGCCACGAGTAGTCCCCGATGGTTTCGAGGCTCAGGCCGCGAGGCGGCCTTCGCACCTCAACCACCGGGTCGGGCGGCCTTCGCACCTCAACCACCGGGTCGGGCGGCCTTCGCACCTCAACCACCGGAGCCCCGCTAGAGGATCCCGGCCGCTCGGGCCGGCGCTGCGTAGGCCTCCGCCAGTGAGGCGACCGTCTCGTGGGCGTTGAGGCCGCTCGGGTTCGGGACCACCCACAGCTCGGCGCCGCCGATCTCCTCCGGCTGCCGCCCCGGCGTCGCGCGTCGTACGCCGAAGGCGGAGCGGTAGGCCGTGATGCCGGCCACCGCGACGACTCTCGGCCGGACCCGCTCGACCAGCTCGACGAGCTGCTGCCCGCCCGCTCGCAGCTCGTCGGCGGACAGCTCGTCGGCGCGGACGGTGGCGCGGCGGACCAGGTTGGTGATGCCGATGCCGCGCCGGGTGACCGCGGCCCGGTCGGCGTCGGTCATGCCGGCCGCGGGGTCGATCGGCTCGAGCAGGATGCCGGCGGCGTGGAGCGCTGGGTAGAAGCGGTTGACCGGGTGGGCGAAGTGGGTCTGGGTCGCGGCGGTCCAGAGCCCCGGGTTGATGCCGACGAACAGCAGCCGGACATCAGGTCCGAGCAGGTCCGGCACTACGGCGTCGCGGAACGACTCGAGCTCGGCGCGGGTGAAACGGGGCACCCGCGCAAGGTTGTCATGCCGCGGGGCGCTGGTAGAGCACCGCGATGCCGTCGGCGATGGAGCGCTGGGCGCCGTCCGAGGGCGAGTTCAGCACCTTGAAGGCGTCCTTGCGGGTCAGGCCCGCGATGGTCGTGGAGCCGCCGCCGTCGAGGTTCAAGCGCCGACTCGGCCCCGAGCTCCTTCATCAGCCGCGCCATCTCGACCATCGTGTAGCCGCGGCTGTGCTCTTGCCGACCGTCGATCACGAGCAGCAGCACCTCACCGGTGTCGCGGTCGATGCCGACGGCGGTGCGCGGGTGGAGGAACCGGTCGTCGCTGACCTTGATCTCCCCGCGCTGGAGCAGGATGCTCTCGCCGCTGATCGCGAACGCCGGCCGCTTCGCGAGCCGCCACGCGAGGGTGGCCGTGGCGCCGACGCGCAACTGGGACAGCTGCTCGGCACCGGGCCCGCGCCCGACCAGGATCGTCCCCTCGATCTGCTTGCCCGAGGACAGGTTGGTGGTGTTGGCGACGACCCGGCCGTTCTCGACCACGACCATCCGGACGCCGCTGCGCTGGCCGTCGGTGATCGAGGAGCCGGACGTCGTACCCCACTTCGGGCTCCAGACGCCGATCGCACCCGCGCGGGCGCGGGGCGAGTTCACGTTGGTGATCTCCATCTGCGGGTACTCGAGGATCTGCGCGTTGAGCTCCACCTGGCCGATCGACGGCCGCCCGGAGCGGTCCATCCAGAAGGCGTTGTTCCAGGTGTAGCGGGCGGCGTGGAGGAAGCCGCGCTGCCGGTCCTGGCCGACGCCGAGGGGCGCACCGGTGTCGTAGATGTCGAAGAAGCCGCCGTTGACGCCGACCACGGCGTCGTCGCGGCGGAGCAGCTGGGTGAGTGGGCCGCGGTCGGGGACGTGCCGGCCCGACGCGTAGTCGATCGTCACGCCCGGCTTCGCCGTCTTGATCCGGACGAGGTAGGCCCGGATCTGCCCGCGCGAGTCGGTCTGGTCCCAGCGCTTGAACCGGACGCCGGGCGCGATCCGCCACGAGCGCTCGTTGTCGATGCGCGGCTGGACCCGGAAGTACCAGGGGACCGCCTCGGCGACCTCGCCGGGCAGGCCGTCGGACGTCTGCCGCGGCTGCTCCTCGGCGGGATCGTCGCCACGCCCAGCCAGGGTGCCGCGGTCGTCGGGAGTGTCGGCGAACGGGTCGCCGACGACCAGCACCAACGCTGCCGCGAGCAGCGCAACGACCAGCAGTCCGACCCGGAGACGCATGGGCTCCAGAGTAGGTCGGCTAGGGGTTCACGACGGGGAGGTGGGCCACCGTGTCCTCGAGCAGCACGACACCCGGTGTGCGGCTCTGCGCGCCACCGAACGTGTCGCTGACGGCACTCGCCATGACGTAGAGCGTCTCGCCCTCCGCGACGTCGACGGCGACGGCCGGCAGCTCGAGACGCCGCTCCTCGCCCGTGACTGCGCCCTCGACGTTCAGCGGGTAGACGTTGTTCTGGACCAGCCTGGCGTCGGCCGGGCTCGTCCCCACCGCCAGCCCGTAGAACGCGCGGTTCGTCGCCCCGATCGTCGTCAGTGCTCCCGGTGAGGTACGACGAGCCCGCGATCCGGATCGGCCCCTCGGCGACCGGGTAGGCGAGCCAGGGACCTCCGGCCTCGGGCGTCACGACGGTGCCGACGTCGTAGGTCGAGTCCGGCGCCACCGACGACACCGTCGTGCAGGTGTTGTCGAGGGTGGCCAGGTGGTAGTCGCCGTAGCCGGTCAGGCCGCGGTCGCGTCCCTTGAGCTGCTCGTCCATGAAGCGGATCGTGAGGTCGGTGAAGTCGCCGCCCGCGAGCTGCTCGCTGCAGGGATCGCCGGTCGGCGAGTTGCCGGGTGGGATCGCGGCCGTCGCGCCGGGCAGCACGTGGCCGCCGTTGTAGCCGACGAAGATGCTCTGCTTCCGGGACCGCTTCGTGAGCGCGTGCTGCCAGTTGTCGATGCCCTGCTGCAGGCTGAAGAGGGTGTCGGTCGCACCTTGGCCGAGCAGCACCGGGATGTTCAGCCGGCGGCCCTGCGAGACGTGCCAGCCCGGTCCGTTCCGCTTGAAGTAGCGGCTCATGTCGACGCCGCTCGGTCCGGATCCGTCGGGCCAGTTGCCGGTCGCCGTACCCTCCGCGAGAGCCTCGACGATCTTGGGCTCGAGTGCGTTGGTCGGCCCCGCCGCGGCGCCGAGCAACGCCGCCCACTGTGCGCGCGGGACGCCCTGCGGGCCGAGGCTCTCGTTCAGGTCGTGCCACGTGATCTGCGGGGCGAGCGCGTCGTAGACCGGCTTGCCGTGGCGCCGCAGCTCCTCGAACGCCCCGAGGAACTGGAAGCCGCCGCCGTAGGAGCCGCCCATGGCGCCGAGTCGCGGGTCGCCCGGCCCGTCCTTCTTCACCCAGCGCAGTCCGGCCACCATCCGGATCAGCCTGAGGTTGTCGCGGCCCTCGTAGCGCGGGTTCTCGACGTGGGCGAAGCCGCCGGACTCACCGAAGCCGCGCTGGTCGAACGACAGCACGCCGTAGCCCGCGTCGAGCCACGGCTCGAAGCCGGCCGGGTCGGTCGTGCGTGATCCACCCCAGCCGTGGCTGTGCATCATGAACGGGACCCGGTGGCGCTTGCTCGCGCCGGCCGGCTTGAACACCGTCCAGCAGATCTTCACCTTCTGCTTCGTGCCCGGCTCCGGGACGCTCTTGAGGCAGCCGTTGGTCACCTTCACCTGGGCGGAGGACTCAGCCGGTGCCGCGTAGGTCGTCGCCGGTACGACGCTCAGGGTGGCGGTCGCGAGGCCGAGGGCGAGCAGGCTGGCTGGACGGATGTGCATGGGTGTTCAACTTTCCCGCGGCCGACAGGTCACGGTTAGTCTGCCGGGCGTGGCAAGCACCCCCTGGAATGTCTTCGTCGAGGGCGACAACCTCGCGGTGCTCCAGGACCTCGACCCGGACAGCGTCGACCTGATCTACATCGACCCGCCCTACAACACCGGGAACGACTTCGCCTACCGCGACCGCTACGGCCGCCACGCGGCGTGGCTGGACATGATGCGGCCGCGGCTCGTCGCCGCCCGCGCCGTACTCCGCGAGACCGGCGCGATCTTCGTCAGCATCGACGACAACGAGGTCGCCCACCTGCGGCTGCTGCTCGACGAGGTGTACGGCGAGGCCAACTTCCTCGCGCAGGTCGTGGTCAACCTGAACCCCAAGGGCCGCCAGCTCGGCGGCGGCTTCGCGACCAGCCACGAGTACCTGCTCGTCTTCGCTCGCGACGCGGCCCGGTGCGTGCTCGACGCGAGCAGCAGCGAGACCGTCGACGCGCGCGACTTCCCCCTGCACGAGGGGGATGGCCGCCGATTCCGGCACCTGCCGCTGCGCAACACCAACAAGAAGTTCAACCCCGTGACCGCCCGCACGCTCCACTTCCCGGTCTGGGGTGACCCGGCGACCGGCGACGTCCGCACCGCGCCGTTCGACGGCGCCGTGGAGGTGCTGCCGGTCTTCGGCGACGGGACGCCGGCCGTCTGGCGGTGGTCGCGACCGCGGATCGACGAACGGCCGGGCGACCTGGTCTGCCGGACCGTGGCGGGACGGCTGGGTGAGCGGGTCGACGTGTTCCAGAAGGACTGGCTGGCGGTGCAGGACGGGTCTGGGGGACGCACCAAGAAGCTGCGCACGATCTGGCTGGCCTCGGAGGTCGGCTCGACCGACACCGCGGTGGCCGAGCTCAAGGAGATCGTCGGCCACGTCTTCGAGTCGCCGAAGCCGACCGGCCTGCTGCGTCGGATCCTCCACACCATGCCCAGCGACGCGGTCGTCCTCGACTTCTTCGCCGGCAGCGGCACGACGGGCCACGCCGTCGCGCTCGCCAACGTCGAGGACGGCGGCACCCGCACCTGCCTCTCCGTCAACTCCGCCGAGCCCACCCGCCCCGGCTCGAACGCGCACACCGCCGGCCTCCTCACCGTCGCCGACATCACCCGCGCCCGGCTCCGCGCCGTCGCCGAGACCGTCGGCGGGGGCTTTGACGCGCGTCGGCAAGAATGACGGCATGACGACGCGAGTCGCCCTGGTCACGGGCGCGTCCAGTGGCATCGGTGAGCGGACCGCCCTCCGGCTGATGGAGGCCGGCTTCGAGGTGTACGCCGTCGCCCGCCGGGTGGAGCGGATGAGCGCGCTGGCCGACGCCGGCGTGCACGTCTTCGCGATGGACGTCACCGACGACGACTCCATGACCAGCGGCGTACGACGCATCATCGACGAGCAGGGCCGGATCGACGTCCTGGTCAACAACGCCGGCTACGGCTCCTACGGCGCCGTCGAGGACGTGCCGCTCGACGAGGCCCGCCGCCAGTTCGAGGTCAACGTCTTCGGGCTCGCCCGGCTGACGCAGCTGGTGACGCCCCACATGAGGCGGGTGGCGACCGAGGAGCTCGCCCAGCGCTGCCGGATCGTCAACATCTCCAGCGTCGGCGGGAAGTTCTACGAGCCGCTGGGTGCCTGGTACCACGCGACCAAGTTCGCGGTGGAGGGCTTCAGCGACAGCCTGCGGATCGAGCTCGCGCCGTTCGGCATCGACGTCGTCATCATCGAGCCCGGCCCGATCCGTACCGAGTGGAACGAGCTCTCGCGCGCCGGCCTGGTCGAGACCAGCCGCGGTGGCGCCTACGAGGAGCAGGCCGAGAAGGTGCGGCGCGTGCTCGAGCGCTACGACGGGCGCGCCACGTCCAGCAAGCCCGACGTGGTCGCGAAGAAGATCGTTGCCGCCGTCCTCGCCAACACCCCGCGCGCCCGCTATCCGGTCGGCCGCGGCGCCGGCACCCTCGTCCGCGCCCGCCGGTTCCTCCCCGACGCCGCCTTCGACTACGTCGTCAAGGGCACCTACGGCATGCGCGGCCGGTCACGCCGCCAGGGCAGCGAGGGCTAGACCCCGGCGGCCTTCTCCAGCGCCTTCACCTCGTTGTCGAGGAACGTCAGCAGGCGCTGCAGGTGGGGCACCGTGCGGCGGCAGCCGGTGAGGCCGAAGCACATCAGGCCGTCGTAGGAGGTGCAGGTGATGTTGAGCGCCATCCCGTTGATCGGGATCGAGAGCGGGTAGGTGCCGAGCAGCTGGGCGCCGTTCCAGTAGTGGGTGGTGCGCGGGCCGGGCACGTTGCTGATGATGACGTTGTACGGCGGGCGCACGATCCCCTGCATCCGGAGCAGCGGGCCCAGGATCGCCGGGGCCTGGCCGATCGCGCTCATCGCCAGGATCTGGACCGGCGTCATCGACGACAGTCCTTCCTTGCCGTCCTTCATCGACTGGTGGATGGCGGCGAGGCGGTCGGCGGGGTCGGCGAGCTCGGTGCCCATCTTGACCATGATCGAGCCGACCGCGTTGCCGCCGTCGGCGGAGGCGATCTGCGACTGCTTCGCGTTGAGGCCGACCGGCACCATCGCGACCAGTCCCTGCTCCGGCAGCTCGTCGAACTCGAGCAGGTAGGTCCGCAGCGCGCCCGAGCACATCGCGATCACGACGTCGTTGATGGTGGTGCCGGTGGCCTTGCCGATCGCGCGCAGCCGCTCGATCGGCCAGTCCTGGGCGGCGAACCGCCGCGAGCCGGTGATGCTCTGGTTGAACATCGTGCGCGGCGCGTGCAGCGACAGCGCCGAGGTCTCGTTGCGGATGCTCTTGGTGAGCGTCTTGATCAGGGCGCCGGGCATGCCGGCGGCCTCGGCGGTGACCCCCATCGCCGTACGCATCGCCTGCGCCGGCACCTCGGCCAGCGCGGTCTCGGCCTTCGCCTGGTCCTTCGACGCCCTTCGACCGATCCGGGCGTCGCGCCCCACGGGCGCCGGCATGCCGCGCCGCTCCGGGTCGGTCGACAGCACGCTCGCGAGCAGTCGCATCGCGCTCACGCCGTCGACCAGGGCGTGGTGGGTCTTGGTGTACATCGCGACCCGCCCGTCGCGCATGCCCTCGATGACGTGGGCCTCCCACAGCGGCCGCTCCCACGCCAGCCGCGTCGAGTGGAGCCGCGAGCAGAGCTCGAGCAGCTCGCGGACCCGGCCCGGCTTGGGCAGCGCGCTGTGGCGCACGTGGTGCTCGATGTCGAACTGCTCGTCGGTCCGCCACACCAGCTGCCCCGCCGTACGGGCCGACCGGTGGGGGTGCTTGAGGAAGAGCGGCGAGATCTCCTCGACGTCGCGCATCTCCTCGAACATCTCGCGCACGTACTGGCGGCCCGCTCCCTCCGGCTTCTTGAAGAGCTGCAGCCCGCCGACGTGCATCGGCATGTTGCGGTTCTCGGCGAGCAGGAACGCCGCGGACGCCGGGTCGATCGGTGAGACCATGTGTCACTCCTGTCGGAGCATCTCGGGCCCACCGGGCGAGGTGACGACCTCGTGAGCGACGTCGGTCAGCCGCCGACGGGAGCTGCGGGCGTGGCTGCGGAGCAGCTCGAAGGCCTCGTCGACGGTGATGTCGAAGGTGCGGGCCACCGCGCCCTTGGCCTGCTCGACCACGATGCGGCTGTTGAGCGCGACCTGCAGCTGCTCGGTCAGGACCTCGGCGCGCGCGACGGCCTGCTCCTGGATCAGCGCGATGGTGGCCAGGTCGGCGAGCGCCTGGACGACGCGGGCGTCCTCCGCGGGCAGCTCCCGGCGACGCGTCTGGAAGACGTTGAGCCCGCCGATCACGCGCTCGCGCAGGCGCATCGGGAAGGCGTGGACCGACGCGACGCCCGCGGCGACGGCACGCGGGGCGAACTCCGGCCAGCGGTCGGTGGCCAGGGCGAGGTCGGGGACGATGACGGGCCGGCCGGTGGTGAAGGAGTCGAGGCACGGCCCCTCGCCGTTCTGGATCTGGAACAGCTCGAGCAGCCGTGCATCCTCGCTCGAGGCGCCGACATGGTGGAGCGAGCCGTCCGGACCACTGAGCATGACCCCGGCGGCCGCGGCCCCGGTGATGTCGGCCGCGTGGCGGGCCACGGAGTGGAGGAACTCGATCAGGTCGAAGTCGGCGACAAGGGTGTCGGCCACCTCGATGAAGACGTCGGTCAATCGCTCGGTCTCAATGCCCACAGCTCAGCCTCCTCGCAGACGGACAGTCTATGTCCGGCCTCATGTGATTTCCGTCCGGTGCCGCGGTCGGTAGTACGAACCCGGCGATGATCGCGCGGGCCAGGTCGATCACGGCGACGCCCTCGGTGAAGGCGTGTGCGCGCATGCGGACGAGCGCCTCGGCGAGGTCGATCCCGAGGTCCACCATCACCATGCCCTGCGCCTGATGAACCTCGGCACGGGGATCCACCAGCGGTTCCCACGTGCCGTTGTCGAGCTTGGCCTCCTCGCCGAGCAGGGTCCGGGTGGCCAGGTCGGAGTAGGCCAGCGCGAGCAGGGCGCCGTCCTCCTCGAGGGTCTGAGTCGCGGTCGCGTAGAGCTCGAGCAGGCCGAGCGTGACGCCTCCGACGAGGAGTGGGAAGCTGTGGACCGCTCGCAGGTCCACCTCACCTGCCGCCTGGACGTACCCGGGCCATCGACGGCCGGCGGTCGCGAGGTCGGCGACGAGGACCGGACGGCGTCGGGCGAGGGCGTCGATGCTGGGACCCTCTCCCACCGTGAACGCGACCTCGGCGACCTCGGCGCTCCAGGAGTCCGAGCTGGCGGCCAGCCGGTCGGCGCCGTCGCTGCCGACGAGGTGGATCACGCACCCCCGCATGGAGAGCGCCTTCGCAGCGGCGCGGCAGACGCACTGCAGGGCAGCGGCAGTCCCGACCAGCCCCTCGTCGGCCTCCTCGAGTGCGACAGCGTGCCGGGCGGAGTCCTCTGCCGGAGTGGGAGGCCGCACGCCGTCGAACGGACATGGCACCCCTCCCCAGGCGGGCCCTATCTCACACTGCCTTGGCAGTGCCCATGATCTCCCTCTAGAGTAGCCGCAGTCCCGCGTCCCAGACCCCGACGCACATCTGAAGTCGGAGCGTCAGTCACGCGGTGGAGTTACACCATCGACGACGCCCCTAGGTTCTGGATGCGGGCGGCTCCAAGGGGGACTCGCCGTCTAGGGCAGGTCACGGCGGGGGGCCGTGCATCCGCCCTGGACGGCGGGCCAGTTCGACGTCCGACTGCACGCCGGTGCTTGTCAGGAGGCGGTTCACCCGCGAGGGTGTCGGTGGAGGAACCACCTCCACGTCTCGGGAGTTCTCATGATCCGTCGTCTCGCCCTGCTTGTCGCGAGCATCATCGCTGTCACCGGACTCGTGGCGAGCCCGGCGTACGCCGAGAGCTACTCGGCGCCGCTGATGACCGCCATCTCCGACCTGCCGACCGCGAGCGAGGTGCGCACCGGCTACGACCGCGACCTGTTCCCGCACTGGGTCGACGCGGACGGCGACGGGTGCAACAGCCGCAACGAGGTGTTGATCTCCGAGGCGGACGATCCGCCGACCGTGGGCAGTGGCTGCAGCCTCAGTGGCGGCCGGTGGTACTCGTACTACGACCGGGTGTCGTGGACCAATCCCTCCGACGTCGACATCGACCACATGGTGCCCCTCGCCGAGGCATGGGACTCGGGAGCGCGCACCTGGTCGACCGCGACCCGGCAGCTGTTCGCCAACGACCTCGGCGACTACCGGACGCTGGTCGGCGTCACCGACAACGTCAACCAGGCCAAGGGCGACCAGGACGTGGCGGAGTGGCTGCCGCAGTACGACCAGTGCCGCTACCTGCGCGAGTACGTCGCGGTGAAGCACCGCTGGGGCCTCAGCGTCGACTCGGCGGAGAAGTCGGCCATGAGCTCGCTGGGATCAGGCTGCACCAACTCGACCATCACGGTCACGCTCGCTCGCTGACCATGACGAGTCGCTTGGCGCTGCTCGCACTCGTGGTCACCAGCCTGGCCTGGATTCCCACCGTCGCGCACGCCGAGGACTACTCAGCCCGACTGCGTACGGCCATCTCGGACCTGCCGGTCAAGCGCGAGGTGAGGACGGGCTACGAGCGGGAGAAGTTCCGCCACTGGACCGACGCCGACGGTGACGGCTGCAGCACGCGGGACGAGGTGCTGACCCGCGAGTCGAAGGAACCGGTGACGGTCACCGGCACCTGCACCATCACGTCAGGACAGTGGTACTCCTACTACGACCAGGAGACCTGGACGGACCCCTCCGACGTGGACATCGACCACATGGTGCCGCTGGCCGAGGCATGGGACTCCGGAGCCAGGACCTGGAAGAAGGTGGTCCGGGAGTCGTTCGCCAACGACCTGGGCGACCGACGCTCGCTGGCCGGCGTCACCGACAACGTCAACCAGTCCAAGGGTGACCAGGACCCCGCCGAGTGGCTGCCCGAGTTCAGCCAGTGCCGCTACCTGCGCGAGTGGGTCGCGGTGAAGCACCGCTGGCGACTCCGTGTCGACGCGACGGAGAAGTCCACCCTCGTCTCCCTGGGCGCCGACTGCCAGAACCGCAGGATCACGGTCACTCTCGCGCGCTGATCCTGGGCCGCTGGTCGTCCACAGGTCGCGGCGCTCGTCTCTTCTCCACAGGGACGGTCGGCGACCGACGTTTCCGTCCCCTCGGCTCCCTAGCGTCGGCGTCGCGCCGGACATGCTGGATTCCGGGCGCCTGACGAAGGGGGAACTGATGACGAAGACTCGGATGGGAGTCGTGCTGGCGATCGTGCTGGCGTGCCTGCTGGGGGCGACGGCGGCGTGGGCGGTGACCGCCACCGATCCGGACACGATCGTGAGGGTGGAGGGTGACGCCGGCAACGGCTTCGGCATCCACTTCCACGACGGCAGCGCGATCTATCCGCCGACCGACTCCGAGGCGAAAGCAGAGTGCGGCGAGTACGACACGATGCGCGCCCGCGTGCGGTGTCGCAGCGAGGTCCGCACCTGGTACCGCGACCTGGCCGACCTGCAGCAGTCGCTGGAGTGGGCGCTCAGCCGATAGAGGAAGGTCAGCAGGCGGTGCCATCATCGGCGGGTGACCGACCGCTGGGTGCTCCACGTCGACCTGGACATGTTCCTGGCCGCGGTCGAGGTGCTGCGGCGGCCGGAGCTGGCCGGCAAGCCGGTGGTCGTGGGTGGCCGCGGAGTGGTGACCGAGCGTGCGGTGGTCTCGACCGCCTCGTACGAGGCCCGGGAGTTCGGGATCCGGTCGGGCATGCCGCTGCGCACCGCGCACAAGAAGTGCCCGGACGCGATCTTCCTGCCGGTCGACTTCCCGGTCTACGAGGCCGCCTCGGCCGAGGTGATGGCGGCGCTGCGGTCGGCGACGTGGGGCGGGGTGCCGGTCGTGGTCGAGGTGCTCGGCTGGGACGAGGCGTTCGTCGGCGCCGGTGAGGGCCACGGTGACCTGGGTGACCCGCGCGTGTTCGCCGACGAGGTGCGCGCTGCCGTGCTGGCCGCGACCCGGCTGCACTGTTCGGTCGGCGTCGGCAACAACAAGCTGCAGGCCAAGATCGCGACCGACTTCGGCAAGCCACAGGGGGTCTACACGATCACCGACGAGACCTGGTTCGAGGAGATGGGAGAACGGCCGGTGCGCGCGCTGTGGGGCGTGGGCGCCAAGATCGCGGGCCGATTGAACGGGCTCGGGATCGAGACGGTGCGCGACCTCGCGGCGAGCGAGACGACGCTGCTGGCGGGTGAGTTCGGCCCGACCATGGGGCCGTGGTTCCACCGCCTCGGCCGCGGTGTCGACTCGAGTCCGGTCGACGCGACGCCGTGGGTGCCGCGGGCGCACGGCCACGAGGAGACCTACCAGCGTGACCTGGAGTGGCCAGAGGTGCCGGAGGCGGTGCGCGTGCTGACCGCCAGGGCGCTCGCGAGCATCGACGCCGAGGGTCGTCCCGCGATGCGGGTCCACCTGAAGGTGCGCTACCGCAACTTCTTCACGCTGACGCGGTCGCGCAAGCTGCCCGAGCCCTCGCGTGACCTCGCGGTGCTCGGCGACGCCGCGGTCGCCCTGCTCGAGCGCGTCGAGCAGGACAAGCCGGTCCGGCTGCTCGGCGTACGGCTGGAGATGGTGCCGCCCGAGGGTGGCTACTGACTGCGGGTCCGGAGCGCCTCGAGCCAGGGTGCTGACTGCCCGTTGAAGGGTGCGGTGCTGGCGCGTACGGCCGACTCGATCCACTGGCAGGAGCGCAGTGCCCCCGCGACGAGGTCGTCGGGATAGCTCCACCGGACCCGGTGGTCGGCGAACTCGTCCTCGTCGTCGACCCACACCCGCCCGTTGACCCCTTCGATGATGTCGAGGTCGAGGTCGACCGCCCGCAGGGTGGTGCCGTCCCAGACCGGCGGCGTGGCGATGTCGACGTAGAGCCGGAAGTCACCCCCGGGGCCGTGGAACGTGGCCAGCCACCCGCGCTCGTCCAGGTGGTCGGCGGGGACGAGGCCGACCTGGTCGTTCGGCATCACCACGTCGACGCCGGGCCGGGTGAAGCGTGACCCGGCCGGGAAGGCGATCCAGTCCCCGTGCTCGTCGGCGCCGAGGTAGGTGCCGTCGTAGACCCAGTGGGGGCGGTCGGGCCACTTGCTCATCTCGCAGCGCACGGGCGTCCCGGCCTCGAACCTCATGACAGGATCACACCATGGCCGTGGCACCGCCTCTCGACCGACTGTGGTCACGCGGCCGGACCTCGATGAGCGTGCGGCTGGTCCGGCTCCGCTCGAAGTCGTGGCAGATCGCGCAGTGTGCCCTCGCGGCCGGTGTCGCCTGGTGGATCGCCGCGGACGTCCTGGGCCACTCCACCCCGTTCTTCGCGCCGATCGCGGCCGTGGTGAGCCTCGGGACGTCGTACGGCCAGCGGCTGCGGCGGGTGGCCGAGGTGACGCTCGGCGTCGCGATCGGCGTGCTCGTCGCGGACCTCCTGGTGCAGGGCATCGGCAGCGGCTGGTGGCAGCTGACGCTGATCGTCGCGCTCGCGATGACCGCCGCCTTCCTGCTCGACGGCGGCCAGCTCTTCGTGACGCAGGCGGCCGTCCAGTCGATCGTGGTCGCGACCCTGCTGCCGGACCCCGATCAGGGGCTGATCCGCTGGACCGACGCGCTGATCGGGGGAGCGGTGGCGCTGGTGGCCGCGACCGTCGTGCCAGCGGCGCCGCTCCGGCGACCGCGCGAGCAGGCCGCGCTCGTCCTCGACAAGGTCTCCGCGTTGCTGCGGGCAGCGGGGGAGGTCATGGTCGACGGCGAGGCCGACCCGGCGCTCGACCTGCTGGCCGACGCACGCGCGACCGACTACCTGATCCGCGAGCTCCAGGTCGCGGCCGACGAGGGACTGGCGGTCGTCGCGAGCTCGCCGTTCCGGGTCCGCCACAGACCCGGCGTACGGCGGATGGCCGAGCTGGTCGACCCGCTCGACCGGGCGCTCCGTTCGACCCGGGTGCTGGTCCGCCACACGGCGGTGGCCGCCTACCACCGGCGGCGCATCCCGCCGGCCTACGCACAGATCGCGCAGGACCTCGCCGACGCCACGGACGACGGTGGCGGCCGAGCTGCGGGAGAACCGGATGGCGGTCGCAGCCCAGTCGCGAGCTGCTCGCGGTCGGCCACGCCACCGGTCAGGTGGAACGGTCGGCGGTGCTCTCCGCCGAGGTCGTGCTGGCGCAGCTGCGCGGCGTCGTCGCCGACCTGCTGCTGCTGACCGGCATGGACTCGCTGGAGGCCAGCGACGCACTCCCGCCGCCCGCAGACTGAGCGAGGATCAGGTCGAGCGGGCGCGGCAGGCATCGGCGCCGGGTCGCGCGCGGCCACCAGGTCCTGGTAGCGGGAGCCGGTCAGCTTGGCGAAGTGGTGCATCGCGTGGGCGTCGATGCCGACCAGGCACCGGGCCTGGTTCTTCAGCACTGCGCCGACGATGATCTCGGCGGCTCGCTCGGCCGTCATCCGGGCCAGCCTCTCGTCGAAGAGCTGGACCGTGTCGCGCCGACTGGCGTCGCCGGTGACCCGGGAGTTGCGCAGCGATCTGGGTCTTGATGCCGCCCGGGTGGACGACGGTGACCCCCACCGGGTGGCCGGCCACGAGCATCTCCTCGCGCAGCGCCTCGGACATGCCCCGCACGGCATACTTGGTCGCGTTGTAGAGGCTCTGGCTGGGCATCGAGATCAGGCCGAACAGGGACGAGATGTTGACGACGTGCCCGTCGCCGGAGGCGATCAGGTGCGGGAGGAACTCCTTCGTCCCGTGGACGACGCCCCAGAAGTTGATGTCGACGATCCAATCGCATGTCGTCGTAGGTCAGCTCGTCGACGTCGCCGGTCAGAGCGAGACCCCCGCGTTGTTCACGACCACATTGACGCGTCCGAAGTGCTCGGCGACCTGCCCGGCGTACGCCGTGAAGGCGGCCCGGTCGGCGACGTCGAGGTGGGACGAGTGGATCTCGCGAGCCCCGGCGTTCTTGGCCAGGTCGACGGTCTCCGCCAGGCCGGCGTCGTCGACGTCGCTCAGCGCGAGCAGCGAGCCGCGGGCGGCGCAGTTGAGCGCGAGGGCCCGGCCGATGCCGGAGCCGGCACCGGTGATCACGACGACCTTGTCGTCCAGCGTCTTCATGCCTCATGCGGTCACCTCGTAGGCAGGGGCGTCGAAGCGGGACAGCTGCTCTCGGAACGAGAAGGTGGTGCGGGGCCAGAGCACGGTGTTGCGGCCGTGCTCGTCGAGGTACCAGCTCGAGCAGCCGCCGGTGGTCCACACCGTGCGACGCATCCGGCGCTGGACGTCGGCGTTCCAGCGCTCCTGCTCGTCGCGACGAGGCTCGACCGTGGCGTAGCGGTGGGTGCGCATGGTGCGCAGCGCGTCACGGATGTAGGCCAGCTGCGACTCGATGACGAACACCATGCTGGAGTGACCGAGCCCGGTGTTGGGGCCGACGATCTGGAAGAAGTTCGGGAAGCCGTGGACGGTCGTGCCCTTGTAGGCCGCCATCCCGGCCTCGGCCCAGACCTCACCCAGGGACCGGCCCTCACGCCCGGTGATGTGGTGGGCGATGGGCTGGTCGGTGGTGTGGAAGCCGGTGGCCACGACCAGCACGTCGATCGCCCGCTCGGTCCCGTCGGCGGTGACGATGCCGTGACCGGTGACCTTGGCGATCGGGTCGGTCACGAGCTCGACGTTGTCGGACGCGATGGCCGGGTAGTAGTCGTTGGAGATCAGGATCCGCTTGCACCCGACGTCGAAGGTGGGAGTGAGCCGCTCACGCAGCTCCGGGTCCTTGACGCCACGGGCCAGGTTGGCCAGCGCCACCTTCTTGACCGGCCAGCCCAGCCGCCGGTCGAGGATGAACGGCGGGACCGTGGCCTCCTTGCCGAGGTAGACGCCGAGCCGGTAGGCCTTCTGCACCAGCGGGCTGAGCCGGAACAGTCGCCGTTCGAGGCGGGTGTAGGTCCGGTCGTTGCGGGGGATGACGTACGGCGCGGTGCGCTGGTAGACGTCGACGTGGTCGGCCACCTGCTGCAGCTCCGGCACGATCTGGATCGCCGACGCGCCGGTGCCGATCACGGCCACCCGCAAGCCGGCGAGGTCGACGTCGTGGTCCCACCGGGCGGAGTGGAAGATCTTGCCCTGGAAGCCCTCGATGCCCTCGATGTCGGGGAGCCGCGGCTCGGACAGACCGCCGGCGCCGCTGATCAGGGTGCGGGCGACGATCTCGCCAGCAGACGTCGCCACGACCCACCGCCGGCGCTCCTCGTCCCAGCGGGCGTCGTCGACGCTGGTGTCGAACTCGAAGCGGTCGAGGACGCCGGCGTCGCGCGCCACGCGCTGCAGGTAGGCCTGGATCTCGGGCTGGGGCGAGTAGGAGCTCGACCAGTCGGGGTTGGGTGCGAAGGAGAACGAGTAGAGCTGGCTGGGGACGTCGCAGGCCGCGCCGGGGTAGGTGTTGTCGCGCCAGGTGCCGCCGACGTCTGCCCCGCGCTCGATGACCAGGAAGTCGGTCTCGCCGTCCTCCTGCAGCTTGATCGCCATCCCGAGCCCGGCGAAGCCGGCTCCGATGACGAGATGGTCAACCTCGCGCCTCAGGTCCATGTCCCGACCGTACTGGCGCTATTGAACAGACGTCAATAAGGTGGGTGCGTGAGCCAGCCCACGACCACCCCGCTGCGGACCGGGCGCAGTCGCCTGAGCCCCGAGCAGCGGCGTACGCAGCTGCTCGACCTGGGCGTGAGCCTGCTCGCGACGCGCTCCCTGGACGACCTCACGATCGACCTGCTCGCCGAGGAGGCCGGCATCTCGAGGGGGCTGCTCTACCACTACTTCGGCAGCAAGCACGCGTTCCGGGAGGCGGTCGTCCGCCGGGCCGTCGACGACCTGGTCGAGCAGACCGCGCCGCCCGCGGGAGGCGAGCCGCTCGACCGGCTGCTCGCCTCCGTCACGGCGTACGTCGACTACGTGGTGGACAACTACGAGGGGTACGCCTCCATCGTGAAGGCCGCCCAGGGCGGCAACGAGTCGCTCCGCGCGCTCTACGACGAGGCCCGCACCTCGCTGACCGACCGGATCTTCACCGAGGACGCGCAGGGCGACATCATCGAGGACACCCCCGGGGCGCGGCTGATGGTGCGGGGCTGGGCGGCGTTGGCCGAGGAGCTGGTGCTGACCTGGGCGGCCGAACCGGCGGGGTCACCCGCGACGAGCTGCTCGCCGCCATCGCCGGCTCCCTGCCCGGCCTCGTCGATCTCATCGACCCGCCGCGCCCGTAACCGACGCGAGCGGGTGCCGTTGAGCCCCCGACAGCCCCGGGACACTCGGACCCGGGGCGTTTCTCACCGGAGTTGATCCATGCGCCGTCTCGCCGTTGCCCTCGTCACCGCCCTGCTGGCCACGGCTGTTGCCGTGACCGGCGCCGCGCCGGCCCAGGCCGCCAGCGCCTGGCCGCTGACGCAACAGGGCCAGCCACGCAACAACAACGCGATGGCCCTGCAGTACCTGCTGACCGCGCACGGCTACCCGAGCACGGCCGACGGCCTCTTCGGCTCGGGCACGACGAACAACCTGAAGTCGTTCCAGTCCTCGCGCGGGCTCGACCCCGACGGCCGCGCCGGCGCCGGCACCTGGCCGCAGCTGGTGATCCAGGTCAGCCAGGGCTCGTCCAACACCAACGCGGTCAAGGCGGCCCAGACCCAGCTCAACAAGTACGGCGCCAACCTGGTCGTGGACGGTGTCTTCGGTTCCGGCACCCGGGCGTCGGTGACCACCTTCCAGGGCAACCGCGGGCTGGCGCAGACCGGCACCGTCGACCTCGCCACCTGGCAGGAGCTGCTCGGCTGGAGCCAGACCTACGACCAGTCGCTCTGCTACTCGACCGGCGGGACGACGGCCTCGAGCCTCAGCACCGCCCAGCTGAGCAATGTGCAGACCATCATCGACACCACCCAGAGTGTCGGCGGCAACCGCAACGCCCAGATCATCGCGCTGATGGCGGCGATGCAGGAGTCCAAGTTCTGCAACATCCAGTTCGGTGACCGCGACTCGCTCGGGCTCTTCCAGCAGCGGCCCAGCCAGGGCTGGTGCCCGGGTTCGACGGCCTGTGTGCGGCCGACCGACGCGACGCTGGGCTTCCTCGGCCGTTCGAGCGCCACGAGCAATCCCGGCCTGTTCGACATCAGCGGCTGGGAGTCGATGGAGAAGACCCTGGCCGCCGACCGCGTGCAGCGCTCGTGCTGCCCCAACGCCTATGCGCAGTGGGAGTCGATGTCGACCACCCTGGTCAACACGTACGGCGGCTAGCCCGGCCAGCATTCGGGCGGGTGGTGGAGAATCGCTCCCGTTGTGGACATCTCCTACCCGCCCGAGCTGCCGGTCACCCAGCGGCGCGACGACATCGCTGCCGCCATTCGTGACCACCAGGTCGTCATCCTCGCCGGCGAGACCGGGTCCGGGAAGACCACCCAGCTGCCCAAGATCTGCCTCGAGCTGGGCCGCGGCCGGGACGGCTTGCTGATCGGCCACACGCAACCGCGCCGGATCGCCGCCCGCTCGGTGGCCGAGCGGATCGCCAGCGAGCTGAAGACCGAGCTGGGCGACCTCGTGGGCTACCAGGTCCGCTTCACCGACAAGACGTCGAAGGCGGGCCGGGTCAAGCTGATGACCGACGGCATCCTGCTGGCCGAGCTGCAACGCGACCGGCAGCTGCGGAAGTACGACACGATCATCATCGACGAGGCGCACGAGCGGAGCCTCAACATCGACTTCCTGCTCGGCTACCTGAAGCGGCTGCTGCCGCGCCGGCCGGACCTCAAGGTCATCATCACCTCGGCCACCATCGACGTCGACCGGTTCGCGCGCCACTTCGACGCGCCCGTCGTCGAGGTCTCCGGTCGCACCTACCCCGTCGAGATCCGCTACCGGCCACTCATGGAACTGCCGGAGGACGACGAGGAGGGCGAGCCGATCGTCCGCGACCAGACGGAGGCGATCCGGGACGCCGTCAAGGAACTGGCGGCCGAGGGGCCGGGCGACGTCCTGGTCTTCCTGCCCGGGGAGCGGGAGATCCGCGACACCGCCGACGAGCTCGCGGGTCTCGACGCTCGACCGACTGGCAAAGCTCGAGATCGTGCCGCTCTACTCCCGGCTCTCGGCCACCGAGCAGCACCGGGTCTTCTCCTCGCACTCGACGTCCGTACGCCGCGTCGTGCTCGCCACCAACGTGGCCGAGACCTCGCTGACCGTGCCCGGCATCCGCTACGTCGTCGACACCGGCGTCGCCCGGATCAGCCGCTACTCGGCGCGGACCAAGGTGCAGCGACTGCCGATCGAGCCGATCAGCCAGGCCTCGGCCGCGCAGCGCTCGGGACGCTGTGGCCGGGTCGAGGCAGGCGTCGCGATCCGGCTCTACGCCGAGGAGGACTTCGAGGCGCGGCCGGAGTTCACCGATCCGGAGATCCTGCGCACCAACCTGGCCAGCGTCATCCTCCAGATGACCTCGCTCGGCCTGGGTGACATCGCCCGGTTCCCGTTCGTGGAGCCCCCCGACCGTCGGAACGTCACTGCCGGCGTCCAGCTGCTCGACGAGCTCGGCGCGTTGCGGGACGAACGACTGACCCGGATCGGCAAGCGGCTTGCGCGGCTGCCGCTCGACCCCCGGCTGGGCCGGATGATCCTCGAGGCCGAGCGGCTCGGCTGTGTGCGGGAGGTGCTCGTCATCGTGGCGGCCCTCTCGCTGCAGGATCCCCGCGAGCGGCCGGCCGAGCTCCAGGCGCAGGCCGACCAGCAGCACGCGCGCTTCCGGCACGAGACGAGCGACTTCCTCACCTGGCTCAACCTCTGGCAGTACCTGCGCGAGCAGCAACGCGAGCTGTCGTCGTCCGCCTTCCGCCGGATGTGCAAGCGGGAGTTCCTCAACTACCTCCGGGTCCGCGAGTGGCAGTCCTTCGAGTCGCAGCTGCGGCAGGTGTGCAAGGAGATGCGCATCGCCGTCGGGAAGCCGAGCGACACGCCTGATGCCGACGGGATCCACCAGGCGCTGCTCTCCGGACTGCTGTCCCACATCGGGTTGCTGGAGGAGAGGGACCGGAAGGACTCTGCGGTCGAAGGAGCGAGGGCCGCGGGAGTACCTCGGTGCGCGGGGCGCGCGGTTCGCGATCTTCCCCGGCAGCGGCCTGAAGCGGAAGAACCCGCAGTTCCTCATGGCCGGCGAGCTCGTCGAGACCAGCCGGCTCTGGGCGCGCCAGAACGCCGCGATCCAGCCGGAGTGGGCCGAGCGGATCGGCAGCCACCTCGTCAAGCGGACCTACTCCGAGCCCCACTGGTCGAAGAAGCGCGCGTCCGTGATGGCTCAGGAGCGGGTCACGTTGTACGGCGTACCGCTCGTCGCCGATCGGACGATCAGCTACGGCAAGGTCGACCCGGTGGTGTCGCGCGAGCTGTTCATCCGGCACGCGCTCGTCCACGGCGAGTGGTCGACGCACCAGAAGTTCTTCGCCGAGAACCTGCGGCTGCTGGAGGAGGCTGAGGAGCTCGAGCACCGCGCCCGTCGCCGCGACCTGGTCGTCGACGAGCACACGCTCTTCGACTTCTACGACGCCCGGATCCCCGAGGGCGTCGTGAGCGGCGCCCACTTCGACCAGTGGTGGAAGAAGACCCGGCGCGACCGACCCGACCTGCTGACGTTCGACGTCGCCATGCTGACCCACGACACCGCCGAGGAGGTCGTGGAGTCCGACTATCCGGAGGAGTGGCAGTCGGAGGGCCTGACCTTCCCGATCAGCTACCACTTCGAACCGGGGGCGGTCGACGACGGCCTCACCATCGACGTCCCGGTCGCCACTCTCAACCGGGTCTCGGCTGACGACTTCTCGTGGAACGTGCCCGGGCTGCGGGAGGAGCTGGTCACGAGCCTGATTCGCAGCCTGCCCAAGCAGCTACGCGTGAGCTTCGTGCCGGCCCCCAACACGGCTGCTGCGTTCCTCGCCGCCGTACCGGCGGGGGAGGAGCCGCTGCTCGACTCGCTCGAGCGACACCTCCGGGCGACGACCGGCGTGGTCGTGCCCCGCGAGGCGTGGGACTGGTCCAAGGTCGCCGAGCACCTCCGGCCGACCTACCGGGTGGTCGACGAGGGCGGCGGGGAACGGGGCCGCGGCAAGGACCTCGAGGCGCTCAAGGAGCCGCTCCGGCCCGAGTTCGCCGCCGCGGTCGCCGAGGTTGCTGCCGACACGACCGCGTCCGGGGAGACGACGTGGACGTTCGGCGACATCCCGAGCGAGCAGACGTGGAAGCGGGCCGGCCACGAGGTGCGCGGCTTCCCGGCACTGGTCGACGAGGGCGACACGGTCGGGCTGCAGGTGTGCGGGTCGACGGCGGAGGCGGAGGCGCGGCACCGGCTCGGGGTGGCCCGACTGCTGCTGCTCGCGCTGCCAAGCCCCGACCCGGTTGACGGGCTCGACAACTCCGGCAAGCTCGCACTCGCGGGATCGCCGTACCCCACCGTCGCCGAGCTGGTCGAGGACTGTCGCCGCGCCGTCGTGCTCGAGACCGTCGATGCCGCCCCACCGGTCCGCGACGCCGCGGCGTACGACGCCCTGCTCGCCGACGTTCGGGGTGACCTGGTGCCGCGGATGAACGAGGTGCTGGCCTCGGTCACCGACGTGCTGGCTCGCTGGCGCCGCGTCGACCGGGTCCTGTCCGGTCGTGCCGAGCTCGCGACGCTGCCGTCGATGACCGACATGCGCGACCAGCTCGCCCGCCTGGTCCACCGCGGCTTCGTCGCCGAGGCCGGCCTGGCCCAGCTGCGCCGCTACCCGACCTACCTGACCGCTCTCGAGCAGCGACGCGCCCGGCTCGACGAGCAACCGGCCCGCGACCGGCAGCAGCTCGACCGGATCGCCGACCTGCAGGCGGCGTACCTCCACCAGGTCGCGGCGCTCCCCGAGGGACGGCCACCGTCGGCGGCGCTGCGCCAGGTTCGCTGGCTGCTCGAGGAGTTCCGGGTGTCGCTGTGGGCCCAGCAGCTCGGCACGCCTCGCCCGGTCAGCGACCAGCGCATCCGCAAGGCGCTGGCCTCCGCGTCGTAGCCTGAGCGGGTGAGCGACCGACCGCACCACCGGCCGATGCTGCCGGGTGACCGGCAGATCGAGGCCGCGTCCGGGAGCGTGGACCCCGCGCAGCTCCAGGAGGCCGCCGATCGCGCCGCCACGCTGCTGGTGCGGGGTGCCCACGACAGTCGCGACGACCGCGTGGCCGAGCGGTTGCTCCACCTCGCCGACTCCGAGGGCATCGAGACCATCGCCGAGGTGTGGGCGAGCTCGCCGGGCGACTCGCTGGCCGGCTGCCTGTGGCGGCTCTTCCTGCTCCGGTCCTGGGTGTACGCCGACCCGAGCGGGGTCGCCCACGAGTTCGAGGCGGGACGGGCGCGGGCGCCGGTCGCACGGGTCGTCGCCGGGGTCGCCGACCCGCCGGGTCCGGACGAGCTGAAGGCGATGATCGACCAGGTGCTGCGCGGCATCGCGGACGGCGAGTTCGCCGACGTGCTGTTCCGCGCCGCGGCCTTCGCGCGGGTCGTCGCCACCGGCCGCGCCGGGCTCGCGACCGCCAGCCACGAGGAGGTCGCGCGGATGCTCGCGCTGGCCGAGCAACTCGAGGCAGCCGGTCACACGGAGTTGAGCCACGGACTGGCCTAGCGCGACTACACTGTCGGCGTGTGCCGGGCCGCGGCAGCCCCGGGTCCCAACATCAGCCGCTGCGAGCGGCCACGCGCCGTGAGGCGCTCCCGGTCCGGCACACGATTATCTTGGGTCTCATGACCGATCCGACCTACGCGCCCGAGATCGACGGCGAGCCCGATCCGGGCGAGGTCGTGTGGGCGTGGGTGGCCTACGAGGACGACCCCTCCCAGGGCAAGGACCGGCCGGTGCTGTTGCTGGGCCGAGCGCGACGGGCAGTGGCTCGGGCTGATGCTGAGCGGCCAGGACCACGACCTCGACGCCGACGACGAGGCCCGCTACGGCCGCTACTGGATGGACGTCGGAACCGGAGGGTGGGACGACGAAGGCCGGCCCAGCGAGGTCCGGCTCGACCGGCTGCTGGTGCTGGAGCGCGACGGCATCCGGCGCGAGGGCGCCGCCCTGCCGCAGCCGGTGTTCGAGGCGGTCGTCTCGGCTGCCCGCGAGCACCACACACTCGACTGAGTCAGCCCGACCGATTCAGAAGGTCGCCTCGACCGCCGCCAAGGCGGAGCGGAGCCGCTGCCGCGGCGCCTCGACACCGGAGATCTCCACCACCGAGACCCACGAGCCCTGTCGGACGGCGCCGAGGGCCGCGTCGCGCCCGCGCAGCTCGTCGGCACAGTCCTCGGCCCACGCCACGACGACCTTCTCGATCCGCCAGGCGGACTTCGGGTCGACGAAGCGCGCGACCGCCTGCACCGCAGCCCCAGGTCCGGCGAAGTCGCGGAGCCGCGTCTGCTGCGCACCGACGTCGCGGAGCGTCGCCCGGTGGCAGTCGCTCATCACTCGCCCGTTCTCACTGCCGGTCGACGGAGACCGACCATCCAGCGCCCAGGTCGTCCGCGCGGAGCAGGTGGCCGTCCGGGCCGGTCTGCCGGATCGTCAGCGCGTTTCCGGACGGCGACTTCTTCGGCGGCGTGGCGATCGGCCGGTGCCGGGGAGTTTCGTGAGTCTTCGTCTCGGTGGGGTCCGCCGGGTCGGGTGCCGCGCGGGTTCCGGCCCGAGGCCGCTCCCGCTCCTTCTCCGAGGCGTCACGCGGGGTGGCAGCGTCGCCGCCGCAGCCGGTGGCGAGCAGCAGCCCGAGGGCGAGCGCGAGTGCGAGGGGGGTCCGAGCCATGGCCAGATCGTAGGGACGCGACCGACCGTCATGCGGTACGACGCGCGTCAGCAGCCTGACTACGCATCGGTAGGCTGTCTCGGCGTAGCAGGGTCACCGAGGGAGCAGGGTCAGCGGGAGATGGGGGAGCAGGTGCGGTCAGGTCGGTCGAGGCCCCGTCGGTCCAGGCTGGCCGGGGTGATCGCCCTGATCCTGGCAGCTGGCCTCGGCGCGGCCTGCGAGGCCGACCTGGGAGCCCTGCCGCCGCCGGAGGAGACCGGCTCCACCGCGGTCGATCGCAGCCTCACGTTCGGCGTCTTCGGTTCCGCGGACGAGGTGGCGGCCTACGAGTCCCTCGTCGCCGTCTACAACTCGCTCTACGACGGCGCAGAGATGTCGGTCCAGTCGTACTCGTCCCGCGAAGCCTTCATGGGCACCATCCGCGAGTCCGGCGAGGTGCCCGACGTCTTCCTGGCCTCCGGGCGCGACCTGGCGTGGCTCGAGGAGCAGCAGGTGCTCCAGCCGGTCGACACGATGCTGATCGAGCGCGGCGTCGACTTCGGCGACCTCTACTCGCGCGACGCCGTCCTCGCGTTCAGCGCCGAGAGCCGGTTGCAGTGCATGCCGGTCGGGATCTCGCCCATGGTGATCTACTACAACACCGAGCTGGTCGACTTCGACCGGATGGAGGCCCGCGGGTTGCCGGTCCCTGAGGAGGAGCGGCTGACGTGGAGCTTCGAGGAGTTCACGGCGGCGGCCGAGTTCGCGAGCCGCCCTCGCCGCAACACGCGCGGCATCCATGTCGACCCGACCGTCGAGACCTTGGCGCCGTTCATCTACTCCGGGGGCGGCGAGGTCTACGACGACGCGACCACGCCGACGTCACTGGCCTTCTCCGAGGACGACACCCGCTCCGCGCTCGAGACGGTGCTCGCCGTGCTGCGTGACCCCCGGCTGACCCTGAGCGACGAGCAGCTCGAGGAGCGGTCACCGATGGAGTGGTTCGAGGCCGGCGAGCTCGCGATGATCCAGGGCTACCGCAGCGAGGTCCCGCGGCTGCGCGACGTCGTCGGGCTGCAGTTCGACGTGATCCAGATGCCCGGCATCGAGCGCTCCGCGACCGTCGGTGACCTCAGCGGCATGTGCGTCTCCGCGGACACCGAGAACGTCACGGCCGCCGCCGACTTCCTGTTCCACATGGCCTCAGGGGTCTCCGTACGCCGGGTCGCCTCGGAGGGATACCTCGTGCCGGCCAACCTCGAGGTGGCGTTCGCGCCGGAGTTCGTCCAGCCGGGCCTCGCGCCCGACCACGCGGCGGTCTTCACCAACGCCATCCGCACCATCGTGCTGCCGCCGCTCATCGACGACCAGGCCGAGCTCGAGCTCGCCGTCGGGGAGAGTCTCGATGAGCTGCTGACTGCGCCGATCCTCACCGACCTCGAAGAGCTGACGGCCCAGATCGACCTGGAGTCGCGGTCGGTCCTCGACCCGGAGCGCTACGCCGAGGAGACGGCGGAGGAGACGGAGAGTCCCTAGTCCTCGGCCTCTGCCTCTGCCTCGGCCGGCGGCGGTTCGGGCTGGTCGGCGGCCAGGATCGTCTCGACCAGGAGCGGCACGGTGAGCGCACGCTGCCAGGGCCGGGCGCCGTACTCCTGCAGGCGCTGGTCGACCGCCTCGGCGAGCTGCTCGGGCTCGCGCGTGGCCGGCGGCGTCCAGAGCACCCGGCGGACGTAGTCGGGCGTCAGCACGTTCTCGACCGGGAGGTGGTGCTCCTCGGCCAGCTCGATCAGCGCGGGCCGGGCAGCGCTCAGCCGGCGGGCAGCGACCGGGTCCTTCTCCGCCCACGTGCGGGGCATCGGCGGGCCGTCGCCTCGCGGAACGCGCGTCGGGAGCTGGTCCTCGGGCAGCTCCGAGACCTCCTTCAGCGCCGCGGTCCACCGCCCGGCGTAGCGCTCGGCGCCGCGGCCGTGGAAACCCTGGGTGTGCAGCAACGCCCGCCGCTGGACCGGCATCGCGGAGGCGGCCGCCACGATCGCGGAGTCGGGGATGATCCGGCCCGGCGTGACGTCGCGCTCCTGGGCGATGGAGTCACGCAGCTCCCAGAGGGCGCGCACCGCGCCGAGGGAGCGGCGACCGCGCACCCGGTGGAGGCCCGACGTACGGCGCCACGCGTCGACCCGCGGTGAGGGGGTGAAGCCGCGGAGGGCGTCGAACTCCTCGGCCGCCCAGCCGTCCTTGCCGGCCTCGGCCAGCTCCTCGCCCAACAGGGTGCGGAGCTCGACCAGCACCTCGACGTCGAGTGCGGCGTAGACCAGCCACGGTTCCGGGAGCGGCCGCGTCGACCAGTCGACTGCGGAGTGCTCCTTGGCCATCCGGAACCCGAGCAGCGACTCGACCAGGGAAGCCAGACCGACCCGAGGATGGCCGAGCAGGCGACCCGCCAGCTCGGTGTCGAAGAGGGCGGCCGGCTCGAGCCCGACCTCGGCCAGGCAGGGGAGGTCCTGGGTCGCGGCGTGGAGGATCCACTCGGAGTCGCCGATGGCCTCCTGCAGGGGAGCCATGGAGTCGAAGGCGATCGGATCGACCAGGTGGGTGCCGGCGCCGTCGCGGCGGAGCTGGATCAGGTAGGCGCGGGAGGAGTAGCGGTAGCCGGACGCGCGCTCGGCGTCGATCGCGACCGGACCGGTGCCGCCGGCGATCGCCTCGCAGGTGCGGGCGAGCGCGTCGTCGGAGTCGACCAGGGCGGGGAGTGGATCGCGCAGCTCCAGCAGCGGCGCCTCCGGGGTCTCGGTCGGGGTCTCGTCGTCCTCCGCCATCGCCCTCAGGGTCCCTGGCCCCGTTGGCCACGCCGGCTCGGCATGGCCGTGACGCCGTCGGGGACCGGGGGGAGCCCGGCGGCGGTGCACATCAGCTCACCCCAGGCCTCGGCATGTGCGCCGAAGCCCTCGGGGTCGTCGGTCGGCGTCCAGGACGCCCGGATCTCGATCTGGGCGGCCCCGTCCTCGTCGGCCATGCCCCCGAAGCTCTCGGTCGCCACGCGGGTCACGGTGCCCGACGCGGCGACGTACGTCGCGCCGTGGGCCTCGAGCGCCTCGGTCAGCCACGACCAGCCGACCGCCGCCAGCAACGGGTCGGTGATCATGTCGACCTCGATCTCGGCGCGGGCGTAGCCCACGCAGCGGAACGTGCCCTCCCACGCGTCGTTGCCGTCGGGGTCGTGGAGCAAGATGATGCGGCCGGTGCCGATGTCGATGCCATCGACGGTGACGTCTCCGCTGAGCGCGAAGGCGTGGGGCGCGATCCGCTGTGGCGCCGGCATCTCCTCGCAGAGCACCTCGGGGCGCAACCGTGCCTCACGCATGCTCTTGACCGCCGCGCCGAACTCGGGCGGCGGTGCTGAGCCAGCACCCGATCCCGGGTGCGTCTCCTGCCGCACAACCATGTGCTCACAGTAGGTCCGGCCCGTCGCCCCCGATGTGGGAACACGCCGGTCGACCTGCGAGGCTCGCCCCATGAACGGCACCCTCGACGCGCTGCCGGAGAGTCCTCTCCTGCGTGCGGCCCGCGGCGAGACCGTCCCGCACACCCCGGTCTGGTTCATGCGCCAGGCCGGCCGGTCGCTGCCGGAGTACCGCGCGATCCGCGAGGGCGTCGGGATGCTCGAGTCCTGCATGGACCCCGCCCTGGTCACCGAGATCACGCTCCAGCCGGTCCGGCGCTACGGCGTCGACGCGGCCATCTTCTTCTCCGACATCGTGCTCCCGCTGAAGGCGGTGGGCGTCGACCTCGACATCGTCCCCGGCGTCGGCCCGGTCGTCGCCACGCCGGTCCGCACCCTGGCCGACGTCGAGGCGATCCCCGACCTGGAGCCGGGGCACGTCCCGTTCGTCACCGAGGCGGTCGGCTCACTGGTGGCCGAGCTCGGGGCCGTCCCGCTGATCGGCTTCGCGGGTGCGCCGTTCACCGTGGCGTCGTACCTCGTCGAGGGCGGTCCGTCGAAGGACCACGCGAAGACCAAGGCGATGATGTTCGGCGCGCCGGACGTCTGGGACGCGCTGCTGCGCAAGATCGCGGGCATCTCGGCGTCCTACCTCGAGGTGCAGGTCACGGCCGGCGCGTCCGCGGTGCAGCTGTTCGACTCCTGGGCGGGCGCGCTCACGCCGGCCGACTACGCCGCTCACGTGATGCCCCACTCCGCCGCGGTGCTCGCCCGCGCCGGCGCGCTCGGTGTGCCCCGCATCCACTTCGGGGTGGGCACGACCAACCTGCTGTCGATGATGGGCGAGGCCGGAGCCGACGTCGTCGGGGTCGACTGGCGTACGCCGCTGGCGGATGCGCTCCCGCTGGTCGGGGACCGCGCCGTCCAGGGCAACCTCGACCCCGCGCTGGTCTTCGCGCCGACCGACGTCATGCTCGCCCGCGCCGCCGAGGTCGTCGACGCCGGCCGCGCCGCTCGCGGCCACATCTTCAACCTCGGCCACGGCGTCATCCCCACCACCGACCCCGACCAGCTGGCGCGCCTCACCGACTTCGTCCACGAGTACTCGTCTCGCGGCTTAGCTCCTGTCTTGGCTCGGCGGTCCTTCTTCGCGGCCTTCTTGGCGGTGCGGCCTTCTTGGCAGGGGGCTTGCGGGTCTGCTTGAGGGCGACCTGGAGGTGGCTGCCGGCGGGGCGGGTCTCGAGATAGGGCTGGTCGGCGACCAGCGAGCTGAGCTTGCTGTGGCCGAAGGTGCGTGGGTCCCACGACGGGAGGCTGCGTGCGAGGTGGTTGCCGATCGCGCCGAGCGTCGTCCAGCCACCGTCGTCCGCGGTGGCGTTGACCGCCTTGGTCAGCACGCTCTGGAGGTTGAGCCGCTGCCCGGGCGCGTCGGTCGACTCGTCGTCCGCCGGGTCGTCGGGCTCGTCGGACGGCTCGGTGCCGAGGACCTCGAGCATGATGAACCGGTCGCAGGCGTTCTGCAGCGAGATCGCCGTGCGCTGGCGGCCCAGGCCGTAGACGGTCTTGCCCGACTCGCGCAGCCGGAGCGCCAGGCTGGTGAAGTCGCTGTCGCTGCTGACGATCGCGAACGCCTCGACGTTGTTGGCGTAGAGCAGATCCATCGCGTCGATGATCAGCGCCGAGTCGGTGGAGTTCTTGCCGGTCGTGAACGCGTTCTGGTGGATGGCCCGGATCGCGCGGGTGTTGAGCTCGCGGGTCCAGCCGCTGAGCCGGGGTGTGCTGAAGTCGCCGTACGCCCGCTTGATGGTGGGCGTGCCGAACTTGGCGAGCTCGTCGAGGATGGCCTCGGCGTACTTCGGCGAGGTGTTGTCGGCGTCGATCAGGACGGCGATCCGGACGTTGCTGTAGTCGGTCTCCACCCGCCCACCCTAGGCTCAGGCGGGTTCGGCGGCCTCGGTCTCCGGACGGCGGACCGGGTGGCGGGCCAGCCAGCGGCGGGCCACGATCGCGGCGGGGATGCCGAGAAGGACGCCGACCGCGACGAACGGCAGCAGCGCGCCGGCGACGGTCGCCAGCCCGGAGGCCAGCTCGCTGAGGGCGTTCCAGCCGTCCTTGAGGCCGCCGACGAACGCGTTGTCGTCGTCCTGCTCGGGTTTCGCGGCCGGCTTCTCCTCCGGCTCGGGCGCGAGCTCGAGGTAGACGGAGATCGTGGACAGCGAGGCCTGGTCGTTCAGGTAGGCCAGCTGGCCCTTGAGCGAGTCGAGCTCGGCCTGCCGCCGGCTGAGCTGGGCCTCGATCGCGACGATGTCGCGGATGTTCTGGGCCCGGGTGAAGAGCACCTCGACCCGCTCCAGGCTCTGCTCCTGGGCGCGGATCCGGGCCTCGGTGTCGATCACCTGTGCGGTCACGTCCTCGGCCTTGCGGGTCGACGCGGTCACCTTGCCGATCTCGGCGAGGTCGGTCATCGCCGCGTCGAAGTCCTTGCTGGGGATGCGGAGCACGACGCGCGAGAGTCGCACCTCGCCGTCGGTGCTGGCGGTGGTCTTCTCGTCGGCGACCGAGCCGCCGTAGGAGTCGACCACCTTGTCGACGTCGAAGCGTGCTGCCGCCACGTCCTCACTCTGCAGGGTGATGGTGCCGACGGAGATGATCGCCGGTTCGCGGAAGTCGGGGGGCGCGGCGCCGGTCTGCGCGACCTGGGAGCCCGCGGCGGGGCGGGCTGCCAAGCGTCGGCTGACGCCTCCTCGTCGACGTCGAACGCCGCGCCGTTCCGCTGCTGCTCCGGCGCTTCCACGCCATGCGGCTCGGGGCGCCGGCGTCGGTGCTCGACGGCTCGGCGTCTGTCACCGCCACCGGCCGAGCAGCCGGCCACGCCGAGTCCGGCCGCGAGCAGGGCGGCGAGGATGAGTGATCGCAGGCGGTTCTTCGAGCTCGTCATGGAGGTGTGACGGCCGTCACGCCGGACCGGTTCCCTAGGGTGATCGCGTGAGCAGCGGGTCGGGTCGCGTCGTGGTGGTCGGCGGCGGCATCGCCGGCCTGACTGCGGCGTACGACCTCGGTGAGCAGTACGACGTGCTGCTGCTCGAGGGGTCGCCCGAGATCGGCGGCAAGCTGCGGACCCGCGAGGTCGGCGGGGTCCGCGTCGACGTCGGCGCCGAGGCGATGCTCAACCGCCGACCCGAGGGCGTCGAGCTGGCGCGTGCGCTGGGCCTCGACGTGGTCCACCCCGCGACCTCGACGTCCGGGCTGTGGTCACGCGGCGCGATGCACCGGCTCCCGCGCTCGTTGATGGGCGTGCCGCTCGACCTCGACGACCTCGCCCGCTCCGGCGTGCTGAGCGACGAGGGGCTCGACCGGGTCCGTCGTGAGCCCACCCTGCCGCCGTCCGACGTCACGGCCGACCGCGCTGTCGCCGACCTGGTCGCCGAGCGTCTGGGCCACGAGGTGGTGGAACGGCTGGTCGAACCCCTCCTCGGCGGGGTGTACGCCGGACATGCCGGTCGCCTCTCGGCGGCGGCCGCCACGCCGCAGCTGGTCGCGCTCGCTCGGCAGGGCTCGCTGGTCGAGGCCGCGGCCGCACTCCCCGTGAGCGACCAGCCGGTCTTCGCGGGGCTGCCCGACGGGCTCGGGACGCTGCCGGAGGCGCTGGTCGCCGGCGGCAGGTTCGAGGTGAGAACCGGGTCGGCGGTGCGGGAGCTGAGGGTCTCGACGGGCTCGACCGCCGGTGGGAGGTTCGAGCTCATGGTCGGCTCGACCCACGACGCGCAGCGGATCACGGCCGACGCGGTGGTGCTCGCGTGCCCAGCGACCCCCGCCGCACGGCTGCTGGCCGACCTCGCCCCGACCGCCTCCGCGGAGCTGGCCGCGATCGAGTCGGCGTCGGTCGCCGTGGTCACCCACGCCTTTCCCGCCACCGACATGGGTGCGCTCGCGGACGGTGAGACCTCCGGGTTCCTGGTGCCGCCGGTCGAGGGACGGGGGATCAAGGCGGCGACGTACTCCTTCGCCAAGTGGGGGTGGGTCCGCGACCGTGGCGCCGGCCTGTTGCTGATCCGCACCTCGACCGGCCGCCACGGCGAGGAGGGCGCGCTGCAGCACTCGGACGACACGCTGGTCGCGACGTCGCTCGCCGAGCTCGCCGCGACGGCCGGCGTCACCGCGTCACCGGTCGCCAGCCACGTGCAGCGGTGGGGCGGCGCGTTGCCGCAGTACGCCGTCGGCCACCTCGACCGCGTCGCCCGGATCAGGGCCGACGTGGCGCGGGTCCCGGGGCTGGCCGTCTGCGGTGCGGCGTACGACGGCGTCGGTGTGCCTGCCGTGATCGGCTCGGCCCGGGCGGCGGTGGCCACGCTCACCCCTGCTGAGTAGGGCAGGCACAATGACGCCATGGGGAAGACGGCCAAGGCGCGCGACATCAACTCGACCATCCGCTACACGGTGTGGTCGGTCTTCCGGTTGCGTGACGTGCTCGCTGATGCCGACCGCTCCGCGGAGGCCGCCGAGGTCACCGACCTGCTGGACAAGCTCGCGGCCGACGACGTCGTGACCCGCGGTGTCTACGACATGTCCGCCTTTCGTGCCGACGCCGACGTCCTGGTGTGGTGGCACGCCGCCACCCCCGAGCAGCTGCAGGACGCCTACAACCGGTTCCGGCGTACGAGGTTCGGCGGCCGTCTCGACCCGGTGTGGAGCCAGTTCGCGATGCACCGGCCGGCTGAGTTCAACAAGGGTCACGTGCCGGCGTTCATGGCCGACGAGGAACCCCGCGGCTACATCTGCGTCTACCCGTTCGTGCGGTCCTACGAGTGGTACCTGCTGCCCGACGAGGAGCGCCGCGCGATGCTCGCCGAGCACGGCCAGATGGGCCGCGAGTACGCCGACGTCCGGGCCAACACGGTCGCCTCGTTCGCCCTCGGCGACTACGAGTGGATCCTGGCCTTCGAGGCCGACGAGCTGCACCGCATCGTCGACCTGATGCGCCACCTGCGCGCCTCGACCGCCCGCCGCCACGTCCGCGAGGAGATCCCGTTCTTCACCGGTCCCCGCGTCGACCCCGCCGACCTCCTCACCCGGCTGCCCTGACCGACCGGGCTGATCCACTGCTGGGTAACGGGTCGTCAGGCATGCTCCTGCGCCGTTGTACAGGCGCATGAGCGTCACTCCGCACCCGTTACCCAGGAAACCCGGCCCACTCCCCGGGCTCAGGAGTTGTCGGCGGGCTCCAGGGTGAGGCTGATCGAGTTGATGCAGTAGCGGTCACCGGTGGGGGTGCCGTAGCCGTCGGGGAAGACGTGGCCGAGGTGGGAGCCGCAGTTGGCGCAGCGCACCTCGGTGCGCTTCATGCCGAGGGTGTTGTCCTCGATGTACTCGACGGTGTCGCTGACCGGCTGGTAGAAGCTCGGCCAGCCGCAGCCGGAATGGAACTTGGTGTCCGACTCGAACAGCTTCGCCTGGCACGCCTTGCAGCGGTAGACGCCGGTGGTCTCGGTGTCGGTGTACTCGCCGGTGAAGGCGCGCTCGGTGCCGGCTTTGCGCAGCACGGCGTACTCCTCGGGGGACAGCTCCTGCTGCCACTCCGCGTCGGACTTCTCCACGTGGTAGGCCATGCCACCACGGTAGTCGCGGGGGGCAAGGCTCACACCCGGTCGGCCGCCGGCTCCCACGGCACGAGATGGAGCAGGTGGGTCCCGGCCAGGCCCTTGAGCTCGGCCTCCCGCGTCTCGATGACGTCGATCTCCTCACCGAGGGCGGCCACGACCGGGTCGCTGACCAGGATCTCGCCGCCGCCGGCATGCCCGGCGACCCGGGCGGCGTAGGTGACGTTGCGGCCGAAGAGGTCGTTGTCGCGGCGCACGGCTTCGCCTCTGTGGATGCCGATCCGCACCCGGATCTCCACCTCGAGCGGACGCCGCCGGCGACGGGACAGCTCCCGCTGCACCGCCACCGCGCACGCGACGGCGTCGTCGGCGGGGCCGAAGGCGACCATGAACCCGTCGCCCTGCGTCTTGATGACGTGCCCGTCGTACGTCGCGACGTGCTTGCGGACGACCCGGTCGTGCTTGGCGAGCAGCCGCACCCAGGCTTTGTCGCCGAGCTCCTCGTTGAGCGTGGTCGACCCCTCGATGTCGGAGAAGAGGATGGCGACACAACCGTCGCCGGCGGCGAGCCGGGCGAGGTCAGGCCGCTCGACCTGCGCCCAGCCGGCGAGGTCCTCCACCGAGCTACGTAGCGCGCCGCCGACGCCCTTCTCCCGCACCAGGGCGGCGGTCTGCCAGACCGCCTTGACCGCCTCGCGGGTGGTCGGGATGGTCAGCAGGCCCCGCGGCCGGGACCGTCCGGCGACCTCCTCGAGCTCACGCTCGAGCAGGCCGGTACGGCGTCGGGCGCGACCCAGCAGGATCGACACCGTCAGCAGGGCGATCAGCTCCACCCCGGCCAGGACCGACAGGCCGATGACGAGCAGGAGGCCAGAGGTGCTCACGGGGTCATGCTGTCATCCGAGACGTGGCTTGACCCGCTCAGTAAACAAGTGTTCACTGAGCGGATGCCCTCGTGGACACGTGTGCGGGAGGCCGGCTCCTCGCTGACCACCCCGCTCCACCCCGACGACTACCTCCGCCTCCTCAACCCGCTGTGGAGCGCCCGTGAGCTGCGCGGACGCGTCGAGGAGGTGGTTCCCGAGACCGAGGATGCCGCCACGCTCGTGATCCGGCCCGGCTGGGGCTGGCACTACGACCACCGACCGGGTCAGTACGTCGGCATCGGCGTCCAGGTCGACGGCAAGTTCCAGTGGCGCTCCTACTCCGTGAGCTCGCCGCCGAAGCGCAACGGCCGCACCATCGCGATCACCGTCCGGGCGATGCCCGAGGGACTGCTCTCCGCCCACCTCGTCGGCGGTCTCGAGCCCGGCACGGTGGTCAGGCTGGCTCTGCCCGAGGGCGACTTCGTGCTCCCCGACCCGCCGCCGGCGACGATGCTGTTCCTGGTCGGCGGCAGCGGCATCACCCCGGTGATGGCGATGCTGCGCACCCTCGATCGCCGCGGGACGATGCCGGACGTGGTCCTGCACTACTCCTCGCCGACCGAGGACCGGATGATCTTCCGCGACGAGCTGGCTGCCCTGGAGGAGAAGCACGACGGGCTCACGGTGCACCGGCTCCACACGGACACCGACGGCATGCTGGAGCTGGCCGAGCTCGACGCGATCTGCCCCGACTGGCGCGAACGTGAGACCTGGGCCTGCGGGCCGGGGCCGATGCTCGACGCGATCACCGAGCACTTCGACGAAGCGGGGCTCGAGAAGCAGCTCCACGTCGAACGGTTCTCCCTCGAGCTCGGTGGCGACGGGGGCGAGGGCGGCACGATCACCTTCCGCAACTCGAACAAGACCGTCGAGGTCGACGGCGCCACGACCGTCCTGGAGGCAGGCGAGGAAGCCGGGATCGGCATGCCCTTCGGCTGCCGGATGGGCATCTGCCACACCTGCACGCTCACCCTGGTCTCGGGGAAGATCCGCGACCTGCGCAGCGGCGACGAGTACGACCAGCCGAACGAGCAGGTGCAGACCTGCATCACCGCCGCCGTCGGCGACTGCACGCTCGACATCTGAGGTCTCGACAGGCTCCACCGACGAAGAGAGGAATCGCATGGCCATCAGCGACGTCAAGGAGTATGCCCACCTCACGCAGGAGGAGGTGGAGCAGCTCGGCCGCGAGCTCGACGCGATCCGCGCCGAGATCGAGGAGTCACGCGGGGCCGCGGATGCGGCGTACATCAACCGCATGATCAAGGTCCAGCGCGGACTGGCGACCGCCGGTCGGGTCGTGCTCGCCGCGACGCCCCACTCGCGGCGCACCCGGGTGCCAGGCGCCGTCGCGGGGGCGGCCCTGCTCGGTGCGGCCAAGATCCTCGAGAACATGGAGATCGGCCACAACGTCATGCATGGCCAGTGGGACTGGATGAACGACCCCGAGATCCACTCCTCGAACTGGGAGTGGGACACCGCGCAGCCGGCCGAGCAGTGGAAGCACTCCCACAACTACGTGCACCACCAGTTCACCAACGTGCTCGGCTACGACAACGACATCGGCTACGGCATCCTGCGGATGGCGCGCGAGCAGAAGTGGTCGCCGTTCAACATCGGCCAGCCGGTCTACAACGCGCTGCTCGCGAGCCTCTTCCAGTGGGGCGTCGCTCTGCACGACCTCGACATCGAGGCGATCCGCAAGGGCAAGAAGGACCCGAAGGAGATGAAGCGCCAGCTCAAGCAGATCTGGCGCAAGGGCCGCAACCAGGTGCTCAAGGACTACATCGTCTACCCGGCGCTCAGCGGCAAGCAGTGGAAGACGACCCTGACCGCCAACGCCGCCGCGAACTTCTCGCGCAACATCTGGTCGTACATGATCATCTTCTGCGGCCACTTCCCGGACGGCGCACTCCACTTCACCGAGGAGGAGCTCGAGGACGAGACCCGGTCGGAGTGGTACCTCCGGCAGGTGCTGGGCGCCGCCAACTTCGAGGGCGGACCGCTGCTCCACATCGCCTCGGGCAACCTCGGCTTCCAGATCGAGCACCACCTGTTCCCCGACCTGCCCAGCAACCGGTACGCCGAGATCGCGGTCAAGGTGCGCGCGCTGTGCGACAAGTACGACCTCCCCTACACGACCGGTCCACTTCACCGTCAGTACGGTCAGGCGCTGCGCACGATCATCAAGCTCTCGGTCCCCAACAGCTGGACCAGCTCGGACCAGCCCGAGCCGCCGACCCCGTCGATCAGCCGCAGCCGCAAGACCGACGCCGAGCGGCAGACCCGGAGGTCCGAGCTCGGCGCCTGGTCGCGCGGGGCCGCGGAGGCGCGGGCATGACCGTGGTGACACAGCTGTTCGCCTGGGGCGACTCGCTCGACGACCTCGTCGGTGCGCGGGTGACGCAGTGCGCGCTGAGCCGGATCTGCGGCGGCTGCGGGCGCCCGCTGGGCCGTCCGATCGCCTTTGTCGGTACGCCGAGCGAGGTCGGTCGCAACGCGTTCCACGCGCCCCCGCTGCACGAGGCCTGCGCGAGCGACCTGCGTCGGCGAGCGCGGAGACTGGGAGCTGGTCACGACGGCCGGCTTCGAGTTCGTGCGGCCCGGCCGCGAGGACGACGACCCCCGGCCGACGTTCCAGCCGAACTCGTTGCTCTAGACGCCGCCGCGGCTAGGGTCGAGCCATGGCCAAGACCCCGGCAGCGATGGTCCAGGCGGGTGAGCGCGAGGTCCGCGTCTCGTCGCCGGACCGGGTGATCTACGAAGCGACCGACCGGACGCCCGAGGTCACCAAGCTGATGGTCGCGGAGTACGTCGCGAGCGTCGAGGACGGGCTGATGCGGGCGCTCCGCCACCGGCCGACCGCGCTCGAGCGGTGGACGTCCGGCGTACGCCCGGGCATGAAGCTGGCGACCGGGCCGATGGACAAGGACGCCGACGCGTTCTACCAGAAGCGGGTCCCGAAGGGGGCGCCCGACTATCTCGAGTCGGTCGGGATCACCTTTCCCTCCGGTCGTACGGCGGACGAGATCTGCCCCACCGAGATCGCGGTGCCGGTCTGGTGCGCCCACATGGGCACGCTCACCTTCCACCCCTGGCCGGTACGAAGAGACGACGTCGACCGGCCCGACGAGCTGCGGATCGACCTCGACCCCCAGCCCGGGACCGGCTTCACCGACGCGGTCCGGGTCGCCGGGGTGGCGCGGGAGCTCCTGACCGAGCTCGGCATCACCGGGTTCGTGAAGACCAGTGGCAACCGGGGCGTCCACATCTACGTGCGGATCCGGCCGGAGTGGGAGTTCGTCGACGTCCGGCACGCCGCGATCGGGTTCGGCCGCGAGCTGGCACGACGCGACGACCAGGTCACGACGGCGTGGTGGAAGGAGGAGCGCGGGGAGCGGATCTTCGTCGACTACAACCAGAACTGCCGCGACCGCACCATCGCCTCGGCCTACTCCCTGCGCCCGATCCTGGGTGCCCCGGTCTCCACGCCGGTCACCTGGGACGAGCTGGCGGACCTCACCGACCCCAAGGACTTCCACCTGTTCTCGGTGCCCGATCGGCTGGCCGACGGCGACGCGTGGGCCGCGATCGACGACGTCGCCCACGACCTCACGCCGCTGCTGGACCTCTGGCGCGAGCAGGGGGAGGTGGAGCTGAACTACCCGCCCGACTACCCCAAGATGCCCGGCGAGCCGCCGCGGGTGCAGCCGAGCCGGAAGGTCGCCGAGCACTGGGACGACGACGGCAACCGGATCGAGGACCGGGGCTGAAACCTGCGGAAATGAGAGCGACCCGCTTGGAAACCAAGCGGGTCTACCCTTCGGAACCGGCTCGCGTAGGAGACCGGTGCTGGCTTCTCGGACCCCCCCCGGGCTCGAGACGCCTCTCGATTCAATTCTGGCGACCAGGACCCCCCCGGATCTGGGACCGCCGTGTGGTCAGCGACGGAGCTGCTGACAGACAAACGTTAGGACCCAGCCCCACAGCAGGGACCCACGCCGCGCCCACAAGTGGGTAACAAGACGCTTCAGAGGCCGGAAATCCCCTCGCCGCCGCCGGCCTGCTCGTCAAACGTCTCGTGCTCGAGGAGGTGGAGGACGGGAACGCCGATCTTGCGACGGGCCCGCGAGGTCCAGTCGAGGTGGAAGAACTCGGCGACGACGTGGGGCCGGGTGAGGATGATCGCCTCCCGGCCGTCGACCTCCGCGACCGCGGCGCCGAGGGCGTCGATCGGTGGGGCGGAGACGACCTTCCCTTCGGCGGTCGCGCCGGCTCCGCGGAGCACCTGGAGGGTGATCTCGAGGTCGTGGGAGGAGCGCTCCTCACAGTCACGGCGTACGGCGTCGAGGTCGACGTCGCTCATCGCCATGGCCGGCGAGGACATCACCTCACCGGCGGCGAGCGAGCCCATGGCCGACTCGATCCGCGCCGCGGCGTCCTCGAGCGGCATCAGCACGTGGTAGACGACCGGGTCCTCGATGTCCTCGTGGAGCGAGCGGAGCTGGGTCGCGTCCATGCGGGTCAGCGCGTGCTCGACGAGGACCACCACGTCATAGGTCCCGACGCCGTCGTGGATGCTCTCGGTCATGACGCACCTCCGGACAGAATTCTAGCCAGGTCGTAGCTCACCGGCTCCTCCAGCTGCTCATAGCCGCACGACTCCGGATCGCGATCGCTGCGCCACCGCTTGAAGTGGGCGGTGTGGCGGAACCGCCGACCCTCCATGTGGTCGTACTTCACCTCCAGGACGCGCTCGGGGCGCAGCGGCGTGAACGAGAGGTCCTTTCCCTGGCTCCACCGGCTCCCCGTGCCCGGAACCCGACCCGGGTTGGCGATGAGGAACTCGCTCCACTCACCCCAGGGATGCTCCTCGATCGGGCACACCAGCGGCTGCAGCTCCTCGTGGAGCTCGGCGCGCCGCTTCTCGGTGAAGCTCGCACTGACGCCGATGTGCTGGAGCTTGCCATCGCTGCCGTAGAGGCCGAGCAGCATGCTGCCGAGCAACGGCCGCTCCGGCGTCGACGTCTTGTGCTCGCGGTAACCGGCGAGGACGACATCGGCGGTCCTCTCGTGCTTGATCTTGAGCATGGTTCGCGCGTTCTCGCGGTAGGGCGCGTCGAGCGGCTTGGCGACCACGCCGTCGAGGCCGGCCCCCTCGAACTGCTCGAACCACGACTGCGCCTCGGCCGGGTCGGTGGTGGTGCGGGTCAGGTGGCACGGCCCGTCGAGGTCGCCGAGCGCCTGCTCGAGGGCGGCGCGTCGCTCGGCGAACGGACGGTCGACGTACGACTCGTCGCCGAGCGCGAGCAGGTCGAAGGCGACGAAACCGGCCGGCGTCTCCTGCGACAGCTTCTCGATCCGCGACGCGGCCGGGTGGATCCGCTCCTGCAGCGTCTCGAACTGCAGCTTGGCTCCGGTCGCCACGAACAGCTCGCCGTCGAGCACCGCCCGTTCGGGCAGCTGTCGCCGGACTGCCTCGGCGATCTCGGGGAAGTAGCGGGTCAGCGGCTTGGTGTTGCGGCTGGTGAGCTCGACCTCGTCACCGTCGCGGAACACCAGGCACCGGAACCCGTCCCACTTCGGCTCGAAGCTGAAGCCGGGCTCCTGGGGCACGCCCTTGACGGACTTGGCCAGCATCGGCTGCACGGGCGGCATCACGGGAAGGTCCACGTTCCGAGGCTAGTGGGAGAGCATGCTGGGCGGCATGGTCCGTGGTCTCGGGATGTCCGTAGTCGGTGCTGCGTTGATGCTGGTCCTGGTCGGGTGCGGCGGTGACGAGCCGGTCGACGGATCCGCATACGCCGCTCCCGACGACTCGTTCTGCGGCGACCTGTCGGATGCGGCGCTCTCCAACCGACGCTGCCCCGCCCGGTGGGCCTCACCTTGGGCACCTATCCCCGGTTGGTCTGCCGGGCCTGAGCGCTGCCCCGCCCGGTGGGGCCTAACCTTGGGCACCTATCCCCGGTTGGTCTGCCGGGCCTGAGCGCTGCCCCGCCCGGTGGGGCCTAACCTTGGGCACCTATCCCCGGTTGGTCTGCCGGGCCTGAGCGCTGCCCCGCCCGGCGGGGCCTGACCTTGGGCACCTATCCCCGGTTGGTCTGCCGGGCCTGAGCGCTGCCCCGCCCGGCGGGGCCTAACCTTGGGCACCTATCCCCGGTTGGTCTGCCGGTAGGGCCCGCCTGACTTTGAATCAGGACTAGCGACGTAGGTTCGACTCCTACCCGGGGAGCTAACCCTCACGTCCGCGCAGGACTGACGCACCCACATCTCAGACGTCCAGCAGCATCGGGTTCACGACCACGACGCCCGGCCCGAACGTCGCGTCCACCCAGGCCTGGAGGGACCCGTCGTCGTAGACCACGTCGACCCAGGCCCGGCCGGCGTCGTCGACGTACGACGAGAGGGCACCGGGCAGGCCCTCGCCGAGCTCGGCCGCGAGCGCATCGAGCTCGGCCTGCGAGAGCTCCCCGTCGGGGTCGGACAGGTCTCCCGGCTCCTCGGGCACGCCGTCGTACAGCGCCTCCGGCACGGCCGTCTGCACGGTGAGCACGCGGCCGTCCCAGGAACCGGTCAGCGCGTACTGTCCCCACCGCACGCCGCCCGCCTGCTCGTAGGAGTGGCCGGCCCCGGGCTGTCCGAGCACCAGTCGCTCTCGGCGCCAGTCCCAGCCCGCCAGCGGCGGGCCGTCGCACTGCGGTGGCCACGACTCCGCCACGGGGCCGAGGCACACGACCGGCTGGCCGTCGTCCCTCACCGTCACCACGCCGCGGGTGCTGACCGTTCCCGACGCCGCGGGGACCCGCGTCGGACGGGCGGTGGCGCCCGGGTCACCTCCCTGGTCGGACGAAGGGTCGCCGGCCTCGGTGCCGCAGGCGGCGAGCAGCAACCAGGTCGCCGTCAGCGTGGCGACGAGCGTCATCGGGCGCATGCAGGTAGGACGAGTCGTCCCGCCCGCGGGTTCCGGATCGGCGCCGGTCACGGCGCCACCCAGGTGCCGCGGAGCCTGCGGACCAGCCGCCACTGCACCGCGATCAGCGCCACGGTGAGCAGCAACATCACCGCGGTCGCGGCGGCGGCGTAGCCGTAGCGCAGGTACTCGAACGCGTTGCGGTAGACGAACAGCGACAGGTAGGTCGTCGCGTACGGCGGTGGCCCGCCGTCGGTCACCACCAGGGCCGGCACGAACGATCAGCTGCAGGCTCAAGATCGTGTCGCGGAGCAGCAGCAGGACCAGTACCGGTGCCATCAGCGGCAGCGTGATCCGGCGGAACACGTCCCATCCGGTGGCGTCCTCGATCGTCGGCCAGCTCGTAGACCTCCCGGGGCAGCGCCTGCCGCGCGGCGAGCAGGATGACGAACATCTCGCCGATGGTGAACAGGCTCATCAGGATGATCGCCGCGCGCGCGTCGGTTCGGATCGGTCAGCCACTGCGGCGGCGTACGGCCGAGCGCGGTCAGCCCGTTCTCGCCGCCGAGCCGCAGCACCTGGTTGATCGGCCCGTAGAGCGGGTTGAACAGCCACAGCCACAGCAGGCCGTAGGCGATCTCCGGCACCGCGGTCGGCAGCATCACCGACCGCTCGTGCGGTGCCGACCCCGCGGCGCGCCGGTGCAGCAGCAGCGCGAGCCCGAGCGCGATGAGGAGCCGCAGCGGGACGGCGATCAGCGCGAAGACCAGCGAGTTCGTCGAGCGCGCGTACGGAAGATGGCGTCGTGCGACGAGCTCGACGAAGTTGTCCGAGCCCGACCCAGGTCGCGCGGGTCGGATCAGGTCGTACTCGGTGAACGCCAGCGCCGAGCGTCGCCACGGCGGATGCGCGCACCAGCACCAGCACGACCGACCCGCGACGTACGGCGCCAGCATCAGCGCCGAGTCTCCCAGCGATCGCGCCGCCCCGGATCGGTCGTCAACGCCGCCACCCGCGCGCCCGGTGTCCGGCGTCGAAGACGTGGACGTCACCCGGCGCGACGTCCACGCTCACGGTCTCGCCGACGCTCGGGCCGCCGGGCCAGCGGCACCCGCGCCGACCACGCTCGTCGCCGGCCACCTCGGACGTATGACGTAGGCGTCCTCGCCGACGACGTCGACCCGCTCGCACGACCCGCTGGTGCCGTCTGGCTCGCCGGGGTGGCCGAGCCGCACCGCCTCGGGCCGGAAGCCGATCAGTCAGGCCGTCGGCGACAACCGCGCCGGCACGCAGCCGGACCGTCGGCCGGCAGCAGGTTCATCGCCGGGGAGCCGACGAACCGCGCCGACGAACGTGGTCGCCGGCTTCGCGCCAGATCTCCTCCGGGGTGCCGACCTGCTCGATCAGCCCGTCGCGCAGCACCGCGATCCGGTCGGCCGAGCGCCGAGCGCCTCGGTCTGGTCGTGGGTGACGTGGACGCATCGTGCGCGCCGACGCGTCGTGCAGCGCCTTGAGCTCGGCGCGGGTCTCGCACCCGCAGCTCGAGCGTCCAGGTTCGACAGCGGCTCGTCGAGCAGGAACACGTCCGGCTCCCGCACCAGCGCCCGGGCCAGCGCGACGCGCTGCCGCTCGCCGCCGGAGAGCTGCCCGGGCGCCGGTCGAGCAGGTCTCGCGCAGCCGACGGCCGCGGCCGCCGCCTCGCACCGCGCGCCGGCCGCCGCCCGCGGCATGTCGCGCACCGCCAAGCCCGAAGCGCGATGTTCTCGCGCGACGGTCAGGTGCGGGAACAGCGCGTATGATCTGGAACACCATCGACACGTTGCGCCGCCCCGGCCGCAGCCCGGTCACGTCCCGGCCGGCGATGACCTGACCCGCCGCCGGTCGCGGCTCCAGTCCGGCGACGACCCGCAGCAGCGTCGACTTGCCGGCGCCGGACGGGCCGAGCACGACGAGCAGCTCGCCGCGGGCGACCGCGAGGTCGATGCCGTGCAGCACCTCACGTGCTCGCCGTACGCCGCCCGCACGTCCCTCCAGCCCCAGCCCGTCGGACGGCTGCGCGTCACGGAGCCTCGCCGCGGGCGAACAGCGTCTCGGGTCTGCTCGTCGATCTCGCCGGATCACCTCGTCGAGCGGATCGCCGCGGTACAGGCGCGTTCTCGAGGATGCCGCCGGTGATGTCCTCGATCTCCGGCCAGGTGGAGATGGTCGGCAGTCGCGCGCACGGTCGGGATCGCGTCGAGGAACACCTGGCGCGGCTCGGCGGCTGCGCCGGGTCGAGGAAGGCGTCCGACGTGACACCTCGATGTTGCGACGGCACCGTGCGGCCGGTCGCCGACGAGCGCCCGCTGCCCCTCGGCGCTCATCGCGTACTCGACGAAGCTGCCAGGCCTCGTCCTTGTTCGCGGGCCGCTGCGGTCATGCAGTACGCGTCGGAGTGCAGGATGCCGGACCGGCTCGCTCGTAGACCGGCAGCGGCGCCACGTCCCAGTCGAAGTCGCTCGATCGCCCGGAACGTCGTGGTGACCCGCCGCGAGGACATCAGCATCGCCAGCCGGCCGTTGGGGAACCGGGTCTCGTCGTCCTCCGCCTCGACCTCCTCGTCGGTCGGGATCACGCCGTAGGCCAGGCGCAGGTCGACGAAGTTCTTCAGCGCCTCGCGCGCCTCCGGGGTGTCGAGGGTGAACCGGGTCGGCTGGGCGGGGTCGTCGACGATCTCGCCGCCGTTGGACCAGACGAACGGCGCCAGCCGGATCATCGACGGCTCGACGCCGAGGCCGTACACGGCGACCGGCGCGCGCCGCCCTCGGTCTCGGTGCCCGACGACCTGGTTGCCGTGCGCGTCGCGGGTCATCGCGACCGCGGTCGTGATCAGCTCGTTCCAGGTCCAGCCCGCGGGCGGCTCGGCGACGCCGTACTTCTCGAACAGGTCCCGGTTGTAGTAGACGGCCAGGCTGGACACGTTCTGCGGCAGGCAGAGCTGCTCGCCCTGCCACTTGAACGCGTCCATCGCCGCCGGGTAGTAGTCGTCGGCGGCGAACCGGTCCGGACGCCGCGATCCGCTCGTCCAGCGGCTCGATCGCGTCCTTGGCGGCGAACTGGCCGTAGAAGCGGTAGTTCATCAGGAACAGGTCCGGCGGCTCGCCGCCGGCGATCGACGTGGACAGCCGGGCGATCAGGTCGTCGCGGTCGCTGGCCTCGATCAGCTCGCACCGTCGCGCCGGGACTGCGCCTTGTAAGCTGTCGACCAGTGTCCGGTAGGCCGCCGAGCTCCTCGGGACGCCGAAGACCAGCAGCCGAGACCGACGCCGTCCTCCCGGGAGTCGCCGCAGGCTCGCGGACAGCCGCAGCGACCAGGATGCCAGCCAGGCAGGCCGCGACGACCGCGGCGCGGCGATCGCCGGACGATCTCACTCGTCGCCACCATCCGATCGGCGGTCGTCGCTGAAGGAACCGCCGCTGCGCGACGCGCGAACACGCACCAGCGCGGGATGCGTGGCGAGCACCGCGCCGGCGAGGAAGACCGGGAAGTTCGTGCGGATCCAGGGTGGACAGTGAGCGCAGTGCCAGCGGCAGTGTGAACAGGTCGCGGTCGTAGACGTAGACGAGCGGGTCGAGGAAGTTCGACCAGGTCAACACGAAGACCAGCGCCGGCGAGCGCCGCGTGACCGGCGCACCAGCGGCATCGCCACCCGCCACCAGGTCCGCAGCGGGGTCAGGTCCGGCCAGCCGGCACGCGTCGTAGAGGTCGCGCGGGCAGCGCGCGGAAAGCCAGGTAGTAGACGAGCACGTAGAGCGGCGACGTGCGCGATCAGCGCGGGCAGCATCAGCGGGACGAGCGTGTCGGTCAGGCCGAGCGTCCGGAAGACGACGAACCGGGGCACCAGCAGCGCGGTCACCGGCACCATCAGCGCGACCAGCGACGCAGCGCGACCACCGCCGTCGCCCGCGGCGCGGCAGCCGGGTCAGCGCGAACCCGGCCCAGGACGCGACCAGCACGCTGAGCGGCACCGCGACCGCCGCGACCAGCCAGCGAGTTGAGCGTCGCCCGGCCCAGCCCGCCGAGGTCGACCGCCGCGCGTACGCCGCGTCGACAGCGGGTCGGGTACCAGCTCGGGGCGTCGGCGGCGGCGGCAGGCCGGGCTGGTGCAGCGAACCGGACACGAGCAGCAGCAGCGGCAGCACGAACAGCACGACGACGGCAACCGCACCGAGCGGTGCGCGCAGCCGGGCCGCCCGGGTATCGGGGGAGGGACCGCGACAGCGGCCCCTCCCGTCGGCGCTGACGGTCATCAACCGTCAGCTCAGCGCGCCACGCGCTCAGGCCGTGCGACGCGGCGTACAGGATCCGCTTCGTCCGGCACGATCGTCAGGCCGGCGACCTCGACGTTCGGCATGCCCGGGGCCGCCGTGAGCCCACGGTGCTCGTTCCCGCCGCGCCGCAGACGACGCCGAAGTCCGTGGCGGCGTAGAGGTCGCCGGTTGTCGTCGCGGACCAGGTCGGTGACCGGCATGGTCGCCGAGGTCGATGCGACCGGTCGGTCCAGGTCGCCGTGCCGGTGCCGGGTTGCACGTGACCTCGAAGACGTGGCCGGGCGTGGCTGGCGTGTTCGAGTTGAAGCCGCTGTAGGAGATCCAGGCCCGGTTCGGGTTGGCTCGGGTCGAGTAGATGCTGCTGACGAACCGGTTCGGGTCGATGGTCGCGTCGTCGTCGAGGCGCGTCCAGGTCACCGCGGCGGCCGGCTCGGCGTCGACGTTCGTCGAGATGAACAGACGGCCGGTGCGTGGTCGCCGCCCAGGCGGTCGTACCGGTTGCCGGTGGTGCGTTCGACCGCCGCGATGGCGCCACCGGCGCGGTCGCCGTACGGCCGCGTCGGTGAGCGGCACCAGCCCGAGCTGCTCCCAGTCGCCGCACTGCTCCTCGAAGGTGCCGTCCCAGGTGTTGCAGATCCGCTGCGCCTCGGCGAGCGTGCGGTCGCCGAGCCCGAACGTCTTGGTCCGGTACACGCGTGCCGGTGCCGGCGAACATCGTGCCGCTCACCACCGGGTCGCTGATGACCGGCGCGTAGAACTGGGTGCCCGGCTGCCCGTAGATCGGGTCGGCGGTCCAGATCCAGTCGGCGATGTCGCCGTTGTCGAAGTTCACCTCGGCTGAGGCGTCGAAGAAGTTGTGGAACCGGAACTTCGCGCCGCGCTACGTCGAAGCCGGACTGGCCGCCGTCACCGATCATCGTGTTGTTCCAGCGTCGCAGTCTAGCCGTTGTTCTCCCACGTCCCGTTGTCCTGCGTGCCGCCCTGCAGCAGGTCGGTGTCGTGCGGGCTGACCGACAGGCTCATGAACTGCAGCGTGGACAGGCCGGTGTTGATGCCGGTCAGCCGCGACGGGATCCGCGAGAGCATCTGCTCGCATCGGGCCGAGCTCGGCCGGCCGTGAGGCCCCGGCTCGGGTCGTCGCACCACGACGAGCGGTCGACGAACTTGCCGCTCGAGCGCATGACGCCGCCGTCGTTGGTCTCGAAGAACTGGTACGGGTTGTTCGGGTTGGTGACGATGTCGTGCTGGTCGGGGTGCAGGCCGTTGGGATGCACCGGGTCGGTGCCGTCGAACGTCATGTCGGTGCCGCTGACGCCGGCGTCGGTCGACAGGATGACCGCCGCGCTTGTTGGCGATGCCACCGGTTTCGCCGTACGACGTAGGAGCCGCCGGTGTAGACCATGTCGGGGTGGCCGTCCGGGCGTGTGTGACGAACACGTCGTACCAGCACTGGCCGCCGCACTGGTTGTAGGTGGCGTAGCCCGGTGTCGGCCGGGTTGGCGCTGGTCAGGTCCGTGAAGGTCGGCGCTGCCGGTGGCCACGTCGTCGCTGCGGAACAGCCGGGAGTACGGATTGCCGATGTTGCCCTCGTAGACGTACATCCGGGTCGTTGCCGTTGGCGAGCGCGTCACGTCGAACGCGGGCGCGCGTCTGGATCACCGCGGCGTTGAGCGACGGCTTGATCTGCGTCCAGGTCGTCGCCGGCGTCGGTCGAGCGCCAGATGCCGCGGGCGTAGGAGGACGCGTAGATGATGTCGCTGTCGTCCGGGTCGAGCTCGATGTGCCGGACGCCGCGCGGGGAGCATGGCGCGGCGTTGTTGTACTCCGTCGATCGAGCCGGTGCACGTCAGCTCGTCGTCGGTCGCCCCGTTGTGGATGATACGTCCAGGTCTCGCCGCCGTCGGTGGACTTGTAGAGGCCCCACTTGGCGGCGTCGGGGACGGGCCGGGTGACGCCGATGCAGCAGACAGCTGGACATGCCGCGCAGCGCGGTGGTCGTACGCGACGTATAGCGTGCTCGGGGTCGCCGGGGTCGATCGATGATCTCGCCGATGCCCTTGCCGCCCGAGCTCGGCCTTGCCGATCGGGCCGGTCCAGGTGAGGCCACCGTTGGTCGACTTGTAGAGGCCGACGCCGGCGACGCAGCCGGACCGCAGACGTTGGCCTCGCCGGTGCCGACGTAGATCGTGTCGCCGGTCGGGTCGTTGCGGTCGATCGTCACCGCGCCGGCCGCGTTGATGCCGAGCGGGCCGCCGAGGTAGGTCCATCCACTGGGGGTGGCAGCGCGTCGTTGGTGCGCCAGACGCCGCCGCCGGCCGGGGTGATGTACAGCCGGCAGTTGCCGGGCATGCACGTCTGCGCGATCGGCGATCGACGGTGGTGCGGCCGCCGGCCACGTATTCGTTGGGCACGTAGTTGCTGGCGTTGCGGAGCTCGGTGAACGGGTAGAGCGCCTGGCTCGGGCCGTACCGCTGCCAGCTTGCCGCCCTGGCCTGCGGCCGGGCGAGCCGCTCACGCGCTGAGGTTCTGGCGACGACCGCCTGGAACGACTCCTTCGCCCCCTCCATCTTGGCGAGGGAGATCGTGCTCGCCGGGTAGGCACGCTCCACAAACGCTGCCTCGGCCGCCGAACCGGGACCCTCGAGGATCTCCTGACACCCGGGGCAGCGCGCTTGAGCTGCTGGAGATGGGCCCCGAGCGCCCCCGGTTGACCCTCCCCGGCTGGCGCCCGCTGAGGCGGGGCGGTGCCGGCGCCATTGATGCCGGCGGCGAGGCCGGTGACGGCGAGGACTCCCACCGCGATCGCGGTGGCGGACTGGCGAAGTGATCGGTTCACGGCCGTTTCTCCAGGTACCGAGGTGGCCGTGGCCGGACACCCGGGTCCCGGGCTCCTCGACGGCCAACGCCCAGACAATCACGACGTGACGCACGTCACAACCCCCGCCGTCGGTTCATCCCGCCACCGAGACCGGCGCCGACCCGGTTCCCGACGTCGGGGTGGCCCGTCAGGGCAGCCGCGCGAGCAGGTCGGCGGCCGTCCGGACGCTGCAGCGTCTCCTCGTCGCGGTGCCGCCCGACCGACGTGCGCAGCAGGAGCAACCCGGCACGCGTCCCGTACCCACCCCACTTCGCAAAGCGTTACGTGGCCGCCTGGGGCGACCCCCGGAGCGAGCTCGACCTGTGGGACTCGAAGTGGGTGCCCGAGGGTGACGAGTATCAACAGCTGGTGCATCCCGAGCGCCTGGCACACCTCGTCGTGGGGGCCGCCGGTCGAGACTAGGGTGACCCGCATGACCGACGACCTCACCGTGATCGTGCTGGCTGCCGGTGGTGGGACCCGCATGAAGTCCAAGACCATGAAGGTGCTCCACGAGGTCGGCGGGCGGACCATGATCGGCCACGTCCTGTCCGCGGTGCAGGAGATGGGCCCGCGGCGCGTCGTGGCCGTGGTGGGCCACCAGCGCGAGCAGGTCGCCCCCCACATCCAGGCCCTGCTGCCGGACGTCGTGCTCGCGGTGCAGGAGAAGCAGGACGGCACCGGCCACGCGGTCCACGTCGCCGTCGAGGCGTGCGGGCTGACCAGCGGGACGGTGCTGGTCGCGACCGGCGACACCCCGCTGCTGCGCGGAGAGAGCCTGCGGGCCTTCGTCGCCGAGCACGAGGCCGCCGAGCGCGCCGTCAGCATCCTGAGCGGCGTCGTACCGGACCCGCACGGGTACGGCCGGATCGTGCGCAACCACGAGGGTGACGTGGTCGAGATCGTCGAGGAGCGCGACGCCACCCCCGAGCAGCGCGAGATCAGCGAGATCAGCAGCGGGATCCTGGCGTTCGAGGCCGGGTTCCTCCTCGGTGCGCTGCCGCGGATCGGCAACGACAACGCCAAGGGCGAGTACTACCTGACCGACTCGGTGCGGATCGCCCAGGACGACGGCCTCACCGTGGGCGCCTACCCGATCGACGACGTCAGTGAGACCGAGGGCGCCAACGACCGCGCCCAGCTGGCCGCCCTCGGCCGCCAGCTCAACCGCCGGATCGTGACGCTCTGGATGCAGGACGGCGTCACGGTCATGGACCCCGAGACGACCTGGATCGACGCCGACGTCGTCCTCGCCCCTGACGTGACGATCCTGCCCGGCACCCAGCTGCTCGGCGCGACGGTGGTCGCCGAGGACGCCGTGGTCGGGCCCGACACCACGCTCAAGGACTGCGAGATCGGGGCCGGATCCCGCGTCGTACGCACCCACGGCGAGCTCGCCGTGGTCGCCGAGGGTGCGACCGTCGGGCCGTATGCCTACCTGCGTCCCGGCACCTCGCTCGGTGCCGGCGGCAAGATCGGCACGTTCGTGGAGACCAAGAACGCCCAGATCGCTGCGGGGGCGAAGGTGCCCCACCTCTCCTACGTCGGCGACGCCGAGATCGGCGAGGGAAGCAACATCGGGGCGGGAACGATCTTCGCCAACTACGACGGCGTCGCCAAGCACCACACGACCGTGGGCAGCGGTGCCAGGACCGGGGCGAACAACACGTTCGTGGCGCCGGTCGAGATCGGCGACGGGGCGATGACCGGGGGTGGGACGGTGGTACGTCGCGACGTGCCGCCGGGTGCACTGGCCGTCAGCGGCGGCCCGCAGCGCAACCTGGAGGGCCACGCCGACCGGCTCCGGAAGGCCCGGGAAACGCCGGATGTACACCAGACGGACCCCGATGTTGGGCAGCCGCCCGTCGGTGGGCCACAATCCTGACGTGACCGGAATGAAGCGGACCACCGAGAAGAACCTGATGGTCTTCAGCGGCCGGGCCCACCCGGCCCTGGCCGAGGAGGTCGCGGACCAGCTCGGCACCGGCTTGGTCCCCACGGCGGCGTACTCCTTCGCCAACACCGAGATCTACGTCCGTTACGAGGAGTCGGTGCGCGGCTCCGACGCCTTCGTGCTCCAGAGCCACACCGCACCGATCAACGAGTGGATCATGGAGCACCTGATCATGGTCGACGCCCTCAAGCGGGCGTCAGCCAAGCGGATCACGGTGGTCATGCCGTTCTACGGGTATGCGCGGCAGGACAAGAAGCATCGCGGCCGCGAGCCGATCTCGGCCCGCCTGGTCGCCGACCTGTTCAAGACCGCCGGTGCCGACCGGCTGATCACCGTCGACCTCCACGCCGACCAGATCCAGGGATTCTTCGACGGCCCGGTCGACCACCTCATGGCGATGCCGATCCTGTCCGACTACGTCAAGCAGAAGTACGGCGACCAACGGCTCGCCGTGGTCTCGCCGGACGCGGGACGGATCAAGGTCGCGGAGCGCTGGTCGGCGCGGATGGGCGGCGTACCGCTGGCCTTCATCCACAAGACCCGGCGTACGGACCGGCCCGACGAGGTGGTGGCCAACCGTGTCGTGGGCGACGTCCAGGACCGGCTGTGCGTCATCACCGACGACATCATCGCCACCGGCGGCACGATCGTGCAGGCCACCGAGGCGTTGATCGCCGAAGGTGCGTCCGGTGTCGTGGTCGCCGCCACCCACGCCGTCCTCTCCGACCCCGCCGTCGACCGGCTCAAGAACTCCGGTGCCACCGAGATCGTGGTCACCAACACGCTACCGATCGACCCGGAGAAGCAGTTCGACAAGCTCACGGTGCTGTCGATCGCGCCCCTGTTGTCCCGCGCGATCCGCGAGGTCTTCGAGGACGGATCCGTCACCTCCATGTTCGACGGCCACGCCTGAGGACGCATGCACCTCCCGATCCGCCTGGCGACCTTCGCGCTGACCGCGTTGCTGGTCAGCGGCTGCGGCTCCGGCGACGAGCCGGGCACCCGTGCCACCGAAGCGCCGACGCCGGACGCGCCCGCAGACCCCTGCCCGGACCGGATCCCCGGCCCGGGGCCGACGGGGCCCGCCAGTGCCGCGCCCGACCTCACCCTCAGCGAGACGACCTGGGTGTGCGAGTACGAGCTCGCTGACAAGGGTTGGGCGCTCGAAGGCGACCCGACGCTCGGTCGATGCCAGTCAGCTGCCGGACCTCCAGGAAGCCGTCGACGAGCTGGAGCCGTCCCGTCAGGACGCCATGTGCACCATGGACATCGGTCCGCGCTGGATGCTGGTGACCGCCGAGGACGCCGACCTGCGCTCCGTGCTGGCAGACGCCTTCGGCTGCCGCAAGTCCTGGTCACCAACGACCCGGTCGAGGATCCCGCGGGCGGCGGGAGCCTGAGCAGCCCGGCTGATCTGGTCGACGCGCTGCAGCGCGCCCACCACGGCTGACACGGTCAGTCCCACCGTCCGCGCACCAGGTCGTCGTAGGCGTCCTCCCAGCTGCGGCGCAGCACGGTCGGTACGTCGCCGCGCAGCGTCTCAGCGAGCACCTCGACCTGCGCGTCGGTGAACGGCACGCTCGGGAACGCGTTGCCGAGCTGCTCCTCGAAGCTCGGGCCCCGGAGGCGTGCGAGCGCGAGGCCGTCGGCGAGGTAGCGCTCGACGTACCGCTGCGACCAGGGCCGCCTGCTCGGCGTCCCAGAGACCGGCGGCGGTGGCTTCGAACTCGCGGTTCGACAGCGGCGGCTCCCCGAGCAGGCCCGCGAAGGCGGCCGCCTTGGCCTCGGCGTCCGGCAACGCGGCGAGCGCCTCGGCAGCGCCGAGCACTCCCTTGATCGTGCCGTCGGCCTCGCGCTCCTCGGCGATGGCCTCGGGTCCGAGCTCGCCCAGGGCCGCCAGCCGCACCAGCGCGAGCCAGCGCAGGTGCTGGTCGACCTCGACGCCGGTGTGGGTGACCCGGTCGACCAGCCAGCGCTGGAGGAGCATCGCGTCCGGCGTGGTGCGGGCCAGGGCCCGGGTGAGGCTCACCGCAAGCTTCTCGTCGGGCTCGGAGGCCAGGCCGGTCTCGCAGGCGGCCGCGATCTGGGCGACCGCGTCGACCACGTCGGCCGCCTCGAGGTGGAAGACGACGAGGGTGTCGGCGCACCAGGCCAGCACCGCCTCGGCGATCGACCCGTGCCGCTCGCGCGGCAGGTGACGGGTGACCAGGCCGAGGAAGTCGGCCGGCGTCATCTCCCCGCAGCGGACCAGGTCCATGGCGGTGCCCCACACGACGGCGCGGACGTCGTCCTCGGCGATCGCGGCGAGGTCGCGCGCCAGCAGCTCCCAGCTCTGCGAGTCGAGCCGGAGCCGGGCAAACGTCTCGCCGCCACTGTTGGGCACCACCGCCGCAGCGGCGGGGAGCCGCACCGGCTCGTCGCTCAGGTCGACGAGCGCGGTACCGGTCGCGACCAGGCTCTCGTCGTACGACGTGACCGCGAAGCGGTGGGCCCGCGACCCCTCCCGGGTGAGCACGACGGAGTCGCCGTCGCGGGCGACGTTGATGGTGTCGAAGCCTGGCGCGCGCAGCCACGCCTCGACCCAGCCGCGGACGTCGCGGTCGGTGGCACCGTCGAGGGCCGCCACGAAGTCGGTCAGTGTCGCGTTGCCCCACCGGTGGCGCGCGAAGTAGGCGTTGACACCGCTCAGGAAGTCTTCGTCGCCCAGCCAGGTCACGAGCTGCCTGATGGCGGAGTTGCCCTTGGCGTAGGAGATCGAGTCGAAGTTGGTCGCGGCCTGGTCGACGTCACCCACCTCCTCGGCCAGGGGCGCGACCGGGTGGGTGGACCGGCGCTCGTCGGCGACGTACGCCCGAACCTTCTGCCGGATCGTGAAGTCGACGAACGTGCCCGTGAAGCCGGCGCCGTCGGCGGCGACCCGGAAGCCCATGTAGTCGGCAAAGGACTCCTGCAACCAGGTGTCCTCCCACCAGGTCATGGTCGCGAGGTTGCCGAACCACATGTGGGCCATCTCGTGGGCGATGACCATCGCGCGGCGTCGGCGCTCGCTCTCCGTGGGGGTGCCGACGGGCAGGATCTCGTCGCGGTACGTGACGCAGCCGGGGTTCTCGAGCGCACCCCAGTTGAGCCCGGGGACGAAGGCCTGGTCGTAGGACCCGAACGCGAACGGCTCGTCGAACAGCGACGCGTAGTGGTCGAAGCACGCCTCGGTGACGAGCCGCAGCTCCTCGGCGTCGCGGTCGAGCTGGGCTGCCAGCGAGGCGCGGGCGTGCCAGCCGAACGGGAGTCCGGCGTGCTCCCACGTGACGGAGTGCCACGGCCCCGCGCAGACCGTGAACATCGGCAGCGGGATCGGCGGCGTGGTGGCGAAGGTCCACGTGCCGTCGGCGCCGTCGTTGGTCGCGCGTCCGTTGGCGAGGACCCGCCAGGGGGCGGGTGCGGTCACGGCGAGGGTCACCGGCGCCTTGAGGTCGTTCTGGTCGAAGCACGGGAAGATCCGCTGCGCGAGGTCCATCCCGACGTAGGCCGAGACGTAGCTGTGGCCGTCCGCGGGATCGGTGAAGGTGTGCATCCCGTCGCCGTCGGTGACGTAGGGCAGTCGCGCCTCCACCGTCACCTCGTTGGCGGCTGCCAGGTCGCGCAGGGCGAGCCGCCGTCCGTCGTACGTCGTCGCCGGAAGGCCGTCGAGCAGCACCTCCTGCCCGTTCAGCAGCTCCAGGAAGGTCGTCGCGCCCGGCTCGCGGCACCCGAACCGCACCGTGGCGCGGACGCCGAAGGTGTCGCGGTCGGTGAGGTCGAGGTGGAGGTCGTAGGAGACGTCGGACACGAGGGCGGCGCGAGTGCGGGCTTCGGTGAGAGTCAGAGACACGGCCGCGAGATTACGCCGATTGGCCTCCGGAGCGCGCCCCGGACTATTCTGAGGCCGTTGCCTCGGCGAGGGACACCTGCGCAGCAGGGAGTCCGTGATCGACAGGGCCGGCCAAGACGCCGCGCTGTCGCGCGGCGTTTCTCGTTTCCGGGGCCTGATGACTTCAGGACAGACACGCACCGCGACGAGGAGACAGTCAGATGGTCGAGAAGATCACCGCAGAGCAGCGCACCGAGTTCGGCAAGGGCGCGGCTCGCCGCATCCGCCGCGAGGACAAGATCCCCGCCGTCGTCTACGGCCGCGGCGACGTCCCGCTCCACGTGAGCCTGCCGGGCCACGAGACCATGATGGCGCTCAAGCACGGCGGCGCGAACGCCCTGCTCGACCTCCAGATCGCCGGCGACAGCCAGCTCGCCCTGACCAAGCAGGTCCAGGTCGACCCGATCCGCCGCGTCATCGAGCACGTCGACTTCGTCGCGGTCAAGCGCGGCGAGAAGGTCACCGTGGACGTCCCGATCCACCTCGTGGGCACCGCTGTCTCCGAGACGCTCGTCGTCACCGAGAACTCCACCGTCCAGGTCGAGGCCGAGGCCACCCACATCCCCGAGTACATCGAGGTGTCGATCGAGGGCGCCGAGGTCGGCACCCAGATCCACGCTTCCGAGCTCGCGCTGCCCAGCGGCACCACGCTGCTCTCGGACAGCGAGATGCTGATCGTCAACGTCACCCAGCAGATGTCCGAGGAGGCCCTGGAGGCCGAGCTCGCCGAGGCCGAGGCCGAGGCCGGCATCGAGCGCGAGGAGAGCGACGAGGACATCGCCGAGGCCGAGGCTGCCGCCGAGGGCGACGAGTCCGGCGACGCCGGCGAGGGCGCCGAGGGCGAGGCCGCCAAGGAGGGCGACTCCGCGGAGTGACGCCGTCCGACGTCTGGCTCGTGGTCGGGCTGGGGAACCCCGGCCCGGCCTATGCCGGTCACCGCCACAACTTCGGCTACCTCGTGGCCGACGAGCTGGCCTCCCGGCTCGGCTCGCCGTTCCGGGCCCACAAGTCCGGCCGGGCCGACGTCGTGGAGGGACGGTGGGGTACGCCGGGCGCTGGAGGCGCTCGCGTCGTGCTCGCCCGGCCCCGGTGCTACATGAACGAGACCGGCGGCCCGGTCAAGGCCCTCGCCACGTTCTACAAGGTCCCGCCCGAGCGCATCGTGGCGATCCACGACGAGCTCGACATCCCCTTCGCCACGCTCCGCGTCAAGCTCGGAGGTGGCGACAACGGCCACAACGGGCTCCGCTCGCTGCGCTCGTCGCTGGGCACCGGTGACTTCTTCCGCGTGCGAGCAGGCGTCGGACGTCCTCCCGGGCGGCAGGACGTCGCGGACTTCCTGCTCTCGAACTACTCAGCGACCGAGCGCAAGGAGCTGCCGTTCCAGGTCGACCGCGCGGCCGACGCAGTCGAGTCGCTGATCGTCGACGGCCTCGAGCGGACTCAGCAGACCTTCAACGGCTGATGCCTTCGGCGCGCTGGGGAGGACGCCACTCCAGCTCGTGGGCCAGCCCCACCGCTGCCAGCTGCGAGCTGACCTCCAGCTTGGCGAGGATCGACTTGACCTGTGTGCGGACGGTCCCCTCCGAGACGAAGCCGGCCGTCGCGATCTCGCGGACGGCCTGTCCGGCCATCAGGCCGCCGAGGATGGCCCGCTCCCGTTCGGACAGGAGCTCGAACCGGCTGCGCGCCCCAGCGTGACGTGACACGTGGCGCTGCCAGTGGTCGAGCAGGTTCTCCCGCTCCTCGACGGTCATGACCTGCTGCTGCTCGTGCAGCCGGCGAACGACCCGCAGCGTTTCCCTGAGCGGGGCGGACTTCGACACGACCTTGCGGGCCCCGCGGTGGACGCAGTCTCCCCAGAGGCTGCGGTCGGTGGCCGCCGTGACGACGACGACGTTGATGTTTTCCCGGGCGAGGGGCGCGATGAGGGACGTCGACGCACCCAGCCCGCCCAGCTGGAGGTCCAGCAGGACGGTCCGTGGTCGCAGCTTGAGCATCACGGTCGTGAGCGCCGCGAGCGAGTTCACCTTGTCGAGCGTGACGCGGCGGACGTCGTACCCCTCGATGCTGAGGGCCAGCTCCAGCGACTCGGAGAACAGCGCGTGGTCGTCGACGAGGACCACGCGGTAGTCACGCCGTGCGGGCAGCATCCCAGTCCACCTCATCCATGGAGAGCGACGGCTCGGACGGGGTCGACGGAACCGTGAGGACGAACGTCGCCCCTCCGCTGCCGTCCACGAGGTCCAGGTCGCCGGCGTTCTCCCTCGCGAGCTCGCGTGCGACCGCAAGCCCGATGCCCTGTCCGGGCGACGCAGGCGCGTGCACGCCCCAGTCGAAGATGGTCGAGCGCAGTCGCGCCGGCACGCCCCGCCCGGTGTCACTGACGACGACGTAGACACGGTCCTCGTGTCCTGGGACGACCTCGACCACCGTCGTGGCGCCAGGGGCGTGTCGGCGGGCGTTCTCGAGCAGCAGACTGAAGATCTCGGTCAGTGAGTCCTCGTCGGCCAGTGCTGTGTGTCCGCTGGGTTGCCAGTGAATGGCCTGCCCACGCACGCGCTGTCGCAGGACGATCTGGTCGAGGACTCTGTCGAGATCGACGATCTCCGCTGCACGGTCGCCGTCGGTGCCGACCACCATCCGCTCCAGTCTCCCGAGCTCCGAGGCGATCATGTCGTGCAGCTGGTGACGGCGGGAGTCGGGCACATCGCTGCTCTGAGCCATCGGAAAGGCCTGAGCAATACCGCTGAGTGTCGCGCGCACCTCGTGCAGGGTCGCCCGCTCGGCCCGGACCTGAGTCTCGTGGCGCTCCAGAGAGCCCCGCAGGCTCTGCAGGGCACGTCGGAGGTCATGGATGCTCGAGTAGGCCACGACGAGTGCGCAGTCGAGCATCATCAGCGCCGCCACTGACTCGGCCACCGCCGAGGCCCCGGTCACCATCGGGTCGGCTGCGAGTGCGCCCGCCTGCGCCCCACCAGCCAGTGTCACCGCCAGCGCCAGCCTGGTCCGCACCCACGTCGGCATGCCGAGGCGGGTCAGGATCGACCACGTGAGAAGGATGCCGCAGACGAGGATGGACACAACGACCGTCAGGCCGAAGGCGTCGTTGGGTGTGCCCGCGATACTCGCGGGCACGCAGCAGCTCGACCATGACTGCCATGCCGCTACCGCCGAGGATTCCCGACGACGGCCGGATGCATTGACGAGCCGGCCTGGATGCCGCCGGGCGCAACCACGGCGAGCATCAGGAGCAACACCCCGAAGGCGACCGGCTCGGCAAGCTCGCCCGCTGCGTTCGCAGGTGCGGCCGGGAATCTGGCCAGCGCCAGCACGTGCGTGAGCGCGAGGTAGGAGCCCAACGTGAGCGTCGCGAGCACCAGCCAGCCGCAGCTGGACCACTTGGTCAGCAACCACTGGACGTAGAACAGGACCCCGCTTCCGATCAGGGCTGCCGCGAGCAGCAGGCCGCTCGCCTGACCCGCGGCCTGCCACGGATCTACGCGTGCCAGTCCCACGGCCAAAGCGATCAGCGGCGCCGTCAGTGCGGCTCCGACTGTGGCGCGAGTGCTCCAACTCCCCGATTCGCGCGGGGTACGTTGAAACGACATGTTCCCCCCCAGGACTGTCGTCGTTACCACCGAGCCACGACGCCCCCCTGTTGAATGCGTCGCCAGCCCCCCGAACCGGCCTGTGCTCAAGTGGTAGAACACCGAGGTTAGGTGAAGCCGACCCGTTCGCGCCACAGAATGACCAGACATTTTGCTTGCCAACGACCGTGACGTGCGGCACTCGGGGCCCTGCGTGGGGTAATGCGGCGAACCACGCGGCCCGGCAACGGTCCCCCTCACCGGCGATCCCTACCATCGACCGACGGATCCCGCGGAGGAATCCCCAATTTGGGGTGATCTCGGGGTCAGTCGCGCGACTTTCCCGTGAACACCCATCACGTTGAGCGTCATGGGGGGCCAACAGACACGATCCAGCGCCGACGAGGCGACGTATGAGCACGCCACCGTCGTGGTCGCGGCCGAGCACCGGTTGGTGGCCGACTCGGTCAGGAGCGCGTTGCGCGATCGCGGAATCGCGGTCCAGGCGGTGCCCTGGTCAGAACCTGCTGGCGCGCTCGTCCCGGCGGATGCAGCAGCGCGGCCTGCTCATCTCTGACCTCGACAGCGAGACCGCCATCGTGCGAGCGCACTCGATCCTGACCGAGATCCGTCTGGAGTGGGTGGTGCTGACCGGCGCCCGACGCGGCCCCATCTGGGGTGCGGTACTCGAGGCAGGCGCGCGAACGGTCCTGTCGTCCTCGACCCCTCTCGACGAGGTCTGCCTGGCGCTCCGAACGCCGTGGTCGAGCCAGGAGCAGCCGAACTTCGCCGGGCGGGAGGAGCTGCTGGCGCAGTGGGAGGTGCTCTGGCGGGACCGGGCCGACAAGTCTGCTCGCCTCGAACACCTCTCGCCGCGGGAGATGCAGGTGCTGCGCCTGCTCTACCGGGGAGAGACCGTGGTCCAGATCGCGCGCTCTCTCGGAGTCCGACCCGCCACCGTGCGCAGCCAGGTCAAGTCCCTGTTGCGCAAGCTCGATGTGAACTCTCAGCTGGCTGCGGTGGCGGTCTACGGATACGCGAGCGGACGGCGCCGGATCGAGCCCACGCGGTCCACAGGATCGAGGTCGCCGGGACCTGATCGGCCGCGAGCCGACGCCGAGCAGGGTCCGTTTCGTCGCGCGGTCGCCGAACCCGCGGTGAGCCTGATGCCGTCCCCCGCCGTGTTCACAGCCGCGCCCGCCGTGGCCGCCGGCATGACACCAGGTATGTGGGGGAACTCGTGACCACTCTGGTGTCGAACCCACCGGCTGCCCGCGACTTCGCCTCCCAGCCCCACGTCAACGCACGCGCGGCCGAGCTCTCGGCTGACCACACCGGCGGCGCCACGATCACGTGGTGGGCGCGTCGCTGGCAGATGTCGGTGATGTGCCTGGTCTCGATGGTCATGGTCACCGGGACCGCCCTCGCCTTGTCGGGCGGCGTCCTGCTGCCGCTGGCCGTCGGTCTCGGTTGGACCGTGTTCCTGGCCGCTGCGGTGCGCGACCTGGCCGGGATCTCCACCGGCGAGCTCGCGCGTCGCGCCATCCTGGCCATGGCGGCGGCGGCCACCGCAGTAGCGGTGCTCGATCTGGGGCGCGCCACGATGGTGGAGGCCTGGTTGGCCATCACGGCAGGCGTGGCGACCGTCGCTGTGTGGTGGACGCACGCGCGACGGACCACACCGAAGGCCGTCCTGGTCGGTGACCGTGACCAGGTAGCACGGTTGATCTCGGCCTGGGGGGATCGCTCGGACGTGTGCGTGGCCGGTGCCGTCGTCTTCGACCGCGATCCGCTGGGTCAGTGGGTGCCGCACCAGACCGAGGCCCCGAGCCCGGCCCGCTGGGCGTCGGTCGTGGACGCCGTGGAGAGCTGCGAGGCCGACCTGGTGATCTGCCTCTCGAACGGGGGACTCCTGCCGGACGACCTCAGGGAGCTGAGCTGGACATTGGAGTCGTCCCCGGCTCAGCTGGTGGTCTCGTCGTCGTTCGCGCATGCATCGCCGGCGCGTATCCGGCACCGGAGGATCGCTGGACAGACCATGACCGTGCTCGCACCGAGCCGCCCCTCGATCCCGGTCGGCGTCCTCAAGTCCGGCCTCGACCGGATCGCCGCACTGTTCTTGCTCACCGTCCTCGCACCACTGATGATCGGGCTCGCGATCCTCATCAGGCTCGACTCCCCGGGGTCGGCCGTGTACCGCCAGGTCCGGATCGGTCGAGGTGGCCGACCCTTCACGATGTACAAGTTCCGGTCGATGGGGATCGGTGCCGACGCCGTCAAGCACCTCCTCCGGAACCAGGACGAGGGCAACGGAGTCCTGTTCAAGGTCCACGCCGACCCGAGGGTGACCCGGGTCGGGCGACTCCTGCGACGGGCCTCCCTCGACGAGCTTCCGCAGCTGGTCAACGTTCTCAAGGGGGAAATGTCCCTGGTCGGTCCGCGGCCAGCTCTCCCGGAGGAGGTCGCCGGCTATGACCACCGGGCTCGGCGACGACTCGCCACGCGGCCAGGGCTCACCGGCCTGTGGCAGGTCAGTGGTCGCTCCGACCTGGGCTGGGAGGAGTCACTGGCCCTCGACCTGGACTACACCGACAACATCGCGCTCTCTCGCGATCTCGCCATCTGCGTCAACACCGTACAAGCCGTCGTCAGTGGAAGAGGGGCCTACTGACGGCAGCGCCGAAGACCGGCGTGAACCACGCAACACCACTCGTCACCGCGTCCCGTGGGCGCTCGAACAAAGGAAACAGCAGTGATGAAGATCCGAGCCTTGATTGCCGCCGGCAGCGTGATCGCCCTGGCAGCCACCGCCTCGACCCTGGTGCCGGCGACCGCTGAGCCGAGCGGAGGGCCGAATGTCGGTCCGTCGCCGCTCTCCGGCGTTCCAGGGGCGATGCCGCAGACCAACAAGACCATCTTCTCGTTGGGCTACGCCAACAACGTTCTCTACCTCGGAGGCACCTTCACCGAGGTCAGGCCAACGGGTGCGGCACCCGGAACCCAGACCACCCCGCAGGCGCGCCTGGCCGCGGTGGACACCACCACGAACCAGCTGATCAGCACCTGGACTCCCCAGGTCACCGGCGGCGATATCTTCGCGGTGGCGGTCTCGCCGGACAAGAGCAGGCTCTACGTGGGAGGCACGTTCACCAGCATCAACGGCAGCTTCCGGGGCCGGGTCGCTGCGTTCGACATCACCAACCCACGCAACCCCGTGCTCCTCCCGGCCCAGTTCAACGTCAACGGCAAGGTCGCCGCGTTGACCGCGACGAACGACACGGTCTACGTCGGCGGGTACTTCACCTCGGCCAAGGGGATCGCGCGCTCGAAGCTCGCCGCCTTCTCGAACACCGGCACGGTGCTGCCGTGGCAGCCGTTGGTGACCGGTTCGCCGAACACCAGCATCTACCCGCAGCCGTTCGTCACCGCGCTCGAGAGCGACGGGGCGGGCTCGGTCGCGATCGGCGGCATGTTCGACAACGTCAACGGCGTGTTCCAGCACGGCCTGGCCAAGGTCGACGGGGTCACCGGCGCGCGCTCGCCGGGCTTCACGCCGCCGGGCATGCAGCCGTTGTCGTACGTCGTCACGATGGACTTCGCAGCCGGCCGGCTTCACTACGCGGGCCGCGACGACAAGACCGGCTCCCAGAGGCGGTTGGAGGGTGTCTCCACCATCGACGCGAACACCGGCCAGCAGATCTGGGGCGACGACTTCCACCGGTGCCTCGGGGACACGTTCGCCGTCCTGGCCCTGCACGGGCAGGTCTGGGCAGGCACGCACGCCCACGACTGCAGCGACATCGGCACCTACCCCGAGGCCAACCCCCGGTTCTACGGGTCGGTCCTCGGACAGAACGCCGGGACCGGCGAGCAGGTGCACTTCTACCCGTCGGTCTTCGGGAACAACGTGGAGCAGGGGAGCAAGAACAGCGTCCGGGCGTTCGAGACGGACGGGTCGCGGCTCTTCGTCGCCGGCGGCTGGCTCCGGGTCGACGGTGTCAACTCGCAGAACCTCAACTCCTACAGCCTGAAGGGCGCAACGGGCGGGTCGGCCCCCACGCGGGTCGGCACGCCGACCGCCACGACAGCGGCGGTCGGGGCTCGGGTCACCTGGCTCTCGAGCAAGGACATCGACGACAAGTTCCTGACCTACCGGATCTTCCGGGGGAACGCGTCCAGCCCGATCGGCGAGATCACGGCAGCCTCCACGTTCTGGAACCGCCCGATGCTCACCTTCCACGACACCACGGCACCGGCGAACCAGTCGGTCAACTACAGGGTCCAGGTGGTGGACGCCTCGAACGTCGTCACGAAGTCGGTGCTCTCCAACTCGGTCACTGCAGGCTCGCCGCCGGACAGCTATGACGAGGCAGTCATCAACGACGCACCGGCGTTCTACTGGAGGTTCGAGGAGACGTCCGGGAGCTCAGCCGCCGACAGCAGCCCCAACGGCAACCAGGGGAGCCTGACTGGTGGTGACCAGAACGTCGGCGGGGCCGTGGGCAGCGGTGTCGCACTCAGCGGCGACCTGCACGCCTACGAGTCCGTGAACCGCAGCAATCCGATGCCGTACTCGATGGAGCTGTGGTTCAACAGCACGTCGAACGCCGGTGGGAAGCTGATGGGATTCGGCAATTCCACGACCGGAGTCAGCACCCAGTACGACCGCCACGTCTACATGACCAACGACGGGCGGCTGGTGTTCGGCGCCTACCCAGGCGGTGTCCAGGCCGTCTCGTCCGCTGGCACCTACAACGACGGCGCCTGGCACCACGTGGTGGCAACGCACGGCGGGTCGGGCATGTCGCTCTACGTCGACGGAACCCTCGTCGGCCAGAACGCCGTGACGTCGGCCGAGGGGTACTCGGGTCGGTTCCGGGTCGGTGGCGACAACCTCAACGGCTGGCCGGACCAGCCGACCTCACGAGGGCTCGACGCGCAGTACGACGAGGCGGCCCTCTACCTGAGGGACCTGCTGTCCTCGGAGATCCAGATCCACTACGAGGCACGCTGACGGTTCGTTGGAGTGGGACGCCGGGAGCTTCACGCTCCCGGCGTTCCCACGCCAGGAGCTAGCGCCGCTCGTACACCTGCACCCAGTCGACCTCGAAGTCGACCTGGGCGGGGGTGGCGGCCACCGGCGCTCCGCTTGCGGTGCCGATGGCGGTCTGCAGCCCCAGCCACATGTCCTGCTGGGGGACCTGGCCACGCTGGACCGCCACGACCTTGCCGTCGAGGGTGAACCTGAGGGAGCTCGGGTTCCAGATGACGCCGATCCGGTGCCACTTGGTGTAGTCGCTCTCGACCAGCGCGTGCTGGATCTTGTGCACGCCGTCCTCGCGGTAGTGGTTCGCCGTCAGGTTGTCGGTTCGTGCCGGGTTGTCCCCGGCCACCTCGAAGAAGTCGACCTCGGGCGGCCATCCGCCGTTGTTGGCGGGCCAGAGCAGCGCCACGGCGCGGGTGCCCCGAGCCGAGTCGAGGCGGGCCGGATCTCGAACTTGCCGTAGGTCCGCTTCATGGCACGGGAGTTGGAGATCCCGGCGTACGTCCAGACGCCGCTGGTGCGTTTGGTGCGGAGCGTGACCTTCCCGTCCCCGACGATGACATTCTCGGCGCGGCGCTGGCCGCCGGTGAAGACGGCCCACTTGGAGGTGTCGAGGGAGTTCCCGTTGAACTGGTCCTGGAAGACCAGTCGCCACGGGGAGGGCATGGGGGCCGCGGAGGGCGCCGGGATCTCGGGGGTCGGCACGGGGACGGTGGTGGCGGAGTCGGAGTAGGTGTATCCGGTTCCGAGCACGGTGGCCAGGGCAAGGGTGGGTATGAGCATGCGTCGGTGCAAAGGGGGGTCTCTCCTTCATGCGGGGGGTAGAGCTGCGTCCTGCCGGATCAGTGGAACGAGGGGCCGGCGGAACCGGGGGCACGACACCCGGTGGGGGCGCGCCCCCGCATCTCGAGGCTGCCAGAGATGGACAACCCCGTCCAATCGACGCCGTCGAGACGCCGCCCTGGTCTGGTCCGGTCAGCGCCGCTTGAAGACCCTGACCCAGCCGATCTGGAAGTCGACCCGGTCGGGGGTCGTGACGAGAGGGGCACCGGTTCCGGTCCCGATGGCGGTCTGCAGACCCAGCCACATGTCCCGCTGCGGCACGTGACCGCGCTGGCGCGCCATGACCTTGCCGTCGAGGAGGAACTTGAGGACGCGCGGCTTCCAGACGACACCGATCTTGTGCCACTTGGTGTAGTTGCTCTCGACCAGTGCGTGCTGGATCTTGTGCACACCGTCCTCGCGATAGTGGTTGGCGGTGAGGTTCCGGGTGCGCGCCGGGTTGTCACCAGCCACCTCGAAGAAGTCGATCTCCGGCGGCCACACCTTGGCGGCGGGCCACAGGAGAGCCACCGCACGCGTGCCGTGAGCCGCGTCCAGGCGCGCCCGGATCATGAACTTGCCGTAGGTGCGCTTCATCGCGCGGGAGTTGGAGATGCCGGCGTAGGTCCAGCCCGCCCCGGTGCGCTTGGTCCGGAGGTGAGCTTGCCGTCCCTGACGATGACGTTCTCGGCGCGACGTTGGCCGCCCGTGTAGATGCCCCACTTGTCGGTGTTGAGAGAGTTACCCTTGAAACGGTCCCGGAACACGCGCTTCCAGCGGCTCGAGGCTCGGGTTGACGCCTCCTCAGGCGCCGTGGCCGCAAGCGTGACGCTGTCCGTCACGGGCATGGCCACCGCGGACTCGACGGAGCGGGATCGGATGCGGCCATGCTGGCCGAGACGATGAGGGCAAGGGTGAGCAGCGGCATTCGACGGTTCACAGGTGTCTCCTTCGAGCGGGGTCACATGCGTCCGGCCACTCGTCAGCACGAGCCGGCGGGTGCATGGCGGGGGCGGGGGACCCGAGGCAAACCACAACCTGCCCGTCGATGGTGCCAGAGAGCACCGACCGCGTCCACTCGACTGGTGGGCTAGGTTGCCCGGCATGGCCGCCCCAGCGTCACGCCGTCGTGATGCCGAAGCTCTGGTGGCGAACCTGGGCATCGCCTGGCGTCAGGACATCGCCCAGCCGACGGTCGTCACCGGCCGCGACGTGTCCACCGTGGTGGCGGAGAACCGGTTCCTGGCGATGCCCCCCGGCGACCCGCGGGTGCTGCTGCCGCTCGGGCGCCCTCGGGTCGCCGCGGGCGCGCTCCTGGCCAACCAGGCCATGCGCCGCCCGCGAGACCGGATCCGGCGCCGGTTGCTGGCCGCCCTGGTGGAGGTCGGTCTCCCGGACCGCCTGCCGCGCGCGTGGCTGGGAGGGCCCCCTGGTGCCGAGAGCCTGGTGGACGTGCTGCGCGAGGGGTGGCACCCGGGGGTCAGCGCGGTCTCGCTCACCGTCCGTCCGCTGCGCCCCCAACCACAAACCCACGTTCGTGGCGGTCGACGCCGACGATGTTCGGTTACGGGAAGATCGCGACGAGTCCGGGAGTCGCCGAGCGCGCCGATCAGGAAGTGAGTGGCCTGAGGTGGATGAGCGGCGTCACGATCCCCGGGCTTCGCTCCCCCGAGCTGGTGGCAGACCTGCCGTGGCACGGGTGCCGCCTGGTGGTCGCGTCGCCGCTGCCGGAGGAGAGCCGTCCCTACCCTGTGGACGAGCAGGCCCCTGATCACCTGCTTCGCACGCAATGGAGGGGTCTGCCACGGTGTCGGCAGGCGTGCTGGCGTCGACCATGCTCGCCGAGGTCGACTCTGCGCGTGACGCCATGTTGTCGGCGCGGGCAAGAGAGTGGTCGGAACAGTTGACTTCGGCGTACGGCGACGTGGCGCTGCACAGCGGATGGCGACACGGCGACTGGGTTCCCTGGAACCTTGCCGTCTGCGGGCGCGAGGTCTGGGCATGGGACTGGGAGCATTGCGAGGCGGGGTCCGCGGTCGCCCTCGACATCGCCCACTGGCACCTGCTGGTGCACCGCAACCGCCGCCGCATCCCCCTGGACCGGGCCGTGCCGGCGGCAGAAGCTGCCGCCGGCCGTGACCTGACTCGCTACGGGCTCGCGGAGGACGAAGCTCGCGCCGTGCTTGCCGTGGCGCGGCTGGCGCTCGTGGCGCGTGCCTGCCAGCTGTTCGCGACCTCGGGTCTGTGGGCCGAGGGAGAGCGGGAGGTCATGATGGACCTTCACCGGTCACCCCGCCCGCGGCGCCAGGAAGTCGCTGAGCGCCATCTCCCGCAGACCCGCCAGGGCCTCGGGAGTCGAGGCGACGTAGTCGGAGCAATTCTCCACGCTGTTGAACCCCACGACGGCGCCCAGGCCCTCCATCTGCTCCATCTCCGCGACCGAGGCGGCCAACCACGCGCCCTTGCGAAGTACGGGTCGGCAGGATCCTCACGGAGGCTGAACTCGGCCACGACCAGCGGCTTGCCGAGCTCCTCGGCGACCGCGTGAGCGGCCTTGAACGTCTCGGTCCAGGTCCGCCACGGCACGTCGAGCCACGGGCAGTCCACGTTGACATAACCGTCGACCCCGACCCAGTCCACCAGGTCCGCGCCGGGATAGAGCGCCATCGCGTCCGACTCCCGGAAGGCGTGCGCGGTCAGCGTCCAGACCCAGCTCACGGGCGCCTCCGCCGCCGCGAACCGCTCCACCACCCGACGCCACGCCGCCAGGTAGGTCCGCCACGGTGCCTGAGCGATCCTCGCCGAAGTACGCCGCCGGCTCGTGGCAGAAGCTCATCAGGACCGGCTCCCCGATCGAGGCGACGGCGTAGGCCCGGGCGTCGATGATCGGGTCGAGAGAGCCGTCGGCGATCTCGTCCCAGCGCACCACGCCCGACTTGGTTGAGCACGACCAGCTCAGGAACAGGGTGCGTCCTGCCGCCACGGTCGCGCGGTCGTAGGCGGTAGGGAACACCGCATCGAAGCGGTGGTAGACGTGGTCAATCGCGACCTGCCGGCCCAAGCTCTCCTCGAGCCCCTCGAGGGCGAGTTCATCCGATCGGGCAGCGAGGCTGAGAAGTGCGTCCCGAGATAGGCACCCACCGCCGGCTGCTCGACGCCTTGGGCCCGGCTGGACAGGTCGGTGTGGGGGTCGTCGCGGGTGTAGTCCACGAGCGTGAGGAGCATCAGCCACGCCACGGCGCCGCGCGCCGCTCGTGCCGTCCGGACTCCCATGCGTCCCCCAGCCGGAGATCCACCTCGCTCGAGGTCGTCGATTGCTATCCTAAGGCAGTGCCAGCGGTGTCGGACTCGGTCCGGGCAGCCCGATCTCCGGCCAGGGGCGATGGCGGCCCCGCCCCCTCAGCAGAGCGCTCCCACGCCTTCCCTGCCGGCTGGCCCCTGATCCTGGCCCTCGGTGGTTATGCCGCAGTCTGGGCCGCCGGGGGCAGGCTCTTCGTGTGGCCCCTCGTCGATGCCTATCTGGCGTGGTGGATGTTCAAGCACCACACGCCCCTGAGGGCTCCGCGTGGATTCGGGATCTGGCTGTGCTTCATTGCGTGGAGTCTTCTCTCGGTGCTCGTGATCGAGGCTCCCGACCGACTCGTGGCCTGGGGCTACCGGGAATCGCTCTACCTCTCCGCCGCGGTCATCTTGGTGTTCGGGGTCTCCGTCGGTCGGCGGCACCTGCCCACCCGATGGATCGGCCTCGCGATCATCTGGCTGTTCGGTTCGAGCGTCGTCCTCGCGTGCGTCGGACTGGTGGTGCCCGACCTCACCATCCCCACACTCGCGGAGCTGGTACTGCCGCGTCCGTTGTTGTCCTCGCAGTTCGTGGCCGAGCAGGTCCTGGGCCGAGTCAGTGCCACGGCGGTCTTCCTCGATGCCGTCCGTCCGGTTGCGCCCTACGGCTACACCAACGAGTGGGGTGCTGCGATGGGGATGCTGTGGCCCCTCACCGTGTACAGCCTGCAGTGGCTGCGCCATCCCCTGAGCCGCGCCCTCGTGGTGTGCCTGCTCGCGCTGGCAGTGGTGCCGGCGGTGCTCTCGGTCAACCGGGGCCTGTGGGTCAGCGCCATGGTCGCGGCCGCCGTGGTGCTGTTCCGGTCGCTCACGGCCGGACGGGTACGGCTCCTGATCATCACGATGGGGATGACCGTGGTCGTCGCCGCGGCCGTGTGGCTGAGCCCGCTGCGTGACGCACTCCTGGGACGGGTCGCCCGCCCCAACCTCGGCACCCGGCAGACTCTTGTCGCCGACGCATTCGACCTGGTGGCGCAGTCCCCGTGGTTCGGGCTGGGTGCACCGCAGACGGCGTTGTTCTCCAACGACACAAACGACGTCTCGGTCGGCACGCACGGGCAGTTCTTCACCCTCCTCGTGTCACACGGATACCCCGGCGTGATCTCTACTACGGGTTCTTCCTCGCCATGCTCGTGGTGACGTGGAAGGCTGGACATCGAGCCTGGTGGGCGTGGGCGGCGATTGTGGTCCTGATCGGTCAGGCAGCCTTCTACAATGGCGTTCCGATACCGCTGATCCTCGGGTGCCTGGCGGTCGTCTTGTGCCTGCGTGAGCTCCCTCGCGCAGGCACTGCCGGGTCAGGGTCACCCGGCGACCGGCTCACGGAGGACTCAGAATGGTGCCCGACGCACAGGCTGCTCCCGACGTTCAGGAGACGGGTGCCGTCCGACAGTACCGCCGCGCGCTCCGCGGCAAGGTGTGGCTGGTCGCGGCGTTCGGTGTCGCGGGGGCAGTGCTGGGGTCCCAGCTCCTGCCGGCGGCGACCCTCCTCTCGACGTCGGCCATCGAGGTCCAGGACGGCTACGTCGACCTGGCCAACCCCGGCAACACCGATCGCACCAACATGGTCACCCAGCAGCAGGTCGCCGTGTCGTCCGGAGTCATCGCCGGCGTCGTGGAGGCGCTCGGAGGCGAGGTGAACGAGAGCGATCTCGACCAGCGAGGGCTGGTGGCCCGCCCTGCCGACTCCACGACGCTGGTCTTCTCCTACACCGCTCCCACGGCCGATGAGGCCCGCGACGTGGTGACGGCGTGATCCGCGGCCTACCTCGAGCAACGTGTCACGGCGCTGGAGGCCGCCCTCGAAGCGGAAAGGGACGAGGCCGAGCAGCGGCTCGACGGCATGAGGAAGACCTCGCCCTCGCCCGGGAGACGCTGTCCGCGATCAGGCCGGGCACCCGTGGCGCCGAGGCCGCGGCCATCAGGGTCGCCAACCTGACCTCGCAGCTGGACTCGGCGCGTCGGACCTACTCCCAGCTGCAGGTCCTGTCCGTCGACGCGGGACGTAGCCTCGGTGCCGCCTCCGACCCTGGCGGTGGCAGCGGGTTGTCGACCGCGCTGGCCGCCCTTCTGGGCGGCCTCGCTGGCCTGATGCTCGGCACTGCGGTCGCGCTGCTGTTGACCCGCATGGATCGGCGGACGACCGGGCAGCAGGCGATCGCGGGCGTGGACGTGTGGCAGAGATCGGTGACCGGCTTCCACACTGACGAGCTGCGAGCGGTGGCAGCCCGGCTGGGCATCGCCCACCAGCACCATGACGTGGGTACGGTCATGGTCGCGTCGTTGACGGGGACCGAGCCCGACGTCCACGAGGCGCTGGCCGAGTCCCTCTCGGAGATGGGTGTGACCGTCCGGCAGCTGGACGGGACCAAGGCCTGTTCCGGGACCCGGTGACCACACCCGCAAATGCCAAGGGGTCGGGGAACCGGCCCCGACCCCCTCGCGTCCTGAGCCTGGTCTCGGCACCCCCCGCGCTGCGTGACGCCAGCACGGCCGTGCTGGGTTCGCAGGTGGACCAGGTGGTGCTCTCCGTCGACGGCACCATGACCGACCGCCGTCACGTGGAGGAGACCGTACGCACCATCACCCGTGCTGGGGGACGGGTCGCCGGGATCCTGGTGTGGGGGAAGAAGACGCCGCTCTGGCGTCGCTCCCGGCGGCGCCGTGCGTGGCGCCGAGCCGAGAGGTGAGCCCTCGGCACGTCGCCCCGGTCGTGGTCACCGGGATCCCCCGGTCGGGCACCACGTGGCTAGCGCGGCTGCTGGCGGCCGCTCCCGCCACCGCGATGCTCGGCCGCGAGCCGATGAATCCTCGTGCCGGCCAGTGGGCGCTGGCCGGCCACGCGCAGGCCTGGACGCGGTGGACGGATCCGCCCCCAGCCGCGCGCCGTACCCTGGCTCGCACCTACCGCGGTCATGCTCCGCGCGCCTACGGCCGCCTGGGGGTACGCCAGTGGCGGGCCGCCCTGCCGGGGACCCGCCTGATCGTCAAGGACCCGTTCGCGCTGCTGTCGCTGCCGGCGGTGGTGACGGCGACTGGAGCGGTGCCGGTGGTGCTCTATCGCAGCCCGGATGCGGTGCTCGGGAGCTATCGGCGGATGGGGTGGCGAGCCGATGTCGCGGAGTTCCGGGCGCTCGGCGCCCCGATGCCTCCGGAGGCAGACGAGGACGACGTGGTCGCCATGGGCATGTTCTGGAGCTGGGCTCACGCCACGGTCCTGGACGACCTCGAGCACATTCCTCAGGCGGTGGTCGTGTCCCACCCGGAGCTGACGACCGGTGGCGTCGAAGCGCACCGCGCCCTCCTCGAGACCCTCGGGCTGGATGCGCGCCACCTGGGTGAGGGGCATCCGGCCGACCGGTCGAAGGACGAACCGGTCCGGGAGGGACGACTCCACAACCTCGACCGCAGCCCGGAGCAGGTGATGTCCTCGTCGAAGCAGCGTGTCGGTGACGACGAGCGACGGGTTCTCCAGGAGATGACAGGCGACGTGTCAGCACGCCTCGACGGCCGGCGTTTGCGCGTCCTGGGCTGAGCCGCGCCTCACTCCCAGTCGAATCGCCGGCCGAGGTCGGCGAACAGCTGCTCGTTGGGCTCGCGGTAGAAGTCGGCCAGCTCGGCGCGCACGTGCTCGTCCATCGCCGCCCGTGGTCGGTAGTTGTGGTGGTCCGCCCTCAATCCTTCGTGCCGCCGGAGGCCGAGGAAGTCGGTGACCTCGTCGAACGACTTGCCGGGATCTGCGTACAGGTGCTCGCTCTGGACGACGAGGATCTGGTCGTCCGGGAAGCAGGCGCGCCACGCCTGCAGCTGGGGGGCGTAGATGCCGCGACTCCGGTACGAGTACCAGTCGTGTGCCCGGCTGTAGTAGAACGGATCGGCCGACATCCGCTCGGACTCGCCGGCGAGCCGGCCTTGTTCGGCGTCGAGCGCGTCGGCGAAGGAGAGCTTCTCGACGCCGGCGTTGGTGCGCTCGCGGTGGTGGGACGCCGCACGGTCCACGGGATTGCGCAGCAGCACGATCAGCCGGACCTGGGGGAGCACGTCGGCGACACGCGCCGGGACACGTGGGTCGAACAGGTAGTAGGGCTGGCCTCCCCGGTCACCACGCGTGCCCCGCCTGCGTGACGGCGCGCCCGGGCCCTGCTCATCGACGTCGCGAAGTGGCTCCGGTACCAGGACTCTCCACGGTCGAAGTGCCAGTAGAAGTAGTGGGGACTCTTGATGTTCTGCCGCGAAGGGAGCTGCGGCAGCACGTCCGGGTGTTGCAGCAGCCAGTTCCACAACGAGGTGGTCCCGCCCCGCTTGGTGCCGATCACCAGGAAGTCGGGAAGCGGACGGGCCGGGGCCGTGAGGCAGCCCCAGCTGCGGATCGCCAGCTTGGCCCCGCCCACGGCGCCGCGCCGGGTCCGTTCTGCGAGTGTCGTGGTGGTGGTGCTCATGCTTGCCCCCGGTTTCGCAACAGATCCAGTTCCAGTCGCCGCCGCAGCAGCCACCCGATTCCAATGGTGCCCGCAACGGAGGCCAGCGCGGCGACCGCCAACCCGGCGGTGGTCATCCCGGCCACGGCGAAGCCCAACGACGCGGACGCCAGGCACACCAACGACACCGAGCCGCCGACCAGGCCGAGGCCCGACAGGTCCGGGCGCACGCCCAGCTGCCAGAGCCGCCACATGCCGAGCGCGTTCTCGGTGATGACGCCGGCGAGCCAGCCAATGGCGGCCCCCGTCGCTCCCCACTCGGGCACGAGCGCCACGTCCACGCCGATCGTCACCACCAGGGCACAGACGGTGTTCCGGGTCGCCCACTGGCTGTGACCACTCATCAACAGCACGGTCACGACGTTCCCGAAGGCGACGTTCACCATCATGGCGACGGCGAGGACGCCGAGCGCGGCGCGACCACTCGTGAACTCGTCCCCGAACCATCCCAGCGCCGGCCCCGCGAAGACGAGCAGCACCCAGAAGACGGGCCAGGAGAGAAGGGTGGCGCACCGGGCGCTCAGGTTGTAGAGCCGTTCCACCGTGAGCTGGTCGCCCTTGGCGAACGCGGCGGCGAGGCCGGGGGCGATCCCGAGGCGCATCGCCTGCAGTCCGAGGAGGCCGCTGGTCGCGAACCGGCTGGCGGGGCGTACACACCCGCGGTCGCCGGGGACGCCAGGGCCGCGACGAGGATGACGTCGAACCACGTGAGTGACATCGAGGCCGCGTGCCGAGGCCCCGCATCAGGGAGTAGCGCCAGAACTCGGCGGTCGTGACCGGCGGCACAGTGCCGTGGGTCGCGTCGAGATCCGGTTCCGAGCGATAGCGGACGACGAGGCCCGCGACCGGCAGCGCGAGCAGCACGGGCACCACCCAGGCCCCGGTCGCGTCCGACGGCTCGATGTCGACGATCCACCAGACGACCAGCGCAAGTGCGAGCAGGCGGGCGACCGGAATACCCACCTGCTGGATCAACGTGAACGGCCCTACCGATCCGAGGCCGCGCGATGCCTGGAGCAGGCACATCACCAACGGGCCGGCGAGGACGGCGGCGGCGACCATGCGGATCGCATCCTCGGCGCTCCCGGCGGACCCGGGCTCGGCGACGACCGGCGCCAGCCGTGACGCCCCGAGCCAGAGGGTTCCGGATGCGACGACTGCTACGGCACAGACCGGGACCAGGGCCACGTGGAGGAGACGCCGCGCCGCACGCGTCCCGTTGGTGGCGCGGTCCCGTGACAGGGACCAGAGCAGTCCGGTGTCGGCTCCCAGCGTGCACAGCGCGGTGAGCAGCATGCCGACGGCGACACAGGCGAAGAGCGTGCCGGTCCCAGCGGCGCCCAGACTGCGACCCGCCAGCAGGGCGAATCCGAACCCGGCGAGTGACGCGGCTGCGGCGCCGATGCCACCCACGATGCTGTTGAGAGCGGCTGATCGGACGGCTCCGGTCCGTACGGCGGCTCCCTCAAACGCCACGGCCACGCCGGTGCAGCCTCTCCATCACGCTCGACGCGGGCACGCCGAGTGCCACGGCGGTCGCGAGCGGGACGCGCGGTTCGAGCGCGTTGCGGCTGACGGCCGACGCCCCCCATCGGAGTGCCTGGCCCCGGTGTCCTGCTGCGGCGTGGGCAAAGGCGATCTGGCCACGGACCCTTGCCGAACCCTCGGGCTGGGTCTCGAACTCCGGATGGGCGTCGAGCAACCAGGTGAGCCCGGCCGCCATCGTCTCCCATCGCTGGAAGAAGTAGGAACTACCACTCCACCGGATGGTGACCAACGGCAGCCGCACATGACGCAGCGGCCCGAGCCGTGCGGCGCGGAGCAACAGGTCGTAGTCCTCGCCGAAGCCTCCGGGAACCTCCTCGTCGACTCCACCGAGCCGCTGCGTGAGGGTCTCGCGCCACATCAGGAAGGTCGACGGATGCAGTTCCGTGTGCCGGTCGCGGAGCAGGTCGGCGAACGTGATCACGTTGGACTCAAGGACCCGGGTGGTGCTGGCTCCGTCGTACGCCACCGAGATCCCCGTCGTCACGACCGGCGTATCGGAGACGAGCAGGACCGGGACCTGGTGCTCGAGCTTCTGCACGTCCCACAGGTCGTCGTCGTCACAGAACGCGATCATGGAGTGGTGCGCCACCTCCGCGCCCGAGTTCCGGGCTCCCGCCAGACCGGGCGTGTGGTGGTTGCGGATCACCCGGACTGTCCGTCCCGGGTCTTGTCGTTGCAGGGAGAGATCGGGTTCGCTGTGGTCGAAGACCACCACGACCTCGATGTCGCCTACGTAGTGCTGGGCCAGGACCGCGTCGACAGCCTCACGCAGCATGACCGGACGGTCGCGAGTGGCGATCACGACGCTCACGGACGGAAGACTCATGTCTGGCTCCTCAGGTAGCCCAGCGGCAGCATGAGCGGCATGCCCACCGCGGTCACGACGCGACGGGAGGCGGCGGGCATCTCACGGCGCCACGCGTCGTCGCCGCGGACCTCGATGGGACCGCTCCGGAAGCGCATCGGGTTCCCGGCCACGGAGTGTGACGGGCCGAGGACGAAGGTTGCCCCGTCGTCGGACTGGAGCCGGCCGTCACCAGGCAGCCCGAGGGTCCGCCACGCGCGGGTGACGGTGGCGGCGGGATCGGCGACGAGATCCTCGTACCGCATCCGGGCGAACTCGCCCTGCCGTTGGAGCGTCGAGAACGCCACGTTCTGGGCCATCCACAGCGCCGTACTGCGGCTCGCCGAGTAGCGCGGCATCAGGCGCTGATCTCCGGTCTCCGGGCGGCTGATCTCCTTGGCCCAGCTGTATGCCACGCCGCGGGGGTCACGCACGATGTGCAGTGCCCGCAGGTCGAACCCGCCCGCCCGCCGAAGAGCGAGGGCGGTGGAGGCGTGCTTGCTCGAGTCGACCAGGACCCGGGCGCCGGACACTTCGGCGGCGGCCCGGTAGAGACGCTCGTAGTAGCTGGCGTACTCGTCCGCCGCCGCAGCGAAGGAACGCGACGACGCGGCCGCAAGTTGAGGCGTGTGGCGCAGTCGGTCGACGCGGGCCGCCAGCCACGACACGCGCTCGACGTCGATCCTGCCCCAACCGCCGAAGGCGACTTGTCCCACGTCCGACCAGAACGGGCAGGACGAAAACGGTGAGCCGCATCCGCAGAGATCGTCGTCCTGGATGCCCCGGTGCCACAGGTGGACGACTTCGCCCAGTGTGACCACGCCGTCGAGCTGTCCCAACAAGCGCTCGAGCAGCGTCGATCCGCTGCGGCCGAAGCCGCCGATGAACACCACCATCGGCCGTATCGTGCCGGACCCCCCAGACATCAGTTCAGTTCCTGACGCTCGCCGTCGTCGGGCTCGACTGCTGCACCGACGCGGTCTTCTTCTTCATGGTGAGCCGCATGATCACGGCCATGCCTGCCACCAGGATGATTCCCAGCAGGAACCCGCCCACCAGGTCGGCCAGCAGGTGGCGACCGAGATAGAGCCGGCTGATGGCCTGCTCCACGAGCAGCACGGCGGCGACCGAACGCAGGGTCCAGCCACCGCGGATGCCGGTGAAGTCGCAGACCAGAGCGGCCACGCAGAAGAGCGACAGCATGCGAGCCACCGAGCCCGACGGGTAGCTTCCGGTGGTGCCGTCGATGGCCTGCGGGGCCAGCTCGCCCATGGTCCAGGCCGGGATGGAGCTGAAGGTCGAGACCTGCAGGATCTGCTCGCACATGATCACCGCCGGCACGAGGAACGACTGCCACGCGCCGGTCCGACGGTAGAGGACCACCGCGATCCCGGCCCCGATGGTCATCATCGGGATCGAGTCGCCGAAGGTCGTGAAGATCGCGAAGATCGATGCCGCGACCGGCTTACGGTCCTCTGCGAGCGTGATGATCACCTCGGAGTCGAGCGTGGCGACGCCCTCCACCGTCCAGATGAGTCCGAACAGAAGAAAGGCCACCGTGACGACGCCGCCGATCGCGAGCGGTCCGAGGACCGACGTCTGGCTCCTCCGCGAGATCAGCTCCGTGACCTGTACAGCCGCCACCGACACGATGCCGACCGACAAGATGACGGCAAACCACACCAGATGAGGTCCCACCCTCGACTCCCTCCACACACGCTTCGCCAGGCGCTCGAGCACCTGCCCCCTCCCGCAACAGTGGGGGGTCGCGCCCGGACCGCCTCGGTCGGACGGTCCGACTCCCCAAGATTGGGTAAGGAAGGGTCGGACTGGACCGTCGCTAGTCTGATCGCGTGACCTCCGAGATCGCCGACGCTGCCCGCACCGACGACCACGCCTTTGCCGCCTGGGCCGCAGAGCGGGCCGGGGAACGACTGCTGGAGGTGCGGAGCCAGGGGCTGGAGGGCCGGGCCCTCAAGGATGCCGGCGACGCGGCGGCCCAGGAGGTCCTGGCGGAGCTGCTCGCCGAGCACCGCCCGGGCGACCACGTGCTGTCCGAGGAGGCGCGCGACGACAAGTCACGGCTCGCACGCAGAGCGGGTCTGGATCATCGACCCGCTCGACGGCACGCGTGAGTTCTCGGAGCCGCCGCGCGACGACTGGGCCGTCCACGTCGCGCTCTGGCAGCGCGGCGCGCCGGGCGACGGACTGGTGGCGGGCGCCGTCGCGCAGCCCGCACTCGGGGAGACCTTCCACACCGGCGCCCCGGCCGAGATCCCACCGCGCAGTGGCGATCGGCCGCGGATCGCGGTGTCGCGCACCCGCCCGCCGGCGTTCGTCCAGGCCCTGGCCGAGGAGATCGACGCCGAGCTGGTGCCGATGGGGTCGGCCGGCGTGAAGGTGATCAGTGTCGTGCGCGACGTCGCCGACGCCTACGTCCACGCGGGGGGCCAGTACCAGTGGGACAACGCCGCCCCCGTCGCCGTCGCCCGGGCCGCCGGCCTCCACTGCTCACGCGTCGAGGGTGCCCCGCTGCGCTACAACGAGGCGGACACCTCGCTGCCCGACCTGCTGGTCTGCCGCCCCGAGCTCGCCGAGCAGATCCTGGAGTTCGTTCGCCGCCACGGCACGGCCTGACCGCGTCCGCCAGTCCTGCTCGGGCCGACGAGAGCGGTCCCGGACTTACCCACAATGAGAGATGTTCGCTGCCGCGCCCGCGACTACCTCGATGGAGGCGCACCGCGTCGTGGGGGTTGTCGTACGCCGCCCCTGATTGGGGTTGGGGCCATGGCGTGGAACCGTCGGATCGGCATCGCCGCGACGTCCCTCTGCCTGGTGACGGCCGCCGCCCTCGCGGGAGGGCCGCCGGCTGCTGGCGCCGACCCCGGCACCGTGATGCTGGTCGTGAAGAGCCCCACCAGCCTGAGCGCCGGCGATGCCGCCGTGCAGGCGCGGATGGTGGCAGCGGGCCACACCGTGACCCGCGCGGACGACAACACGGTGACGGCAGCACAGGCAGGCGCCGTGGACCTCGTCATCATCAGCAGCTCCGTGGTCGACACCGCCCTCGGTTCGCGCCTGGTCGGGGTTCCCACGCCGACCCTGGTCGCCAAGCCGTACCTCCTGGACAACTACCAGCTGACGGGTCCCGTCGCCGAGACCGACTACGGCAGCCGCGTGGCGGGGACCCTGGCGAGGTTGTCGACCCGGCACATCCCATGGCTGCCGGTCGCAACGGCACGGTGTCGTTCCAGGCGGCGACCAGCGCATCGTCCTGGGCGCCGGCCGTCGCATCGGCGGAGTCGCGGCGACGGGTCGACGCCACCCCCGCGGTCTTCTCGTTGGCGGCAGGCGACGCGCTCGCCAACGGCCAGACGGCGGCGGGGTGCCGGCTGGCATTCCCGCTCATGGACGACGCCCCGACGACGTTCACGGCGGACGCGTGGGCGATGTTCGACGCCATCCGTCGCCTGGGGCGTGGGCTGAGTGCGAGAGCGGTCCGCCTCCGCCGACCGCCGGACGCGTGCGGGTCGCCTATGTCGCGGGCAACCGAGCTCCCTCACGACCGCGGAAAACTTCGTCCTCGATCGGCTGACTGCCACCGACTACGTCGTCTCGGTGGAGGACGACACCACCGTCACGGCGAGCGACGTGGCAGACGCGGACTTCGTGATCGTGGGCTTCAGCGTGAACCCGGGATCGCTCGGCAGCCGTCTGGCCGGAGTGTCCGTCCCCGTGTGGGTCGCCAAGCCCTTCTCGTTCCCGCGGTTCCAGATGACCGGGCCGACCGGCGGCTCCGATTTCGGCGACAAGGCCGGCCGGGTCTGGGCGATCGCGGCGCCCGGCCACCCCATGGCTGCCGGCAGGTCGGGGTCGCCCGCGGTCTACAGCGGTTCCTACCGGGTCTCCTGGGGGACTCCGGTCTCCGGCGCCACGGTCGTCGCCACCGCCACGGGTTCGCCCACCGTGTTCACGGTGCCGGCGGGTGCGGTCCTCGCCGACGGTTCGACGAGCCCGGGCTGCCGCTACACCTTCCCCTTGTTCCAGGCGGCACCGCCGGCCATGAACGCCGACGGACTCGCGATGTTCGACGCCGCCGCGGCGTGGGGTGCCGCGGACTGCGGCGAGGCTCCGCCTCCGGTCGGAGACGACGTCGAGCACGTCGTGATCGTCTCCGTCGACGGACTCAACCCGCAGGCGATCGGCACGTTGGGCGCGGCGGGAGCGCCCGGTCTGCACCGGCTCATGGCGCAGGGAGCCTCGACCCTGAACGCGCGCACCACCTACGAGGAGACCGAGACCCTGCCCAACCACTCCTCGATGGTCACTGGTCGTCGGGTGGACCTGCCGGGCGGCCATGGTGTGACGCTTCAACGAGGACAACGCCTCCACCATCCACACGAGCGCCAGCCAGTACGTCGCGTCGGCCTTCGACGTCGTGCACGACCGGGACGGGTCCACGGCGTTGTACGCCGGCAAGCCCAAGTTCGACTTCCTCGACCGCAGCTGGAACGAGACGTTCGGCGGTCCCGACCAGGTCGGCGCCGACACGGGTCGCGACAAGATAGACGTCTACCAGCGAGTGGTTCCGGGGTCGACCAGCTCGGCGGCAGTCGTGTCCGCCGATCAACGCCGGCACGCTTGCGCGACCTGACCTTCGTGCACATCCGCGGAGCCCGACCAGGCCGGTCACGCGAACGGTTACCTCTCGCCCGAGTACCTCGCCGCCGTGCAGCAGGCGGACGGCTGGATCGACGACATCATGGACGCGCTGGCCGCGAACCCCGCAACCGGGCGACGAGACCGTGCTGCTCGTCACGACCGACCACGGCGGTGCCGGCACCAACCACGCAACGCCACCGCGCCGGTCAACTACACGATCCCGCTGTTCGCGTGGGGTGAGGGCGTCGACGCCGGAGCCGACCTCTACGACCTCAACGCGTCAAGGGTCGACCCCGGGACGGGCCGTCCCGACGATGACGTGCCGGGTCAGCCGCTGCGCAACGGTGACGTCGCCAACCTGGCACTGGACCTGCTCGGGCTGCCGCCCGTTCCGGGCTCGCTGTTCAACGCCGACCAGGCCCTTCGCCTCGCTGACACGCCCTGAGCCTCAGCCTGGATCGGCCAGCCACCTGCGGACGGGGACCGGCTCCGTCTCGTGATAGCCCTCCGGCAGCCAGACGCTCCCGGCTCGGGTGAGGTAGTAGATCGGCCACTGGTGGTAGCCGAGGTAGGCCGCGGGCCGCCGCTGCATCACCTGGGCGTACAGCGTGACGCCGCGGACGTACGCCGTGGAGTTGTTGTAGCGGTAGAGGGCGCCGGACCGGTCCGTGGCGAAACCGTTCGCGCGCAGCAACCGACCGGCGGCGAGGATCGCGTCGTGCGGGTCGTGGATGTCGCCGCCCGCGCCATAGATGTCCCAGGTGGTGGGGATGAACTGCATCGGGCCCTGGGCACCCGCGACGGAGGTCCCCTTGATCCGTCCGAACCCGGTCTCCACCAGGTTGATCGCGGCGAGGTACTCCCAGGCCACGCCGTAGCGGCGCTGCGCCTCCCGGTAGTAGCGGCGCAGCTCCGACGCGGGCCGCGGGGCCACGATCCGCCACGCGGGGAGCTCGGTCGCGAGGTCCCCCGGATCGGTGCCGTGCATCGACCGGAACTCCCGCCGAGCCGCCACGCTGTCCGCCGTGGCCCTGCGCACGCCGGCTGGAAGCAGCCGGGCGACCGGGTCGTCCCAGCGGGGGTGGTCGGCCAGCGTACGGAGCGCCACCTGCTGGGTGTGTCCGGCAGCCGCCAGCTGCGCTGGTGAGGTCGACCGATCCTGGATCGCCCGATCGGCCGCCAGGAGCAGCCGGGCGGCCTGCGAGGGCCTGTCGGGCGGTGGTGGCTCGTCCGCGAGCGCCGCAGCGAGGGGATCTCGTCGGTCCTGCTCGGGCGGAAGCGGCGCAGGTCCCTCGCCGGCCGGGCCCTCGCGCACCGGCTCCGACGGGTCCACGTCGTCGCTGGAACACCCGGCCACGAGCACGAGGATGCTCGCTGCGACTACCTGCCGGGCCCTCATCTCGCCACCGTAGACTCGGGACGCAACCCCCAGTCACCGAGCCCTGTCGCTGGCGATCGGGGGCTGTTGCCGCGCGTATCCACCCTGCCGAAGGTCTCTGTCCGAAGGAAATGCCTGTGAGCCTCGCCGGCCTCACCGCCGCCGTCCTGTCCGAGCCGGTGCTCGCCCAGGCGATGACCGACGCCAAGGGCGGCGTCCTCCCCACGCTCGACCTCACCGGTCCGGCGGGCCTGCGACCCTTCGTCGTCGCCGGCCTCCTCGAGCAGGACCGGACGGTGCTCGCGGTGACGCCGACCTCGCGCGACGCCGAGGACCTGGTGGCGGCACTGGGCGACCTGGTCGAGCCCGTCGCTGATCGGCTACTACCCGAGCTGGGAGACGTTGCCGCACGAGCGGCTGAGCCCGCGCAGCGACACCGTCGGCCGTCGGCTCGCCGTGCTGCGACGGCTGTGTCACCCCGGCGGCGACGTGACCAACGGGCCGCTGCGCGTCGTGGTCGCGCCGGTCCGGTCGCTGCTCCAGCCGCAGGTGCCCGGCCTCGGTGACCTGGTGCCGGTCGAGCTCACGCCCGGCGCGACCGCGCCGCTCGACGACGTGGTCGAGTCGCTGGCGGACGCGGCGTACTCCCGCGTCGACCTGGTCGAGAAGCGTGGCGAGTTCGCCGTGCGCGGCGGCATCGTCGACGTCTTCCCGCCCACCGAGGAGCACCCGCTGCGCGTGGAGTTCTGGGGCGACGAGGTCGAGGAGATCCGCAGCTTCTCGGTCGCCGACCAGCGCACCCTCGAGGCGGTGACGCGGCTCTGGGCGCCGCCGTGCCGCGAGCTGCTGCTCACCGACGAGGTACGCCGCCGGGCTGCCGCGCTCGGGGAGGCGCACCCGCAGCTGCTGGAGCTGACCGACAAGATCGCCGCCGGGATCGCGGTCGAGGGGATGGAGTCGCTGGCGCCCGTGCTCGTCGACGAGATGGAGCTGCTCGTCGACCTGCTGCCGACCGACACCCACGTGGTCGTCCTCGACCCGGAGCGGGTCCGCTCCCGCGCGCACGACCTGGTGGCGACCAGTGACGAGTTCCTCGGCGCGAGCTGGGCCGCCGCCGCGTCCGGCGGCCGGTCGCCGATCGACCTGGGAGCGGCCTCCTACCGCGAGCTCGGTGACGTGCGTGAGCACGTGCTGGCGTCCGGGCAGGCGTGGTGGAGCGTCAGCCCGTTCGGGATCGAGACCGGCGACGAGGTCTCGACAGGCTCGACCGCCGAGGAGCCGGGTTCCCGGACGGCGGTCGACCTCGTCGAGACCCGGCTGCTGCCGGCGCGGGTCGCCGAGAGCTACCGCGGCGACCTCGAGCGCGCGATCACCGACGTCCGCGGCTGGCTCGCCGACGACCACCGCGTCGTCGTCCTCCACCCCGGCCACGGCCCCGCCCAGCGCATGGTCGAGGTCCTCGCCGACCACGACATCCCGGCTGCGCTGGTCGAGCCCGACGTGCTCGACCCGCGCCCCGGTGTGGTGACCGTGTCGTGCGCTGCGCTCGACCACGGCTTCGTCGACCCGACGACCAGGCTCGCGGTGCTCACCGGCGACGACCTCTCGGGCCAGAAGTCCTCGACGCGCGACATGCGGCGGATGCCCGCCCGACGCAAGAAGCAGATCGACCCGCTCGAGCTCACCGCCGGCGACTACGTCGTCCACGAGCAGCACGGGGTGGGCCGGTTCGTCGAGATGAAGCAGCGCGAGGTCGGGGGAGCGGTCCGCGAGTACCTCGTGATCGAGTACGGCGCCTCCAAGCGTGGCGGCCCGCCGGACCGGCTCTTCGTCCCGGCCGACGCGCTCGACCAGGTCACCCGGTACGTCGGCGGCGAGCAGCCGAGCCTCGACCGGCTCGGCGGCGCCGACTGGAGCAAGCGCAAGAACCGCGCCCGCAAGGCGGTCCGTCAGATCGCGGCCGAGCTGATCAAGCTGTACGCCGCGCGGCAGGCCACGCAGGGGTTCATCTTCGGCCCCGACACCCCGTGGCAGCGTGAGCTCGAGGACGCGTTCCCCTTCCACGAGACACCCGACCAGCTGAGCACCGTCGACGAGGTCAAGGGCGACATGATGCGCAGCGTCCCGATGGACCGGCTGGTGTGCGGCGACGTCGGCTACGGCAAGACCGAGATCGCGGTGCGCGCCGCGTTCAAGGCGGTCCAGGACGGCAAGCAGGTCGCGGTGCTCGTGCCGACCACGCTGCTGGTCACCCAGCACCTCTCGACGTTCTCGGAGCGGATGAGTGGCTTCCCGGTCACGGTGAAGGCGCTGTCGCGGTTCCAGAGCGACGCCGAGGCGCGGGAGGCCATGGCCGGGCTCGCCGAGGGGTCGATCGACATCGTGGTCGGCACGCACCGGCTGCTCAACCCCGACGTCCGGTTCAAGGACCTCGGGCTGATCGTCGTCGACGAGGAGCAGCGGTTCGGCGTCGAGCACAAGGAGCAGATGAAGCGGCTGCGCACCAGCGTCGACGTGCTGTCGATGAGTGCGACGCCGATCCCGCGGACCCTCGAGATGGCGGTCACCGGCATCCGCGAGATGTCCACGATCACCACTCCGCCGGAGGAGCGCCACCCGGTCCTCACCTACGTCGGTTCCTACGAGGACCGCCAGGTCACCGCCGCCGTGCGCCGGGAGCTGCTGCGCGAAGGACAGGTCTTCTACATCCACAACCGGGTCAGCTCGATCGAGAAGGCGGCCGCCAAGCTGCGCGAGCTGGTGCCGGACGCGCGGATCGCGACCGCTCACGGCCAGATGGGGGAGCACCAGCTCGAGCAGGTCATGCTCGACTTCTGGGAGAAGCGCTTCGACGTGCTGGTCTGCACGACGATCGTCGAGTCCGGGCTCGACGTCTCCAACGCCAACACCATGATCATCGAGCGGGCCGACACGCTCGGCCTCTCCCAGCTCCACCAGCTGCGAGGTCGCGTCGGACGCAGCCGGGAGCGCGCGTACGCCTACTTCCTCTACCCACCCGAGAAGCCGCTGACCGAGACCGCCCACGAGCGGCTCGCGACGCTGGCCCAGCACTCCGACCTCGGTGGCGGCATGGCGATCGCGATGAAGGACCTCGAGATCCGCGGTGCCGGCAACCTGCTGGGCGGTGAGCAGTCGGGCCACATCGCGGACGTCGGCTTCGACTTGTACGTCCGGCTGGTCGGCGAGGCCGTCAACGAGTTCAAGGGGGAGGTCGAGCCGGAGCTGCGCGAGGTTCGGATCGAGCTGCCCGTCGACGCCCACCTGCCCCACGACTACATCCCCAGCGAACGGCTGCGGCTGGAGATGTACAAGCGGCTGGCCGAGGTGCGCGAGGACCTCGACGTGGACCGGATCCTCGAGGAGATGATCGACCGGTACGGCGAGCCGCCGGAGCCGGTCGCCGCGCTGCTGCTGGTCGCGCGGTTCCGCGCCCGGGCCCGGCGGGCCGGCGTGGGCGAGGTGACCATCGCCGGCCGCAACGTCCGGTTCGCGCCGGTGACCCTGCCGGAGTCGCGCGTGATCCGGTTGCAGCGGCTCTACCCGAAGAGCATCGTGAAGACCCAGCTCGACACCGTGCTCGTGCCCCGGCCGGGAACGCCGGGTATGACGGGTCGTCCGCTCGAAGGAATTGCCCTGCTTGAATGGGCGCGCACCGTCATCGACTCGGTGATCGATCCGAAGGAGCAGCAGTGAGCAGGTCCCGCACCACCCTGGGCGTCGTCGCCGCCCTGGCAGCCCTCACCCTCACCGGCTGCGGAGCCCTCCAGCCGGGGGCGGCCGTGGAGGTCGGCGACGAGACGATCAGCCAGGAACGCGTCGACGAGGTGGCGGGCGACTTCTGCTCCGCGATCGAGCCCCAGCTGGAGGCCCAGGCCGAGACGATCCCCAACGGCTTCCTGCGCGGCGGCATCGCCGGCACCCTCGGGCTACGTTCGGCCGCCGACCAGATCGCCGACGACTACGGCGTGGAGGCCGAGAGCGAGCAGTACCTCGAGGCGCTGGCCGGCATCCGGAGCGGCGTGGCCACCGTGCCGGAGGAGTTCCGCGAGAGCGTGATCGAGGTCGAGTCGGCGCCGGCGTACGTCGAGGCCGTCCAGGCCGCTGTCGGCGAGGTCATCCTCGACGGTGAGGGCGAGTACGCCGACTTCCTGGCTGCCGGGACCGACGAGTTCGAGACCTGGATCGCCGAGCACGGCATCGAGTTCGACCCGGTGCTCAACACGGTGATCAAGGACGGTGTCATCGAGACCGAGGACGGTGGGGTCTCCTTCGCCGTCAGCGAGCTGGCCAGGAGCGGCCTGGCGGAGCAGCCGAACTCGGTCGTCGCCCGTCAGATGCCGGCCACCCACCGCTGTGGCCGCTGACGAGGAGGTCCTCGAGTTCCTGCGCGTGATGCGCCGGCTGCGGGCCGAGTGTCCGTGGAAGGCCGCGCAGACCCACCGCTCGCTCGCGCGCTACCTGCTCGAGGAGACCCACGAGACCCTCGAGGCGCTCGACACCGGAGACCCGGTCCACCTGCGCGAGGAGCTCGGCGACCTGCTGCTCCAGGTGTTCCTCCACGCGGCGATCGCCGAGCAGGCCGGAGAGTTCACGATGGCCGACGTGGCGCGCGACGCGACCGACAAGATGGTCCGCCGCAATCCGCACGTGTTCGACCCTGACGGCGTCGACCCCCAGAGCCTCGACCCCGCGGGCGTCAACGAGGCGTGGGAGGCGGCCAAGGCACGAGAGAAGCGACGGACCTCGGTCACCGACGGCCTGCCGCCCGGCCCTCCCCGCGCTGCTCTACGCCGACAAGGTGCTCGACCGGCTCGCCCGGGCCGGTTCCGAGGCCGCCGTACCGCTGGATCCGACGACCTCGGCGACCGGCTCGCTGGCCCTCGTCGCCGAGGCGCGGGAGTCCGGCACCGACCCGGAGCAGGCGCTGCGCGACGCCGTCCGCCGGTTGCTCTGAGTCCTCAGGCTCAGCCGAACAGCTGGCCGGCCTGGTCCCAGAGCAGGATCGCGGAGAAGACGCCGTAGAACAGGACCGCCCAGATGATGGCCACGAACCGCACGCCGGTCAGCCCGATCTCGCGCGGGAGGACGCCCCGGTTCAGCTTCAGCAGCAGGCAGGAGTAGATGAACATCACCACGCCGTTGAGGGCCGCCGCGATCACCAGCAGCACCAGCGGCTGGTCGACGCCCGAGAGCAGGATCACCGAGCCGACGACGATCATGCCCCACACGGTGATGAAGTAGAGCTTGCTCTCGCTCCACCGCTCGCTGTCGCGCAGGGCGCCGGTCCTGAGGACGTCCGCGGTCAGCCGGGCCACCATGTCGAGGACGGTCAGGTTGGTGGAGAAGAGGACGACGCTCCCGATCAGCCAGAAGGCGGTGCTGAGCCAGTTCGCCGTGACTCGGCACCCAGCGCGTCGCCCTGGATCTTGATGAAGTCCAGCCCCTCGGCGTCGCCGCCGGTCCCGACGGTGACGAAGGTCAGGGTCATGAAGACCAGCAGCGCGACGCCGCCGATCAGCAGGAACGTCAGCTGCTGCTCCCGGTCGGCCACGCGCCACCAGCCCTGCCACCGACGGAGGTTCTCGGGCGTGCGCTTGAAGAAGTACCCGGTCGTCGGGGCGGCGACCTCCTCGCCGGTGAACGGCGAGACGACCCGCGGCATCCGGGCACCCATCCCCATGCCCTTGTCGCGCACCCAGTTGGACTGCACGAGGTTCATGACACCGCCCGCGCCGGCGAACGCGATGGCACCCATGAGCACCGCGATCGGGATGCTGTCGATGGCGTCGGGGATCTTGTCCACCTCGACGAAGCCCTTGGCGAGCGCGGTGTAGCCGTCGCTGCCGAGCAGCGCCACCGCGGCGTAGACGACGAACAGCACGATCAGGGCCACCATGAAGAACTGGATCTTCTCGACCGTGCGGTAGACGATCGGCGAGACGGTCAACACGACGCCGATCAGGATCAGCACGCCGATCGTGACGTAGGGGATGAGCGTCTGCGGAGAACCCGAGCGCGTAGGACAACGTGGTGGTGCCGCCGGTGGCCCAGCCCGGCCACATCCAGGCGCCGATGGCCATCACGATGAACAGCACGCCCCACGGCTTCCAGAGCCGGGTGAACCCGGTGACCGCGGTCTCGCCGGTGGCGAGGGTGTAGCGCTCGATCTCCATGTTGAGGAAGTACTGGGTGGTGACGCCGATGACGACCAGCCAGACCAGCGCGAGCCCGACCTGGGTGGTGATGTAGGGCCAGAGCACGAACTCCCCGGACCCGATGGCGCCGGCGAGCAGCAGCACGCTGGGACCGATGACCTTCTTCAGCGGCGCCGGCTCCGGCAGATCGGCGTACTTGACCGGAGGGACGTGTTGGTGGGGGATCTCCGTTGCGATGTCGGTTGTTTCGGTCGACTCGCTCATCACTGTCTCCTAGGTGGGGTCAGGGCATCGGCTCGGAGGAGGGACCCTGTTTCCACTATGTGGAAGTAGACTTCTAATAACCTAGGCCGATCAGGAGCGGCGGGTCAACCGTCGGGGGAGGAGGAACGGTGGCAGCGGAGTCCGGCGTGCAGTCGATCTCGCGTGCCTTCGAGATCCTCGAGGTGCTCGCCGAGCACGCCCCGATGACCCTCTCGGCGCTCGCTCGCGAGACCGGCCTGCCGCTGAGCACGCTGCACCGGCTGGCGGGGGCGTTGGTCTCGCTCGGCTACGTCCGGGCGGACGCCGACAAGCGCTACGCGCTCTCGCCGCGGCTGATCCACCTCGGCGAGCGCTCCAGCCGGATGCTGTCGCGCTGGGCGATCCCGCACCTGTCCCGGTTGGTCGACGAGCTGGGCGAGACCGCCAACCTGGCGCTGCTCGAGGGTGACCGGATCGTCTACGTCGGTCAGGTCCCCTCACGACACTCGATGCGGATGTTCACCGAGGTCGGTCGCCGGGTGCTGCCCCACTGCACGGCCGTCGGCAAGGTGCTGCTGGCTCGATTGCCGGACGCCGACCTGACGGCCCTGGTCGAGCGGACCGGGCTGCCCGCGCGCACCCCTCACACCCTCACCACCGTCGCGGCGCTGCGGACCGAGCTGGCGAAGGTGCGGGCCGACGGGTTCGCGGTCGACGACGAGGAGCAGGAGATCGGCGTCCGGTGCGTGGCGGTGGCGCTCGAGGAGGGTCCGCTCGCGCTGGGGCTCTCCGTCTCCGGTCCGGTGCAACGGATGACCGGCGACCTGGTCGATCGCGCCGTACCAGCCCTGGGAGCGGCGGCGGCCGGCTTCGCCGCCGACCTCGCCGGCGGCTGACAGCATGGGCGGGGTGCGCTACGAGTGGACCCGACGGTCGGGCCGGATCGTGATCCTCCGCGACGACCGCGAGGTCGCGAGCCTGGACAAGTCGATCTGGGCCGAGCGAGGACAGGCCCAGATCGAGGGGCGGACCTTCACCCTCGGCATGGACGGCCTCGGCCAGGACCGCCGTACCCGGTGGCGGCGGGCCGACGATGATCGCGCGGCGGACGTCGGTCTGGTCCCGGGAGTGGCAGGTCAGCGCCGACGGCGCAAGCTATTCGATCGCCCGCGCGAACATGTTCACCCTCAAGCTCGAGGTGCTCCTCGAGGGCGGGGCCGCGCTCGGCGCCGTGACCGGCGGCAGCTTCTGGGGCAACCGACCCGTGCTCGAGATCGACTCCTCAGTGCCGGTGGCGCACGCCGTGTTCCTGCTGTGGATGGCGTTCCTGATCCGGGCCCGGGCCGGCTGAGCGTCCGCCGCGGCGTCGTCGGCGTAGCCACCACTAGGCTGGCAACTCACCAACTTCTGGAGCAGGAGACGAACAGTGGCTGTCATCACCGCCGTCGGCGCCCGCGAGATCCTCGACTCGCGCGGCAACCCCACCGTCGAGGTCGAGGTGCTCCTCGACGACGGATCCTTCGCCCGGGCGGCCGTGCCCAGCGGCGCGTCCACGGGCGCGTTCGAGGCGGTGGAGCTCCGCGACGGTGGCAAGCGCTACGGCGGCAAGGGCGTCGGAAAGGCGGTCGACGCGGTCATCGCGCAGATCGGACCCGCCATCGAGGGCCTCGACGCCGACGACCAGCGTCTCGTCGACCAGGCGATGCTCGGCGTCGACGGGACGCCCAACAAGGCCATCGCTGGGCGCCAACGCGATCCTCGGCGTCTCGCTCGCCGTCGCGCGCGCGGCCGCCAACTCGGCCCAGCTCCCGCTCTACCGCTACGTCGGCGGGCCCAACGCCCACCTGCTGCCGGTGCCGATGCTGAACATCCTCAACGGCGGCTCCCACGCCGACTCCAACGTCGACGTGCAGGAGTTCATGATCGCGCCGATCGGTGCGCCGACCTTCCGCGACGCCCTCCAGCAGGGCGCCGAGGTCTACCACTCCCTCAAGTCGGTGCTCAAGAAGAAGGGGCTCGCGACCGGCCTCGGTGACGAGGGCGGCTTCGCCCCCGACCTGCCCTCCAACCGCGCGGCGCTCGACCTGATCGCCGAGGCCGTCAAGGGTGCCGGCCTCAGGCTGGGCAAGGACATCGTGCTCGCCCTCGACGTGGCCGCCAGCGAGTTCCACGACAAGAAGAAGTACGCCTTCGAGGGCAAGAAGAAGACCTCCGACGAGATGATCGCCTACTACGCCGACCTCGCCGCGTCGTACCCGATCGTCTCCATCGAGGACCCGCTCGACGAGGACGACTGGGACGGTTGGAAGGCGATGACCGACCAGCTCGGCGAGCAGGTCCAGCTCGTCGGCGACGACCTGTTCGTCACCAACGTGGAACGCCTCGGCCGCGGCATCCGCGAGGGCCAGGCCAACGCGCTGCTGGTGAAGGTCAACCAGATCGGCACGCTCACCGAGACCCTCGACTCCGTCGACCTCGCCCACCGCAACGGCTTCCGCTGCATGATGAGCCACCGCTCCGGGGAGACCGAGGACACCACCATCGCCGATCTCGCGGTCGCCACCAACTGTGGCCAGATCAAGACCGGAGCCCCGGCGCGCTCCGAGCGGGTCGCGAAGTACAACCAGCTGCTGCGCATCGAGGAGGAGCTCGGCGACGCGGCGCGTTACGCCGGCGCGGGCGCGTTCCCGCGCTTCGGCTCCTGAGCCGACTACCGTGGTGCCGGTGAGCGAACGACGCACCGGCCGGGGGTCGCAGACCGGTGGTGGATCCCGTCGCCCCGGCCAGCGGGGTGCGGGTCGGGCACGTCCGATCGCCGCTTCCTCAGCGGCCACCGACCGAGCCCCGTCGGCCGCGTTTCACCGGGCGTGCCGCGGTGCTGGTGCTGGTGCTGGCAGTGCTCGCGGTCTCCTACGCGTCCTCGCTCAAGGCCTACCTCCAGCAGCGCGCCCACATCGCGGAGCTCAAGGCGGAGATCGCCCGGACCTCGGCGGACATCGACGACCTCGAGCGCGAGAAGCGCCGCTGGAGCGACGAGGCCTACGTGCGCGCCCAGGCGCGTGAGCGGTTCGGCTTCGTCATGCCCGGCGAGACGTCGTACGTCGTCCTCGATGAGCACGGCGAGCCGGTGGAGACCCGCGCCCGTCTCCACGACCCGCGCGAGGTGCTGGCCGAGGAGACCACGGCGTGGTGGGACGACGCGTGGGCGTCGGTCGAGCTCGCCGGAGACCCGCCACCGGACCAGCCGCCCCCGGCCACCGGCCTGGACGCACCCGAGCAGGAGCCGTTGGGCTAGTGGCCCCCGTCGACCCCGCCGACGAGTCGGCGATCGAGCGACAGCTGGGCCGGACGCCGCGCGGCATCGCCGCGGTCGGCCACCGCTGCCCCTGCGGCCAGCCCGATGTGGTGACCACCGAGCCACGGCTGCCGAACGGCACGCCGTTCCCGACGACGTACTACCTGACCTGTCCGCGCGCCGCCTCGCGGATCGGGACCCTCGAGGGCGGCGGGCTGATGAAGGAGATGGAGGAGCGGCTCGAGAGCGACCCCGAGCTCGCGGCCGCCTATCGCGCGGCCCACGAGGCCTACCTGGCCGACCGTGCCGAGCTGGGCCACGTGCCCGAGATCGAGGGCATCTCGGCCGGTGGCATGCCCGATCGCGTCAAGTGCCTCCACGTCCTGGCCGGTCACGCGCTGGCCGCCGGGCCCGGGGTGAACCCGCTCGGTGACGAGGTGCTCGCCCTGCTCGGCGACTGGTGGGCGGCCGGGCCCTGCGTCCCGAGTTGAGTGGTTTCGAGGCCGCTTCCTCGAGCTCCGGTCGTCGCCGCGATCGACTGCGGCACCAACACCATCAAGCTCTTCATCGGCACGCCCCCGCACGCGGCTGGTCCGCGAGACCCGGATGGTCCGGCTCGGCCAGGGGGTCGACGCAACGGGTCGGTTGGCCGACGAGGCGCTGGAGCGCGCGTTCGCCGCGCTCGACGAGTACGCCGCGCTGGTGCGCGCCCACCAGGTGCCGATCGAGCGGATCCGGTTCTGCGCGACCTCCGCCACTCGCGACGCCGCCAACGCCGCAGTCTTCCGCGACGGGGTCCGGTCCCGGCTCGGCGTCGAGCCGGAGGTGCTCAGCGGCGACGAGGAGGCGGCCCTCGGCTTCGCCGGCGCGATGAGCGGGCTGCCCGACGACCTCGCCACGCCCGTGCTGGTCGTCGACGTCGGTGGTGGGTCGACCGAGGTGATCCTGGGCGACCGCAACGGTGTCCTGGCGGCCAGCTCGATGGACGTCGGCTCGGTGCGACTGCACGAGCGGCACGTCCGCCATGACCCGCCGACCGACGACGAGCTCGCCGCGGTGGCGCTCGACGTCGACGCGGCGCTCGACGCCTGCGGCGTACCGCTCGACCAGGCAGTCTCGGTCGTCGGCATCGCCGGCACCTGCACCACGCTCGGCGCCGCCGTGCTCGACCTGTGGGCCTACCTCCCGGCCGAGATCCACGGCACCGTCCACGACCTCGGTGATGTCGGGGACGCCATCCACATGGTCGTGAGCCTCACGGTCGAGCGTCGGCGGGCGCTGCCCTACATGCACCCCGGCCGCGCCGACGTCATCGATGCCGGCTTCGTCATCGTCGAACGGGTGCTGGCGCGCACCCGCGTCCAGTCCCTGACCGTCTGCGAGACCGACATCCTCGAGGGGATCGCGTGGTCGCTGGTCCCGGGGGAGGGCACATGACCGACCTGCCACACCCGCTGACGGGTACCCCCTTTCCCTCGCCGGTTCCGCCGGGCACCGGCTGGCCCGACGACCCGGCGGGCCCCGAGACGCCGGTGTCCAGGACGGCCGCCCAGGTGCGTCGGCACGCGGCGACCGACGACCTCGCCGAGCTCGATGCGCGCGTCAGCGTCTGCGGCGCCTGCCCCCGACTCGTGCGGTGGCGGGAGGAGGTGGCCCGGGACAAGCGGGCGTCGTTCGCCGACCAGCCCTACTGGGGTCGGCCGATACCCGGGTGGGGCTCGGCCACGCCGCGGCTGCTCATCGTGGGACTCGCACCGGCCGCGCAGGGCGGCAACCGCACCGGCCGGGTCTTCACCGGCGACTCCAGCGGCGACTGGCTCTTCGCGAGCCTCCACCGCACCGGTATCGCCACCCAGCCGACGTCGGTCCACGCCGGTGACGGCCAACGGCTCGTCGACGCCCGGATGGTCGCGACCGTGCGCTGCGCGCCGCCGCAGAACAAGCCGACGGTCCGGGAGCGCGACACGTGCGAGCCCTGGCTGGCACGCGAGGTGCAGCTGGTGCGTCCCCACCTCCGGGTCGTCGTCGCGCTCGGCGCGTACGGCTGGGCGGGGTCGTTGCGCGGGCTGGCCGCCGCCGGGATCGACGTACCGTCACCCCGGCCGCGGTTCGGGCACGGCGTCGAGGTGGAGCTGGATGGCATCACGCTGATCGGCTGCTACCACCCGAGCCAGCACAACACCTTCACGGGTCGGCTGACCCCGGACATGCTGGACCAGGTCTTCGCGCGCGCCCGCGCGCTGGCAGACGCCCCCTGAGAGGATGGCGAGCGTGACCCTCCACGCGATCACCGTCCTCGGCCACGACCGCCCCGGCATCATCGCCGAGACGACCGACAAGCTCGCCGGGCTGGGCCTCAACCTCGAGGACTCCACCATGACGTTGCTGCGCGGTCACTTCGCGATGACGCTGATCTGTGCGGGGGATGCTCCCGACGCCGACATCGAAGCGGCCCTGGCGCCGCTGACGGCCGATGGCTCGCTCACCGTCACCGTGCGGGAGGTTCCCGCGGAGCGTGCCAGGGGGACCGCCGGTACGTCGTGGGTGCTGACCGTCCACGGCGGCGACCGTCCCGGCATCGTGTCGTCCGTGGTCGGCGAGGTCGCGCGGGTCGGCGGCAACATCACCGACCTGACCACCCGGCTCGCGGGCGACCTCTACCTGCTGATCGCCGAGATCGACCTGCCCGGCGACACCGACCTCGACGGGCTCCGGTCTGCCGTGGACGCCGCGGCACGGGCGTTGGGCGTCGGCGCCACGCTGCGTGAGGCCGAGGCCGACCAATTGTGATGACCGAGCAGCGACCCCCACGACGCGTTCTTCGTCTCCGCCCGTCGTGCGCTCCCCCGACGACACAACGCCGCGGCGGACCCCGGTCCCGCGGGCTACGGTGTCTCGAACTTGATGGGCAATGCGAGCCGTGCTGGCGTGGACAGAAGCCGAGCTCGACGTCGACGGCGACGTCCTCCCCGTCGTCACTGCCCCCGACCTGGTCCTCTCGACGGTCGGCTCGCGCGTCGACCCGACCAGCGACGACGCGGTGCAGCTCGCCGCCGACCTGGTCGCCACCATGCGCGTCTCGCCGGGCTGCGTAGGACTGGCCGCGCCGCAGGTCGGCGTGGGCGCCCAGATGTTCTGCGTCGACGTCTCCGACCACCCCAAGACGCGTGACCACCACGGCACCTTCGTGCTGTGCAACGCCGAGATCCTCGAGGCGAGCCGCAACGAGAAGGCCCGCGAGGGCTGCATGAGCGTCCCCGACCTCACCGGCGACGTGAAGCGGGCGACCCGGCTCGTGGTCCGCGGCCACCTGGTCGGCAGTGGTGAGGAGGTCACGTTGGAGGCCAATGCCTTCGAGGCCCGCGCCCTCCAGCACGAGATCGACCACTGCCAGGGGCTGCTGTTCCTCGACCGGGTCGCCGGCGCGCACGCCGTGCACCAGCGCAAGACGTACTTATGACGAGATGATCACCTGGCCCCCGTATCCCAACCGGCAGAGGAAGTCGCCTTAAAAGCGATCCAGTGTGGGTTCGACCCCCACCGGGGGCACCTGAGAGAACGTGAAATTCGCCGTCCCGCGCGGAACAGGGGCGCTCGCCCTGTCGTTGTGAAAGTGTCGGCGAACTAGACTGAGTCGACGAGGGGACCATCAGATCGATGGCCGCCAGGCCTCCAAGGAGGAGACCATGCAGAGCAACAACCCCGTGTTCCGAAACTCGGATGCGTTCAACGGCAAGTCCACCGGGCAGGGGACCAACGCCTACGGCAACCAGACCTACCCGGCCAACGGCGCCGGGTACGAGGGCTACGGGCAGACCCCGACCGGCTACGCCGACCCGCAGGCACCGACTCGCTCCGGCGAGCGGATGACCATCGACTCGGTCGTCCAGAAGACCGGCATCTCGCTCGCGATCGTCATCGTGACGGCCGCGATCACCTGGTACATGACGGGTGACATCCGCACCAGCGAGGACAACCTCGGCGGCCTGTACCTGGCGCTGATGGTGGGCTCGCTGGGCGCCTTCGGGCTGTCGATGGTCAACTCCTTCAAGCGCGTGATCAGCCCGCCGCTGGTGATGGCGTTCGCCGCCCTCGAGGGCGTCGCGCTCGGCGCGTTCAGCAAGCTCATCGACGCGATGTTCGTCAACGAGCAGGGCTCGGCGAAACAACATCGTGCTGCAGGCCGTGGTCGGCACCTTCGCTGCGTTTGCGGGCACGCTCGCCGCCTACAAGTTCCTCGACATCAAGGTCGGACCAAAAGTTCCGCACCTTCGTGTCGCCGCCATGTTCGGCATGGTCGGCCTCGGCTCTGCTCGAGGTGGTGCTCCGGATGTTCGGCACCGGCATCGGCGTCCTCGGCTTCGGCGGCGCTGGCCTGCTGTTCTCCATCGCCGGTCTCGTGCTCGGTGTCTTCATGCTGATCCTCGACTTCGACTTCGTCGAGCAGGGGATCGCGGCCGGCATCGACGAGCGTGAGTCGTGGCGTGCCGCGTTCGCGTTGACCGTGAGCCTGGTCTGGATCTACACCAACCTGCTGCGCATCCTGGCCATCTTCAGCTCGGACTAGTCAGCTCTCGGTGGCCCCGGTCCCGGCTTCGGCCGGGGCCGGGGCTTCTGCATCCGTGGCGGGGTGCCGGCGGCGGTGCCGCAGCTCGACCCACAGACCGCGTACGCCGCGCCGCGAGCCACCGACCTCGGTGCCGTCGAGCTCGGTGCCGGGCGTGTTCGCGGCCTCGATCGCGGCGGCGGCGACCGGCCGCAGCCCCTCACCGCGGCCGGCCTCGGGCCGCTCCGCGGCGTCCGGACCGTGGCCCAGCGCGGCCAGGGCCGAGGGGAGCAGCACGTCGGCCAGCGCTCGATAGCCCGCGGCGGAGGGGTGGAAGCGGTCCGGTCCGAAGAGCACGGCCGGGGCGGCGTCGAACTCCGGGCCGAGGATGGTGCCGAGCGAGACGGTGCGGCCGCCCTGCTCGACGACCGCGATCGACTGAGCGGCGGCCAGCCGCCGCGACCAGGCCCGGCCGACCTGCTTGAGCGGCGGCGGGATCGGCCGGACGGTGCCGAGGTCGGGGCACGTGCCCACCAGGACCTCGACGTCGGCGTCCCGCAGTCGGTGGACGGCGTCGGCGAGGTTCCGCACCGACGTCGCCGGCAGCACCGAGTGCGTGATGTCGTTGACGCCGATCAGGACGACGGCCAGGTGGGGGTCGGTCTTCAGTGCGCGGTCGACCTGCCCGGCCAGGTCGCGCGACTGCGCGCCGACCGCGGCGAACTCGCGCAGGTGGACCCGGCGGTCGGCGAGCGACGCGAGGCCGCTGCCGAGGTGGGCACCGGGCGTCTCCTCCACCCGGTCGACGCCGTAGCCGGCGGCGCCCGAGTCACCGAGCAGCGCGACCTTGAGCGCCGGCCCGGGTCGGCCGCGCCCGTACCACCCGGTGGCGTCGGGCGGCGGGGTCTGGCGGGGCTCGCCGATCGCCTTGCGCGCGAGTGCCGCCTCGAGCCGCAGCACGCCATAGAGGGATGCGCCCAGCACCGACACACCGCCTCCGCCGTACGCAGCGGCAGCGGCCAGCTTGCGAGCGGCAGCAGCTTTCCCCACGCCTCAACAGTACGGGCGCCGGCGTTTGCTCCGTGGCGGGTTCCGGGCTCTAGATTGGCGGGATGCAGTACGTCGACTCCCTCCTGGACCTCATCGGCAACACGCCCCTCCTCCGGCTCCATCGCGCGCTCGATCCGGCACCGGACGCTGGGCCAGGACGGGCCGCTGGTGCTGGCGAAGATCGAGTACCTCAACCCGGGCGGCTCGGTGAAGGACCGGATCGCCACCCGGATGATCGAGGCTGCCGAGGAGTCCGGCGAGCTGCAGCCGGGCGGCACGATCGTGGAGCCGACCTCCGGCAACACCGGCGTCGGGCTGGCGATGGTGGCCCAGGAGAAGGGCTACCGCTGCGTCTTCGTCTGCCCCGACAAGGTCAGCGAGGACAAGCGCAACGTGCTCAAGGCCTACGGCGCGGAGGTGGTCGTCTGCCCGACCGCGGTGGCTCCCGAGCACCCCGACTCCTACTACAACGTGAGCGACCGGCTCGCGTCGGAGCCGGGGGCCTGGAAGCCCGACCAGTACTCCAACCCCCAGAACCCGCGCTCGCACTACGAGACGACCGGGCCCGAGATCTGGGAGCAGACCGACGGCAAGATCACCCACTTCGTGGCGGGCGTCGGCACCGGCGGCACCATCAGCGGCATCGGTCGCTACCTCAAGGAGCAAGAACCAGGACGTCCAGGTCATCGGCGCCGACCCGGCCGGCTCGGTCTACTCCGGTGGCACGGGCCGGCCCTACCTGGTCGAGGGGGTGGGCGAGGACTTCTGGCCGGAGACCTACGACCGCGACATCGCCGACCGGATCATCGAGGTCTCGGACGCCGACTCGTTCGCCTTCACCCGGCGGCTGGCCCGCGAGCAGGCACTCCTCGTCGGCGGCTCGTCGGGCATGGCGGCGTATGCGGCGAAGCAGCTCGCCGAGGAGCTCTCCGCGGAGGGACGCACCGACGCCGTGATCGTCGTGCTGCTCCCCGACTCGGGCCGCGGTTACCTCACCAAGGTCTTCAACGACGAGTGGCTGGGTCAGTACGGCTTCCCGACGGGCGACGGCGACGGCCAGCAGGACCAGACCGTCGGCGAGGTGCTGCGCGGCAAGGACGGCCGGCTGCCCGACCTCGTCCACACCCACCCGGGCGAGACCATCGCGGAGGCCGTCCACATCCTCCAGGAGTACGGCGTCTCACAGATGCCCGTCGTCCGCGCCGAGCCCCCGATCGTGGCCGCCGAGGTCGCCGGCTCCGTCTCCGAGCGGACCCTGCTCGACGCGCTGTTCGCGGGCCACGCCCGGCTGACCGACCAGGTCGAGGACCACATGTCGGCGGCACTGCCGACCATCGGCTCGACCGAGCCGGCGCGGGCTGCCGTGTCGCTGCTGGAGGCCGCGGACGCGGTGCTGGTCCAGGAGGACGGCAAGCCGATCGGCGTGCTCACCCGGCAGGACCTGCTCGCCTTCCTGGCCCGCGGCTGACCGTTCGTCGCGGCCGGGGGGCCTAGTCGCCCGCAACAGACATGGCCCGGGGGCTGCGTGGATTTCAGCCGTTCGGAGGATGCCATCTGTTACCCGGATGGGTGAATTCGTTACCTAGGTAACACCGCATTCACACTCCCGCCACTTCTGGGCCACGGGTCGACCAAGCCGGGGAACACGGCGGGGACCCGACCCTACGTTCATGTCATCTCGCAGCTCCCAGCAAGGGGGGTTGCGGCCCCCCGAAAAGGATCCGGCAATGAACAACAAGATGATCAAGGGCTCCATCGCAGGCGCCACCGGCGTTGCGCTTCTCATGGGTGGCTTCGGCACCTACGCCCTCTGGAGTGACAGCGAGAACCTGGCCTCCAACGGCGTTGCGTCGGGCGAGCTCGACATCGCCACCTCGGCCGGCGTCTACGACGACGCCAACTCCGCGGCGGCCAACGACTGGACCGCCAGCGACAAGATGGTCCCGGGTGACACCGTGACCTACACCCAGACCTTCACGGTCAAGGGCACCGGCAAGAACCTCAAGGGCACCATCGCCTACGTGAAGCCGTCGCTGACCAGCACGTTCAGCAACGCTCTCGTCAACACGGTGGCCGTCACGTCCAACAGCGGCACCATCGTCCCGACCGGCCCGGGAGCGACCAGCTTCACGTTCGCCGCGCCGTTCAACACCGCCACGCTGACCGCCGTCGTGACGTACACGCTGCCGGCCGGCACCACCGGTCAGGTCGACCAGAACGACACCGCCACCCTCCCGGCGGCCGCGTTCACCATCGCCCAGACCAGCTGACCCCGCCGAAGCTCACCTGGTCATGAATCACCGGATCCCGCTCATCGTCGCCGTGGTCGGCGCCCTCCTCGTCGGGGGCGCCACCACGGGGTCGACGCGCGCGTCCTGGGTGGACCAGGTGAACCTGCCGACCCACGCGGTCGGCTCCGGCGAGATGACCCGGACCGGTGTCGCGGCACCGACCAGCTTGAGCGTCACCAAGGGCCTCACGGCCACCACGAAGGTCACCGCCACCAACAGTTCCCCGGCAGCCGCCAAGAACCTGGTGCAGCGGATCACCCCCACCGTCTCGGTCTCCACCACGCCGGGATCCGCCACCGGCGTGACCGCGTCCTTGACCACGACGAACTCCGGCGGCACCTGCACCGGCACCGCCCAGGGGCCGGTCTCGACCACCGCCGGGCAGAACTTCGTCTTCTGCGTCAACGTGAGCGCAACCGCCGGCACCACTGCCACCGCCGCCACCGTGACCGTCACCCTCAGCGGCCAGCAGATGCGCAACGGAAACCCGCAGGGCTGGAACAGCTCGCAGACCGTGACCGTCCCGGTCACCGTCCTCGCGCCCACGCCGCCGACTCCGGTCCTCACCTGTGTGGAGATCGGCAGCGACGCCCGGGTCTCGTGGACCGAAGTGCCGGGCACGACGTACTACCGCTCAGATCTCGCCGAACGGTTCTTCCTCGTGGACGGACATCGGCGACGTGGATTCCCCCTACGTCGTCACCGACTTGCTCTACTCGCCCACCTACGCTCGCGTCAGGGCCACCAATGCCTTCGGCTCGTCAGCCTGGAGCAGCAACCTCCGCATGACTCAAGCCGGCAACGGCAAGATCGATTGCCCGTGACGCCATGACCAACAACACGACTCGACGCCCGCCGTCCCCCCGGCGCCAGTTCGTCACCAAGGTCTTCAGCTGGTTCCTCCTGGCCGCCGTGATCGCCGGTGCGCTCGCCCTGATCGTGGTGCCCAAGGCCACGGGCGTCCATGCCGCTGACCGTCCTCAGCGGCTCGATGGAGCCCACGTACGACGTCGGTGACGTCGTGATCGTGCGTCAGGTCGACCCCGACGACCTCAAGGTCGGCGACGCCATCACCTTTCAGCCGGTCTCCGACGACCCCCAGCTGACCACCCACCGCATCGTGGAGATCGCCTACGGCAGCGAAGGCCGATCGTTCGTCACCCAGGGTGACAACAACGACGTGCCAGACCTCTCCCCGGTCACTCCCGACCAGGTCAAGGGAGAGGTGTGGTACTCCGTCCCGGCCGTGGGCTACGTCTCGGTGTGGCTGGCTGGGTCCTGGGTGCGCGATCTCCTCGACCTCGTAGCGGTCGGGCTGTTGCTCTACGGCGGCTACCACCTCGTCGCCGGTTTCGTGGGCCAGAGCAGGCGCAGCCGCGCGCCCGAGGTCCACGAGAGCGAGGTCGCGGCATGAATGTGAAGCGCTTCGTCGTCGCTCTCGCCGTGGTGCCGCTCGCCCTCACCGCGGTGGTGCTCCCCCTCGTGTCGCCGTCGCAGGCCGTGGCGAAGAATCTCCTGGTCAGCAACAGCGCCGACGGGCCGTTCCGCGACCACCTGTCGACCCCGTTGTTCAAGGGCGAAGGGCCGTTCGTCCCGCACGACCGCGCTCACAACACGTTCTACGTGAAGAACAACTCGAACGACACCGCCCGCGCAACCCTCGCGGTGGTCAACCACGGAGCGTCCAGCGGCTTCGAGAATGCGCTGAGGTTCGACGTCGACATCGAGGGAGCGAAGGCGACCGGCAGCTCTGCCGGGCGCCGGTAGCGACGGCTGCGACCTCGTCACGACCGGCCCGACGATCGCCCCGGGTGACGTCCAGGCCGTGGACCTCTCACTCGCCGTCGCCGACCTCGCGGGCCAGCAAGGCATGGGGCAGGCCGCGTCCGTCGACTTCGTGCTGACCCTGTCGCAGGTCGGCGACAGCGGTCAGGTCGACGTGTGCGGCGAGCAGGGCGAGGACGGCGAGGACGACGAAGAAGGTGAGCCGGGAAGCGACGACCAGTGCCGACGCGATGTCGTCGTCACCGTCGCCGGTGAGCCGTCCTGCGTCCCGACCGTGGTCGACGCGGGTGCGACCGACGGAACGGGCGAGCCCCGCAGCCCCGGCACCGTCGCATTCCTCGCCGCCGTGCTGCTCTCGCTCGGCGCCAGCCTGCTCCTCCTGGCCGGTCGCCGGCGCCGTACCGCCTGACCGCTGACCAGCACTTGGGCGCGGGACTACCGTGAACGGGTGACCAGCGCTCCCACGATCGAGACCCTCGGCGAGCTGCGCGCGAGCGGCCATCTGCACCGGCCGCTGCGCGAGGAGATCCGCCACAACCTGCTCACCCACCTCGCCGACGGCGGAGACCCCTGGCCCGGCCTGCACGGCTTCGACGAGACCGTCATCCCGCAGGTGGAGCGTGCCCTGCTCGCGGGCCACGACATCGTGCTGCTCGGCGAGCGTGGCCAGGGCAAGACCCGGCTGCTGCGGTCGCTGGTCGGGCTCCTCGACGAGTGGACCCCCGTGATCGCCGGCTCCGAGCTGGGTGAGCACCCCTTCGACCCGATCACCACCGGCTCACGTCGTCGTGCCGTGGAGCTGGGCGACGCGTTGCCGGTCTCGTGGCGTCACCGTGACGATCGGTACGCCGAGAAGCTGGCCACCCCGGACACGTCCGTGGCCGACCTGATCGGCGACGTCGACCCGATGAAGGTCGCGGAGGGTCGCCACCTCGGCGACCCGGAGACGATCCACTTCGGGCTGATCCCGCGCAGCCACCGCGGCATCGTCGCGATCAACGAGCTGCCCGACCTCGCGGAGCGGATCCAGGTCGCGATGCTCAACGTGATGGAGGAGCGCGACATCCAGATCCGCGGCTACGTGATGCGGCTGCCGCTCGACGTCCTCGTCGTGGCGAGCGCCAACCCCGAGGACTACACCAACCGCGGCCGGATCATCACCCCGCTCAAGGACCGGTTCGGCGCGGAGATCCGCACCCACTACCCGCGCGAGCTCGACGACGAGGTCGCGGTGGTCCGGCAGGAGGCCCACCTCGTCGCCGACGTGCCCGACCACCTCGTCGAGACGCTCGCCCGCTTCACCCGCAACCTGCGCCAGTCCTCCAGCGTCGACCAGCGTTCCGGTGTCTCCGCCCGGTTCGCGATCGCCGGTGCGGAGACGATCGCCGCCGCCGCGCTCCACCGCGCGACCCGTCAGGGCGAGGAGCATCCCGTCGCCCGCGTCGTCGACCTCGAGACCGCCGTCGACGTCCTCGGCGGGAAGATCGAGTTCGAGTCCGGCGAGGAGGGGCGCGAGCGTGAGGTGCTGACCCACCTGCTCCGCACCGCCACCGCCGAGACGGTCCGCGCCCGGCTGCGTGGCATCGACTTCGCCATCCTGGTCGAGGCCATGGAGGAGGGGCGGATGGTCACCACGGGCGCCCAGGTCACCGCCCGTGACTTCCTCGCCGGCCTGCCGGTGCTCGGTGAGTCGGAGCTGTACGACGAGATCTGCGACCGGCTCGACGCCGACGACGACGGCACTCGAGCGTCCGCGATCGAGCTGGCCTTCGAGGGCCTCTATCTCGCCCGCAAGATCGGCAAGGACTCCGACGGGACCGAGACCGTCTATGGCTGAGACCCTGCCCGCTGTGCTGCTGCGGCCGGGTGTCCCCGGCGATGCGGCCGGACTCGTCGCGCTCGGCCGGGCCGTCGTCCCGCCGACCTACGGCCCGGTCGACGCCGACTACCCGGCGTACATGCTGGAGCACTGGTGGCAGCACGACCGCCTTGCCGCATCGCTCGCAGCGATCCCGCACGTCGTGGCCGACGTCGACGGCCGGGTCGTGGGGGTCGCCAACCTCGGGCGACGCGACGACCGCGAGGTGATGTGGAAGCTCTACGTGCACCCCGACCACCAGGGCCGTGGCCTCGGCGGCCGGCTGCTCGCTGCCGTCGAGGCGCTGGTCGAGGGAGACGTGCTGTGGCTGGAGCACGTGGACGGCAACGAGCCAGCCGGGGCGTTCTACCGCACCCGTGGCTTCACGGAGGTCGAGCGGGTCCCGCAACCTCCGTTCCCCGACGACATCTGGATGCGGAAGATCCTGCGATGAGCGACTTCCGGGTCACGGTGTCAGCGGGCACGCTGCGAGGCGACGGGCACGACCATGCCGCACGCGTGGACCGACGAGGGCGTGGCTGTCGAGGCCGACTTCACCGGCGCCCACCTGCTCCACCTCGCGGTCGCCGGGTGCGTCCTCAACGACACCTACCGGGAGGCTCGCGAGCTGGGAATCGTCGTCCGAGGTGTCCGGGTCGCTGCTACCGGTGGCTTCGACGACGACGCGTGGACCTCCACCGGCATCGGCTACGACGTCGAGGTCGACGGTCCCACGGCGGCCGAGCGCGACCGGCTGCTCGCGCGGGTCGACGCGGTCGCAGAGATCCCACGAGCGATCCGCGCCGGCGGGGAGGTGCGGCGCAGATGAGCCGCTACCGCCAGTACGACGGCGGCGATCCGCTCGCCCCGCCGGTCGATCTCGCCGAGGCGCTCGACGCGATCGGCCAGGACGTCATGGCCGGCTACAGCCCCGAGCGGGCGATGCGCGAGTACCTCCGCCGCGGCGACCGCGACCGCACGGGCGTCGACGAGCTGGCCCGTCGCGTCGCCGAGCGGCGCCGCGAGCTGCTGCGTCGCCACAACCTCGACGGCACCCTCCAGGAGGTCCGCGAGCTGCTCGACCGGGCGCTGCTGGAGGAGCGCGGGCAGCTGGCCCGTGACGTGCAGATGGACGACGCCGACCGCGCGTTCCGGGAGATGCAGCTGGAGAACCTGTCACCGAACACGGCGGCGGCTGTGACCGAGCTGGCGTCGTACGACTGGCAGAGCCGCGAGGCGCGTGAGGCCTACGAGCAGATCAAGGACCTGCTCGGCCGCGAGCTGCTCGACCAGCGCTTCGCGGGCATGAAGCAGGCGCTCGAGAACGCCACCGACGAGGACCGCGCCGCGGTCAACGAGATGCTCGGCGCCCTCAACGAGCTGCTGGAGAAGCGGCGCCAGGGCATCGACACCCAGGAGGACTTCGAGGAGTTCATGGCCGAGCACGGCCAGTTCTTCCCCGAGAACCCGCAGAACCTCGATGAGCTGCTCGACGTCCTCGCCCAGCGGTCGGCGGCCGCGCAGCGGATGCTCAACTCGATGTCGCCCGAGCAGCGCGAGCAGCTCATGCAGCTCTCGCAGCAGGCGTTCGGGTCACCGGCGCTGATGGAGCAGCTGGCGCGGATGGACGGCAACCTCCAGGCGCTGCGGCCCGGTGAGGACTGGGAGGGCTCCGAGCGGTTCGAGGGCGGGGAGGGGCTCGGGCTGGGCGACGGCACCGGCGCGCTCCAGGACCTCGCCGAGCTCGACCAGCTCGCCGACCAGCTGTCCCAGTCCTACGCCGGTGCCCGGCTCGACGACGTCGACCTCGACCAGCTCGCCCGGCAGCTCGGCGACCAGGCGGCCGTCGACGCCCGCGCGCTGCAGCGGCTCGAGCAGGCGCTGCGCGACAGCGGCTACCTCAAGCGTGGCTCCGACGGTCAGTACCGGCTCAGCCCGCAGGCGATGCGGCTGCTCGGCAAGTCGCTGCTGCGCGACGTCGCCCAGCGGATGTCGGGGCGGCAGGGTCAGCGCGACCTGCGCGCGGCCGGCGCCCTGGGCGAGCAGTCCGGCGCGACCCGCGAGTGGCAGTTCGGCGACACCGAGCCGTGGGACCTGCCCCGCACCGTCCTCAACGGCGTACGGCGTCGCGCGACCGACCCGTCCTCGGGCCGGTTGATCGAGATCGGCGACGTCGAGGTGCACGAGACCGAGGCCCGCACCCAGGCGGCCGTGGCGCTGCTGGTCGACACGTCCTTCTCGATGGCGATGGACGGCCGCTGGGTGCCGATGAAGCGGACCGCGCTGGCGCTCCACACGCTGATCCGCACCCGGTTCCGCGGCGACCACCTCCAGCTGATCTCCTTCGGCCGTGCCGCGCAGGTCATGGAGATCGAGCAGCTGACCGCGCTCGACGCGCTGTGGGACAAGGGCACCAACCTCCACCACGGGCTGCTGCTCGCCAACCGCCACTTCCGCAAGCACGCCAACGCGCAACCGGTGCTGCTCGTCGTCACCGACGGCGAGCCGACCTCCCACCTCGAGCCGGACGGCGAGGTCTACTTCGCCTACCCGCCCCACCCGCTGACGATCGCCCACGCCGTGCGTGAGCTCGACACCGCGGCACGTCTGGGCGCGCAGACCACGTTCTTCCGGCTCGGCGAGGACCCGGGGCTGGCGCGGTTCATCGAGTCGATGGCCCGCCGCGTCGACGGCCGGGTCGTGTCACCCGAGCTCGACGACCTGGGCGCGGCCGTGGTCGGTTCCTACCTCGGCGACCGGTCACCCGCGTCGTCGTACCGCGACCACTTCGGCAGCTGGGGCGGCGACCGCGGCTTCTGGGTGGGGTGACCTCACGCGGGGTGGAGCAGCTCCGCGAGCTCCTCGATCCCGTCGACCAGGCGGGTGCCGGGCCGGGCCCACGACGCGTTCGCGTCGACCGCATGCACAGGTACGCCGGCCGGCAACCGGCCTGAGGCGACCAGCGCGTCGGCCAGGGACTGCGAGCCCGCCCGGTCGTAGCCGCACGGCGCGACGACCACGACCTCGGGTGACGCCGCGTGGACGGCGTCCCACGTGACCCGTTCGGACTTCGCGCCGGCCGTCCCCAGCAGCGGCTCGCCGCCGGCGGCCTCGATCATCTCGGGGACCCAGTGACCGGGCGCGAACGGCGGGTCGGTCCACTCCAGCAGCATCACCCGCGGCCGGGCGCGACCGGCGACGCGATCCACTGACCGCCGCGAGCCGCGTCACGCTGTGACGCGACCAGCGCCGCCGCCTCGCTGCTCGCGGCCGGTCGCCTTGCCGAGGGTCTCGATCGAGGCGAACACCTCGTCGAGGGTGTGGGGGTCGATGGTCAGCACCTCCGCCGTGCATCCCAGGTGCGCGAGCGCGTCGTCGACGACCGACACGTCGACCGCGCACACCGCGCAGAGGTCCTGGGTGACGACGAGGTCGGCGTCGAGGTCGGCCAGCGCGTCCTCGGACAGGTGGTAGAGATCCTCGCCCGCCCTCATCGCGTCGGCGACGAACGCGTCGATCTCGGCCGGCGTCAGCCCCTCCGGCATCGCCGACGTCGACACGATGGTGCGGGTCCGGGCCTCGACGGGGTAGTCGCACTCGAACGTCACGCCGACCACGTCGTCGCCGGCGCCGATCGCGAACAGGATCTCGGTGGTGGAGGGGAGCAGCGAGACGATGCGCACGCCAGCCGACTCTAGGCGTGTAGAAAGGCCACATGCCCGGCGACCCGATCACGGTCTACCTGCTCGACGACCACGACGTGGTGCGCGAGGGGTTGCGGTTCCTGCTGGAACGCAGCGACGACATCCAGGTGGTCGGTGAGTCCGGGTCGGCGATCGAGGCCATCGCGCGCATCCCGGCGCTGAAACCGGACGTCGCGGTGCTCGACGCCCGGCTGCCGGACGGGTCGGGGATCGAGGTGTGCCGCGCGGTCCGCTCGGTCGACGACTCGATCCGGGCCCTGATCCTGACGTCGTACGACGACGACGAGGCCCTGTTCGCCGCGATCATGGCCGGCGCCAGCGGCTACGTGCTGAAGGAGATCCGCAGCAGCGACCTGGTCACCGCGGTCCGCCACGTCGCCGCAGGGCGCTCGCTGATCGACCCGGCGCTGACGGCGAAGGTGCTGGAGCGCGTCCGCAACGGTCCCGCGACGGCTCCCGAGCTGGCCGAGCTCACCGAGCAGGAGCTCAAGCTGCTCGCCCTGATCGCCGAGGGCCTCACCAACCGGCAGATCGGGGAGCGGATGTTCCTCGCCGAGAAGACGGTGAAGAACTACGTGTCGAGCATCCTGGCGAAGCTCGGGCTGGAGCGGCGGACCCAGGCGGCCGTCCTGGCGTCGCGACTCCTCGGCAAGGAAGGTCCTGTCGACTAGGGACCATTGGCGGCGCAGGGGGGACCATCAGCACTGCCCCGCGGCCCGGCATGGGACGACTCTTGAGGTGACGGAGAAACCGTCATCGATCAGGAGGTCGTCACCATGACTGTCACCCACCAACGGCAGACAGAGGGCGTCGAGACCGTCGCCGCCGATTCCACCTACAGCCCGCGGTTCCGCCAGGCACTGGCCGCGTTGCGGATCGCCTTCGGCGTGACGTTCCTGTGGGCCTTCCTCGACAAGACGTTCGCGCTGGGCTTCCACACCGGCTATGACGAGGCCGGGGTCCTGGACCGGTTCGGGCCGGCCGCCTGGATCAACGGCGCCAGCCCGACCGAGGGCTTCCTGGCCTTCGGAGTTCCCGAGAACAACCCGTTCAAGGAGTTCTTCAACGGCATGGCCGGGAACGTCGTCGTCGACTGGCTGTTCATGCTCGGCCTGCTCGGCATCGGCGTCTCGCTGCTGGCCGGTGTGGCCATGCGGCTCGGCACCGCCGCCGGCGCCCTGATGTACGCCTTGATGTACGCCGCGTCGCTGCCGCTGGAGAACAACCCGGTCGTCGACGACCACCTCGTCGGCATCATCGTGATGGCAGTTCTCGTCCTCGGAGCGGCCGGCACGACCTGGGGTCTGGGCCGCACCTGGCGCCGGATCCCCCTCGTGGAGCGGTACCCGGTCCTCCGCTGACCGTTCCACGACACGCAGACCCGCCCGGTCCCCCCGGGCGGGTTGTCGTGGTCTCAGCCGAGCGGGACCTGCCAGGTGAGTACCGTGCCCCGCGGTTCGTTGGCGGTGAGGTCGAGCCGGCCCCCGAGGTCGGCGGCTCGGCGACGGGCGTTGCGCAGCCCGCTCTCGGTGACGTCCTCGCCGAGACCGATTCCGTCGTCGGCCACGACGAGTCGTAGGTCGGTGCCGGACACCACCACGCCGATGTCGGCGTTCTCCGCGAGCGCGTGCCGCGCGACGTTCGAGACCGCCTCGCGCAGGACCGGCAACAGGTGCTCCCGGATCCGGGCGGGCACGGCCGTGTCGAGGGGACCGGTGGTCCGGACCGTGGGCGAGAAGCCCAGGACCGGAACGTACTCCCGCACCAGCGTGCGGATCTCCGCCCGCAGCGACGAGCCCTGCCGGTGCTGGAGCTCGAAGATCGTGCCGCGGATGGCGGCGATCGTGTCGTCGAGGGCGGTCACCGCGGCGTCGAGGCGTGCCGCGACGGAGGAGTCCTGGCCGGCCACCTGGGCGATGCCCTGGAGCTGGAGCCCGGTGGCGAACAGGCGCTGGATCACCACGTCGTGCAGGTCACGCGCGATCCGCTCCCGGTCGGAGATGACGGCCAGCTCCTGGCGGTCGGTCACCGCCTGGGCGCGGTCGAGCGCCAGGGCGGCCTGGTCGGCGAACGAGGCCAGCAGCTCGCGCTCCTCCGCATCTCGCTCCCCTTGGTCGAACACCGCGACCAGCGCGCTGGCCGGGGCGAGGTGAGCCCGCAGCGAGATCACGACGACCTCGAGACCGTCCCGGCTGAGGGACACGGGGTCGGGCCTCGGCGTGGTCAGGGCGGGGTCGTCGGTCAACGAGTCGAGCAGGGCCGCCACCACGGCCTCGTCGGCCGGGTCGCAGGCGATGGTGCGGGCCTCGCCGGAGGTGAGCACCGCAGCAGCCCGGGCGCCCGAGACGCTGCGCGCGGTGTCTGTGATCCGCCGTAGTCCGCGGTCGAGCTGCACCGGCGGCTGGAGGGCCTCGGCCACGTCGGCGGAGGCTTCGAGCCACTGCCGACGCCGCTCGCTGAGCCCGTACGCGCGGGCGTTCTCGACCACGAATCCGGCCGTCCGGGCGAGCGCTCCGACCAGCAGCTCGTCCTGCTCGGTGAACTCGCCGCCGTCCCGCTTCTCGGTGAGGTAGAGGTTGCCGAAGACGGTGCCGCGGATCCGGACCGGGACGCCCAGGAAGGACGACATCGGCGGGTGGTGGTCCGGGAACCCCACGGACGAGGGGTGGGCGCTCAGGTCGCCCAGCCGGATCGCCTGCGGTTCACGGATCAGCAGGCCGAGGATGCCGCCACCGCGTGGCAGGTCGCCGATCTGCTGTCGTACGTCCTCGTCGATGCCCGTGGTGATGAACTCGACGAGGGTGCCGTCGGCCCCGATGACGCCGAGCGCGCCGTACCGGGCGTCGGTGAGGGTGGTGGCCGCCTCGACGATGCGCGCGAGCACGCTGCGCTGGTCGAGGTCGGAGGAGATCGCCGTGACCGCCTCCAGCAGCGCCTGGGCTGCGGGGGGGAGAGCGGCGCTGGGCTCGGAGGTCACGGGGCCAGTGTGCCCGGTCGTGTCAGATCGCGTGGTGGACCGTGAGCTCGCGCATCGGGTCCCAGCCGTCACCGAGCTGGCGGCCGCTCAGCTCGACCCAGTGGAGCCGCACGAAGAGTGATCGGGCTCCCGAGGCCCACGGTTGGGGGTCGCACACCCGCCGGATGCGCTCGATCTCGTCGATGTCGTGCACCGCCTCCGCACGGCCACGCGCGACCACGCTCCATCCGCGATGTCGCGCCGGGTCGAGCTGGTCGACCTCGAAGGCCAGGGTCGTGTCGCGCCCGTAGGTGCCGAGCACGCTGTACGGCGAGGTGCGGATCACCACGGCGCCGTCGACGATCGAGTAGTTGACCGGGATGATGTGCGGCCCGTTGGGCGTCGCGAGGGCCACCCGTCCGGCCACCCCGGCGCGGAGCAGGGCCTCGCACTCGCTGGTGCTCAGGTCACGGCTGTCGGGCATCAGGCACCTCCACGGCGGTTGGGTCAGGCAGATTCCTCGTCCACGTCGATCCTGCTCGTACCCGCGACGCCGGGTCAGGGGCGTAGGTCCCGAACCGTGGGGTCTTCGGACCTCGCCGTACGATCGGCCGGTGTCCGACCCCTCCCTGACGGTGCTGCTGCTGCTCGCCCTCGCGGGGCTGTCGGCGGGGTTCGTGGACGCGGTCGTCGGGGGCGGCGGGCTGATCCAGCTGCCGGCACTGCTGCTCGGCCTGCCGAACGCCAGCCCGGTGCAGATCCTGGCCACCAACAAGCTCTCCTCGATCTGCGGCACGAGCGTCAGCAGCGCGACGTACTACCGCCGGGTCCGCCCGGATCCCCGCACCTTCCTGCCGCTGATGGCCTTCGCCTTCGTCGGGTCGATGGGCGGCGCGCTGGTCGCGACGCGGATCCCCAGGGAGGCGTTCGAGCCGATCGTGCTCGTGGCGCTGATCGTGGTCGGCGGCTACGTCGTGTTCAAGCCGAAGCTCGGCGAGGCGACCGTGCTGCGCTTCTCCGGCCACCAGCACGTTGCGGCGGCGATGGTGACCGGTCTCGTGATCGGCTTCTACGACGGCGCGCTCGGCCCCGGCACCGGCAGCTTCTTCGTCTTCACCCTCGTCGGGCTGCTCGGCTACTCGTTCCTCGAGGCCAGCGCCAAGGCGCGGCTGGCGAACTGGACGACCAACCTCGCCGCACTCGTGATCTTCATCCCCGCCGGCGCGGTGCTCTGGAAGGTCGGCCTGGTCCTCGGCGCCTGCAACCTCGTCGGCGGCTACCTCGGCGCCCGCGTCGCGATCTCCCGCGGCTCCGGCTTCGTCCGGATCTTCTTCATCGTCGTCGTCTCCGCCTTCATCATCCGGATCGGCGGCGACCTGCTCGGCGTGTGGTGAGCCACTCGGAACGCGGCGTGTGCCTGATAACTACCTAGAGGGCGTCCTCAGGCACACGCGACATCAGGGCTGGGTGGCGAGCACGTACGCCGGGCGGTTGGGGTCGTACCGTTTGAAGGAGGTCGCGCGTTCCACGCCGCCGCGACCGAACCGGAGGATCGCGGTGCGGTCCCGCAAGGAGACGGTCGCGAGCAGGTGTCGCTCGTCCTCCCAGACTGGTGTGGGGCTGCCCGATCGAGCAGGGAGGTCGAGCCGCCAGAGCCTGCGCCCATCCGAGGCACGGGACACCCACCAGTCGCGTCCGTGCGGGTCCGAGACGACGACCCGTCGCCCGGACAGGCTGAACGACCGGAGAGGAGGAGCTCCCACACGCCGTTGACACGCCTGATCCGGGGCCATCGGTTGACTAGCGCGCGATTCCCAGTCACCAGGTGCCCGGAAATCGCGCGCTAGTGGTCTGGCTCCCGACTACACGGCCTCACCGCGGCTGTGGTTGCATCGCACGCATGCATCAGGTCAGAGCAGTCGTCGCCCACCGCAAGGGTGACCCAGTCACCATCGAGACCATCAACGTTCCCGATCCCGGGCCGGGGGAGGCGCTGGTGAAGGTGCAGGCCTGCGGGGTCTGCCACACCGACCTCCACTACCGCGAGGGCGGGATCAACGACGAGTTCCCGTTCCTGCTCGGCCACGAGGCCGCCGGCATCGTCGAGGCCGTGGGTGACGACGTCGCGAGCGTGGCGCCGGGCGACTTCGTGATCCTCAACTGGCGCGCGGTCTGTGGCGACTGCCGCGCCTGCAACCGCGGTGAGCCGTGGTACTGCTTCGCGACCCACAACGCCACCCAGAAGATGACGCTCGAGAACGGCACCGAGCTGTCGCCGGCGCTCGGCATCGGCGCGTTCGCCGAGAAGACCCTGGTGGCGGCCGGCCAGTGCACCAAGGTCGACCCGGAAGCGCGCGCGGCCGCCGTCGGCCTGCTCGGCTGCGGCGTCATGGCCGGGCTGGGCGCGGCGATGAACACCGGCGGCGTACGGCGCGGGCAGTCCGTGGCCGTCATCGGCTGCGGTGGCGTCGGGTCGGCGGCGGTGGCCGGTGCCGCCCTGGCCGGGGCCGGCACGATCATCGGGGTCGACATCGACGACCGGAAGCTGGAGACGGCGACGAGGCTGGGTGCGACCCACACCGTCAACAGCAAGGACACCGACCCGGTCGAGGCGATCAAGCAGATCTGCGGCGCCGACGGGTCCGACGGCGCCGACGTCGTGATCGACGCGGTCGGCCGACCGGAGACCTGGAAGCAGGCCTTCTACGCCCGCGACCTCGCGGGCACGGTCGTCCTCGTCGGCGTACCGACCCCGGACATGAAGGTGCCCGACATCCCGCTGATCGACGTCTTCGGCCGCGGCGGCGCCCTCAAGTCCAGCTGGTACGGCGACTGCCTGCCCAGCCGCGACTTCCCGATGCTGGTCGACCTCTACCGCCAGGGTCGCCTCGACCTGGACGCGTTCGTCAGCGAGGAGATCGGGCTCGACGACGTCGAGGCGGCCTTCGACCGGATGCACACCGGCGACGTGCTCCGCTCGGTCGTGATCCTGTGAGTGTCCGGGTCGACCATGCCGTCGTCAGCGGCACGTTCTCCCTCGACGGCGAGACGTTCGACGTCGACAACAACGTCTGGGTCGTCGGCGACGACGAGGAGTGCGTCGTCATCGACGCGCCCCACGACGTCGACGCGATCCTCGAGGTGGTGGCCGGCCGTGCGGTCAAGGCGATCATCTGCACCCACGCCCACGACGACCACGTCCGGGTCGCGCCGGAGCTGCGGGAGCGCACCAGCGCGCCGATCCTGCTCCACCCCGACGACCGGCCGCTGTGGGAGCTGACCCACAGCGACCACCTGTGGGACGCGGACCTCGAGGACGGTCAGACGGTCAAGGTGGGCGGCGCCGCCCTCAAGGTGCTCCACACCCCGGGCCACGCGCCGGGCGCGATCTGCCTCTACGTCCACGACCTCGACTGCGTCTTCACCGGCGACACCCTCTTCCAGGGCGGTCCGGGCGCCACCGGACGGTCGTTCAGCGACGCCGACCTGATCGTCGAGTCGATCAAGGCCCAGCTGTTCGCCCTCCCCGACGAGACGGTCGTCCACACCGGACACGGCGACGACACCACGATCGGCGCCGAGCGTGAGGCGATGGCGTGACCCCTCAGGCGGTGTCAGTGCCGGCGTCATCCGTCTTGCCGGGCCAGTAGGGCCACTCCTCGAAGAGCCTCACCCGGCCGTCGTCGGCGAACTCGAGCACCCACAGATCGGTGTACTCCTGGCGCACCGGGTCGCCGTACCTGACCAGCACCCGCACCACGGCCCAGTTGCCCTCGACGGCGACCGGCTCAGCGGCCGCCGTGAACGTCTGGCCCTCGTCGTCGAGCCAGGACGCGCGCACGGCATCGAGGCCCACGAGCGGCTCCGCGTACGGCGACGTCAGGTAGTGCACGTCCTCGCTGAACAGGGCGGCCACGCCGTCCAGGTCAGCTTCCCGCCACACCTGCTCGTACGCCGCCACCCACGCCATCACCTCGGGCCGCTCCATGCGACCCATTCTGCCGCAGCTCAGAACGGCTCGACCAGGAGCGCAGCACCGTGTCCGTCCACCCGGGTCATCACCAGGGTCGCGGTCCGATCGCCCCGTAGGGCGAGCCGCTGCCGGAGCTCGTCCGGGACGACGGAGACGCCGCGCTTCTTGATCGTCAGCGTGCCGATGCCGCGCTCGCGCAGGGCGGCCTTGAGCGGCTTCTCGCGGTAGGGGAGCCGTTCGAGGACGCGGTAGCCGCGGGCGAACGGCGTCCGGAACGACCCGTCGCCGGTCACGTAGGCGATCTTGCGGTCCAGCAGGCCGCCGTCCACCCCGGCCGCCACGGCGGTGACCAGACCGGCGCGGATCACGGCGCCGTCCGGTTCGTAGAGGAAGGCGCCCACCGGGCGTACGCCGGCGCCAGGGTCGTCGTCATCGGTGAGGGTCGCCAGGCCGCCGCGACCGATCACCGTGGCGCGTCGCCGGGCGGACGCGAGCCGACCCGACCAGAGAGCGGCCTCCTTGACCTCGCCGTGGTCGCTGACCCACTCTGCCTCGACGCCGTCCGGGACCAGGTCGTGCGGGATGCCGGGGGCGACCTTCACGCAGGCGTCGCGGCGCAGCAGCTCCTCGACGAACGACCACGGTGGCTCCCACCCCTCGGGGCTGAAGGTGCGGCCGCGGCCCGAGCGGCGTGCTGGATCGGCGAACGCCGCATCGAACGGGGTGGTGTCGACGGTGGTGGCGTCGGCGACCATCACCGCCCCGGCGAGCCCCAGCGCCGCGAGGTTGGCCTCCGCGATCGCGACCCGGACCGGATCGAGATCGACGCCGGCGGCGGTGATCCCGGCAGCCGACGCGGCCACGAGGTCGCCGCCGATCCCGCAGCCCAGGTCGATCAGGGTCGCGGCCGACGCGGCCTGCAGCCGCCCGGCCCGATGGCGCGCGACGGATAGTCGGGTGGCCTGCTCCAGGCCGTCGGGCGTGAAGTACATCCGTGCCGCGAGCTCGCCGAACTTGGTCTCGGCGCGCTGCCGCAGCTCGACCTGCGTGAGGGCCACGGCGACGTGGTCGGGGGCAGCACGTCGGCGGAGCTCTGACTGCACCGCGAGCTCGTCGCTCTCCGCCCGCTGCGCCTGTGGTCGCCGCCGCGAGCAGCTCCTGGCCGTCGTCGGTCAGCAGCCACCGGAAGGCGTCGACGTCCACGGGCCGATCCTGTCAGGGCCCCGCGCTGGCACTCGATCGGGCCGAGTGCTAGCGTCGGCGTTGGCACTCTCACCTTGAGGGTGCCAGCGCTTGCGAAGACGCACGACCCCCGCGACGGCGTACGTCTCCCGCAGGCACCAACGTCCCGGAGCCCTGGGCTCCACCACTGGTTCTGATACGAAAGTAGAGGTTGATCTGACGTGTCGGTCAACATCAAGCCGCTCGAGGACCGGATCGTCGTGCAGCCGCTCGACGCCGAGCAGACCACCGCTTCCGGGCTGGTCATTCCGGACACCGCCAAGGAGAAGCCCCAGGAGGGCGAGGTCCTGGCCATCGGTCCGGGCCGGATCGACGACAACGGCAACCGCGTCCCGCTCGACGTGGCCGTCGGCGACAAGGTCATCTACAGCAAGTACGGCGGCACCGAGGTCAAGTACGCCGGCGAGGACTACCTCATCCTCAGCGCGAGGGATGTATTGGCAGTCGTTTCCTGAAGTTCAGATGGCCGGGACGGGGCGGAGCTCCGTCCCGGCCATCTGACTACTGCCCGCCCTCGTGATCGAGTCGCGAGCGCAGCGAGCGCCGAGAACACGCTTCTAAGGAGAACCACACATGCCCAAGATCCTGGAGTTCGACGAGAACGCCCGCCGCGCGCTCGAGCGCGGCGTCGACGCGCTCGCCAACACCGTCAAGGTCACCCTCGGCCCCAAGGGCCGCTACGTCGTCCTCGACAAGAAGTGGGGAGCACCCACGATCACCAACGACGGCGTGACCGTCGCGCGTGAGATCGAGCTCGACGACCCGTTCGAGAACCTCGGCGCCCAGCTGACCAAGGAAGTCGCCACCAAGACCAACGACGTCGCCGGTGACGGTACGACGACCGCGACGGTGCTCGCCCAGGCGATGGTCCACGAAGGGCTGCGCGCAGTGGCCGCCGGCGCCAACCCGATGGGCCTCAAGCGCGGCATGGATGCCGCCGCCGAGGCCGTCGGAGAGGCGCTCAAGGAGGCTGCCCGCGAGGTCGAGACCAAGGAGGACATGGCGTCCGTGGCCACGATCTCCAGCCGCGACGCCCTCATCGGCGACCTGCTCGCCCAGTCCTTCGACAAGGTCGGCAAGGACGGCGTGATCACGGTCGAGGAGTCCAACACCATGGGCACCGAGCTCGAGTTCACCGAGGGGATGCAGTTCGACAAGGGCTACATCTCGGCCTACTTCGTCAGCGACCCCGAGCGGATGGAGGCCGTGCTCGACGACCCCTACATCCTGCTCCACCAGGGGAAGATCGGCGCCGTCTCCGACCTGCTGCCGCTGCTCGAGAAGGTCATCGCCGCCGGCAAGCCGCTGTTCATCCTCGCCGAGGACGTCGAGGGCGAGGCGCTCTCGACCCTGGTCGTGAACAAGATCCGCGGCACGTTCAACGCGGTGGCGGTCAAGAGCCCCGCTTTCGGCGACCGCCGCAAGTCGATGATGCAGGACATCGCGACCCTGACCGGTGGTCAGGTCGTCGCGCCCGAGGTCGGGCTCAAGCTCGACCAGGTCGGCCTCGAGGTGCTGGGCCAGGCCCGCCGCGTCGTGGTCACCAAGGACAACACCACGATCGTCGACGGCGCTGGTGACTCCGCCGAGGTGGCGGGTCGCGTCAACCAGATCAAGGCCGAGATCGAGAACACCGACTCCGACTGGGACCGCGAGAAGCTCCAGGAGCGGCTCGCCAAGCTGGCCGGCGGCGTGTGCGTCGTCAAGGTCGGCGCCGCCACCGAGGTGGAGCTCAAGGAGAAGAAGCACCGCATCGAGGACGCCGTCTCGGCGACCCGCGCGGCCATCGAGGAGGGCATCGTCCCCGGCGGCGGCTCCTCGCTGGTCCACGCCGTCTCGGTGCTCGACGACGACCTCGGCCTCACCGGCGACGAGGCCGTCGGCGTACGCATCGTGCGCCGCGCCGCCGACCAGCCGCTGCGCTGGATCGCCGAGAACGGCGGCGTCAACGGCTTCGTCGTGGTCGCCAAGGTCCGCGAGGGCGGTGCCGGCACCGGCTACAACGCGGCCACCGAGGAGTACGGCGACCTGGTCGCCCAGGGTGTGCTCGACCCGGTCAAGGTGACCCGTTCCGCGCTGGTCAACGCCACCTCGATCGCCGGGATGCTGCTCACGACCGAGACGCTGATCGTCGAGAAGCCGGAAGAGGACGAGGAGACCGGGGCCGGACACGGCCACGGGCACGGCCACGGCCACTGATGACACCTCAGGTCTGACACCTGGGACGACCCGCTCCGACTCCGGTCGGGGCGGGTCGTTCGTGTTCCTGGTCCCGTTGATCCTGGCCGGGCTCGCGATGCTCGGTCCGTTCAGCATCGACACCCCGTTCCCGGCCTTCGCGGAGATGGCGTCGGACTTCGACGTCACCAGCGACGAGATGCAGCTCGTCGTCTCGACGTACCTCATCGCGTTCGGGTTGATGAGCCCCTTCCACGGGCCGCTCTCCGACGCCATCGGCCGGCGCAAGGTGATCCTCGCGGGCGTTGCGATCTACGTGGTCGCCTCCATCGGCTGCGCGCTCGCGCCCACTCTCGAGACGCTGCTGGTGTTCCGGGTCCTGCAGGGCCTCAGCGCGGGAGGCGGTGTCATCGTGGGCCGCACCGTGATCCGCGACGTCTACTCCGGGCCGGAGGCGCAGCGGCTGATGAGTCGGGTGATGATGATCTTCGCGCTTGCGCCAGCGGTCGCGCCCATCATCGGCGGCCTGCTGCTGCAGGTCGGCCCGTGGCCGATCACGTTCTGGTTCATGGCGGCGATCGGGCTGCTGCTCGTCGCCGTGGTGGCCGTGGCCCTCCCCGAGACCCACCCCGTCGAGCTCCGGATCCCGCTGAACGTGGGCTCCCTGGTGCGGAGCCTGACGGAGGTGACGCGCAACGCCACCTTCCACCGCGTCGCCTGGGCTGCCGCCCTGTCGTTCGCCGGTCAGTTCATCTACATCGGGGCCGCGTCGATCTTCGTCGTCGACCTCCTCGGCCAGGGTGAGCTCGACTTCTGGATCTTCTTCGTGCCGATGATCGGTGGGGTCCTGATCGGCGCCCAGATCAGCAGCTGGGCGGCGGGCCGCATCGTCGGCAACGGCCTGGTCACCGGCGCCCTGGTCTTCGGCACGCTCGGCGGCGTGGTCAACGTCGTGCTCGCCGTCGTCGCCGGCCCGAGCCTGCCGTGGGCGGTCGTGGGTCCGGCGCTGATCGGCGTCGCCACCGCGGCGGCCTACCCCTCGATGCAGCTGGCTCTGCTCGACATGTTCCCGGTCGGTCGTGGGGCGGCGGTCTCGATGTTCACGTTCTTCACGCTCCTGCTCAACGGCCTCATCGCCGGTCTGCTGGCGCCGCTGGTCACCGGTTCGGTGGTGGAGCTGGCGCTCGCCTCGACCGCCCTGGTCGTCGCGGGCCTGGTCTCGTGGCTGTGGCACCTGTCGGTCACTCGCAGTCGGCCTCCAGCGGTGGCCGACTGACGTCGTCGCGCAGCCACACGTAGCGCCCTTCGCAGACCATGCCGTGCACGGCGTACCGCTCCTCCAGAACCGGCCGGATCGGAGCGGCGAGGTGGTCCCAGGCCCACCCCGGCGCCCGCATCACGACCCAGGTCGGGGCGTCCGGACCCTCGAGCAGCCGGCGCAGCCGCTCCAGGTCGGGGTCGAGCGTGCGCATGGGCAGGCTCCACAGGTGGCGGTACGGCGCGTCGAGGCCGCTCGCGAGCACGACGTCCGGACCGCCGCCGTAGACGAGGATCGTGTCTCCCGGCTCGGCCGCTCGGGCGATGGCCTCGCCGCTGGTCTTCTCGGCCGTGGGGGCGAGGTCGATGTAGTAGCTCGAGCCCCAGGCCACCGACGAGATCACCGACGTGACGGCCGCGAGCACGATCAGCACCCGGGCCCGGCGGGCGACGTGGATCCGTACCGCGAGCAGCAGCGCCGTGCAGAGCACCAGACCGGGGATCAGCACGAACAGGTACGACCGCCAGTAGCTCCCCCCGAGCCACACGCCGACGAGGTCGACCGCCACGACCGCGACCGAGGCCAGCAGCAGGGTCAGGTCCAGTGCCGCGATCCGGGTCCGGTGCCACACGACGCCTGCGACCACGAAGCCCATCCCGGTCAGGATGAAGCTGCCGATCAGCACCAGCCCGCGTGCGGCCGGCCCCTCGGCGCTGCCCTCGAGGATCGTGGCGAAGGCGTCGGACCGGAAGCCGTAGATCGTGTACCAGAGCGTCTCCAGCCGGACGCCCGCGACGAGCGCCCAGCCCACGGTCGCGAGGACCGGGACCGCCGCCCCGGCTGCGGCCGCCGCGGCCAGCCGCATCAGGGTCGCGGTGGTGATGCGTCCCGAGAGCCGCGCGCCGACGAGGAGTACGGCGCCGAAGACCAGGCCGCCGACGAGGTTCTGCTTCATGGTGAGAGCGGTCGTGGCGGCGAACCCTGCCGCGGCGGCCAGGGCCACGGCGGTCGCATCGACGCGGGGCCGGGACAGCGCGAGCAGCGCTGCCCAGAAGCTCGCGAGCACCCAGGGGATCCCGAGCAGCTCACCCGCGACCTTCACCGGGTCGATGAGGCCGCTGGCCACGAAGGCGGCGGTGAGGACGGCGGTCCAGGCGCCGGTGCGCACGACGAGCCGCTCGTCGGTGACGCCGGCGTACCTCAGCGCGGCGCGGGCGGTAGCTGCTGCGAGGACGACGACGACCGCGCAGGCGACCATGCCGAGGACCCGGACGAAGCCCGGTCCCCCCACCAGGTCGGAGAGCTTCACCAGGGCGATCAGACTGGGCGGCCGATCGACGAAGTAGCTGCCGTAGACGCTGTCGGGCATCGGGTTCCAGTGCCGGGCGACCAGGGTGTAGCCGCTCTCGTCCGAGCCGATCGGGTAGAGCAGCCCCGGGAAACGGAGCAGGGCGGCGCCGAGGGCGGCGATGCCGACCACGATCCGAGGGTGAAAGCCAGGACGCCACACGTCACCAGCGTCTCAGGCCGACGGGGGGCGCCGTAGGATGGGCCGATGGAGGTACCCGAGAAGTTCGCCGCCCTCGGCCTGACGTACGACGACGTGCTGCTGCTGCCCGGTCATTCCGACCTGGCGCCCGCCGACATCGACACCACGACGCGGCTGACCCGCGAGCTCTCGCTCAAGACGCCCCTGATCAGCGCGGCCATGGACACCGTCACCGAGTCGCGGATGGCGATCGCGATGGCCCGGGAGGGTGGCCTCGGCGTACTCCACCGCAACCTGTCGATCGAGGACCAGGCCTACCAGGTCGACCTGGTGAAGCGGACCCAGACCGGGATCATCTCCAACCCGGTCACCATCGGACCGGACGCGACCCTCGAGCAGCTCGACCAGCGGTGCGGCGAGTACCGCGTCTCCGGCCTCCCCGTCGTCGACACCGACAACCGGCTGCTCGGCATCATCACCAACCGTGACCTGCGGTTCACCCCGGTCGCGGAGTGGGCCTCGACCAAGGTCGACGAGGTGATGACGCCGATGCCGCTCATCACCGGGCAGGTGGGCATCTCCCGCGAGGAGGCGACGCTGCTGCTGCGCAAGCACAAGCGCGAGCGGCTGCCGCTGGTCGACGGCGAGGGCCGGCTCGGTGGGCTGATCACGGTCAAGGACTTCGTGAAGTCCGAGCAGTTCCCGCACGCGTCCAAGGACGGCGCGGGCCGACTGATGGTCGGCGCGGCGATCGGTTACTTCGGCGACGCCTGGCAGCGGGCCACGACGCTCGTCGACGCCGGGGTGGACGTCCTGGTCGCCGACACCGCGCACGGCAACGTGCGGATGCTGCTCGACATGGTCAAGCGGCTCAAGACCGACCCGGCCACCGCGCACGTGCAGCTGATCGGCGGCAACGTCGGCACTCGCGAGGGGGCGCAGGCATTCGTCGACGCCGGCGCGGACGCGGTCAAGGTGGGCGTCGGTCCCGGAGCCATCTGTACGACGCGGGTCGTCACCGGCGTCGGCGTACCGCAGGTCACCGCGGTCTACGAGGCGGCCCTGGCCTGCAAGCCCGCGGGTGTGCCGGTGATCGCGGACGGCGGCGTCAAGTACTCCGGCGAGATCGCCAAGGCCCTGGTGGCCGGGGCCGACACGGTCATGGTCGGCGCGCTGCTGGCCGGCTGCGAGGAGGCCCCTGGCGAGCTGGTCTTCGTCAACGGCAAGCAGTACAAGGCCTTCCGCGGGATGGGCTCCCTCGGCGCCATGAGCAGCCGCGGCAAGAAGTCGTACTCGAAGGACCGCTACTTCCAGGCCGAGGTCACCAGCGACGACAAGATCGTGCCCGAGGGGATCGAGGGGCAGGTCGCCTACCGCGGTCCGCTGTCGGCGGTCGCGCACCAGCTGATCGGCGGCCTCAACCAGTCGATGTTCTACGTCGGCGCCCGCACCGTCCCCGAGCTGCAGGAGAAGGGCCGGTTCGTCCGGGTCACCTCGGCCTCCCTCAAGGAGAGCCACCCCCACGACGTCCAGATGACCGTCGAGGCCCCCAACTACTCCGGTCACTGAGCAGGAGACCGCGAGGGACGAGCGGGCTCCGTGGGCTCAGGGAGGTCGAGCTAGTCCCACGACCGAGGAACGAGGTCGTGACGGACTTGTCGAGACCAGCTGACCGCCTTCGCGGTGCCGGGTTGGGTAACGGGCCCTTGATGGCGCTCCCGGGTCGTTGTAACGGGGCGGGAGCGCTACCAACGACCCGTTAGCCAAGACACGTGGCCTGCGAACTACTTGCCAGATTGGAAAGTTCGCTTCATACTTGCCCACATGGAAAGTATGAAGCCTCCTCGCGACCCCGGGGACCTTGATGCCCAGTTCGCTGCTGCCGACCGGGCGCGCGACCGGCTGGCCGCCGGGCTCAAGCTTCCCACCGGGCTGCTGGTGGGGCTCGCTGCGGCGATCGCGGTCCAGATCGGCACCGCCGGCTACGGGATCGCCGAGCAGACGGTGGCCGGTCTCGCAGTGGTCGCCGTGGGCCTGGTCGTCTACCTGGCCGCCGCCATGGTCGGGCTGTGGTGGTTCCGCCGGGTCAACGGTGTGCGGCTCGGCGGCCTCGCGAGCCAGGTCGTGTTCGGAACCGGCTGGGTCTCCTCCCTCGCCTGCGCTGGATCGCTCGCGGTCGCCATCTGGGCCTCCTTCGAGGAGGTGTGGTGGATCGTCGTAGTCGCTGCCCTGGTCGGCGGCGCGGGGTACGCGTTCGGCGTACGCCGGTGGTGGGCCGGCTACCAGCGCGACCCGGCCACTCACGCCCGCGGGGAGTCGCCGCTGGTGATGCTGATGACCCTGCCGACCATCTGCCTCGGCATCGTGCTGCTGCTGGTGATCGGCTGATGGTGGGGCTTGACCCGCTGATCCATCCACCCGCCCGCCTGGAGCTGCTGACGTCGCTCACGGCCGTCTCGGAAGCCGAGTTCGCGCGGTTGCGAGAGACGCTCGACGTCAGCGACTCGGTCCTGTCCAAGCACGTGTCGGCACTGGCGTCGGCGGGCTACGTCCGCAGCCGCAAGGGCGTCCACGAAGGTCGACGGACGACCTGGATCGGGCTCACCGACAGCGGCCGGGACGCGTTGCGTGAGCATGTGAGCGCACTACGCCAGCTGATCGAAGCCGTGGAGTGAGCCTCACTCCTCGTCGAGGTAGAGGCAGAACGGGTGGCCGGCCGGGTCGAGCATCACCCGGACGTCGTCCTGGGGCTGGACGTCGGCCAGACGTGCCCCGAGCACGACCGCGTCCTCGACCGCCTCCGCGACGGACGTGACGCCCACGTCGAGGTGGACCTGCATCTGCTGGTCGCCGGCGCCCGGCGTCGGCCACACCGGCGGGACGTGGCCGGACTCGAGCTGGAAGGCGAGGTTCGTGGTGTCGGTCGGCCTGACGAGCAGCGTCACGAAGGTCGTGTCGCCCTCGTCGAGCTGCCCGCCGAGCAGGCCCTGGTAGAACCGGCCCAGCCCGACCGGGTCAGGGGTGCCGAGGATCGTGCCGAGCCAGCCGGTGTAGCCACGGACGGGTGCCATGGCCACACATCCTGCCCGATAGCCTGACTCAGTGACAGAGATCGAGATCGGCCGCGCCAAGCGCGGCCGCCGGGCCTACTCCTTCGACGACATCGCCATCGTCCCGTCGCGCCGTACCCGCGACACCGAGGAGGTCAGCGTCGCCTGGCAGATCGACGCCTACCGGTTCGAGATCCCGGTCCTGGCCGCGCCGATGGACTCCGTCATGTCCCCGGCGACCGCGATCGCACTGGGTCAGATGGGTGGCCTCGGTGTCCTCAACCTCGAGGGTCTCTGGACCCGGTTCGAGGACCCGACCGACCTGCTCCAGGAGGTCGCCAGCCTGCAGGGCGCCGATGCGACCCGCCGGATGCAGGAGATCTACTCCGAGCCGATCAAGGCCGACCTGATCACCGCCCGGCTCAAGGAGATGCGCGCGGCCGGCGTGACCGTGGCCGGCTCGCTCTCCCCCCAGCGCACCAAGGAGTTCGCGAAGACCGTCGTCGACGCGGGCGTGGACATGTTCGTCATCCGCGGTACGACGGTCAGTGCCGAGCACGTCTCGAGCCAGTCCGAGCCGCTCAACCTCAAGGAGTTCATCTACGAGCTCGACGTCCCGGTCATCGTCGGGGGGTGCGCGACCTACCAGGCCGCACTCCACCTGATGCGCACCGGAGCGGCCGGCGTCCTGGTCGGCTTCGGAGGCGGCGCCGCCCACACCACACGCACGGTTCTCGGCGTCGCCGTGCCCATGGCCAGCGCCGTCGCCGACGTCGCGGCCGCGCGCCGCGACTACCTCGACGAGTCGGGAGGCCGCTACGTCCACGTCATCGCCGACGGCTCGATCGGCCGTTCCGGCGACATCGCCAAGGCGATCGCCTGCGGGGCGGACGCGGTCATGGTCGGCTCGCCGTTCGCCCGGGCGACCGACGCGCCGGGCCACGGGTTCCACTGGGGCGGCGAGGCCCACCACCGTCAGCTGCCGCGCGGCGAGCGGGTCGGGTTCGCGCCGGTCGGCACGCTCGAGGAGATCCTGTTCGGCCCGTCCCGGGTCGCCGACGGCACCATGAACCTGATCGGCGCCTTGCGCCGCTCGCTGGCCACCACCGGCTACACCGAGCTGAAGGAGTTCCAGCGGGTCGAGGTCGTCGTCGAGTAGCCGGTCACAGCTCCCGCAGGCCACGGGTGACGCCGAGGGCGTGCACGGCCTCGCGGATCCGCCGCAAGGGGTCGGCCGGGACATCGCGCGTGATCCGGATCGGGTGTCCGGCCGCGTACGCGTTCCAGGCGGTCGGCACGTACGCCGCGTCGACCACCTCGAACCCGCCCCGCGCACGCTCCCGGAACCGGAACCGGACGCTGATGCCCTCGTAGGTGTAGGGCCGTGAGGTCTCCTGCTGGGCGATCATGTTCCCCAGACCGTAGACGACCCACTTCCCGTTGACCCGGGTGATCGGCTGCACGACGTGCGCGTGCTCGCCGTACACCAGGTCGACCGCCGGCGAACGGGTCAGCCGTCGGGCCAGCGCCACCTGCTGGGGGTTCGGCAAGGTGGTGTACTCCCATCCCCAGTGGAGGGCGACCAGGACGACATCGGCGCCCGCGGCCCGGGCGCGACGGGCCTGGGCGAGCAGGTCGCCGGCGTCCAGCATCGAGACCGACCAGGGGCGGCCCTCGGGCAGCGGGAAGCCGTTGAGGCCGTAGGTACCGGCCACGATCGCGACCCGGACGCCGTTCGCCTCGAGGATCACCGGCCGGCGCCGCTCGGCCTCGGTGCGGAACGTGCCGACAGGGCGCACGCCCGCGCTCTCCAGGAGAGTCGCCGTCCGCCGCAGTCCCTCGAAACCCTGGTCGACGGCGTGGTTGGAGGCGGTGGTGCAGGCGTCCCAGCCGAAGTCGCCCAGCCAGCCGGCGATCGAGGGAGGAGCCGCGAACACCGGGTAGCTCGCATAGGGTCCGCCCGGCTCCGCGAAGGGCACCTCCTCGTGGCAGATCGCCAGGTCCGCCCCGCTCACGAGCCCGCGCAGCGCACCGAACATCGGGTCGAAGTCGAAGCCAGCGCGCCCCTCTCCCGTGCGAGCGTGGTCGGCGGCGGCGCTCTGCCACACCGTGTTGTGCCAGAGCAGGTCGCCGCCCATCGTCACGGTCACCTGCCGGCGCGGCTGTGGAGCGGCCCGGTTGTGCCGCGGCTCGGGAGGCGTCGGTGGGGTGCGGCTGGTCTCGCTGGACGAGGTCGTCAGCGCGATCGCCGGAGGCGGGTCGCCGTCCGGTCGGTCCGGGGTCGGGACTCCAAGAGCGGCAGCCGCCACCACGCAGCCGCTGGCGACCCCGAGCGCCGTGCGCCGCCGCCGAGCCGTCCGCGTCATACGTGGTGGACGCACGTGCGTCCGGATCGGTTGCCGAGGTCCCGTCCCACGACTGAGAGACTAGGCCCATGACCGGTGCCCTCAGCCCCGCCGCGCGCGAGGCGGCGCTGGCCTCCTTGGCAGCCACCACCGCCGACCAGCCCCTCGACGTCCTGGTGGTCGGCGGCGGGATCACCGGTGTCGGCATCGCCAACGATGCCGCGACTCGCGGCCTGTCGACCGGGGTGATCGAGCAGCGCGACCTCGCCTCGGGCACGAGCAGCCGCAGCTCCAAGCTGGTCCACGGCGGCCTGCGCTACCTCGAGATGCTCGACTTCAGGCTGGTCCGCGAGGCGCTGCAGGAGCGCGGTCTGCAGCTCACGCGGCTGGCCCCTCACCTGGTGCGACCGGTGTCGTTCCTCTACCCGCTCCACCGCACCCTCGAGCGTCCCTACGTCGGCGCCGGGCTCGCGCTCTACGACGCCATGGCCATGTTCGGCAAGTACGAGATGGGCGTCCCCAAGCATCGTCACCTCTTCCGCAAGCAGGTCGCGCGGATGGCCCCCGACCTGCGCACGGAGGAGCTCACCGGCGCGATCCGCTACTACGACTGCCAGGTCGACGACGCCCGGTTGGTGCTCGCGATCGCCCGCACCGCCGCGTCGTACGGCGCGCGCATCGCCACGCGGACCCGGGTCACCGGGTTCCTGCGCGAGGGTGGTCGCGTGATCGGCGTCCGCGCCACCGACCTCGAGTCGGGCCGTGAGTTCGAGGTCCGCGCCCGCGTCGTCATCAACGCCGCGGGCGTCTGGACCGACGACATCCAGGACATGGCGGCGGCCGGCCAGCTCCACGTCCGCGCCTCCAAGGGCGTCCACCTCGTCGTGCCGCGCGACCGGATCCGCTCGGAGTGTGGCCTGATCACGCGCACCGAGACATCGGTGCTGTTCGTCATCCCGTGGGGCGAGCACTGGATCATCGGCACCACCGACACTCCGTGGGACCTGGACAAGGCCCACCCCGCCGCCAGTCGCGCCGACATCGACTACCTCCTCGAGCACGTGAACCGGATCCTGCGCGACCCGCTCGACCACGACGACGTCGAGGGCGTGTACGCCGGCTTGCGGCCACTGCTCTCCGGTGAGACCGAGCCGACGTCACGGATCTCGCGCGAACACACCGTCAGCGTCCCCGCGCCCGGTCTCGTGCTGGTCGCGGGCGGCAAGCTCACGACCTGGCGGGTGATGGCCAAGGACGCCATCGACGCCGTCGTCGACCTGCTGGAGGAGACGCAGGCCCCGGTCCGCACCTGCATCACCGACCGGGTGCCGCTCTCCGGTGCGGCCGGGTTCGAGGCCCGCCAGAACCAGCGGGTCATGCTGTCGCGCACCAGCGGCCTCAGCCTCGCGCAGATCGACCACCTGCTCGGCCGCCACGGTGGACTGGTCGACGAGCTCCTCGCCCTGATCGCCGAGCGGCCCGCCCTCGCCGAGCCGCTTCCCGGTGCGGAGATCTACCTCTCGGCCGAGGTCGTCCACGCCGTGAGCCACGAAGGGGCGCGCCACCTGGACGACGTGCTCACCCGGCGCACCCGGATCTCGATCGAGACCTTCGACCGCGGCATCTTCGCTGCCCGCCCCGCGGCCGAGCTGATGGCGGGCGCACTCGGCTGGGACGATGTCCGCGTCGACGAGGAGGTCGACCACTACCTGCGGCGGGTGGAGGCCGAGCGGCAGTCGCAGCGCATGCTCACCGACCAGGAGGCCGACGAGGCGCGGGTGAGCGCGCCCGACATCGTCTGAGGACCAGATGAACTCGTCGAGGCCGCGTTTCCTGCTCGGCAGCGCGCCGGGACCCGTGCTGGAGGTCATGGCGCTCGGTGCCGCGGTGCAGCGGCTCGAGATCACGTGTGGCGACGGCGTACGCCGCGACGTCGTGCTGGGCGCCTCCGACGAGGAACGGGTGCGAGATCGCAGCTACCGCGGCGCCACCGTGGGTCGTTACGCGAACCGGGTCGCCCACGGGAACCTCGAGCTCGATGGCGTCGTCCACCGGTTGAGCACCCACGATCGCGGCCACCTGCTCCACGGTGGCAGCGACGGCTTCGACCGCCGCGAGTGGGACGTCGTCGCCCACGACCGGACCTCGGTGCGGTTGCGGCTGGAGAGCCCCGACGGCGATCAGGGTTTCCCAGGTGCGCTGGTGGCAGAAGCGGCCTACGGGCTGCTCGACGACGGCTTCCGGCTCACGCTGACCGCCACGACCGAGGCGCCGACGGTCGTCAACCTCACGCACCACGGCTACGCCAACCTCGCGGGCGCGGGGACGATCGACGACCACCGGCTCACCGTCCCGGCCACGGCGTACACGCCCGTCGCGGACGACGGGATCCCGGTCGGCGACCACGCTCCGGTCGCTGGCACCCGGTTCGACCTGCGGCGCGGCCGCCGGCTCGGTGAGGTCGGCAGCCTCGACCACAACTTCGTGGTGGCCGGGAGCGGGGTGCGGACCATGGCGCAGCTCGACTGCCCGGCCACCCGCACCCGGCTCGAGGTCCGCGCCGACCAGCCGGGACTCCAGGTCTTCACGGGCGACACCCTCGACCCGGCGCGCGGCGGGATCGCGCTGGAACCGCAGCTGTTCCCCGACTCCCCTCACCACTCGGAGTGGCCTTCGGCCGTGCTGCGTCCCGGCGAGACCTACCGACACGTCCTTGAGTGGCGGTTCGGCTCGCCGCCGACGTCGTGACAGCCAGCGGCCCTGTGCCACGCGTCTCAGTGGCTACCGGAGGGTAGATAGCGCGACGTCGGTCACATACCCTCAGTAGGATGAACCACCCGACGAAATCGCGGGTTTCCTCCGCTGCGCTCCCCCATCCCACGATTCCGCGGGGACCCCGATGAGCGCCCAGACTCCCAGCGGCGGCCCGCTGGTCGACGGACCGGCCGACCCCGAGCACGACCCCACCGCGTCGTACGCCCTCGAGCGGTCCTACGTCACCCGGCTCACTGACCGGGTCCTGGCCACGAGTGGCCAGGCGGTTCCGGTCCACTCGCCGTTGCGCGGCGAACCACTGGCGCACATGCCCCAGTCGAGCGACGCCGACGTCGACGAGGCGTTCGTGCGGGCGCGTCGGGCGCAGCAGCAGTGGTCGCGCACCAGTCTCGACGAGCGCAGCGCGATCCTGCTCCGGCTCCACGACCTGGTGCTCGACCGCCAGGACGAGATCATCGACCTCATCTGCTGGGAGTCCGGCAAGGCCCGCAAGCACGCCTTCGACGAGCCGCTTCACATCGCGTTGACCGCGCGCTACTACGCCCGCACCGCTCACCAACACCTGGACACCGAGCGCAAGCTCGGTGTCGTCCCCGGCCTGACCCGGGTCGAGGTCAATCGGGTGCCGAAGGGCGTGGTCGGCATCATCTCGCCGTGGAACTACCCCTTCACCATGGCGCTGTGCGACGGCCTGCCGGCCCTGCTCGCCGGCAACGCCGTGGTCGCCAAGCCCGACGCCCAGACCATGCTGTCGGCGCTGCTGGCAGCCGAGCTCCTGGAGGAGGCCGGCTTCCCGCGCGACCTGTGGCAGGTCGTGGCGGGCCCTGGATCCCGCGTCGGTACGGCGATCATCGGGCTGGCGGACTACATCTGTTTCACCGGGTCGACCGCGACCGGCACCATCGTCGCCAAGCAGTGTGCCGAGCGGCTGATCGGCTGCTCGCTCGAGCTGGGCGGCAAGAACCCGCTGCTGGTGCTGCGCGACGCCGACCTCGAGAAGGCGGCGGAGGGCGCCGTACGCGCCTCGTTCTCCAACGCCGGCCAGCTCTGCGTCTCCATCGAGCGGCTGTTCGTCGCCGACCAGGTCTACGACCGCTTCGTCGAGCGGTTCGTCGCCCGCACCGAGGCGATGACCCTCGGCGCCAGCCTCGACTGGGGCGTCGACATGGGGTCCCTCATCAGCCAGGAGCAGCTCGACACCGTCATCGCCCACGTCGAGGACGCCGTCGCCAAGGGCGCCCGTGTCCTCACCGGCGGTCGCCACCGCCCCGACCTCGGGCCCTTCTTCTTCGAGCCGACCATCCTCGAGGGCGTCAGCCCCGACATGACCTGCTTCGGCCACGAGACCTTCGGCCCGGTCATCTCGCTCTACCGCTTCCACGACGAGGCCGACGCGATCGCCCGCGCCAACGCGGGGGAGTACGGCCTCAACGGCTCGATCTACAGCCAGGACGGCCCGCGGGCCCGCGCGATCGCCAGCCTGATCAAGTGCGGCACGGTCAACATCAACGAGGCCTTCGGCGCCACCTTCGCCAGCATCGACTCGCCCATGGGCGGCATGCGGCAGTCCGGCATGGGTCGCCGCCAGGGCAGTGAGGGCATCCACCGCTACACCGAGTCCCAGACGGTCGCGACCCAGCGACTGATCCGGTTCGCCCCGATGCTCGGCATGTCCGACAAGACCTACGCCAAGGTCATGACGGCCAACCTGCGGCTGATGAAGAAGCTCGGTCGCGCATGAACCACTACGACGTCCTGGTCGTCGGCTCGGGTTTCGGCGGGTCGGTCGCGGCACTGCGGCTGACCGAGAAGGGCTACCGGGTCGGCGTGATCGAGGCGGGCGCCCGGTTCGAGGACGACGACTTCTCGTCCGGCACCTTCGACCTCAAGCGCTACCTCTGGGCGCCGGCGATCGGCTGCTACGGCATCCAGCGCATCGACGCGGTGCGCGACACCATGATCGTCGCCGGTGCGGGCGTGGGTGGTGGGTCGCTCGTCTACGCCAACACGCTCTACGAACCGCTGCCGGCGTTCTACCAGGACCCCCAGTGGTCCCACATCACCGACTGGAAGTCGGAGCTCGCGCCCTACTACGACCAGGCGAAGCGGATGCTCGGCGTCAACGACTACCCCTACCGGACGCCGGCCGACGAGGTCATGGAGAAGGTGGCGACCGACATGGGGGTGGGCGAGACGTTCCACCCGACCCCGGTCGGGGTCTTCTTCGGCGGCCCGGGCCAGGAGCGGGGCGACGAGGTCGCCGACCCCTACTTCGGCGGGGCGGGCCCGGCTCGGCGTACGTGCCTCAACTGCGGTGAGTGCATGTCCGGCTGCCGTCACAACGCCAAGAACACGCTGGTGAAGAACTACCTCTACCTCGCCGAGAGCCGCGGGGCGCGGGTGATGCCGCTGACGACGGTCACGAGGATCAAGCCGCGCTCCGGTGGGGGCTACGAGGTCGCCGTGCGGTTCACGAAGGCGAAGCGGGCCACGCCGCGCACCACCCGGACCCTCACCGCCGACCACGTGATCCTGGCGGCCGCGTCGCTGGGCACGCAGAAGCTGTTGCACCGGATGAAGGACGAGGGACACCTGCCGGAGCTGTCCGACCGCCTCGGCTACCTCTCGCGCACCAACTCCGAGTCGATCCTGGGCGCGATCGCGCCCAAGTCGGACACCACCGACTACACCGAGGGTGTCGCCATCACCTCGAGCTTCCACCCCGACGAGCACACCCATGTCGAGCCGGTGCGCTACGGGAAGGGCCACAACACGATGGCCTTCATGCAGACCGTCCTCACCGACGGCGACGTGGCGATTCCCCGGTGGCGGACCTGGCTCAAGGAGATGTGGACCCAGCGCGCCGACGTCCGCGACCTGTTCGACTTCGCACACTGGTCGGAGCGCACCATGATCGCGCTGGTCATGCAGAGCCTCGACAACTCGATCACCACCTTCGGCAAGCGCAGCCGACTCACCGGCCGCTGGCACATGACGTCGCGGCAGGGCCACGGCGCTCCGAACCCGACCTGGATCCCCGTCGGCAACGAGGTCGTGCGCCGGATGGCGCAGACCATCGGCGGCACCCCCGGTGGCAACATCGGTGAGCCGTTCAACATGCCGCTCACCGCCCACTTCATCGGGGGCTGCACCATCGGTGACTCGCCGGAATCGGGCGTGATCGACCCCTATCAGCGGGTCTTCCACTACCCCGGCCTCCATGTCGCCGACGGCTCGGCCATCTCGGCCAACCTCGGTGTGAACCCGTCCCTCACGATCACCGCCCAGGCGGAGCGGGCGATGGCCTTCTGGCCCAACAAGGGCGAGGCCGACCCGCGACCGGCGCTGGGTCAGGACTACGAGCGCGTGAGCCCGGTGGCCCCCCTCCGTCCGGTCGTTCCCGACTCGGCTCCAGGCGCGTTGCGACTGCCGATCGTCGGGGTCTCCTGACCACCGTCTCGGGCGGCAAAACTCTTCAGGACGGGGCGTAACCACCCGTCTGAGGCCTCGTTGGGCAGATCAGACCCGGACGTTGGCTCCCTCCAGTGCCGGGTCACACGAAACCACCGACCGTCCAACGGTTGCGTGGACGTTCAGGGCCCGGCCACCCTCCCTCCCCGGCCGGGCCCTGACGTGTGTCGTGGCGGCGTGACCCTGCCGCAGGTCCGCACGTGACCTCGATAGGCTCGGGGCATGACGGAGACGCCCGACCACGACCTGGTCCTCGTCGTCGACTTCGGCGCCCAGTACGCGCAGCTGATCGCCCGTAGGGTGCGGGAGGCGAAGGTCTACTCCGAGATCGTGCCCCACTCGATGCCGGTCGAGGACATGCTCGCCCGGAAGCCGCAGGCGATCGTGCTGTCCGGCGGGCCTTCCAGCGTCTACGCCGAGGGGGCGCCGGGGATCGACCCGAGCATCTTCACGGCCGGCGTACCCGTCTTCGGCATGTGCTACGGCTTCCAGCTGATGGCCCTGGGGCTCGGGGGCGAGGTCGCCCACACGGGAGCACGTGAGTACGGGCGGACCCGGGTGAGCGTGTCGGCGCCCGGCACACTGCTCGCCGAGCTGCCGGTGGAGCACACGGTCTGGATGTCCCACGGTGACTCGGTGACCGCGGCGCCGGCGGGCTTCGACGTGCTCGCCGCGACCTCGGTGACGCCGGTCGCCGCGTTCGAGGACGTCGGCCGTGGCCTGGCGGGCGTGCAGTGGCACCCGGAGGTCCTCCACACCGAGCACGGCCAGCGGATCCTCGAGCACTTCCTGCTCGAGATCGCCGGCTGCCGCCCCACCTGGACGATGCTCAACATCATCGACGAGCAGGTCGAGCTGATCCGCGAGCAGGTCGGCGCCGGCCGTGCCCTGTGTGCCCTCTCCGGTGGCGTCGACTCCGCCGTCGCGGCCGCCATCGTCGAGCGCGCCATCGGCGACCGGCTCACGTGCGTCTACGTCGACCACGGGATGATGCGGCTCGGTGAGACCGAGCAGGTCAAGCGGGACTTCGAGGCCGTGTTCAGCGACCTCGACGTGGTCGATGCGACCGACCAGTTCCTCGACGCCCTCGAGGGCATCCACGACCCCGAGGAGAAGCGGAAGATCATCGGCCGCGAGTTCATCCGCACGTTCGAGGCGGCTGAGGTGCGGGTCTTCGGCGACCTCGCGTCCGGCGCCGCCGAGACGGCGTACCTCGTCCAGGGCACGCTCTATCCCGACGTGGTGGAGTCCGGCGGTGGTCACGGCGCCTCCAACATCAAGTCCCACCACAACGTCGGCGGCCTGCCCGACGACCTCCAGTTCGAGCTGATCGAGCCGCTGCGCACGCTCTTCAAGGACGAGGTGCGCGCGGTCGGCGAGCAGCTGGGGCTGCCGCCGTCGATGGTGTGGCGCCACCCCTTCCCCGGCCCCGGCCTCGGCATCCGGATCATCGGCGAGGTCACCCGCGAGCGTCTCGACATCCTGCGCCGCGCCGACGCCATCGCCCGCGAGGAGCTGACGAAGTCCGGTCTCGACCGCGACATCTGGCAGTTCCCCGTGGTCCTCCTGGCCGACGTCCGCTCCGTCGGTGTCCAGGGCGACGGCCGCACCTACGGCCACCCGGTCGTGCTGCGCCCGGTCACCTCCGAGGACGCGATGACTGCCGACTGGGCCCGCATCCCCTACGACGTCCTCGAGACGATCTCCACCCGGATCACCAACGAGGTCGCCGAGGTCAACCGGGTCGCCCTCGACATCACCTCCAAGCCGCCCGGCACCATCGAGTGGGAGTGAGCGCGGTCGGGTCGGGTCGTCCGCTTAGTACAGTGCTCTGATTGACTTAGCGCGTGGCAGCTGACGACACCGCCGACGTGTTGCCCCTTCGCGACGCCACGAAGACCTGGTTCCTGATCTCGTTGCAGACCTTTGGTGGCCCGGCGGGTCAGATTGCGGTCATGGAGCGGATCCTGGTCGAGGAGAAGCGCTGGATCGGGCACCAGCGGTTCCTCTTCGCGCTGTCCTACTGCACGCTCCTGCCGGGCCCGGAGGCCCAGCAGCTGGCGACCTACATCGGTTGGTTGCTCAACGGGGTGAGGGGCGCCCTGGTGGCGGGCATCCTGTTCGTGCTGCCGGGCGCGGCGGCCCTGCTCGCACTGTCCGCCATCTACGTCGAGTACGGCGACACCCCCTGGGTGGAGGCGGTGTTCCTCGGAGTCGGCCCGGCGGTCATCGCGATCGTCGTCAGCGCCCTGGCGCGGCTGGCGAAGAAGGCGCTGGGCCACCGCTCCCTGTGGGTGCTCGCGATGGCGGCTTTCGTCGCCCTGGGGCTGTTCGGCGCGCCGTTCCCGCTGGTCATCGCGGCCGCCGCCGGAATCGGGTGGTGGCTCGGACGACGCGGCATCGAGCTCGTCGCCCGGCGCCAGGACGACCAGGACGACGGGCCGGCTCCCCTCATTGCCGACGACGCCCTCCATGCGGAGCCACCGTCGCGTCGCCGGTCCGCGCTGGTGCTCGTGGTGGGAGTAGTGCTGTGGATGCTGCCGGTCGTGGCCGCCGCAGTGGCGTTCGGCCGGGACAGCGTCTTCGTCGAGCAGGGCCTGTTCTTCTCGGGCGCGGCTCTGGTGACCTTTGGCGGCGCCTACGCCGTGCTGGCCTACGTCGCGCAGCAGGCGGTCGAGGTCTACGGGTGGCTCGCGCCCGGTGAGATGGTGCGCGGCCTCGCGCTGGCCGAGAGCACGCCCGGCCCGCTCATCATGGTCGTCCAGTTCGTCGCGTTCCTCGGCGCCTACCGTGACCCAGGCGACCTGGACCCGTGGCTGGCCGCCCTGATCGGCGCGATGGTCACCACGTGGGTGACGTTCGTGCCCTGCTTCCTGTTCATCCTGCTCGGAGCGCCGTACGTCGAACGCCTGCGCCACAACCGTGGTCTTGCCGCGGCCCTGACTGGCATCACGGCGGCTGTCGTGGGGGTGATCGCAAGCCTGGCGGTCTACTTCACGCTCCACACGCTCTTCGACGAGACTCGCGAGATCGGCGGGGGTCGACTGGAGCTCGAGATCCCTGTGCCGGGCTCGGTCGACTGGGCGGCACTCGCCCTCACGGCGGTCGCGATGCTGATGATCTTCAGGCTGCGCTGGTCGGCGCTTCGCACCCTCGGAGCATGCGCCGCGTTGGGGCTGCTGGTGAGTGTGGTGCTGATGTGAGTAATCGCGGCTAGGCTCCCGGCATGGATCTGGACGGGCTGACCGCTGAGGTCGACGAGCTGCTCGCCGATGCCGACGAGGTGTTCGCGCGACAGTTCCCCGGTGCCGGATCGGAACGGGGGCCGATCCAGACGTTGTACGTCGCGGCCGGGGACTTTCACGAGGACTACGTGCGCGACGCCGGCCGTGAGGCCGAGCAGCTGCTGCTCGAGCATGCCGAGCAGTTCCTCGCCGTGCTCGGGGGCAACGACGCCCTGATGGGCCGGGTGCTCGACCAGCTGGCGACCGAGCCGGTCGAGGACCTGCGCATCGACTTCGTGGAGTCGGCCGGTGACGCCACCGCCGACGACCGGCGCACCGACGAGTGCGCCTCGGCGTGGGCGACGGCTGCCGCGGCGGGCGACCTGAGCCGCTTCGGCGGGATCCGGGTCCCGGGGCTGGGAGCCGCCGACCGGAACCGGTCGGTCCGCACGCTCGGGCGGTTCCTCGACGGCATCGGCGAGATCCCGCAGGGATTCGTGGTCACGGTGCCGGACGTCGCGTCGCTGACGCAGGTCGAGGTGCTGGTCCACCTCGCGGAGCGGCTGGAGAAGGAGCTGCCCGGCCGGCTGAGGTTCGAGCTCCAGATCGAGAGCCCGCAGGCGGTGCTCGGCCCCAAGGGCTCCATCGTGGTCGCGAAGATGATCCACACCGCCGACGGGCGGGTGGCAGGTCTCCACCTGCTGCCTGACAGCTTCGGCTCGGGTCGCCTGGCCGACCACGCGCTGACGCTCGTCCGAGCGGCGACCCACGACACCGGGGTCCGGGTCGCCGACGGGTCGATGCTCGTCGTGCCGTCGGACCGGCCGGTCATCGACGGCTGGGAGCGCCACCTCGACCTGGTCCGGCGGGCACTGGCCCGCGGGTTCGTGCAGGGTCGCGACTCGCACGTCTCCCAGCTCCCCACGCGGTACGCCGCGACGTTCGCGGCGCAGGCAACCGAGAGCTGACCCCTCGTGGGTCAGTAGAAGACGTGGAACTCGCCGGTCACGCCGGCGACGTCGAGGATGACCTGACCCTCCTCGCGGGAGATCTTCCAGTCGTGGGCCAGATACCCGCGGCCGTCCGTGCCGACCTCGATCCGGTCGTAGACGCACTCCTCGCACCACGGCAGTCCGTTGACGCGTCGCACGTTCACCAGTGGTGAGCTGTTGCTCTGGAACCCCGTCACCGCGACGTCGTACCAGGTGCACGGGCCGCCGATGGAGTTGACGCACTCGTCGTCGCTGCGGATGAACTGCACCGTCGGCGGCGCAGCGGTGCCGCACCGACGGACCGTGCGGCTGGCCGAAGGGCCGCTCTGCTCGGCCGCGGCCGCCACACTCCGGAAGCGGACGCACTGCTCCGCGCCGCCCATCGCTGTCTCGATCCTCACCGTCGGTCCTGCTGGCCGCCAGCCGTCGCCCGCGTCGTACTCGACCGCCACAGCGGCACTGTCGCCGGAGCGGGGCGGAGTCACGGCAAAGGTCACGGCCCGATAGTCGCTCCGCGCCGTGACCCGTGGGGGAGCGGGGGTCCGCGCTGCCTTCCCGCTCGGCCGTGGCCTCAGCGCCGAGGACGCTGATGTCCGGCACGCTCGGCGTGGGATCCGGGTCCTCGCCGGAGAGGCCGATCGCGGCCGCGATCCCGCCGGCGAGGAGCAGGACGAGCACCGGGGCGAACAGCCACACACCACGTCGGCGGCGCCCGTCGGTGGCGTCGACCAAGGAGTGTGACGGTGTCGGCGCAGACCTGGGCATCGTGTCGCGGATGGTCGTCGTGACGCCCTCGATCATCGGCGCTGCACCCGAGACCTGGGCATCGACCTCCCCGACGAGTGCGAGCAGCCGTTGCCGCACCTCCAGGGCGCTGACCGGGCGGCGCTCCGGATCCTTGGCCATGAGGGCGGCGAGGAGCTCGTCGATCATCGTGTCGAGCGGGAGCCCGGTCGCGAGCTGCGGGGTGGGCTCGTTGATGTGGGAGTTCATCATCTGGAAGTCGGTGCCGGAGTACGGCGCGCTTCCGGTCAGCACGGCCCAGAGCAGGCAGCCCACGGAGTAGATGATCGCCGCGCTCGTCCGCGGCATGGCCGAAGTGTCGCTCAGGTGCCATGTATGCCGGGCTGCCGGCCAGGGCTCCGGTGTGCGTGAGTCCCTTCTGGCCGTCCAGGACGATGCCGAAGTCACAGAGGTAGGGGACCAGACCCTCGGGCCGGTTCCGGAGCAGGACGTTTCCGGGTGTGATGTCGCGGTGGATCACGCCGGTGGCGTGGGCGTCGGCGAGCGCCTCGCACACCTGCGCCACCAGCACCAGTGCTGACCGACGGTCGAGCGGGCCCCTGGGCGGTCAACCAGCTCTGCAGGTCGCCGTCGGGAAACAGCTCGGTGACGACGTAGACGGTGTCGTCGTGCTCGCCGTGCTGTTCGATGCCCACGACGTGGCGTGACCGGATCGTGGTGATCACGGCGGCCTCGCGGGCGAAGCGCGCCTGCTGGTCCCCCCGGTCGGAGAGTGACGGCAGCACGATCTTGATTGCCACCGAACGGTTCAGGACGCGGTCGACCGCCTCGTAGACGATGCCCGAGTCTCCGTGGCCGAGCTCGCGCACGACGGAGTAGCGGCCGGCGTAGTCGTCACCTGCCTTCGGAAAACCAGCCATGCGTGTCCTCGATACAAGTGGTACTGCAGGCCCTCCCCTTGATCGCTGGGGATATTACTGACTGGAGTCCGGCTCGGCAGGCGACACTCAGACTGGTTGCTTCTCGCGTTCTTCGGCCGAGTCGGGCGGCACCACCGTGTTGTCCCCTCGGTCCAGCGAGCTGGGCCACCAGATCCGGCTCCCCAGGTCGATGTTGAGCGCCGTGACCAGCACCGAGCGGACGATCATGGTGTCGAGGATGACGCCCAGGGCGACGGCGGTCCCGAGCTCGGCGAGGAAGACGAGAGGAATGGAGCCGAGCACCAGGAACGTCGCTGCCAGGACCAGCCCCGCCGACGTGATCACGCCGCCGGTGGAGGTGAGGGCGACCAACGAACCCTGGCGGGTGCCCCGTGTCGCGGTCTCCTCGCGCACCCGGGTCATCAGGAAGATGTTGTAGTCGATGCCGAGTGCGACCAGGAAGACGAACGCGAACAACGGGAACGATGGATCGGTCGTCTCGAAGCCGAGCACGTACTGGAACAGCAGTGCCGACAGGCCCATCGCCGCACCGAACGAGAGCACGACGGTCGCGATCAGGATCAGCGGCGAAGCCAGCGCTCGGAGCAGCACGACCAGGATCAGCAGCACGACGACCAGGATCGTCGGGATGATCACCTTGTTGTCGCGGCTGGACGCAATCTGGGTGTCGAGGTAGACCGCGGACCAGCCACCCACCAGGGCGTCGGCGCCCTCGACGTCGTGCACGACGTCACGGACCCGTCTCTACGGTGTCGAACGCCTCCTGCGACGCGGCATCGCCGACGATGGGTGCCTGCACGAACCCGACGTCGCCCTCGACGAACGGTTCGCTCGGTTCACCGGCGCCCTCGATGCCCGTCATCGCGTCGCGGACCGCGTCGATCTCCCCGGCGTTGGCGACGACCTGGACCGTGTTGGACTGGTCGAAGAGCCCGTGCTCGGCCAGCACCTGCTGTCCTTCGATGGACTCGAACTCCTGTGTGTAGCTGTCCTCGACGGCGATGCCCTCGGGGTCGAGCTGGACCATGCCGAGGCAGGCCAGGCCCAGCAGGGCGGCCGTCACGACCCAGACGGCGCGGGGGCGAGCGTCGATGCGCCTGCCGATCCGCGCCCACACCCCGCGGGTGGTGGGTTCGGGCGAACCGAAGCTCGGCCGCTTGGGCCAGAAGATCCAGCGGCCGACGATCACCAGCATGGCCGGAAGCAGGGTCACCATGACCAGGAACGTCACGGCGATGCCGATCGCGGCGACCGGGCCCAGGCCCGCGGTCGAGTTCATCTCGGCCAGCAGCAGGCAGAGCATCCCGAGCACGACCGTGGCCGCACTGGCCAAGATGGCGGGGGCGGCGCGGTGGAGCGCGAACGCCATCGCCTCGTGCCGGTCGTCGTGGCGACGGAGCTCTTCCCGGTAGCGCGCGACGAGCAGCAGCGCGTAGTCGGTGCCGGCCCCGATCACCAGGATGGTGAGAATCGCCTGGCTCTGCCCGTTGACGGTGAGGTCGGCGTACTTGGCGAGGAAGTAGATCAACGCCTGCGACACGATGAGGGAGAAGCCTGCGCCGAGGATCGGCAGGATCCAGAGGATCGGGCTGCGGTAGGTGAACAGCAGGATCAGGATCACGACGCCGAGGGTCGCGAAGAGAAGGGTCGAGTCGATCCCCTCGAAGACCTCCGAGGAGTCGGCCGCCTGTCCGCCCGCACCCGCGATGTAGGTCTCGACGCCGTCGATCTCCGTGATCTCGCGCAGCTCGTCGGCGGCCGCGGGCATCTCCATCCACCCGTTCTCGCCGAAGTTGAAGTTGACGAGGGTCTGCATGGCCTGTCCGTCATCGGAGGGCATCGGGCCGATGACCTCGCCGTCGACGCCGTCGAGCTCCTGGATCTGGGTGACGTGGTCGGCAGCGGCCTGCTGGTCCTCCGGCGTCAGCCCTTCCTCCCGCTCGTAGACGACGAGGGTCGGGATCAGGTTGGGGTCCTGGAACGGCTCGAGCGCCTCGAGTACCTGGGTCGACTCGGCGCTCTCGGGCAGCCAGGACGAGGTCTCGTTGTTCTGGACGTCGGTGAGCTTCTGGGCATAGACGCTGGAGACGCCCATGACGAGGATCCAGAAGACGAGGACGATCCACTTCGTGACACGACCGGTCAGCGAGCCGGCGATCTGACGATGCATGGCGACACTCTTTCAGGGAGCGGGGACAGACGGCATCCGGGTTTTCCCTTAGTCCGACCGTCGCGGGACGGCGGAATCATCGGCCTCCACCCCAGGAGATCCGAACCTTCGCAGGTCCAGTGTCCTACAAGCCGAGGCTGCGGCCGATGATCTCCTTCTGGATCTCGGTCGTGCCGCCGTAGATCGTGGAGATCCTGCTGTCGAGATAGGCCTTCGCGATCGGGAACTCGGTCATGTAGCCGTATCCGCCGTGGAGCTGCACGCCCTGGTTGACGATCCTGTTCTGGAGCTCGGTGGTCCACCACTTGATCATCGCCGCGTCGACGGCGGTGAGCTCGCCGTCGAGGTGGCGGCGCACGCAGTCGTCGAGGTACGCCCGGGCGACCCGCGCCTCGGTGGCCATCTCGGCGACGAGGAACCGGTTGTGCTGGAACTTGCCGATCGGCTTGCCGAAGGCCTCGCGGGTCTTGGCGTAGTCGAGGCACATCTCCACGACGGCCTCGATCGCCGCGACGGCCTGGGCGCCGATGATCAGCCGCTCCTGCGGGAGGTTCTGCATGAGGTAGAGGAATCCCTGCCCCTCCTCGCCCAGGAGGTTCTCCTTCGGCACCCGGACGTCGGTGAACGAGAGCTCGGCGGTGTCCTGGGCGTGCAGCCCGATCTTGTCGAGGTTGCGGCCACGCTCGAAGCCCGCCATGTCGCGCTCGACGACCAGCAGGCTGATGCCCTGGTGGCCGGCGTCGGGGTCGGTGCGGGCGACGACGACGACCAGGTCGGCGTGGATGCCGTTGCTGATGAACGTCTTGGAGCCGTTGACGACGTAGTGGTCACCGCTGAGTCGACGGCGGTGGTGCGGACGCCCTGCAGGTCGGAACCCGCGCCGGGCTCGGTCATCGCGATGGCGGTGATGGTCTCGCCGCTGACGCAGCCGGGGAGCCAGCGCCGCTTCTGCTCGTCGGTCCCGAGGCTGGTGAGGTAGGGGACGATGATGTCGCTGTGGACCGAGAAGCCCGGCCCCGACGCCCCGGCGCGGGTCTGCTCCTCCGACAGCACGACGTTGTAGCGGAAGTCGGTGACCCCGGCGCCGCCGTACTCCTCGGGGACGTCGAAGCACAGCAGCCCCGCCTCGCCCGCCGCGAGCCACAGCTCACGCGGCACGATGCCGTCGCGTTCCCACTGATCGTGGTGGGGAATGACCTCGCGCTCGAAGAAGGTCCGCGCGGTCTTGCGGAAGTCCTCGTGCTCGGCCTCGTAGAGCGGGACGTAGGCATCGTCCCCGCGACGTGTCTACGAGGAGCCGACACACTCCTCTTACCTGCGCCACGGTCGCGGCGGGGTCGTCGCTGGCGGGCATCACGGTGAGGTGGGTGACCCCGGCCTCCCGGAAGGCGGCGATGCGTTCCTTGACGTACGACGCGGGGCCGACGAGGTTGCAGGCCTCGAGCCACTCCGTGGGGACCAGCGCCTCGGCCTCCTTCTTCTTGCCCGACAGGTAGAGGTCCTGGATCTCCTCGGCCTCCTGCTCGTAGCCGTAGGCCCGGGCGACGTCGTTGTAGAAGTTCTTGCCCTTGGCGCCCATGCCGCCGACGTAGAGGGCGAACAACGGCCGGACGAAGTCGAGGAGGGCCTTGGTCTCCGGCCCCTCGCCGATGGCGACCATGCCGCCCGCCGCGATCTGGAGCGGACCGAGGTCGGGCTCGCGCTGGGCCAGTCCGCTCTTGAGCGCGTCGCCCCAGACCAGGTGGGACCTCTCGGGGTGGAACAGGTGGGGGAGCCAGCCGTCGGCGATGGTGGCGGCCTGCTCGACCGACTTGGGGCCGAGTGCCGCGATCCAGATCGGGATCGAGTCGCGCTCGGGGTGGGTGAGCATCTTCAGCGGCTTGCCGAGACCGGTCACCGCGCCGTCCTCCTTGGACAACGGCAGCTTGAAGACGCCGTCGGAGGTGAGCCGCTCGCGCTTGAGGCCGCGGCGGACGAGGTCGATGATCTCGGCGGTGCGGCCCAGCGGCTTGGAGTAGGGCACGCCGTGCCACCCCTCGATGACCTGCGGCCCGGACGCGCCGAGGCCCAGCACCGCGCGGCCACCCGAGACGTTGTCGAGACCGGCCGCGGTCTGGAGCAGCGTGCCGGGAGTGCGGGAGTAGATGTTGAGGATCGCCGAGCCGATCTCGACCCGCTCGGTCTTCGCGGCCAGGTAGCCCATCAGGGTGGGGGAGTCGAACCCGTAGGCCTCCGCGACCCACACGAGATCGATGCCGGCCTTCTCGAGGTCGGCCACCTGGTCTGCGGCGGCGCGCGGGTCGCCGTCGTACATCAGCGTGTAGGAGAGCTTCACCGCGTCATCGTGACAGTAACGCTGTCACAATGACAACTGTTCAGTGACGCCCGTTCCACGAGTCCCAGAGGGCGGCGTACGACCCTCCGGCCTCGACCAGCTCGTCGTGGGAGCCGAGCTCGGAGATCCGCCCGTCCTCGACGACCGCGACCCGGTCGGCATCGTGGGCGGAGAACAGGCGGTGGGCGATCGCGATCACGGTCCGCCCCTCGAGGACGGCGGCGAGCGACCGCTCGAGGTGGCGGGCGGCGCGCGGGTCGATGAGCGATGTCGCCTCGTCGAGCACCAGGGTGTGCGGGTCGGCCAGCACCAGCCGGGCCAGGGCGATCTGTTGCGCCTGGGCGTCGGTCAGCGCCCGGCCACCGGAACCGACGACCAGGTCGAGCCCCTCGTCCTCCGCGTCGACCCACTCCAGCGCGTCGACGGCGGCCAGTGCCGTTCGGATGTCGTCGTCGGTCGCACCCGGCGGAGCCGCGAGTGCGAGGTTCTCGCGCAGCGTGCCCACGAAGACGTGGTGCTCCTGGGTCACCAGCGCGACATGGCCGCGCAGGTCGGAGAGCGGGAGCTCGACCAGGCCGACCCCGCCGACCGTGACGGCCCCGGTGCGCGGGGGATGGATGCCGGCCAGCAGTCTTCCCAACGTCGACTTGCCCGCGCCCGAGGGGCCGACCATGGCGACCCGTTCTCCGACCCCGACTTCGAGGTCGACACCGTGCAGGACGTCGCGCCCCTCGACGTACGAGAAGCGCACGTCGTCCGCCTCGATCTGCTCGCCCACCGGCTCGGCACCGCTGACCTCGCGGTCGTCGGGGACCTGGGCGACGCCGAGCAGCCGCGCCAGCGACGCGGCGCCGACCTGGAGCTCGTCGAGGATGCTGACGATCCGGTCGACCGGGTCGATGAGCATCTGCACGTAGAGCGTGGCCGTCGTGACCTCGCCGAGTGTGGCCATGCCCTGGGTGTGGAGGTAGCCACCGAACAGCAACGTGGTCACCGTGGGGATCAGGTAGGCGATCTCCATGTTGGGGAAGAACACCGTGCGCAGGTAGAGCGTGTAGCGCTCGGCGTCGTAGGAGTCCTTGATGTCGGCGTCGATCCGGTCGATCCGTTCCTGGCCAAGGTCGAGGGCCTCGACGGTGCGCGCGCCCTCGACGGTCTCGGTGAGCGTCGCGTTGATCTGGGAGTAGGTGGCGGACTCGCGGAGATAGCCGTCCTTGGCGCGTCGCAGGTACCACCGGAGGCCGATCACCAGCGGTGGCACGCCCAGCAGGCAGGGCAGGGCGACCCACCATCCGACCGTCAGCGCGGCGCCGAAGGTGAGCACGGCGGTCACCACCGCGATCGTCCACTCGGGCAGCGCGTGGCGGACCGACCAGCCGAGCTGGTCGACGTCGCGGCTGGTGCGGGTCAGCAGGTCGCCCGACCCGGCCGACTCGACGACGCCGATCGGCAGCGCGAGCGCGTTGCCGACGAAGTCCTCGCGCAGCTCGGCCAGCACCTGCTCGCCCAGGACCTGGCTGAGGAACCGGGCATAGCGGGTCAGCACCGTCTGGAGCAGCAGGAAGCCCGCCAGCAGCAGCGCGATCCGGTCGACGACCGCCGTGGTCGTGCCGCGCTCCACGGACTCCACGAGGTCGCCCAGCAGCCGCGGTGCGGCCAGCGCCGCCAGTGCCGCGCCGATGTGGAGGAGCAGTGCGCCCCACAGCAGCCGCGGATGACGTCGCGCGATCGCCACGGCGTAGCGACGGACATCCGGCCCCTGGGCCACGGGCAGCGCCTCGTTCATGACGTCACCGCCTCTGGCTCGTCCGCGGACTCGCGGGTCACCACGCGGCGGTACGCCGGCTCGCCGTCGAGCAGCTCGGCATGGGTACCGGTCGCGGTGACCCGGCCACCGCTCAGGAAGGCGACGACGTCGACCGCGTCGAGCACCAGCGGGCTGCTCGACGTCACGACGGTGGTCCGGCCGGCGCGCTGCCCGCGCAGCCGGGTGGCGATCCGGGCCTCGGTGTGGGCGTCGACCGAGGAGGTCGGCTCGACCAGCACCAGGATCTCGGGGTCGGCGAGCAGTGCGCGGGCGAGGACGAGCCGCTGCCGCTGGCCGCCGGAGAAGCTGCGACCGCGCTCGGCGACCACGGTCTCGAGGCCTTCCGGCAGCGCCTCGAGGATGTCGTCGGCGCTGGCGGTGTCCAGCGCGCGGGCGATGTCGCCATCGCCACGGACGTCGAGCCCCTCCCCGAGCGGACCGGCGAACAGCATGGCCGCGGTGTCGGAGACGACCACGCGGCGCCGTACCTCCGCGCGGGGGAGGGCCGGCAGCGGGACGCCGCCGAGCGTCACGTCGTCATCCACCTCGGCGGCGCACATGCCGAGCCGATCGGCGAGCCCGGTCGCCTCGTCGGGTCGCTCGGAGACGATCGCCGTCACGAGGCCCGGGTCGATGCGGAGGCCGGTGCGGGCGTCGGCGAGGACTGCGCCCACGGGCGGGGACGGCGCCGGGCTCGCCGGCTCGGCGTAGTCGGGCTGGACTGCGAGCACGGTGCAGATGCGGCGTGACGAGACCAGGCCGCGGATCAGCTTGTCGGCGTACTCGGTGGCGGTTCGGAGCGGGATCAGCAGGAACGCCGAGTAGCCGTAGAACGCGACCAGCTCGCCCGGCGTGATCGAGCCGCTGGCCGCCGCCCGCCCGCCGAGCCACACCACGATCACCACGAAGAGGCCCGGCAGGAAGACCTGCAGCGCGTCCAGGACCGACTGGAGCCGCCCCACCTCCACGCCCGCGCGCCGTACGGTCTGCGACTCGCGACGGTAGCGGTCGTGGAAGACCTGCTCGCCGCCGATGCCGCGCAGCACCCGCAGGCCGCTGACGATGTCGGTCGCGGTGTTGGCGAGCGCCCCCATGAGCGCTCGCTGGTGGGCCGAGCGGCGCTGCAGCGGGCTGAGGATGGGGCCGATGAACAGCATCAGCACGGGTACGCCGAGGAGCACGACCAGGCCGAGGGTCATCGACGTCTGCAGCAAGATCACCGACACCAGCACGAACGACACGATGGCGCCGGAGAACCGCGCCGTGACGTCCATGACCATGCCGATGTGGGCCAGGTCGCTGGAGCCGATCGCGACGACCTCGCCGGTCGACACGCGACGCGGCAGGGTGCCGCCCAGGTGGATGGCGTGGCGGCCGACGAGCTGCACGACGCGGTAGGCGGCGATCAGCCAGTTGGTGACCGCGAACCGGTGCCGCATGATGCCGCTGCCCGCCTGCACCAGGCCGATCAGGAACATCAGCCCGGCGAACTTGACCAGCGCGCCCAGGTCGCGACCCGCGACGCCCTGGTCGATGGCCAGGCCGAGCACGGCCGGCATCACGGCCTGGCTGCTCATCCAGATGATCCCGAAGCACATCCCTCCCAGCAGGGTGGGGATCTGCCCCCGCGCCACCCACCAGAGGAAGCGCCCCGGGGACCGGTGGTCGGCCGTGCCGGGGTGGTCGAGTGGGAGGAGGCGCACCGGCCAAGCCTACGGAGCCCGGCCCGTGTCCTCGACCGGATTACCGGGGCGCCGGTAACAGGTTGAGTTGGGGAGTTTGGCCCCTTCAATTGGGAATGTTGGCCCCTCGCTGCTGCAGAACGGCCCGAAGCTCGGAGATCCACGTGGCCAAGGCGTCGCCGGTGAACGAGTTCTTGGTGAGGACGATGACGTGCCACCCATGGCGGCGCAGCCATTCGCGCCTCGCCTCGTCGCGCGCTCGTTGTTCTGGCCCGGTGTGAAACTCTTCGCCGTCGTACTCCACGGCGACCTTGGCTCGCCCGTACGCAAGATCCAGACGGTACGTCGGAACCCCGTCGACCAGTACCCACACCTGTGGTTCGGGGGCCGGAAGACCGTGGTCGTGGATCTCCAGCCGCACCCACGATTCGGGCCGCGATTCGGCGCGGGCATCGACCAGTTGGACCAGTTCACGGGCCTGCACGACCCCGCGCCGCCTCCGATATCGCTGCAACAACCTGTTCAGGTCGGCTGGTCCGAACCCGAACTCGCGGGCGAAGGCATCCAGCGCCGCGAGCGCTTCGCGTCGCGGCAGCTTGCATGCCAGGTCGAGCGCGGTCCGCAACGGCGTCGTGACTCGCACACCTGCGACCATCTGCCAGTCCGAGAGCACCAGGTCGCGGGTGCCGCCGTGGCAGTCCCGCCGGTCGGTGGGGTCGTGACCACGCAGCACGTAGGTCTCCAGCCGCGGGACGAAGTCGAGTTCGGCGTACCGGTAGACGTCGATGCCGTGCAGCCATGCCGCGGTGCGATCGCAGAGGACTGAGTGGGGGCTCATGACGAGGCGTGCCGCCTCTGCTCTGAGCTCGGTCGAATCGGGTAGATCAGCGCGTGCGTAAACCCCGGTGAAGAGTCGTCGGGCAGCGCCCTGGGCGAGCGAGAGCCTCAAGGCTTTCCGCGTGACGCCGTGGCGCTCGGCGTCACGCGCGAGGAAGGGGTGATCGGGGAGCTGTGTCATGCCAACGGTCTGCCACCGGCGCCGCGCCGCGAATCGGGACCGGCTCGCGCCTGTGGACAACGGCAGGGCGCCGACGCGTGTGGACGATGTGGGGACCAACATCCCCACTTCGCGGGGCCGAACCACCCAACTCGAGGGGCCAAACCCCCCAACTCAACGTCTCAGGAGGCGAGGTGGGGGACGATCTCGGCGTGGGGGAGGTCGGGGAAGAGGCGGCCCGGGAGGAGCAGCTTGGATCGTCGTACGCCGGAGCCGATCAGCGCGAGGTCGAGCTCGGTGACGCGCTGGTCGACCAGGAGTCGCCAGTGCTCCGGGAGACCGACCGGGGTGATCCCGCCGTACTCCATGCCCGACTCCTCGACGGCGCGGTCCATGCTCATGAACGAGCACTTCCGCACGTCGAGCATCCGCTTCACGAGGTTGTTGACGTCGGCGCGGGTGTCGGCGCGCACGACGCAGGCCGCGACCCGCTCCTGCCCGTCGCGCTTCCCGGCGACGACCACGCAGTTGGCGCCAGCCTCGAGCGGGACCTGGTAGGCCTCGGAGCAGGCAGCGGTGTCGGCGAGGTCGGGGTTGATCGCGGCCACCCCCACCTGCGTCGCGTGCGGCCACCCGGACAGCGCCGCACGGACCGACTCGGCGAGCAGGTCCGTGCGGGAGTCGACCGGGTCGACGTGGAGATTTCCGAGGGTCGGCAGGCTCACGTCCGCAGCCTAGTTGGGCGTCTGCGACCGCAGCTCCGAGCGACGTCGGGCGGTGAGGGCCATGGCGACCAGGCCGGCACCGCCGGCGGCCACCCACGGGATCGGCATCAGCCAGCGGATCTCGTCGTCGGCGACGACGTCGCCGGCGATCAGTGCCCAGACCAGCACCATGCCGGCGAACGCGATGCCCATCACCAGGTGGCCGACGTTGACAGGGTGGCGCCACGAGTCGGGGCGGGTCTCCTCGAAGGGCCGGGTGTCGTAGCTGTCGTAGTCACTCATGGTCGTCACTCCGTGTCGATGGTGATCTCGCCGACCTGGAGGTCGGCGTCGATGGTGATGGTCGCGGCGCCGGGGCCTGCGTCGTGGCTCTGGGTGGTGTTGCTGCCGAAGCCGCCGCCCGAGCGCCCGAAGACGTCATAGCCACCCGGGCCGTCGATGTCGACGATCGCCTCGACGTCGAGGTCCTCGGGGACGATGACCTCGATCCGGCCCACGTCAGCCGTGGCCGAGATGGTGCGGCCGTCGAGCTCCTCGACGTCCGTCACTCCCGTGAGGTCGATGACGAGCTCACCGTGGCCGATCGTGTAGGAGTCGGTGACCTCCGAGGCCGAGGTCGGGGCGTAGTCGAATCGCTCGCCGTCCCAGCGGTCGGCTGCGGTGGCGACGACGAGGACGGCGCTGGCGATGAGGCCGAGGGCGATGAGTCCGCCGGCGCGGCCGATGACCGAGCCCACGATGAGCGCCGTCGCAATCACGGCGACCGGCAAGGCGGCGTACGCCGAGTCGGTGATCCCTCCACCGGCGGCGTCGATGATGCCGAGGACACCCTCCAGCACGGCGATGAGCAGCAGCGTGAACCAGAACAGGATCGGGCCACGCTTGCGCGGGTCCCGCGGCCGCGGGGCGACGTACGCCGGCGGTGCGGAGCTCGGCGGGCCGGGCTCGTCCGTCGTGTCGGCGGTCTCCCACGTACCAGGTGTGCCCGGCGGGGCGACCCGCCGCTCTGCGCGGTCGCGGCTGCGGCTGAGCCACACGAACGCGATCAGGCCGATGATGGCCAGCGGCCACGGGAACCAGTAGGCGCCCCACGAGTCGCCGACCAGGGCGAGCGCCGCGATCACGCCGAGCGCGATGAGCGCGACGGTGCGGCTGCGCTCGTCGAGGTGGACCGCAGCCCGCTCGCGGTCCTCCTCGGGAACCAGCGCCCAGCCGGCGGCGTACAGGATCAGGCCGGCGCCTCCGAAGAAGGCCAGGACGACGAAACCGACCCGCAGGATGACGGGGTCGATGTCGAGGTGGCGGGCCAGCCCGCCGGCGACGCCGGCGACCTTGCGGTCGTCGATGGTGCGGCGCAGCCGGCCCAGGTCGCGGACCTCGTCGCGGGTGACGCGCGGGCCTCCGTCTGAGGAACCGGACTCGGTCGATTCGACCGGAGTCTCAGCCGATGATGGCGGTGGTGTGGTGGTCATGGCTCCAGCGTGCTGCGAGACGGGCTTCGGGACCATCGGGGACGACCCTGATCATGCCCGGTCCTGGGCCGCACCGCCTCAGGGTCGGATCGGGGTTTCGCCTCATGGTTCGGCCCCGTGCGCTGTGTGACGATGGCCAGTGAAATGGAAAGAGAACGATGAGCACCACTGCCCTCCCCGACGTACGACGTGCCATCCGCGACACCCAGGAGCCGATCATCGGCGGGGTCGCGGCGGGCTTGGCGCGCCACTTCGGCCTGCCCACGCTCTGGGTGCGGGCGACGTTCATCCTGCTGACCACGCTCGGTGGCCTCGGCGTCTTCCTGTACGCCGGGTTCTGGATGGTGCTGCCGGGCGACGCGGGCTTCGAGACGGCTGCTCCGGGCATCGAGGGCGCGACGCGCGACGGTCGGCGGCCCGGCCGGATCCGGCGCCTCACCGACGTCGGTCCGGCGGTCGCACTCGCGGCACTCGGCGTCGGAGCGGTGCTGATCGTCGACGCCGTCATCGGCCAGGGCGTGCTGTTCTGGGCGGCCCTGCTCGGTCTCGGCGGCGTCGCGCTGTTGTGGCGTCAGGCGGACGAGGCGCAGCGCGAGCGATGGCTCGACAGCTCGGGCCGCGTCGATCCGGTCCGCGTCGTCCTCGGCAGCGGCGGCTGGGCGTCGTACGTCCGGCTCCTCGCCGGCGTGGCTCTCATCGTCGGTGCGCTGATCCTGCTCTCCGTCCGCGACGGCGGCTCCTACAGCGTGGCCGGCGACGTGGCGCTGGTGTCGCTGCTCGCTGTCATCGGCATCGGCATCGTCGTCGGACCCTGGATCTACCGGCTCGCCGCCGACCTGACCGCCGAGCGGGCCGAGCGGGTGCGCACCCAGGATCGTGCCGACGTCGCCGCCCACCTCCACGACTCCGTGCTGCAGACGCTGGCGCTGATCCAGAAGAACTCCCACGACGGGCCGCTCGTCGCGCGGCTCGCCCGCTCCCAGGAGCGCGACCTGCGCGCCTGGCTCTACTCCGGCGAGTCGACCGACGAGAGCACGGTCGCGGGCGCGCTGCGCCGGGTCGCCGCCACCGTCGAGGACGCCCATGGCATCCCCGTCGAGCTGGTCGTCGTCGGCGACCTGCCGTACGACGAGTCGCTGACGCCGGTCGTGAAGGCCACCGGCGAAGCGGTCACCAACGCCGCCAAGCACGCCCGCGTCGACCGGGTGGACGTCTACGCCGAGGTCACCGACGAGGCCGTCGTCGTGTTCGTCCGCGACCGCGGCGTGGGCTTCGACCCGGCCACCATCCCGCAGGACCGCTTCGGCGTCCGGCAGAGCATCCACGACCGCATGACCCGCCACGGTGGGCAGGCGGAGATCCGATCCACGCCCGGCGAGGGCACCGAGGTGCGACTGCACCTCCCCACAGGAGGCACCCATGACGAGTGAGACCCCCGAGAAGCAGCGGGACGGCGGCCCGGTTCGCGTCGTCCTCGTCGACGACCACGCCATGTTCCGGTCCGGGGTGCGTGGAGAGCTGGCGAGCGCGGCCGACGCGATCGAGATCGTCGGGGAGGCCGGCGACGTCGACCAGGCGGTCGCGGTCATCGACGCGCAGCAGCCCGACGTCGTCCTGCTCGACGTACACCTCCCGGGCGGTGGCGGCGTGCAGGTCGTGAAGCGCGCGAAGAGCCCGGGCAGCCGCTACCTCGCGCTGTCGGTGAGCGATGCCGCCGAGGACGTCATCGGCACCATCCGCGGCGGTGCCCGCGGCTATGTCACCAAGACCATCACCGGGCCAGAGCTGGTCGACGCGATCAGGCGGGTCGCCGACGGCGACGCAGTGTTCTCGCCCCGGCTCGCCGGCTTCGTGCTCGACGCGTTCGCCGGCTCCATCGAGGTCGCGGCCGTCGACGAGGATCTCGACCGCCTCACCGAGCGTGAGCGGGAGGTCATGCGGTTGATCGCTCGCGGCTATGCCTACAAGGAGGTCGCGAAGGAGCTGTTCATCTCGATCAAGACCGTCGAGACCCACATGTCGTCGGTGCTGCGCAAGCTGCAGCTCTCCTCCCGCCACGAGCTGTCGCGCTGGGCCTCGGACCGTCACCTGCTGTGACCGCCGCCTCTCGGGGTGGTTGACAGAGGGCGGCCGGGAGCGGTCTGGTGGGACCACCCGATCCCCCTTGCGGAAGTTGGTGCCCCGTGGCCGAGTCCAGCATCTCCACCGTCGACGAGGAGGACGAGGGAGGTCTCCGGAGATCCATCACCGGCAAGCAGCTGTTCTTCTACACCCTCGGTGACGTCCTCGGATCGGGCATCTACGTCCTGATCGGGCTGGTCGCTGCCGCAGTCGGTGGCGCCTTCTGGATCGCGTTCGCTGTCGGCGTCACGATCGCTGCGATCACCGGTACGGCGTACGCCGAGCTGGTCACGAAGTACCCCCAGGCGGCCGGTGCCGCCCTCTATGTCAACAAGGCGTTCCGCAACAAGGTGCTGACGTTCCTGATCACCATCTGCTTCCTGTCCGCCAGCTTCGCGGCCGCCGGTGCGCTCGCGGACGGCTTCTCGGCCTACTTCGCCACAGTCTGGGAAGGCCCGCCGGCACTCCTGGTCACCCTGGGGTTCATCGCGGTCCTGACCGTCATCAACTTCATCGGCATCACCGAGTCCGTCGTGATCAACATGATCATGGCCTTCATCGAGATCGCCGGACTGGCGATCGTGCTCTTCATCGCCGTTTGGTTCATCGCCCAAGGCAATGCGGACTTCAGTGTGCTGGCCGACTTCGAGACCGAGGGCGACGGCATCGGCGACAAGGGGCTGGCCATCCTGGCCGGCGTGGCCTTGTCGTTCTTCGCGATGACCGGTTTCGAGAACACCGCGAACGTCGCCGAGGAGACGATCGAGCCACACAAGAACTTCCCGCCCGCACTCATCGGCGGCATGATCACCGCCGGCGTGATCTACGTGCTGGTCTCGATGGCTGCCGCGTTGACGGTTCCCACCGACACGCTGGCTGACTCCGATGCGGCGCTGCTGGAAGTGGTCGAGAGGGGAATCCTGCCGTTCGTGGACACCGGGACCATGAGCACCCTGTTCTCGGTCATCGCGATGATCGCCATCACCAACACCACGTTGGTGGCCGTGGTCACCCAGCCGCGCATCCTCTACGGCATGGCCAACGAAGACATCGTGCCCGGCGTGTTCTCCAAGATCCACCCGACCCGGCGCAGCCCGTGGGTCGGCCTGCTGTTCAGTGCCGGTGTCGTCGCCGCCCTGCTCGTGGTGGGGACGTACGCCCCCCGGGTCGAGGGGTCGACCCTGATCGAGCGGCTGTCCCTGGTCACGGTGCTGTTCCTGCTGTTCATCTACTCGCTGGTCATCGTCTCCTGCCTGAAGCTGCGGGGGCAGGACGAGGACGAGCGGACCTACCACGCCAACACCCCACTGCTCTTCGTCGGTCTCGTGGGCAACATCGCGATCTTCGCCTGGTCGGTGTACGACGACCCCACGTCGCTGATCTGGTGCGCCGGTCTCGTCGCCGTCGGCGTCGTGCTGTTCCTGGTTGAGTACTTCTTCGGCACGCGGTCGCGCCCGCCCGGTGTCGAGCGTGGCGATCCTGCCGGCGCGAACGAGGAGGGAGTCTGAGATGCACGTCGTCGTTGCCACGGACGGGAGCCAGCAGTCGCTGCGCGCCGCCAAACAGCTCAAGTCCTTCGCCGATCCCACGAAGATCACCGACATCTCGGTCATCGCCGTGATCCGGCCGCTCGCCGCGGTCGCCTTCGCCGACGACCTGTCGCCCGCCGCGAGCCGTAAGGCCGACCTGGAGGCGGGAGGCTTCCGCAAGGCAGCCGAGTCGTCGGTGGCAACGGTGGCGGCGGTCTTCGACGGCTGGGGCCCGAAGGTGCACAAGAAGATCAGGTCGGGGTCGCCCGCCAATGAGATCATCAAGGCCGCCGGTCAGCTGCACGCCGGGCTGGTCGTCGTCGCCGCCGGGGGCCGCGGGATCAGCGACGTCGTCCTGGTCGGCAGCACCGCGCAGCGCGTCCAGCACTACGCGCCATGCCCCGTCCTCGTCGTACGACCGGCTCCCCGCAAGAAGAAGTGAGTCCGGCCGGCACCCTCAGTGTCGGTACTCGAGGTCGATCGCCTCGCGCAGCTTGCGGGTCGCGTCGCGGAGCTCCTCGTTGTCGCCGGCGTGGGAGTCCATCAGCGCGGCCAGCGCCTCTGCGAGCACGTTGAGCTTCTCCTGCGCGGCCTCCGCGTCGCGCCGACCGGCGTTCTCGAGGAGCACCAGGAGAAGCAGCGTGAGGACGCTGGCGACCGTGTGGATCGCGACCTGCCACTCCTTGAGGTCGGCCCACAGCGGGACCGAGGCGAACCAGACGACGACGATCGCGACCGAGATGAAGAACATCGCGGGCCCACTGACGCGGAGGTAGACCTTCTCCACGAACCGCTCGAACCACGACCGGTCGTCGCCGTTGCCCTCGCGTGCGTCCTTGGCCGTGCCGTCGTCGCCCTGGTTCATGGGCTGACCCTAAGCCCACCCCGTCGGGGTGGTGACGCACCCTTCCCGCGGTGGTGGGATGGTCCGGTGCCGGTCGACTTCACACCCTCGCCGAGCCCCACCGTCGGGGTGGAGTGGGAGTTCGCGCTGGTCGACCGGGAGACCCGCGACCTGTCCAACTGCGCCGCCGACCTGTTCGCGGAGGTCCACCAGCGCGCTTCGGCGGTCATCGACGAGTCCAAGCTCCACCAGGAGCTGCTGCGCAACACCGTCGAGATCGTCACCGGCATCTGTCGCACGGTGCCCGAGGCGGTCGCCGACCTCGCCGACACGGTGCGCGTCGTCCGGCGTACGGCGGAGACCTCGGGGTCGATCTCTACTCCGCCGGCACCCACCCGTTCGCGGAGTGGTCGGTCCAGCAGCTGACGCCCGGGCATCGCTACGAGGAGCTGATCTCGCGCACGCAGTGGTGGGGCCGGCAGATGCTGATCTGGGGGCTCCACGTCCACGTCGGCGTACGGCGCCGCGAGCACGTGCTGCCGATCGTCAGCAGCCTGCTCAACCAGTTCCCCCACCTGCAGGCGCTGAGCGCGTCGTCGCCGGTGTGGAGCGGCACCGACACCGGCTACGCCAGCAACCGGGCGATGATGTTCCAGCAGCTGCCCACCGCCGGGCTGCCGTTCCAGTTCCAGACCTGGGAGGAGTACGAGGGCTACGTCCACGACGCGACGCTGACCGGTGTCATCGAGCACATCAACGACATCCGCTGGGACATCCGACCCTCACCCCATCTCGGGACCGTCGAGGTACGGGTGTGCGACGCCGTCTCGAACCTGCGCGAGCTGTCGGCACTGACCGCGCTCACCCACTGCCTGGTCGTCGACCTGGAGCGCCGGCTGGAGGCGGGCGAGACGCTGCCGGTGATGCCGCCGTGGCACGCTCAGGAGAACAAGTGGCGGTCGGCCCGCTACGGCCTCGACGCCGAGATCATCCTGGACGCGACGGGCCGCGAGCGACTGGTCACCGACGACCTCGCCGATCTCCTCGACCGGCTCGAGCCGCTGGCCGGCGAGCTCGACTGCGCCGACGAGCTGCGGCTGGTCGCAGAGATCCCCAGGGTCGGGGCGTCCTACCAGCGCCAGCGTCGGGTGCTCGAGGAGACCGGGGGAGATCTGGTCGCGGTGGTGGAGTCCGTGGTGGCCGAACTCGAGGGCTGAGCTGTCGGCCCGGGACCGTAGGCTGGAACCGACATGAACACCCCAGGAAATCGCACGCTTCCCCCGCTGCGCTCCTCCAGCGCACGATTCCCCGGGGACCCCGCATGAGCACCCCCATCCCGATCCCCGGCCTCGACGCCCTCGAGCCGCCGCCGACCCGTCGCGGGCCGGGCCGCGACGAGCTCCTGGCAGGCCTCAACGAGCAGCAGCGCGCGGCTGTCGTCCACTCCGGCACTCCCTTGCTCGTGGTAGCGGGGGCCGGGTCCGGCAAGACGCGGGTGCTGACCCGCCGGATCGCGTGGCTGATCAGCGAGCGGGGTGCCCATCCCGGGTCGATCCTGGCGATCACGTTCACCAACAAGGCCGCCGCCGAGATGAAGGAACGGGTCGAGGACCTGGTCGGTCGGCGGGCCCGGATCATGTGGGTGAGCACCTTCCACTCCGCCTGCGTCCGGATCCTGCGCAAGGAGATCGACAAACTGGGCTTCAAGTCGTCGTTCTCCATCTACGACTCGGCCGACTCCAAGCGACTGATGACGCTGGTGGCCAAGGACCTCGAGCTCGACCCGAAGCGGTTCCCGCCCAACGTGCTCCTCAACTGGATGTCCAACCACAAGAACGAGCTGCGCGACGCCGAGGAGGCGACCCGCGAGGCGCGCAACCACTTCGAGGAGACCTGCGCGTCGGCGTACACGTCCTATCAGCGGCGGCTGCGCGAGGCCAACGCACTCGACTTCGACGACCTGATCATGACCACGGTCCACCTGTTCCAGGCCTTCCCCGACGTGCGGGAGAACTACCGGCGCCGGTTCCGCCACGTCCTCGTCGACGAGTACCAGGACACCAACCACGCCCAGTACGCCCTGATCCACCAGCTGTGTGCAGACAACCCTGAAGACCTCGATCCTGACGCGGAACGAGTGCCGCCGAGCGAGCTGATGGTCGTCGGCGACGCCGACCAGTCGATCTATGCCTTCCGGGGCGCCAACATCCGCAACATCCTCGACTTCGAGCAGGACTTCCCGAACGCCTCGACGATCCTGCTCGAGCAGAACTACCGGTCGACCCAGACGATCCTCAATGCCGCCAACGCGGTGATCGGCCACAACAAGGGTCGCAAGGCCAAGCAGCTCTGGTCCGACGCCGGCACCGGCGAGCGGATCGTGGGCTACGTCGCCGACGACGAGCACGACGAGGCCCGCTTCGTGTCGGAGGAGATCGACACCCTCACCGACTCGTCCGGGGTGCGGCCCGCCGACGTGGCTGTCTTCTACCGCACCAACGCCCAGTCCCGCGTCTTCGAGGAAGTGTTCATCCGCACCGGCCAGCCCTACAAGGTCGTCGGCGGCGTCCGCTTCTACGAGCGCCGCGAGGTGCGCGACGCGGTCGCCTACCTGCGGATGCTGGTCAACCCGGCCGACGAGATCTCGCTGCGCCGCATCCTCAACACGCCCAAACGGGGCATCGGCGACCGCGCGGTGGCGTGCGTGACGGTGCTCGCCGAGCGTGAGCGCATCACGTTCTGGGACGCGTTGCGGCGCGCGGACGAGGCGCCCGGCCTGGCGTCGCGCTCGTTCAACGCCATCACCGGATTTGTCGGGATGGTCGAGGAGCTCCAGTCGATGGTCGACGCAGGTGAGCGCCCCGACGTGGTGCTCGAGTCGGTCCTCGACCGGTCGGGCTACCTCGTCGAGCTCGAGGCGTCCGACGACCCGCAGGACGAGACCCGGCTCGAGAACCTCGCCGAGCTCGTCGCCGTGGCCCGCGAGTTCTCCGACGACCCCGTGGCCGGACCCAGCGCCGACCCGACCGACGTCGACGCCGGCACCGTCGCCCCGGGGCTCCCTGACTTCCTGGAACGGGTGGCGCTGGTCGCCGACACCGACCAGATCCCCGACGCTCCCCCGGAAGGTGAAGGCTCCGGCGACGACTCCGGGGTGGTCACGCTGATGACCCTCCACACCGCCAAGGGCCTGGAGTTCCCGGTCGTGTTCCTGACTGGGCTCGAGGACGGCGTCTTCCCCCACGCGCGGTCGCTCGGCGACCAGCCGGAGCTCGAGGAGGAGCGCCGGCTCGCGTACGTCGGCGTCACCCGCGCCGAGCAGCGGCTCTATCTCTCCCGGGCGGTCGTGCGGTCGGCATGGGGGGCGCCGTCCCACAACCCCGCCTCGCGCTTCCTCGACGAGATGCCGGTCGACCTGGTCGACTGGCGCCGTACCGAGGCTGCCCAGACCCAGTGGGGCCGCCCCGACCTCTCGGCCCGCGGTGGGTCAGCGTGGGGAACCCAGACCGCTGCCGGCCGGCGCAACTTCTCCGCCGCCGCGGCTCGTGCCGATGCCGCGTCGAAGGCGAACGCCACCCGCGAGGTTCCCTCGCTGGCTCCCGGCGACCGCGTCCAGCACGACACGTTCGGACTCGGCACCGTGGTCGCGGTGGAGGGCGTCGCCGACAAGGCGGTCGCCTCGATCGACTTCGGGAGCGAGGGCGTCAAGCGGCTGCTGCTGCGCTACGCGCCGGTGGAGAAGCTCTGAGGCGCGCAGCGCCGAAGGGCTTCTGATGGTGGTCGAGCGAGCCGCGCGACCGAGCTTGCGAGGTCGTGACCGGCGTGTCGAGACCTGGTGAGTGGCCCCGGAAAGTCAACTACGGCGTGACCCCATGCACGAGGAACGCCGCGTAGGGGTCGACCGGGTCGCCGCCGCCGGGGCGCACCTCGAGGTGGAGGTGGGAGCCGGTCACGTTGCCCGTCGAGCCGACGGCGCCGATGACCTCGCCGGCGCGGACCTCGTCGCCCTCGCTGACGCCGAAGCTGCTCTGGTGGCAGTACCAGATCTCGGTGCCGTCATCGAGGGTGACCACGGTCTTGTTGCCGTAGGAGCCGTCGTAGCCGGCGGAGGTGACCACGCCGTTGGCGATGGCCATGATCGACTGGCCCTCGTAGCCGTTGAAGTCGAGGCCGGTGTGGTAGCTGGCCCAGAGGCCGTACTCGCCGAACTCGGCGGTGATGCTCGAGGGGCTGACGGGGAGCACCCACAGGTTGAGCGCGATCTTCTTCGACTGCTGCTCGACGGCCTGGGCGAACTGAGCCAGCGCCGCGTTGCGCTGCTGGGTCATCGCTTCGGCTTCGGCGACCAGGTCGGCGTCGGCTGCGTCGGCGAGCGCGTCACGACTCGAGTCGCGGGAGACGGGGGAGGAGCGACCGTCGAGGAGGTCGCTGCTGGACTGGCCGCTCGCGCCGCCGAGCGCGTTGGCAGCCAGGAGCCGGTGGTCAGAGGTCGGCGCCAGGTCGGCCTCGGCCATGGTCACGGCGCCACCGGCGGAGACCGACAGCGCGGCCACGCCGAGCAGCAGGGGAACCGACGGGAGACCGCGGAACAGCGGCCCGCGTGAGCCGGTGTGCTTGCTGGCCTTGCGCCGGCCAGGACCGGCCTGGGTGGCGACCGGAGCCGGGGCCGCCGGGGTCGTCGAGGAAGAGCCGCGGCGCAGGCCGCGACGATCTGCTCGGTGGTGACCCATAGAGGCGGGGTTCTCTTCCAGGCTCGGGGTGTCTGGTCCGGGGAGGATGACGAGGAACGACTGTAACGGATTGGTCACGCCCGTGGTAATCCCGGGCCGACCCGCTGTGGAAGGTACACGGCGGTACGGCGCCCGGGGTGTGGAGGGTCACGCCTCGGATACTCTGCGGCCATGACTTCCCCGAGCGCCGGCCGGATCCGGATCGTGGTCGGCAAGCCCGGCCTCGACGGGCACGACCGTGGCGCCAAGATCGTGGCGCGAGCGCTGCGCGACGCCGGCCACGAGGTCATCTACACCGGCCTGCACCAGACGCCCGAGCAGATCGTGGAGACCGCGATCCAGGAGGACGCCGACCTGATCGGCCTCTCCGTCCTCTCCGGCGCCCACATGACCCTCTTCAAGCGGCTCGTGGAGCTGCTCGCCGAGCGCGACGCGAGCGACATCGTCGTGTTCGGCGGCGGGATCATCCCGGAGGAGGACATCCCGATGCTGCAGGAGATCGGGGTCGCCCGCGTCTTCACGCCGGGGGCGCCCACCTACGAGATCACCGGCTGGGTCGCCGACCACTTCGGCGCGCAGCAGGTCTAGGGTTCAAGGCGCGATCCAGCGACTCGTCGAACTGAGCAAAGGACTGGGCGAACAGTGGACTTGATGGAGTACCAGGCGAAGGAGCTCTTCGCCAAGCACGGAGTGGCCGGAACGCTCGGCAAGACCGTCCAGACCCCCGAGGACGCCCGCGCGGCTGCCGAGGAGATCGGTGGCGTCGTCGTCGTCAAGGCGCAGGTGAAGGCTGGCGGCCGCGGCAAGGCCGGCGGCGTCAAGGTCGCGAAGACGCCGGAGGAGGCCGAGGAGGCCGCCCGCGCGATCCTCGACCTCGAGATCAAGGGACTGCCGGTCAACCGAGTGCTCGTCGTAGCGGGCGCGTCGATCGAGGAGGAGTACTACTTCTCCTTCCTGCTCGACCGCTCCAACCGCTCCTACCTCTGCATCGTCAGCGTCGAGGGCGGCGTCGAGATCGAGGAGGTCGCCAAGACCAACCCGGACGCCGTCAAGAAGATCCCGATCGACCCCGGCACCGGCGTCGACGCCGACAAGGCGGCCGCGATCGCCGACGAGGCCGGCTTCCCGGCCGAGCTGCGCGACCAGGCGATCGAGATGATCCAGCAGCTGTGGACCGTCTTCGTCGAGGAGGACGCCACGCTGGTCGAGGTCAACCCGCTGGCCCGGCTGACCGGTGACAAGCTCGAGGCGCTCGACGGCAAGGTCTCGCTCGACGAGAACGCCGACTTCCGGCACGAGGACCACGCCGGCTTCGAGATCCGCGAGGAGTCCGACCCGCTCGAGGCGAAGGCCAAGGACAAGAACCTCAACTACGTCAAGCTCGACGGCGAGGTCGGGATCATCGGCAACGGCGCGGGCCTGGTGATGTCCACCCTCGACGTCGTCGCGTATGCCGGCGAGAAGCACAACGGCGTGAAGCCGGCGAACTTCCTCGACATCGGCGGCGGTGCCAACGCCCAGGTCATGGCCGACGGCCTCGACGTGATCGTCCACGACGAGCAGGTCAAGTCGGTCTTCGTGAACGTCTTCGGCGGCATCACCGCGTGCGACGAGGTCGCCAACGGCATCAAGGGCGCGCTGGAGATCCTCGGGGACGAGGCCACCAAGCCGCTCGTCGTACGCCTCGACGGCAACAACGTCGACAAGGGGCGCGCCATCCTCGCCGAGCTGGACCACCCGCTCGTGACGATGGTCGACACGATGGACGGCGCGGCCGACAAGGCCGCCGAACTGGCGAGCAAGGCCTGAGGGGAACACCATGTCGATCTACCTGAACCAGGACTCGAAGATCATCGTGCAGGGCATGACCGGCGGGATGGGCTCCAAGCACACCACCCTCATGATCGAGGCCGGCTCCAACATCGTCGGCGGCGTCAACGCCCGCAAGGCCGGCACCACCGTCGAGCTCGCCGGCCAGAAGCTGCCGGTCTACGGCAGCGTCAAGGAGGCGATGGCCGAGACCGGCGCCGACGTGTCGGTCGTCTTCGTTCCCCCGGCGTTCACCAAGGACGCCTGCGTCGAGGCCATCGACGCCGGTATCGGCCTGTTGGTCGTCATCACCGAGGGCGTGCCGGTGCAGGACTCTGCCGAGGTGTTCGCCTACCTCGACGGCAAGAGCACGCGCATGATCGGTCCGAACTGCCCCGGCATCATCACCCCCGGAGAGTCGCTGGCCGGGATCACGCCCCACACCATCTGCGGGACGGGCCCGATCGGGCTGGTGTCGAAGTCGGGGACGCTGACCTACCAGATGATGTTCGAGCTGCGGGACCACGGCATGTCCACCGCCATCGGCATCGGCGGCGACCCGATCATCGGCACCACCCACATCGACGCCCTCGAGGCGTTCGAGAACGACCCGGACACCAAGGCCATCGTGATGATCGGCGAGATCGGCGGTGACGCGGAGGAGCGCGCAGCGACCTACATCAAGGACCACGTCACCAAGCCGGTCGTCGGCTACGTCGCGGGCTTCACCGCCCCCGAGGGCAAGACCATGGGCCACGCCGGTGCCATCGTCTCGGGTTCGTCGGGCACTGCCCAGGCGAAGAAGGAGGCGTTGGAGGCGGTCGGGGTCAAGGTCGGCAAGACGCCGTCCGAGACCGCCGACCTGATGCGGGAGATCGTCAAGAACCTCTGACCTGACTCAGCGCAGGGCAGTCGGGAACGCGCGCGCACAGGCGGGAGGAGCCACATGCTGAAGCAGGTCGCGGAGGGTGTGCAGGTCCACCAGAGCGAGCTGCTCGCGAACAACACCGCAGTCGTGCAGGGCAGCGGCGGCGTGTTGCTCATCGACGCCGGGATCACCGGCGAAGAGATGGCGTGCCTGGCGAACGACCTGCGCGAGCTGGGCCAACCCGTGGTGGCAGGCTTCTCGACGCATCCTGACTGGGATCACGTGCTCTGGCACGCCGAGCTCGGCGAGGCGCCCCGTTACGGCACGGCCGGTTGCGCGGCCTTCATGCGAGATCTTCGGGCGAACGCGGACTGGAAGGCCCGCGCTGCCGAGGGGTTACCGCCGGAGATCGCCGAGGAGACGCCGCTGGACCTGTTCGGCCTCATCACCGGTCTGCCCGCCGGAACCTCGTACGTTCCTTGGGATGGCCCTCCCGTCCGGATCATCGAGCATCCGGCGCACGCCCCGGGCCACGCGGCGCTGTTGATCGAGGAGAGCGGGGTTCTCGTCGCCGGCGACATGCTCTCGGACGTCTTCGTTCCGATGCTCGACGACGTGAAGACCACCAATGACCCGATCGAGGAGTACCTCGTCGGGCTGCGACTGCTCGGGGACGTCGCGGACGACGTCGATGTCGTCATCCCGGGTCACGGGTCCGTGGGCAGAGGTGAACAGATACGCGCGCGGATCGAACAGGACCGCGCGTACGTCCAGGCCCTGCGCGCCGGCGATGGTTTCGACGATCCGCGGATCGGCTCATCGGCCAAGCCTGGCTGGGAATGGGTCAGCGACATTCACGAGGGGCAACTCCAGCGGTTCGCCCAGCCAGGCGAGTGACGCACTGGCTCGTGTTGCCCAGCCCCTTCCTGGGCTCGGCGGCGTACGCACCACTGGTCGACGCGCTGGCCGTCGGCACCGACAGGGCATCCGTCGCGAGTGCCCCTGAGCCGCTCACCGCCGCCGGCTTGGTGGACAGCTGGGCAGCGACTGCCGCGAGCCTCGGGGACGTCGTACTGGTGCCGCACAGCAATGCCGGCCACCTCGCGCCGGGTGTGAGCGAGACGTGCGGCGGGCTGCCGGTCGTGTTCATGGACGCCGCGCTCCCGGCGTCGTCCGGCGCCTCACCACTGGTGCCGCCCAGCCTGATGTCGATGCTGGCAGACCTCGCGGAGGACGGGCAGCTCCCGCGGTGGACCCGCTGGTGGCCGCGCGAGGAGGTCGAGGACGTGCTGCCGGGTGACTGGTTCGCCCGCATCGACGCCGTCGTGCCGCAGGTTCCGCTGGCATACGCAGAGGGTTCGGTCGTCGTCCCGGACGACTGGGAGCGAGGCCGCTGCGCCTACCTGGCCTTCGGCGCCGACACGTACGCCGACGAGCTGACCCGCGCCGATGAAGCGGGCTGGCCGGTGCGGATTCTCGACGGAGCCCGTCACCTGCACTGCGTGGTCGATCCGGAGATGACGAGCAACGCAATCCGGGACGTCGCGCGGCGTCTCTCACCGCTCCCCTGAACAACCGGCCGCGGAGAACACGCACATCGAGTCCACGATCGGGGCGATCAGCTTGTCGTGGTCGCGGATGCCCTGGCCGAGGGTCTCGCCCGGGAGGTACTCCCCGCCGGTGGCGGTGAGCAGCACGGCGTTGCCGACCCGGGTCACGACCCACCAGGTGGCGCCGACGTTGGCCGTGCCGTCGGTCTCGTAGGTCTGCAGGATCCGCGTCGACTCCTCGCCGACGTCACCAGGCGAGACGGCGTGGATCCAGCGGGTGGCACCGTGGTTCTCCTCCGGGCAGGCTTCGGCCGCGGCTACGGAGCGCCTCGCGAACGCATGAGCAGCGCGGTCGTCGCGGAAGACGCGCAGGTCGCGACGGTCGGCGTACTCGGGGCCGGTCGCTCCGTCGCGCTGGGCGTCCAGCGCCTCGCCGACGGGAAACGCCTCGGTGTCGCAGAACGACCACGTGACCGCCTCCTGGACGCGCTCGAAGTCGCCGCCGGCGGCGGGCAGGCCGGCCGCGACGGAGAGATCGCCGGGGATCGTGGTCAGCCAGTCGTGCTTCCCGACCGGCGCGAAGACTGCGGTGCTCGGCGAGGGCGACGAGACGACGGACGGCGACTCGATGGGCGTCGACTCGACGGACGGCGAGGCAGACTCCGAAGGGGTGGGCGTCCTCGCCGGGGGAGACGTCGCGGCCGGCTGGTCCGGGCCCACCAGCATCGCGGTAGCGGCAACAGTCGCCGCCACGGCGCCCGCCGCGGCCAGGACGATCACAGTGCGCTTCACGGCATGGAGACGCGCCGGTGCCCTGAGAAGTTGCTGCGTCAGCCCTTGGGGCGGGGCTGGTAGGCGAGCCGGGCCAGCGCCCGCCGCACGAGGGTGTCGAACGCACCCGGCGCCATGGTGAGCTCCCGAGTGGGGACGAACCCGACCTGGCCGACCGCGGTGCCGTCGCGGACGATGCCCATCATGTAGGTCATCGTCTCGTTGTCGTTGAGCTCGGACGTCACCCGCCACACCGACAGGTCCTGGTCCTTGCCGGAGGACGACGCAAGCGAGACGACGTCACTGCCGAGGGCCCGGTCGGAACACGACGCCATCCGGTCGCGGACGGTCTTGACGAAGGCCTTCGCGCGCTCCTCGGACATGCTCCCCACCGTCTCGGTGACGCCGAAGACCGCCGGGATCTTCCGGTCCGGGACCAGGAAGGTGCGGGTCACGGCGTTGCTGATGCCCTTCTGGGAGAAGTCCGCGCGGTCGCACCCGGTCGCCGCGACGTTGTCACGCGCCTCGCGGGGCCTGATGCCCACCCAGGGCTTCGTCACACCGCTCACCGGCGGCAGGTCGGCCTCGATCAGCAGGCTCGGCACCTCGCCCACGCGCACCGGAGGGATCGCGGTCGCCACCGGATCGGTCGCGCAGCGAGAGCCGGGGATCGTGGTGCACAGACCATTGATGGCGCCGCCGAGGAACCGGGCCTCGCCGTGGAGGTCGGGAGCGCCCTCGGCGGTGGTCCGGGTCAGCGTCGTGGTCACGATCGGCCCGGTGCGGGCCACACCGACGACGAACGTCGTGGCCGGGCTGCGCCAGCTGCGGAGGTGGAACAGCCGGGCCGCATCGCCGACGCCGGAGACGGCGTGCGTGGACATCAGTTGCATCCGCGGGGTCACGCACCCGCCGTACCAGCGCACCATCCGGTGCCAGGCCCGACGCGACGCCCGGTTGGTGGAGGAGAGCTCGGCGTACTGCACGGCCGACATCGCCGGCTCGCCCTTGCGTGGCGTCGTCTCGAACGTGCGCACCAGGGTCGAGACGCCGTCGGGATCGGCGTAGCGCTCCTGCTGGCACGGCGCGACCCGGCCGCTGCCACGGCTGTTGTCGAAGGTCTTGGCGGCGCGCCAGGGTCCGTCGAGGTACAACCCCAGCTCGTCGGCGCCGAGCAGCCGGTCGGCGGTGAAGTAGGTCTCCGCATCGGGGGTCTCGCCGCTCGACGCGGTCTGCCCCTGGCCGCTCGCCTCGGGCTGGCCCTCCAGCGTCGAGCCGCTGACGACGGTGCCGGTGACGACGACAGCCGCGACCGCCGCGGCGGCACCGGCGATCGTGTGGGTACGGCGGCGGGCGGCCCCGGCGCGCCGCAGGATCGAGGCGCGCGGCCACTGGACGTCCTGGACCAGCGCCTCGAGCTGGCCGAACAGCTCCGGCAGGCGGTCGGCCTCCACCTCGCGCTGCTCGATGAACTTCTCGGTCGCGGCGGCGGTCGTCCGCTCGGCCTCGGCCAGCGGCACCCCGAGCTCACGAGCGCGCTCGCTGAGCGGCAGCGTGGTGAACCGGTCGAGCACCAGCGCCTTGCGCTGGGGGAGCGAGAGCTTGCCGAGCGCGTCGAAGGTCGCCTTCGCGTCGGGGTCGAGGCTCTTGTCGCGGTGCCAGATCCGGGCGGTGTGGCGTCGCTGCGCCTGCGACCACGCATGGGGGCGCACCCACGCCTCGGGGTCCGGCAGGCGCTGCACCTTGCGCCAGTGGTGCCAGGTCACGGTGAACGAGTCGCGGACCGCGGACCGGGCTGCGGGCAGGTCGCCGGTCAACGCATAGGTCTGGACGAGCAGCCGGGTCCGGGCATCCTTGTAGAACGCGTCGAACGCCTCGGGCTGAATCATGGCCCTCCACTGTACGAGCCCTCACCCGAAGGGGCGAAACGGCGTGGGAACCACGACGCCGACACTCCCCGGGCCAGAATGGCCGAGCCATGACGTCGCTGCTCTCGGCTCCCGCCCGGATCGCCTCCCCCGCCGTCGACCCCCGTCACCGGAGGCCGTTGCTGCTGGTGGCGTGTCTCGGCGGGGTCGTCGCCGCGGGAGCTCTCCTGACCGTCTGCCTCGGCGCCGCGGTCACCGGCTGGTTCCTCACCGACGCCGCCACCCACGGCGCCCCACGCGACGCGCTGCGCGTGGGAGCGCTCGGCTGGCTGATGGCCCACGGGTCCGGGATCCGCGTCCAGGGCACCGCTGTCACCGCCGTCCCCCTCCTGCTGACGCTGCTCGCCGTCTGGTCGACGTGGCGGATCGGGCAGCGGGTCGGCAGCTCGGTGTCGGGCCACGGACCGGACGCCGATCAGATCGCCGACGGCGAGCGCGACTGGACCGTGCCCGTGGCCGCCGCCTGCTTCGCTGCTGGGTACGTCGCGATCACCGTCGTGACGGCGTCGCTGGCCGCGACACCGGAGACCGCCCCGTCGACCAGCCGGGCGATCGGGTGGTCGCTGATGATCGCGGTCGCGGTCGGTGCGCCCGCCATCGCGGTGGGGAGCGGTCGGGCGGCTATCTGGGCCGCGATACTGCCCGGCAACGTGCGGGCCACCGCCGCGTCGTGCCGCGCCGTTCTCAGGTCGGTCCTGGTGGTGTCCTTCGTCGCACTGCTGGCCGCCTTCGCGGTCGACCTGGCCACGGCCGCCAACGTGCTCTCCGAGCTCCGGCTCTCCACCGGCGAGCTCGTCGTCTTCGTCGTGATCTCGCTGCTCGTCCTCCCCAACGCGACCCTGTTCTCGGCGTCCTACCTGCTCGGGCCCGGCTTCATGGTCGGCGCGGAGACGCTCGTGTCGCCGACCCTCGTCGTCACCGGCCCCCTCCCCGCGTTCCCGCTCCTCGCGGCGCTCCCCGACAGCGGCCCGGTCCCGGGATGGACCGTGTGGTTGATCGCCATACCCCCACTGGCCGCCGCGGTCGGGGCAGCACTGGCCCAGCGTCGGCGTCCGACGGTCCGGTGGGAGGAGGGCGCGCTGCGCGGCTGCGCCGGCGGCGTGGTCGCCGGCCTCCTGCTCGGGTGGCTGACCATGCTGGCCGGCGGTGCGGTCGGGCCCGGCCGGATGCGCGACGTCTCTCCGCTGACCTTCGACGTCCTCGTCCACGCCATCACCGCGCTCGGCATCGGCGGCCTCGTCGGCGGGCTGGTCATGACGTGGTGGCAGCGGCGGACGCTGCGCACAGCGGCCTAGAGTCGCGGCGTGCGACTCGTCGTCCTGGTCTCCGGCTCAGGCACCAACCTCCAAGCCCTGCTCGACGCCTGCGCCGACCCCGCGTACGGCGCCGAGGTGGTCGCCGTGGGCGCCGACCGTGACGGCATCGAGGGGTTGGCCCGCGCCGAACGGGCCGGCGTCCCGACGTTCGTCCGCCGGGTCGCCGACTACCCCTCCCGCGACGACTGGGACCGCGCCCTGGCCGAGGCGGTCGGCGAGCACCGGCCAGACCTGGTGGTGTCCGCGGGCTTCATGAAGCTGGTCAGCGAGGACTTCCTCGGCCAGGTCCGGATGGTCAACACCCACCCCGCGCTGTGTCCCGCCTTTCCGGGGATGCACGGCGCGGCCGACGCCCTCGCCTACGGCGTGAAGGTCACCGGAGCGACCCTCTTCGTCGTCGACGGCGGGGTCGACACCGGCCCGATCGTGGCCCAGGTCGCCGTACCGGTGGAGGACGGCGACACCGCCGACTCGCTCCACGAGCGGATCAAGGTCGCGGAACGGCAGATGCTGGTCGCGTCGGTGGGCCGGATGGCGCGCGAGGGCTGGTCGGTCGACGGACGCCGGGTCCGGATAGGCTGACCGCCCGTGTCGACAGCATCCCTCCCTGGCCGCATCCCGATCCGGCGAGCCCTGGTCTCGGTCTACGACAAGACCGGCCTCGAGCACCTCGCCCGTGCCCTGCACGAGGCCGGTGTCGAGCTGGTCTCCACCGGAGGTTCCGCGGCCCTCATCGAGCGGCTCGACGTCCCGGTCACCAAGGTCGAGGACCTCACCGGGTTCCCGGAGTGCCTCGACGGCCGGGTCAAGACGCTCCACCCCCGCGTCCACGCCGGGATCCTGGCCGACCGCCGCCTCGAGAGCCACGTCGAGCAGCTCCGCGAGCTCGAGATCGAGCCGTTCGACCTGGTCGTCTCCAACCTCTATCCCTTCACGCAGACCGTCGCGTCCGGGTCCTCGCCCGACGAGTGCGTCGAACAGATCGACATCGGCGGGCCGTCGATGGTCCGCGCCGCCGCCAAGAACCATCCCTCGGTCGCCATCGTGACCTCGCCCGACCGGTACGACGACGTGCTCCGGGCGGTCGGCGAGGGCGGCTTCACGCTCGAGGAGCGGAAGAAGCTGGCTGCCGAGGCGTTCGCCCACACGGCGGCCTACGACGTGGCGGTGGCGGAGTGGATGGCGCAGGAGCTTGCCGGTGACCCCGACGTGTGGTGGCCGGAGTTCGCCGGGCAGGCGCTCGCCCGCACCGCGGTGCTGCGGTACGGCGAGAACCCCCACCAGTCGGCCGCGCTCTACATCGACGGCAGCGGCACCGGTCTGGCGAACGCCGAGCAGCTGCACGGCAAGGAGATGTCCTACAACAACTACGTCGACACCGACGCGGCGCGCCGCGCGGCCAACGGCTTCGACGCCCCGGCCGTCGCGATCATCAAGCACGCCAATCCGTGCGGGATCGCGATCGGAGCGGTCGTCGCCGAGGCCCACCGACGCGCCCACAAGTGCGACCCGGTCTCGGCCTTCGGCGGCGTGATCGCCGCCAACCGGACGGTCACGGTCGAGATGGCCGAGCAGGTGGCCGAGGTGTTCACCGAGGTGATCGTCGCTCCGGCGTACGACGACGAGGCGCTCGAGGTGCTCACCCGCAAGAAGAACATCCGGGTCCTGGTCTGCCCGCCCGACGAGCCGGCCCACACCGAGTGGCGGCAGGTCAGCGGCGGCGTGCTCGTGCAGCAGGTCGACCACGTCGACGCCATCGCGGACGGCGGCGGCGACTATCCGGCCGCCTGGACCCTCGCCACCGGGCAGCCGGCCTCCGAGCAGACGCTGGCCGACCTCGCCTTTGCCTGGCGGGCGTGCCGGGCCGTGAAGTCCAACGCCATCCTGCTCGCCAAGGACGGTGCCGCCGTCGGCATCGGCATGGGGCAGGTCAACCGCGTCGACTCCTGCCGGCTCGCCGTCGAGCGAGCGGGCGAGCGGGCGGCCGGCTCGGTCGCGGCGTCCGACGCCTTCTTCCCCTTCGAGGACGGCCCCCAGGTCCTGCTCGACGCGGGCGTCACCGCCATCGTGCAGCCCGGTGGCTCGGTCCGCGACGAGCTGACCATCAAGGCGTGCGAGGCCGCCGGAGTGACCATGTACTTCACCGGCACGCGGCACTTTGCTCACTGACAGGCGGCTGCGCCGCCGTCAGGGAGCAGGTCGAGCTGCGACCGCGACCGAGGAACGAGGTCGCGACGGAGCTGTCGAGACCCCGTGACGGGCACGCCCACCTCAACCCAGGAATGAGAGGATCCGACCCGTGACCGCACAGCGACTCGACGGCAACGCCACCCTCAAGGTGATCAAGGCCGAGCTCACCGAGCGGGTGGCCCTGCTCCAGGCACACGGCGTCGTCCCCGGTCTCGGCACGGTGCTCGTCGGTGACGACCCAGGTAGCCACTGGTACGTCGGCGCCAAGCACAAGGACTGCGCCCAGATCGGGATCGCCTCGTTCCGGCACGACCTGCCCGCCACCGCGACCCAGGCCGAGGTGGAGGCCGTCATCGACGAGCTCAACGCCGACCCGTCCTGCACCGGCTTCCTCGTCCAGCAGCCGACCGGCCTCGACGAGTTCGCCCTGCTGTCGCGGGTCGACCCCGACAAGGACGTCGACGGGCTCCACCCGACCAACCTCGGCAAGCTCGTGCTCGGCGAGCCCGGGCCGCTGCCGTGCACCCCGGTCGGTGTGATCGAGCTGTTGCGCCGCCACGACGTGACCATCGCCGGCGCCGAGGTCGTGGTCGTCGGCCGCGGTCTCACCGTCGGGCGCCCGCTGGGCCTGCTGCTCACCCGCCGTACCGAGAACGCGACGGTGACCCTCTGCCACACCGGCACCCGCGACCTGGCCGCCCACGTGCGCAACGCCGACATCGTCGTCGCGGCGGCGGGCGTCCCCGGCATCATCAGCGGCGACATGGTCAAGCCCGGGGCGGCCGTGCTCGACGTGGGCGTCTCCCGGGTGGACGGTCAGATCGCGGGCGACGTCGCCGACTCGGTCTGGGAGGTCGCCGACTGGGTGTCGCCCAACCCCGGCGGGGTCGGGCCGATGACCCGGGCCATGCTGCTGACCAACATCGTCGACGCTGCAGAGCTGGGCGCCGAACGCGCCGCGGACCGGCCGTGACCGAGTCCGACCTGCCGGTCCCGCCCGAGGCCCCGCCGCGGCGCTACCCCTCCACGCTGGGCGGCGCGCTCTACGTGCTCGCGCTGGCCGGCGTGTTCGCCGGGCTCGGCTGGGCCGCGCTGTACGACTGGCGCGACGGGGTGCGCGTGATCGCGGGCGCGCTGCTCTTCGCGGCCGGCTGCCGGCTGATCCTCCCCACCCGCCAGGCCGGCATGCTCGCCGTACGCCACCGCGTCATGGACGTCACGCTGCTCGTGCTGGTCGGCGTGGCGTTGCTCGTCCTGGCCGCCTCGATCCCGAACCAGCCGCTCTAGATCTCGACGCGCTTCGCGGGCCGACCTGCGCGCTCAGATCTCGACGCGCTTCGCGCCCTCGCGAGCTCGGCCGCTGCGCTGTGCTCGATCTGGTCGCGCCCACGGCCGGCCCTCGTACCCTCGGGCCGACCTGCGCGCCTCAGATCAGGCCGAGGTCCTTCACCGCGGAGCGCTCGTCCTCGAGCTCGGCGGCGGTGGCGTCCATCTTGCCGCGAGAGAAGTCGTTGACGTCGAGGCCCTGGACGATCTCCCAGCTGCCGTCACGGGTCGTGACGGGGAAGGAGTAGACGAGGCCCTCGGGGATGTCGTAGGAGCCGTCGGAGCGGACCGCCATCGAGACCCAGTCGCCCTCGGCGGAGCCGGTCAGCCAGTCGCGGGCGGCGTCGATGGTGGCGGACGCGGCCGACGCGGCCGAGGAGGAGCCGCGTGCCTCGATGATGGCGGCACCGCGCTTGGCGACGGTCGGGATGAAGTCGTTCTCGAGCCAGGCCTGGTCGTCGACGACCTCGGCGGCGTTGCGGCCGCCGACCTCGGCGTTGAAGAGGTCGGGGTACTGGGTCGCGGAGTGGTTGCCCCAGATCGTCATCTTCTTGATGTCGGTGACCGGAGCGCCGGTCTTGGCCGCCAGCTGCGAGATGGCGCGGTTGTGGTCGAGGCGGGTCAGCGCGGAGAACCGCTCGGCCGGGATGTCGGGGGCGTTGGTCATCGCGATCAGCGCGTTGGTGTTGGCCGGGTTGCCGGTCACGCCGACCCGGATGTCGTCGGCGGCCACGCTGTTGAGCGCCTTGCCCTGGGCGGTGAAGATGGCGCCGTTCGCCTCGAGGAGGTCGCCGCGCTCCATGCCCGGCCCACGCGGGCGCGCGCCGACGAGCAGGGCCAGGTTGACCCCGTCGAAGACCTGCTCGGGGTCCGCTCCGATCTCGACGCCGGCCAGGGTCGGGAACGCGCAGTCGTCGAGCTCCATCACGACGCCCTCGAGCGACTTGAGAGCCGGCTCGATCTCGAGCAGTCGCAGCTCGATGGGCCGGTCCGCGCCCAGCAGCGACCCGCTCGCGAGACGGAACAGCAGGCTGTAGCCGATCTGGCCGGCGGCGCCGGTGACGGCCACCTTCAGTGGAGTGGTCATGGATCCGACGCTAGCAGCGGTGCGCCATGCTGTGGGCATGGCCCCATCGCGACGGCTCGCACCTGTCCTGGCCGCCGTGGTGGTCCTCTCGGGCGGCTGCGCCGCCGCACCGGGGACGGTCGATCCGGCGGGAGTCGACGGGCTCGAGATCCCCACGCCCACCCCCGATCCCGACGACTTCGTCGACCGGATCGACAACCCCTACCTGCCGCTCGAGCCGGGCAACGAGTGGGTCTACGAGTCCACCGGTGAGGATCCCGAGACGATCACCGTGACCGTCACCGACGAGACCCGCGAGGTCGCCGGCGTGACGACGACCGTCGTCCGCGACGTCGTCACCGACGCCGACGGCGAGGTGGTCGAGGAGACGTCGGACTGGTTCGCCCAGGACCGCGACGGCAATGTCTGGTACTTCGGTGAGGACACCACGGAGTACGACGAGCGCGGCCGTCCGGACACAGCCGGATCGTGGGAAGCCGGCGTCGACGGGGCGCAGGCGGGACTGGTCATGCCGGACACACCCCGGGTCGGCGACGGCTACCGGCAAGAGTTCTACCCCGGCGAGGCCGAGGACCAGGCGCAGGTGGTCTCGCTGACGGAGTCGCTCGAGCTCGACGTCGGAGACTTCGACGGCCTGCTGGTCACCGAGGACACCACGCCGCTCGAGCCGGGCCTCGTCGAGCAGAAGTACTACGCCCGCGGCACCGGCCTGGTCTACGAGGAGACGCTCAGTGGTGACGGTGACCCGGTGGAGCTGGTCTCCTTCACCGAGGGCTGATCGTCAGCGGGGAGGCCGGATCTGGGTGCGCTCGCCGTCGTCGGGCCACCCGCCCTGCTGCTGACCCGGGTCCGGAGGTGGCTGCGCCTGTTGCGCCTGCTGAGCCTGTTGTGCCTCCCAGGCCGCGATCTGCTCCGGTGTCCACTGCTGCTGGGCGGGCTGTGCCTGTTGTGCTTGTTGTGCCTCCCAGGCGGCGATCTGCTCGGGGGTCCACTGGGGCTCGCCCCAGCCCGCGGCCGGTGCGGCCTCCTGCTGCCACTGCTGCTGGTACTGGTCGGGAGCGCCGTAGCCGGGGACGGCGCCGGCGGGGCGGCCGAACCTCAGGCCGGAGCCCACGACCGGGTCGCTGCCCTGGCCGAACATCAACGAGTACGTGATGCCGGCGATCGCCCCGCCGAGCAGCGGGCCGACGATGAAGAGCCACACCTGGGCGATCGCGTCGGTGCCGGCGAACAGGGCCGGGCCGATCGAGCGTGCTGGATTGACCGACGTACCGGTCGCGGGGATGGCCACGAAGTGGATCGCGACCAACGTGAAGCCGATCGCCAGCGGAGCCAGCGCGGGGTGCTCGTTGCGCGCGTCGGTCACCGCGAGGATCACCCAGACGAAGACCATGGTGAGGACGAGCTCGAGCAGCAGCGCTGCCCACATGGCGTAGTTGCCCGCCGACTCGGCTCCGTAGGCGTTCTGGCCCATGTTGCCCTCGGCGTCGAAGCCCTCGAAGCCGTGGAGCAGGCCGAACAGCACGGCGGCGCCGAGGATCGCGCCCGCCAGCTGTGCGGCGATGTAGATCGGGACCTGGTTCCAGGCCAACCGTCCGCCGATCGCGGCGCCGACCGACACCGCCGGGTTGAAGTGGGCGCCCGAGATCCGGCCGACCGCATAGATCATCACCATCAGGGCCAGGCCGAACGTCAGTCCGATCGTGGTCAGGGTCGAGAAGAAGCCCCCGCTCTCGAGGGTCTCGGTGGCCATGACCGCCGATCCGCACCCGAACAGCACGAGGACGAAGGTGCCGAGAACCTCGGCTGCGACCTTCTGGCCGATGGGGGTTTCGTTCATGTCCGAGGTCCCTCCGCGCAGGCGGTCCGGAGGGTCCGGAGCCGCGGTTCGCGTGCTCCCCGCACTCTAGTAGCGTCCGAGGCGTGAACGACACCGTTGCTGCTTCCACGATCATCTACACGCTCACCGACGAGGCGCCGCTGCTCGCGACGTACTCCTTCCTGCCGATCATCGAGGCGTACGCCGCCCAGGCGGGCGTGGCCGTCGAGACGCGGGACATCTCGCTGGCGGGTCGGATCATCGCCCAGTTCCCCGACCGCCTCACCGACGAGCAGCGCATCGACGACGCCCTGGCCGAGCTGGGCGCGCTGGCGATGACGCCCGAGGCGAACGTGATCAAGCTGCCCAACATCTCCGCCTCGATCCCTCAGCTCAAGGCCGCGATCAAGGAGCTGCAGGACCAGGGCTACGACGTGCCGAGCTATCCCGAGAACCCGCAGACCGACGAGGACAAGGCGGCTCGCGCGGCCTACGACAAGGTCAAGGGATCCGCGGTCAACCCGGTGCTGCGCGAGGGCAACTCCGACCGCCGCGCGCCGGCGTCGGTGAAGAAGTACGCGCAGACCCACCCCCACCGGATGGGTGCGTGGAGCGCCGACTCGAGGACCAACGTCGCGACCATGGGCAAGGACGACTTCCGCTCCAACGAGAAGTCGGTCGTCATCGCCGCCGACGACACCCTCACGATCCAGCACGTCGCCGCCGACGGCACCGAGACCGTCCTCAAGGACGAGGTGAAGGTCCTGGCCGGTGAAGTCGTGGACGGCACGTTCATGAACGTCGCGGCACTGCGCCGGTTCCTGACCGAGCAGATCGCGCGCGCCAAGGCCGACGACGTCCTGTTCTCGGTCCACCTCAAGGCGACGATGATGAAGGTCTCCGACCCGATCATCTTCGGTCACGTCGTGCAGGCGTTCTTCCCGACACTGTTCGAGCAGTACGGCGAGCAGCTGGCCGAGGCCGGCATCTCACCCAACGACGGGCTCGGCGCCCTGCTCTCGTCGGTGGCCGACCTGCCGGACGGCGACGCCATCAAGGCCGCCGTCGAAGCCGGGCTGGCAGACGGCCCGACGATGGCGATGGTCGACTCCGACAAGGGCATCACCAACCTCCACGTCCCCTCCGACGTGATCATCGACGCCTCGATGCCGGCGATGATCCGCACCTCCGGCCACATGTGGGGACCCGACGGGGAGGAGGCCGACACGCTCGCCGTCATCCCGGACTCCTGCTACGCCGGCATCTACCAGACCGTGATCGACGACTGCCGTGCGAACGGTGCCTTCGACCCCTCCACGATGGGATCGGTCCCCAACGTCGGCCTGATGGCCAAGGCGGCCGAGGAGTACGGCTCCCACGACAAGACGTTCGAGGTCCCGGCCGCCGGCCAGGTACGCGTCGTCGCGTCGAACGGAGACGTGCTGATCGAGCACGACGTGGAGCCCGGTGACGTCTGGCGCGCCTGCCAGACCAAGGACGAGCCGATCCGCGACTGGGTCAAGCTCGCGGTGACCCGCGCCCGCGCCACCGGCTCACCCGCCGTGTTCTGGCTCGACGAGTCCCGCGCCCATGACCGCAACCTGATCGCCAAGATCAACGAGTACCTCCCCGACCACGACACGGACGGGCTGACGATCGAGATCATGCCGCCGGCCGAGGCGACGGCGTACTCCCTGGAGCGGATCCGCAAGGGTGAGGACACCATCTCGGTGACCGGCAACGTGCTGCGCGACTACAACACCGATCTCTTCCCGATCCTCGAGCTCGGGACGTCGGCCAAGATGCTCTCGATCGTCCCGCTGATGAACGGTGGGGGGCTCTTCGAGACCGGTGCCGGCGGCTCGGCGCCCAAGCACGTCCAGCAGCTGGTGAAGGAGAACTACCTGCGCTGGGACAGCCTCGGCGAGTTCTTCGCGCTGGCCGCATCGCTCGAGCACCTCGCCGAGCGCGATGGCAACCAGCGGGCGCAGGTGCTGGCCGACTCCCTCGACCGCGCGACCGGCACCTTCCTCAACGAGGACAAGTCGCCGACCCGCAAGCTCGGCGGGATCGACAACCGTGGCTCCCACTTCTACCTCGCGCTCTACTGGGCGCAGGAGCTGGCCGGTCAGTCCGACGACGCCGACCTTGCCGCGGACTTCAAGCCGTTCGCGGAGACGCTGGCCTCGCAGGAGGACACGATCGTCGGCGAGCTCAACGGGGTCCAGGGCGAGGCGGTCGACATCGGCGGCTACTTCCGACCGGACGCCGAGAAGGCGGCCGCTGTCATGCGACCCTCGAAGGCCTTCAACGAGGCGCTGGCATCACTGGCTGACCGCTGACCGCGGAGCGCGAGCGTCGTAGCCCCGGTACCAGCGCCAGGCTGACCACGATCGAGGCGGCCGCCATGATCGTCATGGCTCGCCCGGCGGACTCCGGGCCGACGCCGAGCAGGTCGGCGGTGGCGCCGGCCAGCACTGCTCCGAGGGCTTGGCCGGCCCGGAGACCTGCAGCGCGGAGCCCGAGCATCTGGCCGAGGGTGTCGTCCGAGGTGTGCGCGACCATCCGCTCCTGCAGCGGCAGGCTGTCGGCGTACCCGATCGCGGCGACCAGTCCGAGCGCCATCGCGACCCCGATCGACGGCTGGAACCAGAACGCCAGGAACGGTACGGCGAGCAGGAACCGCAGCGGGTTCACCAGCCGGTCGCGGACGTGGTGGGGGAGGAAGCGCCCGACGACGACGTCGCCGGTGAGCATGCCGGCGGCTGTGGCGGCCAACAGGTAGCCGGCCTGCTCGCCGGCGAACGGGATGTAGAGCGCCTCGCAGCCGACGATGAGGCCGTTGGGCACCCACGAGGAGAGGTAGAGCGGGCGCAGCACGCGCGAGCCGAGCAGCCGCCGGTTGACCTCACGGGTACGCCGGACGACCGGTCCACTGGCCCGGGCGGGACGGTCGGACAGCCGGATGCGGAGCAGCAGCGCGGCGATGCCCGAGCAGGCGGCGGCCAGCAGGAACAACCTCTCCGGAGGCATCACGATCAGGAGCAGCCCGCCCACGCCGTACGCCACGATCTGCATCGAGCCCACGGCGACGTTGAGCGTCGAGCGGCCGAGCACGAAGGCGTCGCTCGGCAGCAGGTCCGCCATCAGCGCCACGCCGGCGCCGGCCGAGGTGGACAGCACCAGCCAGACCACGGCGATCAGCCCGAACCGGGCCGACCACGGCAGGCCCGGGATCGCCTGCAGCAGGTCGGCCACGCCGACCGTGACCGCCACGATCACCAGGGCCCGGCGGGGCCGCATGGTGTCGGATGCTGCGAGCACGAAAGCAGACGCCAGCATCGCGATCAGTGGTCCACCGAACATGCTGAGGCCGGTCAGCACCGCCGATCCGGTCTCGTCGTGCACGATCGTGCCCAGCGCGAGGCCGCCGGTGGCGCCCGCGATCATCGTCAGGCACTGCGTGACGAAGAGCGTGCGGAACTCGGCGACGCCGAACAGCTCCCGGTAGGTCCTCACGAGTCGATCGTGCGGGAGTGGGACGGCGCGCGCTAATCTTTCGCGTGGAGGCGAAACATGGGCACGTGGCGGATGTCGGCCGACCTGCTGGCGCGTGCCCGTTTCGTGGTGTCGCCGTACGCCGACGTCGTGGCCGCGCTCGCGGGAATCACCGAACCACGCACCCCGTCCGAGCGGGCACTGGCCGCGCTGCACGGCGATGCCTTCCGGTCGATGCTGGAGCGTCACCCCGGCCGGGCCGCGGTGCTCGCCCACTCGTTCCGCCCCGGCTGGACCGCCGACTACCTCTGCCTGCCGCCGCGGGGTGGCCCGATGTCTTTCCCGGACCACCTGGCCCTGCTGGAGGAGCGTGGCGACCGGCAGGTGCGCGCCGACCTCGTGGAGACGTCGGGCGGCCCGCTGCCCCGGGTCCTGCGCGCCGCGGGCGTGTCAGCCCATGCCATCGGGCTGCTCGACTGGGTCTGGGTGCACGTCGTGTCCACCGACTGGCCGCGCCGCGAGCGGGTGCTGCGCGCGGACATCGTGGCCCGCACCTCCCGCCTCGCCGGCCACGGCTGGGAGGCGGTGCTCGCCGACCTCGGCCGCGACCGTGCCTGGCTCGGCCACGGCGAGCTGCAGATCAACGTCCACGACCACCCCACCCGTGACCTCGGCGAGGCCACCGAGCTCTGGTTCGTACCGGTGCACGGCCCGGCCAGCTCGGTCGGCTGGCACCTGCCCAGCCGGTACGCCGTCTACTACCCGGTCGCCGGGGTGCTGGCGGGTCTCGAGTCGGGTCAGCCTGGCGCTGCCGAGCGCCTGCTCGGCCCCAACCGCGCCCGGCTGCTCGTGGCCCTCGCTACTCCCGCCAGCACGACCGGACTGGCCGCGCTCACCGGGCTGCCGCTCGGATCCGTCGGCGGGCACCTCAAGGTGCTGCGCGAGAGCGGCCTCGCCGAGCGCCGTCGGTCCGGACGCGAGGTCCTCTACTGGCGCACCGCGCTCGGCGACGCGCTGGTCGCGGCCGCGGGCTGAGCCACCCGGAGGAATGACTGACGGCCCGGGCCGGTTGCCGACTGACGTGACCCTCACCCCCACCAAGCCCGAGCGCGCGCACGACGCACGCCCGCGCCACGTGGTCGTCGCGCTGCTGGCGCTGGCGATGGGTGGGTTCGCCATCGGCACGACCGAGTTCGTGTCGATGGGGCTGCTGCCGCAGCTGGCGCGCGGGGTGGACGTCACGATCCCGGCGGCCGGCCACGCGATCTCGGCGTACGCACTGGGCGTGGTGGTGGGAGCGCCGACGATCGCGTTCCTGGCGGCGCGTATGCCGAGGCGCACACTGCTCGTCGGGCTGATGGTCGCGTTCGCGGCGGGCAACGCCGCCTCCGCCCTCGCCACGTCGTACGACGCGCTGCTGGTCGCCCGGTTCGCGTCGGGGCTGCCCCACGGCGCCTACTTCGGCATCGCCTCCCTCGTCGCCGCCAGCCTGGTCGCGGCCGACCGGAAGGGCCGGGCGGTCGCCTCGGTCATGCTGGGGCTCTCGGTGGCCAACGTCCTCGGCGTCCCGGCGGCCACCTGGCTCGGGCAGAACCTGGGCTGGCGCACGGCGTACTGGCTGGTCGCCCTGCTGGGACTGCTGACCGTGGCGCTGGTGCTCGCGTTCGTGCCGGCCTCGGACGGCGACCGCTCGGCGACGTGGCGGAGCGAGCTGGCCGCGCTGCGGCGGCCGCAGGTCGTGCTGACGCTGCTCGCCGGCGCGATCGGCTTCGGCGGCATGTTCGCGGTCTACACCTACATCGTGCCCACGATCACCGAGGTCGGCGGGCTGCCCGAGTCGGCCGCGCCGGTCTTCCTGCTCGCCTTCGGTCTCGGCATGGTCGCCGGGACGTGGGTCGCCGGGCGGATGGCGGACTGGTCGGTCATGCGCTCGATGTTCATCGGCGGCGCGGGTCAGGGCCTCCTCCTGCTGCTGTTCTTCGTCCTCGCGCCGGCCGGCTGGTGGAGCCTGCCCGTGGTCTTCGGCATCACCCTGGCCGGCTCGGTGCTGGTGGTCGCGCTCCAGCTGCGGCTGATGTCGGTTGCCGCGGAGGCGCAGACCATGGGCGCGGCGATGAACCACGCGAGCCTCAACGTCGCCAACGCGCTCGGTGCGTGGCTCGGTGGCCTCGTCATCGCGGCCGGGCTCGGCTACCGCGCGCCGGCCGTGGTCGGCGCGGCCCTGGCCGCGCTCGGGCTGGCGGTGCTCGCGATCTCCGCGGTGGGGGAGCGCCGGTCCGCCTGAGCCGGCCCTTTGACACAATCGCCCGCATGTCCGCACCGACCCCCGCGCCGGAGGCAGCAGCCCGGCCCCGGGTCCTCTCCGGGATCCAGCCCACCTCCGACTCGTTCCACTTCGGCAACTACCTCGGTGCGCTGCGGCAGTGGGTGGATCTCCAGCGTGAGCACCAGCCGTTCTTCTTCATCGCCGACCAGCACGCCATCACCGTCGAGCACGACCCGAAGCTGCTGCGCGACCGGACGCTGCGCGCGGCCGCCCAGCTCCTCGCGATGGGCATCGACCCGGACCGCTCCGCGATCTTCGTGCAGAGCCAGATCCCGGCCCACGCCCAGCTCAGCTGGGTGCTCCAGTGCCTGACCGGCTTCGGCGAGGCCCGCCGGATGACACAGTTCAAGGACAAGTCGTCGAAGGGCGGTGAGGGTGCCGCGAGCGTCGGCCTCTTCACCTACCCGATCCTCCAGGCGGCCGACATCCTGCTGTACCGGCCGCAGTACGTCCCGGTCGGCGAGGACCAGCGGCAGCACCTCGAGCTCACCCGCGACCTCGCCCAGCGGTTCAACCACCGGTACAAGAAGACCTTCCGGCTGCCCGAGCCCTACATCCTCAAGGCGACCGCGAAGATCACCGACCTCCAGGACCCGACCGCGAAGATGTCGAAGTCCTCGTCCTCGCCGGCCGGCATCATCGAGCTGCTCGACGACCCCCAGGTCAGCGCCAAGAAGATCCGCTCGGCCGTGACCGACTCCGGGAGCGAGATCCGCTTCGACCCCTTGGCCAAGCCCGGCATCTCCAACCTGCTCACGATCTTCTCCGCGCTGACGGCGCGGTCGGTGGAGGACCTCGAGGCGGCGTACGCCGGGCAGGGCTACGGCGCGCTCAAGGGTGACCTGGCCGATGCCGTGGTCGAGATGGTGACGCCGTTCCGCAACCGGGTCCTGGAGCTGCTGGAGGGCCGGGAGCAGCTCGAAGAGGTGCTGCGCCGTGGCAACGAGCAGGCCGGCGCCGTGGCCGAGGCGACGCTGCGCGACGTGTACGAACGCGTCGGGTTCGTCGCGGCCGGCCGATAGGGTCGAGGGATGCCCACGATCGGTGTCGCCCTTGCTCTGCCCGAGCCCTGGGCGACCGAGCTCCAGGACTACCGCACCGGCCTCGGCGACGAGACCGCGACGCTGATCCCGACCCACATCACCCTGGTGCCGCCGGTCGAGCTGGACGACGACGAGATCCGCGCCGCCGAGACACATCTGGCCGCCGTGGCGGAGTGGGGCGACCGGTTCGGCATCCACCTGCGCGGCACCGGCACCTTCCGGCCGGTCTCCCCGGTCGTGTTCGTCTCGCTGGTGGAGGGGATCTCGCAGTGCGAGAAGCTGGCCCAGGCGGTGCGCCACGGCCCGCTCGACGTCCCCCTCAACTTCCCGTACCACCCGCACGTGACCGTTGCCCACCACCTGCCTGAGACCGTCCTGGACCGCGCGTTCAAGGAGCTGGCGACCTTCGACTGCACCTTCGACGCCGACGAGTTCCTCCTCTACCGGCACGACGAGCAGAACGGCTGGCGCCCGGCTCGGGCCTTCGCGCTGGCCGAGGCGCGATGACCTCGCCCCGGGAACGACTAGACGAGATCCGCCACCGACGTCCGTTCGTCGACCACGTCCTCCGGATGGTGGACCACTACGGCCACGTCAAGGGCAGCCTCCAGGCGGGCGCGATCACCTACTTCGGCTTTCTCTCGTTCTTCCCGATCCTGGCGCTGGCGTTCTTCGTCGTCGGCTACATCTCGAAGGTCTTCCCGGAAGCCCAGGACGTCCTGAACGACGCCCTCGACGAAATCTTCTCCGGGATCGACATCGACCTCTCCGCCTTCGAGGACGGCGCCGCCACCGCCGGCATCATCGGACTCGCCGGCTTGCTCTACGCCGGCCTGGGCTGGCTGTCGGCCATGCGTGAGGCGCTGATCGTGATGTTCGAGCTGCCCGAGCGCGAGCAGCCGAACTTCGTGGTCGGCAAGGTGCGCGACCTGGTGACGCTGACGCTGATCGGCGCGACGTTGCTGGTGAGCGTCGCGGCGACCGGCCTGATCAGCGGGTTCGCCACCGACCTGCTCACCTGGCTCACCCTCGACCAGGAGCTCGCACCGGTCGTGGAGCTGCTCACGATCGTGCTCGGCCTCGCCGCCAACGTGCTGCTGTTCTTCACGATGTTCACGCTGCTGGCCCAGCCGCACGCCCCGCGGCGCTCGCTGTGGTCCGGGCGCGTGCTCGGCGCCATCGGATTCGAGCTGCTCAAGCAGCTGTCGTTCCTGCTGCTCGCTGCCACCAAGAACTCCGAGGCCTTCCAGATGTTCGGCATCGCGCTGATCCTGCTGGTCTGGATCAACTACTTCTCCACGGGTCGTGATGTACGCCGCCGCCTGGGCCCACACCTCGCGTGCGGCGCGGGCGCTCCACGACCGCGAGGTGCTGGACGCCGACCGCACCGAGTATCGCGATGAAGGAGCTCACCCACGTCGAGCTCCACGAGACCCCGCCGACCTCGTCCCGCCTCAGCCCCAAGGCGGCCTTCGCCGCCGGCGGCGCCACCATGCTCGGCCTCGTCGCTCTTCTTCGCCGGCGCGACCGGCCCTAGTCAGCCGGGGTTCCGCCACGACACCAGGTCGTCACGCAAGACAAGTCGCTCCGGCTCCGGCGCCGCGGTCTCGATCATGAACCCGAGCGCCAACAGCGCCAGTGCCTGATCGTCCTCGGCGAGGCGGCCGGTCAGTCGGAGCAGCGTGAAGGCGGCACCGACCACGAACTGCGCGGTCTCGATCCCGTCGACGCCCTCCATCGCACCGGCGAAGTTCAGGACGTCGTCGGTGCCGAGCACCGTCGCCAGGGTGCTGTCAGGACCGAGCTCGTCGCGCCGTTCGCCCCACACCATGACGATGTCCCAGCCCTCGTCGTTCCCGAACGGCCCGGCATCGGCCCCCTCAGCGTCGTAGACCGGGTCCGTGAAGTGGGCGCGGAACGCGGGGTGGGAATCGGGGAGGGCCATGCGTGCACTCTAGGCAGACGCCGGCCGCTGACGCGTCAGGCGGCGAGCTCAGCGAGGAGATGTGTTGGCGCGGCACCAGGCGGCGACTAGGTGGTGAGGACCTCGTCGACGGCGCCGATGACCGCGTCCGGCTGGTCGTGGTGGATGTAGTGGCCGGCGTCGACCTCGACGTACTGGCCCGAGGGGGCGGAGGCGGCGGTGGCGCGGTGGAGGTCGAGGGCCTGCTGGCGGAGCCAGTCCGGCTTCCGGGCCCCCGCGAGGACGATGACTGGTACGTCCGGCAAGGTCGACTCCGCACGCAGCGTGCGCAGCCGGGAGCGGCTGTCGTCGGCGAACCGGTTCTCGGCGGTGATCATGGCGAACTGCGTCCGGGACGCGTAGGACCCCGCGTAGGCCGCGGCCACCTCGTCCCTGACACCCGGGTCGTCTGTCGTCACCTCGGCCAGATCACGACCCATCTTCCGCAGCACCGGGCCGCTCAGGTGCAGCCGGTGCAGCAGGGTGGCGGCCGCGAACATCACCCGCGACGCGACGCGGAGCCGGGTGGGGAGCTGGATCTCCTCGTGCGCGGAGTCCACCAGCACCAGACCGGCGACGTTGTGAGGGTGGTGCCAGACAGTCGCTTGTGCGAGCAGCCCACCCCAGCTGTGGCCGACCACGACCGCCGGCCCGACGTCGTCGAGGACGGCGGCCAGGTCGGCGATCTGACCGGAGACGGTGACCGGGTCGACCGGGTCGCTGATCCCGAGCCCCGCACGGTCGTAGACCACCGTCCTGCCCCGCTCGGCCAGGCCAGCGAACACGGGAGCCCAGGTCAGGCTCACCTCGCCGGCGCCTCCGACCAGGACGACCGTCGGCCCCTCGCCGGCCTCCACCCACCGGAGCGATCGGGCAGCCCCGGAGGGCGACGGTCGCTGGAGCGCCCGGGTGCGGACCGGGCGCTCAGTCAGACGAGCGAAGGCGTCCGCCGCTGTCACACCGTGCTCAGCGGCCGTGGCGCATGGCGGCGTGGAGGTCCCAGTTGAGGCGGGAGATCACGTCGAGGGGGATCTCCTTGGGGCAGGCGGCGGTGCACTCGCCGATGTTGGTGCAGCCGCCGAAGCCCTCCGCGTCGGCCTGGGCGACCATGTTCACCACCCGGGAGTCGCGCTCGGCCTGGCCTTGCGGCAGCTCGCCGAGGTGGGTGACCTTGGCGCCGACGAACAGGGAGGCCGAACCGTTGGGGCAGGCCGCGACGCAGGCACCGCAGCCGATGCAGGTGGCGGCGTCGAAGGCTCGGTCGGCCTTGTCCTTGGGGACCGGGGTGGCGTGGGCGTCCGGGGCGGCGCCCGTGTTGACCGAGATGTAGCCGCCCTGCTGGATGATCCGGTCGAAGGCGGAGCGGTCCACGACCAGGTCCTTGATGACCGGGAACGCGTCGGCCCGCCATGGCTCGACGGTGATCGTGTCGCCGTCGGTGAAGGAGCGCATGTGGAGCTGGCAGGAGGTGGTGACCTCGGGGCCGTGGGGCTCACCGTTGATCATCAACGCGCAGGCACCACAGATGCCCTCGCGGCAGTCGGAGTCGAAGGCGATCGGCTCCTCGCCCTCCTCGTTGAGCCGCTCGTTGAGGACGTCGAGGACCTCCAGGAACGACATGTCGGGAGAGACGTCGTCCACGTCGTAGGTGTGTATGCCGCCCCGGTCGGACCGGTCCGCCTGGCGCCAGATCTTCAGAGTCACCTTCACTTGTAGGACCTCTGCTTCATCTCGACGAACTCGTAGGTCAGGTGCTCCCGGTGCAGCACCGGCTTCTCGCCCTCGCCCGCCCACTCCCACGCCGCGACGTAGGAGTACTGGTCGTCGTGGCGGAGCGCCTCGCCGTCCTCGGTCTGCGACTCGCTCCGGAAGTGGCCCCCGCAGGACTCGCGCCGGTTGAGGGCGTCGATGCACATCAGCTCGCCGAGCTCGAGGAAGTCGGCGACCCGGCCGGCCTTCTCCAGCGACTGGTTCATGGAGTCGGCTGAGCCGAGCACCTTCACGTTGCGCCAGAAGTCGTCGCGGAGGGTGCGGATCAGGTCGATCGCCTTCTTCAGGCCGTCCTCGGTGCGCTCCATGCCGCAGAACTCCCACATGATGTTGCCGAGCTCGCGGTGGTAGGAGTCGACGCTGCGGGTGCCCTTGGTGGTCATGAAGTGGTCGATCCGCTGCTGGACCGACTGCTGCGCCTCGAGCACCGACGGGTGGTCCTCCGGGACCCGGTCGAAGGGACCGTCGGCGAGGTAGTCGCGGATCGTGTTCGACAGCACGAAGTAGCCGTCGGCCAGACCCTGCATCAGGGCCGAGGCACCGAGCCGGTTGGCGCCGTGGTCGGAGAAGTTGGCCTCGCCGGTGACGAACAGGCCGGGGATCGAGGACTGCAGGTCGTAGTCGACCCAGAGCCCGCCCATGACGTAGTGGACGGCGGGGTAGATCCGCATCGGGACCGAGTAGGGGTCCTCGCCCGTGATCCGGGCGTACATGTCGAAGAGGTTGCCGTACTTCGACTCGATGGCGTCGCGCCCCAGCCGGTCGATGGCCTCGGCGAAGTCGAGGTAGACACCGCGACGTACGCCCTCGACCTCCGGGCCGACACCTCGACCTTCGTCGCACATGTTCTTGGCCTGGCGCGAGGCGATGTCGCGGGGGACCAGGTTGCCGAACGACGGGTAGATCCGCTCCAGGTAGTAGTCGCGGTCGTCCTCCGGGATCTCGCGCGGATTCTTCTCGCAGTCGGCCTTGTTCTTCGGGACCCAGATCCGGCCGTCGTTGCGTAGCGACTCGCTCATCAGGGTGAGCTTGGACTGGTGGGCGCCGGCGACCGGGATGCAGGTCGGGTGGATCTGCGTGTAGCAGGGATTGGCCATGAAGGCGCCCTTGCGGTGCGCCCGCCAGGTCGCGGTCACGTTGCAGCCCATGGCGTTGGTGGAGAGGAAGAAGACGTTGCCGTAGCCGCCGGACGCGAGGACGACCACGTCGGCGAAGTAGGTCTCCAGCTCGCCGGTGACCATGTCGCGCACGATGATGCCGCGGGCCCGGCCGTCGACCAGGATCAGCTCGACCATCTCGTGGCGGGTGTAGCAGCGCACGGTGCCGGCGGCGACCTGCCGCTCGAGCGCCTGGTAGGCGCCGATCAGCAGCTGCTGTCCGGTCTGGCCGCGGGCGTAGAACGTCCGCGAGACCTGCACGCCGCCGAACGAACGGTTGTCGAGGAGCCCGCCGTACTCACGTGCGAACGGGACGCCCTGCGCCACGCACTGGTCGATGATGTTGGCGCTGACCTCCGCCAGCCGGTAGACGTTCGACTCGCGGCTGCGGTAGTCGCCGCCCTTGATGGTGTCGTAGAAGAGCCGGAAGGTGGAGTCGCCGTCGCCCTTGTAGTTCTTGGCGGCGTTGATGCCGCCCTGGGCCGCGATCGAGTGGGCGCGCCGGGGTGAGTCCTGGTAGCAGAACGACTTCACGACGTAGCCGGCCTCGCCGAGGGTCGCGGCGGCCGAGGCGCCGGCCAGACCGGTGCCGACGACGATGATCGAGAGCCGGCGGCGGTTGGCGGGGTTGGCGATCCGGGCCTCGAACTTGCGGGTCTGCCAGCGGTCCTCGAGCGGACCGGAGGGGGCTTTCGTGTCCTGGATCGGCTCGCCGGGTGTGTAGAAGTCGGCGGCGTCGTCGTACTGCTCGTGACCCTCGACGGTGTGGGAGGAGTCGAAGATGTTCGTGGTGTCGGGCATGTCGGGCGTGTGGGTCATGGCAGCTCCTCAGTCGATGACGCCGGCGAGGACGAAGATCGGGACCAGCGAGAAGCCGATCGTGATGATCAGCGCGAGCGACAGGCCCAACACCTTGGCGTTGCGGCGGGCGGAGGCGTTGTTGGTGAGGCCGAGCGTCTGTGCCGCACTCCAGATCCCGTGGTGGAGATGGGCACCGAGCATGGCCATCGCCGCCAGGTAGATGAGGGTCATCCACCACAGGTCGAAGGTGTCGACCAGGAGGTTGTAGGGGTCGTCCGTCGCTCCACCCTGCGGGTTGACCTTGCCGATGGTGAAGTTCAGCAGGTGCCACACGAGGAACACGAGGATCGTGACCCCGCCCCAGCGCATCATCCGGCTGGCGAACGTGGCGCCGGTGTGCTGCTTGACGACGTACTTCACCGTGCGGGCCTTGTGCGCACGGCGCCACAGGACGACGGCCGAGTAGACGTGTACGGCGAGCGCGATGATCAGCCCGACCCGCGTGATCCACAGCAGACCGCCGTGCGGGAGGAACGGCTCCCCGATCTCGCGGAGGTGCTCGGCATACTCGTTGAAGGCGTCGTGACCAGCAAAGGCCTTGAGGTTGCCGTACATGTGGAGCAGCACGAAGCCGATGAACGCGATGCCGCTCACCGCCATCAGCATCTTGAGGGCGATGGTCGAACGGGTCGAACGTGCTCCCTTGACCAAGGTTGGGGTTGCCACGAACAGAAACGCTACCGCTCAGTCGGCCCGTCAGGGCGGTCGGGCACTGTGAGATTGGCCCGGACAATTCGCTTGTGGGTCGGCCGGCCAACTCCTTGAATGAGGGCGTGCCCGATCTCGCGTTCGACCGTGCCGGCCCCACCGGCGACGTCCCGCTGCTCCTGCTGCACGCCGGGGTGGCCGACCGACGCATGTGGAACCCGGTCTGGGACCGGCTCATCGAAGGGCGCGACGTGCTGCGGGTCGACCTGCGCGGCTTCGGTGACTCCACCGATCGGCCGGCCGAGCTCGCGCCGCACCAGGACGTGCTCGACGTGCTCGGCGCGCAGGGCATCGAGCGGGCGCACGTCGTGGGCGCCTCCTTCGGCGCCGGGGTCGCGGTCGAGGCCGCACTGACCGAGCCGACCAGGGTCGCCTCGCTGCTGCTCGTGACGCCGGGCGGGTCCCTGATTCCCGAGCGGACCGAGCAGCTGGGCGCCTTCGGCGCCGCCGAGAACAGCGCCCTGGACGCGGGCGACCTCGACGCCGCGGTCGAGGCGAACCTGCGCACCTGGGTCGACGGACCAGGTCAGCCGGCCGACCGGGTCGACGCCGCCGTACGAGACCTCGTGGCCGCGATGCAGCGTCGGGCCTTCGAGCTGACCGACGACTGGGACGACGTCGAGGAGGTCGAGCTCGACCCACCGGCGCTGGAGCGACTGGGGGAGATCGACGTGCCGACCCTGGTCCTGAGCGGGACCCTCGACGTCGACGCGATCGACCAGGCCGCGACCGCGGTGCTGACCGGTGTCACCGGCGCCCGCCAGGTCGTGTGGCCCGACGTCGCCCACCTGCCCTCGATGGAGCGGCCCGACGCCTTCGCGACGTTGCTGCTCGACTGGCTCGCCGAGGTCGAGTCGGGCTCCTAGCCCATCGCGCCGCGTGGAGTGACCCCCTTCACATCGGCCTCCTCACGACTCTGGCAGGCTGCACCTCGGTGCATGGCGGGACTGATCGAGAGGGACGCATGAGAACAGGGGTGACCGGCCCGACCCGGGCGAGCATCGACGAACGCACGCTCAGGCAGGACCGGTGGTGGCTGGCGCCCCTGACCACGTTCGTCGTGTTCAGCTCGTTCGTGGTCTACGCGACCTGGCGGGCGTTCGCCGGCTCGTACTACTACGCCTCGCCGTACCTCTCGCCGTTCTACTCACCCTGCCTCGGTGACTGTGTCGAGGGCGCCTCCGACTTCGGCCAGCCCTTTGCGTGGTTCCCGTTCTCGGCGGCGCTGATCATCCTGATCTTCCCGCTCGGGTTCCGGATGACCTGCTACTACTACCGCAAGGCCTACTACCGCAGCTTCTGGATGAGCCCGCCGGCGTGCGCGGTCGCCGAGCCCCACATGGGCTACTCCGGGGAGTCCCGCCTGCCGCTGATCCTCAACAACATGCACCGCTACTTCTGGTACGCCGCGGTGCTGGTCGCCCTGGTCCTCTCCTTCGACGTCGTGCTCGCCTTCCGCAACGCCGACCACGAGTGGGGCCACGCCGGCCTCGGCACGCTGCTGATGCTCATCAACGTCGTCTACATCTGGCTCTACACGCTGTCGTGCCACTCGTGCCGCCACGTGCTCGGCGGCCGGCTGCGCCACTTCAGCAAGCACCCCGTCCGCTACCGGGCGTGGACTGCTCGTGTCCAAGCTCAACGTCAAGCACGCCCGCTACGCGTGGGTCTCGCTGTTCTCGGTGGCCCTGGTGGATCTGTACATCTACCTGCTCGCCTCCGGCCGGATCGAGGACGTGAGGTTCTTCTGATGGCTCGTCACGAGATGACCGGCAACGAGATGTCGTACTACTCCGAGGGCGGGGCCGAGCGGCACACGTACGACGTGGTCGTGGTCGGCGCCGGTGGAGCAGGGCTCCGCGCGGCGATCGCCGCCCACGAGGCCGGTGCCGAGACCGCGGTCGTCTGCAAGTCGCTGCTCGGCAAGGCCCACACGGTGATGGCGGAGGGCGGCATCGCGGCCGCCATGGGCAACCGGTGGCCCGAGGACAACTGGGAGGTCCACTTCCGCGACACCATGCGTGGCGGGAAGATGCTCAACAACTGGCGGATGGCCCAGCTCCACGCCCAGGAGGCGCCGGAGCGGGTGATGGAGCTCGAGGACTGGGGCGCGCTCTTCGACCGGACCGAGGACGGGCTGATCAGCCAACGCGACTTCGGCGGCCACAGGTACGCGCGGCTCGCCCACGTCGGCGACCGCACCGGGCTGGAGATGATCCGCACCCTGCAGCAGCGCGCGGTCCAGATCGGCATCGACGTCTTCATGGAGTGCACCGTCACGGAGCTGCTCCGAGATGAGTCGGACGGGGAGCCCAAGATCTCAGGCGTCTTCGGCTACTGGCGCGAGACCGGCCGGTTCGTCACCATCGAGGCGCCCTCGGTCATCCTCGCCACCGGCGGGATCGGGAAGTCCTTCAAGGTCACGTCGAACTCGTGGGAGTACACCGGCGACGGCCATGCGCTGGCGCTGCGGGCCGGCGCGTCCCTCATCAACATGGAGTTCGTCCAGTTCCACCCGACCGGCATGGTGTGGCCGCCGTCGGTGAAGGGGCTGCTGGTCACCGAGTCGGTGCGCGGCGACGGTGGGGTGCTGAAGAACTCCGAGGGCAAGCGGTTCATGTTCGACTACATCCCGGAGTACTTCAAGGCCGAGACCGCCGACACCGAGGAGGAGGCGGACCGGTGGTACGACGACAAGAAGAACAACCGCCGGCCACCCGAGCTGCTGCCGCGTGACGAGGTGGCGCGCGCGATCAACTCCGAGATCAAGGCGGACCGTGGCTCACCGCACGGCGGCATCTACCTCGACATCGCCTCGCGGCGCGACGCCGAGTTCATCCGCAAGCGGCTGCCGTCGATGTACCACCAGTTCAAGGAGCTGGCGGACGTCGACATCACGGCCGAACCGATGGAGATCGGGCCGACCTGCCACTACGTCATGGGCGGGGTCGAGGTCGATCCCGACACCGAGCTCACGGCGGTCACCGGCCTCTACGCCGTGGGCGAGTGCTCGGGCGGGATGCACGGGTCGAACCGGCTCGGGGGCAACAGCCTCTCCGACCTGCTCGTCTTCGGTCGACGCGCCGGCGAGGCAGCCGCGGCGTACGCCACCGGCCTCGCGTCCAGACCGACCGTCCACGACGACGACGTCCAGGCCGCGGAGTGGAGTGCCGTGTCGCCGTTCAACGTCGAGGGTGGCGACAACCCCTACACGATCCAGTCCGACCTGCAGGAGTCGATGAACGACCTGGTCGGCATCATCCGGACCGCCTCCGAGCTCGAGGACGCGCTGACGGCGATCGAGGCCCTCAAGGAGCGCGCGACGACGATGACCGTCGGCGGTCACCGGCAGTACAACCCCGGCTGGCACCTCGCCCTCGACCTGCGCAACATGCTGGTGGTCTCGGAGGCGATCGCGAAGGCGGCGCTGGCGCGCGAGGAGTCCCGGGGTGGTCACACCCGCGACGACTTCCCCAAGCCGAGCCCGGAGTGGGGCACCAAGAACCTCGTCGTGCGCCTCGACGAGTCCGGCACCGGGGTCACGCTCATGGAGCAACCGCTTCCTGTCATGCCCGACGAGCTGCTCATTCAGAGGCTACTTCGAGGAGTGACCGATGGGATATGACCTGAAGCTGCGGGTGTGGCGCGGCAACGAGGACGGCGGCGAGCTGCAGGACTACACCGTCGAGGTGTCGGAGGGCGAGGTCGTCCTCGACGCGCTCCACCGGTTGCAGGCCACCCAGGCCGGCGACATGGCGATCCGCTGGAACTGCAAGGCCGGGAAGTGCGGCTCGTGCAGCGCCGAGATCAACGGCCGCCCGCGGCTGCTGTGCATGACCCGGCTCTCGGACTTCGAGGAGTCCGACGTCATCACCGTGACGCCGATGCGCGCCTTCCCGGTCGTCCGTGACCTGGTCACCGACGTGTCCTTCAACTACAAGAAGGCCCGGCAGCTGCCGGGGGTCGAGCTGGGGCCGCGCGACGACGACGGCAAGCGCCGGATGATGCAGGAGGACGTCGAGCGCGGGCAGGAGTTCCGCAAGTGCATCGAGTGCTTCCTGTGCCAGGACGTCTGCCACGTGGTCCGTGACCACGAGGCCAACAAGACGGCGTTCGCCGGGCCTCGCTTCTTCCTGCGCTACGCCGAGCTCGACATGCACCCGCTCGACACCAACGACCGGCGCAAGCTCGCCCAGGAGCAGGCCGGCCTCGGGATGTGCAACATCACCAAGTGCTGCACCGAGGTCTGTCCCGAGGGCATCAAGATCACCGACAACGCGATCATCCCGATGAAGGAGCGCGTGGTCGACCGTCAGTACGACCCGCTGGTCTGGCTCGGCAACAAGATCGGCATCCGCAACAAGGACACCGACAGCCGCACCGAGGTGTAGCGCAGGTCCACTCCTATTCCGGTCAGGAACTGGCCGGAAGCCTCATTAGGCTGTCCCCATGGACATGAAACTGGAGCTGGTGATGGTGCCCGTGACCGACGTCGACCGGGCCAAGGACTTCTACGTCAAGGCGGGGTTCGTCTGCGACCACGACCAGACGGTCAGCGAGGAGATCCGGTTCGTGCAGCTGACCCCGCCGGGGTCGGCCTGCTCGATCGCGATCGGCCGCGGCCTCACCGAGATGGAGCCGGGGTCGCTCGACAACCTGCAGATGGTGATCGCCGACGCCGACGCGACGTACGCCGACCTCAAGGACCGCGGCATCGAGGTCTCCCCGGTCGACGATCAGGCCTGGGGTCGGTTCGTCGGCTTCGCCGACCCCGACGGCAACCGGTGGGCGCTGCAGCAGCTGCCCGACTGGTCGGCCAACGCAGGCTGATCTGGTGCGCACCTGAGTTCCGGAACTCATCCCCCCGGCCGCTCGCGCCGCGACACTGAGGCCATGAGCGAAACAGATCTCGACACCGCGCCCGTCCGCCGCCTCGTCGTCTTCCTGACGATCGGCTCGTTCAGCATCGCCGCACTGATGGGTGTGATCGCCCTGCTGGGCGGCGGCTCGTTCGGGGAGCGCGAGGGTCAGGTGCTGATGACGACCCTGATCGTCGGTACGACGAGCGTCGCGATGCTGTGCTACCTCGCGACCTCCGGCACCAGGTTCCAGGTCGTCGGCGCGGCCGGCGGAGTGGTGGCGCTGGTGCCCTTCGCCACCTCCCTGCTGATGGTGTGGGCCGACGACTGGAGCGACAACGTCGTCGAGGCGTTCGGGGTCGGACTGACCCTCGCCGCGACCCTCGCGCAGGTGTCGCTGCTGCTGGCGCTGGCCGGCTCCCGTCCCAGGGTCCGGTTCGTCCTGTGGGCCACGGTCGCCCTCGCTGCCGCGGTCGCGGCGGTGGTCTGCGTGATGATCCTCGCCCACGACGTCGACGACGACGTGCTCCGGCTGCTGGGCGTCGCGGGCATCCTCGACGTCCTCGGCACCGTGATCACCCTCGCCCTGGCGCTCTTCGGCAACCGCTCGGCCGACGACCCCGGCAGCGCCGTCCGGATCCCGGCGCGACTCGAGAAGGAGGTCGCCGCAGCCGCCTCACGCGCTGGCACCAGCCGCGACCAGGTCGTCGCCGAGGCGCTCGACCGCTACTTCGCCCGGACGCCCTGACCCACCGAAATCGGTTGCAGCCCTCCGGGTAGTGGGCGCATGGTCCATCTGACTCGGGGGTCAAGGCGTGGCGCGGTACGCCGGGGAGTGGTCGAGCTGTCCGACGCGGCCGCGCCCGCCGCGACCTGAGGGACGTGTCAGTCGGTGGCAGCCATGGTGGCGCCGAGACCGATCATCATGACCCCGCCGGCCGTGCTCATCGTGTCGAGGCGGCGTGGCTTGCGGGCGAACCACAGCCGCGCCCGCCCGGCCACCGCGGCCCAGGCGCTGTCGGACGCCAGCGCCAGAAGTCCGAACACCGCGCCGAGCAGGGCGATCTGTGGTCCGGCCGGACCGTCGGGGGAGGTGAACTGCGGGAGGAACGCGACGAAGAAGACGATGGTCTTGGGGTTGGTGACTCCGACGACGAAGCCGGTCCGCAGGGCCGCGGTCGTCCGTTCCGGGGGACGCTCTCCGGAGAGCAGCGCCTGCCGGGCATCGCTGCGGTGCCGGATCGCCTGGATCCCGAGCCACACGACGTACGCCGCGCCCACGACCTTGAGCGCGGTGTACGCAGTGGCGCTGGCGGCGACCACCGCGCCGAGTCCGAGGGCGACGAGCACGACCTGGGTGAACAGGCCGAGGGCGTTGCCCGCCACCGAGACCAGGGCATCGCGCAGGCTCACCGTCAACGCGCGCCCGAGCATGAACAGCACGCTGGGGCCGGGCACCTGGATGAAGATCAGCGATGCCACGACGAAGGCGAGCCACTGGCTGGAGCTGGGCATGGTGCAGTATCGCCCGTCCGCGACGCGCCGGGCGAGACGGTTTCGTCAGGCGGGCGGCGTGATGGTGCCGTGCAGGCACACGTCGTGGCGTCGGACCGTGCCGTCGAGGTCGCGCAGCGGCAGGTAGCCACGGCGGATGCCCTCGCGCTCGAAGCCGGCGGCGAGCGCGACCCGGCAGGAGGCGGGGTTCTCGGTGCTGTGGTCGAGCTGGACGCGGTCGAGACCGCGGCCGTCCGGCGCCAGCAGCCAACGTGTCAGCGCCACGATCGCGCGGCGGCCGACGCCTCGACCGCGGGCGTCGGGGTGGACCGAGTAGCCGAGGTCCGCGGCTGCGAACTTCTCGTGGAGAGACCAACGCCAGCCGATGTCGCCGAGGAACCTCTCCGGCGCCTCGACCGCCGCGACGATGAAGGTGCCGGGACTGCCTTCGGCCCAGGCCGTGCGCGAGGACTCGATCCTGTCGGCCAGTCCGGCGACGTCGGTGGGGACGTCCACGAAGGCCGGCGAGCCGTACTTCTGGCACTCCGGGTCGCGGATCATCTCGAGCCAGCGCTCCGCGTCGCTGGGCTCCGCGGGGCGCAGCAGCACGCCACTTCCGTCGTCGATCCCTGCTCCCGTGGTCACGGGCCGAACCTACGTCGTGCGCGCAATAGGTCACACTCGGTGGCCCGCGCCACGGCGGCCCTCCTATCGTTCGACGTATGACGTCAGAGGAGTCCGTCGAGGGCGGGTTGGCCGAGCCGACCGAGCTCGAGCCCGAGCAGGGCTCGCTCGCGCTGGCCGACCCCTCCGACGACCACGACCGAGCCGCATGGGAGGCGGCGGCCGCAGCCGTGCTCCGCAAGGCCGGTCGGCTGGGTGAGGACGACCCCGACGACCTGGTCTGGCACACGCTCGCGCGGACGACGCTCGACGGGCTGTCGATCACGCCGCTCGGCACCCCCGAGCTCCTGGACGGCCTGACGACTGCCGGTCGGCCGACCCGCGCCGGCGGATGGGACGTCCGCACCCGTCCCGCGGACCGCGACCAGGCGCTGGCCGACCTCGACACCGGCGCGACCTCGCTGTGGGTCGACGCCGACGCCGACCTGCCGAAGCTGCTCGACGGCGTGCTGCTCGACCTCGCCCCGGTGGTGCTCGACGGCACCACTCCCGACACGGCCAAGGCCTTCCTCGACCTGCTGACCTACGTCGATCCCGCGGACGGCACCAACCTCGGCGCAGACCCCACCGGGGAACACGTCGTCGAGATCGCCGAGCTGGCCCGCGACGCCGGCGTGCTCGCGGCCGTGGTCGACGGGACCGTCGTGCACGACCGGGGTGCGTCCGACGTCCAGGAGCTGGGTCACGTGCTCGCCCTCGCTGCGTCGTACCTCCGGACGCTGACCGGCGCCGGCTTCACCGTGGCCGAGGCCGCCGGGCTGCTGGAGTTCCGGCTGGCCGCGACCGACGAGCAGTTCCCGACGATCGCGAAGTTCCGCGCGGCGCGCCGGCTGTGGGCGCGGATGCTCGACCTGAGCGGTGCCGACGCGGGAGTGCCGATGCGGCTCCACGCCGTCACCAGCCGGCCGATGATGAGCAAGTACGACCCGTGGGTGAACATGCTCCGCACCACGGTCGCGGCGTTCGGCGCGGGCATCGGCGGGGCCGACTCGGTCACCGTGGTGCCGTTCGACAGCCCGCTCGGCGAGCCCGACGCCTTCGGGCGCCGGATCGCACGCAACACCTCGCCGCTGCTGCTCTCGGAGGCACACCTCGGCCGGGTCGCCGACCCGGCCGGCGGGTCCTACGCCGTCGAGAAGCTCACCGACGACCTCGCCCTGGCGGCGTGGGAGGAGCTCGGGCGGATCGAGTCCGAGGGCGCGGAGGCGTTCGAGCAGCGGGTCGCCGAGACCGTTGCCGCCCGCGACCAGGCCGTGGCACGACGGCTGCGTCCGCTGACCGGCCTCACCGAGTTCCCGAACCTGGCCGAGTCGCTGCCCGAGCGATCCGGCGCGGCCGACGACGTACGCCGCTGGGGTGCCGCGTTCGAGGAGCTGCGCGACCACCCGGCCACCTCGCCGGTCTTCCTCGCCACCATGGGTTCCGTCTCCGCCCACAACGCCCGGGCGGGGTTCGCGGCCAACCTCCTGGCAGCCGGCGGGGTCTCGGTCACGCTGGCCGGACCGACCGACGGGGTCGAGTCGGTGCTCGCGGCCTACGACGGCCAGCCGGTCGTCTGCCTCGCCGGCCCGGACCCGCTGTACGCCGAGTGGGGAGCCGACCTGGTCACGGCGCTGCGTGATGCGGGCGCGCGCCACGTCGTCGTCGCGGGTCAGGGCGAGAGCCTGGGTGAGGACGACCGGTGCTACGCCGGGATGGACGCGCTGGACTTCCTGCGCCGGACCCGGGAGGTGCTGTCGTGAGCGTGCCGGAGAGCTTTGCCGGGCTCGACCTGGCCGGGGAGATGGTCTCGACGGGCGCGAGCGCCGTCGGGGAACCTTGGCATTCTCCGGAGGGCATCGACATCCACCCGGTGTACGGCCCGGAGCACCTCGAGCGCCTCGACGCGCTCGACACCTGGCCGGGGCTGACGCCGTTCCTGCGCGGGCCCTACCCGACGATGTACACGACCCAGCCGTGGACGATCCGGCAGTACGCCGGGTTCTCGACGGCCGAGGAGTCCAACGCGTTCTACCGCCGCAACCTCGCGGCCGGTCAGAAGGGGCTCAGCGTCGCCTTCGACCTCGCGACCCACCGCGGCTACGACTCCGACCATCCGCGGGTGCGCGGCGATGTCGGCATGGCGGGCGTGGCGATCGACTCGATCTACGACGCGCGCACGCTCTTCGACGGGATCCCGCTCGACGAGATGTCGGTGTCGATGACGATGAACGGCGCCGTGCTCCCGGTCCTGGCGCTCTACATCGCGGCGGCCGAGGAGCAGGGGGTGAAGCCGGAGCAGCTCGCGGGGACGATCCAGAACGACATCCTCAAGGAGTTCATGGTCCGCAACACCTACATCTACCCGCCGGCGCCGAGCATGCGGATCATCTCCGACATCTTTGCGTTCACCGCCGAGCGGATGCCGCGCTTCAACTCGATCTCGATCTCCGGCTACCACATGCAGGAGGCGGGGGCGACCGCCGACCTCGAGCTCGCGTACACGCTCGCCGACGGCGTCGAGTACCTCCGCGCGGGACTCGATGCCGGCCTCGACATCGACCGGTTCGCGCCGCGGCTCAGCTTCTTCTGGGCGATCGGCATGAACTTCTTCATGGAGGTCGCGAAGATGCGCGCGGCGCGGGCGATCTGGAGCCGGCTGGTGCGCGACTTCGAGCCCCAGAACCCCAAGTCGCTCAGCCTGCGGACCCACTGCCAGACCAGCGGGTGGTCGCTGACCGCCCAGGACGTCTTCAACAACGTCGGCCGCACCTGCATCGAGGCGATGGCCGCCACCCAGGGCCACACCCAGTCGCTCCACACCAACGCGCTCGACGAGGCGATCGCCCTGCCGACCGACTTCTCGGCCAGGATCGCGCGCAACACCCAGCTGCTGCTGCAGCAGGAGAGCGGTACGACGCACACCATCGACCCGTGGGCCGGTTCGTACTACGTCGAGCGCCTCACCCACGACCTCGCCGAGCGCGCCTGGGGTCACATCCAGGAGGCGGAGAAGGCCGGCGGCATGGCGGCCGCGATCGAGCAGGGCATCCCCAAGATGCGGATCGAGGAGGCGGCCGCGCGCACGCAGGCGCGCATCGACTCCGGGAACCAGCACGTCATCGGCGTCAACACCTTCCGGCTCGCCGCCGAGGACCCCCTCGACGTCCACCGCGTCGACAACGACGACGTCTACCGCCAGCAGGTGGCCAAGCTCGAGCGGCTACGGGCCGAGCGGGACGACGGCGAGGTGGAGCGCACCCTCGAAGCGCTGACCCGTAGTGCCGAGACAGATGAGGGCAACCTGCTCGCGCTGGCCGTCGACGCTGCCCGCGCGAAGGCGACGGTCGGCGAGATCTCGGGGGCGATGGAGAAGGTCTACGGCCGCCACCAGGCGGTGATCCGTACCATCTCAGGCGTGTATCGCGACGAGGCGGGCGGCGACGGACCCGTCCAGCGAGTGGTGGCCGCGGCGGACGAGTTCGAGGAGCACGAGGGCCGGCGACCCCGGATCCTGGTCGCGAAGATGGGTCAGGACGGCCACGACCGCGGCCAGAAGGTCGTCGTCAGCGCCTTCGCCGACATGGGCTTCGACGTCGACGTCGGGCCGCTGTTCTCCACGCCCGACGAGGTCGCCCAGCAGGCGGTCGACGCCGACGTCCACATCGTCGGGGTCTCCTCGCTGGCCGCGAGCCACCTCGCCCTCGTGCCGCAGCTGCGCCAGGCCATGGCCGACCTCGGCCGCGAGGACATCATGGTCGTCGTCGGGGGCGTGATCCCTCCGGACGACGTCGCGAAGCTGCACGAGATGGGCGCGGCCGCGGTGTTCCTGCCCGGCACGGTCATCGCCGAGTCGGCCCTCGACCTGCTGACGAAGCTCGCCGAGCAGCTCGGGCACGATGGTTGACCTGGACGAGCTGGTCGCCGGGATCGGGGAGCGGCAGCGAGCGGCGGTCTCGCGCGCGATCACGCTGATGGAGTCGTCCAAGCCGGCCCACCGGGCTGCCGCGCGCGAGCTGCTCGACCGGCTCGGTGAGGGCGAAGCGGTCCGGGTCGGCATCTCCGGCGTACCGGGCGTGGGCAAGTCGACGTTCATCGAGCAGCTCGGCACCCGGCTGACCGCGGCCGGGCACCGGGTCGGAGTGCTGGCCGTCGACCCCTCCAGCGTGCGGACGGGCGGGTCCGTGCTCGGCGACAAGACCCGGATGGCGACCCTGGCCCACGACCCCGATGCCTACATCCGCCCCTCGCCCGCCGCCGGCACCCTCGGCGGCGTCGCTCGTGCGACGACCCAGGCGATGGCGGTCCTCGAGGCGGCGGGGTACGACGTGGTGCTGGTCGAGACCGTCGGCGTGGGCCAGTCCGAGATCACCGTCGCCGGGATGGTCGACACCTTCCTCTTCCTCACCCTCGCTCGCACCGGTGACCAGCTCCAGGGCATCAAGAAGGGCATCCTCGAGATCGCCGACGTGATCGCGGTCAACAAGGCGGACGGCGACCGGGAGGGTGAGGCCCGCGCCGCGGCACGCGAGCTGGCCGGCGCGCTCCGGCTGGTCCATGGACGTGGCGAATGGGCGCCTCCCGTCATCACCTGCTCCGGCCTCACCGGTGACGGTGTCGACGACGTCTGGCAGCGGGTCATGGCCCACCGCGACCACCTCGGCGCTGGCCGGGCTCGCCGCCAAGCGGGCCGAGCAGCAGCTGGACTTCACCTGGGCGCTGGTGCGAGACGAGCTGGCCGATCGGCTTCGCCGTTCACCGGGTGTGAAGCAGATCCGCGACGACGTACGTCGGCAGCTGCTGGCCGGCGAGCTCAACGCCTCGGTGGCCGCCGACCTCATCCTCGAGGCCTACGACGGTCATCCGGAAGGCTGATGCCGGCGCCAAACAATTCCCCCCTGTGGGGTATGCGACACGCCCACGTCCGGTCCAGACTGTCGATGTCTGAACATTCAACGTTCACCTGGGGGGATCCATGCGTCGAACCGTCATCACACTCGCCACCGTTGCGGCCCTGACAGCCGCCACCATCACGCCCGCTAGCGCCGCACCCATCGCCACCGACCTGGTCTCGCCCTTGAGCGCGGCCGTGGCCGAGGACGGGACGGCCTACGTGGCCCAGAACTTTGCCGGTCTGCTCATGGAGGTACCGCCTGGCGGCGACCCGACGGTCGCCTACTCCGCGCCGAAGCAGGGCACCGAGGTCGGTGCCGTCTCCGTCGTTGGAGACGTGGTCTCCTTCGCCACCACGCGCGGCAGGAAGACCCATCTCCTCACGATGACCGGCGGAGGTGACGCCGAGCGGGTCGCCAACATCGGCGCCTACGAGCGCGACGCCAACCCCGACGCCGACGCGACGTACGGCTTCAAGGGGCTGTCACCGAAGTGCAAGCAGAAGCTGCCCCCGTTCCTCCTGCCCTACAAGGGCATCGTCGAGAGCCACCCCTACGCGACTCTCCCCGGCGTCGGAACGACCTACATCGCCGACGCTGCGGCCAACGCGATCCTGGCCGCCGCTCCCGACGGCACGGTCAGCACGGTTGCCGTGATGCCGAAGATCCCGGTCAAGATCGGCCCGAAGGAAGCCAAGGCGAACGGCCTGCCGCCCTGCACGGCCCGTCACACCTTCCGGTTCGAGTTCGTGCCCACCGACGTGGAGATGGGACCTGACGGGATGCTCTACGTGTCCTCGCTGCCCGGTGGACCCGAGGACGGAAGTCTCGGCGCCAACGGGTCGGTGTGGCGGGTCGACCCCGCCACCGGCGACAGCGAGAAGGTCGTCGGCAAGCTGGTGAGCCCGGTCGGTGTCGCGGTAGCCGAGAACGGCGACCTGTACGTCTCGCAGCTGTTCGCGGGTCAGATCGTGCGGGTCCCGGACGGCACCAGGACCAAGGAGCCCTACAAGTCGGTCAGGCTGCCGGGTGATGTCGAGTGGACGCCGGAGGCGATCTACGCGACGACCAGGGTGCTGTCGAACGGCAATGGCCAGCTGGTCCGCTGGGGCCTCCCGCCCGCCTGAGAGCAACGACGCGACGGGGCCCCGGCCATGTCGGGGCCCCGTCCCGTCCGTCCCTGATTCCACGCGCCGGGTCGGCGTGAACTAACCTCTACGGGCGATGCCGATCCCGATTCCTGAGACCTCCAGCACCCTTGACTCCGTTGTCGAGAAGTACGCCGACGACCTGATCGAGCTCCGGCGCGACCTCCATGCCCACCCCGAGCTGTCGTGGGCCGAGACCCGCACCACCGACGTGGTGGCCGAGCGGCTCGAGGCGGCTGGGATCGCGCTCACCCGCATCGACGGCACCGGCCTGATCGCCGACATCGGCGACACCGGGCCGCTGGTCGCGCTGCGGGCCGACCTCGACGCACTGCCGGTCGACGACACCACGGGACTGCCCTGGGCGAGCACCACGCCGGGCGTCGCCCACGCCTGCGGCCACGACGTCCACACGGCCGGCCTCGTCGGCGCCGGCCTCGCACTCGCGGAGGCCCACCACCGGGGCCAGCTCCAGGGCCGGGTCCGGCTGCTGTTCCAGCCGGCCGAGGAGGTCATGCCGGGTGGTGCGCTGCGGCTGATGGACCACGGTGCGCTCGACGGGGTCGACCGGATCTTCATGCTCCACTGCGACCCGACCCTCGACGTGGGGTTGGTGGGCGTGCGCGACGGGGCGCTCACCGGCGCCGCCGACGCCCTGTCGGTCAGGCTGACCGGCCGCGGGGGCCACACCTCCCGCCCCCACCTGACCGAGGACCTCACGTTCGCGCTCGGCAAGCTCGTCGTGGAGCTGCCCGCGATCCTGTCGCGCCGGCTCGACCCGCGCGCCGGCGTGAGCGTGGTGTGGGGCCTGGTGCGGGCCGGCTCCGCCCACAACGTGATCCCGGGTGGCGGCTATGCCGCCGGCACGGTCCGGATGCTCGACGCGGTCGCGTGGGCCGACGCCGAGTCCCTGGTCCGGATCCTGATCGACGAGATCGTCGCGCCCTACGGTGTCACCGCCGAGGTCGACTACAAGCGGGGCGTTCCGCCGGTGGTCAACGAGCACACCTCGACCGAGCTGCTCAGCGCCGCCGTACGCCGCGTGCTCGGCGACGACGGCCAGGTCTCCACCACCCAGAGCCTGGGCGGTGAGGACTTCGGCTGGTACGTCGAGCGGGTGAAGGGCGCGATGGGCCGGCTCGGGACCCGCACCCCCGACGGTCCGACCTACGACCTCCACCAGGGCAACCTGACCATCGACGAGCGGTCCACGGCGATCGCCGCCCGGGTGCTCGCCGAGGCCGCCGTCACCGGCCTGCTGACCGCGCGCTAGGTCTTGATGTAAGGCAGTCCGTCTGCTGCGGGTGGCCTCGACCGACCCACCAGTCCGGCCACGGCAAAGATGGTCACGACGTAGGGCAGCATCAGCATGAACTGGCTGGGTACCGGGGAGCCGAGGACCGACAGCACACCTTGCAGGTTGGAGGCGAAGCCGAACAGCAGCGCCGCCAGCGTGGCCCGGATCGGGTCCCACTTGCCGAAGATCACGGCGGCCAGGGCGATGTAGCCGGCACCCCCGGTCATCTCCCGGTTGAACGCCTGCGCGGAGACCATCGTGTAGAACGCCCCGCCGATGCCGACGATCGCGCCGGCCAGCAGCACGGTGCGGTAGCGGGTGCGGTTGACGTTGATGCCCACCGTGTCGGCGGCCTTGGGGTGCTCGCCGACCGCCCGGACCCGCAGGCCCCACTTGGTGCGGTAGAGGGTCCAGGTCACGACCGCCACGGCGACGTAGAGCAGGTAGACGAGCGGCGACTGCCGGAAGAAGACGGGGCCGATCAGCGGGATCTCGCTCAGCACGGGGATCGCGTAGGCGCTCAGCCTCGGGGGAGCGTTCAGGTCGGCGGCGTTGGGTGCGAGCACCTGCTGGAACATGAAGCTGGTGATGCCGATGACCAGGACGTTGAGGACGACGCCGACGATCACCTGGTCGACGTAGTAGGTGATGGCGAACAGGCCGAGCAACAGGGCCACCAGCGCCCCGGCGACCAGGGCGCCGAACAGTCCGCCCCAGACCGATCCGGTGACCGAGCCCACCAGGGCGGCGGCGAAGGCGCCCGCCAGCAGCTGGCCGTCGATGGCGATGTTGACGACGCCGGCGCGCTCGCCGAGCACGCCGCCCAGCGCACCGAAGACCAGCGGCACGGCCAGGGTGAGCGAGCCACCCAGCAGGCCGACCATGGGCACGGTGCCGCCGGCTGCTGCCCAGCACAGGAAGCCGAACATGGCGAGCACCGCGAACAGGCTGGCGAGCCACAACGGGGTCGGTCGGCTGGCGAGGTAGCGGCGCACGGACTCGGCAGTGCACAGCGCGAGCAGGGCCACCATGAGCCACGCGGTGCCCTGGGAGGGCACCGTGATGTCGGGCACGGTGAAGAAGTCGTTCCGGGTGGAAATCCGGAACGTGGTGTCGCCGGACTGAGGGCTCACCAGGATCGCCAGCGCGAGGCCGAGGGTGAGGACTCCGAGGAGGATCGGGGTCTTGGGGCTGGCCACGGCGATGACGTTCATCTCGTCGGTGACCGCCTTGGGCGCTTCTGCGGGAGCCTGGCTCACGACGCCTCCTTGGCGGGCAGACGGAAGATCGCCCGCACCAGCGGGGGTGCTGCGATGAACAGCACGATGAGGGACTGGATGATGAGGACGAGGTCGACCGAGATGCCCTCGGAGACCTGCATCGAGAAGCCACCCGCCTTGAACGCCCCGAACAGCAGCCCGGCGCCGAGGATGCCGAGCGGGTGGGAGCGACCGAGCAGGGCCACGGTGATGGCGTCGAACCCGATGCCGGCGTCGGCGTCGACGGTGACGCCGCTGGTCACCGTGCCGAGCACCTGGTTGACGCCGGCCAGCCCGACCAGGGCGCCGGAGATGAGCATGGCGACGAAGTAGGTGCGCCCGACGTCGATGCCGGACGCGCGGGCCGCGTGCGCGTTCTCGCCGACGGCCCGGAACCGGTAGCCGAGACCGGATCGGCTGAGGATCCACCACACGATGGCCACGCACACCAGGGCGAGCAGGAAGCCGAGGTGGAGGTTGAAGGTCTCTCCGAGGATCTTCGGGAGCTGGACGGTCTCGGGCATCGGCAGGGACTTGGAGTTGACCGACCCCGGAGCCTGCAGTAGCCCCTCTGTCGCGAGCAGGTAGAAGACCAGGTAGAAGCCGACGTAGTTGAGCATGATCGTGACGATCACCTCGTGGGCACCGGTGCGTGCCTTCAGGAAGCCGGCGATGCCGCCCCAGAGCGCCCCCGCCACCATGCCTGCGGCGATGGCCACGACGAGGTGCACCGGCCACGGGAGGTCGACACCGACGCCGATCCAGCCGGCCGCAGCCGCGGCGAGCAGCATCTGGCCGCGACCGCCGATGTTGAAGAGCCCGGCACGGAACGCCAGGCCGACGCCCAGGCCGGCCGCGATCAGCGGTCCGGCGAACTTCAGGGTCTCGGTGAGCGGCCGGATGCCGGTCTCGAAGTCGGGGGCGCGGGTGTTGTAGATCGCGCCCCGGTAGAGCGCGCTGTAGGCCCCCGAGATCGAGTCGCCCGCTGCCTGGAAGAAGTCGCCGGGCCGGGCGAAGATGTAGCCGGCCGCCTCCCGGACCTCCGGGTCGGTCGCGAGGATCAGCAGCGAGCCGATCGCCATCGCGAGGAGGACGCCCAGGACCCCGACGAGTGCGTTGCCGGTCGTGACCTGGCGTACGGCGAGGTGCCACGCGCCGCTCTCGGGCGGACGGGGCGGCTCCTCGACCTCGGCCGGCGGTGCGTGCTGGGCGGCGAGGTCGGTCTCGGCCGACGCCTCGTCGCTTCCCGGTCTTGTCCTGGCCGGGACCCTCGTCTCCGGGCGTGCTCACGCGACCACCCCCTCCGGCCGCTCTCCGGTCATCATCAGTCCGAGGACCTCACGGGGGGTGTCGGCGGGAACGATGCCGACGATCTTGCCGCGGTAGAGGACCATGATCCGGTCCGCGAGAGCAGTGACCTCGTCGAGCTCGGTCGACACCACGAGCACCGGGACGCCGGTGTCGCGGGTCGCCACGATCTGCTGGTGGATGAACTCGATCGACCCGACGTCGACGCCGCGCGTGGGCTGGGCCGCCACCAGGAGCCGGAGGTCGCGGGACAGCTCCCGGGCGACCACCACCTTCTGCTGGTTGCCGCCGGAGAGGTTGCCGGCCAGCGTGCTGATGCCGGGCGCGCGGATGTCGTACTCCTTGAGCTTGTGCTGCGCGAACTCATCGAGCTTGGCGAGCTGCAGGGTCCCGCGTCGGACGAACGGCGGCCGGAAGCTGCGGTCGAGCATGAGGTTCTCGGCGATCGTGAAGCTGGGGACCAGCCCGTCGACCTGCCGGTCCTCGGGGATGAAGCCGACGCCGGCATCGAGGATCTGGCGCACGGTGCGGCCGACCAGCTCCTTGCCCTCGAGGCGGACCGAGCCGAGCACCCGTTCCTGGAGACCGAGCAGGGCCTCGGTGAGCTCGGTCTGGCCGTTGCCCTGGACGCCGGCCACCACCATGACCTCGCCCCCGCGGATCGTGAAGCTGACGTCGTCGACGTGGACCAGACCGGTCGCGTCGGCGACCGTGAGGCCCTCGACGACCAGGGCGTCGTCGCCGAGATCGGGCTCGTCCTTGTGGACCGTCAGCTCGACCGCGCGGCCGACCATGAGGGACGCGAGCTCGGCGTTGCTGGCGGTGGGGCTGGCCTCGCCGACCACCTTGCCGAGCCGGATGACCGTGATCCGGTCGGCGACCTCGCGGACCTCGCGGAGCTTGTGGGTGATGAAGACGATGGCGGCGCCCGACTCGCGCAGCTGCCGCATGGTCTCCATGAGCTCGTCGGTCTCCTGGGGGGTGAGGACCGCGGTCGGCTCGTCGAAGACCAGGATCCGTGCGTCCCGCGAGAGCGCCTTGATGATCTCGACGCGCTGCTGGACCCCCACCGGCATGTCCTCGATCACCGCGTCGGGGTTGACGTGGAAGCCGAACCGGTCGGAGATCTCCTTGACCCGTTGCCGCGCGGCATCGATGTCGAGCGCCCCGCCGAAACCTGTCGCCTCGTTGCCGAGCATGACGTTCTCGGCGACCGTGAAGACCGGCACGAGCATGAAGTGCTGGTGGACCATGCCGATGCCGGCCGCGATGGCGTCACCGGGGCCGGAGAAGTGCTGGACCTCGCCGTCGACCACGATCTCGCCCTCGTCGGCCTGGTAGAGGCCGTAGAGGACGTTCATGAGCGTGGACTTGCCGGCTCCGTTCTCGCCGAGGAGAGCGTGGATCTCGCCGGGTTCGACCGTCAGGGAGATGTCGTCGTTGGCCACCAGCGAACCGAAGCGCTTGGTCACGTGGCGCAATGCCAGCTGCATGGGGTGATCCTAGGAGGTCGGGGACCCCGGGGGCAGATCTCCCCCGGACGAGTCAGCAGAGGGAGGCCGGCGCATGCCGACCTCCCTCCGCGTTGGCTCACTCAGCCAGGTACGACTCGACGGTGATGGACCCGTCGATGATGCCCGCCTCGATCTCCTCCAGCTCACCCGGCAGGGTGTCGGAGATCTCGCCCTCGAAGTTGTGGAACGGGGCGATGCCGACGCCGTCGTTCTCGAGGGTGCCGATGTAGGCCTCGGCGTCGAACTCGTCGTTGCCAGCGGCCATGATCGCCTCGTACGTCGAGACGTCCATGCCCTTGAGGATCGAGGTGAAGATGACGTCCTGGGTGCGCGGGTCGGTCTCGAAGACGTCGGCGTCGACACCGAGCATCACGACGTCCTCACCGGAGTCCTGGATGGCGGTCAGCGCGCCTTCGTAGATCGGGCCGCCGACGGGCAGCAGCACGTCCGCGCCCTGGTCGATCAGCTGCCGGGCAGCGTTGGTGGCGGCCGGACCGGCGACGAAGCCACCGGTGAAGCTGCCCTCCTTGCCGTCCCAGCCGAGCACCTCGACGTTGGCGCCCTTCTGCTCGTTGTAGTACTCCACGCCCTGGCGGAAGCCGTCCATGAAGATCGTGACCGTGGGGAACGGCTCGCCGCCGTAGGTGCCGACGGTTCCGGTCTTGCTGAAGTCGGCGGACGCGTAGCCGGCCAGGAATGCGGCCTCGGCGGTGTTGTAGAGCAGGGGCTTGACGTTCTCGGCGTCCTTCTTGCCGTCGAAGTCGACGTCGGCCGCGTCGTCGATGAGGACGTACTCGGTCTCGGGGTTGGCGTTGGCCGACTCGACCGTCGCGGCGGACAGCGCGAAGCCGACACCCACGATCACGTCGCAGCCCTCGGCGACCAGGCTCTCCATGTTGGGGGCGTAGTCGGTGTCGCTGTTGGACTCGACGGCGTTGAACTCCGAGCCGAGCTCCTCGGCGGCCTTCTCGACGCCCTCGTAGCCAAGCTGGTTGAACGACTTGTCGTCGAAACCGCCGGCGTCAGAGACGATGCACGGAAGGAAATCGTTGGCCTGCGGCTCCGACCCGTTGTTGTCTGTCTCCTCCGGCGCATCGCCGCACGCGGCCAGGACGGTGGTCGCCGCCAGTGCGGCGATGCCTCCGACGAAGGCCTTCCTCTTCTGCTTCACAACTGCCCTCCAAGTCTCCGCCCCGCTCGACTGGGGGCAACGGCCGTCAGGGTAGCCGAAATCTGACTCCGGTCGAGCCACAGCAATGCCCCAGAACGGATGGTTATCGACTTGCGACGTTGGGAAGCCTGACCCGGATTGCCCCTGCCTGTACCGGTGGGCGAGGCTGTCCCCGTCGAGAGGAGGACCCGGTGGCCGAAACGACGGTCGAATGGAGCACGCTACGGGCGGCAGCTGTGGAGGTGGCGGCACGTGCCTACGCGCCGTACAGCAACTTCCCTGTCGGTGCGGCCGCGCTGGCCGACGACGGACGCCTGCTCGTCGGTTGCAACGTCGAGAACGCGGCGTACGGCGTCGTGCTGTGCGCCGAGTGCGGACTGGTGTCGTCGCTGCACGCCACCGGCGGTGGCCGGTTGACCCACTTCGTGTGCGTGAACGGCGCCGGCGACGTGATCATGCCGTGCGGCCGGTGCCGGCAGCTGCTCTGGGAGCACGGCGGGGCAGACCTGCAGCTGATGACGGCGTCAGGGGTCAGGTCGATGGCCGAGGTGCTGCCCGACGCGTTCGGTCCCGACGACCTCGAGGCCGTCGGATTCACCCCATTCGAAGAACTTCGCTCGCTGCTTCGAACGGGACCCCGAAATGAGCGGGGCGCACGACGCCGTCGAGGTGATCATCGCCAAGCGGGACGGCGCCGAGCTGTCCGACAGCCAGATCGACTGGGTGATCGACGCCTACACGCGTGGCGCGGTGGCCGACGAGCAGATGGCGTCGCTCGCGATGGCGATCCTCCTGAACGGCATGAACCGGCGCGAGATCTCCCGCTGGACCGGCGCCATGATCGCGTCGGGGGAGCGGATGGACTTCGCCGCGCTGTCGCGGCCGACCGCCGACAAGCACTCCACCGGCGGGGTGGGCGACAAGATCACGCTGCCGCTGGCTCCGTTGGTCGCCGCCTGCGGCGTTGCCGTCCCGCAGCTGTCCGGCCGGGGCCTCGGCCACACCGGCGGCACGCTCGACAAGCTCGAGTCGATCCCCGGCTGGCGCGCGGCGCTCTCCAACGAGGAGATGTTCGCCCAGCTCGAGTCGGTCGGCGCGGTCGTGTGTGCGGCCGGCGACGGTCTGGCGCCTGCCGACAAGAAGCTCTACGCGCTGCGCGACGTCACCGGCACGGTCGAGGCGATCCCGCTGATCGCCTCGTCGATCATGTCGAAGAAGATCGCGGAGGGGACCGGGGCGCTGGTGCTCGACGTCAAGGTCGGCACCGGTGCCTTCATGAAGGATCTCGACCAGGCTCGCGAGCTCGCCCAGACCATGGTCGCGCTCGGCACCGACGCCGGTGTCCACACCGTCGCCCTGCTCACCGACATGGGTACGCCGCTCGGCAACACCGCCGGCAACGCGATCGAGGTCGCCGAGTCGGTCGAGGTGCTCGCCGGTGGCGGACCGGCCGACGTGGTCGAGCTGACCGTCGCGCTGGCCCGCGAGATGCTCGCGGGCGCCGGCCGAGACGACGTCGACCCGGCGTCCGTGCTCGCCTCCGGCCAGGCGATGGACTCGTGGAAGCAGATGATCAGCGCGCAGGGCGGCGACCCCGACGCCGAGCTGCCCACTGCCCGTCACTCCCACGACGTCGTCGCGCCCGCGTCCGGCGTCCTCACCCGGCTCGACGCGATGGCCGTCGGGCTCGCCGCGTGGCGGTTGGGGGCTGGACGTGCGCGCAAGGAGGACCCGGTGCAGGCCGGAGCCGGCGTCGTCTGGCACGCGCGGCCCGGTGACGAGGTCACCGAGGGTGCGCCGCTGTTCACGCTGCTCACCGACGACGAGGCCCGCTTCGACCGGGCGTTGGCCTCCCTCGAGGGCGGGTTCACCATCGGCGACGCGTCGTCGTTCGAGGCGACGCCGCTGCTGCTCGACCGTGTCGCGCCCTGACATGGCGCCCGACACCGATCTGGATCCGGTGGCGGTCCGGGCCGCCGCTGCGCGCTGGATCTGGGTGCCGGTCGACGCGACCGAGGTGACCACCGACGACTACCGGCTCACCCACTACACCGACTACTCCAGCGTGCAGTGGTCGGCCACCGACCGGCCGCTCGCGGAGATCCTGCCCGAGATCGTCGACCACGCCCGCGCCGCCGGCAGGCCGACGCTGCGGTGGTGGATCAACGAGCGCACTCGTCCCGCTGACACCGAGGCCCAGCTCCAGGCGCTCGGCCTGCGACTCGTCGAACGGCTGGAGGTGCTGGCCCTGTCGGTCGACACCGACCTGCCTGTCCCCGACGACGTCACCGTGGTCTCGACGCAGGACCGCGCCGGGATCGAGCTCACCGGCCGGATCCAGGCGGAGGTGTTCGACATGTCACCCCCGACCGAGGCCCAGGTCGTCGACATGATCGAGTCGGTGAGCCTGCCGGAGGACGAGCGGCTGATCCGGGCCTACGTCGCCTACGTCGACGGCGAACCTGCCGCCGCCGCGGGCAGCACCGTCGACGGCGACGCCTTGCGCTTCTGGGACGGCTCGGTCCTGCCCGCCTACCGCGGCCGCGGCGCCTACCGCGCCCTCGTCGCGCAGCGGCTCCGCGACGCCCGCCGCACCACCGCCCGCTTCGCCCTCGTCAAGGCGGTCGACGACACCTCGGCCCCCATCCTCAGACGCCTCGGCTTCACGCCGTACGGCGAGCAGCGCTGCTACTCCCTCACCCTGTAGAGGGTCGGCTACGGGAGGAGCAGGACGACGGTCTCGGCGACGCAGGCGGGCTTCTCCTGGCCCTCCACCTCGATGACGTGGCCGAGCACGAGCTGCTTGCCGGAGGGGAGGTCGGTGACCTCCTTGACCGAGACCGTGTTGCGGACCCGGGAGCCCACGCGGACCGGGCTCGGGAAGCGCACCTTGTTGACGCCGTAGTTGAGCTTGGCGCCGGGGGTGTCGAGGGTGAAGACCTGGACGCCGAGGAAGGGGATCAGCGACAGCGTCAGGTAGCCGTGGGCGATGGTGCCGCCGAACGGGCCCTCGGCGGCACGCTCGACGTCGACGTGGATCCACTGGTGGTCCCCGGTCGCCTCGGCGAACTGGTCGACCCGGTCCTGCTCGATCGTGAGCCAGTCGCTGGTGCCGAGGTCCTGGCCGACGGCCTCGCTGAGCTCGTCGAAGCTGGTGAAGGTGCGCATGCTGGAAGGATAGGAGGGTGACCACCCCGACGAGAGACCAGGTACATCGCGCACCCAAGGTGCTCCTCCACGACCACCTCGACGGCGGGCTGCGCCCGCAGACCGTCCTCGAGCTGGCGGCCGAGTGCGGCCACGAGCTGCCCGAGGGCACCGGCGACGCGGACGCGCTGGGACGCTGGTTCGCCGAGTCGGCCGACTCCGGCTCGTTGGTGCGCTACCTCGAGACGTTCGACCACACCGTGGGCGTGATGCAGACCGAGAACGCGCTGACCCGGGTCGCCCGAGAGTGCGTCGAGGACCTCGCGGCGGACGGCGTCGTCTATGCCGAGGTGCGCTACGCGCCGGAGCAGCACGTCGGGTCCGGGCTGTCGCTCGACGAGGTCGTGGCCGCGGTGCAGGCCGGGTTCGACGAGGGGGTCGCCGGTGCCGGGGGCCGCATCGTCGTGCGGCAGCTGTTGACCGCGATGCGCCACCAGGCCCGCTCCAACGAGATCGCCGAGCTCGCGGTGGCGTGGCGCGACCGGGGTGTCGCCGGGTTCGACATCGCCGGCGCGGAGGCCGGTTACCCGCCGACCCGCCACCTCGACGCGTTCGAGTACCTCCAGCGCGAGAACGCCCACTTCACGATCCACGCCGGCGAGGCCTTCGGCCTGCCGTCGATCTGGCAGGCCATCCAGTGGTGCGGTGCCGACCGGCTCGGCCACGGGGTCCGGATCATCGACGACATCACCGTCGACGAGGCGGGCACGCCGACCCTGGGCCTGCTGGCGGCGTACGTCCGGGACAAGCGGATCCCGCTCGAGATGTGCCCCGCGTCCAACGTCCAGACCGGCGCCGCCGACACCATCGCCGACCACCCGATCGGGCTGCTCACCCAGCTGCGGTTCCGGGTCACCGTCAACACCGACAACCGGCTGATGAGCCAGACGTCGATGACCGCCGAGATGTGGTCGCTGGTGGAGGCGTTCGGCTACTCGCTGGCCGACCTGCGCTGGTTCACGATCAATGCCATGAAGTCGGCGTTCCTGCCGTTCGACGAGCGGCTCGCGATCATCGACGACGTGGTGAAGCCGGGGTACGCCGCGCTGCTGAGCGAGTGACCATCAGCCGGCGGACGCCCGGAGCCGCTCGGCGGCCGCCTCGTTGACCTGCGCGTAGCCAGGGCCGTAGGCAAGGGCCAGCGCCTCCAGCGCCTCGATCGCGCCGGCACGGCCGGACTGGCCCTCGGTGGGCGCGTAGAGCGTGAAGCGGTCGAACTGCTCGACCTCCTCCAAGCCGGCGACCTGACCGACCCGCTGATCGCGCGAGTCGCAGGCGACCGAGTCGAGACGCACGCACGTCCATCACGACAGGTAGATCGGGCCGGTGAACTCGCCGACGTCGGCGCGTCCGGCGGCGATCTTGGCTGGTGTTGCCGACGATCCGGGCGTGGTCGTCCTCGGCGAACCAGCGCGGCCTGCCGAAGAACGGCTGCCGCCAGTGCCCACCGGCGCGAAGGGCCGTCGTAGAGCACCACGCGTCGGCGGGCACCCGGTCTCGGCGATGCGCCGCGCCCCTGACGGACGTCGATCGTGTCGTTCTCGGTCACCATGGCGTACGTCGTCGGGCAGCTGACTCGCCAGCAGCACGCCCACCAGGGCGGGGCCCGCCCACGCGCCGCCTTGTGCGCAGCCGGGACCGGGCTCGACTCAGCTCCGTCGGCCGACGGCCACCATCACCACCAGCGCAGGGATCCAGAAGTAGGCGAACCGGCTCCGGTAGTGGCGCACGTCGAGCGGGAACGGGTTCACCGTGTGATAGGCCACGAGGAACGCCAGCGGTCCCAGCGACGAGCGGCACCCACCACCACGGGTCGTCAGCCCGGTGAGCAGGCGCCGCGAGGCCGGAGCGCGATGCGCGAGCACCACGACGACCAGTCGTGATCGGCCACCACGGGAACCACTCGGCGTACAGCGGCAGCGACGAAGTCGCGCAGGTCACGCAGCCCGGTCGGGATCCGGTCGAGGGCGCGGCCGGCGTTCCAGGTCGATCAGCGACTCCGGTCGCTCGCAGCGGTCTGGTCTGCCGAGATCGAGGTCGGTCAGTGCGCCGACCGAGGCCAGCGCCGCGAGGAAGCCGCCGCCGAGCCACCAGGCGCGGTCCGCGGGTGAGCCACCCTCGCCATCCGGCGATCAGCAGGATGCGCAGCCGATGAGCCGAGGAACACGACCGGCTCAGGCACGCGAGATAGCGGAACCAGCAAGGCCCCGACGACAGCCGACGCCGAGCCAGCGCCGCTGTCCGTCGTCGAGCCACCGGCTCCCGGCGTAGCGCACACAGGAGCATGAGCGTCAGCGGCAGGGCGTAGGGGCGGACATACGCGCTGTAGCGGAGGAACAACGGAGCCGTTGCCATCACCCAGACGGCCAGCACGCCGTGGTGGCCGAGCCGGAGCCGGCGCAGCAGCAACGCCATCAGCACCAGCGACAGGTCCCGCAGACGATCGGCACGATCCGCTGCTGGAGCTGGCCCACGCCGGTGAGGTGCTGCACGAGGGCGCCGAGCAGCGGATCGAGCGGCGGCTGCCGGGTGCCGCCGGTGACGACGGCAGGGTCCCACGAGTCGTAGGGCTGGATCTGCGCCCACTCGTTCTGGTTGTAGGGCTGGTTGAGCGCGGTCAGCACCGCCAGCACGCCGCCGAGCGCGATGCCCACGGCGTAGAGGAGCTTCTCGAGCCGGTCGTTCCACCAGCCCGGCGTGGTCGCGGCCTCAGCCATGCGCGGCGGGCTCCAGCGAGCGGATCGCGGCGTACGCCTCGTCGGGGGAGACCCGCCGGCAGCCGAGCGCGACGGCGTGGCGGACCACCTCGCGCTGCGCCCGCATCAGTGCCCAGCCGCGCCGCAGCAGGACCCGCGGCGGCTTGCGGTGCTCGCGCAGGTCGCGGGTCAGCCGCCGCCAGAAGGTGATCATGGGGTGCTGGGTGACGCAGTACGCCGCCTCCAGCAGCCCTTCGCGCGCGCAGTCGGGGACGATCTCCTGCGCGAAGATCCCCTCGGCGATGAAGTGGCCGCGGCCGGCCAGGTCGAGCTCCTGCTCACCGCAGCGACCGTCGTGGGCGATGTCGTAGACCGGCACCGTCGCCTTGCCCACCGCACAGAGCTGCCTCAGGGCGACCATCGCGTCGTCGGGCAGCCAGGAGTCGGGGTGGTCCCAGTCGGTGATGCCGGTGTTCGCCCCCGAGTCGATGAGGGGCAGTGTCGGATCGGACCCGGACTTGTAGAAGTCGTCCAGGCGGAGCACCGGCAGCCCGAGCCGTTCGGCAAGCTGTGACTTGCCGGCACCGGAGGGGCCGGCCAGCACGATCACGCGCGCGGTGGTCGGGGGCACCCGGAGATTGTGCCTCAGAGGTCCCGAGGGCAGGTCGTGGGACTGAACGTGCCGAGCGTGGCCACGTCGTAGCCGTCCGGGTAGCCGCGGATGTTGCCGACGTCGCGCGCGTGCTGGGGGCTCAGCCGCGGCGGCTGGCGGCGCAGCCAGGCGTTGCGGGCGCCGAGGGCGGCGCGGGCCAGCCGACGCTCGACGCGGGTCGGGCGGCGGTAGTGGAACGCGTCGAGCAGCGGCTCGTCCATGTACGCCCGGGAGAACCGGATGACCGCCCGGGCGGGCGCGTGGTGGTTCGGTGGGAACGTCGCCATCAGCGCGAGCGTGGCATCGGCCACCTCGCGGGAGCGGGGGTCGAACGCGAAGCGCTCGGCCTCGTAGGCGTCCATCACTGTCGCGAACTCCTGCCACGTCTCCGGGATGCCCTTGATGCCCATGTGGCGCCCGAGCTCGCGGTAGTAGTGGGCCGAGGCGACCTTCTCGGTCTCGCTCATCGGCCGCCAGCCGAAGTCGTCGAGCCACCGGATCGGCACGACCACGAACGTGGAGAGCACGTAGCGGAGGTCGTCGTTGCTGATGTCGTACATCGCGTGCATCTGGTTCATCCGCCGCAAGGCGGCCCGGCCCTCGTCGGAGGCCAGGCCGTGCTCGCCGATGTGGTCGAGGATGAGCGCGGTGTCGTCGTACCGCTTCTGGGTGCGCCCGGTGAACTCGCCGGTGTCGTGCAGCAGCACGCCGATGCTGGGCACGGCGTAGGTGCGGAACAGGGCGAAGGACAGCGCCTGGCTCATGTCCCACGGGAACTCGTGCCGGGCCGTGATGCCGTAGATCTGCGCGTGATCCGCGACGGGGTCGAGCTGCTCGATCCGGCGCTGCCAGTGGTCGCGGGGCAGGCGGTTCCTGCTCAACAGCATCGTGACAGTATCGCTGTCACGGTACGACGCGGCAAGGTCAGCCGGCGACCGGCTGCGACTCGGCGACGGTGGTCACCGGGGTGCCCTGGATGACGATGCGCCGATGGCGCGGAGTGCTCGTCAGGCAGGCGGGGGAGTTCAGCGCGGGTACGTCGGCGATCCAGTCAGGCGGGGGCGCCTCCGGCAGCGGCAGGGTCACCGTCACGTCGGTGCGGTCCGGGAGGCCGGTCAGCCGCGCCACGGCGACGCCGTCGTCGGTCACGAGGCGGGCGGTGGCCTCGGTGGCCCGGCCGCGGCCGCACGACATCCAGGTCAGCTCCCACCCGGCCATGTCGGCCACCACGTCCGCCAGCAGCGCGTCGGTGGCCGTGGCGTCGGCCGTCGGGGCCCGGCGCAAGGTGTCGTCGGCGGCGAGCTCTGAGTCGAGGACGAGTCCGAGCCCCGCGACCCAGGGGTCGGCGTTGACAGCGTCGAGCAGCGCTTGCTCCTCGTCGCTGGGCGACTCCCGCTGCCAGGTCGTGGTGTCGGGTTCCGCCGGCTCCTCGCCGCCGTCGAACGGCTCGCCCAGCGACACGTCGTCGGCGAGGGGACGCTGACCGGCCGCGTTGCGGCAGGAGCCGTCGAACGCGGGGTCCGTGGACGGGGCGGGCCACGACCCGTCGAGGTGGTGGGGCACGTAGCCGGTCACCACGACCTCGGCCCCGCGGCCGGCGGCGGCGACCTCCAGCACGGCGATCGCGCCGTCGTCGAGGCCGGTGCCCCGGGCCAGCGAGGCCGTGAGGCCGTCACAGACCAGGCCGGTGAGGATCCAGCCGGCGTCCTGGGCCGACGCGATCTCACGTTGCAGTGCCTGTTGCGGGCTGCCTGCGGTGTAGCGGGTGGTGCGGGTGCCGGCATCCCGGCGTACGTAGCCGTCGGGCGAGCCCCAGCCGGCTTCCGGCACCGAGGCCGTGCCGGGGGCGAGCCACGGGTCTGACCACACCCGCTCGGCCCGCTCGTAGTCGACGGAGGTGGGCAGCCCGGCCGGGTCCTGGCTGCAGCCCGCGAGCAGCAGCAGCCCCGCCGCGATCAGAGCCGTTCTCACCGTGGCGTGACCGCGAACCATGGCTCGTCCCAGCCGGCGACCCCGAGGTCGCCGTTCACGAAGTCGTCGCGAGTCACGGTGACAGTCTCCCCGTTGGCCGGCTCGTAGATGGTGAGGGTGCCGTTGTCGCTGGCGGTGACGAGCACGACGTGGCCGGGGTGGGTGGTGTCGCCGATGTAGAGCGGCACGGTGTGCCCGTCCTCGCTGGCGGCGGCGATCTCGTCGTAGTTGCGGCCTCGGTCGTCGGGGTCGGTCACCCGGACGTCGTACTCCGTGCCCGGTGCGCCCGAGCCGCCCTCGGCCGACATCTCGTTGGCCAGCGCCCACGGCTGGGTGCCGATCGCCTCGGGCCACGGGAACTGGAGGTCGCCGTCGCGGTCGGTCGGGGAGTTGGTGCGGTCGTGCATCTCGAGCGACTCGGCCTTGAACCGGTCCTCGACCGTCTGGCCCGGAGGCGCGGTCTCCCCGGTCTCCGGGTTGTAGCCGGTGAGGACCCACATCGCGTAGGCCGGGTCGTTGTGCATCCGCGACATCACCAGCGTGGACGAGCCGCAGGTCGTCTGGTCGGGCTGGGTGAGGCCGTCGGCCGAGCGCGTGGGGTCGAGGTCACGGAGCTGGGCCGGGGTGAGCGTGCCGAGCTGATCCATGTAGCGGGTGAGTGCGGCGCCGCCCAGGCCGGAGGCGACCCCGGCCATGATCCAGGCGCGTTCGGCGTCGCTGCCGGCAGCGGCCAGCGCGTCACGGACCGCCTGCTGCTGGGCGGGCGAGAGGTTGTCGTAGGCGCCGTCGTAGCGCTCCAGCGCACCGCCCGCGAGCGGGCCGCGGTCGTCGTCCCACCCGTTGACGACCGCGACCGCGCTGACTCCGGGGGAGTCGGGGAGGTGGTCGGGCAGGTCGATCTCGTCCATCGCCGCGACGATGTCGCGCTCGGCGGTCCGGACCGCGGTGGACGCGTCGGAGTAGGCGCCGATCGCCTCCTCCACCGCGTGGATCACGCCCTCGGCGACGCCCTTCAGCCAGTCGACGAGCTCCCACGGCCAGAGGTCGCCCCAGCTCAGCTCGAGGTTGTCGCGGAGCTGGTCGTCGGCCTGCTGGTGGCGGGTGCGGGCGTCCGCCATCGCGTCGGCGAGGGTGGTCAGCGCCTGCTCGACGCCGCGGGCGGCCGGGCCGACGGTGTCGGAACGTCGGGAGAGCCGACCGACGGACGTCCGCAGGGCGTTGCCGGTCTCCCCGTCCCAGACCGCCGCGGTGATGGCCTCGGGCACCCGCTCCAGGTCGCCGACCGCCGCGTCGGCGTCCGAGCCGATCATCCGCCAGGCCGCGGCGGCGTCGCGGACGTTCTCCGGATCGGGGTCCGGGGGCTCGGTCGCGATCTGGACGGCGCGGGCGACGAGGTCGACCAGGGTCTGGGCGGCGTCCCACGGCGGCCAGAAGTCGAGGTCCTGGAGGTCGGCGAGCACTCCGCGGAGGTCGCTCACACGGTCATCGAGCCAACCCATGGAACTCACCTGCGCTCTGCCCGTCGGTCGCCTGGAAGTCGGCGATGCAGGCCTCGACGTTGGTCCCGTGCTCGGCGACCACGGCCGAGACGACCTCGAGCACGCCGCGCATGTCGGAGGCCGCGTCGCTCAGACAGCTGGCGAGGTCGGCCATGCCGCTCCCCGCCGCTTCCGCGATGCGGCCGAGGGCGTCACGGATCTCGTCGTCCGCGTTCTGCGCGTGGTTCCAGCCGCTGCGCACGGCGCCGGGGTCGAGGTGCATGCGTCCAGCATGCCCCGCGAGGTCCTCGGGGAAACCCGGCTCCGGTCGGCCTGTGGACAGGCGGCGTCAGACGCCGATCGGGTGCCAGACGGTCTTGACCTCGAGGAAGGCGGTCATCGGGTCGGTGCCGGGGTCGGCCGACCAGTCCGGCTCGGCGGCCGGGGCTCGGCGTACCCGCTTGAGGTTGTCGGCGGCAGCCACCTCGAGGGACGTCGCCAGCTCCGGGTCGCCGGCGATGCCGGTGAGGTCGATGGCGTTGACGTCCATGTGGGCGGCGAGCCAGGGCGCGGTGTCGGCCGGGTTGCCGGTCAGCACGTTCACCACGCCTCCGGGGACGTCGCTCGTGGCGAGCACCTCGGCGAAGGTGACCGCGGGGAGCGGACGGGAGTACGACGACATCACGACGGCTGTGTTGCCGGTGACGATGACCGGCGCGACGACGCTGATGAGCCCGAGCAGGCTCGACTCCTCGGGAGCCACGACCGCGACCACACCGGTCGGCTCGGGCGTCGACAGGTTGAAGAACGGGCCGGCGACGGGGTTGGCGTTGCCGACGACCTGGGTGATCTTGTCGGCCCAGCCGGCGTACCAGACGAGCCGGTCGATCGACTCGTCGAGCGCCTTGTTGGCGCGGGCGGGCGTCAGGCCCTCGGACTGGCGCAGCGCCTCGACGAACTGCGGGCGGCGGTCCTCCATGACCTCGGCGACCCGGTAGACGATCTGCGCGCGGTTGTAGGCGGTCTTGCCGGCCCATCCCTTGTACGCCGAGCGGGCGGCCTGGACCGCGTCGCGGGCGTCCTTGCGCGAGGCCTTGGCGGCGTTGGCCACGAAGCGTCCCTTCGAGTCGTTCACGACGTAGGAGTGTCCCGACTCCGAGCGGGGGAACGCTCCGCCGATGTAGAGCTTGTAGGTCTTGCGGACGTCGACTCGTGCCATCAGTTGTCGCCACCCTTCAAGTAGCCGGCGAGCCCGTGGCGGCCACCCTCCCGGCCGTAGCCGGACTCCTTGTAGCCGCCGAACGGTGAGGTCGGGTCGAACTTGTTGAACGTGTTGGCCCAGACCACGCCGGCGCGCAGCTCGTTGGCGATCTTGAGGATCCGTGACCCCTTGTCGGTCCACACGCCGGCCGAGAGGCCGTAGGGCGTGTTGTTGGCCTTCTCGACCGCCTCGCTCGGCGTCCGGAAGGTGAGGACCGACAGCACCGGGCCGAAGATCTCCTCGCGGGCGATCCGGTGGGCCTGCGAGACGCCCGTGAAGATCGTCGGCGGGAACCAGAAGCCCTGGCTGGGCAGGTCGCACGGCGGTGACCAGCGCCCGGCACCCTCGGCCTCGCCGATGTCGGAGAGGGTCTTGATCCGCTCGAGCTGCTCGGCAGAGTTGATCGCGCCGATGTCGGTGTTCTTGTCGAGCGGGTCGCCCACGCGCAGCGTCGAGACCCGGCGCTTGAGCCGGCTCATGACCTCGTCGGCGACCGACTCCTGCACCAGCAGCCGCGAGCCTGCGCAGCAGACGTGGCCCTGGTTGAAGAAGATGCCGGTGACGATGCCCTCGACGGCCTGGTCGATGGGGGCGTCGTCGAAGACGATGTTGGCGGCCTTGCCGCCGAGCTCGAGGGTGACCTTCTTGTCCGAGCCGGCGACGCTGCGGGCGATGGCCTTGCCGACCCCGGTCGAGCCGGTGAACGCGACCTTGTCGACATCAGGGTGCTCGACGAGCGCGGCCCCGGTCTCACCGGCGCCGGTGACGATGTTGACGACGCCGGCAGGCAGGTCGGCCTGCTGGCAGATCTCGGCGAACAGCAGCGCGGTCAGCGGCGTGGTCTCCGCGGGCTTGAGCACCACGGTGTTGCCGCAGGCCAGCGCCGGCGCGATCTTCCACGCGAGCATCAGCAGCGGGAAGTTCCACGGGATGATCTGGCCGGCCACGCCGAGCGGCGTACTGCCGTAGCCGGAGTGGTCGAGCTTGTCTGCCCAGCCGGCGTAGTAGAAGAAGTGCGCCGCGGCGATGGGTACGTCGACGTCGCGGGTCTCCTTGATCGGCTTGCCGTTGTCGATCGACTCCAGCACCGCCAGCTCGCGGCCGCGCTCCTGGATGATGCGCGCGATCCGGTAGAGGTACTTGGCCCGCTCGGAGCCCGACATCTTCGACCAGGTGCGGGTGTAGGCACGCCGGGCGGCCTTGACGGCGAGGTCGACGTCGGCGGCGTCCGCCTCGGCGACCTCCGCGAGCACCTCCTCGGTGGCCGGGCTGATGGTCTTGAAGCTCTTGCCGTGGCCGTCCACGAACTCGCCGCCGACGAACAGGCCGTAGGACGGCTTGATGTCGACGATGCTCCGCGACTCGGGGGCGGGGGCGTAGTCGAAAGTGGTCATCAGGAATCAGTCCAGCGTGAAGTAGTCGGGGCCGGAGTAGCGACCGGTGGTCATCTTGGTGCGCTGCATGAGCAGGTCGTTGAGCAGCGTGGAGGCGCCGAACCGGAACCAGTCGGGGTCGAGCCAGTCGGGACCCGCGACCTCGTTGACCATGACCAGGTACTTGATGGCGTCCTTGGCGTTGCGGATGCCGCCGGCCGGCTTCACGCCGATCATCTGGCCGGTGGCCTCGCGCCAGTCGCGGACCGCCTCGAGCATGATCAGCGTGACCGGCAGGGTCGCGGCGGGCTGCACCTTGCCGGTGGAGGTCTTGATGAAGTGGGCGCCGGCCATCATGCCGAGCCAGCTGACGCGCCGTACGTTGTCGTAGGTCTGCAGCTCGCCGGTCTCGAAGATGACCTTGAGGTGCGCGCTCATTCGCCGCACACGCCGCGCGGACCTGCGCGATCTCCTCGAAGACCTGCAGGTAGCGACCGGAGAGGAACGCGCCGCGGTCGATGACCATGTCGATCTCGTCGGCGCCGGCCTCGACCGCGTCCTGGGTGTCGGCCAGCTTGATGTCCATCGCGGCGCGACCGCTCGGGAAGGCGGTGGCGACGGCGGCGACGTTGACGCCGGAGTCGCCGAGGGTCTCCTTGGCGATGCCGACCATGTCGGGGTAGACGCAGACCGCCGCGGCGGCGGGACAGGTCGGGTCAGCCGGGTCGGGACGCATCGCCTTGGCTGACAGCGCCCGGACCTTGCCCGGGGTGTCCTGGCCCTCGAGGGTGGTCAGGTCGACCATCCGGATCGCCAGGTCGAGCGCGTAGGCCTTCGACGTCGTCTTGATGGAGCGGGTGCCGAGACCGGCGGCCCGAGCCTCGGCGCCGACCTGGTCGACGCCCGGGAGACCGTGCAGGAAGCGGCGCAGCGAGGCGTCGTTCCGGGTGATCTCCGCGACGTCCCCGGTGTCGAGCCTGTCGGGGGAGAGCGAAGTGGCTGTCACTCAGCCAGCATAGGACTGTGCGGGGTGGGCGGAACAATCAGAGGACGGTCAGATCCCGGCGGCGGCCTTGATGTCGTTGCGGAGGGCGTCGAGGCGGCCGGCGGCGGAGATCCGGGCCGCGTCGACGCCACCGTCCTCGCCGGCCTCGACCGGGACGACCACCTCGAGGTAGGCCTTGAGCTTGGGCTCGGTGCCGCTCGGCCGGACGATGACCCGCGCGCCGTCGGCGAGCCGGTAGCGCAGGCCGTCGGTGGGTGGGAGGTCGGCGCTGCCCTCGCTGAGGTCGTCGACCTGCTCGACGGCGAGGCCGCCGAGCGAGGTGGGCGGAGTACGGCGGAGCGTCTCCATCGCGCGGGCGATCTCGGACAGGTCGCTGACGCGCACCGACAGCTGGTCGGTGGCGTGGAGGCCGTACTCGCGGGCGATGTCGTCGAGGAGGTCGTCCAGGTTGCGCCCGTCCGCCTTCGCGGCCGCGGCGACCTCGCAGAGCAGCAGCAGCGCCGAGACGCCGTCCTTGTCGCGGACGTGCTCGGCGTCGACGCAGTAGCCGAGCGCCTCCTCGTAGCCGAAGGCGAGGTTGTCGACGCGGCCGATCCACTTGAAGCCGGTCAGCGTCTCGACGTACGGCTGACCGTGGGCGGCGGCGAGCTTGCCGAGCAGCGACGAGGAGACGATCGAGCAGGCGTAGACGCCCTGCTTGCCGGTCTTGAGCAGGTGGTGACCGAGCAGGGCCCCCACCTCGTCACCGCGCAGCATCCGCCAGCCCTGGGGGCCGGGGACGGCCGCGGCGCACCGGTCGGCGTCGGGGTCGTTCGCCACGACCAGGTCGGCACCGGTGCGGTCGGCCAGCGCCATGGCGAGGTCCATCGCGCCCGGCTCCTCGGGGTTCGGGAACGCGACCGTCGGGAAGAGCGGGTCGGGCTGCTCCTGCTGCTCGACGACCTGGGGCGCGTCGAAGCCGGCCGTCTCGAGCACCTGCAGCACCGACGTGCCGCCGACGCCGTGGAGCGGGGTGTAGACGGTGCGCAGGTCGCGCGGCCCGTCCGCGGCCAGCTCGGCGACGGTGTCGAGGTAGCGGTCGACGATCTCGTCGCTGAGCACCCTGCCGGCGTCGCCGCGGGGGATGTCGCCGACCGGCCCGACCGCCTCGATCTGGGCCGCGATCGCGCTGTCGGCCGGCGGCACGATCTGGCTCCCGTCGCCGAGGTAGACCTTGTAGCCGTTGTCCTGCGGCGGGTTGTGGCTCGCGGTCACCATCACACCCGCGACACACCCGAGCTCGCGGATCGCGAACGCCAGCAGCGGCGTCGGCAGCGGTCGCGGCATCACCTTCGGCTTGAACCCGGCGCCGCTCATCACCTCTGCCGTGTCGCGCGCGAAGACGTCGGAGTTGAAGCGCGCGTCGTACCCGATCACGACCGGGCTGCCGGATCGCGCGCCCTCCGCCTTGAGGTACGCCGCGAGGCCGGCCGCCGCGCGCAGTACGACGACCCGGTTCATCCGGTTGGGCCCGGCTCCGAGCGCGCCGCGCAGCCCCGCGGTGCCGAACTCGAGCGTGCCGGCGAACCGGTCCGCGAGGTCGGCCGGGTCGCCGCCCGCCTCGACGTCGGCGACGACCTGCTCGAGCTCGGCCCGCGTCTGCGGGTCGGGGTCGTCGGCAGCCCAGGCGCGGGCCCGGCCGAGGAGGTCGTCGGTGCCCAGGGTCGGGTGAGTCATGGGAGGCACGCTAGTGCCCCGTCGGATGTTGCACGCGCCATGATGGCGTCATGGGGGAGCGACCTGAGGCCCAGCCGACCAAGGAGCTGATCGTCGAGCTGGCAGACCGGCTCGGGCGGGACGAGTTCACCGCCGTCTGCGTCGACCTGATGCGCGGCGCGCCGCGCGAGGACCACCTCGACGCGCTGCCCTGGCTGACCGGCCACGACTGGTCGGCCGGCGAGCCGGTCCGCGACCCCACCACCTGGCACGACTACTGGCTGCGCACGTGGGGTGCCCGCGGGCTGCTGCACGTCTGGGACGACGCCGCGACCGAGTGCCGTCGTGGCCGGGCTCGACGACGAGCACTGGCGGCCGGCCGAGATGTGCCTGAAGGTCGTCGCGGCCCATGACGTCGCGGGCGCCGGGGACGGTGCGGCGGCGCTCGCCGACCACGAGCTGCCGCGGGTCCGGGCCGCGGCGATGCGGGCGCTGGGGGTCGCCGGTGACACCGAGCACGCCGACGTCGTACGGGAACATCTCGACGACCCCGACGAGGCGGTACGCCGGGCGGCCGCCCGCGCCTGGGAGCAGCTGAGCCGCCGGCTGGACCTGTCATGAGGTCGGGCATGAACCGCGGCTTCGAGTTCCGCGAGAGCTGGACCGTGGCTGCCCCGCGCGAGCGGGTGCACGCGCTCCTGGTCGACCTCGAGCACTACCCGGACTGGTGGCCGCAGGTACGCGCGGTCGCGAAGCTCGACGACGACAACGCCTGGGTGCGGTGCCGCTCCACCCTGCCCTACACGCTGGACCTGCTGCTGACCGCGATCCACCGCGAGCCGGGCCTGCTGGAGACCACGATCAGTGGCGACCTGGTCGGCTCGGTCCGCTGGCGGCTGGCCGAGGAGGGGCCGGGCACCCGGCTCGACTACGAGCAGGAGGTCGTGGTCCGCCGCCGGATGCTGAACGCCGCGGCCCCGCTGCGGCCGCTGCTCGCGTGGAACCACGCGCGGATGATGGCCGGTTGTGTCGAGGGCCTGCGCCGACGGCTGACCTAGCCCCCGAGCGTCTCTCGCAGCCGGGCGGCAAATGCCTCGGGCTCGCCCGCCTGGCCGAACTCGCCGCCGAGGAAGCCGCCGTGGTGGCTGGGGAACTCGGTCAGCGGTACGCCGAGCGCGGCCGCAGCGGCCTCCGTCGTACGCCAGGTGATGGTGCCGCGCGACTCCACCCCCGCCGCCATCACGACGCGGGTCGGCGCCGCGGTCACGCCCCCGACGTCGAGCACGTGGGCCGTGACGCCGTTGGAGATGCCCGACAGGAGCGGGTCGTCGCGGGTGCCGTCGTCGTCGGTCGGCATGCCGAACGCGCTCGCGTCGGGCGGCGTCGCGGCGAGGTAGTCGTCGGTGAACTCGCCCTGCCACGACGTCATCGCGATGAAGGCGGCCATCGCCGGTCCCCAGCCCCGCTGGTGGTAGATCGCCTGGTTGGCCGCCTCGGCGGCGTACGCGTTCTCGGCGTCCGGCAGCCCGGCGAGCAGCGGCGGTTCGTGGGCGACCAGGAGCGAGACGTCGTCGGGGTGGGCGGCGACCAGAGCGAGCGCGTTCACCGCGCCGCCGCTGCTGGCGAACATCTCGACCGGGCCGCGGCCGAGGGCCGCCAGGAGGGAGTGAAGGTCGGCCGCGCTGGTGGTCGGCGTCTGCTCGACCGACTCGTCGCTGCGGGTGCTCCGGCCCAGGCCGCGCGGGTCGTAGGTCACCACCGTCCGGTCGGTGAAGTACGACGCGAGCGTGTCGAATCCCTCCGCGGTCATCGGCGCGCCGATCATGACCAGCGGCGGTCGGTCGTCAGGCGTCGCGGGCTCGCGGACGTCGTAGGTGATCACGGCGTCGCCGACGTCGTGGGTGTGGGTGGTCGTCGTCATGGACAGGTGGACCCGGCGGTCGGACCGAAGTCATCGGTCACCTGCTCATCCGTCACAGGGCGGGCCGCCAGAACTCCTCGGTGACGAACGGTCCACCGACCGCCGATCCCTCGACGTCGTCCTCGGCGCGCTCGGGGATCTGGTCGGCCCACTCCTCGGCGTCGTCCTCGGGTTCGTAGCCCAGCGCCCGGCCGGGCTCGAGGTCCCACCACGCGCGGGTGTTGGCGCTGATGCCGTAGAGGACGGCGTAGCCGGGGGACGGCGTGGTCAGTCCGGCCTCGATCATCCGGACGCAGTCGTCGTGGGACAGCCAGGTCGACAGGTTCCGCAGCGTCGACGGCTCGTCCCGGAACGAACCGATCCGGCAGCTGACCGCGTCGATGCCGTAGCGGTCGGCGTAGAGCGAGAGCACCGCCTCCGCCGCGACCTTGCCGACGCCGTAGAAGGTGTCGGGGCGCGGGCGGACGTCGATGCCGAGCGAGTCGGTGCGCGGCGTACGACCGACGGCGTGGTTGGACGAGGCATAGACGATCCGCGACACGTCGTGGGCGACCATCGCGTCCAGCAGCGCCGCGGTGGTGACGGCGTGGGAGACCAGTGACTCCTGCAGCCCGCGTTCGTCCGGGATGCCGGCGAGATGGACGATCCCGTCGAGCCGCTCGGCCGACACGACCGCGTCGACCGCCTGGCCGTCAGCGCAGTCGAGGGCGTGCCACGGCCCGTCCCAGCCGTCGGGCGTCGGCAGCAGGTCGGCGCCGACGACCTCGTGGCCGCGGTCGATGAGGCCCGGGCAGAGGACGCGGCCGATGCTGCCCGCCGCCCCGGTGACGAGGACCCTCACGCGTCCTCTTGCTTGTCGGCCTCGGTGACGTAGGGCTTCTCGTCCTCCGAGTGGTCGGGGTTGTCGGTGAACATGCCGGCAGCGTCGTCGAAGTCGCGTTCGGTGTTGTCGACCTCGGCGCCGTCGGGCCGGTTGTCGTCGTCGAGCCGTTCCTCGCGCTCCTTGTCGAGCTGGGCCTTCTTCTCGTCACTGACCTCGTCGGCGTCGGGGAGTCCGGCCGTCCCCGGCTCCTTGTCGCCCCCCTGCTGGTCGGGCTCCTGCTCCTGCTCCTGGTCTTGTTCGTCCTGTGTCTCGCTCATGCCGACCACTCAAACACGACCGGGCTGCTCCCGGCGAGGGTCAGCTGGCCTCGTGAGATGTGGGCACGCTCAGATCCTGCCCACGATCTCCGCGAGCAGACCGCCCATCCGGGCGGCGGCGCTGCGCCCGGCCTCGAGGACCTCCTCGTGGTTGAGCGGTTCGCCGGAGATGCCGGCGGCGAGGTTGGTGACCAGGCTGATGCCCAGCACCTCCAGCCCCGCCTCGCGCGCGGCGATCGCCTCGAGCGTCGTACTCATGCCCACCAGGTGGCCGCCGATGGCGCGCACCATCGCGATCTCGGCCGGGGTCTCGTAGTGGGGGCCCGGGAACTGGACGTAGATCCCCTCGTCGAGGCTCGGGTCGACCTCGCGGCACATCGCGCGCAGCCGCGGCGAGTAGAGGTCGGTGAGGTCGACGAACGTGGCGCCCTCGAGGGGCGACGTCGCGGTCAGGTTGATGTGGTCGGAGATGAGGACCGGCGTTCCGGGCGACCACGTCTCCTTCAGCCCGCCGCAGCCGTTGGTCAGCACGATCGCCCGGCAGCCGGCCGCGGCCGCCGTCCGGATCGGGTGGACGACGGCCCTGACACCTTTGCCCTCGTAGAAGTGGGTGCGTGACAGGAAGACGAGCAGGTTCTTGTCGCCGGCCCTGATGCTGCGGATCTTCCCGCTGTGGCCCGCGACCGCTGCGGCACTGAAGCCCGGCAGGTCGGTCGTCGCGATCTCGGCGGTCGCACTCCACCCATCCTTGTCGGCAAGCGCGTCGACGGCCGGCAGCCAGCCGGAGCCGAGCACCAGCGCGATGTCATGGGTGGGTACGCCGGTCAGCCGGGCAAGGGTGTCGGCCGCCTCCTGGGCGAGCTCCTGGGTCTCGGTCACCGGGCGAACATTAGTCCCCGAACCGGGGCTACAGCCCGGTGGACCGGCACGGCCGCCGCCGCAGCGCGGCGACGTAGTCGGCAGGTGCGTCGGCAGCGTCGGCGGCGTCGGCCAGCACGCCGAGGTAGGACGCGGACGGCAGCCCGCCCTCGTAGGCGTCGAGCACGTAGGTCCACACGACCAGCTCGCCGGTCATCGTCGAGACCCGCACCTTGGTCTTCCGGTAGAGCCCGAGGTCGGCGCCCTCCCAGCCGTCCAGTGCCAGCTCGTCCTCGCGGGTGATGTCGTAGACGGCGACGAAGACCTGCTCGATCGGGTCCTCGACGATGGTCGAGAGCGCCCCGTCCCAGCCGTGCTCCTCGCCACCGAAGGTCAGCCGCCAGCCGGTCAACCACCCCGTCGTGTGCATCGGCGAGTGGGGACAACGCTCGCCCATGCGCGCGGGATCTAGGTTGGTCCCGTAGGCGGCGTACAACGTCACGGGAGCAGGCTAGCGGCGCTCGAACCGGGTTAGCCGCTCGCGACACCGAGCCCTAGGGTGGACTCGTGAGCGACAACCACTTCGATGTCCTGGTCCTCGGCGCCGGCCCCGGTGGCTACGTCGCCGCCATCCGCGCCTCCCAGCTCGGCAAGCGGGTCGCGGTCGTGGAGGAGAAGTACTGGGGCGGGGTCTGCCTCAACGTCGGGTGCATCCCCTCGAAGGCGCTGCTGCGCAACGCGGAGCTGGCCCACACGCTCGCTCACGAGAAGGACCTCTACGGCATCGAGGGCGACGCCACGATGTCCTACGACGCCACGCACGCCCGCTCGCGCAAGGTGAGCGACGGCATCGTCAAGGGCGTCCACTACCTGATGAAGAAGAACAAGATCACCGAGATCAACGGGTGGGGGACGCTGAAGTCGCCACCGAGATCGACGTCGACGGGACGACCTATACCTGCACCGACCTGATCCTCGCCACCGGCGCGACGGTCCGGATGCTGCCGGGGATGAAGACCAGCGACAACGTCGTCACCTACGAGGAGCAGATCCTCGACGCCGAGCTGCCGTCGAGCATCATCATCGGCGGCTCCGGCGCGATCGGCGTCGAGTTCGCCTACGTCATGAAGAACTTCGGCGTCGACGTCACCATCGTGGAGTTCCTCGACCGGATGGTCCCGACCGAGGACGCCGCCGTCTCCAAGGAGCTGCTCAAGCACTACAAGAAGCTCGGCGTGAAGGTCCTGCTCTCGACCAAGGTCGAGAACGTCGAGGACACCGGCTCCGGCGTCAAGGTCACCGTCAGCCCCGCCGACGGAGGCGACAGCGAGGTGCTCGAGGCCGACAAGATGCTCGCCGCGTTCGGCTTCGCCCCGCGGCTGGAGGGCTACGGCCTCGACGCGACCGGCGTGAAGACGACCGAGAAGGGCGCGATCGAGACCGACGAGTACGGCCGCACCAACGTCGACCACGTCTACGCCATCGGCGACGTCACCGGAAAGCTGATGCTGGCCCACGTCGCCGAGGCGCAGGGCATCGTCGTCGCCGAGCTGATCGCCGGCGAGGAGACGATGCCGGTCGACATCGACATGGTCCCGCGGGCGACGTACTGCCAGCCCCAGGTCGCCTCGTTCGGCTACAGCGAGGAGCAGGCCAAGGAGCGGGGGTACGACGTGAAGACCGCGTCGTTCCCGTTCTCCGCCAACGGCAAGGCGATGGGCCTGGGCCACGCGGTCGGCTTCGTGAAGGTCGTCGCGGACGCGGAGTACAACGAGATCCTCGGCGCACACATGATCGGTCCCGACGTGACCGAGCTGCTGCCGGTGCTGACCCTCGCGCAGAAGTGGGACCTCACGGCCGACGAGATCTCCCGCAACGTCTTCGCCCACCCGACGCTGTCCGAGGCCGTCAAGGAAGCCGTCGAGGGCATCGCCGGCCACATGATCAACCTGTGATGACTGACCGCGTCGTCATCATCGGCGGTGGCCCGGGCGGCTACGAGGCAGCCCACGTCGCGGCCCAGCTCGGCGCGGAGGTCACCGTCGTCGACAGCGACGGCCTGGGCGGCTCGGCGGTCCTCACCGACTGCGTGCCGAGCAAGACGCTGATCGCGACGGCCGAGGTCATGACCGAGATGGGCGACGCCGGAGAGCTCGGCGTCGACGTCCGCGACCACGAGGGTGACCTCGCGACCTCGGTCTCCGTCGACCTCGGCAAGCTCAACAAGCGGGTGCTCGCGCTGGCCGACGACCAGTCCGCCGACATCGCCCGCCGGCTCGAGCGCGACGGCGTCTCGGTCGTCGCGGGCCGCGCGCGTCTCGCGGCCACCGACCGGGTCAGCGTGACCCTGAACGACGGCGGCGAGCAGACCCTCGACGCGGACGCGGTCCTGCTCGCGACCGGTGCCGCCCCGCGCACGTTGCCGGGCGCACAGCCCGACGGCGAGCGGATCCTGACGTGGGAGCAGGTCTACGACCTGACCGAGGCGCCCGAGCACCTGATCGTGGTCGGGTCGGGTGTCACCGGGGCCGAGTTCGCCTCGGCCTACCTCGCCCTCGGCATCGAGGTCACCCTGGTCTCCTCGCGCGACCGGGTGCTGCCCGGCGAGGACGCCGACGCCGCGCGGGTGCTCGAGGACGTGCTGACCCGCCGCGGCATGAACGTGCTGTCGAAGTCGCGGATGGAGTCGGTCGCGCGGAACGGCGACTCCGTGACCGTGACCCTCACCGACGGCCGCACCGTCGACGGCTCCCACTGCATCCTCGCCCTCGGCTCGGTCCCGAAGACCGACGACCTGGGCCTGGCGGAGGCCGGGGTCGCGACCGACGACGGCGGCTTCATCACCGTCGACCGGGTCTCGCGCACCAGTGCCCGCGGCGTGTACGCCGCCGGCGACTGCACCGGCGTCCTCATGCTCGCGTCGGTGGCGGCCATGCAGGGCCGGATCGCGATGTGGCACTTCCTCGGCGATGCCGTGACGCCGCTCGACCTCAAGGAGGTCTCGTCCAACGTGTTCACGGCGCCCGAGATCGCGACCGTCGGTTGGTCGCAGAAGGCGGTCGACGACGGCGAGATCGTGGCCGAGGCGGTGACGTTGCCGCTGAGCGGCAACGCCCGCGCCAAGATGCAGGGCGTCCACGACGGTTTCGTGAAGCTGTTCTGCCGCCCGGGCACCGGCATCGTCGTCGGCGGCGTGATCGTCGGCCCGCGCGCCAGTGAGCTGATCCACCCGGTCTCGATCGCGGTCAACTGCTCGCTCACCGCCGACCAGCTGGCGCAGGCGTTCACGGTCTACCCCTCGATGAGCGGTTCCGTGGCCGAGGCGGCGCGGCGTTTGCATCGCGTGTGAGGATGGCCCGCATGTCTCGGGGGATGAAGATCATCGCACTGACCGCTGCCGCCGTCCTGACCCTGCCCATCGCCCCGGCGATGGCGGATCCGGGGTACGACGTGCCGAACAACGCGGTCATCACGATCAAGGGTGACGGCAGCGGCCACGGCCGCGGCATGTCCCAGTACGGCGCCTACTCGGCGGCGCGCCAGGGCGTGGGCTACCGCTCGATCCTCGGCATCTACTACCCGCGGACGCGGTGGGCAGAGGTCCGCGGGATCGGTCGAGGTGCTGGTTCAGCGACGACGCCGACGGCGACCTCGATCGTGCGCGACGTCGCCGGGCTCAAGGTGCGCGAGGTCGGCTCGGGCGCAGACCCGGCGGCCGACGGCCTCGGCCACACGCTGGCGGATCCAGCCCGCCGACGGCGGCGACGGCACGAGGTCTCCTACTTCGACGGTGCCTGGACGAGTGGCGACACCTATCGCGGGCGACGTCGAGTTCACGGCGGGCTCGAACAAGCTCACGCTGATGACCCCCTCGGGCGACGTCGCCTACCGCGGCGCGCTGCGCTCGTCGGTCGACGACTTCGGCGACCGGGTGACGGTGAACGTCGTCGTCGCTCGAGCAGTACATCCGCGGCGTGACGCCCTCGGAGATGGCAGGCGGCGTGGCCGCAGCAGGCGCTGCGCGTCCCAGGCCGTCGCGTCCCGCACCTACGCCGCCTGGCGGAGGGACCACCCGCTCGACGTCGCCTACGACATCTGCGACACCGCCCTGTGCCAGGTCTACGGCGGCGCCTCGGCCGAAGCAGCCGCGACGAACAAGGCCGTGAAGGCCACCGCGAAGCAGGTGCTGACCTACCGCCGGAATCCGATCTTCGCCGAGTTCTCCGCCAGCAACGGCGGCTACACGGTGGCGGGCGGCAAGCCGTACCTCCCGGCCAAGCGTGACCGCTACGAGGGCAACTCGCGTGACTACTACGGCTGGAAGGTGACCGTCACCGCGGCAGAGATGGAGGAGGAGTACAACTACGACGACCTCGACTTCATCCGCATCGTCGAGCGCGACGGCAAGGGCTCCCGCGGCGGGCGCGTGGAGCGGGTTCGGGTGACCGCCGGGTCGGGCTTCTCCGACACCGTCACGGGCAACGACTTCCGCGCCGACTGGGATCTGCCGTCCACGCTGTTCACGATCACGAAGGTGAACTAGCACCTACCATCGGTCGCGTGCGTCCCTTCCGTCACATCGCTCTCGCCTGCCTCCTGGCCGGCGCGCTGGCGCTGACGGCTGACGCGGCCTACGGCGCCGACTCCTGGGACGTGCCCCGCAACGCGACCATCACGATCAAGGGCCACGGCTACGGGCACGGCCACGGGATGTCGCAGTACGGCGCCGAGGGCGCGGCTCGCGAGGGGCTGTCGTACGACGAGATCGCGAAGTTCTACTACCCCGGCACGACGTGGGGGAAGGCCAAGGGCCGGATCCGGGTCCAGCTCACCGCCGACACCACCGACGACCTGGTCGTGGTCACCCGCAACCGGCTGGCCGTGCGCGACCTCGGGTCCGACGAGACGTTCGTGCTGCCCGACAAGGACGCGACGCGGTGGCGGATCGCCCGCCTCTCGTCGGGGGAGAACCGGGTCAGCTTCTACACCGACCGGTGGCGGCCGTGGCGCACGCTGGAGGGGTTCGGTGCGTTCAGCGCGGACGGCGACCCGGTCACGCTGGTCACGCCGTCCGGCAACCGCGCCTACCGCGGCCAGCTCGCTGCCCTCGCACCCGCCGACGCGCCCGCCGCTCGGGTCACGGTCAACACGCTGCCGCTGGAGCAGTACCTGCGCGGTGTGGTGCCGCTCGAGATCCCGGCGCTGTGGTCGCCGGCCGCCGTTCGCGCCCAGGCCGTCGCGGCGCGCACCTACGCGGCGTACGAGCGCGCTCACCCCCGCGCCTCGATCTTCGACCTCTGCGACACCTGGTCGTGCCAGGTCTACGGCGGTGCCGACGCCGAGCACTCCGCCTCCGACGAGGCGGTCACCGCCACCCGGCGCCGGATCCTGCGGTGGAGCGGCGACCCCGCCTTCACGCAGTTCGGGTCGTCGAGCGGCGGCTGGACCTCCGCCGGCTCCGTCCCCTACCTCCCGGCCCAGAAGGACCCGTACGACGGCTGGTCCGGCAACCCCCACCACGACTGGTCGGTCAAGGTCACCGACGCCCGCTTCGAGTCCGCCTGGCCCGCCCTGGGCAACCTCCAGCGGATCGTCGTCCCGACCCGCGACGGCAACGGCCAGTGGGGCGGCCGCGTCGAGATCCTCCGCCTCGTCGGCTCGAAGTCCACCGTCGCCGTCACCGGCGACACCATGCGCTCCACCCTCGGCCTCAAGTCGACCTGGGCCACGTTCCGCGTCCGCTAGCCCCGGATCAGGCAGAACGGGTGGCCGGCGGGGTCGAGGAAGACCCGGAAGTTGCCGTCCTTCGAGGGCTGATGCTCGTGCTTCCGGGCACCGGCGGCGAGGACCGCGGTCTCGGTCGCGTCCATGTCGGGGGTGGCGAGGTCGAGGTGGAACTGCTGCGGGTGGCTGCCGCCGGGCCAGGTCGGCTCGACCCAGTCGTCGATCCGCTGGAACGCCAGCGTCGTACGCCCGTCGGGGTTGTCGGGGGAGATGCCACCGCCCGGCGGCTCGAGCACGCACCACCGGCTCTCCGCCCCGTCCTCGAGCTTCCAGCCGAGGACGTCGGCGTAGAACGTGCCGAGGACGAGCGCGTCCGGGCAGTCGAGGATGACCAGGTCGAGCTTCGGCTTGATGTCCATGACGTCGACGCTAGTCCCGGTTCCGGACGTTTCGCTTCCGGATAGTGCGGTCGGCAAGCGCCTACGCTGAGGGGATGGTGCGCATCGCGATGATCCTGGTGGCCGTCGTCGCCGGCTTCGTCTGTGCGCTGCTCCTGGCGATCGGGCCGAAGGCGGAGGTCAGCGGCGAGACCGTGACCTGCCCAGCCATCCTCGTCGTCGGTGAGAACAAGGGCGGCGGGGCAGCGGACCTGTCCGGCCCGTGCGAGGCGGCGGTCGACCGCTTCACCTGGTACGCCGTCGCCGCCGGCGCGGTCGCGTTGATAGCTGGGACCGGTGCCGTGTTCCGTCGGCCGGAAGACGGCAACGGCCGAACGCGACACGACCAGAATCGATTGACATTCGATAGGAAACACTCGATAGTCGGCGCATGCTGACGACTGATCACCTGCTGACGACGGGTCGCGTGGTGACGACGCTGCGAGGTCTGCTGGTGCTGGCGTTCGTCGCGATCCTGGTGCTGCAGGTCATGAGCGTGCCGGGGACGCTGGCCTACCAGGCCGAGCAGGATCCCGGCTTCGCGACCGAGCGCTGGATCCTGCTGGTGGTGCTCGAGCTCGAGCTGCTGTGCGCGCAGGTGGTGATCGTCGTGCACCTGGCAGCTGCTCGGGATGGTCCGGACCGACCGGATCTTCACCGACGCGGCCTTCCGCTGGGTCGACCTGATCCTCGGCGCCATCGCGGCCGGCTGGCTGGTGTGGCTCGGCTTCGGCATCCTGTCCTGGCGACGTCCGACGACCCCGGCAACCCGCTCGCGGTCGGCATCCTCGGCCTCGCGATCACGGTGGTCGGGTTGCTGATGCTGGTGATGCGCGCGCTGCTCCGGCAGGCCACCACCCTGCACACCGACATGGAAGCCGTGATCTGATGCCCATCGTGGTCCGGATCGATGTCGAGCTCGCCAAGCGCAAGATGAGCGTGGGTGACTTCGCCGAGCGCATCGGGCTCACGCCCGCCAACGTGGCGGTTTTGAAGAACGGTCGCGCGAAGGCGGTCCGGTTCACCACACTGGAGGCGATGTGCCGGGTGCTCGACTGCCAGCCCGGCGACCTCCTGGAGTGGGCTGACGAATGATCACGACCGAGGGACTGTCCAAGCGCTTCGGCGCGGTGACGGCGCTGAGCCAGCTGAGCATCGATGTCGAGCCGGGCATCACCGGCCTGGTCGGCGCGAACGGCGCCGGCAAGTCGACGCTGCTCAAGATCCTGCTCGGCCTGCTGCCCGCGACGGAGGGTACGGCGCGGGTGCTCGACCTCGACGTCGCGACCGACGGCCCGGCGATCCGGGAGCTGGTCGGCTACATGCCCGAGCACGACTGCCTGCCGCCCGACGTGTCGGCGACGGAGTTCTGCGTCCACATGGGCCGGATGTCGGGGCTGCCGATGACCGCCGCCCGCGAGCGGACCGCCGACACGCTGCGCCACGTCGGCCTCTACGAGGAGCGCTACCGCTCGATGGGCGGCTACTCCACGGGCATGAAGCAGCGGGTCAAGCTCGCTCAGGCGCTGGTCCACGACCCGAGCCTGGTGCTGCTCGACGAGCCGACCAACGGCCTCGACCCCGCCGGCCGCGACGACATGCTCGGCCTGATCCAGCGCATCGGCGGCGAGTTCGGCATCTCGGTCATCGTCACGTCCCACCTGCTCGGCGAGCTCGAGCGGGTCGCCGACGGCATCGTCGTCATCGACGGCGGCCAGCTGCTGCGCCACTCCACGACCGCGTCCGTCACCGCCGAGACCGCCGTGGTCACGGTCGAGGTCGACGGCGACCAGGCCGCGCTGGTGGCACGGCTCGAGGCCGCCGGCATCGCCGTCCACGCCGAGGGCCGGCTGCTCCACGTCGCCGTGGACGACGCCTCGGCGTACGACGTGGTCCGGGATGCGGTCGCCGAGCTCGGCCTCGGCCTGGTGCGGATGGAACGGCAGCGCCACCGGATGGTGGAGGTGTTCTCGACATGACCCAGCCCGCCAACCAGTCTGCCGGTCAGCCGACCGGTGCGATCCATGACATCGGCTACCGCCACTACGACGGGCCGCGGCTCGGCGCGGCGTACATCCGGCGCTCGCTGTTCCTCGACACCCTGCGCGGCACCTACGGCCTGGGCCGCTCGGGCAAGTCCAAGGTGATGCCGTTCCTGCTGCTGGCGGTGATGGTGTTCCCGGCGGTGACGATCGGCATCGTGACCGGCTACTTCCGGCTGCCGTCGCTGCCGCTCGGCTACACGGAGTACGTCTTCGCCTTCCAGGTCGCGGTCACGATCTTCCTCGGCTCGCAGGCGCCGGCCGCGATGTCGCGCGACCTGCGGTTCCGGGTGGCGCCGCTCTACTTCTCGCGGCCGCTCTCGCGTCAGCAGTACGTCCAGGCCAAGTACGCCGGGATGGCGGCCGGGCTCTTCATCCTGATGGCGCTGCCGATCACGATGCTGTTCGCCGGCGCGATGCTGGCGGAGCTGCCGCTCGACCTCCAGCTGAAGGACTACCTGCGCGGGATGATCGGCGCCGCGATCAGCGCCGTGGTGCTGGCCGGCATCGGGCTGACCGTCGCCGCGATGACCCCGCGCCGCGGGCTCGGCGTCGCCGCGATCGTCGGCGTGCTGCTCGTGCTGTCGGGGATCCAGGCGACGGTGCGGGCGCTGGCCGAGGAGTTCGGCAACGACACGTTCGCGGGCTACGCCGGGCTGATCTCGCCGTTCACGCTGGTCGACGGCGTCATGGCCGGCCCGTTCGGAGCCGAGTCCGTCATGGCCACCGAGCCCGAGGGCGTGCTCATGGGCGCGGTGTTCTGCCTGGCCGCCGTCCTCCTCGTCGTCGGCTGCTACGCCGCCCTGCTGGCCCGCTACCGGAAGGCCCTGGCATGAGCGCCATCGAGCTCGAGCAGGTCTCGCGCTGGTACGGCAACGTGGTCGCGGTCAACGACGTCACGATGCGGCTCGGACCCGGCGTGACCGGGCTGCTCGGGCCCAACGGCGCCGGCAAGTCGACGCTGATCAACATGATGGCGGGGTTCCTCGCGCCGTCGGCCGGCACGGTGACGCTCGACGGGCGCCCGCTCTTCCGCGACCCGGAGATCTACCGCGAGATCGGCCTCGTCCCCGAGCGTGAGGAGATGTACGACGCCGTCACCGGCTGGGCCTTCGTGCTCGCCAACGCGCGGCTCCACAAGCTCGCCGACCCCGAAGGTGCCGCGAAGCGCGCGATCGCGACCGTCGAGATGGAGGATGCGCAGGAGCGCGACATCCGGGGCTACTCCAAGGGCATGAAGCAGCGGATCAAGATGGCGACCTCGCTGGTCCACGACCCGACCGTGCTGCTGCTCGACGAACCGTTCAACGGGATGGACCCGCGGCAGCGGCTGCACCTGATGGACCTGCTGCACCGCCTCGGCGACGAGGGCCGCACGATCCTCTTCAGCTCCCACATCCTCGAGGAGGTCGAGCAGATCGCCGGCCGGATCGAGGTCATGGTCGCCGGCCGTCACGCCGCGTCCGGCGACTTCCGCGAGATCCGCCGGCTGATGACGCAGCGGCCCCACCAGTACACGATCCGGTCCTCCGACGACCGCGCGCTCGCCTCCGCGGTGATCGCGGACGGCAGTACGTCGGGGGTCGAGCTGGTCGCCGGCTCCGACGGCACCAGCGCCGTACACGTGCAGGCGACCGACTTCTCGGCGTTCGTCCACGCCCTGCCCCAGCTCGCCTCCCGTCACGGGATCCGGCTGCTGGAGGTCCGCCCGGCCGACGAGTCGCTCGAGTCCGTCTTCTCCTACCTGGTGGCCCGATGAGTGACCTGTTGCTGAACCGGACCGTCGCGCAGCTCACCGCCCGCAGCCTGCTCGGCCGGCGGCGCACGGTGCTCCTGATGCTGCTGCCGCTGGCGCTGCTCGCGCTCTGCGCCCTGGCGCGGATCCTCGCCGGCTTCGACGACGGGCTCAACGAGGCGCTCGACAGCGGCCTCGCCACCAGTCTGCTCGGCGGGTTCGGGATCGCGGTGATGATGCCGCTGCTCGGGTTGATCGCCGGCACCGGCTCGATCGGCCCCGAGATCGACGAGGGCTCGATCGTCTACCTGCTCGCCAAGCCGCTCAACCGCTACACGATCATCCTCACCAAGCTCGCGGTCGCGATCGCCATCCTGCTCGCCTTCGGCGTGATCCCCGTCTTCTTCGCCGGCATCATCCTCACCGGCTCGCTGGGCTCGGTGACGTTGGCCTACACCGTCGGCGCGTTCGCGGCCGGTGTCGCCTACGCCGCCGTCTTCCTGATGCTCGCCGTCATCACCCGCAACGCCGTCGTCGTCGGTCTGATCTACGCCCTGATCTGGGAGACCTTGATCGGTGGTCTCGCCCCCGGCGCCCAGACGCTGTCGGTCCAGCAGTGGGCGTCGTCGGTCGTCGTCCAGATCCTCGGCGACCGCGCGTCGCTCCTCGGCGTCGAAGCGGCGGTGTCGTTCACCACGGGTCTGATCCTGCTCCTCGTGGTGACGGTGGGCGCCACGGTGTACGCGGGCTGGCGGCTGCAGACGATTCGGTTGAACGACGAGACCTGACCAGCTGGGGCCCACCAGCCGGCTGAAGCTGCTGGGTCAGTGCGGGTTGGACTTGCGGGGGTCTCCCGACCGCTTGGCGGCATGGTCCTCCGCGGTCGGCTTGTTCCGGCCGTCCCACCAGCGCCACAACGCAGTGACGATGACGGCGCCGACCAGGGACCCGATGATCCCGCTCGGCCTCAGCTCGATGCCGTCACTGGACAGCAGGCTGATGAGCAACCCGCCGACGAACGAGCCGAGGAGCCCGGCCACGATCGCCATCGTCCAGTCGGTGGAGCCGCGCGATCGTCCGAGGATCAGCTGCGCACCCGCGCCGATGATCATGCCGAACAGGATGATGGCGATGATGAGCATGCCCAGAGACTAGCGGGACCTGACCGATGATTCTCTGACCGGAGGTCGGGTCGGACCACGCATGATCGACCAGACAGAGACCACTGAGACGGCGGCCATGCCGCAGGCGCCTGAGCCACACCCGCGGCTGCGTGACCTCGACGTCCTCGAGGGGAGGTGGCGGCTCGAGAGTCGCGACCCCGCCTCCGGCGAGACGTCCACCAGCACCATCATCCGCGAGTGGCTTCCCGGCGGCTACTTCATGACCCAGAGGACCGAGACCGAGGGGCACCCCCAGGACGGCATGGAGTACATCGGGTACGACGCCACCACCGATTCCCTCCGCTCGATGCTCTTCAGCGGCGGGGGTCCGGGCCCGTTCTGCCCGTTCGCGCTCGAGTACTTCTGGGAGATCGACGGCGACGCACTCAGGATCTGGCACGGCTACCGGGACTCGCCCGCGATGTTCACGGGCACGATCGACCGCCGAGCCAGGACGGTCACGGGTGCCTGGGAGTGGCCGGGCGGCGGCTACGAGGCCACCGCCACGCGCGTCGACTGAGGCTCCCGCTCACGTCCGCCTGGTGAAGCTGACCTTGCCGTTCGGGCCGGCTTTGAGCTGGTAGCGGCGGTCGTGGGCCAGGGTGTGGTGGCGCTGGCAGAGGAGCCGGCCGGTCTTGACGTCGGTGTTGCCGTCCCTGGCTCCAGGGCTGGTCGTGGTGGGCGTGGCACATCGAGGGTGGCCGGTCGCAGCCCTCGGCGGTGCAGCCGCCGTCCCGGACGCCGAGCGCGATGCGCTGGGCCTTGCTGTGGAACCGACGCTCGCCGGCCGACGTCGAGGGGTTCGGACTTGCCGCCGAGCGACGACCGGGATGACCCCGGCCAGGCACGCCATCCGCCGGGCTTCGCCGGCGGAGATGCGGGTGCCGTCGCACGAGTCCGGCGGCCTTGAGGCCGCCCATCAGGGTGTCCAGGTCCATGGTGACCACCACCGATGGCGGCGACACCACCGGCGGTGGGGATCGAGTCTTCGGGGCGGGTCTCGAGGTACTCCATGAACGCGAGCCCGAGCTTGTGCTTGGTGGGTGTCTCGGCGGGCCGGTCGGGGTGGCGGGCCGGGGTTCGCGATCGCGAGCAGCGCTTTGCGGAGCATCGACCCGTGCAGCGAGGGCAGGGTGAACCGGCCGTGGCACGTCCCGTGGCCGTCGTCCGACATCGTCAACGACGCCTTCGCCCTCGCGGCGGCTTCCTCGTCCTCCAGCCGGCGGGCTTCCTCGGCGTCGGCCACCTCGGGGGCGACCACCTCGAGCAGCCGGCGTCCCAGGATCCGCAGCGCCTTGGCGTCGTGGTCACGGGCCTCACGGAGCAGGAACGCCTCCGCCTTGTCGCGGGTCTCGGCGTCGACCAGGTCGGCCGGGAGGTCGTCGACGGCTTCCACGATCACGTGCGCCTGCTCGACATTGATCGAGGCATCGGCCAGCGCCCCGTCCACGGCCTCGTGGGCGGCGTCCAGCCGGTCTGCCAACCGAGCCGCACGATGGACCGCCGGCCGCGTCGTACGCGTGGTGTGGGCCAGCCAGTTCGCCGCCGACGTCGCACCCACCGACGTACCGACCTCGACCCGCTTGCCATGGGACAGCAGCCGCAGCTGCAGCTGCGCCACCTGCGTCGCCAGGGCAGTGACCTCGACCAGCGCGGTCTCGGTGTCGGCCGTCGACATCCCCCACACCGGCGCCCCCGCCAACGAGGAGAGCTCGGAGCGCAGCCCGACGACACTCGCCACCACCGGGTGGGCCACGTCGTCGTACTGCGCTGTCATGACCTCACTCAACCACCCACCACTGACACCCGATCGGAGGCCTGTGGACAGGGTCAGAGGGGGCTGAACTGTGGACGACAAGTGGCCCGCGTACGCCGCACTTTTGTCACCTGTGACCGGCCGATGATGTCATCCGGAAACGGCCGCGCGGACCTGGTCCAGCATGGCCTCCTCGCGGTCGCTGACCTGCTGTGCGCCGAACCCCATGAAACCGCCCTCCTTGGCGGCATCGGCAGCTGCCTGAGCAGCGGTGACCAGCCACCGCCCGAACGCAGCTGCTTCCTCGGGTTCGGCCTTGGCGGCAACCAGCGCATGCGTCGCACGCAGCTCCTCAAGGACTTGCTCTCCCGCCGGAGGACCGTCCCCCGAGGGTCTGTACCCCTTCAGCGGGCTCCGCTTCTGCTGCGCCATTGCTTGGATCTCGAGCGCCACCTCTGCCAGGAGTTGCTCGCGGCTCGGCGGGTTCGTGGCGCTCTTGAGCGTCGCGATTGTTTCCTTCGTGGCCTCGATCGGGCCGCCGGGATCGGCGAGCGAGATCGCCATCCCGGCCACGAACGGCGCTCGCGTGATCCGGGTCCACTCGTCCTCGGTGAATGCACTCTTCGTCGTCACAGCAGGGTTCCCTCCAGCTCCAGGTCTGGCGTTTCAGGTCTGGGTTCTCAGCTTCTGAGTCGCAGGTCTCACAGGACACCCTGTGGCCGTCGAGCAGTCACCGGCTCACCCCATGAGGGTGAAACGAGGCTGGCGTCGGTCGCCGCGCCGGCATGTCACATTTCGCCGCCCGCCGGTGTCTTCATGGGGACACGACGAACAACCGATGGAGGAGAGATGGCACAGACCGCACGCATCCCCGCGACCGAGATCACCGGCATCTACGGGGGAGTGCTGAAGTTCGCGATGAGGAAGATGCTCGGCAAGGTGCCCAACTCGGCCGGGGTCATGTGGCACCACCCGCAGGTCTTCAAGGACATGATGAGCATCGGCCGCAAGACGGAGAAGTGGGACAAGGTCGAGCCGAACCTCGCGGCGTACACCGTCATGGCCACCGCTGCCTACATCGGCTGCAGCGCCTGCCTGGACCTCAACTACTTCATGACCCACCACCGGGGTCTCGACGAGCGCAAGGCGCGCGAGGTCCCGCGCTGGCGGGAGTCGGAGGTCTTCACGGCGGTGGAGCGGCGGGCGATGGAGTACGCCGAGGCGGTCAGCCAGACGCCGCCGGCCGCGACCGACGAGATGGTCGCGGCGCTGCTCGACGACCTGGGTGCGCCGGCGGTGCTGGAGCTGACCGCGCGGATCGGCTTCATGAACCTGGCTGCCCGCACCAACATCGCGCTCGGCATCCGGTCGGAGGAGTTCGCCGAGGCCTGTGGGCTCGAGCCGCTCGCCCGGCCGGTCGTGGTGTCCTAGAGCCGTGGACGACGACCCGTTCGTGGCGCACCGCAGCCTGCTGTTCACGGTCGCCTACGAGATGACCGGCTCCGCGGCCGACGCGGAGGACGTCGTACAGGAGACGTGGCTGCGGTGGGACGGCATCGGCGAGGCCGCGCGGGCCGAGGTGCGCGACCCGCGCGCCTACCTGGTCCGCGTCGTCACCCGGCAGGCGCTGAACCGGATGCGGACGTTGGCGCGGCAGCGGGAGGACTACGTCGGGGAGTGGCTGCCCGAGCCGCTGCTGACCAGCCCCGACGTGGCCGACGACGTCGAGCTCGCCGAGAGCCTGTCGATCGCGATGCTCGCCGTGCTGGAGACGTTGCTGCCGACCGAGCGGGCGGTCTTCGTGCTGCGCGAGGTCTTCGACGTACCCCACGACGAGATCGCGATCGCCCTCGACAAGTCACCGGCCGCCGTACGCCAGATCGCCCGCCGGGCGCGTCAGCACGTCGCCGCGCGACGGCCGCGTACGACGGTGAGCCGGGCCGAGCAGGAGCAGGTCGTCGAACGGTTCCTCGCCGCCCTCCTCACCGGCGACCTGCCCGGCCTCCTCGACGTCCTCGCCCCCGACGTCGTCGTGGTCGGGGACGGCGGCGGACTGGCCCCGGCCCTCCCGCGCCCGATCAGCGGCGCCCACCGCGTCGCCAACGCCCTCTCCCGCCTCGCCGAGGCCGCCCCCGACATCCAGGTCGTCACCCTCCTGCTCAACGGCTCCCTCGCCGCCCGCCTCGACCCCGCCGGCGAGCTCGAGACCGCCATGACCTTCACCGTCGAGGACGGCCGCATCACCCGCATCCTCGCCATCCGCAACCCGCTCAAGCTGGGTCGGCTGGATGAGGTGGCGGAGGTACGGCGGTAGCTGAGCCCATTCCGCCGCTCGCGCAGGCGACCTCGCTCCGGCCGCGGTCGGTCGGGTTTCGCTGACACCGGACGAAGCCCGCCAATAGGACGACGAGGTACGAACGACCAAGCCAAGAGGCCACTTGGGCTGGGTGTCCCCGCGGACAGTCGACGTCTTCGTCGGTATCGGCTCTCAACGCCGTAGCGTTCAGTGCATGCCTTTCCAATGCGGCATCGAGGGCCGGGTCGGGAGCAACCTCGTCGGCGCGAACTCCGAACGGGGGAAGACGTCGATGACGTACGTCATTCCCCCACCTGCCGCCGCCGTTCAACCAGATAGAAGCGTGTCTGCCCCGACCCTGAGGAGAATGGCGAGCTCCGGATCGTATGACGCCGGGGCGACGTCCCGACCTTTGAGCGAACTTCAGATCCGCGCTGGCGATTGCCATCGCCACCGCATGCAGTTTCGATCCCGTCAGGCCGACTTCGACGTTGAAGTTCTGGTCGCCGTAATACCGCCAGTAGTCCCTCTCGATTTCGCCGACGAGCAACTGCAGATTTCTCAGTCCATCGGCCGCAGATCGCACGCGTGGTAGTCCTGCGCCGCGACAAACCCGGCGAGTTCGGCGAGTTCGGCCTGAGGAGAACCGTCCATTGGGATCGCTATTTCTACGTGGTCGTAGTCGCGCTCTTGGAGCAGCGAGAAGAGCCGCTCGTACTTCGCGGAACTTGCTGCGAGCAGCACGCGACGGCGCCCGTCGTGGGCTACTTCCCCTCGCCGAGCCTCACGAATGAGTAACTCGGCGACTCGCCTGTCAGGATGTCATTGAAGGCTTCGAGGCGAGCAAAGATGTCGAGGTTTCTAGTCAGTTCGAGCCGCTTCTACGCACCTCGTCCTGCAGCGGGTGAGCTCGTCTCCGAGGCCGTGTGAGCAACGATCACTTTGCCATCTCGAAGCAGCAGGTTGCGGATCGATGAGTAGATGAACCGTTTCGACAGCCCTGTGATGTCGACGAGGCCGAGGCCAGGGTCCGGCTGTTGAGCGAAGTCGTGATCGGTGCTTGGGATATGCTCTACTGCGCTTCCGGCCGCTTCAAGCTTTGCAAGGATCTCCGGGGCGTGAGCAGGAACCGGGTAGCGAACAGCGTAGGTTCGCGGCGGGTCCACCGTCTCCAGAACGCGACCGAACGACTCGATGGCGCGGTCCTCGAATCCGAGGCCGACAATGAACTCTGTAATGTCGATTTTTTCTCAGTTCTTGAGCGCTGATCTCGCGAGGGATCGCAGTCAGGACCTGATGTTCGACGACAGTTGAGCTGGAAGCGGTGAGCGAGGCCTCGCCAGGTCCGTCGAACAGTGTCGGTCCCGGTTCGACTTTGACTGTCTTCGGGCGGTGCGCGATACGCCCCCGCCCCGTGGTGCCCGCTCTTGGTCGTCGGAGGATCTTCACCTTCCTCACCCTCGGGCGATTCGGTCTGGACGTTTCGTTTCAAGACCTCGCTAGTGTCGCCTTCGCCGTTGAGCCACTCTTCGAGGCTCTTACCCGACAGCTCGAACCGATCCCGCTGTGCGAGACCGATATAGCGCGAGATTCCGAGAAGCTTCCTGTAGGTCAGGATGTACTGGGTGAGGGGGTCACCGTCTCGTGTCTTCGTCCTAGGCGCGTCTGGCGCGCCTGTGAGCACGAAGACGCCAGCGTGGACGAGCTCGCGCAGTTGCTGGAGCTGTCGCTCTTGGTCGCCTGTCGTTACTCGAACGTAGATGCTGCTGTACTGCCGGAGGCGCTCTGGCCCCGCCGCGCGGCCCGACTGCATGAGGAGTTCGTGTGCTGCAAGGGCGAACCCATCGGCGAAGTTCTTGAGACGCCCGGCACGACGGTTGAGTCTCCAGATCTCTTTCGAGCAGTACTCCTGGAACGCCTTGGACTGGAACTCGTCGGCAACGGGAAACGTCGTCGTGCGACCTGCGCGATCGGCGTTGTCGAGGTATCATCTGATAGATCGAGATGACGTCTCCGATGTCGCCGACGCACACAGCCGCTATAGCGCTCATGCCGCGATATACGTGCTTGCGCTCGGTGGACGACGCCGTCGAGTTGACGATGCTGCGCGCGATGTCGATGAGCGACTGGTCGCCGAGTACCTCAAGTGGGGTTCTGGTCGGGTGTCGGCCTGTGAGCTCGCTGCGCTTCTCGAGTACTTGGGCGATGAAGTGGCACGCCCTTTTCGTCCGTGATCCGCGCGGAGAAGCTCGTGGATGTCTGCAGCGAGATCGAAGGTCTCGTAGTCGCGACCAATCCGGGCAGATTCGACTAGGCCGGGTGACTTGAGGACCAGTTCCAGCGTCTGAGCCTCCGTTGTCACCTTGAAGGCGCAGGTCTCATTCGTGAACATCAACCGCGACAGCAGGGTTCTGATTGAGTCTTCGCGGAGGTTCCGGGTTGACACGTCGTCCAGAAGGAAAAGGACTCGCTGGCCCTCCCACAGTCGCGATGATCGTCGAACTGCGTCGGCGAGCCTGGGCATTGCGTTCGACGGGCTGCTGTTGAGTTGATACTGGGAGTGGCCTCTCTCCAACGTCTGGAGCATGGAATCGAGTTCCCGCTCTAGCACGAAGGAACTTGCACCAGATGGGAGCTTGGCGTGGTCAACGAGGCCGTTGACGATGTCGGCGATTGTGCCAGGCGACGGCGAACCGGCGTCGAGTCCAGCGACTTCGCTCAGGTGACGCAGGGCTAGGAGGGCTTCCCTCGCATAGCAGAGGAATAGCCGGGTGAAAGGCTCGTTGGCGTCAGTCTGAGGTTGGCCCAGGCCGTCGAGTAGACGTCCACAGGAGACATAGAGCCCGACATAGCCATCGTTACGAAGCAACTGTGCGATTTCCTGAGTCGTGCCCTCCGTTGCCGAGACACGTTCTTGGGCGAGGATGGCGCGCGCGTGGAACTGCAGGGCGCCGGAGGAGCATCGTCTTCCCGCAACCGCGCATTCCGGTGACGACGAGTGGTCCGGGAGCCTCAACACGGCGCTGCCAGTTTCCGTCTGGGTCCACAAGCAGCCTTGGTATGAACCACGCGTGCATGGTCTGCGCGTTGTACGAGTCGGACATGCTCGACAGGCCTCCCGACGGCGCTTTCCAAGGAGAGTTGGCGATGTCAAAGGCCGTGCGAATCATTCGCTGCAAGTCGGCGTAGCGCTGTCCACGCTGCCGGAGGCTGTCGCGGCTTCAACAGAGTGGCGATGTCGTTCAGCGTTCGGCTCAACCGATAGTCGGCGTCGGACGCATCCGCAGGATCCGAACTGAGGCGACGAGCGAGCTTCATCAGGTGTTGAGTCACCTGATGGGTGTCAGCTAGCCGGTCGGACTCGTCGCCGGTCTTGCTGCTATCGAGGCACCGACCCCATGTCGACGGCAATGGTCTGGACGAAGGCATCGATCAGGTCTCCGCCGCGTTGCTCCCGGTCTTCGAGTTCGCGGACGATGATGTTTCCAGGGTGTAGATCGTTGTGGTACATCTGGCGCTGCTCGAGCTCGCCAAGTAACTCGAGCAGATCCATCGCTATCTGCGCCACTGGAGCGGAGTAGATATTTGCGTCTCTCCCTCGAGGATGCTGCGCAACGAAACTCCGGGCACGTAATCGAGGACTGCCACTTGACAGTCGACGGCGTCCGGGTCCGCTCCAAAATTCACCGGCACCCGAAAGGCGCCCTGAATCTCGACCAGGTGAGCCGTACCTTCAGCGACCTGCTGATGTGCGCGGCACTCCGCCTCGAAGTCCTTGGCGAGCCGTTCGTACAACTCGGCGGGGGCGATCTTGAGACAGACCCGACGCGTGATTACGCCAGCCTGCTCCGCCACGTAAGTCGCCGCGTAGTAGCCGCGGTCCAATGTGGCGACGATCCGGTACTCACCGACCTGGTCAGGCGGCTCGTTCAACGGATGGTCCATCGGACGCCCGCACTGATCGCACGGATCGTCGATGGCGCGCTCGCCATACCCCAGTTCGGGATGCCAGAAGCATGTGTAGTTCTGCACTAGTCGAAGATCTCCCAGATCTGATTGTCACGAGGTACGGGTTGAGACTGGATCTCAAAAAGACTGTTGGTCTCTGGATGCGGACCCGCCGACATCCTCACATCCAGCACCGGGTCGCCAGCACGCACCTCGACCCCACTTTCGACGAGCAACGTACAGCCAGCCGAATCGACAAAAGGCTCGAGGGATCCATCGCTGCGGGCGTCGCCCAATGCAGGATCATTCGCCTCGGTCAGACATCGCCGGATATTCACCAGGTTGTAGTGGACGAACCCCGGGCGAGGCGCCGTAAGCGTTGTCCGCGAGGCGCGAGATGCGCGCCCTACGGCGGCCACCCATGACTCAGCCGAGGTCCCCTGAGCGCGAAGATGTGCCTCAAGCACACTCCATGCATCGTCCGCGTCGGCCTGTCGGAACGCCTGCTCGGGACCAAGTTCCCGCGTTGACTTGTGCCACTGATGTGCTTCGCCATCGACGAGCAAAGTTTTCCGCGGTGACGACCAAGCCAATCATCACCTTCGTTCTGGTGGGCTATCAGATCTACAGCCATTAGTGCCTCGCCACGACCGATGTACGGCTGGCAGGGCACACTCGCATCCCGTCACGAACACGACCGGACGCATGCCGAGGGACTCGGCGACCTCGTAGTAGAGCACCGCATTCCGTCGAGCATCGTCCCGGCTTGCCCCAAAGTTGCCGTGTGCTGCTACCCGCGCCTCCAGAGCTGGCGTGCGGACGCCGGCAGCCAACTTCTTTGCAGGCGAGCTTGGCGACGACCAGTGCTGGCACCTGCTGGGTGCCGTGAGAACTCTGGCGCAGGGCGAAGAGAGCTGCGTTCGGCAGGCGCCCACTCGGCGTTTGCGGCAGTGTGGGCGTAGCCGCACTGGGCCAGGGACCGCTCGAATCCATCGGCGCTGAGACTCCACTCGTAGCCGGGAACCATAGCGAGCACGTCGATCCCACCGGCGGGCCTCCCGGGGACTCCAACCTTCGGCACCTCGATGCCACCGCAACGGAGAAGGAGTGGTACCACGAGGGTGGTCAACGATCCGGGCCCCCCAGTTGAGGCCAGGTCTGCCGTTCGGTCTGCCATCTGGCGCACCGTTCCGCTCTCCCGCCAGAGAGATAGCCAGGTCAGCAATCTCAGAGACGCTGGGCGCACGTTTCCGAACAAAGTGCGTCATACAGGCGGACCGCCTTCGCTGGCAGCGCACCTCCCGTGGGTGTCGAGTCCAAGAAGTCTCCTTAGATTGGAGAGTGTCGCTCGTAGCCTCTCGCGTCGAGGAAGGCACGGATGCCATTTCGCCGGTCGCGGCGCACCGTTCTACCCGTCCAGTGCCCCTCGATCTGCCCGTAGCGTTCGCCATCTCGAGACACGCAGCGCCGGAGAACCCACACGGGAGTCGTGACCTGTGTCAAGCCACTAGGGTTGCTAGCATGCCAGCGCTGCGCGTCCTCGACCTGTTCGCAGGCGCTGGCGGCCTCAGTGAAGGATTTGTTCGCGCGGGCGACTTTCACACTGTTGAGGCCATCGAGCGCAACGCCTATGCCGCCGCTACCTTTGCAGCTAACCACACGTCGACGCGCGTTTACACAGGCGACATCGCGGATTGGATCTGCGGAGATGTATCCGCAGTGGACGTGGTCATCGGAGGCCCGCCCTGTAGGGCTTCTCGAATCTCGGCGCGCGCCGCGTGCGTGATCCCAGGAATGCGCTCTGGCGTCGCTACGTCGAGACCTTGGCCTTGACGTCTCCGCGCTACTTCGTGATGGAGAACGTCGCCGACTTCCTCAGGTCCGGTCAGTTCCGAGACCTGCGGCGGGAGACCCACCGAAGCGGGCGGCTCTCCGCATACCGAGTCGAGTTCGGCGTGCTCAACGCTGCCACGTTTGGGACACCCCAGGTCCGCAAGAGGGCGGTGATCATCGGTAGCCGCCGCGACGTCGAGGCACCCCGGCCTGCCGACGGGGCACGTTCCCGATCGAGGTGCTTGGGTGACCGTGCGAAACGCAATCGGCGACATCGCACCGACCGTGGACTACCTTCGATCTTCCCAACCACCAGCGCAATGGTCAACGGCAAGCTCGGTTCCGAGGCAGCTACAAGACGATCGAACTACACGTCGGCCGACGGCCGACCGACCTCTCGCTCGAGAGGTACCGACATATCCCGGCAGGCGGCAATCGCTACGACCTTCCCGAGCACCTCCTCGCACCATGTTGGCGCGGGCATTCCACTGGGTCCGCCGACGTCATGGGACGCCTGAGATGGGACGACCCGTCAGTCACTATCCGCACCGAGTTCTGGAAGCCAGAGAAGGGCAGGTATCTCCATCCAGCGGCCGACCGTGCGATCACGCATCTGGAGGCCGCCAAGCTGCAAGGATTCCGGGACGACTTTCTCTGGTTCGGCACCAAGGCGGAAATGCGAGCAGCCAGATCGGCAACGCCGTCCCCCCACTCCTCGCAGAGGGCATCGCTCGCCATATCGCGTTGCACGCACGAAGTTCGTGCTGACAGTTCGTTTGACGCGACAAGACTGAAAGGCAGCTCGGGCAAATGACGGATATCCAAGCCCATGATCGGACCTTCACGATCACCGTGCTGGGCCGAACACTCGAACATCTCGGTACGCAGATGTACAAGCGGCGAGACGTGGCAGTGTGCAGAACTTGTCGCCAACTCCTGGGACATCTCAGGGGCAACGAGGGTCGAGATCACCGTTCCGACGCCTAGTGAGTACTTGCCGACGAGTAGTGCCGTCTCTCTTGTGGACGACGGTCTCGGCATGTCTGAGGACGAGGTCGAGAACAATTACCTTGTGATCGGGCGCAACCGCCGCGCCTCAGGGCAACCAGCGCCGGAAGGCCGCCGAGTCATGGGTCGGAAGGGTGTCGGTAAGCTTGCTGGGTTCGGCCTAGGACGAACAATGAAGGTCACGACAGTCCAGGCGGGAGTTGCCACTAGTTTCCACCTTGATGGAGCATCGCTGAAGTCCGACGCCACCGCCCCCAAGGTTCTCGACGTTCCGGGACGGATCGGCCCCGTGCCTGAAGGATTCCCGTTCGGAAGTGGCACACAAGTGACCATGGAGTCCCTCAAGCACAAGAGTCCGCTGGACGTCGACACACTCCACAGGGCACTGGCTCGACGCTTCAGTCGCGTGGTGCGTGGAGAGATGTCAATCAAGATCAACGGCGAAGATCTGCGCGAGCCAGCAATCAACTTCGAGACCCAGAGAGCCAGCAGAAGGCATGCTGGAAGAGAGCTCTTGACGACGGCGGAACGATCAGGTGGTCGGCGGGCTTTTCCAAGACCGTGCTGGCGACCGAACTCCAAGGCTTCACGATCCTCGTCAATGGCAAGACGGCACAAGCGCCCCCATTCTTCTTCAAGGTCGAGGCCACCGCGAGTGGGCAGCACGGCACCAAGTATTTGACCGGAGTCATCGAAGCCGACTACCTCGACGATGGGACGGACGACGAGTCCGACCGGATCTCGACCGATCGCCAGGAGATCGACTGGGAGGACGAAGGCGTCGAGGCGCTTCGTACATGGGGCGAGGCCCTGACGCGGCGCCTACTGCGCGAACGCGTCACGAGGCGCGAAGACCAGACCGAGAAGGACGTCGAGGAAGATGCGCTCTGCTGCTGTCCAGGCTCAAGATGCTTGACAATCCCTCTGAGAGCCAGGCCAGAGAATTGATCCGCGCTCTCGGCGGCGCGGAGGCACAGCCTGAACGGACCATCCAGAAGCTGGCTGACACCATCATCAGAGCATTCGAGTACCGGCAGTTCCATGACTACATCACCGAGCTCGACGAGGCTGCTGACGATCCGGAGCGCTTCCAGCAGGCGCTCGAGTTCATTCAAGGTTGGAAGGTCCTCGAGAAGCCGCGCGATCCTCGAGGTCGTCAAGGGACGGATCGACATCGTCGAGAAGTTCTACACGATGATCGTCCAGAACGCTCCAGAGACTGCACCGACGGTCGGCGACGAGAACCTCCACGATCTCATTGCCCAGCTACCCTGGCTCATCAACCCTGAGTGGCAGGTGCTGTACGAGGAAAGGAGTGTCACTGCCCAACTCCGTGAGTGGGGCAACGCCGACCTAGATCCTGATGACCGGACTCGGTACGACTTCCTCGGGCTGAAGGGCGATGGTCAGTTGATCGTCATCGAGATCAAGCGCGCAGGACACGCGGCGACAGTCGACGACCTACAGCAACTCGAGCGGTACGTGAGCAAACTAGGGAGCAGGCCCATCCCACCATCCAGGGTGTGTTCATCACGGGAAGCCACTACGCGCTTCTTCCCGGACTGCTCAAGGACTCGGAAGAAGCGGGTACGTCGTTGCTCACCTGGGCGAAGGTGCACGAGCGAGTCGCGAAGCATTATCAGCACTACAAGGCCATTCTCGACAGCGAGCTCGGATCGTCGGACTTCGCCAGGAAGGCTCAAGAGGTTGCGCTAACCCGGTCCGTGATGACTGGTGGCGCCTATCGCGAGAAAGGCGCAGGAGATCGTTCGGTAGGTCCGCAGGACGCCTCGTTGGAAGACTCCCCTAGCGAGAGCCCCCCGCCGACGACGGTTAGACGGCCAGTCCTCGTCGAGACGCAACGACCTCAACCAGCCGAACTGAGGCTTCCTCGGGAGGCTGGTGTTGCCGGATGCGCAGAACAACCCAACCAGCTTCCTCAAGCAGTTGGTCGGTCTCGCGATCACGAACAACATTCCGCTCGAAGCTTTCTCGACCTCCACCAAGCGGCGTTGCTCTTCGGCCAGCTCGCATGGTCGGGGCGGCCTGCCAGAAGCAGCCATCCACGAACACCGCGATGTGCAACCTCGGGAATACCAGGTCCGCGCGGCGACGGATGCCATCTTCTGGGGCAATGTCGACTCGATAGCGCAAACCTGCAGAATGTGCGGCGCTGCGGTCGCCAAGCTTCCGGTCGCGTGTCTCGGCGTCGCTGGTGGCTGCATCCGGCGCCGTACGTCTGGAGATGTCGCAGACGGCACGTAGCGGGGCAACCGAGGGTCCCCTTCCCCTCTGTGCTCACGTGAGCCTCCAAGTGCTCGCTAGAAGCGGGCGGTCTTCCCGACAGGGCTGATCGAGGATCATTCTGCAACGCCTCCGGGCTAGGCCTGAAGTGCACATTCGTTGTGGATGCGTCACCGGCGGTTCCTCACCGACCAACGGGGTGAGGCGACCCAAAGGTAAATGTGGATACGGTGCTGGGACGGGGACTACCGACTCGGAGGCGACATTGTCGACGACAGGAACCAGCGACCAGCCGGCACCCAAGGGTGGCAACGAGCGCGTTGATGTAGAGCAGGCGCTGCTCGGGGGGACGACGTACAAGGGGGTGGCGGAGCAGCAGCTGTCGGAGCGCGAGGAGCGGTTCGAGCTGAGGCGAAGGACCCTGGGGTTCGTCCTGGCGCCGCTGACGACGATCGTCATCTTCCTGCTGCCGCTCGACATCCCGCAGGAGCAGCACACCGTGGCGGCGGTGCTGGGCGGGGTGATCATCGCGTGGATCACCGAGCCGATCCCGATCCCGGTCTCCGGCATGCTCGGCGCCGTCGGTGCTGATCCTGCTCGGCGTGGGTGGGGAGGACGGGGCGGACGCCGTACTCGCGCCGTTCGGCTCCGGCACGATCTTCACCTTCATCGGCGCCTTCATCCTGGCCCAGTCGATGCTCAAGCACGGGCTCGCGCGAGCGGTTCGCGTTCCGGATCCTCGCGCTCCCCGGCGTCGGCAGGAGCACGATGCGCGTGATCATCGCGTTCGGCGCGATCACCGCCCTGCTGTCGGCGTTCGTCTCCAACACCGCGACCGTCGCCATGCTGCTGCCGACCGCGCTCGGCATCCTCACCGTCATCGCCAACCTGATCCAGGAGCAGCGCATCGAGAGCGGCGAGAGCATGGACGGGTTCGACCCGACCCGGCTGCGGGTCGGCTTCGCACTGATGCTGATGCTGGCGTACGGCGCCAGCGTCGGCGGCCTGCTGACGCCGGTCGGCAGCCCGCCCAACCTGATCGGGCGTGAGCTGATCGAGCAGTCGACCGGTGAGGCGATCCCGTTCGCCCAGTGGATGGGGCTGGCGTTCCCGGTCTGCGCGCTGATGTTCGTCGCGCTCTGCATCATCCTGCTGACGCTCAACAAGCCCGAGATCCGGCGGCTGAGCGGCGTCGAGGACTACGTGAAGTCCGAGCGGGAGCGGATGGGCGGCGCTCTCCCGCGCGGAGAAGAACACGCTGGTCGCCTTCTGCGTCACCGTCAGCGCTCTGGATCTTCCCCGGCATCGTGGCCCTGGTCGCCGGCGCCGACTCCGAGTCTACGTGACCATCTCGACCCGGCTCGACGAGGGCGTGGTCGCCATCATCGGCGCCAGCGCTGCTCTTCCTGCTCCCCACGCAACTGGGCGAAGCGCGAGTTCACGCTGACCTGGGGCGACGCGGCGCAAGATCGACTGGGGCACCATCGTGCTCTTCGGCACCGGCGTCATCTTCGGCGCGCTGCTGCAGGACTCCGGCCTGGCCGAGACCATCGGCAAGGGCAGCTACAACGCGCTCGGCATCACCAGCGGCGTCGCCATCACCATCTTCGCGGTGGTGCTCGCGATCGCGGTGTCGGAGACGACGTCCAACACGGCCTCGGCCGCGGTCGTCGTACCGATCATCCTGCCGCTCGCCAACGCCGCCGGGGTCGATCCACTGACACCTGCGCTGGCGGCGACGTTCGCCGCGTCGTTCGGCTTCATGCTGCCGGTCTCGACGCCGCAGAACGCGATCGTCTACGGCTCCGGCACGGTGCCGATCACCAAGATGATCAGGTCGGGGATCAGCTTCGACATCATCGGCGCGATCCTGATCCTGCTGCTCCTGCCCGTGCTCATCCCGATCATCCTCTGATGGCGGCGATGCAGCCCAACGCATCGCCGTCATCCCCGGCGACGGGATCGGCCACGACGTGATCACGGTCGCCCGGTCGGTGCTCGACGCCGCGGCGTCGGCGTACGACCTCTCGCTGGAGTACGACGACTTCGACTGGTCGTGCCAGCGGTACGCCGAGACCGGCGCGATGATGCCGGACGACGCGATCGACACGCTGCGGTCGTACGACGCCGTGCTGCTCGGTGCGGTCGGCTGGCCGGGCGTGCCCGACCACGTGTCGCTCTGGGGGCTGCTGATCCCGATCCGGCGGGCGTTCCGCCAGTTCGCCAACGTGCGGCCGGCGCGGGCGCTGCCGGGGGTGTCCTCGCCGGTGCGGGGGGCGGACCAGATGGACCTGGTCGTCGTACGGGAGAACGTGGAGGGCGAGTACAGCGAGATCGGCGGCCGCCTCAACCGCGGCTTCGACGACGAGATGGCCGTGCAGGAGGCGGTGTTCACGAAGGCCGGCGTGAGCCGGATCGTGCGCTACGCCTTCGAGCTCGCCCGGGAGCGGAACGGCCACCTCACGTCGGCGACCAAGTCGAACGGGATCGTGCACACCATGCCGTTCTGGGACGAGGTGGTGCGCGAGGTCGCCGAGGACTACTCCGACGTCGAGTGGGACCAGCAGCACATCGACGCGCTCGCCGCCCGTTGCGTCTCCGACCCGGGCAGCCTCGACGTGATCGTGGGCAGCAACCTGTTCGGCGACATCCTCTCCGACCTCACCGCCGCCGTCTCCGGGTCGCTGGGCGTGGCGCCGTCGGCCAACCTCGACCCGACCCGCGAGCACCCGTCGATGTTCGAACCGGTCCACGGCTCGGCCCCCGACATCGCGGGCCAGGGCGTCGCCAACCCGGTCGCCGCGGTCTGGTCGGCGGCGATGATGCTCGACCACCTCGGGCACGAGGCGGCAGCCGCGGCCGTCATCGAGGCGATGGAGCAGTCGCTCCGCGACCCCGCCACCCGCACCCGCGACCTCGGCGGCACTGCCTCGACCGAGGCGGCCGGCGACGCCATCGCCTCCCTGGTGGCTCGCTAGCGTCTGGCCCGTGGACTACGTGAGCCGTCGCCTGTTCGAGCTGCTCGAGCCGATCTGCCTGGTCACCTTCTTCGCCGACGAGCCGACGGAGGAGCTGAAGGCTCTGGGGTGCCGCAACTACTGGGACGGCTACTTCGCCGGGCGGGCGGCGCCGCTGGGGCAGGTGCCGGCGGAAGTCGTGCACGCGCTCTTCTACAACTTCGCCGACGGTGAGGTCGCGCGGCACATCCCGAAGGTCTGGGGGTTCACGACGCCGGAGGCCGCGCTGGCAGCGAGGCTGCGGGGGAGCGCGGCCGCCGTGCGCCGGATCCTCGGCGACCTCGCCGACAGCCCTGGGGTGGGCCGGGCGGCGGACCTCCTGGCCAAGGCCGCGGGGAGCGCGCCGACGGAGGGACGGCCGATGTACGCCGCGCTGCGCACCGTCGACCTGCCCGACGAGCCGGTCGCCCGGCTGTGGCACACCGCGAACATGCTGCGCGAGCACCGCGGCGACGGGCACGTCGCGGCGCTGCTCTCCGAGGGGATCGGCGGGCTGGAGGCACACGCGATGCTGGCGCTCTACGACGGCATGCCGGCCGAGAAGTTCGGTCGCATCCACCACCTGCCGAAGGCCACCCTGCAGGCGATCGCCGACGGGATGCGGGCTCGCGGCCTGATCGACGACGAAGGCTGGCTCACCGGTGAGGGGCGGGCGGCCAAGGAACGGGTCGAGGCGCTGACCGACCGGCTCGCGATGCCGCCGTACGACGCCCTGAGCGCGAGCGAGCTCGACGAGCTGATCCGGACGCTGGAGCCGCTCTCCGCCCGGCTGAGCGAGGCCGGCTCGCGGTGATGACGCCGCGCTGCCCTCATGAACCCTGCGAAGACTCCTGACGCGACAGCTTGTCCAGGTCGCGTTTGCAGAACCCGTGGTGAGCCCATTCCTCGTTGAGCACGGTGCCGAGGCACTGCCGCACTGTCCGCCCCTTGGCGTACGGGGGCCATCGGTCGTCGTCGGGCACCGGCGCGGTCTGCGCGAGCTGATCAGGCGTGACCGCGGCCAGCCACGTCTCGATCCCCGCAGCCTGCCGGTCGCGCACGGCGAGCACCTCGTCGAGGCTCGGTTGGGCGGACGGGTCGAGCCCGTTCTCCTGGTCCATGACGAACGGTGGACCCAGTCCCATGGCCGTGAACGGCTCGGTGAGCCCGAGCACACAGCGTCGGAACCAGCAGTCGTGCACGAAGACAAGGTGACGCAGCGTTTCGACCATCGACCACTCGCCGTCGACGCCGCGATGCTCGCTGTTCTCGGGCATGGACCGGACTCGCTCGCTGGTCGTCGCCCAGTCGTCCCGCAGCTGTCGCCAGGCCTCCCGCAGGTCGGCCGGCTCATCGGAGCGGATCAGCAACCGCACCGGGTGGCGGCGGTCGAGCTCCGCCTCGACGTACGCCATCACCTCGACCCCGTTGACCACGAGATTGGTGACCAGGCCGTCGATCTCAGCGTCCTGCATGACCACGCCGACCATCCGAGCCCTACTCAGGTCGCACTCGCGGAACTCTGCGCCGGTGAGGTCCTCGTCGTCGAAGCGTCGCATGCAGACAGGCTAGGCCGCACCACCGACAGAGGCTTCCGGCCCCGGCACCCCGGCTCATGGGCGCATGATGGGGGTGTGCAGAGCCAGCTGGAGCGCGACGAGAAGAGCATCCGCATCTTCGCGGGGCTGCTCCTGGGCGTGCTCGTGGCAGCCGTCGGGCTGGGGCTCCTGTGGGTCGCCGAGGAGGTGGTCGGGATTCGCGATGCGGCTCTCTGGCCGCTGTCGAACGTCGTCCTGGTCGGTGCCGTGCTCGTCGTGGTCGCCTACGTCTATCGCCATCGGCGATCCTGAGCGGCACGGAAGAACGAGTCGCGTACGTGCCTGCAGACAACAGTGGCGGTCGCCGGCAAGGCGTCCTGGCGGACTGGAACGACGACCGCGGTTTCGGCTTCATCACGCCGGATGCCGGCGGGCCGCGTTCGTTCGTCCATGTGAGCGCCTTCCCGCGTGGGCAGCGGCCCGTTGCCGGTTGTGCCCTCACGTACGCCGAGGCACGGGACGAGCGCAATCGGCTGCGAGCATCCGACGTGCGATACGTCGGACGCACCCGGTCACGCAGGAAGGGTGGCGCCGGCGTACCCGTGGCGCTGGCGATCTCGGCGTCGTTCTTCGCCGTGTTGCTCGGCCTGATGGCACTCGACGAGGTGTCGGGGTGGTTGGTGGCCGGCTACGGCTTCATGAGCGCGTTGGCATTCCTGAACTACCGCATGGACAAGACCGCGGCGCGAGAGGGCAGGTGGCGTACGTCGGAATCCACACTGCACCTGATCGCCGTGCTCGGCGGCTGGCCCGGCGCGCTGATCGCTCGACCCGTCCTCCGGCACAAGACGACCAAGCAACCGTTCCGCACCGTCTTCTGGATGACGGTCGTCGCGAACTGTGCGGCCTTGGCGTGGTTCGTGTGGGCGGCGCCTCTGGCGCTGCCCTGAGGCCCGGACGCTGGCGGCTCAGCTGCCTTCGGTGAGGGCTTCGGTGAGGATGGCGACGAGGGTCTCGGCCTGGACGTCGATGGAGGAGGTGTCCTCGTCGGCGCCGTCGAGGGCGCGGGCGGCGAGGCCGGCCTTGGCGTCGATCAGCTCGGCGATCTTGGCGTCGATGGTCTGGGCGGCGATGATGCGCCACGCGGTGACGGGCATCTGCTGGCCGATCCGGTGGACGCGGTCGATGGCCTGGGTCTGCTCGGCGTTGGTCCAGGAGAGCTCGGCGAGGACGACGTTGGAGGAGACCTGGAGGTTGATGCCGACGCCGGCCGCGGTGAGCGAGCAGACGATGATCGAGACGTCGGGGTCGTTGACGAACGAGTCGATGGCCGCCTGCCGCACCTTGGTCGACTGGCCGCCGCGGATCTCGGTGTGCTGGATGCCCCGCTTGGTGAAGACCTCCTGGGCGGCGTCCATCACGTCGAGGTGCTTGGCGAAGAAGACGACCTTGCCGGCGCTGCGCGCGAGCTGCGCGGCGTAGTCGGCAGCGAGCTCGGTCTTGGCCCGGCCGATCTTGCGCACCATCGCGAAGACGTTGTCGCCGGTGGTGTTGTCGTCGGAGCCCTCGGCGACCTCGCGCTCGGCGACGCGGCGTACGAGCTCGTGGTCGATGCCGTCCTCGTCGACCGTGGAGGCGCCGGCACGGCGGTGCTCGAGCGCGGCCTGGTAGCGACCGACCAGCCGCTGGGCGAGCTGGCGCTCGGCCTCGGCGATGGAGCGGCCGACGGCGCCCTCGAGCTCGACCGGGAGGTCGGCGACGCGGCGGGCCGGGATGTCGGCGGCGACGTCGACCTTGCGGCGACGGACGATGCCGAGGTCGATGACGGCCTGCCGCGCCTTGGGGTAGAACGCGTGGTCGGCCGGGGTGAGGTCGGTCTGCTCGAGCGCGGCCATGAGGGTGTTGCCGGGCCGGCGCTCCTCGATCCAGCCGAGGAACTCCCAGATCGCCCGGAAGTCCTCGATGTCGTTGATCAGCGGCGTCCCGGTCAGCGCCATCAGCAGCGGCCGCGCCATCCGGCGCCGTACCCGCTGGGAGACCTCGATGACCTGCTGGGAGCGCTGCGACTTCTTGTTCTTGATGTAGTGGGCCTCGTCGACGACCACGCCGCGGAAGCCGTGCTCGCCGATCCAGTCGACGTGGCGGTCGAGGACCTCGTAGTTGACGACGTGGATGTCGGCGAAGCCGTCGATCGTGTCGCCGTCGCCGTGGATGACCGACACCGACTTGCCGGGGGTCCACAGCTCCGACTCGCGCGCCCAGTTGGTCTTGACGACGTTGGGGACGACGGCGAGCAGCGGGTAGGCGTTGGCGGCCTGCGCGGCCAGCAGCGCCTGGGCGGTCTTGCCGAGGCCGGGCTCGTCGGCGAGGAGGAAGGTGCGGTGGCCGCCCTCGACGGCGGTGATCACGCGCGCCTGGTGGGGCATCAGCTCGGTGCCCTTCGGCACCTGCGACGCACGCGGCTCGGGGAGCTCCATGCAGGCCGGGGCGCCCGGGGTGGGGTGCTCGAACGCGTTGAGCAGCGGGCCGATCAGCTCCCAGCCGACGAGCCGCCCCTGCGTCCTGGGTGCGGCGGCCTGGCTGAAGTCGGGCGCCAGGAACGGGTTGGCCAGCTGGGCCGCGACGACGGACTTCGGGGCCGCCTTGCGCTCGGTGCGTACGGCGGTCGCGACCGGGGCGGCCTCCTCCTCGGCCTCGAGCCCGGCGGCGGCCTGCATCTCGCGCTGCAGCTCACGGGTGGCGTCGCCGATCTCGGCGTCCTCCTGGAGCAGCGAGAACAGGGACGGCTGGCGGGCGGCGAGGCGCGCCAGGTTGGTCGCCACGCCCTCGAGGCGGCGCAGGAAGTTGTCGCGCTGCGCCTCGGTGATCGTGTCGTCGGCCTGGATCCGGGCGCGCTCGGTGCGGGCGAGCAGCGCGACGGCCTGGTAGCGGGCGTGCTGGCGGGACGTCATCTGGCCGCGGTCGATCGCGGTCCCGATGTCGCGGACCGCGCGCGCCAGGACCGGGATCAGGCCCTCGTTGTCCCGCCTGCGGGCAGGCGTACGCCGATCACGGCGGGTGTTGCCGCCGGTGCGACGGTCACGCTGTGTAGCCAAGCAACAGCTCCCTTAACTGCTATGACCTGCGTTTTGCGACCACGCCGCGGGTGAACGTCGCTCACCCCGCCGGCGCTGGCCCTGGTGTCAGGGCCCGGTTGGCGCGTCTCGGGGGATCGTCGAGGCCGGGATCCGGACTCGGTACCGCCCGGCACGCGCCGGAACTGGGACCAGTGTACGCAGAAGCTGGTCGTTCGCAGCGATTCGGGCCACCCCGGGTTCACACCGGATCGGCATCCGGGTTAGCGTGGCCGGACCACCGGGCAGCACCAACTCGCGTGCTGCCCGCAGTCTCGGAGGGTGGGCATACATGAACGTGCGTCTGGTGATCTCGGTCCTGGTGGCGGCTCTGGTCGCCGCGCTCGGCATCGGAGCGTCGTACGGCGGTGATCCCGACAAGGGCAACGTCCACAACGCGACCGGTTCGGAGCAGGCGAAGCAGTTCGCCGCGATCGTCGGCGAGGACACGGTGGCTGCCAGGCAGGTGGCCCCGAGCTCCGAGAAGTGCAAGCGCGGCATGGCCGGCCAGTACGAGTGCAAGGGCATCGACATGCTCAGCCGCGTCTCTCGCGCGGACCTCGGACTGAGCTTCGTCAACGACATCTGGGGCTGGACCGACCCGCGCAGCGGCAAGCACTACGCGCTCATCGGTGGCGCCGAGGGCACCGTGTTCGTCAACATCTCCAAGCCCAAGCGCCCCGACATCATCGGCACGCTTGCCCGCGCACTCGAAGAAGGGTGGCGACTTCTGGCGCGACATCAAGGTCTTCGACAACCACGCCTTCATCGTGTCCGAGCAGGACGAACCACCAGATGCAGGTCTTCGACCTCCGCAAGCTGCGTGGCGTGAAGGGTGCCCCCAAGACGTTCGGCGAGACCGCGCTCTATGACATCGGCGGTAACGGCAACACGCACAACCTGAACATCAACACCGACACCGGCTACGCCTACCTCATCGGCACCAGCACGTGCGACGGCGGTCTCCACATGGTCGATGTCAACGACCCGGCCAGTCCGACGTACGCCGGCTGCTTCGACGAGCACGGCTACATCCACGACACGCAGTGCGTGATCTACGAAGGGCCGGACGAGGCGTACGCCGGACGCGAGATCTGCTTCAACGCCAACGCCGAGTACGTGGGGCCGACGTCAGAGGACATCGAGAACACGCTGTCGATCGTCGACGTCACCGACAAGGCAAACCCGGTGGCGCTGTCGCGGGTGTTCTACGGCAACGACGGCTACAGCCACCAGGGCTGGCTTGACCCCAGCCAGTCGTTCTACATCCACGGTGACGAGCTCGACGAGACGGTCACCGGCACCAAGACCAAGACCCGGGTGTGGGACGTGCGCGACCTGGACAACCCCGACGTGCAGGGCGTCTTCACCAACAAGACGGCCTCGATCGATCACAACCAGTACACCGAGCGCGACAAGTCCTACCACTCCAACTACACCTCGGGCCTCCGCGATCTACGACCTCAGCCGCATCGAGCAGGGCAAGCTGCGGGAGTCGGCCTTCTTCGACCTCTACCCGGAGAACGACGACCCGACGTTCGAGGGCGGCACCTGGAGCAACTACCCGTACTACAAGGGTGAGAGGTTCGTGGCGGTGAGCTCGATCGACCGTGGTCTGTTCGTGCTTCGGCCGCAGAAGACGCACCACTGACCGACCACTCCGTCGATGCCCACGGCATCGGCGGAGCAGCGGATCTGCCGATCCCGCTGTCGTTCGTCGTCGTCGGCGCGGGAGTCGCGCTGGCGGCGTCGTTCGTCGTGCTCATCTTTGCGTGGCGGACGCCGCGGCCTGCGGGCGCCGAATCCGGTCGGCTCATGCCCACCTGGGTCGACGCGGTCGTCGACTCCCCGTGGCTGCGCAACGCCGTGCGACTCTTCGGGCTGGCGGTCGCGGCGTACGCCGGCTGGGCCGCCATCGCCGGCCTGGACGCCGCGGCCAACCCGGCGCTCGGGGTCTTCTACATCTACCTGTGGGTCGGGCTGGTCCCGCTCTCGCTGCTGCTGGGCAACGTCTGGCCGCTGCTGTCGCCGATGCGGACGGTGCACCTCGCCATCTCGCGGCTGCTGCGCAGCCCACCCGACCAGGGCGTCGCCGAGTACCCCTCGTGGCTCGGCTACTGGCCCGCGGCGCTCGGGCTCTTCGCGTTCGTCTGGACCGAGCTGGTCAACCCGGCCGCGGAGTACGTCTCCACCGTCGTCACGTGGTCGCTCCTGTACGTCGCGGTGATGCTGGTCGGGTCGACGGTGTTCGGCGACCGGTTCCTCGCCCGCGCCGACCCGTTCGAGGCCTGGTTCGGGCTGGTCGCCAAGCTCTCGCCGTGGGGTCGACGGGAGGATGCCGACGGACGCAGCCGGGTGGTGCTGCGCAACCCGCTGGCGAACCTCGACACGGTGGTCCCCGAGCGCGGGCTGGTCGCCCTGGTGGCCGTGCTGCTCGGCTCGACGGCGTACGACAGCTTCAGCCGGTCGTTCTTCTGGATCAAGCAGACCGGTGTGGAGGGCGTGCTGCCCCCGACGCTGCGGGAGACCCTGGTGCTGCTCGGGTTCGTGCTGTTCGTGGCGCTGACCTTCTCGCTGGCCTCGGTCGTGGGGACCGGCCTGCCGCGTGAGCGACGGCGGGAGATGCCGCGCCTGATGGCGCACTCGCTCGTCCCGATCGGCGTCGGGTACGTCCTGGCGCACTACCTCAGCCTGTTGCTGGAGTCGGGGCAGGTCTACCTGATCTTCCTGTCCGACCCGCTGGTGACCGGCGAGGCGGACTACCTCGGCACCATCGACTGGACCGTCAGCTACTTCCTGTCCATCGCGCCCGACCCTGCTCGCCACGCTCAAGGTCGGCTTCGTCCTCGGCGGGCACGTCCTCGCCGTGATCGCCGCCCACGACCGGGCGATCCGGCTGCTCCCCGCCCGCCACACCGTCTCCGGCCAGCTCGCGATGCTGGTGCTGATGGTCGTCTACACCGTGGGCGGACTGCTGCTGCTGTTCAGCGTCTGATCTCCGTCAGCCGGACACGACCAGGATCAGGTCGCCACCGTCGACCTGCTGGGTGCCGGAGATGGCGAGCCGCTCGACCTTGCCCGCGATGGGGGAGGTGATGGCGGCCTCCATCTTCATGGCCTCGATGGTGGCGACGGTGTCGCCGGCGGACACGGAGTCGCCCTCGTCGACGACCAGCGTGACGGCGCCCTGGAAGGGAGCGGCGACCTGGCCCGGCTGGGACGTGTCCGCCTTCTCTGCGGCGGCGACCTCGGCGGAGACGGAGGTGTCGCGGATCGAGACCGGGCGCATGTGGCCGTTGATGGTCGCCAGGACGGTGCGGAAGCCGCGCTCGTCGGGCTCGCTGATCGCCTCCAGCCCGAACAGCACGGTCTTGCCCTCGCCGATGGTGACGGAGTGCTCGTCGCCGGGCCGCAGCCCGTAGAGGTAGTCGAGGGTGGGGAGGACGGAGACGTCGCCGTAGGTCTCCCGCGCCTCCTCGAAGTCCTTCGTGGGTCCCGGGAACAACAGCCGGTTGAGGGTACGGCGCCGCGAGGTCGGCCCGCCCTCGAGCCCGGCGCGCGCGTCGTCGTCGAGCGACTCGGCGGGCGCCTTCCAGGTGCGCCCCTCCAGCGCCTTGGTGCGGAACGGCTCCGGCCAGCCACCGGGCGGGTCGCCGAGCTCGCCGTTGAGGAAGCCGATGACCGAGTCGGGGATGTCGAACTTCGACGGCTCGTCAGCGAACGCCGTGGGATCGGCCCCGACGGCGACCAGGTGGAGGGCGAGGTCGCCGACGACCTTGGACGACGGGGTCACCTTCACCACGTTGCCGAGGATCCGGTTGGCGGCGGCGTACATGTCCTCGATCTGCTCGAACTTCTCGCCCAGCCCCAGTGCGATCGCCTGCTGGCGCAGGTTGGAGAGCTGGCCGCCGGGGATCTCGTGGGTGTAGACGCGGCCGGTCGGCGACGGCAGGCCCGACTCGAACGGCGCGTAGACGCGGCGGGTCGCCTCCCAGTAGGGCTCCAGCTCGAACAGCGCGTCCAGCGAGAGCCCGGTCTCGCGGGGCGAGTGGTCGGTGGCGGCCACCAGCGCGGACAGCGACGGCTGCGACGTCGTACCGGCCATGGGAGCGCTGGCGGCGTCGACCGCGTCCACGCCCGCCTCGATCGCGGCGACCAGCGTCGCGAGCTGGCCGCCGGGGGTGTCGTGGGTGTGGAGGTGGACCGGCAGGTCGAACCGGTCGCGCAACGCGGTGACCAGCGTCCGCGCGGCAGGAGCCCGCAGCAGGCCGGCCATGTCCTTGATCGCCAGCACGTGGGCACCGGCGTCGACGATCCGCTCGGCCAGGGCGAGGTAGTAGTCGAGCGTGTAGAGCTCCTCGCCAGGGTTGGACAGGTCGCCGGTGTAGCAGAGCGCGACCTCGGCGACGGTCGTCCCCGTGTCGCGCACCGCCTCGATCGCCGGCCGCATCTGCTCGACGTCGTTGAGCGCGTCGAAGATCCGGAACACGTCGATCCCGGTCTCGGCCGCCTCCTGCACGAACGCCCGCGTCACCTCGGTGGGGTACGGCGTGTAGCCGACCGTGTTGCGGCCGCGCAGCAGCATCTGCAGGCAGATGTTGGGCGCCGCCTGGCGCAGCGCGGCCAGCCGCTCCCACGGGTCCTCGGCCAGGAACCTCAGCGCCACGTCGTACGTCGCCCCGCCCCAGGCCTCGAGCGACCACAGCTCGGGCGTCATCCGCGCGGAGTGGCCGGCGACGGCGACCAGGTCGCGGGTGCGGACCCGGGTGGCCAGCAGCGACTGGTGGGCGTCGCGGAACGTGGTCTCCGTGACCGCGACCCGGTCCTGCGCCCGGAGCCGCCGGGCGAACTCCTCGGGCCCGACCTCGAGCAGCAGCTGGCGGGTGCCGTCGGGTGCGGGCACCCGCAGGTCGAGGTCCGGCAGCTTGGTCGCCGGGTCGAGGTCCACCGGCGCCTCGCCGTGCGGCTGGTTGACGGTCACGTCGGCGAGGTAGGTGAGCAGCTTGGTGCCGGTGTCGCCCACACCGCGCGCCGTCAGCAGCTGGGGATGGGTCTCGATGAACGACGTCGTGACGCCGCCGGCCGCGAAGTCGGGGTCGTCGAGCACCGCCTGCAGGAACGGGATGTTCGTGGAGACCCCACGCACCCGGAACTCCGCGACCGCCCGCCGCGCCCGGGCGACCGCGATGTCGAACGTCCGGCCGCGGCAGGTGAGCTTGGCGAGCATCGAGTCGAAGTGGGCGGACACCTCGGCACCCGAGTACGTCGTACCCCCGTCGAGGCGGACGCCGGCGCCGCCGGGGGAGCGGTACGTCGTGATCCGGCCGGTGTCGGGGCGGAAGTTGTTGGCCGGGTCCTCGGTCGTGATCCGGCACTGCAGCGCGGCCCCGCGCAGCCGCACGGACTCCTGGCTGAGGCCGAGGTCGGCGAGCGTCTCGCCGGACGCGATCCGCAGCTGGGCCTGGACGAGGTCGACGTCGGTGACCTCCTCGGTCACCGTGTGCTCGACCTGGATCCGCGGGTTCATCTCGATGAAGACGTAGTGCCCGTTCGGGTCGAGCAGGAACTCCACCGTGCCGGCGTTGCGGTAGCCGATCTCTCGCGCGAATCGCACCGCGTCGGCGCACATCCGGTCCCGCAGGTCCGGGTCGAGGTTGGGTGCGGGCGCGATCTCGATGACCTTCTGGTGGCGCCGCTGCACCGAGCAGTCGCGCTCGAAGAGGTGGATCACGTTGCCCTCGCCGTCGGCCAGGACCTGCACCTCGATGTGGCGCGGGTCGACGACGGCCTGCTCGATGAACACGGTCGGGTCGCCGAACGCGCCCTCCGCCTCGCGCATGCAGGCATCGATGGCTTCTCGCAGACCGGAACGCTGGTCGACCTTCCGCATGCCGCGTCCGCCGCCGCCGGCGACGGCCTTCACGAACAGCGGATACGTCAGCTCGCCGGCGGCCTCGATCAGCGCGTCGGCTTCCGTCGACGGCTCGACGCTCGCCAGCGTGGGTACGCCGGCGGCCTCGGCCGCGGCGATCGCGCGGGCCTTGTTGCCGGTGAGGGTGAGCACCTCGGAGGTCGGGCCGATGAACGTGATGCCGGCGTTGGCGCAGGCCTCGGCGAGCGCGGGGTTCTCCGACAGGAAGCCGTAGCCCGGGTAGACCGCGTCGGCGCCGGAGCGGACCGCGACGTCGACGATCGCCTCGGGGTCGAGGTAGGCGCGGACCGGGTGGCCGCGCTCGCCGATCTCGTAGGCCTCGTCGGCCTTCAGCCGGTGCTCGGACCCGCGATCCTCGTGGGGGAACACCGCGACCGTCCGCGCGCCGACCTCGTAGGCGGCGCGGAACGCGCGGATCGCGATCTCGCCGCGGTTGGCGACGAGAACCTTGGAGAACATGCGCCGAGGCTATCGAGGCCGCGCGCGCGACTCGCCGGGCCGGTTCAGAGGCCGGGATGGGCGGCCTCCTCGGGTGATCATGGGTGCGGTCACCCAACCTGTCTGGAGTCTCTGATGCGCGCCCTCCGCAGGGTCATCCCCCTCCTGCTCGCGATCCCCCTCGTCAGCGTCGTGCCCGGCACGATCGCGGCCGGGCCGCCCCGCTGTGACGACCGCGCGGCCACGGTGGTCGGCAGCAACGGCTCCGACAGGCTCAGCGGGACCATGAGGGCCGACGTGATCGTGGGCCTCGGCGGCGATGACGTGATCGACGGGCTCGGCGGCGACGACGTGATCTGTGGCGGGCCGGGCACCGACCGGCTGGTCGGCGGCGGCGGCGACGACCGCCTCTTCGGCGGCCTCGACAAGCAGGCCGACGGGCCGGCCGGGACCTACCTGGTCGGCGACGTGCTGGTCGGCGGCGCGGGCGACGACCGGCTCGACGGCGGCAGGGACACCCGGAGCGTGCACCACCGCCGCCGGCCCGACACCTACTCCTGGGCCGAGTCTCCTCGGCGGGTCGTGATCGATCTGTCGGGCACGAGGAAGGCCGGCATCGGCATCGCCACCGGCGAGGGCGCCGACAAGATCGTCCTCGGCCCCGCACACGGAGTCCTCGGGTCGCCGTACGCCGACACCATCACCGGCTCGTCGCGCACCGACCGGGTCTATGCCGGCGCCGGGTCCGACACGATCTCGACCGGCGACGGCGTCGACCTCGTCTACCCGGACGGGCTGGGAGGCGCGGAGGGGCGCGACGTCGTCGAGACCGGCCCCGGCAGCGACCTGGTCTCCAGCCTGGCCGGCCGCGACCAGATCAGCACCGGCCGCGGCGCCGACTTCGTCGAGGCGTTCAGCAGCAGTCCGACCACGGTCGACCTGGGTCCGGGCGCCGACTACCTCGGGCAGAACGTCGCTCCCGGCCGCGGTGCCGATGCGCGGGGTGGTTCGGGCGACGACGCGATCGCCTTCTACGGGTCACTGCTGGGCGGGCAGTCGCCGCGCGTGCGGTTCACGATCGACTACCGGACCGGCGTCACCAGCGCCTCGGGCGACGTCCCGGCGACGGGGACCATCGACGGCTTCGAGGGACACCGCCTCATCGGTTCGCTGCGCTGGAGCTTTGTCGGTGGCCCCGCGGCCGAGCGGGTGTGGGCGATCCAGGGCGGCCCGTTGCGCGCCCGGATGGGCGGCGGCTCCGACCAGATCACCGGCACCACCCGCGATGACCTGCTCGACGGCGGCGGCGGCACCGACGCCGCCATCGGCAAGGGCGGGAAGGACGTCTGTCGCAGCGTGGAGCGCGGCGACTGCTAGCGAGGAGGCCTGGCGGCGAACTGCTCCAGCAGGCCGGGCACGGCGGCGCGGGCGAGGTCGACGGCGGCGGGGGAGGGTACGTCGAGGACGGTGATCGACTGGCTGCCGCCGGCGGTGGTGGCGACGAGGGTGACCAGGCCGGCGCGGCGCTGGAACCAGCTGCTGCGGACGTTCCAGCCGATGATCGCGTCGGTGGCGAGGAGCTCGCGCTTGCGGGTCAGGCTGCCGGACCGTGCGACCAGCCACTCGCCGACCAGTGCGTGACCGAGGGAGCGGGCGCGGTCGACGCCCAGGCCGAGGGCGAGCAGCAGCGGGATGACCGCGAGGACGGCGAGCCAGCCGAGGCCGGTGGCGACCGCGACGACGACGGGCACCACGGCGACGACGGCGGCGGGCACGAGCGCCCGGGTGTAGCGGCGGGTCCGCGCGCGGGGTCCGTGGTCGGCGAGCGGAGCGAGCACCGGCTCGGTCGTGCCGACCACGTCGCCGGCGACCCGTTCGACCAGGCCCCGCGGTGTCGGCGGCAGGAGCGCCGAGCTGCCGGACTCGCTGCGATCGAGCCCGGTGACGATCGCGCTGAGCCGGCCGCCCCTGACGATCCGCAGCCCCCACGGCTCGCCGAGCGCGACCCCTCGCAGCCGGTCGTCGTCGAGGCTCGTCTCCCGCGTGGTGAGCAGCCCGCGTCGTACGTGCCAGGAGCCGTCGGGAGTGGTGTGGCTGAGCGCGAAGTTGCCGTTGCTGACGAGGTAGCCCAGGACCGAGAAGGCCGCCGCCAGGACGGCGACCGCGACCAGGAGGCCGGGGAGGACGACGAGGGCGCCGAGACTGGTCACCGTCTCGTCGATCGCCTCACCGTCGACGTCGTCGAAGACGCCGAGCCCTTCGACGACCTGGCTGCCGACCCCGAGGACACCGGCGACGAGCACGAGACCGGCGGAGGTGAACGGCGCGTAGCGCAGCCAGCCCGGCTCGAACCTCGCCACGAGGCGCTCACCGCCGGCGACCGGCACCGGAGCCGCGCCGTCCTCGGCAGGCGGGGCGGGTGAAGCGATCGAGGACAGCAGCTGGCCGCGGAGTGCGCGAGCACGGGCGGAGGGCAGGCCGTCGAGGTCGAGGCCCTCCTCGCCGAGCTTGGCGGCGGTGCCGGTGCCGATCCGGACCGTCGCGAGCCCGAGGAGCCGGTGGATCGGCGACGCGGACAGGTCGACCGTACGAACTCGGTCGAGCGGCGTCGAGAGGATGTGGGTGCTGAGCAGCCCGCGCTTGAGCTCGACGCGGTCGGCGTGGATGCGGTAGCGGGTCGTGAAGTAGCGGGCCAGCCCGAGCGCGATCGGGAGGATCACGGCGGCCAGCTGGAACCACCAGCCGCCGCGATCGGTCGCGGCGCCGGCCAGGAAGATGCCGATCAGGGCCGGCAGGAAGCGCATCAGCTCACGGACGGGGTGGACCAGCAGCATCCGCCGGTCGAGCCGCTGCCACGGTGTCTCTTCTGGCGGGGGCTCGGCCGGCGCCGGCTGGTTCAGGGGATCGCTCACGTGGCGTCGCCCGGTACGGCGTCGGCGCGGCGGGTCAGCTGCTCGACCAGCTCGCGGGCGAGCCGCTTGTCCAGGCCGACGATCGCGAGCGCGCCCGCGGCCGAGGCGGTCGTGACGGTGACCGACGCGAGGCCGAAGAGCCGCGCGAACGCCCCCTCCTCGTAGTCGACGGTCTGGATCCGCGACATCGGCGCGATCCGCTGCTCGATGCTCCACCAGCCGGTCTGGGTGTAGACGGCCGACTCGGTCGCCTCCCAGCGGTGGACGGCGTAGCGCCAGCGCGGCATGAGGAGCGTGTAGCCGAGGAAGAGCAGCCCGACCAGGACGATGCACCCACCAGCTCACGTCGAACGGCTCCCACACGAGGGCCACCGCCAGCAGGACGCCGAACATGAACAGGCTGTTGGCCAGCGCGCCCAGGGTCCACATCAGGCGGGCGCGCGGGCTGACCCGCTCGGAGGGTTCGCGGAGCTTCGTCACGCCCCGAGCCTAGAAGGCGGGTGCGCGAGGGCGCTGGTCAATCCTTGAGCTCGCAGATCACCGCGCCGCTGGTGACGGTGGCGCCGACCTCGGCCTGGAGGCCGGTGACGGTGCCGGCCTTGTGGGCCTTCAGTGGCTGCTCCATCTTCATCGCCTCGAGGACGACGACGGTGTCGCCCTCAGCGACGTCCTGACCCTCCTCGACGACGACCTTGACGATCGTGCCCTGCATCGGGCTGGTCACCGCGTCGCCGGAGGCCGCGGCGCCGGCCTTCTTGCCGCCGGACCGCTTCGGCTTCTTCGCTCCGCCGCCACCGCCCGTGGCGAGCCCGCCGAGACCGCCGGGCAGCACGACCTCGATCCGCTTGCCGCCGACCTCCACGGTCACCCGCTGCCGCTCGGCGGGTTCCTCGGCCTCGGCGCTGTCGCCCGCGTAGGGCTCGATCTGGTTGTCGAAGTCGGTCTCGATCCAGGTCGTGTAGACCTCGAACGTGGACCCGTCACCGATGAACGCCGGGTCGTCGACCACCGCGCGGTGGAACGGGATCACGGTCGGCATGCCGTCGACGACGAACTCGTCGAGGGCACGGCGCGAGCGCTCCAGCGCCTGGGTGCGGTCGCGTCCGGTGACGATCAGCTTCGCGATGAGCGAGTCGAACGAGCCCGGGATCGTCTCGCCGTTCTCGTAGCCGCCGTCGAGGCGTACGCCGGGCCCCTGCGGAGGGCTCCACGCGGTGAGCGTGCCGGGTGCGGGCATGAAGTTGGCGCCGCCGTCCTCGGCGTTGATCCGGTACTCGATCGAGTGGCCGCGGACCTCGGGGTCGTCGTAGCCGAGCTCCTCGCCGGCGGCGATGCGGAACATCTCGCGGACCAGGTCGATCCCGGTGACCTCCTCGGAGACGCAGTGCTCGACCTGGAGTCGGGTGTTGACCTCGAGGAACGAAATCGTGCCGTCCTTGGCCACGAGGAACTCGCAGGTGCCGGCCCCGACGTACCCGGCCTCGCGCAGGATCGCCTTCGACGCCTCGTAGAGCCGGGCGACCTGGTCGTCCGAGAGGAACGGCGCCGGCGCCTCCTCGACCAGCTTCTGGTGGCGGCGCTGGAGCGAGCAGTCGCGGGTGGAGACGACCACGACGTTGCCGTGCTGGTCGGCGAGGCACTGGGTCTCGACGTGACGCGGCTGGTCGAGGAACTTCTCGACGAAGCACTCGCCGCGACCGAAGGCGCCGACCGCCTCGCGGACCGCCGACTCGAAGGCGTCCTCCACCTCCGACATCTCCCGGGCGACCTTGAGCCCGCGACCGCCGCCGCCGAAGGCGGCCTTGATCGCGATCGGCAGTCCGTTCTCCTCCGCGAAGGTCACGGCTTCCTGGGCGTTCTCGAGGGGGTCCTTGGTGCCGGGCGCCAGCGGCGCGCCGACCTTCTCGGCGATGTGGCGCGCCTTGACCTTGTCGCCGAGGTTCTCGATCGCGCTCGGCGGCGGGCCGATCCAGATCAGCCCGGCGTCGAGGACGGCCTGGGCGAAGTCGGCGTTCTCGGCGAGGAACCCGTAGCCCGGGTGGACGGAGTCGGCGCCGGACTTCTTGGCGACGTCGAGAATCTTCTCGATGTCGAGGTAGGAGTCGGCGGGCGTGGCGCCGCCGAGGCTGTGGGCCTCGTCGGCGATCCGGACGAAGACCGCGTCACGGTCCGGCTCGGCGTACACCGCGACACTCCCGATCCCGCTGTCCTTGCACGCACGGATCACGCGTACGGCGATCTCGCCGCGGTTGGCGATCAGGACCTTCTGGAGCGGTGTCGTCTCAGGCACCCCGGCAGACTATCGGTCCGCGCAGCGCGGGTAACCCGGGCCACCGTGGCTCGTTGGGAAGGCCACACACCCCCTGCGAAAGGCCCTCCTGTGCGCTCGTTCGTCCGCTTCGCGTCCCGCCTCACCGCCGCCGCGGTCCTGCTCGCCGGAGGTGCGCTCGCCGTGTCGCCGGCCGAGGCCATCGTCGGTGGCTCGACGGCCAGCGAGGGCGAGTTCCCCTTCATGGCCTCGATCCAGTCGAAGGGCCAGGACGGCACCTCCGGCCACTTCTGCGGCGGCTCGGTGATCAGCAACCGCTGGGTGCTCACCGCGGCGCACTGCCTGCAGGGAACGGCACCGGGCGAGATCCAGGTCGGTGTCGGGCGGACGAACATCGATGACCTCTCCACCGGCCAGACGCTGAGCGTCGACCGGATCGTGGTCCACCCCGACTACGCCGACACCGGCACCTTCGATGCCGCGCTGGTCCACGTGACCGCCGACATCGCCTCCCCGAGCATCGCGCTGACCGCGGTCGGCGAGGACAGCCTGGAGGCCGACGGCGCGCCGCTGACCGTGGCCGGCTGGGGCACCGAGTTCTTCGGCTCGCCCGATCATCCCGGCGGACCTCAAGTCGGTCGACGTCTCCGCCGTGGCTGACGCCAACTGCACGACCAACTCGGGCTTCCAGCCCGACTCCGAGCTCTGCGCCGAGACGTTGGGCGGAGACTCCTGCCAGGGCGACTCCGGCGGCCCCCTCTTCGGGACCGTCGCCGGCCGGGTCACCCAGGTCGGCATCGTGAGCTACGGCCTCGGCTGCGCCACCCCGATGTTTCCCGGCGTCTACGGCGAGGTCAACAACGCCTCGATCCGCAGCTTCATCTCCGCGACGACCGGGGTCTGACCCTGCGCCAGGCCGGGACTGCACCGGCCTGGCGCAGGCCTCCACCGTCGGGTGGCTACCGCCGTTGGTTAACAATCGCTAACCAACGGCGGTAGAGTCGCCTCCATGAGTTTTGAGTTGTCTGCCGAGCACGAGCAGTTCCGCCGTACCGTCCGCGACTTCGCCGAGAAGGAGATCGCGCCCCACGCCGCGCAGTGGGACCGCGACCACCACTTCCCCGTCGACGTCGTGCAGAAGATGGGCCAGCTCGGGCTGATGGGGCTCACCGCCCCGGAGGAGTACGGCGGCGCGGGGCTGGCCGGCGAGGACGGCGGGTTCACCAGCCTCTGCCTCGCGATCGAGGAGATCGGCCGGGTCGACCAGTCGATGGGCATCACGCTCGAGGCCGCGGTCGGCCTCGGCATCAACCCGATCCTCACCTACGGCACCGACGAGCAGAAGCAGACCTGGCTGCCCGAGCTGGTCGCGGGCGACAAGCTGGCCGGCTTCGGCCTCACCGAGCCCGGCGCCGGCTCCGACGCGGGCGCGACCAGGACCAAGGCGGTGCTCACCGACGGCGAGTGGGTCGTCAACGGCGCCAAGCAGTTCATCACCAACTCCGGCTCCGACCTCACCTCGTGCGTGACGGTGACCGCCAAGACCGGCGAGGCCGAGGGCGGCAAGCCCGAGATCTCCGCGATCATCGTCCCGGCCGACACCCTCGGCTTCACCGCCGAGAAGGCCTACGACAAGCTCGGCTGGCACGCCTCCGACACCCACCCGCTGTCGTTCGACGACTGCCGGGTCCCCGAGGCCAACCTGCTCGGCGACCGCGGTCGGGGCTTCGCCCAGTTCCTCGCCACCCTCGACGACGGTCGGGTCGCGATCGCGGCCCTCGCCGTCGGCTGCCTCCAGGCCTGCCTCGACATGTCGGTGCAGTACGCCGGCGAGCGGCAGACGTTCGGCGTACCGATCGGACGCAAGCAGGGGCTCGCCTTCCAGATCGCCGATCTCCAGGTGATGCTCGACGCGTCGCGGATGCTGGTCTACAAGGCGGCCGCGATGAAGGACGCCATGGAGGCGGGACACGCGGTCTCGACCAAGGACTTCAAGCAGGCCGCCGCCGTCGCCAAGCTCTACGCGACCGAGTCGGCCGTCACCGGCACGCGCATCGCGACGCAGGTCTTCGGCGGCTACGGCTTCATGGAGGAGTACCCCGTCGTCCGCTTCTACCGCGACGCCAAGGTGCTCGAGATCGGTGAAGGCACCAGCGAGGTGCAGCGGATGCTCATCGCCCGCGGCCTCGGCCTGCCGGTGGAGTGACCTTTGCGGTGAGCACCTGCGGCAGCCTCGCTGCCCCGGCCGCTAGCCTTGCCGCGTGACGCCACAGTGGCAGCGGCTCGCGGGGGAGTTCAGCAGATCCGCCGTCGCCGGGACGATCTCCTCGATCGCCGCCTTCCTGCTCTTCAACACCCTGGTCCACTGGGACCCCGGGTACGACGAGCCGCTGCTCGGCGCGCACGTGATCACGGGGTTCGTGATCGCCAACGTGCTCTCGACCCTGCTGACCTACTGGCTCAGCCGGTCATGGGCGTTCCGGGGGCGTGACACCGCCGGGTTCGCCGGTGGCGTGGTGGCCTTCTTCCTGATCAGCTGGGTCAGCCTGGTGATCCCGGTGACCTGCCTGTGGATCAGCCGCAACGTGTTCAACAACGACAGCGCGCTCGCCGACAACATCGCCGCCAACGTGGTGGGCCTCTTCCTCGGCTTCGTCACCCGCTTCTTCGCCTGGCGGGCGTTCGTCTTCCCCAACCGCGAGCAGGAAGCCGAGCGCGACAAGGTCGGGTAACGGGCCCCTGATGTCGCTCCCTCCCCGTTGTAACGGCGCAGGAGCGACATGCAAGGTCCGTTACCCAGAAACCTCAGCCCACAGGTCGGGCCAGGAGTGGCCGAGCTCGGCGACGAGGTCGCGGAGGAGGGGGAGGCTGAGGCCGACCACGTTGTGGTGGTCGCCCTCGATCCGGGTCACGAACGCGCCGCCGATCCCGTCGACGGTGAAGGCGCCGGCGACGTGGAGCGGCTCACCTGTGGCGACGTACGCCGCGATCTCCGCGTCGGAGAGGTCCGCGAAGTGGACCGTGGTGGAGCCGGTCGCGGCGGCGACGTGACCGGTCGTGGTGTCGCGCAGGCAGTGGCCGGTGTGGAGGAGGCCGGCGCGTCCGCGCATCGACTGCCAGCGGCGTACGGCGTCGGCGGCGTCGGTCGGCTTGCCGAGCGCGTCCCCGTCGAGCTCGAGGACGGAGTCGCAGCCGAGGACGAGCGCGCCCGAGGAAAGGGAGGAGCGGGTCGCGACCGCGGCACACTTCAGCTCGGCCAGCTGCAGCGCGAGCTCCGCGGGCGGCAGGTCGACCAGCTGCGACTCGTCGACGCCGGAGACGACCACGACCGGCTCGATGCCGGCCGAGCGCAACGTCGCCAGCCGCGCCGGCGAGGCCGAGGCGAGGACGAGCCTTGTCACAGTCGGGCCAGGGCCTGCTGCAACGGCTCCAGTCCCAGCGAGCCGAGGTCGAGGGCCTGCCGGTGGAAGGCCTTGAGGTCGAAGGCGTCGCCGGCCCGCTCCTGCGCCTGGGCTCGGGCGTCGAGCCAGATCCGCTCGCCGACCTTGTACGACGGCGCCTGGCCCGGCCAGCCGAGGTAGCGGTTGACCTCGAACCGGAGCATCGCGTCGTCTTCGGCGGAGTTCTCGCGCATGAACGCGAAACCGAGCTCGGGCGTCCACCGCTCGCCGGGGTGGAAGCCGAACGGGTTGTCGCGGGGGATCTCGAGCTCCAGGTGCATCCCGATGTCGACGATCACCCGGGCCGCCCGGAAGCCCTGCGCGTCGAGCATCCCGAGCCGGTCGGCCGGGTCGTCGAGGTAGCCGAGCTCGTCCATCAGCCGCTCGGCGTAGAGCGCCCAGCCCTCGCCGTGGCCGCTGACCCAGCACATCAGCCGCTGCCAGCGGTTCAGCACCTCGCGGCGGTAGAAGGTCTGGCCGACCTGGAGGTGGTGACCCGGCACGCCCTCGTGGAACACCGTCGTCGTCTCGCGCCACGGCGAGAAGACGTCGATCCCGTCCGGTACGGACCACCACATCCGCCCAGGACGGCTGAAGTCCTCCGACGGGCCCGTGTAGTAGATCCCGCCGTCGTTCGTGGGAGCCAGGCGGCACTCGATGCGTCGCACCGGCTCGGGGATGTCGAAGTGGACGTCGGCGAGCTCGTCGAGGGTCCGGTCGGCGAGGTCCTGCATCCAGTCGCGGAACTCCTCGCGGCCCTCGATCCGGCGCGCCGGATCGGCTTCGAGGTGGGCGACCGCCTCGTCGCGCGACGCCCCCGGCAGGATCCGGTCGGCGGTCGCGGCCATGTCGTCGGAGAGCCGCTTCAGCTCCTCCCAGCCCCAGGCGTAGGTCTCCTCGAGATCCACGGTGGCGCCGAGCGAGTCGCGGGAGTGGAGGGCGTAGCGATCACGGCCCACGGCATCGCGATCCGCACCGAGCGGCACCATCTCCTGCTCGAGGAAGGTGCCGAACTCCTCGAAGGCCGCGTTGGCCGCGGCGGCGCTGCGCTCGAGCTGCGGCTTGAGCGACTCCACGTCACAGTCGGCGACCATGGTGCCGAGCATGTCGCCGCCGGTCCCGCTGCGTCCGGTCCAGCCGGCGACCTGGATCGCCACCTCGCGGTACTGCCGCGCGGCGCAGACCCGTCCCCGGGCCGCCTCCTCGCGCAACGTCGTACGAAGCTGCCCGAGGGCCGTCGGGACCGCGGCGAGCCGGCTGTCGACGTCGGACCAGCCCTGCTCGCCCTCCTTCGGCATCAGGTCGAAGACCTGGCGGACCGTGTGGAGGTCGCTGTAGACGACCGAGATCCGGCTGCGGAGCTCTCCGGCGTCGGCCATCTCGACCTCCAGCCCGAGCCGCTCGAGGAACGCGTCGCGGGCCACCGCCTCGCGGTCGTCGGCAGGGCTCGCGTCCCGCGCCTCGGCGAGGGCCTTGCGCGCCAGCTCCTCGCGCGCCGAGTAGCCGTCGGGGGACAGGTCGGTCAGCCGATCATCGTGGCCGTCGACCCCGATGTAGGTGGCGGTGATCGGGTCGAGGGCGACGAACTCCTCGACGTAGCGTTCGGCGATGGCATCCACGTGTCGTTCGGTCACCCGACCGACCCTAGATGGAGGGACGCGATCCTCGACACCGAGTTCTCGGCACGGCACGATGACAAAGGTGCGACATCACTCGGATCTCCGCCGAACCGGTCGGATCGTCGGCACCCTGCTGCTGGTCGTCGCGATGGCGGGCTGCGGAGTCACCCGCGGCGACGACAGCCGCGACCTGCTGATGATCATCCCCAACAGTGCCGGGGGCGGCTACGACCAGACCGGCCGCGAGGCGGTGGAGGTGATGGAGGAGGACGACATCACCGGCGGCTCGTTCACGGTCGACAACATCGTCGGCGCCGGTGGTGCCGGTGCGATGACCTCGTTGATGGGCCGGGCCGGCGACGAGAACACGATGATGACCGTCGGGCTCGGCGTCGTGGGGTCGACCTACTCCTTCGCGAGCGAGTACGACGTCAGCGACGGCACCCCGCTGGCGCAGCTGATGAGCGAGCCGGAGGGCATCCTGGTCGCCGCCGACTCGCCGTACCAGACGGTCGAGGACTTCGCCGAGGCGTGGAAGGCCGACCCGGGCTCGATCCCGATCGGCGGCGGCTCGTCGCCCGGCGGTCCCGACCACCTCTTCCCGATGCAGCTCGCGGCCGAGCTCGGGATCGACCCCAACGACGTCAACTACGTGTCGTACGACGGCGGCGGGCCGCTGACGACCGCGCTGCTCGGCGAGAAGATCGGGGTCGGGTTCTCCGGGCTCGCCGAGTTCGCCGGCTACGTCGAAGAGGGCGACCTGCGCGTCCTGGCGGTGTCGGGCGATGAGCGTTATCCCGAGAGCAGCCAGTTCGCCGACGTGCCGACGCTCGTCGAGTCCGACATCGACCTGGTCTTCCTCAACTGGCGCGGAGTGCTTGCCCCGCCGGAGATCAGCGAGGAGCGCACCGAGGAGCTGATCGGCTACCTCGAGACGATGCACGACAGCCCCGGGTGGCAGGCGAGGCTGGAGGAGTACGGCTGGACTGACGACTTCAAGACCGGCGACGACTTCGCGCAGTTCATCGACGAGCAGGACCAACGGGTCTCCGGGACCCTGGAAGAACTGGGGCTGCTGTGAGCGAGAAGGTGGAGACGAAGCCGAAGGTCGACAAGGCGCAGTACGGCCTCGCCCTCGCGCTGCTGGTCGTCGGCGTCTGGACGATCATCGACGCCAGCGGCCTCAACGTCGGTTTCGGCGACCCGATCGGCCCGCGCGTCTTCCCCTACATGATCGGGACCGGCATGTGTGTCATCGCGGTGCTGCTCGCGGTCGCGACCGCCCGCGGCGACGTCGCCCAGGGCGAGGAGGGCGAGGACGTCGACCTGACCTCGCCGGCCGACTGGACGACCGTCCTCAAGCTGGTCGGGATCCTGGTCCTCAACCTGCTGCTGGTGAACCTGATCGGCTGGGCGGTCACTGGAGCGCTGCTGTTCGCGGGCGCCGCGTGGGCACTCGGCAGCAAGTCGCTCGTCGGTGACCTGATCGTCGGCGCGGTGATGTCGGTGGCGAGCTGGTACTTCTTCTGGTTCCTCGGCGTGCCGCTGCCCGCCGGCATCCTGGACGGGATCCTGTGATGGAGACCCTCGACCTCCTCGCCGGCGGCTTCGCCAACGCCTTCACCCCGCAGCTGCTGCTCTACGCCGCCATCGGCGTCCTGCTCGGCACGTTCGTCGGCGTGCTGCCCGGCATCGGGCCGGCCATGGCCGTCGCGCTGCTGCTGCCGATCACCTACGGGCTCGACGTCACCGAGTCGATGGTCATCTTCGCGGGCATCTACTACGGCGGCATGTACGGCGGGTCGACGACCTCGATCCTGCTCAACACTCCGGGTGAGTCGGCCTCGGTCATGACCGCCATCGAGGGCAACAAGATGGCCAAGCGCGGCCGGGCCGCGCAGGCCCTCGCCACGGCCGCCATCGGCTCGTTCATCGCCGGCACCATCGGCACGCTGCTGGTGGCGTTCTTCACGCCCGCGCTCGCCGCCCAGGCGGTCAAGGTCGGGGCTCCCACGTTCTTCGCGATCATGCTGCTGTCGCTGGTGCTGGTCACGAGCGTGCTGGGCCAGTCGAAGATCCGCGGGTTCGCGGGACTTTTCATGGGTCTCACCATCGGGCTCATCGGCATGGACGACTCCACCGCCCAGGCGCGGCTCACGTTCGGCACGCTGGAGCTCGCCGACGGCGTCGGGATCGTGATCGTGGCGGTCGGCGTCTTCGCACTGGGTGAGGCCTTCTGGACGGCGGCCCACCTGCGCCGCAACCCGGTCGAGGTGATCCCCGTCGGCCAGCCGTTCCTGGGCCGCGACGACTGGCGCCGGTCGGCCGGCCCGTGGCTCCGCGGCACCGCCCTCGGCTTCCCGTTCGGCGCCGTGCCGGCCGGCGGCGCCGAGACGCCGACCTTCCTGTCCTACATCACCGAGCGGAAGCTCGCGAAACGCCGCGGCGGGGACGACGAGTTCGGCCAGGGCGCCATCGAGGGCGTGGCCGGGCCGGAGGCGGCCAACAACGCCAGTGCGGCCGGCATGTTCGTGCCGCTGCTGGCGCTCGGTCTCCCCGTGACCGCGACCGCCACCATCCTGCTGGCCGCGCTCACGTCGTACGGCATCCAGCCGGGGCCGACGCTCATGGACGAGCAGCCCGACCTGGTGTGGACGCTGCTCGCCAGCCTGCTGATCGGCAACGCGCTGCTGCTGGTCATCAACCTGCCGCTGGCGCCGCTCTGGGCCAAGCTGCTGCGGATCCCGCGGCCGCAGCTCTACGCCGGCATCCTGTTCTTCGCGACGCTCGGCGCCTACTCCGTCGCGCAGGACCCCTTCGACCTGGGCCTGCTGCTGTTCTTCGGCGGCATCGGCTTCACCATCCGCCGCTTCGGCATCCCGGTCCTGCCGCTGATCCTGGGGGTCATCCTCGGCCCGCTGATGGAGGTCAAGCTGCGCGAGGCGCTCGACCTGTCGAGCGGCGACGTGAGCGGCCTGTTCAGCGAGAGTCTCGCGATCGTGGTCTACATCCTGATCGCGCTGGCGCTGGTCGTGCCGGTCGCGCTCGGCCGGATCCGCACCCCGGACGACGAGAAGACGGAGGTCGCACCGTGACGGTCCTGGTGGGCTACATCCCCGACGAGTACGGCGAGGCGGCGCTCGCGGCCGGCATCGAGGAGGCGCGTCGCCGCGGCACATCGCTGCTGGTGCTGAACGCCTCGCGCGGCGACGCGCTGGTCGACAAGCGCTACCTGGGCGAGTCGGCGTTGTCCCAGCTCGAGACCCGGCTCGCCGACTCCGGCGTGGCCCACGAGGTGCGGCAGCAGGTCGGCGTCGACGCCGCCGAGGACCTGGTGAACGCGGCGCGCGAGGCCGACGACCCGGTGATCGTGATCGGGATGCGCCACCGGTCGCCGGTGGGGAAGCTGATCATGGGCAGCACCGCACAGCGGATCCTGCTCGAGGCGCCATGCTGGGTGATCGCGGTCAAGCCATAGCCGGCCCGCCGCTCGTCACCTGGGTCGGCCACGCGACCATGCTCGTCGAGGTGGCCGGGGTGCGCGTGCTGACCGACCCGGCGCTCACGCAGCGGCTCGGCCACCTGAGGCGTCGTACGGCGCCGCCGGACGAGTCGGTCCGTCGCACCGACGTCGTGCTGATCTCCCACTCCCACGCCGACCACCTCCACAAGCGCTCGCTCCGCTACGTGCTGGAGGCCTCGCCGGAAGCCACGGTTGTCGTCCCGCGGGGCGCGGCGGTCCACCTGCCGAAGGTCGGTTCGCCCACGATCGAGGAGGTCGTCGCCGGCGACGTGGTCGAGCGCGGCGGCGCGCGGATCGAGGTCGTGCACGCCGACCACAGCCCGCTCCGCAGCCATGTCGACCGGCGAGAGGCGGCCGCCGTCGGCTACGTGATCGCCGGGAACGGTCGCGGCTGTGGTTCGCCGGCGACACCGACCTGTTCCCCGAGATGGTCGACATCGGCCCGGTCGACCTGGCCGCCGTACCCATCTCCGGGTGGTGGAAGACGCTCGGCGCCGGCCACCTCGACGAGGAGCGGGCGGCCGAGGCCGCGGAGCTGGTGGCGGCCTCGCGCGTGCTGCCGATCCACTGGGGGACGTTCAGCCCCGAGGACATGCTCGGCGGGCTGCCCCGGTGGCTGCCCGAGACCGGCCGGCGTTTCGAGCGTGCGCTGGCAGACCGTGACCTGCTCGACCGGCTGGTGCGGCTCGAGCCCGGGCAGACCGCCCCCTGGTGATGTCGAGAACGGCGGGACGGCTCCGTCCCTGGTGTGATCGCCGAGGATGTCGGTGACGGAGACAAGGAGAGAACCATGGCCAAGTACCTGCTGCTCAAGCACTACCGCGGCGGCCCCGAGCGCACCGACTACGGCTCGATCCCCATGCAGGACTGGACTCCCGAGGAGATCTCGGCCCACCTCGCGTTCATGAGCCACGTCGCCGACACGCTGCGCGAGCGCGGCGAGTACGTCGACGGCCAGGCGCTGTCCCCGGACGGCACCTTCGTCCGGTACGACGGCGAGGGCAGGCCGCCGGTGACCGACGGCCCGTTCGCGGAGACCAAGGACCTGATCGCCGGCTGGATGGTGATCGACGTCGACTCCGTCGAGCGCGCCCACGAGGCCGCGGCCTTCCTCTCGTCCGCACCCGGTCGCGGGGGTGAGCCGATCCAGGAGTGGATCGAGGTGCGTCCGTTCCTCGAGGCGCCCTCGAACGTCGACGGGTGAACGACCTGCCCCAGGACCTGCTGCGGGACCTCGGACCCCGCGTCCTGGGCGTCCTCGTCCGCCGCGGCGCCGACTTCGCGGCGGCCGAGGACGCCGTGCAGGAAGGCGCTTGTGGAGGCGGTACGGCGCTGGCCGGACTCGCCGCCCGACGACCCGTTCGGCTGGCTGGTCACCGTCTCCTGGCGCAAGTACCTGGACGCCCGTCGCTCCGAGTCGGCCCGGCGCGCCCGCGAGGAGCGGGTGCACGACGAGCCGACCCCTGGGCCGACCGAGAACGCCGACGACACGCTGCTGCTGCTGTTCCTCTGCTGCCACCCGGCGCTGACCGCGTCGTCCGCGGTGGCGTTGACGCTGCGGGCCGTCGGCGGCCTGACCACGTGGCAGATCGCCGAGGCCTACCTGGTGCCGGAGTCGACGATGGCCCAGCGGATCAGCCGCGCCAAGCGGACCGTCGGCGAGCAACGGCTCGACCGGCCCGGCGACCTCCGCGACGTGCTCAAAGTGCTCTACCTGATCTTCAACGAGGGCTACTCCGGTGACGTCGACCTCGCCGCCGAGGCGATCCGGCTGACCCGCCAGCTGCCGCGCGTCGTCGACCGAGCCCGAGGTCGCCGGGCTGCTCGCACTGATGCTGCTCCACCACGCGCGGCGCGCCGCCCGATGGGCCGATGACGGCTCGCTGGTCCCGTTGACCGAGCAGGATCGGTCGCGCTGGGACACCGGGCTCGTCGCCGAGGGCGTCGAGATCCTGCAGGCCGCGTTGTCGCAGGACCGGCTGGGGGAGTACCAGGCGCAGGCGGCGATCGCCGCGCTCCACTGCGATGCCGCCACCCCCGACGAGACCGATTGGACCCAGATCCTCGAGTGGTACGACGAGCTGCTGGCGCTGACCGACAGCCCGGTCGTCGCCCTCAACCGTGCGGTCGCGGTGGGCGAGGCCGACGGCGCGCTGGCCGGCCTTCGTGCGCTCGAGCCGGTCCCGTCGACGGTGCCGCGACGCAACGCCGCCGCCGCGTGGCTGCACGAGCGGGCGGGAGACCTCGCGTCCGCCCGAACCCTCTACGCAACGGCCGCGTCGGAAGCCACGTCGGAGGCCGAGCGGCACCACCTCACCAAGCAGGCAGCCCGACTGCGCGACGGCTAGGCGTCGAAGGCGCTGGGGAACGCGGACCGGTAGCAGCGCATCCCGCCCAGGTCGCCGGCAGCTGACCACGCCGCGGGCGACCGCGCGGGTGACCGTGTCGCCGGCGGCGGTGAGCAGCGCGTGGAAGGCCGCCGGGTCCGGAGCCGGGCGGGCGCCGGTCGCGAGCGTGAAGACCGTGTCGCCGTCGTACATCGTGTGGACGGGGTTGATCGCACGCGCCAGCCCGTCATGGCCGACGCCACTGACCTTCTGGCACTGCGCCTTGGTGAGGATCGCGTCGGTGGCGACGCACGACGAGGGTCGTCGCCAGCGGCGGTCGCGGCTCGGGCTGCTCGGCGGCCCGCTGCCGCGCGGCGTCGAGGTCGCTCCGGTCGGGGCGTCGCAGCCCGGGAAGGTCGCCGGCGACGCAGTGGCGGGCGGCCCAGAGCTCGCCGGTGTCGGGGTCGACCGCGGAGCCGACCGCGTTGACGACGGCCAGCGCGCCCGACGATCGTCCCGTCGGGCAGGCTGGTCGAGGCGGTCCCGACCCCGCCCTTGAGCCCGCCGACCCGGGCCCCGGTCCCGGCCCCGTGGCTCCCCTCGGCGACGTCGATGCCCGCCGCGTCGTACGCCGCGGCGCCGAGGTCGGCATCGGGGTGGTGGGCGTAGGTGCCGCCGCGGCCGAGGTCGAAGACCACCGCGGCGGGGACGATCGGGACGACCTCGTGGGGCGCAGGCCCGACCGGGAAGCCGGTGCCCTCGGCCAGCAGCCGCTGCACCACCCCGTCGACCGAGCACAGCCCCAGCGCCGACCCGCCGGCCAGCACCACCGCGTGGACCCGGTCCACGACGTTGCGCGGGTCGAGCAGGTCGGTCTCGCGGGTGCCCGGCCCGCCGCCGCGGACGTCCACCCCCGCCACCGCGCCACCCGGCGGTGGCACCACCACCGTGACGCCGGTCAGCCAGCCGTCCCCGACCCGCTCCGCCTGCCCCACCGTGATGCCCGGGACGTCGGTGATCGTGTTCCGCATGGCCCCATCGTGGCGCGGCGTGTGCCTGAGACCTACCCCTGGGGCGTTCTCAGGCACACGCCGCGACGTCGGATCAGCGGGGAAGGCTGCTGGAGCGCCAGCCGTCGGGGCCGTGGCGGTGGGTGGTGCGGGTGAGCCGGCGGGGGCGGTTCCACTCCGGCGTACGACGAGCGGGCGGTGCGTCGGCCGAGCCGAGGGCGGCGAAGACCGCGACGATCGCGGCGACCTCCTCCGGCGTGGTGTCGGGGGTGAGGATCTTCAGCAGCGGCTGATCGTGCGACTCGCTCACAGCGGGATGTTCCCGTGCTTCTTGGCCGGCAGGATCTCGCGCTTGGAGCGCAGCAGCCGCAGGGACTTGACGACCTCGAGCCGGGTCTCGTGGGGGCTGATGACGGCGTCGACGTAGCCGCGCTCGGCCGCGATGTAGGGGTTGGCCAGGGTCTGCTCGTAGTCGTCGATCAGCTCGGCGCGCTTCGCCTCGACGTCCTCGCCCGCCTCCTCGGCCGACTTCAGCGTCTTGCGGTGGAGGATGTTGACCGCGCCCTGGGCGCCCATCACGGCGATCTGGGCGGTCGGCCAGGCCACGTTCATGTCGGCGCCGAGGTGCTTGGAGCCCATCACGTCGTAGGCGCCGCCGTAGGCCTTGCGGGTGATGACGGTGATCAGGGGGACGGTGGCCTCGGCGTAGGCGTAGATCAGCTTCGCGCCGCGGCGGATGATGCCGTCCCACTCCTGGTCGGTGCCGGGCAGGAAGCCGGGGACGTCGACGAACGTCAGCACCGGGATGTTGAACGCGTCGCAGAACCGGACGAACCGCGCGGCCTTCTCGGAGGCGTCGATGTCGAGGGTGCCGGCGAACTGCTGCGGCTGGTTGGCGACGACGCCGACCGAGCTGCCCTCGACGCGGCCGAAGCCGACGATGATGTTGGGCGCGAACATCGCGTGCACCTCGAGGAAGTCCTGGTCGTCGAGGACGGCGGTGATGACGTCGTGCATGTCGTAGGGCTGGTTGGCGCCGTCCGGGATCAGCACGTCGAGCGAGCGGTCGAGATCGGTGACGTCCGAGTCGGCGACCTCGTCGTACGACGGCGACGGGTCGAGGTTGTTCTGGGGGAGGAACGACAGCAGCCCCTTGACGTACTCGAGCGCGTCCTCCTCGTCGGCGCCCATGTAGTGGGCGTTGCCCGACTTGGTGTTGTGGGTGCGCGCGCCGCCGAGGTCCTCCATGGTGACGTCCTCGCCGGTGACGGTCTTGATGACGTCGGGCCCGGTGATGAACATCGCGGAGGTCTGGTCGACCATGATCGTGAAGTCGGTGACCGCGGGGGAGTAGACGTGGCCGCCGGCGCAGTTGCCCATGATCATGCTGATCTGGGGGATCACTCCGGACGCGTGGACGTTGCGGCGGAAGATCTCGCCGTAGAGGCCGAGCGAGACCACGCCCTCCTGGATCCGCGCACCGGCGCCCTCGTTGATGCCGACGATCGGGCAGCCGGTCTTGATGGCGAGGTCCATGACCTTGGTGATCTTCTCGCCGTAGACCTCGCCGAGCGAGCCGCCGAAGATCGTGAAGTCCTGGGAGAACACGCACACCTGACGGCCGTCGATGGTGCCGTAGCCGGTCACCACGCCGTCGCCGTAGGGGCGGTTCTCCTCCAGCCCGAACGCCGTCGACCGGTGCCGCGCCAGCTCGTCGAGCTCCACGAAGGAGCCCTCGTCGAAGAGGATCTCGATCCGTTCGCGGGCGGTCTTGCGGCCCTTGGCGTGCTGCTTCTCGACCGCCTTCGCCGAGCCGGCGTGGACCGCCTCGTCGAGCCGCCGCTCGAGGTCCTTGAGCTTGCCCTCGGTGGTGTGGGTGTCGATGTCGTCGGGAACGTCCGTGCCCTCGCCGGGGCTGGCCTGTGCGCTCACCCGTGCCAATCTAGACCCCGTGCCGACCGCTCCCGACCCGCGCCCACCTCTCGACGTCGAGCGCCTCACGCCGTACGGCGTCGAGGTCGTCCCGCGGGCCGGGTCCACCAACGCGCTCGTCGCTGACCGCGCCCGCCAGGGTGCGCCGGAGTGGCTGGTCATCGTCACCGAGCACCAGACCTCCGGCCGCGGCCGGCTCGACCGCACCTGGGAGACGCCCGACCGGGCGGCGCTGACGTTCTCGGCCCTGCTGCGCCCGGAGCGGACCGGCCTCGAGTGGCCGTGGCTGCCGCTCGTCGCCGGCATCGCCGTGGTCGGGGCGTTGCGCGAGCACGGCGTACCGGCCGGGCTGAAGTGGCCGAACGACGTCATGGTGGGCGACGCGAAGCTGGCCGGGATCCTGGCCGAGCGGGTGGAGACGCCGGAGGGACCCGCTGCGGTGGTCGGGATCGGGCTCAACATCAGTCAGAGCGCCGACGAGCTGCCGGTCCGGACGGCGACGTCGGTGGCCCTCGCGACCGGCCGCTCCACGGACCGGACCGCCCTGCTCATCAGCCTGCTGACCCGCCTCCGCCAGGAGTACGACGCCTGGTCGGCCGGCGGCGGCGAGCGGGTGCGCGGCGCCTACCTGGAGGCGTGCGTGACGCTGGGGCGCGCGGTCCGGGTCAGCCTGCCGGGCGGCACCGAGCTGGCCGGCGAGGCCACCGATGTCGACGAGACCGGCCGGCTCGTGGTCGCGGGCACCCCGGTCGCGGCAGGCGACGTACTGCACGTGCGCGCCGCCGAGTGACATGATCGGCCCGTGGCCATCAACCCGAAGCTCCTCAACGAGGGCGAGAACGTCGTCGTCTCCACGCGCACGCACCCCAAGGCGCTGCTGGCGCCGCTGCTCGCGCTGATCGTGCTCCTCGCGATCGCCGCGTTCGTCCAACGTGTGGGATCGGGAGACGCGGCGGACATCATGCACCTCGTGGTCTGGGTCCTGGCCGCGCTCGCGGTCCTGTGGTTCGTGGTCCGGCCGCTCGTCGCCTGGGCCACCACGACCTACACCTTCACCAACCGGCGCTTCATGAAGCGGTCGGGACTGATCGCGAAGGAGGGGCGGACCATCCCGCTCAACCGGATCAGCGGCGTCGACTTCGAGATCGGCGTGATCGACCGGATCTTCGGCTGCGGCACGCTCGTGGTCACCGACGCCAGCGAGCACGGTCACGTGCTGCTCCACGACATCCCGCGCGTCGAGGAGGTCCAGAAGACCGTGTCCGCTGAGCTGGACCGGCAGGCGGGCCACCACCGCACGGACGATGGCACCTGACCCGACCCCCGACGACCCGGTCTCGCTCGAGCGGGCCATCCTCGGCGAGGACCCGGTCCACAGTGCACTCGAGGTCGCGGCCGAGACCGGGGTCACGATCGAGGAGCTGCGCCGGCTCTGGCGGGCGCTCGGCTTCCCCGAGCACGGCAGCGAGATCGCGTTCAACCGTGCCGACGCCGATGCCGTCTCGACGCTGACCGGCATCGTCGAGTCGGGCGCGATCGACTTCGACATGGCCGTGATGCTCACCCGCGGTGTCGGCCAGACCATGGCGCGGCTCGCGGACTGGGAGGTCGCCACGCTGGCGCACCGCGTGGAGGAGCTCGAGCAGGGCGAGGAGGCGACCGGCTCGCGTGCGGGCTCGGCGCTGCGGATGGTCGAGGACGTCAATCCGCGGTTCGAGCGGCTGCTGATCTACGCCTGGCGGCGCCACCTGGCGGCCGCGGTCGCGCGGGTCGAGGCGCTCGCTGCCAACGAGGCCGGACCTCAACACCACCCAGCTGACGGTCGGGTTCGCCGACATCGTCTCCTTCACCGCGCTGTCCAACGAGGTGTCGCGGGAGCGGATCGGCGACATCGTGGAGATCTTCGAGTCCCGGTGCGCCGACGTGGTCGCGAGCCAGCGCGGACGCGTGATCAAGAGCCTGGGCGACTCGGTGCTGTTCGTGCACGACGACCCGATCTCGGCGTACGACGTCGCCGAGCGGATCATCGACGTCGTCGGCCGCGACCCGCGGATGCCGGAGGTGCGGGTCGGCCTGGCCACCGGCGCGGTCGTGATGCGGCTCGGTGACGTGTTCGGGCCGCCGGTCAACATGGCCGCCCGGCTCACCGGCGTCGCCCGACGCAACCGCATCATCATCGACCAGGAGACGGCCGACCTCCTGCCACCCGACCAGTTCGAGACCCGACGCCTCCCGGCACGACCCGTGCGCGGCTTCGGGCTGGTCGAGCCACTCACCGTGCGTCGGCACTGAAACGTGTGGCCCTGGACCATGCCTGAGTGACCAAAGGGATGAATTATCAGCGTTCTGCCGCGCGAGGACGGGCAGATTCCTTACGTTCAGAGCGTGATGACCGTGCAGGACGTGCGCATCGACCCGGCGACCCGTCGGGTCTGGCTCGCCGACCGCGAGATCGAGTTCTCGCGCAAGGAGTTCGACCTCCTGTACGCCCTCATGTCCCGAGCCGGCGAGCTGATCACGCGCGACGAGCTGATGCGCGAGGTCTGGGACACGACGTTCTGGACGTCGTCGAAGACGATCGACGTCCACCTCGGGTGGGTTCGCCGCAAGCTGGGTGACGACAGCCGGCGGCCCCGGCTGATCACGACGGTCCGTGGCCGCGGGCTGCGCTTCGAGGCCGAGGACGTCAGCGCTCCGGCGCGCCGTCTCGACCTCGCCTGACCCGGCTGGATCTCGGGGCACTAATCTCTCTGCGTGCCTGAACCCGCTCCTCGTGTCGCGGTGATCGGCGGCGGCCAGCTGGCCCGGATGATGGCCGAGCCCGCCGCTGCGATGGGCCTTTCCCTGCGGCTCCTCGCGGAGACCGCGGGCGTCTCCGCGGCGCAGGTCGTGCCCGACCACCTTGTCGGCGACTACCGCGACCTCGCCACGCTGCGGGAGGTCACCGCGGGATGCGAGGTGGTGACGTTCGACCACGAGCACGTCCCCACCGAGCACCTCCACGCGCTCGCTGGCGACGGGCTCGCCGTCCGCCCCGGTCCCGAGGCGCTGGTCCACGCCCAGGACAAGGCGGTGATGCGGGAGCGGCTCGGCGCCCTCGGCATCCCGTGCCCTCGCAACGCCGTGGTCGCGAGCGTCGCCGACGTCGAGGCGTTCGGGTTCCCCTGCGTCCTCAAGACGACGCGAGGGGGGTACGACGGCAAGGGGGTGTGGTTCGTGGCCGGTCCCGACGAGTGCCGTGAACCGTTCGCCACCGCCGAGGCGTCCGGAGTGCGGCTGCTCGCCGAGGAGCGCGTCGACTTCCGCCGGGAGCTGGCGGCGCTGGTGGCGCGTTCGCCGAGCGGCCAGGCGGCGTCGTACCCCGTCGTCGCCTCGACCCAGCGCGACGGCATCTGTCACGAGGTGGTCGCTCCGGCTCCCGACCTCGACGACGCACTGGCGCTCGAGGCGCAGCGGATCGCGCTGACCGTCGCCCGGGAGCTCGACGTCACCGGGGTGCTCGCCGTGGAGCTGTTCGAGACGACCGACGGCCGCGTGCTGGTCAACGAGCTGGCGATGCGGCCCCACAACACCGGTCACTGGACCCAGGACGGCGCGGTCACCTCGCAGTTCGAGAACCACCTCCGTGCCGTGCTCGACCTGCCGCTCGGCTCACCGGTGCCGCGTGCTCCCTGGACCGTGATGGTGAACATCCTCGGTGGCGACGACGGGATCGGTCGGCTGTATGACGGATATCCCCATGCGCTCGCGCGCGACCCGCGGCTGCGGGTGCACCTCTACGGCAAGGACCTGCGGCCGGGCCGCAAGGTCGGGCACGTGAACGCCTACGGTGATGACCTGGACGACTGCCTGGAGCGCGCCCGCCACGCGGCGGCCTGGTTCCGTGGCGACCTCGGCAACGAGAGTGAGTGACATGACACAGACTCAGCAGACTGCGGGGCCGCGGGTCGGCATCGTGATGGGCTCGGACTCCGACTGGCCGGTGATGGAGGCCGCGGGCGAGGCGCTCGCGGAGTTCGACGTCCCCTTCGAGTCCGACGTCGTCTCGGCCCACCGGATGCCGGAGGACATGCTCGCGTGGGGCAAGGCCGCAGCCGGTCGCGGCATCCAGGTCGTGATCGCCGGCGCCGGCGGAGCCGCCCACCTGCCAGGCATGCTCGCCTCGGTGACTCCGCTCCCCGTGATCGGCGTACCGATCGCGCTCAAGCACCTCGACGGCCTCGACTCGCTGCTGTCGATCGTGCAGATGCCGGCGGGGGTCCCCGTCGCCACGGTCGCGGTCGGCAATGCGCGCAACGCCGGGTTGCTGGCGGTCCGGATCCTGGCCGCGACCGATGCCGACCTCCAGCAGCGCATGCTCGACTTCCAGCAGGCCCTCAAGGAGTCGGCGTACGCCAAGGGTGCCGTCGTGCGTGGCGAGCGCCGACTCGGCTTCTGACGCCGTGGCCGGCACCGCGCGCCTCGTCGGCCTCGACGTCGCGCGCGCCCTGGCCCTGCTCGGAATGATCGCCACCCACATGCTGCCCCCGGCCACGGCGGCGGGCGAGCTGACCTGGACCCAGGACCTGGCGGGCGGGCGAGCCTCGGCGCTCTTCGCCGTCCTGGCGGGGGTCTCGCTGGCACTGATGACCGGAGGACGTACGCCGATGCGCGGGCGGGACCGCTGGGTGGCGTCGGCCGGCCTCGCGGCGCGGGCGCTGCTGATCGCGTTGATCGGGCTCGTGATCGCGACCCAGGACACCGGGCTGGCGATCATCCTGACCTACTACGGCGTGCTGTTCCTGCTGGGGATCCCGTTCGTCGGCCTGCGCGCACGGTCGCTCGCGATCCTCGCCGGACTCTGGTTGACGGTCGTCCCGATCGTCTCCCACATGCTGCGCCCGGAGCTGCCGGACCGTCGCTTCGACAACCCGACCTTCGAGCAGTTCGAGGAGCCGGGGCGCCTGCTGTCCGAGCTCCTGTTCACCGGCTACTACCCGACGGTGCCGTGGCTGGCCTACCTGCTGGCGGGCATGGCGGTCGGCCGGAGCGACCTCGCTCGACGCGGCGTCCAGGCGGGACTGCTGGTCGGCGGGCTCCTCCTCGCCGGTCTGGCGTCGTTCCTCTCACGCGAGGCCACCTCCGGCCGGTTCGATGGCTCCACGCTGCGTGACGCCGACTTCGGCCTCTACGGGTCGACGCCGACCGATCGGGCGGCCTGGCTCCTCGTCGACGCGCCGCACAGCGCCACCCCGTTCGACCTGGCGCAGACCATCGGCAGTGCGCTGGCCGTGATCGGCGCGTGCCTGCTGGTCGTCGGAGTGCTGCCCCGCCCGGGCGTGCGCTTCATGGCCGTGGTGTTCGGCGCCGGCACCATGACGTTGACCCTCTACTCCCTGCACGCCGTGCTGCGGACCGAGCGGTTCTGGCCGCCCGACGACGGCGCGTTCGGCCGCCACGTCGCGCTGCTGGCCGCGATCGGCGCGGTGTTCGTGGCACTGCGGTGGCGTGGCCCGCTCGAGATCGCCGTGGGCGTGCCCAGCCGGCTGCTGCGTCGGTGGGACGCGCGGAACCGGTCCTCGTCGGCGTACGTCGAATCGGCATGACTCGCCGTCTCCTCGCCGCCCTCGTGACCCTCCCGCTGCTCGCGGGCTGTGGCGCCGACGCGGCCTCGCCGCCGCCCACCGCCGACCCTCCGGCCGATGGGCCCGTCGGGGACTACGTCTCTGACGGCCTGCCGGACCCGTTCGACGACGGTGACGTGCTCCGCGTGACGTTCGGCGACGGCGAGATCCGGTTCCAGGCGACCTGCAACACGATGTCCGGCCTGGCCGAGTGGGACGACGGCGTGCTGCGCGTCTCGCACGTCGGCGGCACCGAGATGGGATGTTCCGGCGCGGGCCACGAGCAGGACGAGTGGCTCATCGAGTTCTTCACCTCCTCACCGTCGGTGACCGTCGACGGCACCGATGTCCGGCTGAAGACCGGCGACGCGAAGATCTGGTTGGTCCCCGCCGACGAGGTTGATCCTGATCCCGGCCCCGATGCCGCGCTGGAGGGGACCCGCTGGCGGTTGACCGGGATCGAGGAGGCCGACGGCGACGATGTGGGGATCATGATCGTGCGCAAGCGCTTCGGATCGACGTTGCGCATCCGTGACGGAAGGCTGGTCGCCTACACCGGCTGCAACACGATGGGCGGGAAGGTGGTCATTCGCGATGAGTGGCTGCGGGTGAAACGCCCCTCCACGACGCTCGTCGGTTGCCACGGGGTCCGCGCCGGGATCGAGCAGGCCATCCACGACGTCATCCGGGCCGGCGCGCAGGTGCCGTGGTCGGTCAACGGCCAGGGGCTGCGGCTCACCCGTCGCGACACCAGCCTCCTCTACCGCGCCCGCTAGTCCCCGCGGACGCGGCCGCGCAGCGACTTGGTCTGACTGCGCCTCCGCTTCGCCTCGACGCGCCGTCGGCGTGACGCCTTCGACGGCTTGGTCGGGACACGCGGCACCTGCGGGGCGAGGGCGGAGCGGATCTGGTCGGCGAGGCGTTCACGTGCCGCGGAGCGGTTGCGGTGCTGGGAGCGGTGCTCGGAGGCGACGACGCGGATCGTGCCGACCCGCTGCTGCTCGTCCTCGGTGAGCACCGACGAGGTCGTGCCGTCGAAGACGAGCTCGACCCTGGTGTCGGTGGTGTTGACCGACTGGCCGCCGGGACCGGACGAGCGGCTGAACCGCTCGACGAGCTCGGCCTCCGGGATCACCAACCCCTCGGGCAGCCCCGGGCCGGACCGGATGTGGAGGTCGGTCACCGGCGGTTCCACTCGATGGCGGGACAGGTGTCCATCACCATCGGCGTTCCGGCCTCCGACGTACGCCCGAACGCGTCGTGGTCGATCACGCCGAGCTGGAACCACACGCCTCCAGCACCGACGGCGACGGCCTGGTCGGCGAACTCGCCCGCGAACTCCGAACGGCGGAAGACGTCGACGACGTCGATCGGGAACGGCACGTCGGCCAGCGTCGCGAAACCCTGCTCGCCGAGGACCTCGGGCGCATCGGGGTGGATCGGCACGATGCGCTTGCCGCGGCGCTGCAGCAGCTCGGCGATGCGGTACGCCGTGCGGTCGGGGTTGCCGGAGAGTCCGACGACGGCCCAGGTCTCGGTGTCGTCGAGCAGGAACCGGATGGTCTCGGGGTCGCGCCACGGGTTCACGAGACCATCCTCACCTGTCGCGCAAGGATCGATGGGCACCTTTCGTTCCCCTCGATGTTTCCGCAGGGTAACCTGCGTGCGTCCGTCCCGGAGGGGGACGGCTCACAGACGGAAGTTGCTCGGAGGGAGCATTCATGAAGTTCACCACCCTGTCTCGCCGCACTGCCGCGGCGGGCGCCGCGTCGGCGCTGGTCGCCGGCGCACTGGTCGGCGCGACGACCACGGCCGCTGAGGCGGCGCCGATCTCGAACACCTACAGCTGCACGGGCACCAGCGGGCCGTTCCCGGTCACGCTCGACAGCGACATCCCGGACCTCGCGAGCTTCCCGACGGTCCCGGCCGGCTTCGACGTCCCCGCCGGTGCGCTGGCGGTCTCCAACACGTTCACCGTGCCCTCGGCCGTGATCACCACCATGCAGGGCTTCGGCATCACCCGGCTCGAGTCGCCCGACTTCGCGGGCAACCTCGGCAACCGGCAGGTCGGCGTCGACGGTGTGGAGGCCCTGGTCTCGAGCGCAGTCGACAACACGGACGGCACGCACTCCTTCGACGCCGACGGAAGCAACGCCGCCTTCTCCGTCCCGGCCGCCGACACCTACGACGTCCTGGGCCCGACGGACTTCGTGATCGAGGCCTACAACGACAGCAGCACATCGCCCGTGCTGACCGTTCCGTGCACGCTCACCGGCACGAACGGCTCCTACCAGTCCATCGACGTCTTCAAGAACGACTCGAGAGCGCCGCCAAGGCGAAGAACGCCCCGGTCAAGAAGGGCAAGACGGCCAAGGTCGGGGTCACCGTGAAGGCTCCCAACGAGACCCCGGGTGGCAAGGTCATCCTCAAGAAGGGCAAGAAGACCCTCGACCAGGCCAACCTCGACAACAAGGGCAAGGCGACGCTGTCCTACAAGGCCAAGAAGGTCGGCAAGAACAAGCTGAAGGTCGTCTACAAGGGCGACGGCTTCACGAACGGCAGCTCGGACAAGGTCACCGTGAAGGTCAACCCGAACTGACCCCACGCTGAACCCGCAGTCCACGTCGATCCGGCCGGCACCCCTGGGGTGCCGGCCGGATCGCATGCAGGGAGCCGGACATAGGATCCGCCCCATGACCGACTCCCCGATGTTTGCGCTGACCGAGGAGCACCGGGCCATCCGCGAGGCCGTGCGCGCCGTGTGCGACGCCAAGGTCGCGCCGTACGCCGCCGCCGTCGACGAGGAGGCCCGCTACCCGCGCGAGGCGGCCGAGGCGCTGCGGGCCGCCGACTTCCACGCCCCCCACGTGCCCGAGGAGTACGGCGGCGCCGGGGCCGACGCCCTCGCGACCGTGCTGGTCATCGAGGAGGTCGCTCGCGCATGCGTGAGCTCGAGCCTGATCCCGGCGGTCAACAAGCTGGGGTCGCTCCCGCTGCAGCTCGCCGGCTCGGAGGAGCTCAAGAAGAACTACCTGACGCGGCTTGCCGCCGGTGAGGGCGGCTTCAGCTACTGCCTGTCGGAGCCCGACTCCGGCTCGGACGCCGGCGCGATGAAGACGCGCGCCGAGCGCGACGGAGACGACTGGGTGCTCAACGGCGTGAAGCGGTGGATCACCAACGCCGGGGAGTCGGAGTTCTACACCGTCCTGGCCGTGACCGACCCGGGGAAGAAGGCCCGAGGCGGCATCACCGCGTTCGTCGTCGAGAAGTCCGACGAGGGCATCTCCTTCGGCGCGCCCGAGAAGAAGCTCGGCATCAAGGGCAGCCCCACCAAGGAGGTCTACCTCGACAACGTCCGGATCCCCGCCGAGCGGATGATCGGCCAGGAGGGCGAAGGCTTCTCCATCGCGATGCGCACCCTCGACCACACCCGCGTCACCATCGCCGCCCAAGCGGTCGGCGTCGCCCAGGGCGCTCTCGACTATGCGCTCGGCTACGCCAAGGAGCGTCAGCAGTTCGGCCACTCGATCGCCGATTTCCAGGGCCTCCAGTTCATGCTCGCCGACATGGGCATGAAGGTGGAGGCCGCCCGCCAGATCACGTACGCCGCCGCCGGACGCTCCGAACGTGGAGACGCCGACCTCACCTTCTTCGGCGCCGCCGCGAAGTGCTTCGCCTCCGACGTCGCGATGGAGGTCACCACCGACGCCGTGCAGATCCTCGGCGGCTACGGCTACACCCGCGACTACCCCGTCGAGCGGATGATGCGCGACGCCAAGATCACCCAGATCTACGAGGGAACCAACCAGGTCCAGCGGATCGTGATGGCCCGCCAGCTCCTCGCCGGCGTGCAGTCGGACATCTGACCTGCCGGTTGGGACCTGCTGGTCGCTGCTCGGAGGTCACCGCGTTCCGCCTTCGTCGGGAGCCGCGTCCTGACTCGTCTCCTGGCCCTACGTACCCCGAAGCGGACCACAGGGCCATGCCGAGACCCAGGATGAGGGCAAGGCCGGCATTCGAGCTGGCGCTGAGCTGGGTGAGGGTGGGTTCGAGGGTGTCGGCGGCGCTGGACGCGCCGACGTCGCGGAGGATCTGCAGCAGCGTCTCGACGGTGCTGGGGCCCTGATCGACCAGGCCGACCAGCGACAGGAGCGCGATCGCGGCGGGGAACAGCGCCAGCACCGAGAATTACGTCAAGGCTGCGGCCAGGTCGGTGCACTGATCGTCGGAGAACTCCCGGACGGTCTTGCGCACGACGTAGAGCCACGACTGCCTGGTCAGGTCATCGGGTGACTCGGGTTTGTCGGCGGCCCGGTGGTCGGACTCGTCCTGTCTTCCGGCCATGAGTCCTCCCAGGTCGTGGCTCGGTTCTCTGATGGCAGGAACCGCCCCGCCACTCGACGGGGCGGTTCCCTGCTGCGTGCAGCGACAGATCAGCGCGGCGTGGCGCTGCCACCCTGCGGCGCGGACGGCGGCATGGCCTGGGTCGCCTGCGGGTCGTAAGCGCTCCCCGTCGACGTCGAGCCACCCGTCGATCCACCACTGTCCGGGCGGCGCTCCTCGAACTCATCCTGAGCACGCTCCTTGCCGACCTGTGCATCCTGCTTGGCGCGGCTCATCGCGTCCGACCCCTTGTCGCGCGCCTGCCGGAGAGCGTCGGCGGCCAGCTCGCGCCCACCGAGACCGAACGCGAGCGCCAGCCCGAGGGCAAGGGCGAACATGATCGCGGTGAACGCGATGCGCACGATCTCGGGAGCGATCTGCAGCTGCTCCAGGATCATGAAGAACGCGATCACCATGATCACCGAGGGCGCGACGGTGGCCACGACCTTGCCCGTCGGGGTGTCACCCATGACCTTGACGGCGGCACCAGCCACGACTCCGGAGATCAGCGCAGCGACCACGAAGATCAGGATCGCGACGATCACGTTGGGCAGGTAGCTCAGCACGTCGTTCATGAAGCCGGTGGCTGCCGGGATGCCCAGCGCGCCGATCGCGACCGTGATGAAGAAGATGAAGATCAGCCAGAAGACGACCTTGGCGATACCCCCGCTGGGCGAGGCGCCCGGCAGCACGGCGTCTACATACTTGCTCGCGGAGCTCTCCTTGAGCTTCCGGTCGACGTGGACCTTCTCCAGCAGCTTGCGGATCACGCCCGAAACGACCTTGGCGATGATGAAACCGATCAGCAGGATGACCAGGAAGCCCAACAAGTTGGGCAGGAAGTCGAAGATGCCGTCGGTGGTGTTCTGGACGCTGTCACCGATGTCCACGGTGACTCCTTTCGGGTTGACTCACGTCTCGCTGATTGGTCGCGAGGACGTACGACCCGTGCCCGTCGTGGTCTGGAGCAAACGGCCCCGAAGGGGTGAAGCGGCCAAGCGCAGGCGTCACTCGCGGCTGGATGCAGCCGCCACGTCACGCTGGATCGCGGTCAGCGACGAGGCCTGCTCGCGGGCACGCTCGGCGAGCGTCAACAACCACTCACGGGGCAACCGGTCGTCGGTCTCGGCGAGGACGACGAGGGTGTCCCACCCTGCACCCTTGGTGGTCACCGCGCCCCGGAACGCCTCGAGCTCGAGCACGTCGGAGACCGGTGACCGGCGGATGAGGTGACCGTTGGGCTTGAGTCTCCCCAGCCGCTCCACGAGCCGCGCCGCGAGCGGCACCAGCCGGGCAGGTTGCACGCCGAGCTGCTCCATGAGCTTCCGTAACGACTCCCGGTCGTCGGCCACCTCGTCGGACACCTCCGCCAGCGCGACGCCGGCGGCTGTGCCCTCGTGGCTGCGCGCGACCCTGCGCGCGAAGTCGACCCCTGCCGTCGCCGCGGTCCAGTGGTTCTGCAGGTGGACATGGAGGTCGTCGGTCATTCGGCCTCCTGATCCTCGTCCCGGCTCTCGTCGGGTGACCCGTCCTCCGGATCCGTCGCCGGACCCTCCGGGGTCGCTCCGCCCTCGCTGGCCCAGTCGACGGTCTCGCCGTCGTCGAGGCTCGGGTCGGACTCGTGATCGGATCCCTGTTGGCTCATCGTGTCTCCTCGGTTTGTGGTGCTCGTCGCGAGCACTGCCGCCCCTCGTTTCCCATGCTCTCACCCCGTGAGCGCCGGCTCGACGCCGAGCGGCAGCTCGTCCAGGTAGCCGTTGCGAACCCCCCACAGCACCGCCTGCGACCGCGAGCTGACGCCCATCTTCCGGTAGGCCGATCGGATGTGCGACTTGACCGAGTTGATGCTGAGGGACGTCTCGCGGGCGATGCTGAAGTTGTCCAGGCCACGCGTGATCAGGGCCACGATCTCGGCCTCGCGCGGCGTGAGGAGCTCTGCTTGGCCCGACGCGGGTAGCGCCGGGCGCGGTTGCGCGCGAGTTCCGTACTCGACCACCACCTGTCCCCGGTGGATCGTCTCCAGGGCGGCCACGAGGCTGGCGGCTGGGAGGCTCTTGTTGAGGCAACCACGTGCGCCGCTCGCCAGAGCCAGCTCCACCAGGTCCGGCCGGGGGTGCCACGTGTAGGTGACCAGCTGGCCACCGTGGACCAGGGCGATGGACGCCTGTGGATCGGGCACCACGTGGAGACCCGCGAGCGAGTCGTGGAGGGTCAGGTCCACGTCGAGGGGCGGGGTGCCGTCGCGGTGGGCGGGGACGACGGCCACGCGGGAGGCGTATGGCGCGAGCATGTCGGCGAACCCGTGCGACACCAGCTCGCACTCGTGAGCCAGCGTGACGCGGACAGGACGATGCTGCGGAGGCAGGGGATCCATGAAGTCGCCGTACCCCGGAGTCGGCGTGCCATGCGTCTGGTCACCATTTTGGGTGGTTGTCCAGACCACTCCCGGAGTGATGTGGTGAAGGAACTCGGCCGAGCAGGGGCCGCTCGGCTTCCTCGCCAGGAGGTACTCGTCGTGGTCCAGCCGCGAACTCTCCGTAACGACAGTGCGATGTCTCGCCCAGCACGGCTGGCGACGACCGCCCGACTTCTCTCGCAGCTCGCCCGCGGTGACGGTGACCGCGCCGCGATCCAGGACGAGCTGATCAGGGTCAACATGGTCGTGGCCCGCGAAGTCGCCCGCCGTTACCACGGCAGGGGCTTGGCAGCCGAAGACCTCGAGCAGGTCGCCTATGTCGGGCTCTGCAAGGCCGTGCGCAACTACGACGCGGAGAAGGCCACCGACTTCCTGAGCTTTGCCGTGCCCACGATCCGGGGCGAGCTCCGTCGGTGGTTCCGCGACGCTGGCTGGATGGTGCGTCCGCCGCGGTCGATCCAGGAGCTCCAGGGCAAGGTGACTGCCACCCACGACAAGCTCGTGCACGAACTGGGCCGGTTGCCGCGGCCGGAGGAGATCGCCGACGCCCTCGACGCAGAGGTGGGCGCCGTACGGGAGGCGCTTGCCGCCAACGGTTGTTTCACGCCCAGCTCGCTGGACGTCTCGGGAGAGAGCTCAGGCGATGCGGGACAGCCGCTGTGGGACCGGCTCGGTGCGCCCGAGCTCGGCTACGCACGCGCGGAGGCCAGAGTCGTGCTCGAGCCGCTCCTGGCCGACCTGACCGACCGCGAGCGGCGGATGCTCGAGCTGCGGTTCGTCCGCGGGGCAACCCAGGCCGAGATCGGTGCCGAGATCGGCGTCACCCAGATGCAGGTGTCCCGCCTGCTCTCGGCTCTGCTGCGGCGGCTTCGTGAGCAGCTGACCACGGAGCCCGCCGCCGCTTGACCTGGTCAAACCCGGGCCTCCGGCGGATTCAGTCGCTGTGCGACGCCTTGCCGCCCTTGCGGCCTGCCTTCTTCTTCTGGGCCGCAGTACCGCCCTGCGAGCTGTCGCCCCCCGAGCCGCTCTTCTTGCCGCCCTTCTTGGAGGCCCCCGGGCTGTTGGCGATCTTGGCGGCGCGCTCCTTGGACATGCCCTTGTCCTTCAGCGCCTCGTACTGCTTCTCGTTCTTCACGTTCGCGGACTTGCTCGGCATTGCGACTCCTCTCGTCTCCTGTCGCGTACCCGCTTCGCTTGGCTGCATGCATCGATCGGTACCTGGGTACGGCTCCCCGGACGCATCGACGAGAGGACGGACGTATGACGCAACTGACTGGACGGAAGGTGGCCTTCCTCGTGGCGACCGAGGGCATCGAGGAGGTCGAGCTCACCGAGCCCTGGCAGGCCGTGGTCGACGGCGGCGGCAGTCCGTCCCTGCTCTCGACCGAGGCGGGAAAGGTGCAGGCCTTCGACCACCTCGACAAGGCGGACACCTTCGAGGTCGACACCGTCGTGGCAGACGCCTCGGTGGACGACTACGACGCGCTGGTACTGCCTGGCGGCGTCGCGAACCCCGACAACCTGCGGACCGACGACGACGCGGTGTCGTTCGTGCGCGACTTCGTTGCTTCGGGCAAGCCGGTCGCGGCCATCTGCCATGCCCCCTGGACGCTGGTCGAGGCGGACGTGGTCGCCGGGCGCCAGCTGACGTCGTGGCCGAGCCTGCAGACGGACATCCGAAATGCAGGGGGCACCTGGGTCGACCGGGAGGTCGTCGTGGACGGGAACCTGATCACGAGCCGCAAGCCTGACGACCTGCCCGCCTTCAACCGCGAGCTGGTGGAGTTGCTCTCAGACGGCTCCTGACAGACCCGCGCACGGTCGGCGCGCAACTCTCCTCAGCGGCGCGCCGACCGTGCGCACCTCTGTGGCGCGCAACCTCTGTGGCGCGCAGCCTCAGGCGGGCGCGACGACGTGGTCGAGGTTGGCGAGGAGGTCGGCAGGGTCCTCGAAGACCCACACCGCTCCGGCGGAACGAAGCTCCTCCTCGCCGTAGCCTCCGGCCAGCAGGCCAACCGCCGGGATGCCGGCGCGGCGCGCCGCCTCGACGTCCCAGACCGAGTCACCGATCAACAAGCTCGACTCCGAGTCGACGCGGCCCATCGCCGTCTCGATCAGCTCGGGGTCCGGCTTCGACTCCTCGGCGTCCGCCGCCGTCAAGGCCGCGTCGGACCTGGCGTCAGCGTCCAGGAGCTCCAGCACGCGCTCGGCATGCCGCGGGATCGAGGAGCTGGCCAGGACGACCTGGACCCCGCGGTCGCGCATCGCGGTGAGGAGATCACGAGCGCGCGGGAGAAGCACCGGTTCGTCCAGCATCGCGTCGTACTCCTTCTCCCACGCAGCGCGCACGGCGTCACCGTGGTCACGCTCGACCTCGTCGCCGGCGACGGCTGCCACGAGGCGGTCCCCGCCCATGCCGATGTGGCGGTGGATGCGCCACGCCGGTACGTCCATCCCGACGGAACGGAACGCGCGGGACCAGGCCAGCGCGTGGTGGAACACGGAGTCGAACAAGGTCCCGTCGAGGTCGAAGATGACCGTGTCCACGCGAGCCGTACGGTGAGTCATGGTCGGTCCGTACCCGTCCGCCTCGCGTGCATGCGCCAGCGCGGACCGGGTACGCCGAAGGCACGACGGAGGTGGTGACATGCCGCAGAAGGCGTGGAGCAAGAAGCGTGAGCGCCAGTACGAGCACATCAAGGAGGGCCTCGAGGACAGCGGCCGCGACGAGGACACCGCCGAGGAGATCGCCGCGCGCACGGTCAACAAGGAACGCGCGCGCAGCGGGGAGGCCGAGCAGGCCAGCAAGACCTCCACCGAGGACATATCGTCGGGGCGTCGCGGTGGGCTCCGCTCACACAAGGGAAGCGGCGGACGCACCCGCGACCAGCTCTATGAGGAGGCCAAGAAGAAGAACATCAAAGGCCGGTCGTCGATGACCAAAGCCCAGCTGGAGAAGGCCGTCGGCCGGTGACCGATCTCGCCGTGGCGCCGAGCCACCTCCTGCGTTTGTCGTCGAGGTGGCGGGGTACGACATGTGTCCCGCACCGATCGAGGAGGGCGCATGAAGGCAGTCACGTGGCAGGGACGACGAGACATCCGCGTCGAGGACGTGCCCGACCCCATCATCGAGCAACCCACTGACGCGATCGTCCGGATCACGTCGACGGGGCTGTGCGGTTCCGACCTGCATCTGTACGACCCGCTCACACCGTTCATGACTCCCGGCGACATCGTCGGTCACGAGCCGATGGGGATCGTCGAAGAGGTCGGCGTAGGGGTGGAGGAACTTCGCGTGGGAGACCGCGTCGTGGTCCCGTTCAACGTGAGTTGCGGTGACTGCTGGATGTGCGAACGAAACCTGCACAGCCAGTGCGAGACCACGCAGAACCGGGACCACGGCACCGGGGCCAGCCTCTTCGGCTACAGCAAGCTCTACGGACAGGTGCCTGGGGGCCAGGCAGAGTTCTTGCGGGTCCCGTTCGCCGACTTCCTTCCGATCCGGGTCCCCGAGGGTCCGTCGGACGATCGATTCTTGTACCTGTCCGATGTCCTGCCGACGGCGTGGCAAGGGGTTGAGTACGCCGACGTGCCCGAGGGCGGCACGATCTTGGTGATGGGGGCGGGCCCGATCGGGGACATGGCGGCGCGGATTGCCCTGCACCGAGGGTTGCGGGCGATCGTCGTGGACCGCATCTCCGAACGGCTCGACCGGGTGCGGGACCGCGGTGCCGAGACCATCGATCTCGCCGAGGTTGCCGACGTGGCCGACCAGGTGCGCGAGCTGACCTCGGGGCGTGGCGCCGACGCGGCAATCGATGCCGTGGGCATGGAGGCGCATGGTTCTCCCGTCGCGGAAGCCGCTCAGAAGGCGTTGTCCCTCCTGCCCAAGCGGGCCCAGGGCGCCGTGATGACCAAGGCAGGGGTCGACCGCCTCGAAGCCCTGTACACAGCGATCGAGTCCGTGCGCCGAGGCGGCACGGTCTCCATCTCCGGGGTCTACGGCGGAGCCGCAGATCCGATGCCGATGATGCAGCTCTTCGACAAGCAGGTCCAGCTCCGGATGGGGCAGGCCAACGTGCGGGCGTGGAGCGACGACATCCTGGAGCTGCTGACCAGGGACGAGGACGTCCTGGGGGTCGAGGGGTTCGCGACACACCACCTGCCGCTCGCCGAGGCGCCGGCGGCGTACAGCACGTTCCAGGCCAAGAAGGACGGCATGGTCAAGGTGGTCTTCAACCCGTAGGCCTTGGCTAACGGCATCTTGATGACGCTCCCGGATCGTTGTCACGGGGTGGGTAGCGCCATCACGATGCAGTTACGTCGCAAACCCAGCCGCGACCCGAGCGATCAGGAGGGCCGACGTGACGCCTGAGCAGGTGGCGAGCAGGAGTGCGGAGGCGATGTGGTCAGGGGATGCCGCCAGCCAGGCGCTCGGGATGCGGATCGTCGAGGTCGGCCCCGGCCGCGCCGCCCTGGCGATGACGGTGCGCGACGACATGGTCAACGGCCACGGGATCGGTCATGGCGGGCTCACCTTCTGTGTCGCCGACAGCGCGTTCGCGTTCGCCTGCAACTCCTACAACCGCCGCTCCGTGGCGGCTGGCGCGGACATCCGCTTCCGCGCACCCACCCGTCTCGGTGACGAGCTCGTCGCCACGGCCGTCGAGCGCTCCCGGGAGGGGCGCGACGGCGTCTACGACGTGACCGTCAAGGTCGGCGACGTCGTGGTCGCCGAGTTCGTGGGGCGGTCCAAGGAGATCGGCGGCGCCCTCTGGGAGTGAGGGTCAGCGCGGGAAGCCGGTCGGGGTGCAGAGGCTCTTCGGGATGCTCGAGGTGTCGTCGTCGATGATGTACTTGAACATCTGGTTGGAGCGCTCCTCGTCCCAGTTGACCGCGAAGTCGGCGACCGGGACCCCGCAGGTCAGGCCGTTGTCGCCGTTCACCCGGGTCATCGCCAGCGCCCACTGCGCCATCGCGAACGGCGAGGTTCCCTCGCTCACCCGTACGGCGCGGGCACCGGCCATGTTGAGCCGGTAGTAGCGGACCGGGTTGAGGATCGACCACGGTGAGACGGCCTCGCTGCCGATCGCCGAGACCACCTCGCGCTGCCGCGCCGCGCGGCCGAGGTCGCCGAACTGCTCGTCGGTCTTGCGGGACCGGGCGTAGCCGAGCGCGGTGGGCCCGTCGACCTCCTGGCAGCCCTTCTCCAGGTCGATCTTGGCGAGCGGGTCGTCCATCGCGAATGTCGGGCAGACCTCGATCCCGCCGACGGCGTCGACCAGGTCGACGAAGCCGCCGAAGCCGATCTCCACGAAGTGGTCGATCCTGATGCCGGTCTCGTTCTCGACCGTCTTGACCAGCAGATCGGCGCCCTCGTAGGCGTACGCCGCGTTGATCTTGGTCGTGCCGTAGCCGGGCACCTCCACCAACGAGTCGCGCGGGATCGACATCAGCAGGTTGGGGCCGTCGCCGGTGTGGAGCATCATGATCGTGTCGGTGCGGTTGCCGGACGCGTTGCCGGTGCCGAGCTCCTTGCGCTCCTCGGCGGTCAGGTCCCCGCGCGAGTCGGAGCCGACCATCAGGTAGGTCGTGCCGGGCTGCTCGTCGGGCCGACTCCCCTCGGGGAAGGCATCGATCTTGTCGACCCGGGACCACGCCCAGAGCGGGATCGCGATCAGGAAGACCAGCCACAGCACGAGCAGGATCCACAGCCACTTCAGTCGGAACCTCGGGCGCCCGCCCTTGGTCGACGACGGACTGGACGCCGGCTTCTTGGGCGGTGGAGGCGACGTGGGCCGTGACTGCCTGCCCCGCTCGTCGCGCTGCGCGGCGGGCATCACACGTGTCTCGTCGGGACGCGACTGCTCGGGGACGGCCCGGGTCTCGTCGCCGGACGGCTGCTGGCCCTTCGAGCCGTAGAGCCAGTTGTACTCGGGCGTCCCCTTCTCGGGGCCACCCTGCGGACGGTCAGCCATGGCGGAGAAACTACCGTGCCTCCCTGAGCGGCGAGTCAGGAGTGAGCGTCGGACCCGGACCACGCCCCGCGAGCGACTGGTTCGGCGCGTCGTACGCCGTGTGACGGGTGTGACTGGTGATACTGACTCTCACGCTGCTTACTTCCCCGAGCACCGAGAGGCACGACCCCATGCCCGTTCCTTCCCCCGGGCCGACCGGACGGCGCGACGCCGGTGAGCGTGCCGCGCGCGTGCGGTTCCGCCGTGCGATCGCGCTCATGCTGATGACGCTCGTGCTGCCGGGCTCTGCCCAGCTGGTCGCTGGCAATCGCGACGTCGGCCGGATGGCGATGCGGGTGTGGTTCGTGATGGTCGTTGCCGGAGTGGTGTCGCTCGTGGTCGCGGTGGTCCACCACCCGTTCGCGTTCTGGCTCGTCTCCGACACGGCCGTGCTCGCGGCACTGCGACTCGTGCTGATCGCGCTGGCCGTGGGCTGGGCGTTCCTGATCATCGACGCCTGGCGGATCGGGCAACCGCTCACGCTCAGCTACCAGCACCGCCGTGCCGTCGTCGGGGTCAACGGGCTGCTCTGCTTCTCCGTCGCCGGTGCGCTGCTGTTCGGCTCGCACCTGGTCGCTGTCCAGCGCGACCTCATCCTGACGATGTTCGGAGACGGCGAGGCCGTGGGCGCAGCCGATGGCCGCTACAACGTGGCGCTGCTCGGCGGCGACGCGGGAGCCGGGCGTTGGGGTCTGCGACCCGACTCGATCACGATCGCCAGCATCGACGCCGACACCGGCAAGACGGTCCTGATCAGCCTGCCGCGCAACATGACGAACTTCCCCTTCGCCGAGGGCTCGGTCATGGACGAGCAGTTCCCGGACGGCTTCGACGCCGACTACCTCAACGGCGTCAGCACCTGGGCGGGCGACCACACCAGCCTGTTCCCCACGTCCGACAACCCCGGCATCGACGCCACCCTCATGGCGATCGAGGGGATCACCGACCTCGAGATCAACTACTGGGCGATGGTCAACCTCGACGGCTTCAAGAACCTCGTGGACGCCGTCGGCGGCGTCACCCTCAACGTGCGCGAGCCGATCCCCGTCGGGCTGCCGCACGAGTCGTACTTCCACTACATCGAGCCCGGTGAGCGCAAGCTCAACGGCCAGGACACGCTCTGGTTCGCCCGCGCCCGAGAGGGCTCCGACGACTACTCGCGGATGGCCCGGCAGAAGTGCGTCATGAACGCGATGCTCCAGCAGATCAGCCCCCAGGTCGCGCTCCGCAACTTCCAGAAGATCGCCAGCGCCAGCGCCGCCATGGTCTCGACCAGCATCCCGGCGTCGGAGGTGGGGCGGTTCCTGGAGCTCGCGGTGAAGGCCAAGGGCCAGCAGGTGTCGACCCTGTCGCTGGTCCCGCCCCAGGTGAACACGGGCGATCCCGACATCGACGAGGTGCACGACATGGTCGCGCTCGCGATCGACCGCGCCGAGGGCGACGCCCCGCCGGCCGAGACCCAGAAGAAGAAGCGCCAGGGGCCGGTGTCGACGACCGGCGGCTCGATCGGCAGCCTCGCCGAGGGGTACGCCGCGAACCAGGCGAGCGACCTCGGGGCGTCATGTTGATCACGGCCGCGGCAGCGGACGCGATGATGGTGGTTGAGCAGCGACCACGCCTGAGGAACGAAGGCGTGACGGAGCGTGTCGAAACCTGGTAAGTCGCACGGACGACGGTGGTGCCGGCCGCCAGGCCGGACTTCCGTAGGGTGGTCGCCGTGACCGAGTCCGACCGACCGCGCATCGTCGCGGCCGTGGTCACCTTCAACCGCCTCGAGCTCGTACGACGCCTGGTCGATCGGCTGGCGGAGGTCGACGGCCTCGACGAGATCGTGGTGGTCGACAACGCGTCCACCGACGGCACGGGGGAGTGGCTGGCCTCGACCAACGAGCGCGTCGTGGTGCGGACGCTGGACCGCAACCGCGGCGGCGCCGGCGGGTTCCACGAAGGGCTGCGGCTCGCCCTCGAGCATGACGCCGACCTGGTGTGGCTGATGGACGACGACGGCCTGCCCGATCCCGACTGCCTGGAGCTGCTGCTCGCCCACCACGGCGCGCTCGACTTCTGGGGCCCGGTCGTGGTCGACGAGGCCGACCCGGCCAGGCTGGTCTTCCCGATCCGGCTCCCCGGCAGCACCCGCGTCGTCCACGACACCGGCGCCGTCGAGCGCGCGGCGGTCGGCGGGCTGGTCCGCGACGTGGTGATCCCCTTCAACGGCGTGCTCGTCACCCGCGAGCTCGTCGAGCGGATCGGCTACGTCCGCGAGGAGTTCTTCATCTGGGGCGACGACCACGAGTACCGGCTCCGTGCCGAACGGGCCGGTGCCCGGATCGCCACCGTCGCGGCTGCCCGCGTCCGCCACCCTTCGGTCGGCGACCTCGGCACGCCGCTGATGTTCGGCCGCACGACGTACAACCACAGCCCGAGCGACCTCAAGCACTACTGCATGGCGCGCAACAACACCCTCAACCTGCGGGACTATCGCGGCTGGCCGCACGTCCTGATGTTCTGGGCGAAGACCGTGTGGTTCTACACGATCACCCGCCCCGACCGCGGTCGGCTCCGTCTCAGCGTGAGCGCGATCCGGGCCGCGCTGCGCGGCGACTTCACCGGGCACGAGAGGTTCCTCCGGTGAGTCGCTCCGACACCGTCGCCGTCGTGGTCGTGACCTTCAACCGTGCCGACCTGCTCGGCCGGATGCTCGACGGGCTGGCGGCGCAGACCCACCCACCCGACGCGGTCTACGTCGTCGACAACGCCAGCACCGACCACACCCGCGACGTCCTGGAGCGCCACCACGGCCGCGGTCTGCCGCTCCAGGTGACCCACAGCTCGGACAACCTCGGCGGCGCCGGCGGGTTCCACCTCGGGCTCAGGCTCGCGCACACCGACGGCTTCGACCGGATCTGGCTGATGGACGACGACGTCGTGCCGGCCCCCGACTGCCTGGCGGTGCTGATGGCGCGCGAGGAGGAATGCCTGATGGCGGTGCGCGAGGACACCTCGGGCAGGCTGGTCGAGAAGGCCGCGCTCCGGTTCGACCTCACCAACCCGCTGGCGATCAAGCCGAAGACCGCGATGGTCGAGACGACCTACGGCACCCGCTCGGCCATGCCGGAGCGGGTCGAGCTCGAGAACGTTGCCTTCGAGGGATTCATGGTCCATCGCTCCGTCGTCGACCGGGTCGGATTCCCCGACCCGACGTTCTTCATCTTCTACGACGACGTCGACTTCGCCCTGCGCGTGCGCCGTGAGGGCGTGCGGATCTGGGGAATCCGCGACGCGGTGCTGGTGCGCCAGCTCGACTTCGACCAGCAGCACGACCTGGGGTCCTGGAAGGGCTTCTACATGTACCGCAACCTCTTCGTCGTCCACCTCCGGTACGGCGAGAACGTGCTCGTCCGCCTGAAGCCGTGGCTCATCACCGTGATCGTCGTGGCGCTGAGCCCGATGCGCGGCGGACGTGGGGAGGCGCGCAACGTGGTGCGGGCCCTGCGCTCGGCGCGCGCCATCCGCGCCCTCCCCGACAGCGCCGTCTCGCCCCTTTGACTGTGCGCACACGGACACGCACACTGCGCCTACTCGGTGCCACCGGATGGGGCCGACCAGATCTCGGGGGATCACGTGCCGAAGACAGGACGCCTCACCGCGCGGCGGATGACCGCAGCCCTGGCAGGACTCGGCGTGGCGCTGAGCTCAGTCCTCGTGGGCACGACTCCCGCACACGCCGCGGTCATCGTGGTGACCACCACCGACGACGGTGGTCCCGGCAGCCTGCGCGACGCCCTGGCCCAGGCCCAAGCCACCGCCGCGGACGACCAGATCACCTTCGACCCCTCGGTCACAGGAACGATCCTGCTCACCAGCGGTGAGCTGGACGTGGCCGTCGGCGGGAGCTCGGGCAACCTCACCGTCGAAGGCCCCGGCGACGACGTCCTCGTGGTCGACGCGGGCGGGCAGAACCGCGTCCTCGACGTCCACGGTCCCGGCGGCGACACCAGGCCGACGGCCGTGGTCTCCGGGCTCACGCTCACCAACGGGATCTCGTCGGGGTGGACGCAGCCGGGCGGGGCACTCCGTTCGGCGGGGACTGACCTGACCCTGGAGCGGGTGGCGGTCACAGCGAGCAGGGCAGAAGCGGGTGGTGGCGTCTTCGTTGACGACGGCAGCCTGCTCGTGACGGCTTCGACGATCGCGGGAAACGATGCTGAATCCAGTGGTGGTGGCATCGGGCTCGAAGGTGATGCGTCATCGGGCCACGCGCTCGCCATTCACGACAGCGTCATTCGAGACAACGCAGCGGCGTTCTACGGCGGCCTCTCCGACGCCTCCGGTGGCGGCATCGGCGTGTGGGGAAGTGCTCCCGTGACGGTCACGGGCAGCACGGTGATCGGGAACTCGGCTGTCGGCACCATGACCGGGCAGGACGTCTATTCGATCGTGGGGGACGGCGGGGGCATCAGCGCTCGCCACCTAGACGTCATCGACTCACGCATCATCGGCAACGTGGCGGGGAGAAGCGGCGGTGGGCTGAGCACCAGTTCGATCACCATCACGGGGTCCGCAATCGCCGACAACCGCGCCGGGGGCAACGGCGCCAGCGGCGCCGGTGGCGGCATCTACGTCGACCACCCCGCTGAGGACGGCTTACGTATGGAGTCGTCCACGGTCACAGGCAATCGCGCTGGGGTGGGCGGCGGGATCTACCTCGGAACCGACCGACCGGTGCAGGTGAGACTGTCGACCATCGCGGGAAATCTGGGCGTCGTCGGCGGGGGCATGTACTCGCCCGCCGAGATCGAGCTGCAGGGCACGATCGTCGCCTCGAATGCTGGTGGCGACCTCGTTGGGAACGGTTCGGCCACGTTGACTCACTCGCTGGTCCAGGATTCCAGGGAATTCGCGTACGTCGACGGCGGAGGCTCCATCATCGGCAAGGACCCTCTCCTGGGGGCGCTGGCCGACCACGGCGGCCCGACCGAAACGATGCAGCCGGCGTCGAACTCCCCCGTGATCGACAGTGGGAGCGCGTTCGGCCACACCACCGACCAGCGAGGATTTCCCCGCCCCGTAGGCGACGCCGACACTCCGGATGCCGAGGACGGGTCCGACATCGGTGCATTCGAGCTGACCCAGGACGAGCTGGCAGGGCTGCCGCAGGTCGCGAATACCGCACCGCCCACCGTCACCGGTCGTCCCCGGGTCGGTGAGACGCTGCACACGGATGGCGGCGGCTGGGCGGCTGAGGATGTGTCCCTGTCGTATCAGTGGCTGCGCAACGGCGTTGCGATTCCAGGCGCCACCTCCGCGTCGTACACGCTCTCGCCCGACGACTACGGACGACTCTGGTATGCCGTTCCCCCCTACAAGCGGGTTTCGGTCCGCGTGACGGCGTCGCACGCAGGTCACCGCGATGCATCAGTGTTCAGCGACTTCACCGACCCGGTGCACAAGGGCCTCCTCTCCGTCTCGCGGCCTGCGCGGGTGATCGGCAAGCTGAAAGTGGGGGCGACTCTCACGGCCATGCCCCGGATGCGCGCGATCTCGCCCCGGCCCCTTGACGTGTATGTCGCTTGGTTCCTCGACGGCCAGCTTGTGGATGACGCGCGAAGTGAGCAGCGCCTCCGGCTCAAGCCCCGCATGCACGGTCAACGGGTCAAGGTGAAGTTCTACTACGAACAGCCGTGGGGCTACCTGCCGCTGAGCCAGGTCGTGAGGAGGCCGGGACGCGTGAGGTGAAGGGGCGGGGGCGCCGCCGAAGCGCTGGTCACGCCGGTCACCCCCTAGACTCGCAGCGGCCCAAAACCCCGGCTCCAGGAGAATCTCTGTGTCACAACCCGACCTCGTCATCGTCGGCTCCGGCTTCTTCGGCCTCACCATCGCCGAGCGCTGTGCCAGCGAGCTGGGGCTGAACGTGCTGGTCCTCGAACGACGTCACCACCTCGGCGGCAACGCCTACAGCGAGGCCGAGCCCGAGACCGGGATCGAGGTGCACGTCTACGGCGCTCACCTGTTCCACACGTCGAACGAGCGGGTCTGGGAGTACGTCAACCGCTTCACGACGTTCACGAACTACCAGCACCGGGTGTTCGCGCGGTACCAGGACTCGGTCTACTCGTTCCCGATGAACCTGGGCCTGATCAACCAGTTCTTCGGCAAGGCCCACACCCCTGACGAGGCCCGCGCGCTGATCGCCGAGCAGGCCAGCGAGATCGCCACCGAGGACGCGCAGAACCTCGAGGAGAAGGCGATCAGCCTGATCGGCCGCCCGCTCTACGAAGCCTTCGTGAAGGGCTACACCGCGAAGCAGTGGCAGACCGACCCCACCGAGCTGAGCGCCGACATCATCACCCGGCTGCCCGTGCGCTACACGTTCAACAACCGCTACTTCAACGACAAGTACGAGGGCCTCCCCACCGACGGCTACACCGCGTGGCTCGAGCGGATGGCGGATCACCCCAACATCGAGGTCCGGCTCGAGACCGACTTCTTCGACGTCGCGGACGAGTTCAAGGGCAAGGTCCCGATCGTCTACACCGGTCCGGTCGACGAGTACTTCGGCAACTCCGAGGGTCGGCTGTCGTGGCGCACGGTCGACCTGGAGCCGGAGGTCATGAAGGTCGATGACTTCCAGGGCACCTCGGTGATGAACTACAACGACGGCGACGTCCCCTTCACCCGGATCCATGAGTTCAAGCACTTCCACCCCGAGCGCGCCTACCCGGACGCCAAGGACAAGACGGTGATCGTGCGGGAGTACAGCCGGGCCGCCGAGATCGACGACGAGCCGTACTACCCGATCAACACCGCCGAGGACCGCGAGAAGCTGATGAAGTACCGCGACCTCGCCAAGAAGGAGCCGAAGGTGCTCTTCGGCGGCCGGCTCGGCACCTACAAGTACCTCGACATGCACATGGCGATCGGCTCGGCCCTCTCCATGTACGACAACAAGCTCAAGCCCCACTTCGCCGAGGGCGAGGAGCTCAAGAGCGGAGGAGTCGACGAATGACCGTCATCCACACCCAGACCAGCGAGGCCCCGGGCTCATCGGCGCCCGGCACCGAACGGGTCCTGCTGATGCGGCAGATCATGCCGGCCGACCGCGACACCGACGTGATCAAGCTCTACGTCGACCCCGAGCCGGCCGCGCTCGACGCAGACAAGTTCGAGATCGGACACACCCAGGCGGCCCGCGAGGCCAACGCGATCGCCACCCGGATCCAGAACGCCGCACGCGGCGTCTCGCAGGTCCACCCTGACCAGATCGAGTCCCGGACGGCCTACCGCGTCGAGCACGGCGAGAGCGCTTCGTTCGGCACCTACTTCAACGCCTTCCCGGCCTCGTACTGGCGGCGGCACACCATCGTCAGCAGCGTGCGGCTGACCGTCCGGCTGCGAGGCGAGGGCGCCACCGTCACCGTCTACCGCTCGATGGCCAACGGTCGCTCGCAGCGGGTCGACGCCGCCTCGGTCGAGGGCTCCTCCGGCGAGTTCTCCTTCGACCTGCCGCTCAAGCCGTTCGTCGACGGCGGCTGGTACTGGTACGACGTCATCGCCGCCGACGAGGACGCCGTCGTCGAAACCGCCGAGTGGACCGCCGAGGTCCCCCAGGACCGCGCGAAGCGCGGCACCGTCACCATCGGCATCACGACCATGAACCGCCAGGACTTCTGCGCCAAGCTGCTCGTCCAGCTCGGCGAGTCCGGCCACCTCGAGCACTACCTCGACGAGGTCGTGGTGATGGAGCAGGGCAAGGACAAGGTCGTCGACTCCGAGTTCTTCCCCGCGGCCGAGAAGGTGCTCGGCGATCGGCTCCGGATCATCGAGCAGGGCAACATCGGCGGCTCCGGCGGCTTCGCCCGGGCCCAGTACGAAGGTCTCAAGGCCGGCCGCTCGACGTACGTGATGATGCTCGACGACGACGTCGAGTGCGAGACCGAGGGCATCGTCCGCGCCCTCACCTTCGGCGACCTCTGCCGCACGACCACCATCGTCGGCGGCCACATGTTCAGCATCTTCCAGAAGACCCAGCTGCACTCGTTCGGTGAGCGGGTCGAGCCGTACCGGTTCTGGTGGGGCTCGGCGCCCGGCGTGTTCGCCGCCTGGGACTTCGCCAACCGCAACCTGCGCTCCACCCGCTGGCTGCACGCGCGCATCGACGTGGACTACAACGGCTGGTTCATGTGCCTGATCCCGGCCAAGGTGCTCGCCGACATCGGCCTGTCGCTGCCGCTCTTCATCAAGTGGGACGACTCCGAGTACGGCCTGCGCGCCAAGCAGGCCGGCTACCCGACGGTGACGTTCCCGGGCGCGGCGGTCTGGCACGTCCCGTGGACCGACAAGAACGACGCGCTCGACTGGCAGGCCTACTTCCACGTCCGCAACCGCGTCATCGCCGCGCTGCTGCACTCGCCGTACCCGCGCGGGGGGCGGTTGGTGCGCGAGAGCTTCAACCACCAGATCAAGCACATGGTCTCGATGCAGTACTCCACCGTGGAGCTGCGCCACAAGGCGCTCGAGGACGTGCTGGCCGGTCCGGAGGCGCTCCACGCGAGCCTGCCGACGGCGCTGCCGGAGATCAAGGAGCTGGTGAAGGGCTACGACGACGCCACCCTGGTGGCCGACCCGAGCTCCCTGCCCGAGGTCAAGCGCCACAAGCTGCCGCGCAAGGGCAAGGAGGCCTCGCCGGTCATCTCCGGCAAGCAGGCCACGCTCCAGGCCCTGCTGCAGCCGCTGCGTCAGCTCCGCAGGCCGCGCGAGATGTCGCAGACGAACCCGGAGGCCGAGATCATGGCCCAGGACTCCCGGTGGCACAAGATCGCCCGCTACGACTCCGCGATCGTGTCGCTGCCGGACCAGACGTCGGCCGCGTTCTACCGTCGCGACCGTGACAAGTTCGTCGACCAGCTCAAGCGGACGGTGGCGATCCACCGCACGCTCGCCGCGGAGTGGGACGACCTCGCCGAGCGCTACCGCGCCGCACTGCCGCAGATCACCTCCCCGGAGGCCTGGGAGGAGACGTTCCGGCCGTGGCTGAACGACGGCGGCGCGGATGAGCAGTAGTACGGCGGCCGAGCTGCCGCCGCTCGCACCTCCCAGCGGCAACAACGGCCTGCTCGAGGTGTTCCGGCGGCGCTACCTGCTGCGGTTGCTGGTGCGCAGCACCATCGACGCCCGCTACCAGGGCACGGTGCTGGGCTGGGCCTGGTCCTACGTCCAGCCGGCGGTGCGGTTCTGCCTCTACTACTTCGTGTTCCAGGTCTTCATCGGGCGGGGCGCCGGGATCGACAACTTCGCGATCCACCTGTTCGCCGGCATGGTCGTCGTCCACTTCTTCACCGAGACCTTCAACGGCGGCACCAAGTCGCTGGTGAGCAACCGTGGTCTGATCGTCAAGCTCCCGATGCCTCGCGAGCTGTTCCCTGTCGCGACCATGCTGGTCGCGCTGTGGCACTCCGGGCCGATGCTGGTCATCCTCGACCGGCGCCTGCGTGTTCCTCGGGTGGACGCCCGACCCGATGGGCATGCTCGCGGGGCTGATGGGCTTCCTGATCATCGCCTTCCTCGGGTTGGCACTGTCGCTGGTGTTCAGCGTGGCCAACGTGTTCTTCCGCGACTTCGGCAAGGTCACCCAGACGCTGACCCAGTTCGTGACGTTCAGCGTGCCGATGATCTACCCGTTCTCCCTCGTCGAGGAGCGCTTCGGGGCGGCGGCGCAGTACTACCTGCTGAACCCGCTGGCCGAGGCGGTGCTGTTGATCCAGCGCTGCTTCTGGGTCGGGACGACGCCCGATGCCGAGGCGACGGCCCTGGAGCACCTGCCGTCCGACCTGTTCCCGCGGGGGCGATCATGGTGGTGATCTCGGCTGGTGCTGCTGGTGCTGGCCCAGCTCCTCTTCACCCGGCTCGAGCGCCGGGTCCCGGAGCGACTATGAGCACCCCACGAAATCGCGGGCTTCCCCCGCTCCGCTCCTCCAGTCCACGATTCCGCAGGGACCCCGCGTGACGACGTACATCGAGGTGGAGAACGCCACCAAGTCGTTCACGATGCAGTACCACCGCTCGCTGAAGCAGATCGCGGTGGCGAAGCTGCGCGGTCAGAAGACCCACGACACGTTCAACGCCGTGGACGACGTCTCGTTCTCGGTCCAGCAGGGCGAGTCGGTCGGCGTGATGGGCCTCAACGGCTCGGGGAAGTCGACGCTGCTCAAGCTGATCAGCGGCGTCATGCACCCCGACGGTGGCAGGGTGCTCACCCGGGGACGGGTCGCGGGCCTGATCGCGACCGGTGCCGGCTTCCAGCCCCAGCTCAGCGGCCGCGACAACCTGTGGCTCAACGCGGCGATCCTCGGCATGAGCGAGGCCGAGACCAGGCGCAAGCTCGACGAGATCGTCGACTTCGCGGACCTCGGCAAGTTCATGGACACCCCGGTGACCTACTACAGCTCCGGCATGAAGGCGCGGCTCGGGTTCGCGGTCGCGATCAACGTCGAGGCCGACATCTTCATCGCCGACGAGGCGCTCGCCGTGGGGGACCGCCCGTTCAAGCGCAAGTGCAAGCAGCGGATGCGTGAGATCCGCGAGAACGGCACCACCATCTTCTTCGTCAGCCACGCGCCGGGCGCCGTGCGCCAGCTGTGCGACCGGGTGCTGGTGCTCGAGAAGGGCAAGCTCGGCTTCGACGGCGACGTGGTGGAGGGCATCAAGTACCTCCACTACGACGACGAGGACGACGGCGACGACGACGAGGGTTTCGGCAAGGGCGAGTGACCCTTCGTGCGCGCTCGGCCCGCTTGCCCCGGGAGGTTCTTGGGCGAGTCGTGAGGGTCTGGGGGCATCCAGCAGCACACCTGCGCCACTTTCCCGGCGAACCGGAGAAATGACGCTCACACCGGCGTGTCGACTGGAAATTACAGGTTTGTAGTTACTCAGTTTCCCTTGCCGGGGCCTGTGACGGATGTGAATCTTGCTACTCGTGTGACTCTTCCCCCACACAGGAGCAGCCCCCCTTATGCGTCCGAGCCAGGCTCATTTCGTCACCACGTGCCAGCAGCTGCTGGCCCTTGGTGCGGTGATGGCCGTGCTCACCCCGGCAGCCGCCGTGATCAGCCTCGACGTCGTGCGGCAGGCTCCGGCCACGCAGCCCCCCGGTGGCATCTCGGCCGGCAGCGGCCACGCCCTCGAGTTCGCCGCCTACACCCGTGAGGCCCAGCGCGCCTCGCGCGTCCCCACTGCCCCGGTCGATGCGGAGCTCACCGAGTACGCGCTGACCCCCGACCCCGGCACGCCGGCCGCGAAGGGAGGAGTGCAGGCCCGGACCATCGCGGACGACGGCACCATGTCGGTCGTGAGCCGGCCCGAGCCGGTCGTCGGCTTCGGCGGCGTCGGCGTGACGTGGGACCCCTCGGTGATCGCGGACGACGAGCAGCTCTCGTTCCAGGTCCGCACCCGCACCGACGGCACGTGGTCGGAGTGGGCCGACCTCGAGTACCACGACGAGCACGCACCCGACCCCGACTCCCCCGAGGGCCGGCAGGCCCGGCCCGGCACCGACGTGCTGTTCGTCGGCCGGGTCGACGACGTGCAGGTCCGCGCCGACGCGCAGGGCATCTTCCCGCCTGCCGGCATGAGGATGACCGTCGTCGCCCCGGGTCGCGCCACCGAGACCGAGCGCGAGGCACCGGCGATCGACACCGAGGACCTGCCGAGCGCTCGCACGTCCGCGGACCCGAACGAGAAGCTGGCGTCGTACACGCCCAAGCCGAAGATCTACTCGCGCGCCCAGTGGGGCGCCGACGAGAGGCTGCGCGACAAGGGGTCGCTGCGCTACTTCGAGGTGCACGCCGGCTTCGTCCACCACACGGTCAACGCCAACGACTACACGCGCGCCGAGGTGCCGGGCCTGCTGCGCAGCATCTACGCCTACCACACGCAGTCCCGCGGCTGGAGCGACGTCGGCTACAACTTCCTGGTGGACCGGTTCGGCCGGACCTGGGAAGGCCGGTACGGCGGGGTCGACCGCGCCGTCGTCGGTGCCCACACCCTCGGCTACAACGACTACGCGTTCGCGATGTCGGCCATCGGCAACTTCGACATCAAGAAGCCCAGCAGCGCGATGGTGCAGGCCTACGGCGCGCTGTTCGCGTGGAAGCTGTCACTGCACGGCATCGACGCGAGCTCGCAGCGACAGACCGTCGGGCCCGACGACTTCCCGGCGATCAACGGGCACCGCGACGCCGGCAGCACCGCGTGCCCCGGCCGCTACCTCTACGCCAAGCTCGGCAGGATCCGCGAGCTCGCCAAGGGTGCGCAGCAGGACTGGTCGGGCCGCGAGCTCCAGTCCGACGTCGCCGGCAGCGACCACCCCGACCTCATCGTCCGCCGCGCCAGCGACGGCCGGGTCTTCGTGCTCCCGACCGGTGGCATCAGCGGCTTCGGCAAGCCGGTGGTCAGCACGGGCCTCGCGTCCGGCGCCGACGTGGTGGTCCCCTCCGCCGACCTGACCGGCGACGGCAGGGCCGACCTGGTCGTGCGGCAGAAGGGCGGCACCGCCGAGGTGCTGCCGGGCGACGGCGACGGCGGTTACCGCGCGGCCGCGGAGTCGATCCCGGCCCTGGCCGACCGCGACCTGATCACCGCCGTCGGAGACCTCGACGGCGACGACCGCAACGACCTGGTGGCGCGGGACCCCTCGACCGGCCACCTCCATGCCTACCTGGGTGGCGCCCGCGGATTCACCCGCGACCGGATTCCGGGCGAGTGGGGCGGCTACACCCTGCTGGCCGCGACCGGCGACCTGGACGGCGACCACGTGGTCGACCTCCTGGCGCGGGACTCGGCCGGCGCGATGTGGGCGTTCCGCGGGACCGGCGATGCCGACTTCAAGGCCGCCGTCCGGGTCACGGGATCGTGGAAGAAGTGGGGCAGCATCTCCGGAGCCGGTGACTTCACCCGCGACGGTCGTGCCGATCTGGTCGTCCGCGCCGAGCCCGGCGCGCCCGCCTGGATCATTCCCGGTCGTGGCGACCTCTCCTTCGGCCGGCCGCTCGGGCCCATTGACCGCTTCGAGTCTGCGGGCACGCTCGCCGGCGCCGCCCAGTACGCCGCCGACGGTCTTCCCGACGTCGTGTCGCGCCGCGGCGGCGCCGTCCTCACCTACCCCAACGCCGGCACCGTCGACCTGCTCCCGCCGATCAGGACCGGCGTGACCCTGAAGGGCGCAGACGCCGTCTTCAACGCCGGTGACTGGAACCGCGACGGCGACGGCGACATGCTCTACCGCACCGGCAAGGGTGTGCTGTTCCTCCGCACCGGCGACGGCACCGGGGGATTCGGCGACCGGGAGAAGATCGCCTCCGGCTTCGGCAACGTCCGACTGCTGGCGGCCGTGGGCGACATGACCGGTGACGGCTGGCCCGACCTCATGGGGCAGCCGGCCGGCGCCTCCATGCGGATCTATCCGGGTGATGGCCTCGACGGCCTCAAGAACAGCTACGTCGCCCACAGTGCGATCAACGCCGCCCGTCAGGTCCCGGTGGGCCGCTGGGACACCGACGGCGCCCCCGACAGTCTCTTCCGTTCCGGCAGCGGGCTGTCGCTCTACCCGGGGAACGGCCCCGGTGGGCTCACGGGCGCCAAGAAGCTCGGGGTCGACGTCGGCGGCTACGACTGGGTGATCGGCGTCAGCGATCTCCGCATCAGCGGACACTCCGACCTGATCGTCCGGGAGAAGGCGACCGGGTTCCTCTACGCGCTCCAGGCCACCGCCAAGAAGGGCATCACCTCACGGCGGATCCTGGGAGAGGGGATGGAGATCTACGACCTGGCCGGCTGATCATGGGTGTCAGCCGACCGAGGTCAGGCCCGGGCCGTGGCCCGCTCCGCGTCATACGTCCCCTCGATGCGAGCCGGGTCCGACCGGGCGACCAGGACCACCGAACCGCCGCGAACCAGCGGCTCGGTGACGGAGGCGAGACCGGAAGGGGAAGCCGGGTTCGCCTCGCTCAAGAGGCGGCCGCCGTCGGCGAGGAGACTCCCGGCGGCGGCTGCCTCCCACAGCTCCGCGTGCGTGGTGGCGCCGACCGCGAGGTCGTCAGGCGTCGGAGGGTCGAACGCGACGAACGAGTCGGGCTGCGACCAGACCTCGACCCCGAGGTCGTGCACGCCGGCGGGGAGGGCCTCGTCGAACGGCCGCCCGAGGGGGTGCAGCGCCGTCGCGATCACGACCGCGTCGTCGGCGTACGACGACCAGCGATCGAGTCCTTCCGGCCCGCACACGTAGGCGTCGGCGTCGTCGCTCTCGGTCACGACCAGGCCGACGCTCCAGGCGGCCCCGAGCAGGACCGGTCCGAGCCAGTGCACGGGCAGGTCGAGCCGGATCGCCTGACCGCGCTCGAGGTCGTACTCCTCACTCAGCAACGAGGCAGTCTTCGCGACCCAGTTGGCGTACGTCGTCACCGACAGCTCGGTGCGTTCGCCCGAGGCGTGGTCGTAGAACGTCACCAACGGACGGCCGGGGTCGGCCCGCAGCAGGTCGGTGAGGATCGTCGCGAAGGTAGTCACGATCAGTAGGGTCGCACCATGCCGGCGCTCGAGCACTTCTGGGCCGTGGTCCCGGCAGGCGGGGCCGGCACCCGGCTCTGGCCGGTGTCGAGGTCCGCGGTCCCGAAGTTCCTGCACGACCTGAACGGCGACGGCCGCTCGCTCCTGCAGCACACCGTCGACCGGCTCACACCCCTGGTCGAGGACCGGCTGCTCATCGTCACCGGGGTCGACCACCGCGAGGCGGTGCTCGCTCAGCTGCCCGACGTGGACCCGGGGTCGGTCGTGGCCGAGCCGGCACCGCGCGACTCGATGGCCGCGATCGGGCTGGCCGCCGCGATGCTGGAGCGCGCCGACCCCCTGGCCGTGATGGGCTCCTTCGCCGCCGACCACGTCGTCGCCGACCCGGCGGCCTTCGAGGGTGCGGTGGCCCGGGCGGTCGCGGTCGCCCGCGAGGACTGGCTGGTCACGCTCGGCATCACACCGACCCACGCCGCAACCGGCTTCGGCTACATCCACCTCGGCGAGGCCCTGCCCGACCACCCCGGGGCGCACCGCGCCGCTGCCTTCGTGGAGAAGCCCTCGGCCGACGTCGCCCAGCAGTACGTCGACGGTGGTTCCCACCGCTGGAACGCCGGCATGTTCCTGGCCCGGCCCCGGGTGCTGCTGGACCTGCTGGCCGAGGGCGACCCCGCCTTCGCCGAGCGGCTCCGCACGATCGCCGCCGAGCCGGAACGGCTCGACGAGCTGTGGGTGAAGCTGCCCAAGATCGCCCTCGACCACGCCGTGGCCGAGCCGGCCGCCGCCGCCGGCCGGGTCGCCGTCGTACCCGTGGATCCGGGCTGGGACGACATCGGCGACTTCGACGCGCTCGCCGGGCTGCTCGGCGCCGACGAGGGCCGGCTCAGCGTGCTCGGCGACGAGTCACTGGTGCGCGCGATCGCCTCGACGGGACTGGTCGTGCCCGGATCGGGCCGGTTGGTGGCCCTGGTCGGCCTCGACGACGTCGTCGTCGTCGACACCCCCGACGCGCTGCTGGTCACCAGCCGGGAGCACGCCCAGCGGGTGAAGGAGATCGTGGCCGGCCTGCGCGAGACCGGCCGCGAGGACCTCGTCTGAGGTCAGTCCAGGTCAGCCGGCGTTCGGCTCCGGCGAGTCGGTGTAGGGGTACTCCTCCATGAAGGACTCCAGCGCCTCGCCGCTGGTCGCCGGGCAGTACTGCCAGACGCCAGTCTGGTCGCCGCTCGGGTCGCCGTCGCCGCCGATCGACCAGTGGCTGAACGCGACGTGCTGGCCGTCGGGGAACGGGTCGCCGTCGTCGGAGGTCCAGGGCGCGGCGATGAACTTGGTGCGGAAGTTGTCGCTGTCGGCGAACTTCGCGGCCAGCCCGCGGATCTCGGTCACCGCCGCGTCGTCGTCGGCGATGGTCTCGTCGTACCAGAGGATGGTGTAGCCGTGCTCGAGGTTGTGGACCAGCGACTCCAGCTCGGGGCGGTCGGCCGCGGTGTAGAACTTCCGCTCGAACGCGGCCGGGGCCACGCCCGGCTCGTTCCAGTGGGGGCCGACGGCCGGCGGCGAGTCCTCGTAGGTGATCTGCTCGGACGTGTCGCGGTGACCGGTCTCGCCGGCATCGACCGCGGCCTGGTCGGCCACGACCCTGGTCTCGACGTCCGCGCACTCGGCGGCCGGTACGCCGATGGCGGCGAGGTCGAGACCGCGGAACTCGCGGAGGTCCCACCAGTTCTTGATCGGCTGGTAGGCCGCGGCACCCACGATCAGCAGCGCGATGGCGACGCAGACGCCGACGATCATCAGTCCGCGGCGCTTCTCGTCGTTCTTCTGCTGGCTGCGGATGGCGTCGATCTTCGCCTGGCGTTCGGTCTTCTGTGACTTGGCCTTGGCCACGGTCGTGTTCCTCGTCGTCGTTGAGCGGGTGGGTCGGGGTGGAGGGGGCTACGGAGGGGGAGTCTACGGATGCACCGGTTGCAGTCGCAGCAGGCCGGGCTCATCGGCCGGCCACGACCTCCCAGCCGTGGGCGAAGGCGAGGGCGCGAACGGCGTCGGCGGAGACGTGGTCGACCGGTGACCGTGAGGCACCCGTCGTCCGAGCCGGGCTCGGCACCGGTGAGAGCGGCGAGCGCCTCGGCCATCTCGGCGGCCGACGCGGGGGCGCCGAACGGCGCCCGGGCGTCAGCGTCGCCGCGGAGCGCGTGCAGCACGGCCTCGCGTGCGCCGTACCCGAACATGTCGGTGCCCTCGGGGCGGACCAGCGCGTCCGCGCCCGGCCCGTCGTCGTGGGCGGCGAGCACCAGGTCGGGGCGGCCGCGGACCACGGCGAAGGGGCGGCCGCTGAGCTTCCCCTGGGCGAGCTCGGCGGCGCCGGCCAGCTCGTCGGCGACGGCTGGGGCGGTCACGAGGAGGTCGTTGCCGTAGTCGTCGCGCCGGCCGGCGAAGTCCTCGAGGACGCGGAGCCCGGCGGCGCCGACGGCGATGTCGGTCTGGCCCTCGCGCCACGGCCGGCCCGCGGTGTCGGTGACGATGACGGCCACGGTGTGGCCGGTCAGCTCGCGCAGCCGTGCCCGCAGTCCGCGCGCCGAACCATCCGGGTCGACGGGCAGCAGCACGACCTGTCCGGGCGCCACGTTGGACGCGTCGATCCCCGCCGCGGCCAGGGTGAGGCCGTGGTGGGTGCGCACGATCCGGGTCGGGCCACGCCGGGCGACGACCCGGGCGGTCTCGCCGGGCATCGCCTCCTCACGGGTCCCGGTCACGACCCGGCCCTCCGCCTTGCTGACGACCTTGCTGGTCACGAGCACGACGTCACCGTCGGCCAGCCCCACGAGGCCGACGAGCAGCGCGGCCAGGTCGTCACCCCGGCGTACCTCGCCGGCGCCGTCGGGGGCGAGGACGGTCAGCTCTGGCACGGCGCCGTCACCGGGTGACCAGCTCGATGGCGGCCGCGGCCATGGCGGCGGTCGCGTCGTCGTCGGTCATGAGCAGCGGAACGGCGGCGGCACGAAGGCCGGCGGCACGGAGCTCGTCGAGCTGGTCGGCGTCGACCTCGTCGACCAGCCAGCCGTCGAGGACGCCCTCGGCCGCGCGCGCTCCGTAGTGGAGGCCGACGCCACCGGCGCTGACGTCCACGCCGATGGTGGTGAGGAGCTGTTGCGCCATGCCGTGGACGTGGCGGCCGCCGATGATCGGCGAGACGCCCACGACCGGCGCCTTCGTCGCCGTCATCGCCTCCCGGACGCGTGGGACGCCCAGGATGGTCCCGACCGAGACGACCGGGTTGGACGGCGGCACGATGACCAGGTCGGCGTCGGTGATCGCGTCGATCACGCCCGGGGCGGGGGAGCAGTCCTCCTGGCCGACGACGAGGACGGCCTCGGCGGGCACCTCGGCCCGCAGCCGCACCCAGTACTCCTGGAAGTGGATGACCCGGCGGCCGCTCGGCGACTCGGGGTCGGCGATCGCGATGTGGGTCTCGACCCGGTCGTCGGTCATCGGCAGCAGTCGTACGCCCGCCCCCTCCAATGGGCGGAGCCAGCGCTGGCAGAGCGCCTCGGTCACCCGCGAGAGCGGATACCCGGCGTCCATCATCTGGGTGCGGACCAGGTGGGTCGCGAGGTCGCGGTCGCCCAGGCCGAACCAGGCGCGGTCCACGCCGTACGCCGCCAGCTCGTCGCGTGCGTGCCAGGTCTCGTCACGTCTGTCCCCACCCGCGCTCGGTGTCGATCCCGTCGCCCAGCGTGTACATCACGGTGTCGAGATCGGGGCACACCTTCAGCCCGTGGAGCCACCAGTCGTCGGCGGTGTTGGCGATGACGGTGACCTCGGCGTCGGAGGGGATGCCGGGCAGGGAACCGGTGGCGATACCGTGGCGCAGACCCTTGACGAACCGGGCGCCGCCGACTCCGCCGGAGAGCACCGTGATGTGCCGCATGGCCTCAGCCTGCCGTACACGAGAAATAGTCATTCTGGGTGGTTGTCACCCATACCAGAGAACTGCTTGACTTTCGGGGTACGACAGGCGTGTAATTCCCACAGTGTTCTTCTGCTCCGAGGCGGGTCGTCCCCGCTAGGAACCGCAGGACTCGGGGGACACACAGGAGAACATTCAGGGGGCTCCGGCAGAGATGCCGAGGGCCCGGGTCGAAAGGGCGAGTGCCGTGAGAGAACTACTTCTCCTCGACGGGGGCGCCGAGGATGCAGGCTGGCAGGAACGTGCGCTGTGCGCGCAGACCGATCCCGAGGCGTTCTTCCCCGAGAAGGGCGGATCCACCAGGGAGGCCAAGAAGGTCTGCCTGACCTGCGAGGTCCGCAACGACTGCCTCGAATACGCGCTGATGAACGACGAGCGCTTCGGCATCTGGGGAGGACTGTCCGAGCGCGAGCGTCGCAAGCTGAAGAAGGCTGCGGTCTGATCGACCGCTCCGAGCATTCGGCCAGCCCGCTGGGTGGCCGTTAGGGTTCTCGACCGTGTCAGCCACGGTCGCCGCTCTCCTCGTCAGCCATGACGGCGCACGCTGGTTGCCGACGGTCATCGACGGGATCCGCGCGCAGCGGCGCCCGGTCGACCGCGTCGTCGCGGTCGACACCACCAGCCGCGACGACAGTGCGGCGCTGCTGACCGAGGCCTTCGGGCCGGTGGTCACCGCCCCCGGTGGCACCGGCTACCCCGCCGCCGTCAGGCTCGGCATGGCCGAGGCCTACGACGCGGACTGGATCTGGCTGCTCCACGACGACTCCACGCCCGATCCGGGCGCGCTCGAGGAGCTCCTCGCCGCGGCCGACGCCGACCCCGACGCCGACATCCTCGGCCCCAAGCTCCGCGAGTGGCCCTCGCTGCGCCGGCTCCTCGAGCTCGGCGTCACCATCTCGGGGACCGGCCGCCGCGAGACCGGCCTCGAGCGTGGGGAGTACGACCAGGGCCAGCACGACGACGTGGGCCCGGTCCTCGCCGTCAACACGGCGGGGATGCTGGTGCGCCGGTCGGTGCTGGAGAAGCTGGGCGGCTTCGACCAGCAGATGCCGATCTTCGGCAACGACATCGACTTCGGCTGGCGCGCCGCCGCCGCCGGCCACAAGACCCTGATCGTCCCGCAGGCCGTCGTCTTCCACGTCGAGGCCGCCCACCGCGGCGTACGGCGGACCCCGCTGACCGGCCGCCACATCCACTACCAGGAGCGCCGCGCCGCCCTCTACACGCTGCTGGTCAACGCCAGCGGCCGGTCGTTGCCGTGGCGGGTGCTCCGGCTCGGCATCGGGACGCTGATCCGCATGGTCGGGCTGCTGCTGGTCCGGCAGGTCGGCCAGGCGCTCGACGAGCTCGCCGCCCTCGCTTCTCTCTACGGCAGCCCGCGGCTGCTGACGCGGGCTCGCCGCGACCGACGGATCCGCCGTACGGCGTCGGGCACGGAGCCGGTCGACGTGAAACCGCTGCTGGCGCCGGCCTGGGTGCCCTACCGGCACGGCCTCGACTTCGTCAGCGACCTGGCCGCGGCCGCCACCAATCAGGCCGCGGACGTCGCCGAGCGGCGGAGGATCGCCTCCGGCAAGCCGATCCGGGTCGTCGACGAGGAGGACCCCTGGGCCGAGGAGCAGGGCTGGGTCGCGCGGTTCTTCACCAACCCGGTCGCGCTGGGGAGCGCGGTGTTCGTGGTGCTCGCACTGATCGGCGCGCGCGAGGCGTTCGGCACGGTTGCCGGCGGCGCCCTGTCGCCCGCCCCCGAGTCGGTCGCGCAGTGGTGGCGCTTCCAGGCCGAGTCGCAGCATGCGCTCGGCCAGGGAACCCCGGTCCCCGCCCCGGCGTACCTCCTTCCGCTGGCGCTGCTCGGGTCCGTGGTCGGTCCGACCGGCACGGTCAGCCTGCTGCTGGTGCTCGCGGTTCCCCTCTCGTTCTGGGGGTCGTGGCGCTTCCTCCGCGTCGTCGGCCGACTGCTCGACGCCCAGGGCCCGCCCAGCTGGTTGCTCTTCCTCGGTGCCGCGACCTACGCGCTGATCCCGGCCGCCAGCGGCGCCTGGGGGCTGGGCCGGCTCGGCGTCGTGGTCGCCGCGACCGTCCTGCCCTGGCTGGCTCACGCGGCACTCGGCTTCGCCGATCCCGAGCCCGACCGTCGGTGGCGCGCCGCGTGGCGCACCGGACTGCTGTTGGCGCTGGCCGCGGCGTTCGCCCCGCTGGCCTTCTGGTTCGCCCTCGTGCTCGCCGTGCTCGTGGTCGGAGCCGGCTTCTGGATCAGCGCCCGCACGATGCGTGACCGCTCGGTCTGGGGTCCCCCCGCGATCGCGCTCGCCTGCCCGGTGGTGCTGCTCGCGCCGTGGTGGGTCCCCGCGCTGCTGACCGGCGCCGGGCCCGCCCTGGCCCTCGACGCCGGTCGGCTGCCGATGGCCACGGTCGGCTTCGAGGACCTGGTCACCGGCCATCTCGGCGACGCCGGCGCCCCGGCGGTGCTCGGACTGCTGCTGCTCGCCGTCGCCGTGCTGGCGGTCGTGCCGGCGTCGTCCAGGATCCCGGTCCTGGTCTGCTGGATCGTGGCGCTGGCGGCCGCGCTCGTCGCGGCGGCGCTGGGCTACCTCACGTTCGAGCGTGACGCCGTCACGACCGAAGCCGGCCTCGGCTTCCTCGTGATCGTGATCCAGGCCGGCTTCGTGGTCGCCGCGGTCGTCGCCGGGCAGGCCGCCCTCCGACGCGCCGACCGCGGTTGGGGGCGTCGGGGTGTGCTCGCGATCGTCGCGGTCGCCGCCGTCGTGCCGCTGGTCGGCCTGGGCTGGTTCGTCGTCTACGGGCCGGGAGACCTCGAGGACACCGCCGACACCGGCATCCCGGCGTACATGCGGCAGAGCGCGGAGCTCGGCCCCTCCCACGGCATCCTCGTGATCGAGGGCGACGTCGAGAGCGGGCTCACCTGGTCGGTCGAGCGCGGCGACGGTCTCACCGTCGGTGAGGACGAGGTCGTCGGCCTGATGGCGTCAGACGACGCCCTCGGCCGCGACGTGCAGACCCTGGTCTCGGCGCCCGAGGAGGAGGCGGCGTCCACGCTGCCGGGCCACGGCATCGAGTACGTCGTGCTGCCGTCGCCCGCCGACGGCAACGTCGCCGCGGTGCTCGACGCGACGACCGGCCTGGAGCAGGCCAGCGCCGAGGACCGGTCGACGCGCGCCTGGCTCGTCGCCGAACCGGTCGACGAGGACGCCGTGACCCCCGAGTCCCCCTGGTGGCGGATCCTGCTGGTGGCGCTGCAGGGCCTCGCGATCGTGGTGGTCCTGGTGCTCTGCGCCCCGACCCGGCGTCGGAAGGAGCGAGCATGAGCACCCCACGCACGATCCGAGCGCACCGGCCGCCGTTCCGACGTACGCCGGAGGGTCAGCCCGACCGCGGTGCTGGGCGTGCTGCTGCCGCTCCTGACGGTGGGTGCGCTGGCGCTGGTCCGCCCGGACACGCCGTCGACGCCCGACCGGCCCGCCGAGCAGGTGCCACCGTCGCGGATCGACCTGGTCTGCCCGTCGGGGCCGGACGAGTCATCGGTGTCCCTGGCGGCAGCCGGCGCGGCCGAAGGAGACGTCTCGTCGTACTCGCCCGGCGACCTCGACCCCTCGCCGATCTCGCTCGTGGCCGATGCCGTCGAGACCGTGACCCGACCCGACCCGATCTTCGTCCGCGGCACCGGCGCGATCGCCGCCGAGCTGATCGGCGCCCGGACCACCGAGGAAGGGCTGGCCGCGACGGAGTGCGTGCTGCCGCGCCCCGAGTACTGGCTGACCGGGATCGGCGCCGGCGCCGAGCACGCCTCCACCCTGGAGCTCAGCAACCCCGACGAGGGGCCGGCCGTCGCCGACGTGACGGTCTGGGGCCGCACCGGGCCGCTCGACGTACCCGGCCTGCGGGGCGTGACGGTGCCCGGCGGCGAGTCACAGGTGCTCGATCTGGCCGAGGTGCTCCCGCGGCGCAGCGAGCTGGCGATCCACGTCGTCGTCTCGCGAGGCCGGATGGGTGCGACGGTCGTCGACGAGATCCCTGCCCTCGGCAGCCGGCCGGCGACCTCGGGCTGGGTGCCGCCGGTCGCCGAGCCGGCAGACGGAGCAGCTGCTGCTCGGGCTGGTCGGCGGCGAGGGCACGGACACCCTGGTGGTCTCCAACCCCGGCGCGGACGAGGCGCGCGTCGAGGTGCGGATCGTCACCGAGGACGCGTCGTTCGTGCCGGAGGGCCAGGAGGCGATCCGGATCTCGCCCGAGTCGGTCAAGACGATCACGCTCACCGAGACGCTGCGCGCCGAGATCCGGAAGGGTGCGCTCGGGCTCCAGGTCACGTCCACCGCGCCGGTGACCGCAGCGCTGCGATCGGTGGTCGACGAGGACCTGGTGCACGCGCCGGCCGTCCTCGGCGCGGCTGCCACGACCACCGCCCTCGTACCGCCGGGCGAGGCGCGGCTCGTCCTCGCGCGTGCCGGCGGCGCGGGAGTCGCGGTCGTGTCGGCGTACGACGACGGAGAGCTGTTGGGCGAGGAGCGGGTCGAGCTGACCGACGGCAGCGGCGGCACCGTGGACCTGCCGGAGGGCACCAGCCTGGTCCGGGTCAATCCGCGGCGGGACCGAGGTCGCCGCGTCGGTCGTCGTCACGTCGGATCGCGGCGCCACCGTGGTGCCGCTGCGCGAGCTGGTCCGCTACTCCCTCATCCCCGACGTCCGCCCCGGACTCCGCTAGAGCGCGAGTCGGCGCGAACGTGCGTCCGCAAGGTGCCGACTCGGCGCAGATGTGCACGCAGAGCCACTCGAGTCGGCTCAGATCGTGCACCCGGCAAACGTCATCCGGACGGAGCCGTAGCCGGCTCCCCCCGAATGACGCATGTGAACCGCGGAGCGGTTTAATCGCGGGGGCGGTAGCGGGGGTCGACCAGCTCGGCGTCGATCCCCAGCAGCTCGGCGACCTGCTCGACCACGACGGTGAGGACCAGGGCCTCGAGGTCGGAGCGGGTCTCGGCGCGGTGCTCGATCGGGCGGCGGAAGAGCACGAGCCGGGTCGGCGCTCCCTTCGCCCCCCGCACCAGCGACGACAGCGGCACCGTGTCGGCGTGCCAGTCGTCCGGGATCTGGGGCGTGTCCTCGACGGCGTACTCCACCAACCCGAGCCGGTCCGACCACCGCTCGTCGAGGTCGGCGACGATGTCGAGGACGAGTGCGTCGAAGCGCTCGCCTCGGGTACGCCGGGCGGGAACCCCGGGAGTCAGCGGCTGCACGCCAGGGCCGCGCATCCCGCGCCCACGGCGGTCGCGGCGGCGCGCTCGTCCGACTCCCTGCTCCACGACCGCGAGCCTAAACGGCAACCCCGCGATCAGTGGGTACCGTCGGCCGCGTGAGTGGATCCCGGCGGTGCTCGCGGACGGCGTGTGACCGCGGAGCGGTCAACACGCTGACCTATGTCTACGCCGACATGACGGCCGTCCTCGGCCCGCTGTCCACCTTCGCCGAGCCGCACGCCTACGACCTCTGCGACTTCCACAGCGACCGGCTCTCGGCGCCGCGTGGGTGGGAGGTGCTGCGGCTGGCTCCGGACCCGGAGTCCCAAGGCCCCACCCAGGACGACCTGCTCGCGCTCGCCGACGCGGTGCGCGAGGCCGGGCGCCCACCACCGCCGGCCGCGACCGTGCCGTCGCTGGCCGAGGAGGGCGGCCGCGAGGTCCAGCGCCGCGGCCACCTGCGCGTCCTCACCACCGACTGACGGGGCCGCGCACTCCTACGTCGCGCCCGACTAGGGTCGGACGCATGGCCAGGAGCATGGACGTCGCGCGGGCTGATGCGCTCTTCAAGGCCTACGACATCCGCGGCCGCGTCCCCGAGGAGCTGGACGCGGTGGTCGCGCACGACACCGGGGCCGCGTTCGTCGCCGTCACCGGTGCCAGCGCCGTGGTGGTGGGGCACGACATGCGCCCGAGCTCGCCGGAGATCGTCACCGCCTTCGCCTCCGGAGCGACCGCGGCCGGTGCGGACGTCACGGTCATCGGCCTCTGCGCCACCGACCAGCTCTACTTCGCCTCCGGCAGCCTCGACCTGCCCGGCGCCATGGTCACCGCCAGCCACAACCCGGCCGGCTACAACGGCCTCAAGCTCTGCCGGGCCGGAGCGGTCCCGATCGGCCTCGACACCGGGCTGGCAGACATCCGCGACCGCGTCGCCCGGGGTGAGCGCCCGGCCGGCTCGCGGACCGGGCAGGTGCGCAGCCGCGACCTGTTGTCGGCGTACGCCGCACACCTGGTGGGCCTGGCGCCGGTGACCGGTCGGCGGCTCCGCGTCGTGGTCGACGCGGGCAACGGCATGGCCGGACTGACTGTGCCGGCGGTCGTGGAGCTGCTCGGGGACGCCCAGATCGAGCTGGTGCCGATGTACTTCGAGCTCGACGGCACCTTCCCCCACCACGAGGCCAACCCCATCGACCCGGACAACCTGGTCGACCTGCAGGCCCGGGTCGTGGCGGAGGACGCCGACATCGGCCTCGCCTTCGACGGTGACGCCGACCGCTGCTTCCTCGTCGACGAGCGCGGCCGCGCCGTGCCGCCCTCGACCCTCACCGCCCTGATCGCCGCCCGCGAGCTCGACCGCCACCCGGGGTCGGTCGTGATCCACAACCTGATCACGAGCCGAGCGGTGCCCGAGATCGTGCGCGAGCTGGGCGGGACGCCGGTGCGCACCCGCGTCGGCCACAGCTTCATCAAGGCGACCATGGCCGAGACCGGCGCCGTGTTCGGCGGCGAGCACAGCGGCCACTTCTACTTCCGCGACTTCTGGCGTGCCGACTCCGGCATGCTGGCCGCCCTCCACGCGCTGGCCGCACTGGCTGCGACCGACCAGCCCCTGTCGGAGCTGCTCGCCGACTACGAGCGCTACCCGAGCAGCGGTGAGCTCAACTCCGTCGTCGACGATCCGCAGCAGGTCATCGATGACCTACGCGCGACGTACGCCGACCATGACGGCGTGGAGCTCGACGAGCTCGACGGGCTGACCTGTCTCCCACCGCGACTGGTGGTTCAACGTGCGGCCGTCCAACACCGAGCCACTCCTCCGGCTCAATGCCGAGGGGAAGGACCAGGCCACCATGGCCGAGGTCCGCGACACCGTTCTCACCCAGATCAGGAGCCACCGATGAAGCTCGACCCCGCCCTCCTCGCCATCATCGTCTGCCCCGACTGCCGTGGTGACCTGGCCGTCACGGGCGAGGAGCTGGTCTGCCAGTCGTGCGGCCTGGCCTACCCCGTGCGCGACGACATCCCGGTGCTCCTGGTCGACGAGGCGCGCCGGCCCTCGTGACGGAGGCCGACTGAGATGGCGACCTGGTTCGACGAGTCCCGCCTCGACGACGAGGCCGTCTGGAAGCGAGCCGACGACCGGCTGCGTGCGTTGGCCGAGACCGGCGCGCGCGTACGCCGTGAGGCGGCTGAGGCCGAGCCGGCGACCGCCGAGGCCGTGGTGCGGGCGACCGAGCAGCAGCGCCCGCGCGCCGTGATCGCGGCCGGGCCGGACTCGCGGCTGCTGCGCGCGGTCCTGGAGCCGTGGTGCCCGGTGCCGTTCGTGGCGTGGCCCAACCCGTCGCTGCCCGGCTGGGCGGGCAGCCTCGACCTCGTCGTCGTCCTCGCGCCGGACGGCGGCCCCGGTTCGGCGTCCGCGGTCGCCGAGGGCGTACGACGGGGCTGCCAGGTCGTGGTCGCCTGCCCACCCATGTCCATCGTGGCCGAGCACGCGACGGGTCGGTGGGCGACCATCCTGCCCACCCCGAGCCGCGACCAGCTCGCGACGGCGGTCGTGATGCTGGAGTTCCTCGAGCAGGTGCAGCTCGGCCCGCGCGTCGACGCCGAGCGCGTCGCGACCGCCCTCGAAGACGTCGCCATCGCGTGCTCGCCCCACCGCGACCTCGCGGTCAACCCAGCGAAGATGCTCGCGATCGCGCTGGCCGACACGCTTCCGGTGGTCTGGGGCGGCAGCGTGCTGGCGGCCCGCGCCGCCCGCAGGATCGCCGAGTCCTTGCGGCGCGTCAGCGGTCGCAGTGCCCTGGCCGGCGACGCCGAGCACCTGCTGCCGGTCCTCGAGGCCGCCCGCGACCGCGACGTCTTCGACGACCCGTTCTCCGACGAGGCTCGCGACCTGCGGCCGATGCTGCTGATCCTCGACGACGGCTCCGAGGAACCCGTGGTCCGTGAGGAACGGGGCCGGCTCCAGGCCGCGGCCGCCGCGCGCGGCGTACGCGTCGAGACGTTGACCACCGACGCACCCACCGAGGTCGCGCGCTACGCCTCCCTCAACCTCAGCGGCGCCTACGCCGCCGAGTACCTCGGTCTGGGACTGGTCGAGGACTGAAGGGCCGTGGCTCGCGGATAGGCTGACGCAGCACCCACGGAGAAGGAGCGACATGGCCGGCGGACTCTTCGCGCTGCTCGACGACGTGGCCGCGCTGGCCAGGATCGCGGCAGCCTCCGTCGACGATGTCGGGGCCGCGGCGGGACGCGCGAGTGCGAAGGCGGCCGGCGTCGTGGTCGACGACACCGCGGTGACGCCGCAGTACCTCCACGGCTCCGCGGCCGAGCGTGAGCTGCCGATCATCAAGCGGATCGCGATCGGCTCCCTGCGCAACAAGCTGCTCTTCATCCTTCCCGCGGCCCTGCTGCTCAGCCAGTTCCTCCCGCAGGCGCTCCCGGTGCTGCTCATCGTCGGCGGCAGCTATCTCGCCTACGAAGGCGCCGAGAAGGTCTGGGAACGAGTGCACGGCGGGGACCACGAGGCGGAGGAGGAGCTCGCGGGGGAGGGAGAGTTCACGCCCGAGCACGAGGAGAAGACGGTCGCCGGCGCGATCCGGACCGACTTCATCCTGTCGGCCGAGATCATGGTGATCGCGCTGAACGAGGTCGTCGACTCCCAGCCGGATGCCGGGTTCGTGATGCGTGCGGTGATCCTCGCGGTGGTCGCGGTCTTCATCACGCTGCTGGTGTACGGCGTGGTGGCGCTCATCGTGAAGATGGACGACATCGGGCTGCGGCTCACCGAGCGCGCCTCCGAAAGAGCGCAACGCGTGGGGCACGCCCTGGTCGGCGCGATGCCGAAGCTGCTCGCCGTGATCTCCGTCGTCGGCACTCTCGCCATGCTGTGGGTCGGCGGCCACATCCTGCTGGTCAGCCTCGACGAGCTCGGTCTGCACGCGCCGTACGGCCTGGTCCACGACTGGGAGGTGGCGGTCCACGACGCCATCGGCGGCGTCGTCGGCAGTGTGGTCGCGTGGATCGTCAACACCCTCGCCTCGGCCGCGGTCGGTGTCGTGATCGGCGCAGTGATCGTCGCCGTGATGCACGTGCTGCCGTTCGGGCACGGGAAGAAGTCGACGGCCCACTGAGACGGCCGCTGACGAGCGGCGTCGAGGATTCTGCGTTCACGCGGACCGAGTTCTACCCTTGCGTCGTCCGCGCGGGAGATCCCGACAGCGCGCAGAAGCGCGGCGCAGATCTGGCTCCAACTCCTCGAGGAGACATCTGATGGATTACAAGGTTGCCGACCTTTCCCTGGCCGAGTACGGGCGCAAGGAGATCACGCTCGCCGAGCACGAGATGCCCGGCCTGATGGCGATGCGCGAGCGCTACGGCGTCGAGAAGCCGCTCGCCGGCGCGCGGATTGCGGGCTCGCTCCACATGACCGTCCAGACCGCGGTGCTGATCGAGACGCTGGTCGCTCTCGGCGCCGACGTCCGGTGGGCGTCCTGCAACATCTTCTCCACCCAGGACCACGCGGCCGCCGCGGTCGCGGTCGGCCCCGAGGGCACGGTGGACGCCCCGGCCGGCATCCCGGTCTTCGCCTGGAAGGGCGAGACCCTGGAGGAGTACTGGTGGTGCACCCAGCAGATCCTTGTCTACACGTTCGATGGCGCGAGCGTCATTCGCGAACATGATCCTCGACGACGGTGGGGACGCGACACTGCTGCTCCACCACGGCGTCGAGGCCGAGAAGACCGGGGTCGCGCCTGATCCCGCCGCTGCCGGCTCCGCCGAGGAGCGCATCGTCTGCCAGGTGTTGCAGGCGTCCCTCGCCGAGAGCACCGACCGCTGGACCCAGATCGCGGGCGAGATCAAGGGCGTGACGGAGGAGACCACCACCGGTGTCCACCGCCTCTACGAGATGCTCAAGGAGGGCTCGCTCCTCTTCCCGGCGATCAACGTCAACGACTCGGTCACCAAGTCGAAGTTCGACAACAAGTACGGCTGCCGCCACTCGCTCATCGACGGCATCAACCGCGCCACCGACGTCCTGATCGGCGGCAAGGTCGCGGTCGTCTGCGGCTACGGCGACGTCGGCAAGGGGTGCGCCGAGTCGCTGCGCGGCCAGGGCGCCCGGGTCATCGTCACCGAGATCGACCCGATCTGCGCGCTGCAGGCCGCCATGGACGGCTACCAGGTCACCACCCTCGACGACGCCCTCGAGGTCGCCGACATCATCATCACCGCGACCGGCAACAAGGACGTGGTCACCGTCGAGCAGATGGGCCGGATGAAGCACCAGGCGATCCTGGGCAACATCGGTCACTTCGACAACGAGATCGACATGGCCGGCCTCGAGAGCCTCCCAGGCGTCGAGCGCAACAACATCAAGCCGCAGGTCGACGTGTGGACCTTCCCGAAGACGCGCGAGCGCGACGCGCACTCGATCATCGTCCTCTCCGAGGGCCGGCTGATGAATCTCGGCAACGCCACCGGCCACCCGAGCTTCGTGATGTCGAACTCCTTCACCAACCAGGTGCTCGCCCAGATCGAGCTCTACACCAAGCCCGAGGACTACCCGGTCGGCGTCTACGTGCTGCCCAAGCACCTCGACGAGGAGGTCGCGCGCCTCCACCTCGGTTCGCTCGGCGTGAAGCTCACCGAGCTGTCCGAGCAGCAGGCCGGCTACCTCGGCATCGCGGTCGAAGGACCCTACAAGCCGGATCATTACCGATACTGACCACCGGCGGTGGGGCAGTATTGACATCATGACGCAGGCAGCAGAGGCCGCGCCCCGCGGGCGCATCCTGGTCGTCGACGACGACGCCTCCCTCGCGGAGATGCTCACGATCGTCCTCCGGCAGGAGGGGTTCGAGAGCCAGATGTGCCCCCGCGGCGACCACGCGATGGACGTGTTCCGGGCCTACAAGCCCGACCTCGTCCTGCTCGACCTCATGCTCCCCGGCAAAGGTGGCATCGACGTCTGCAAGGAGATCCGGGCCGAGTCCGGTGTCCCCATCGTGATGCTGACCGCCAAGGGCGACACCGTCGACGTGGTGCTCGGCCTCGAGTCGGGCGCCGACGACTACATCGTCAAGCCCTTCAAGCCCAAGGAGCTCGTCGCGAGGATCCGGGCGCGCGTACGCCGCTTCGACACACCCGGGCCGGAAGCGCTCACGGTCTGCGACCTCGAGATCGACGTGGCCGGCCACTCCGTCACGCGCGCCGGCAAGGCCATCAACCTGACACCGCTCGAGTTCGACCTCCTGGTGTGCCTGGCCCGCAAGCCGTGGCAGGTCTTCACCCGCGAGGTGCTGCTGGAGCAGGTGTGGGGCTACCGGCACGCCGCCGACACGCGGCTGGTCAACGTGCACGTCCAGCGGCTGCGCTCCAAGGTCGAGCACGACCCGGAGAACCCCGAGATCGTGGTCACCGTCCGCGGCGTGGGTTACAAAGCCGGCTCCTCCTGAGGTTCCCGTGGCTCCCGATCGGCTGGGCCGCCAGCGCGCCGCTGAGGTGGTCAGGCGCGCCCTCACGCTGTGGCGCCGGTCGATCCAGGTCCGCGTGGTGGCCAGCACCGTGGTGCTGTCCGCACTGGTCATCGGCATCGTCGGCTGGTTCCTCGTGCAGCAGACGCGTGACGGGCTACTCGAGCAGCGCGAGGAAGCCACCGTGGCCGAGGCGACGCGCGTGACCGCCGAGGCCAACGAGCGGCTCCGCCGCGTACCCCCGACCGAGACCGACGTCTCCCAGCAGCTCACCGACCTGGTCCAGCCGATCATCGAGCTCGGCGCGGCGCGTGACTTCGCCGTCGTGCTGAGCGGTCCCGTGGGTGAGGCGGGCACCGCGGAGTCCGTGTACTACACGGCTCGGCTCGACACGGCGAGCGTGCCGGAGTCGATGGAGGCCCACTTCGACACCAGCCTGGCTCCCACCGCCTTCACCTATACGGAGCTCCGCACGACGCCCGCCGACGGCTCGACCGACGCCGAGCCCGCGATCGTCGTCGGGTCCCAGGTCAGGTTGCCGGCCGACTCGCGGTACTACACGATCTACTACCTCTTCCCGCTGTCGGACGAGGCGAGCACCCTCAGCCTCCTGAACCGCGCGATCCTCACCGCGGCGGGCCTGCTGGTCCTGCTCGTCGCGGGGCTGACGTGGCTGGTGACGCGGCAGGTGGTGACGCCGGTGCGGATGGCGCGCCGGGTCGCCGAGCGGCTGGCGGCCGGACAGCTCCAGGAGCGGCTGCGGGTCTCCGGCGAGGACGACCTCGCGCGGCTGGCCAACTCCTTCAACCAGATGGCGACCAACCTGCAGCGGCAGATCCGACAGCTCGAGGAGCTCTCCCGGGTGCAACGACGGTTCGTCGCCGACGTCTCCCACGAGCTGCGTACCCCGCTCACGACGGTCCGGATGGCCGGCGACGTCCTCCATGACGCGCGCGCCGACTTCGACCCGACGACGGCCCGGGCGGCCGAGCTCCTGCAGACCGAGCTGGACCGGTTCGAGGGGCTGCTGGTCGACCTGCTCGAGATCAGCCGCTTCGACGCAGGCGCCGCCGTGCTGGAGATCGACGACGTCAACCTGATCGACGTCGCCCACCGGATCGTCAACGCCACCTCCGCCCTCGCCAGCCAGAACGGGTGCCGGGTGCTGGTCGAGGCGCCCGACCACCCCTGCCTCGCCGAGGCGGACGTACGCCGGGTCGAGCGGATCGTGCGCAACCTGGTCACCAACGCCATCGACCACGCCGAGAGCGGTGACATCTGGATCCGGGTCGCCGGTGACGACCACGCGGCGGCGATCGCGGTCCGTGACCACGGCGTCGGTCTCGAGGTGGGGGAGTCCGCCATGGTCTTCAACCGCTTCTGGCGTGGCGACCCGTCGCGCGCACGGACCAGCGGCGGCACCGGCCTCGGCCTCTCCATCTCGCTCGAGGACACCCATCTCCACGGCGGCTGGCTGCAGGCCTGGGGCCGCCCCGGGGAGGGCGCACAGTTCCGGCTGACGCTGCCCCGGCGGGTCGGGGGTCCGCTGCGACAGAGCCCGCTCCCGCTGGTGCCCGAGGACACGACGGAGCCGGTCGGATGAGGCGCAGGTCGGCTCGCAGTCGCGCTCGGCTGCTCGTCGTCGCTGGCCACCACCGGCGTGCGTCGGCATCCCCGACGAGGGGCCGGTCGTCGAGTCGCAGGCCGACGTCGCCCCGAGCGAGGAGCTCGGCTACTACAACGACCCGGCGCCGCCGACGGTCGGGCGCGCCCCCGACCGACATCGTCAAGGGCTTCCTCGACGCGCAGGCGGCGATCCCGGTGCAGACCAACACCGCCGAGCTGTTCCTCACCAGCGACGAGGCCGCCGCCTGGCAGCCGGAGCGCGGCACGATCACCTACGCCGCCGCGTCGTTCCCGCGCTGGCAGCAACCAGGTGTCCGTCGAGCTCGACGGCGCCAACCTGATCGACGCGCGTGGGTCGTGGCGCGGCCCGGTCCCGGCCGGAGGACCAGGAGCTGTCCTTCACCATGCAGCGCGAGGACGGCGAGTGGCGCATCGACGACGCGCCCGACGTCCGCGTCGTGACCGGACACGTGGTTCGGGCAGGCCTACCGCCGGGTGTCGCTCTTCTACCTCGATCCCACCGCGAGCATCCTGGTTCCGGAGCCGGTCTTCGTGCCCCGTGGCGACCAGCTCGCCAGCTCGCTCGTCGACGCACTTGCTCCGGGGACCGATCGGACGTCTCGACGACGTCGAGCGCAGCGCCGATCCCCCTCGGGTCTGGAGCTCGACCTCTCGGTCTCCGTGACCGACCAGGGCGTCGCGGAGGTGCCGCTGCTCGGCGACGTCCCCATGCCGACCGAGCAGGACGCCGCGCTGATGGTCGCCCAGATCGGGCGTACCCTCGCCCAGGACGCCACGCTGTCCGGCTTCCGGATCACCGTCAACGGCGAGCCCGTCACCCTGGCCGGCGGCGAGACGACGTTCCCGATGGACCAGGGCGAGATCTACGACCCCACCGGCCTCCAGGCGACCTCCCTGCTTGTTCGGGCTGCGCGAGGGACGCCTGGTCGTCGGTCCTCCGGGCGCGATGCAGGAGGCCCCGGGGCCGATGGGCGTCTCGAGACCAGGAGTGCGCTCCGTCGCGGTCAACCTGGCCGGCACGCAGGTTGCCGGCGTCTCCGCCGGACGGCGACCGGGTGCTGCTCACGGAGGTCCGCGACCCCGAGGCCGACGTCGAGCCGATCCTCAGCGACGGCACCGGCCTGCTGCCACCGGTGTGGGACGCGGCCGACCGGATCTGGATGGTCAACCGACCCGCCCGCGGAGCGCAGATCGCGGTCTACGACGACGGACGCCGGCGCGAGGTCGACGTGCCCGGCATCAGCGGCGAGAAGGTGTCGCAGGTCCTGGTGTCGCGCGACGGGTCGCGGATGATCGCGGTCCGCGACCGGCGCGCTGGGTGACCGGGTGCTGGTGAGCCGGCTCCGGTACGACGACCGCGGCCGGGCCCTCGGCGGAACGACGGCCCGGGAGATCTCGTGGAGCGACCAGGCCCGGCCCACGATCCTCGACGTCGGCTGGTCCTCCCCGACCTCGATCGTGATCGCCCACCGGCTCAGCGGCGACCTGTTCCAGGTCCGCACCATGTCGGTCGACGGCGCACCGGCCGGAGTCTCCGGCATCGCCGCGACCGTCCAGGAGCGGCCCCGCGCGCTGGTCTCGTCGCCGGTCGCCACCGATCCGGCCTACGTCGACACCCGCGAGCGGCCTGCTCGACGCCCTGAGCGGGTCGCGCGTGGCGCCGCCCGACCCCGACCTCACGTCCCTCAGCTACGTCGGCGGCTGACGCACTCTTTCCACAGCCGGGTCGCGACCCTGTTGCCGGGACAGCGAGCAAGGCTGGTCCCATCGACGCGTGACCTCCGGCCTGCGCGACGCCGCCCTCGACCTGCTGCTCGGCGGCTGCTGCGTGGGCTGTGGTCGCGCCGGCCGCTCGCTCTGCCCCGGTTGCCGCGTGCGGCTGCCCGACACCGCGTGGCCGGCCTGGCCGGACCCGACACCGCCCGGGCTCGCGAGCCCGTGGGCCGGCGGCGCGTACGACGGGCTGCTGCGGGCCGCCCTGCTGGCCCACAAGGAGCGCCACGTCGCCGGGCTCGCCGGCCCGCTGGCGGCGGTGCTGGCGCGTGCCGTCGTGGCCGCGGCTCGCCGGCCCGATGCTGCTGGTCCCGGTGCCGAGCCGCCCCGGCGCCGCGCGCGCCCGCGGCCACGACCCGCTCCTCGACGTCGTACGCCGCGCCGCGCGTCTGGTGCCCGGCGCGACGGTGGCGCCGTTGCTGCGGTCGCGCGGCGGGGTGCGTGACCAGGCGGGCCTCTCGGCGCCCGAGCGAGCCGCCAACCTGGCCGGTTCGCTGTGGTGCCCGAGCGCCGGGCTGCGCCGTTTCGCGGGCCACACCGGGCCGGGTCGTGGTGTGCGACGACGTGCTCACGACCGGCGCCACGGCGCGCGAGGCGCAGCGGGCGCTGGCGGCGTCCGGGCTGGACGTCTGCGCCGTCGCGGTGGTCGCCGCGACCCTGCGGAAGGTGTCCCGCAAGCACGGCCGAGTCCCAATTGTCCGGCATACGGCTTTCGTCGTGGGGGGCCGTCGACTAGCGTCACTACATGGAGTCCGTCCGGGTCCGTGGTTGCGTCGTCGAGGCGCCCCGGGTTCCCGGAGCGTCGCGGCGGCTAGCCGATGCCAGTCGCAGGCGAAACGGCCCACGTAACCCCACTCCCCTCGTTTGGGGGGCAGGGGGATCACGGTGCGGCTTAGAGGTAAGTCCTGCCTCGACCGGCACGCCAGATGTGCGCCGGCGCGGGAGAAGGTCAGTAGTGGCAGTCAAGCTGCGAGAACCTCAGCAGGCGGTTGTGGGGACGAAGACCAGGTCGGCCGGGCGGACTCCATCTTCGCCCCATCCCACCAACTGAAGCATCAGGCACGGGAGGTTGACATGGAAGTTGTCGTCACGGGTCGCCACATCGAGCTGTCGGACCGGTTTCGATCCCACGTGACCGAGAAGCTCTCCAGGCTGGAGAAGCACGATCACCGGATCATGCGGGTGCAGGTCGAGGTGGAGAGCGAACGCAACCCGCGACAACACGACCGTGCGATCAAGGTGGAGCTGACCGCGTTCTCCAAGGGTCCGGTGATCCGGGCGGAGGCCGCGGCCGAGGACAAGATGGGCGCCCTCGACATGGCCCTCGACAAGATGGCCTCCCAGATGCGCAAGGCCGCCGACCGCCGCCGGGTCCACCGCGGCCGCCCGCCCGCCTCGGTGGGCGAGACCCTGGCCGGCATGGAGACGGTGGCGCCCGCCGCGGCTCCGGACGACACGACGGTCCTCGAGCGCACGGTCGGCCCCATCGCCGTCACGGGTGACGGACCGCTCGTGGTGCGGGAGAAGAGCCACCCGGCGACGCCCATGACGCTCGACCAGGCCCTCTACGAGATGGAGCTCGTCGGCCACGACTTCTACCTGTTCGTCGACAAGGAGAGCGAGCGACCCTCGGTCGTCTACCGGCGCCGCGGCTACGACTACGGCGTGATCTCCCTGGAGATGGGCAATTCCTGAGCGCATGACGCCGACCGCGTACGCCGCTCGATGCGTCAGCATCCGCTGGTCGTGTGGGTTTCGAGACGTCCGGTGGGCGTTCTCGCGCTCCGCGCTGGCCCGCCCCGGACCCTCAACCTCCTCGCCCCACGCCGTCGCTCGCTTCGCTCGCGTCGGCTGGGCTCTGACATGATGACGCCGTGACGACCAACACGGGCGATTCCGATGAGCCCATCCGGGTGCTGGTGGTCGACGACCAGGAGCTCTTCCGCCGCGGCCTGACCATGCTGCTGGCCAGCGAGGAGGGCATCGAGGTCGTCGGCGAGGCGGGCGACGGCGTGGAGGGCACTGCCCTCGCCGAGTCGGTGGCGCCTGACGTGGTGCTGCTCGACGTACGCATGCCGAAACGGTCCGGTATCGAGGCCTGCCTCGCCATCAAGGAGAGCGTGCCCTCGGCGAAGATCATCATGCTGACCGTCTCCGACGAGGAGGCCGACCTCTACGAGGCCGTGAAGAGCGGCGCCGCCGGCTACCTGCTCAAGGACTCCTCCATCGAGGAGGTCGCGCAGGCGGTCCGCGTCGTCTCCGACGGCCAGTCGCTGATCAGCCCGTCGATGGCGGTGAAGCTGATCGACGAGTTCAAGCAGATGTCGCGCCCCGAGAAGGGGCAGGTGCCGGGGCTGCGGCTCACCGAGCGCGAGCTCGAGGTGCTGCGCCTGGTCGCGACCGGCATGAACAACCGCGAGATCGCCAAGCAGCTCGTCATCAGCGAGAACACGGTCAAGAACCACGTCCGCAACATCCTGGAGAAGCTGCAGCTGCACTCCCGGATGGAGGCCGTGATGTATGCCGTCAAGGAGAAGCTGCTCGACCTCCCCTGACCCTGTCAGCGGCGCGTGGTTGAGTTCGGTTCGTGACGACGCAGTCCCTCTCCAAGGCCCAGGCGCGCCGGATCGCGCTCGCAGCGCAGGGCTTCCTCGACCCGCCCCACACGTCGCCGACGATGCGGACGTTCGGCCGCACTCTCGCCCGCACCGGCGTGCTCCAGGTCGACTCCGTCAACGTGCTCGCCCGAGCCCACCTGATGCCGCTCTACTCGCGGATGGGGCCCTACGACGTGCAGCTGCTCGCGCGCGCCGGCTCCGGCCGCGAGACCCGGCGGGTCCTGGAGTACTGGGCCCACGTCCAGGCCTACATGCCCGTCGACCTGTGGCCGGCCATGCGGTGGCGGATGGACTCCTACCGCACCCAACGCGGCAAGTGGGGCTTCTCCGCCGACGCCAGCATCGAACCGTCGGTGCTGGCGGCCGTGCGCGATCGCGGTCCGGTCACGGCGCGGCACCTCGACGCCGAGTTCAGTGGGCCGCGCACCAAGGAGCACTGGGGATGGAACTGGTCGGACGCGCGCCAGGTCCTCGACTACCTCTTCCTCGTCGGAGATGTGTCGATCGCCGGCCGCACCAGCCAGTTCGAGGTGCTCTACGACGTGCCCGAGCGGGTGCTGCCACGCGCGGTCCTCGAGGCGCCGACCCCCACCCCGGCGGAAGCCGGCCGCGAGCTGGTCCGACGCGCGGCCCGCTCCCACGGCGTCGGCACGGCCGGCTGCCTGGCCGACTACTACCGGATGCGGACCATCCCGGGGAAGAACGGGGAGCCCAACGCCCAGGAGGCGATCCGAGACCTGGTCGACGCCGGCGAGCTCGAGGAGGTGCGGATCGAGGGCTGGGCCCGCCCCGCCTACCTCGACACGACGGCCCGACGGCCGCGCGCGGTCCGCGCCCGCGCCCTGCTCAGCCCGTTCGACCCGGTGGTGTGGGAGCGGACCCGCACCGAGTCGCTGTTCGACTTCCACTACCGGATCGAGATCTACGTCCCTGCTCCGCAGCGCCGCTACGGCTACTACGTGCTGCCGTTCCTCCTCGGCGACCGCATCGTCGGGCGGGTGGACCTCAAGGCGGACCGCGCCGGCGGCCGGCTGCTCGTGCTCGCGGCGTACGGCGAGGACGACGCGCCGCCCGAGACGGCAGCCGAGCTCGCGATCGAGCTGCGGCGGCTGGCCGGCTGGCTGGGGCTCCCCGACATCATCGTGGGCCCGCGCGGCGACCTGGCCGGCCCGCTGGGCGCTGAGCTCACCTGACCATCGCTGGTTCGGAGCTTGCTTCGATCGCTGGGTAGCATGGCCGGTGGCCCGACGCCGGACGGCGGGGCCCCGAGACGTCAACTCCAGGAGTCAGTCCCCAGTGCCTGCCATCTTCGACAAGATCCTCCGTATCGGCGAGGGCAAGATCGTCCGTCAGCTCGAGTCGATCGCCCAGGCCGTGAGTGCCATCGAGGACGACTTCGTGGCGATGAGCGACGACGAGCTGCGGGGGATGACCGAGGAGTTCCGCAAGCGCCTGGCTGACGGCGAGACGCTCGACGACCTGATGCCGGAAGCGTTCGCCACGGTCCGCGAGGCCGCCAAGCGCGTGATCGGCCAGCGCCACTTCGACGTCCAGATCATGGGCGGCGCCGCACTCCACCTCGGCAACATCGCCGAGATGAAGACCGGTGAGGGCAAGACCCTGGTGGCGACCCTCCCGTCGTACCTCAACGCCCTCGAGGGCAAGGGCGTCCACATCGTCACCGTCAACGACTACCTCGCGAAGTACCACGCCGAGTGGATGGGCCGCATCCACCACTTCCTCGGCCTGACCACCGGCGTGATCCTGCCGTCGATGCGCCCCGCCGAGCGGCGCGAGGCCTACAACTGCGACATCACCTACGGCACCAACAACGAGCTCGGCTTCGACTACCTGCGCGACAACATGGCCAGCGCCCTCGAGGACTGCGTGCAGCGCGGGCACAACTTCGCGATCGTCGACGAGGTCGACTCGATCCTCGTCGACGAGGCCCGGACCCCGCTCATCATCAGCGGCCCGACCCAGGACGAGGTCCGCTGGTACGGCGAGTTCTCGAAGATCGCCGCCAAGCTCTCGCGCGACGTCGACTACGAGGTCGACGAGAAGAAGCGCACCATCTCCGTGCTCGAGCCGGGCATCACCAAGGTCGAGGACCACCTCGGCATCGAGAATCTCTATGAGTCTGTGAACACGCCGCTCATCTCGTTCATGCACAACTCCATCAAGGCCAAGGAGCTGTTCCACAACGACAAGGAGTACGTCGTCATGAACGGCGAGGTGCTCATCGTCGACGAGCACACCGGCCGCATCCTGGCCGGTCGCCGCTACAACGACGGCCTCCACCAGGCCATCGAGGCGAAGGAGGGCGTCGAGGTCCGCGAGGAGTACCAGACGCTCGCCACGATCACCCTGCAGAACTACTTCCGCCTCTACGACAAGCTCTCCGGCATGACCGGAACGGCCATGACCGAGGCCAGCGAGTTCGACAAGATCTACAGCCTCGGCGTGGTGCCGATCCCGACCAACATGCCGATGGCGCGTGAGGACCAGGCCGACCTCGTCTACCGCACCGAGGAGGCGAAGTACGACGCCGTCGTCGAGGACATCTCCGAGCGGAGCCGCCGGGGTCAGCCGGTCCTGGTCGGCACCGTCTCGGTCGAGAAGTCCGAGCACCTGTCCGCCAAGCTCAAGAAGCTCGGCGTGCCCCACACCGTTCTCAACGCCAAGCAGCACGCCGACGAGGCGAAGGTCGTCGCGCTCGCGGGCCACAAGGGTGCGGTCACCGTCGCGACCAACATGGCCGGCCGCGGTACCGACATCATGCTCGGCGGCTCGGTCGACTTCCTTGCCGACGCCGAGCTGCGCAAGCAGGGTCTCGACCCGGTCGAGACCCCCGATGAGTACGACGCTGCCTGGCCGGCCATGGTCGAGAAGATCAAGGCACAGGTGGCCGCGGAGCACGACGAGGTCAAGGAGCTCGGCGGCCTCTACGTCGTCGGCACCGAGCGCCACGAGTCGCGCCGCATCGACAACCAGCTGCGCGGTCGTTCCGGCCGGCAGGGCGACCCGGGCGAGTCCCGGTTCTACCTGTCGCTGGAGGACGAGCTGATGCGGCTGTTCAAGTCGGAGTGGGTCGACCGGATCCTGCAGGTCATGCGGATCCCCGACGACGTACCGATCGAGAACAAGCGCGTCACCGGCGCCATCGCCAACGCGCAGGGCCAGGTGGAGTCGCAGAACTTCGAGTCCCGCAAGAACGTCCTCAAGTACGACGACGTGATGAGCCGGCAGCGCGAGGTCATCTACGGCGAGCGCCGTGAGGTGCTGGAGGGTGCCGACCTCGAGTCACAGGTGCGCGAGTTCATCAACGACGTCGTCGAGGGCTATGTCGCCACCACGACCGAGGACCTCGCCGAGGAGTGGGACCTCGACGCTCTGTGGAGCGCGCTCGGCCAGCTCTACGTGGTCGGCCCCGACCAGGAGAAGTACGTCGCCGAGCACGGTGGCCGGCAGGGGCTGTCCCGCGAGGTGCTGGTCTCCGACCTGCAGGCCGACGCGCAGGCGGCGTACGACCGTCGCGTCGCCGAGGTCGGCGACGAGGTCATGCGTGAGCTCGAGCGGCGCGTGGTGCTGTCCGTGCTCGACCGCAAGTGGCGCGAGCACCTCTACGAGATGGACTACCTGCGGGAGGGCATCTACCTGCGGGCGTACTCGCAGCGCGACCCCCTGGTCGAGTACCAGCGCGAGGGCTACGACATGTTCGCCGCGATGATGAACGGCATCAAGGAGGAGTCGGTCGGCTTCCTGTTCAACCTCGAGGTCACCGTCGACGAGGAGGGTGACGACGACGACGAGGGCGAGGAGGTCGTCGAGCCGATGCGCCAGGAGATCCCCGACTTCGCGGACGCTGCGTCGACCAACGGGGCGCCCGCCGAGTCGCCGGTTCCCGCGTCGCTGGGCACGCGCCAGGCCCCGGCCATCAAGGCGCGCGGCCTCGAGAAGCCGAAGGCGCCGCAGAAGCTCACCTACTCCGGGCCCGAGGAGGGGGAGTCCGAGGTCGGCGACGACCACCCGGCTCCCGCTCGCGGCACGACGGCCTCCAACGCCGACGACCCGTTCGCCACCGCCGGCCGGAACGAGGCGTGCCCCTGCGGTTCGGGCAAGAAGTTCAAGAAGTGCCACGGCGCTCCCGGCGGCCCGACCGGCCTCACCGCCCGCGCCAACGGCTAGCTGCTCCGTAGTTGGTCGAGCAGGGCGCGCAGCGCCCGTGTCGAGACCACTCGTTCGGTGAGCGACTCGTTCGGTCTCGACACGCCCGTCCCGCCGTCGCAAGCTCCGGCGCGGGGCGAGCTCGACCTGGTGAGCCACGCGCCACGCTTCGCGCGGCGCTGCTCACGCAAACTCCAGAGCCACGGCCTGCCACCGCTCCGACGCGCTGCTCGAACCGGACGGCGACCGCACGCGAGCGACGTCCGTAGCGCACCCGCGCGCTGACCTCGGCGGTCTCGTCGTCGATCCAGCAGGTGTGGATGCTCTCGACCTGCGGCCGGACCTGCTGGATGCGCGCGGACGAGACGTCGCGCAGCGCTGCGGAACGCACCAGCTGGGCCCTGCGCGCCAGGTCCTCGTAGACGGTCGGGATCGTCCACCGCACGAGCTGCGAGATCGGCCGATCGCCGCCGGCGATCTCGACCGCAGCCTGGGTGAACCGGTGGGCCCACGCCTCCAGCCGTTGGCGTTCTCGCGGCTCCAGGTGCAGCGCCGGAGTCGGCGGCGGTCCGAACGACTCCTCGGGCCCGCCTCCCAGGTCGAGCGCCAGCGTGCCCTGCACGGAGGCCAGCGGCTCGGGCCGGCGCAGCGGCACGACCCTCTCGTGGTACGGCGACATCGCGGCTCCTCTCGTCGGCGAGGTCATCTGCGGTCGGTCCCGGTCGGGGGCAGCACCAGACGCTGGCCGGGTCGGATCAGGTCGGGGTCGGCGCCGATGGTGTCGCGGTTCGCGCGGTAGATCGCACGCCAACGGCGGTCGACCTCGTCGGTGGTCGCGCCGGCAGGGAGAGACACCTCCGCGAGGCCCCAGAGGGTGTCGCCGGGCTCGACCCGCACCGCGTCCGGTGTCGCGGCGTGCGATGCCTCCCGGCCGGGTCGGGAGCCTGCGACGGCGCCGAGCCACTCCGTGGTGGTGGTCGCCCGGTCCGGAACCGGCAGCCCGACCACCAGGGACTGGGTCGCGCCGCCGGACCCCGGTGGGGGAGTGTCGCGGTCAGCCTGGGCGGGGACGACGAACCCGCCCGCGAGCGACACGCCACACGCGGTGAGCACCACCCGCCGTACGACCGCCGGGGTCCGCTGCGAGGTCCGTCCCTGCAGCGCCTCGGCCACGACGAGTGTGACCAGGCCCCAGAGCCACGCTGTGCAGACCACCCCGGCGAGGGTGCAGCCGGCCACGAGCACGGACTCGAAGTCCCCGACCTGACCCCCCAGCTGGAGCGTCAGGTCGGGGACGAGCCAGGCCAGGACGCAGCCGGCGATGCCGGTCGCCGCCCCCCACACGCTGAGGCATCGCAGCGTCGTCCTCATGGCCCAAACCTTTCGTTTACCTCTGTTTGAGACAGTCAACGCATATCTGATGCGGATCGCAACCGTTTGTCCACAGCCGCCATGTGGCAGGCTCTCGGCGATGAACTGGGACGAGCAGCTGTTCTCGGTGCTCGACGACCTCGAGCAGCAGGCAGAGGCGCTCTACGACGCCGAGCGGGATGCCGAGGTCGCCGACCGCAGCCGCGCGGAGTACGGCGGAGTCACCCTCGCCAGCCGGTTGATGGCCTCGGTCGACACGGAGGTCTCGCTGGACATCGTCGGGGTCGGCCGGGTGGCCGGCACCCTGCAGCGCGTCGCGACCGGGTGGCTGCTGCTGGCGGCCGCCGGCGGGCAGTGGATCGTGTCGTTCGATGCCGTCGCGGCGGTGGGCGGCGCCTCGGCGCGCTCGGTGCCAGAGGTCGCGTGGTCACCGGTCACCCGGCTCGGCCTCGGTTCCGCGCTGCGGCGCCTCAGCGACGCGGGGGAGCGGTGCCTGGTGCACCGGGTCGACGGCAGTCGGCTCGAGGGCGTCGTACGTCGTGTCGGCGCCGACTTCGCGGAGGTCGAGATCGCGCCCGACCGGGTCGAGCTGGTCCCGTTCTCCGCCCTCGCCGCCGTCCAGAGCCAGCCCTGACGCCGGACCTGCTGGGCGAGTTGGTGACTTCAGGGGGCAAGTTTTCCCCGTGAAGGTTCGGTTTCCCCGCATATGCGGGGAAACCGCGCAGCCCTCAGGTCGCCTCGGCGTCGTAGGGAGGGACCTCGCCGTCGCCGAGGGGGCGCAGGCCACGGCGCTGGGGGCGCGCCGACTCGGCCTCGGCCTCCTCCATCGCCTCGACGATGTGCTTGCGGACGATGCTGCGGGGGTCGAGGTCGCGCAGCTCGAGGTCGGAGAACTGCGGACCGAGCTCGGTGCGCAGCTCGTCACGGGCGCCGGTGGCGAACACCTTGAGCCGGTGCAGGAACCGGCCGGCCTGGCGAGCGAACTCCGGCAGCTTGTCGGGCCCGAAGACGACCACGGCCACCAGCGCGATGACCGCCATCTCGGGAAGCCCGACTCCGAACACGGGTCAGAACTTACTGGTGGGTGTCAGTCCCAGCTGCATGCCGGAGAGCCCGCGGCTCCGTCCGGCGAGGCGGGTCGCCACCTCGACCAGCACCTCGGCGGCCGATGAGGTCGGGTCCGACTCGACGATCGGCTTGCCGGCGTCGCCGCCCGCGCGCAGGGACGGCTCGAGCGGGATCCGGCCCAGCACGGGCACGTCGTAACCGAACCGCTGCGAGAGCGTGGCGGCGACCCGGTCGCCGCCACCGGACCCGAACAGCTCGATCTCGTGCTCGGGGCCGCAGTGGGGGCAGGCGAGGAAGCTCATGTTCTCGACGACGCCGACCACGCGCTGCTTCATCATCGAGGCCATCGTCCCGGCCCGCTCGGCGACCTCGGCCGCCGCTTCCTGAGGCGTGGTCACCACGAGCACCTCGGCCGAGGGCAGGTGCTGTCCGAGCGAGATCGCCATGTCACCGGTGCCCGGCGGCAGGTCGAGCAGGAGTACGTCGAGGTCGCCCCAGTAGACGTCGGTGAGCATCTGGACCAGCGCCCGGTCGAGCATCGGGCCCCGCCAGGCCACGACCTGGTCGCGGCGCGGCTTGAGCATGCCGATCGAGATCACCGAGACGCCGGATGCGGTCGGCACCGGCATGATCAGCTCCTCGACCTGGGTCGGTCGCTCATCGGCGACACCCATCATGGCCGGGACGCTGTGGCCGTAGATGTCGGCGTCGACGATGCCGACCTTGAGGTCCTGCGCCGCCATGGCGAGCGCCAGGTTGACCGTGACCGACGACTTGCCGACGCCGCCCTTGCCGCTGGCGATCGCGAAGATCTTCGTGAGCGAGCCCGGTTGGGAGAACGGGATCTCGCGCGGCGCCTGGCCGCCGCGCAGCGTGTCCTGCAACCCGGAGCGCTGGTCGGCGGTCATCACGCCCAGCGTGAGGTCGACACCGGTGACGCCGTCGACCGCGCCGACCGCCGTGGTGACGTCGCGGTTGATCGTGTCCTTGAGGGGGCAGCCGGCGACCGTGAGGAGCACGGTGATCCGAACCTCGCCCTCCTCGGAGATGTCGACCGACTCGACCATGCCGAGCTCGGTGATGGGGCGCTTGATCTCGGGGTCGTTGACCGTCGCGAGGGCAGCGTTGACACGGTCCAGCAGGGAGTCGCTCATGATGTGTCCAGCGTAGTTGGCCGGTGGAACCCGGGCCGGGCAGGCTGGATTTCGAGACGTGCCGCGCGGCCCGTCACTGCGTTCCGGCCCGCGGCCGGGCACTCCTCAATCTCCCGCCCTCGTCGCGACCTCGCCAGCTCGGTCGCGGGGCGTGAAATCACGCCTGGGACGTGGTGCCCGTCTCGTCCTCGTCGTCCTTGACCCGCTCGTCGAGCTCGGCGAGCAGTGCGCGCAGCTCCGAGCGGAGGTAGTCACGGGTCGCGACCTCGCCGATCGCCATCCGCAGCGCGGCCACCTCGCGGGCCAGGAACTCCATGTCGGCGTGGGCCCGGGCGTTCGCCTGCCGGTCGCGCTCGGCGATGACGCGGTCGCGGTCCTCCTGGCGGTTCTGGGCGAGCAGGATCAGCGGAGCGGCGTACGACGCCTGCAGGCTCAGCATCAGCGTCAGGAAGATGAACGGATAGAGGTCCCACGCGAGGTCGTCCGGCGCGAGCCAGTTCCACAGCAGCCAGACCACGACCAGGGCGGTCATGTAGATCAGGAAGCGAGCGGTCCCCATGAAGCGCGCGAACCGCTCGGCGAACGAGCCGAACGCGTCGGCGTCGTAGGTCGGCCGACGCACCAGCGGACGGCGCACGTCGGTCGGCGTGTCGAGGCGGGTACGACGGCTCTCAGCCATGGTCGAGCTCCGGGGTCTGGTTGCCGGCGGCGAGGTCGCGCCAGTTCTCCGGGAGCATGTGGTCGAGCAGGTCGTCGACGGTCACCGCTCCCAGCAGTCGACCTTCCTCGTCGATGACCGGCGCGGCGACCAGGTTGTAGGTCGCCAGGTGGGCGGCGACCTCGTCGATGGTCGCCTCGGGGCGGATGGCGTCGAGCGAGGCGTCCACGGCCGCCGCGGCGAGCGTCGAGGGCGGCTCGCGCAGCAGCCGCTGGATGTGGGCGCAGCCGAGCAGCCGGCCGGTGGGCGTCTCGAGGGGCTGTCGGCAGACGTAGACCATCGCCGCCAGCGACACCGGGAGGTCGGGATCGCGGACCTGGGCCAGCGCGTCGGCCACCGTGGCGTCCGGGCCGAGGATCACCGGCTCCGGCGTCATCATGCCGCCGGCGGTCTCCTCGGCGTAGGACATCAGTCGCCTGACGTCCTCGGCGCCCTCGGCCTCCATCAGCTCCAGCAGCGCCGCCGCCAGCTCGGGCGGGAGGTCGGCGATCAGGTCGGCGGCATCGTCGGGCGACATCTCCTCGAGCACGTCGGCGGCGCGCTCGGACGCGAGGTTGCCCAGGACCTGAACCTGGTCCTCCTCGGGCAGCTCCTCGATCACGTCGGCCAGCCGTTCGTCGTCCATCGCCTCGACCACGGCCGTGCGTCGCTCGACCGGCAGCTCGTGCAGCACGTGAGCAGCGTCGGCCGGCTTCATCTCGGCGAGCTGGGCGATCAGGCGGGTGGCGCCCTGGGTCTCGTCGCGTCTGGTGAGGCCGTCGACCTCGCTCCACTCGACGACGTGGGTCTGGCCACGCCTTCGGAACCTGCCCGGCTCCTGGACCGCGACCCGCGACATCACCCAGTCGCGGCTGCGCGTCTGCTCCATGGCGATGTCGTAGACGGTCCCGGAGACACCGGCGTTCGGGATCGTGACAGTGCGGTCGAGCATCTGGCCCATGACCAGGGTCTCGGTGGAGCGCTGCTCGAAGCGGCGCATGTTGAGCAGCCCGGTCGTGTAGACCTGCCCACTGTCGATGTTGGTGACCCGGGTCATCGGGACGAAGATCCGGCGCCGGCCGAACACCTCGGCGACCAGCCCCAGCACCCGTGGCTGGTTGACCTCCGAGCGCACGGCCACGACCAGGTCACGGACCTTGCCGACCTGGTCTCCCTGTGGGTCGAAGATCGGCAGTCCCACCAGCCTGGCGGCGTACACGCGGGTCGGGGCGGTGCTCACGAGGGCCACGCTAGCGGTGCGCGGAGCCCGCTCGGGGTTCCGACGTCGCCGGGCGAGGACGCGTCGCGGCCCGTACGATGGGCGCCGTGTCCGGATCCCGCAAGCGCGTCGACAAGCCTCGCCATGTCGACGCCGACAAGCTGCGGATCTCGCTCCCGACCGGACCCGCGGCGATGCTCGCGGTCGTGCTGGCCGTGGTGCTGGCGGTCGGCGGCGTCGCAGCCGTCGCCGCCGGGCTGGTCCCGGGCGGCGACGACCAGATCCGCACGCTCGGCGCGGGAGCCGATCCGGAGAGCGACACGCCGAAGGGGGAGGAGACCCCCTCCGGGAACGAGAAGCCGCCCGCCGAGCCCGCCGAGTACCGGGTGGTCGAGGCGACCCGGATCGAGCCGGTCAAGACCGGCATCGGCACCCCGGGCCGGCTCCTGCGGGAGCGCGCCGAGGAGGCGGTCACGCCGACGATCGACGAGTTCGGCGTCGCGATGCTCAACATCCTCGGCAGCCAGCACACCGCCGGCGGCAAGGGCGGTTTCGCGCCCGGAACCAGCCGCGCCGTCGCCGCGACCCAGATGCTGGTGGGCCGTGGCGCGAGCATCATCGGCTTCTCCGAGATCCAGGGCGACCAGCTCGGCGTCTTCCTCAACAACGCCCCCGGCTACGACGTCTACCCGGGCACCTCGCTCGGCTCAGCGGGAATCCCGACCACGGTCGCCTGGAACACCGCAGTCTGGGAGCTGGTCGAGGCCCAGGTCATCTACATCCCCTTCAGCGGCCAGCGGCGCCCGCAGCCGGTGGTGAAGCTCGCCAACGTCGAGTCGGGCGTCGAGGTGTGGTTCATGAACGTCCACAACTCGCCGCAGGGCATGGAGGGTGAGCGTGACATCGCCGAGGCGGTGGAGATCGCCAAGATCAACGAGCTTGCCGCGACCGGCGACCCGATCATCCTCACCGGCGACTTCAACGAGAAGCAGGAGATCCTCTGCCGGATCACCGCGTCGACGCCGCTGGAGAGCACGATCGGCGGCGGCAGCTGCTACCCGCCGCCGCAGCCGATGCGGGTCGACTGGATCTTCGCCTCGCCGGCGTTCACGTTCGGCAGCTACGAGGTGACGCGCGCCGCCCCGGTGCCCTACATCACCGACCACTACGCCCTCTTCAGCCGGCTGAGTCTCGGATGACCCAAGTTTCATGAGCACGGCACCTCGGCTTGCCGCGCTGACCATGGTGCGCGACGAGCGGGTCATGCTGCCGCGCTGGATCGCCCACTACGGCCGTGAGTGCGGCCCCGACAACCTCTTCGTGATCGACGACAACTCCACCGACGGCTCGACCGACGGCCTGCCCGGCTCGGTCATCCGCATCCCGTCGTGGGGCGACAAGCACTTCGAGACGACCCGGATGAAGCTGGTGAGCAGCTTCGCCGCCGGACTCCTCGAGACCTACGACGCGGTGCTGTTCGCCGATGCCGACGAGTTCCTGGTCGCCGACCCCCAGCGGTACGACGGCCTGGTCGACCTCGTCGCCGCGCGCCCCGGGGTCGAGGTGCTGGCCGCGCAGGCGCTCAATGTCGTCCACGACGCCTCCCGAGAAGGCCCGCTCGACCCCGACCGGCCGGTGCTGGGTCAGCGTCAGTGGGCGAAGTTCATCCCGCTCATGTGCAAGCCCGCGATCAAGCGCACCTCCGCACCCTGGGTGGCCGGCTCCCACGGCACCACGATCCCGTTCGAGATCGACCCCGACCTCTACATGTTCCACCTGAAGTTCGCCGAGCGTGAGCACCTCCGCTCCACGGGCGACCACCGCAAGGCGTTGGCCGACGCCGAAGGTCGCGCGGCCCAGACCGCCTGGCAGTTCGCGGGCGACGACCTGGTCGAGCTGCTCGACGAGGTCGTCCGCGACGTCGACCCGGGTGCGGTGGAGCCCTACAAGACCCGCAAGAAGGTGCTCGCGGGCATCGTGCGGCAAGGCGACGGAGGCAACTATCGGGCACACGGGCGCCGCCAGTTCAACGCCATGCGCGGTCAACCGATGGTGTCGGTGCCCGAGCGGTTCCACGGGCGCCTCTGAAAGCGTGGAAAGCACGTGCCCTTTGTTACGATTTCGGGGTGCGTCGGACTTCCCTGACCGTTCTCGTCCTCCTGCTCGGCTTCGTGCTGGGCGGGTGCGGCGACGACACGGACGCGGACCCCGGCGCTGGTTCCGAGCCGACGTCGACGACGTCCGGAACCACGACGCCCGTCCCCGAAGGGCCGACGTGCGAGGAGGTCTGGGTCGATGGCTCGGACCTGGCGCGTGGCTACGAGGGATGCGTCGAGGGCTCCACATGGGTTGCCGCTGACAGCCGTCGGTGCGAGTCCGGACAGGTCATCGTCATCTACGCCGATCGTTACTACGGCGCGAAGGGAGCTGTCGTCAACGACATGGGCGGTTCGCTGGAGGAGAACAAGCAGTACCAGCGAGCCCTCAGGTCCTGCGGCTGAGATACCTGTTCGTCGAGACCCGGGCCGCGCCAACGCGACCGGGCCCCACACCTGACAAACCACTGGAAGGGTCACCCGTGCATCACCGATTCCATGTGCTGGCACCGATCGCGGCTGCGACCGCGCTCGTCGTCGCCATCACCCTGGCCACCGTCCCCGGCGCCACCGCCACGCCACGGACCGTCGCCTCGTCCACCAGCAGCAGCACGTCGCAGAGCGCCCAGCCCGCGGTCGCGGCCGCGACCGCCCTGCAGCGGGATCGCAAGCGCTACACCCCCAAGCCGGGTGTCATCACCAACGATCCTCGCTCGGCGAACAAGCGCCGGCTGCTCGAGCACATCATCAAGAGCATCGGCGGCACCCGTCGCAAGCAGCACATCCGGATCATCAGCTGGAACGTCACCAGCCGCGGCTTCGTCGACAAGCTGATCGCCGCCCACAGGCGGGGCGTGAGCATCCGGGTGCTGATCTCGTCGGGCAAGGCCGTGGACAACGGCGAGTTCTACCGGCTGAAGCGAGCGCTGAAGGCGAAGCGCCCCAAGAAGGCGCGGGTGGGCAAGAAGTACCAGCAGCTGGGCACGCACCTGCGAGCGCTCCTGTCGAGGCAAGCGCGGCATCGCCCACTCGAAGCTGTTCATCTTCTCCAAGGCCGGCAAGGCTGAGCGGGTGGTGATGTCGACCTCCGCCAACGCCACCGAGGTCTCCGTGAACTACCAGTGGAACGACCTCTACACACAGGTCGGCAACAAGCGCATCTACCGCGGCTTCGTCAAGGCCTTCACCGAGTCGACGCGCGACCGGCCGGTCAAGCGTGCCTACCGCACGTTCCGCGGCAAGTCCGTCACCGGCTACGTCTACCCGTGGAAGGGCAAGAACGCGCGCGGTGACCGGGTGATGAACGAGCTCAGGCGGATCACCTGCGTGGGCGCGAGCGGCGGCACGGGCGTGGCGGGCCGGACCCGGATCCGGATCGCGCAGGACGCCATCATCGACGATCGCGGCATCGAGATCGGCAAGATCCTGCGCACCAAGTGGGAGAACGGCTGCAACATCCGCATCGTCTACGCACTCATGGGCGGCCAGGTGAAGGGCATCCTGCAGAACACCTCGCGCGGGCCGGTGCCGAAGCGCCAGATCGTCTCGGACTTCGACGACGACGGCATCTACGACCGCTACCTCCACTCCAAGTCGATGGCGGTCAGTGGCTGGTACCGGGACGACCGCAGCTCCCGGGTCGCCTGGCAGGGCTCGGAGAACTGGTCGGGGCTGGCCAAGATCAGTGACGAGCAGGGCTTCCAGATCCGCCGCGGCGGCGCAGAGGGCGTCTACGCCCGCTGGATCGACTACCTGTTCAACAACCCGCCGCCGCGGGAGAGGTCCGCGACGCATGCGGCTCGCCGCATCGCGCGGGGTCGACCCCTACGCGATCATCCGCGAGGAGGCGGGACTGCCCGCCGCGGCCGCGCTGATAAGCGAGAGGTCGAGAAGCGTCGCTCGGCTGCGCTTCGCAGCCTCGAGCGACGCGTCTCTCGTCCCGGCGCTTCGCGTCGGGCCAGGCGCCGCTTCGCGTCGGGCGAGGCTCTCGCGAACGCCTGACGCCAGGGCCGAGTCGGGGTACCCTCCCCTGTGACTCGTGTGACCAAAGTGACGAAGGGTTCCCCCCATGCCCGCAGGCTCCTCGGTGCCCGCAGCAGCGCTCCTCGTGCTCACCGGCCTCCTCGTGGCGACTGCGCCAGCGGCGAGCTCGGGACCTGACCGCGCCCCGACGCTCGTCGCGGCTGGCGCGGCGGCCGACTGCGACGACGCCCTGCTGGTCGCGGTCCCCGGCGGCGGCGAAGGGGGACCGGACGACCCGGGAAGCACTCTCGGGGCGCTGACCGCCCCGCTGCTCTCCGAGGCACAGAGCGGGAGCCGCACGCTCGCCACCCGCGTCGTGCACGCCGAGACCCGCGGGCCGTCGGCGCTGCAGGGTCGTGGCACCCGACGTACGTCGGCACACAAGGCCGTCACCCGCGCTGCCTGGAGCTCCTGGCGCGCTCCCGTGCCTGACCTCGTAGCCGGTGTCGAAGAGGCCCTGGCCGAGACCCTGTCGAGCTGCCCGGACCAGCTGGTCTACCTCGTCGGCTACTCCCAAGGTGCCGAGGCCGTCCACCGCTACCTCACCACCGCCGACGCGGACCTGCGCAGCCGGACAGTGGCGGTCGTGCTCGTCGGCGACCCGGCCCGGGTCTCCGGCTCCGCGGGCCCGCTCAGCGGCGACCCTCATGCGTCCCGCAGGGCCGAGGGCGTGAGTGCGCGGTTCGCACGCAAGCCGCTGCCCGCCGTCCCCGCCGACGGGTGGCGCGGCCCGGTCCACTCGGTCTGCACCGTCGGCGACCTCGCGTGCGACCTCGGTGACGACCGGTTCCGCGGGGCCCAGCGCGTCCACGCCTCCTACGACACCACCGCTGACTCGCTGCTCGGCTCCCTGGGCCGTCAGTACGGCGAGCGCATCGCGCTCTGGCCACGACCCCAGGTCGGCCAGGAGGTGGCAGGTCGCGTGGCGCTGCTGCTCTCGCAGCGGATCAAGGCATCGGTCGCGCCGCAGGCCCGCACCGGGCTGCGGTACAAGGCCACCTCGCCGCTCCCGCCCGGACTGACGCTGACCAAGCGCGGCATCCTGACCGGTTCACCCACCCGCGCCGGCACCTTCGCGCTCGACTACACGGTCCGCAACCGCACCAGCCCCGCGGTCTCGCGGCCGATGGCGGGCCAGGTGAGCGTGGAGATCGAGCCCGGCGCCAAGACCGAGGTGAGCTCTGGCGGACGCCACACCTGCCAGATCCGTGGCGACGGCACGCTGTGGTGCTGGGGCGCCAACTTCTACGGGCAGCTCGGCACCGGCGACACCACCAGTGGCCCCACGCCGCGCCAGGTCGGCTCGCAGGACAACTGGGTCGACGTCTCGGCCGGCGGCATGCACACGTGCGGCGTCCGTGAGAACGGCAGCGCCTGGTGCTGGGGCCTCAACTACCGCGGGCAGCTCGGCACCGGCAACCGCAAGGACCAGGTCGAGCCTCGACGGGTCGGCGACGGGCGCGACTGGGAGACGGTCTCGGCCGGCTGGGTCCACACGTGCGCGACGACGGTCGACGGCACCGCGTCGTGCTGGGGCGACAACGCCTACGGCCAGCTCGGCAACGGGAACCAGACGGACTCCTACGACCCGGCCCGGGTCACCCGCGGGCTGAGCTTCCGCGAGGTCAGCGCGGGAGGGTGGCACACCTGTGGCGTCACGCGCGGCGGCGCGGCGTTCTGCTGGGGACGCAACATCAAGGGCCAGCTCGGCGACGGCACCCTGAAGATCAGGGTCAACCCCGCCCGCGTCGGCGGGGCCGACGACTGGTTGTCGGTGCAGCCGGCGTGGACCCACACCTGCGGCCTCCGAGACGGTGGCGCCCTGAGCTGCTGGGGCGGCAACGAGGGAGGCCAGCTCGGCGGTGGCGACTTCGGTGGCACCCCGGAGCCGCGGCCACTCGGGGGCGACCGGCTCTGGTCTGCGGTGCAGACCGGCGTGAACTTCTCGTGCGCGCTCGACACCGACCAGGCGCTCTGGTGCTGGGGCACCGGTCGGTTCGGTCAGCTCGCCGACACCGAGCGCTCCGACCGCCCGGTCAAGCTCTTCGACGGCACGACATGGGCGCAGGTCGACCTCGGCTGGCTGTACGGCTGTGGTCTCACCGGCACCGCCAACCCCACCTGCTGGGGCACCAACGAGACCGGTGAGCTCGGCAGGCAGGGCGGTCGAGCCGCCCGCGAACCTGCTTCGCGCGCCGCCGGGTTCGACTTCAACCTGGTGTCGTTCAACGTGCTCGGCAGCAACCACACGTCGCCGCGCAGCGACGCAGGGGAGTTCAGCCCGGCCCGGGTCCGGTCCGAGTGGATGATCGACTACCTGCGCTCGATCAATGCCAGCATCGTCGGCTTCCAGGAGATCCAGCGCGACCAGGTGACGTGGTTCACCTCGGGTGCGTCCTCGACGTACGACGTGTGGCCGGGCGCGAAGGAGGACGGCGACGGCCTGCAGACGACCATCGCCTGGAAGAAGGCGACGTGGCGGCTCCTCGAGACCGACCTGGTCACGATCCCGTTCATCACCCAGACCCGCGACATGCCGCTGGTGAAGCTGGAGCACCGCGAGACCGGCCGCCACATCTGGGTCATGAACGTCCACAACGCGCCGCAGGACCACCAGTCCCAGCGCAACGTCGCTCTCAAGCGTGAGATCGACCGGCTCAAGAAGGTCACCGGCAAGGCCGACCCGGTGTTCCTCGTCGGCGACTTCAACGAGCGGCAGCGGGCCTTCTGCGAGGTCACCGGCCAGCTCGACTTCGTCGCTCCGCGCGGCGGCAGCCACGAAGGTGGGAACTGCAAGCCTCCCAGCGGGATGGTCCGGATCGACTGGATCTTCGGCTCGAAGAACGTCGACTACTCCGGCTACACCGAGGACGTCTCACCCCTCGTCAAGCTGATCACCGACCACTCGGTGCTGCGGACGAACGTCTCGGTTCCCTGACCTCAGATCCTCGACCTGCCGTCACGCGCTGCGAGCTTGTCGCTCTGCGCGGCGCCGGACTCGTGCGTTTCGAGACGCCCTCGTCCCTCGGGCGCCGCTGCGCGGTGACATGGCAGGCTGTCTCGCTGTGAGGACTGCTGTGAAGGTGCGTGCCGACGAGGACGGGATCACCGTCCCGCCGCGTCTCGTGGGCTCCTACGACGTGCTGTTCGACGGCGAGCCCGTCTGGTCCTTCACGGTCGACGGCAGCCATCGCGGTCGGGGCCACCTGGTGCGCTGGCCGCGGGCGATGCGCCGCTGGCTCGACGGCTACACCGACATCGTGCTGCGTGAGGTCGGCCCGGAGGATGCCGGTGCCGCGCAGGAGATCGTGATCGGCCGGGTGAGCTTCGGCTCCGGGCGAGACCCGATCCGGCTGGTCGACGTCGAGGGCCGCCCGGTCATCATCGACAAGTGGGGCATCGTGCAGCGGCCGTTCAGCAGCCGCGGCGAGGAGGTCACTGCCGAGCTCGCCACCCGCACCCGCGAGGTCATGGAGATCCTCCGCGAGGACTGCGGCATCGAGGCCTGGATGGCGTTCGGCACCCTGCTCGGTGCCGCCCGGGCCGGCAAGGCGATCGGCCACGACTCGGACTCCGACCTGCTCTACCTCAGCGAGAAGACCACCCCGGCCGAGATCAACCTCGAGGCCTACGCAATCCAGCGGGCCTTCACCGGTCGCGGTCTCACCTCCACCCTCAAGGCGGGCAGCTTCGTCACGGTGCTCTTCCCCGGCCCCGACGGTGCACCGCTCGGGATCGACGTCTACGCCTGCTTCTACGTCGACGGGGTCCTCCACGAGACGGCGACACTGCGCGAGCCGATACCCCGCGAGGCGATCCTGCCGCTGACGACGTTGTCCTACGAGGGGCTCGAGCTGCCGGCCCCCGCCGACCCCGCCCGGCTGCTGGCGGCGTCGTACGGCCCGGGCTGGCAGGTGCCCGACCCGTCCTTCCGCCACGAGCCCGACGACGGCACCGTGGCCCGCTTCGAGGGCTGGTTCGGCAACATGATGACCGCCCGCCGCGGCTGGGAGGCCTGGTGGCACGATCGCCAGGAGATCGGACCGGCCTCGGAGCTCGCGGAGCGGGCGATGGCCGACCACCCGGACCCGGTGAGCGTCCTCGAGATCGGTGCCGGCAACGGCACCGACGCGGTCCGGATGGCCGAGCGCGGCCATCGCGTCAACGCCTTCGACTACGCCCGCCGCTGCTTCGTCGCGGCCAACCGGGCCACGCGCGAGGCCGACCTGCCGGTCCGGTTCGGCCACTGCAACCTCTACGACCTGCGCGACACGATGACGCTGGGCGCCCTGCAGCTGCGGCGGCCGCGGCCGCCGCGCGTCGTCCTCGCCCGGTTCGTGCTCGGGTCCATCCACCCGCGCGGGATCGAGGCGTTCTGGCGGCTCGTCGCGACCGGTCTGCGTGACGGCGGGCGCGTCTACCTCGAGTTCTCCGACGAAGACGATCCCGACCGCAACAACCCGCAGCGGCTCTACCCGCTGCGCTTCGAGGTCGAGCCTGACGACGTACGGCGCCGGCTCGACGACCTCGGGGCGCGGATCGTGCACGAGGACCGTGCGAAGCGGCCCGCCCCCGACGGCGGCAAGCAGCGGCCGTCCTGGCACGTCGTGGCGGACTTCGCATGAGCACCCCACGAAATCGCGGGCTTCCCCCGCTCCGCTCCTCCATCCCACGATTCCGCGGGGACCCCGCATGACCGAACGGGTCTACGTCCACGTCGGCAGTCCCAAGTCCGGCACCACCTACCTGCAGCGGGTGCTGCGTCACAACCAGCGCGAGCTGGCCGACCAGGGCGTGCTGGTGGCGGGGAAGACCCACGTCGAGCTCGTGCACGCCGGCTTCGTGGTCCGCGAGGACTCGCGGCTCGACAAGCTGCCGCCGCGGGCGGCGGGCGCCTGGGACCGGATCGTCGAGCAGGTCCGCGCCTTCCCCGGCCACACCGCGATCATCAGCTACGAGCTCCTCGCCGGCGCGAAGCGGAAGCAGGCCGCCGACGCACTCGCCGGTCTGGCCGGCCTCGAGGTCCACGTCGTGGTCACGACCCGCGACCTCGGACAGGCGGTGTCGTCGGCCTGGCAGGAGCGGCTCAAGTTCGCCCTCGACGTACCGCTGGCCGAGTGGCAGCCGCCGCCCGAGTCGCGCGGCCCTCGGGCCGAGTGGGGCTGGCGCACCATGGACCCGGCGTCGGTCGCCGGCCGTTGGGGCGCCGGACTGCCGCCCGAGCGCGTCCACATCGTCACGGCGCCCCGCCGCGGGGCGCCGCGGCGCGAGCTGTGGGACCGGTTCGCGGAGGCATGCTCGCTCCAGGACGTCGCGGTCGACCTGGACATCCCGCCCGCGAACGAGTCGCTGGGCGTCAAGGCAGCGGAGGTGTTGCGCAAGGTGAACGAACAGGACCTGGGCCCGATCAAGGGCGCGCGTGAGCAGTCGAAGTGGTTGCGCGACACCCTCGCCCACACCGTGCTGGCGCCGTTGGACGACGAGCCGATGGGCATCACCGACGCCCAGCTCGCCGAGGCGGAGGCGCGCGCCCGGGCAGCCGTGGAGAAGATCGGCGAGGCCGGCTGGACGGTGCACGGCGACCTCGCCGACGTCGCCGCCACCCGCCACGAGGGGCGGTTGCCGGACGAGGTGCCGGCCGAGGAGCTGCTCGACGTCGCCGTCTCGACCATCGTGCGGCTGCTGCTGGAGCTCCGGGAGGCGCGTGTCGCCTCCGCTGGTGGCGACCGGGCGAAGGTCGAGGTCACACCGATGGCGCTGCGCGGCTCGGTCGTCCTCGACGTCGCGGGCCGCCGCAGCCGCGACATGCTCGACAGCCTCTCCGAGCGCCTCGACGTGGCCGAGAAGGACCTCCAGGAGGGCCGCCGGCTGCAGGAACGGGTGGCCGCGCTCACCGATGTGGTCAACGAGCTGCTGCTGCCCGCCGCACGACAGGACGAGGAGCTGCTGGCGCAGGCCCTCCGCGACTACCGCAAGGACAGCTTGTGAGGGAGGCACCCCGATACGTCCAGCTGGTCCGGAACAAGGTGATCCGGATGCAGTCGCTGGCCGACGTGGTCGAGCGGCTGGACGAGCTCGAGACCGGCGTCCCCGAGCACCTGCGGCAGGCCCCTGACCTCCACGCCTACCTCGACGGCTTCGAGCGCGAGGTGATGGCGCTGGTCGCCGCCCGGCTGGAGAGGGAGAGCTAGGTGGCGGCGCGGGTCGTGCTCCACGTCGGGCTGATGAAGTCCGGCACGAGCTTCCTGCAGCGGGTGCTGCGCCACAACAAGGATCTGCTCCGCGAACAAGGGGTGCTGTTCCCCAGCCCCTGGAAGCGACAGGTGCAGGCGGTCAAGGACGTCGCGGCGGACGGCACCGGCGCCTGGCCCACACTGGTCGAGGAGATCCGCGACTGGCCCGGCACCGCCGTGGTCTCGATGGAGTTCCTCGGACCGCGCGGCCCGGCCAAGGTACGGCGGATCGTCGACGACCTGGCCCCGGCCGACGTCGAGGTCGTGATCACGGTCCGCGACCTGGCCCGCACGATCCCGGCCATGTGGCAGGAGACCCTCCAGAACCGTGGCACCTGGACGTGGGCCGACTACCTCGCCGGCGTCGAGGCCGAGGACCGTTCCTCGCCCGGCCCCGGCCGTGCGTTCTGGACGAGGCAGGACGCGCCGGGCATCACCGAGACCTGGCAGGGCGCCGTCGGCCGCGACCGGGTCACCGTCCTGACCGTGCCGCCGTCCGGCTCACCGCCGGACCTGTTGTGGGAGCGGTTCGCCGCCCTGGTGCCGGTCGAGGGCTCGGTCGACCTCGACGTCCGCGCCAATCCATCGCTCGGCTTGGCGTCGCTGCTGGTGCTGCGTGAGCTCAACCTGCGGATCGACGCCGACGACGACCCGCTGACGCCGCGGCAGTACGAGCGCATCGTCAAGCAGCTGCTCGCCAAGCGCGGCCTGGCCGGGCTGCCGGACGACCCGCGACTGGGGTACGACGCGGGCTGGGTGGTGGCCCGTGGTGAACGGGACGTCGAGCGTCTCCGCGCGCTCGAGCCGCGGGTGTCCGGCGACCTCGACGAGCTGCGCTGCGAGCCGGTCCGGGGCGCGTCGCCCGACGACGTGACCGCCGATCAGCGGCTGGAGGCGTCCCTCGTCCGCACTCACCCACGCGGTCACGGTCCTGGCTCGTCGTACGTCCTCCGGCGAGTGATCCCGGCAACAGCCATGGCCCGCGCCGCCGTGGGAGGATTCCGGCCATGCGCCGACTCTGCGAGACCGAGGACCTGACCGACGTCCAGGAAGAGATCCTCAAGACCATCCGTCAGTTCGTCGAGCAGAAGATCATCCCGGTCGCGACCGAGCTCGAGCACAAGGACGAGTACCCCACCGAGATCGTCGAGGAGCTCAAGGAGATCGGCGTCTTCGGCCTGATGATCCCCGAGGAGTACGGCGGTCTGGGCGAGTCGTTGCTGACCTACGCGCTCGCGGTCGAGGAGATCGCGCGCGGGTGGATGAGCGTCAGCGGCATCATCAACACCCACTTCATCGTCGCCTACATGCTGCTCCAGCACGGCACCGACGAGCAGAAGCAGAAGTACCTGCCGAAGATGGCGACCGGCGAGGTCCGCGGCGCCTTCTCGATGTCGGAGCCGGGGTGCGGCTCGGACGTGGCGGCGATCAAGACCAAGGCCAAGCAGACCGACGACGGCGGCTACGAGATCACCGGCCAGAAGATGTGGCTGACCAACGGCGGCTCGTCCAACCTGGTGGCCGTGCTCGTGAAGACCGACGAGGGTGACGACTCGGTCTACCGGAACATGACGACCTTCCTCGTGGAGAAGGAGGAGGGCTTCGGCGAGACCGCCCAGGGCGTCACCGTCCCGGGCAAGATCGAGAAGATGGGCTACAAGGGCGTCGACACCACCGAGATGGTGTTCGAGGGCCACAAGATCTCCGCTGACCAGATCCTCGGCGGCAAGCCGGGCCAGGGCTTCTACCAGATGATGGACGGCGTCGAGGTCGGCCGCGTCAACGTCGCGGCGCGTGGCTGCGGCGTGGCCCACCGCGCCTTCGAGCTCGGCGTGGCCTACTCCCAGCAGCGCGAGACCTTCGGCAAGAAGATCGCCGAGCACCAGGCAGTCCTCTTCCGCCTCGCGGAGATGGCGACCAAGATCGAGGCCGCCCACGCGATGATGGTGAAGGCCGCCCGCACCAAGGACCGCGGGGAACGCAACGACCTCGAGGCCGGCATGGCGAAGTACCTCGCCGCCGAGTACTGCTCGCAGGTCGTCGAGGACTCCTTCCGGATCCACGGTGGCTACGGCTTCTCGAAGGAGTACGAGATCGAGCGCCTCTACCGCGAGGCGCCGATGCTGCTGATCGGCGAGGGCACCGCCGACATCCAGCGGATGATCATCGGTCGCCGGCTGCTGGAGATCTACAAGCTGAAGTGAGCCCGCTGGATGCCATATCCGGTCATGGCGACCGGATGTGGCAGCGGGTTTCGCGGTGAGGTGCCAGATCCGGTCGTCGTGACCGCATCCGAGCAGGACCGGCTCACCCCTTCACAGCGGTTGGACGAGGTCTGGGGTTGTCAGTTTCAGCGTGTGAGGCGGCGGCGTACCCTGCCGGCGAGGTGGCGAGCCCGCCCCGTCCGCCCGTCGGCGGCCGGAACTGACCGCTTCGACCGCTTGTAGGTGAAGACGGCGAAGTTGGCCAGCGTGTCGATGGCGGCAGCCGCCACGGCTTCCTCGTCGAGCGGCGGCAGTTCCCCGGTGTCGGCCAGGGAGGGGACCAGTGACGACGGGTCGCCGTGGACGCGAATGCCGGAGTCGGCGAGCCAGGCCACGTGCTCGCGCGCGACGAGGGTGACCCACTCCAGCTCGGTGGGCGGCAGCGGGATCCGGGCGCTGGCGCTGCGGGGGAGCACCCCCTGCACGAGCGGCCACCGCAGGCCGGGCTGGTAGTCGCGGTCATAGCCCGGCAACCGGTCGCCGAGGGCCTCGTTGGTGCGTCGATAGACCTCCGCCTCGACGTAACCCCAGGAGGCGTTGACGTTGCGGTCGGGCCAGCTGAGCTGGTGGGGGTCGAAGCCGACGACCTGCCCGAACATCCGGTAGAGACCGTCGGGATCGTCGGTGCGGTCGGGCGTGACGACGACGTCGATCCGTTCGGGGCCGACGACGTCGGCCCAGCGCTTGCAGGTCGCGACCAGGTCCTGCCGCAGCCAGAAGTGCCTGGCCCAGCGGCCGTTGCGGTTCTGCACCCGCTTCAGGAAGGTCGGGTAGTCGAGGGTCATCCGGTGCTTGAGGAACTGCTGCCACTCCGACGGGATCACGCTGGCCAGGCCGCGGACCGTGAGCACGACCCGCAGCTCCTGACCCGCGGCGTCGGCCACGCGCTCCAGCGCCTCGATCCGCGGCACGTCGGCCTCGCAGAGGTCCTCGCACGTCAGCAGCAGCCGCTCCCCGGCAGCCGATCGGAGTGTCGGTCCGAGCGCGTCGAGCTGCTCCGGTCGTACGTCGCGGGTGAACCCCGACGCGGTGACCCACCCGAGCGGGCGCAGCACCTGCCGGACGTGGTCGTGCCGATCCGTCAGCGGTACGCCGATGCCCTGGTCGGCCAGCTCCCCGACCGAGTCGAACAGCCCGCGCTGGAGCGCGGAGGTGCCGGTCTTGCTGGCTCCCACGTGCAGGTAGAGCGGCCGCGGGGTCACGGTGCTGAGGTTATCCCTAGCGGCGCCGTGGGTCTCGACACGGCCGTCGCGGCCTCGTGCCTCGACCGCGGGCCGAGCTCGACCTGGTCTCCCACCACGGTCACGACGATGTCGTGCCCGTAGGGTCGCTTCATGGCAGCGCGCACGATCCTCCACGTCGGCACCATGAAGTCCGGCACGAGCCACATCCAGAGCCGGCTGTTCGAGAACAAGGACGCGCTCGCGGACGCCGGGATCCTGGTGCCGGGCAAGAAGTGGGGCGACCAGGTCCAGGGCGTCAAGGACATCCTGGCCACGCAGCGCCACGGCCAGGAGCGCACGACCGGTGCCTGGCAGCGGCTGGCCGACGAGATGGCCGGTCACGACGGCACCGCCGTCATCTCGATGGAGTTCCTCGGCCCGGCCGGTCCGAAGATCAGCCAGGGCATCTGCGACTCGGTCGAGGGCGCAGAGTGCGTCATCACGGTCCGGGACCTCAACCGGAGCCTCGCCGCGATGTGGCAGGAAACCATCCAGAACGGCCGCACCTGGACCTATGGCGAGTACCTCACCGCCGCCGAGGAGTGGCGGCCGCAACCGGGCAGCGCGATGAAGGGCGCCCCCAAGGCGGGGCGCACCTTCTGGCGGCAGCAGGACGTCGTACGGATGGCGACCGTCTGGAGCGCCGTCGCCCCGGTCACCCTGATCACGCTGCCCCACCCGGGCGCCTCGCGGACCCTGCTGTGGGAGCGGTTCTGCCAGGTGCTCGGCGTACCCGCCGACGGCTGGGCCGACGCCCGTGCCAGCAACGAGTCGATCGGGGCTGCGTCCGCACTTGTGCTGCGGCAGATGAACGAGCTGCTCAACGAGGCCGGACTGCAGTTCCCCACCGGTGACTCCGTCCGCAAGCAGTACCTCGCCAAGAAGGTGCTCGCCGGCCGCAAGAAGGAGGAGCCGGCGATCGGACTGCCCGTCTCGGAGTGGGTCCGCAAGCACTCGACGTCGATGGTCGAGGAGCTCCAGGGCCTCGACCTGACGTTCATCGGCGACTGGGCCGAGCTCGATCCGGTCGACGTCCCCGGCATCGATCCCGGCGACGTGTCCCACCGCGAGATGATCGACGCTGCGGTGGTCGGCCTCGCCGCGCTCGTCGAACGCGACATCCAGGGCAGCTGAGGCTCAGGGCCGCCGGTCTCGGCGCTGCTGGCGCCGGTCCAGCTCGGCCAGCAGCATGCGCGCCAGCGCCGGCGCGGCGACCTCGGCCACGTCGGCGTCGGTGACGTCGTCCGGCGTGCGGCCGGCGGCAGGGGTGGTGGCGGGCAGCAGGTCATCGAGGTCGCCGATCACGTCCAGGTCGCGAGCGCGCAGCTCGGTCACCATCGACGATCCGCGCGAGACGGCCCAGGAGTGGATGTCCTGGGGCAGCACGAACGACTCGCCCGAGCCGGCCGGCACCAGGACCTGCGGGGTGAACCAGTTGGTGGCGATGCGACGTACGTCGAGACCGCGCCGCTCCAGCGGCACCGCGGCGTGAACGCGCCGCATCAGCTCGACCTCGGCGAGCCCCAGCGACTCGTTGGGCCTCTCGACGTCGAGGGTGAGGCCGGTCGGGTCGACGCCGGTGAGCTCGCACACCTGTCGCCACAGCAGGTCTCGCGGCGCCCCGGGGCGGGGGAGGACGACCAGGTGCTGCTGAGGAGCCGGCACGCCCTGCGTCCAGCGGTCCAGCAGCCGTGGCAGGTCCTGGAACGTCCAGAACGGGGCCGCGTCGTCGTCACGCGCCTCCTCCCAGAACTCGCGCAGCGTCTCGGTGCGGCCCTGCTTGACGTTCTGCTGCCAGCCGGACGGCAGCTGCCGGGCGAGATCGCGGCTGGTGACGACGACGTGGACCTCGGCCGAGACCTGATCGAGCCGCGCCAGGGCCGCGGCGGCCTGGTCGGCCGACGCCTGCGCGAACAGCTCGTGGCTGACGAGGGCGGTGCCGTCGTACCCCTCGATCTCCCCGAGCAGGTCGTCCCACGCACCGCGCTGCGACGGCGTGAGCCGGTCGACCACCTCACGCCGGTCGCTCACCAGGGCAGAGGCCCGGAAGTGGTCGGCGATCCCGGCGCCGGGGATCAGCAGCCCACGCTCCAGGAGGGCGTCCCTGTGGTGCCACCACAGCGCCTGGAGGAAGCTCGTGCCCGACTTCGGTGTGCCCACATGGAGGAACACCCGGCGCGCCACGCGGCGAGACTAACGCAGCCGAATCAGGGTGGAGACTTCCTCTGCCTGCTGGCACAGTGGGCGGTTCGACCCCGGCAGGACCCCCTGGCAGGAGGAAAGCGTGGCGAACGACGATCTGAAAGCCAAGATGCGCGAGGCCCTGGAGAAGAAGAACTCCAAGGAGAAGGGCGTCCACGACGACGGCCCGGTCCCCGAGAAGGCCCACGGCTCAGAGGTCGAGGGCGGCGCCGCACCGAAGATGCACCGCCGGAAGGCGGGTGGCGGAGGCGCGTGAGCGCGTGACCTAGGCCGTCCGCAACAATGGGCCCATGCAATTCGGGCGCAGCTACGAGGAGTTCGAGGTCGGTGCGACCTACCGGCACTGGCCGGGCAAGACGGTCACCGAGTTCGACGACCACATGTTCTGCCTGCTCACGATGAACCACCACCCGCTCCATCTCGACGAGCACTACGCGACGGAGACGACCCAGTTCGGCAAGAACGTGGTGGTCGGCAACTACGTCTACTCGATCCTGCTCGGCATGTCGGTCCCCGACGTCTCCGGCAAGGCGATCGCCAACCTCGAGATCGAGTCGCTGCGCCACGTCGCGCCGACCTTCCACGGCGACACCCTGTACGGCGAGACGACCGTGCTCGACAAGTGGGAGTCGACCTCGAAGGACGACCGTGGAGTCGTCCACGTCGAGACGATCGGCTACAACCAGGCCGGCACCGTGGTCTGCATCTTCCGGCGCAAGGTGATGGTGCCGAAGGACAACTACCTCGAGGCGCGTGGTGGAGAACAGCCCGGCCGGCCGGTGCCGCAGCCGGACAAGAACTGGCCCGGTCGCGAGCAGGGCTGACCGATGGCGGGCGAGGTGTGGCTGGTCCGTCACGGCGAGACCGAGTGGAGCCGCGACCACCGCCACACCTCCACCACCGACCTGCCGCTGACGCCCGTCGGCGAGCAGGCAGCGGCCGACCTCGCACCGCGGCTGGCAGAGGCGCCGTTCGACCTCGTCCTCACCAGCCCGCGCCAGCGCGCCCGGCGTACGGCTGAGCTGACCGGCCACGCCGACGCCACGGTCGACGACGACCTGGTCGAGTGGGGCTACGGAGACTACGAGGGCGTCACTACTGCGGAGATCCGCGAGACCGTGCCGGGTTGGACCGTGTGGACCCACCCGACCCCCGGCGGCGAGACCGCCGCGCAGGTCACCGAGCGCCTCGACCGGGTCGTCGCCCGCCTGCGCGCCGACGGGCAGCGGGCCCTGGTCTTCGGCCACGGTCATGCACTGCGGGCGCTGACGGCCCGCTGGCTCGGCCTCCCGGTGGGCGACGGTCGGCACTTCCGGCTCGACACCTCCACGGTGTCCGTGCTCGGCTACGAGCGGGAGACCCCGGTGCTCCTGAGGTGGAACGCGTGAACACCCTCGCTGCCTGGTGCCCGCAGTGCCGGGAGAGGCTCTCCTCACCTGACGGCGAATGTCCCCGCCACGGTCCGCAGCCGCCGCTGTGGCGTCCGCAGGAGGCGTCGTACGACGCGTTCAGCAGCCACCTGCGGCACGCCGCTGGTTTCCCGACGTTCCTGCCCTGGCCGATGGGGTCGGGCTGGCGGGTGTCCGACTTCGGCGTGGTCGCCGGCTCACCGGGTCGTGCCGTCGCGACCGTCACCTGCTGCACCGGCACCACCGCCCCCGATGGCCGAGTGGACGTGCTGGTCGTGGCCGAGGAGGTCGGCGTCGGTCTGGGAGGCCGTTGCGCGGGACTCGACCGGAGCGATCCGGGCGACGGGTTCGGGCAGGGACAGCCCTTCGTGCGGATCAAGATCGGCAGCCAGGGGGTGCCGCTCTGGCCGGTGTCCACGAGCGCGGCGGCCGGAGACCTCGACCGGTCGGTGCTCGCCGGCGAGGCCCAGGGGCGCTGGCTGTGGATCGTGCTGATGCCGGCCTCGGCGATGCTGCTGATGAAGGACGAGTGGATCCTGCGAGACGTGTCGGGTGACGGTCCCCACCTCGTGGCGATGCCGATCGAGGGCCCGGGCCCGGTCTGGTGAGCCGGTCGGTCTAGCGGGTGCGTGCCAGGAACCGCGCCAGCACCGGCCGCAGGGCGTCCGGCGCCTCCAGGTGGAGGTCGTGGCCCGCGCCGGCGACGACCGCGAGCTCGGTGTCGGGCCGCAGCGCACACATGCTCTCGACCTGACGCTCGGGAATCGAGCCGTGCTCGCCGCGCACCAGCAGCGTCGGGGCCTGCACGCTCGACCACTCGTCGAGGTGCTCCCGCTCGGCGACCGCCGCGAGTGCCCGCGCCAGCGTCTCGGCGTCCCACTGCGGCCAGAGCCCGTCGGCGCGCTCCGCCAGCCCGTCGGCCCAGCCCTCGGCGACGCCGCGGCTGCCGCCGAAGAACGCCAGGAAGGCGTCGCGGTCGGCGAAGGGCGCCGGCCAGCCACGCAGCCAGGCGGCCAGCCCGTCGACGTCCGCGGGATCGCCGCCGCCGAGCCCGGCCTCGACCATGACCAGCCGCGACACCCGCTCCGGGTGGTGGGCCGCCAGCAGCATCGCGGTGTGACCGCCCATCGACTGACCGACGACGGGTACGGCGCCAGCACCCAGGTCGTCGAGCACGGCGATCACGTCGGCGACGTACGCCTGCCTGCTGACGTCGTCGGGACGGCGGGTGCTGGACCCGTGGCCGCGCTGCTCGACGGAGATCACGCGGTAGTCCTCCCGCAGCGCGGCGATGGTCGCGCCCCACTCGAGGGCGTAGCCGGCCAGGCCGTGGAGGAGGACGAGGACGGGCAGGTCGGAGGCGGTGTCGTGGTACCAGATCTCGGCATCGGGCCGCTCGACCCGGCCCCAGCCGTCCGTCATGGATCCCAGTCAACCATCGCGTTCCAGAGCCCTAGGCTGTCGCCGTGCTGGACACCGTGCTGCTCGTCGAGGTCTTCGTGACCCTCTTCGTGATCATGGACCCGGTCGGCACGGTCCCGATCTTCCTGTCCCTGACCGGTGGCCGCTCGCGGGCAGCCGCTCGCCGCGCGGCCTGGCAGGCGGTCGCCGTCTCGTTCATCGTGATCAGCCTGTTCGCCTTCTTCGGCCAGCAGATCCTCAGCTATCTGCACATCTCGCTGCCCGCGCTCCAGGGCGCGGGCGGGCTGCTGCTCCTGCTGGTGGCGCTCGAGCTCCTGACGGGCAACGAGCAGGAGCAGACCGCCGCGGCCGGCACCAACGTGGCGCTGGTGCCGCTCGGCACGCCCCTCCTCGCAGGTCCGGGCGCCATCGTCGCGGTGATGCTGTTCGTCGAGGACGTCGACGACAGCGCGGCCTTCCTCGCCGTGGCCCTCGGCATCGTCCTGGTCCACCTGAGCCTCTGGGTCGCGATGCGCTTCTCGCTGCCGATCCTGCGGCTGATCCGTGAGTCCGGTGTCCTGCTCATCACCCGTATCGCCGGCCTCCTGCTGTCGGCGATCGCCGTCCAGCTCGTCGCCGACTCGGTGCGCGCGTTCATCAACGGCGAGGGCTGATCATCACCGCGAAGCGGAGCCCAAGGAACGAGGGCGCCGCGTGGTCGCGGGGAGATCGAGCGCGCCCCGCGACCGACGCAGGAGGTCGCGACGGGCGTGTCGAGATCCAGTGTCACGGACGGCGAGGATGCCGCCGAGGACGCCGACGTACGCCGTCCCGTCGGGGCCGAGCGTGATCGGCGCGTAGTTGTTGTTGTAGCCCAAGCCGGTACCTGTCAGCCGCGACCACACGCGCTTGCCGGTGCGGGCGTCGATCGCGGTGAGGTACCACGGGTCCTCGGGACCGGTCAGCGGCTCACCGTCGGGATACACGACCTGCTCCTCGGCCGGGTACTCGTAGACGTACACGAGCCCGTTGGCGACCGATGCCTTGCTGACGCTGGAGGGGATCCGGACGTTGCGGTTGGTCCACGCCTTCTCGCAGGTCCCGGCCCGGAAGTCGATGTCGATCCGGGTCAGACCGGGCTCGGTGGTGGGCGCGTTGCGCTGCACGTCGCCGCTGATCGGGCCGGTGTAGCCGTAGTTGTTCTCGACCACGATCGAGCGGCCGAACGCGATCATGGAGTTGTCGGTCGCGCCCCGGTTCTTGGCGAAGACGGGGATCTTGCAGACCGGTCGTGTCCCCGGCCCGGCCCGGCCGGCGCGGAAGACCAGGACGTGCATCCGCGGGTCGGCGTTGTCGGTGATGGCGACGTAGCGTCTCCCGCCGCGCTTGATGATGGTCGGCGTCGTCCCCGAGCCGAGCTGGCTCTGGCCGGGCTTCTGGCGGGTGCCCGCGTCGTACCGCTGCTGCCAGGTGACGACCGGTCGGCCGCGAGGCCCGGCTTCGAAGCGGTAGAGCTTCCTCTCGGAGACCACGAAGACGCCGCCGGTCTCGTCGACCGCGATGGAGTTGCCGATGCCGGCCTTCACGTCCAGCGCGCGGGTACGGCCGCTGCGGCGGTCGACGACTCCGACGATCCCCTCGTCGGTGACGAACCAGATCCGGCCGTCCCAGTCGGGGAGCGCCGACAGGATGAGCCCCTCGCCAACACGGTCGGAGACGTCGTAGCTGCGGACCGTCTCCAGGACCGGCGCTGCAGCCGTGTCGTTGGTCCGGATCACGTCGATCGTGCCGGCCGACGTCGGCACCACGACCCGGTCGCGGTGGTCGAGGTAGAAGTAGCCGCCGCCCCCGAAGGTCGTGAACGGCGAGGTCGACGGCTGCCGCGGTGGCAACGGGAGCTCCGCGAGCGTGTCGAGGGTGTCGGGGTCGAGCAGCCGCAGCGTGACGTGCTCGACACCGACGCAGACGGTCAGCAGCCGTCCCTCGCGGTCGAAGGTGTGCGAGGCGCACTCCTGGGCGAAGAAGTTCGACAGCACCTCGGGGTCGCGGCCCAGCGGGCCGGGGGTCGGACCGGCGTCGGACTGGTAGGCGTCGTCGTGCAGGTTGCTGCGGCCGTTGCGCGCCATCCACGGGTGACGGGGTGCGAACGACTGGTCGGCCAGGGGGCGTGCTGTCGCGGGCTTCCCGAGGTACGGGGCCACGTTCTCGGCGCCGGGTGAGTCGGGGATCGGCTCGGAGCCGGCGGGCGTGCCGACGAGCGCGGCGGCGAGCGCGAGGGCGAGCAGGGCCGGGAGGCGGGGTCGCATGGAGAGTTCAACTCCCGTCACGCCGGGAGGTGACGCTCCTAGCGGCGACCCATCGACTGGAAGCGCTGCAGCAGGCGCGTGGGTACGACGGAGGTGACGGCGCGGATCGCCTTGTACTGCCCGCCCGGGACGGAGAACACGCGGCCGCGGTCGAAGTCCTCGAGCGCCTCGCGCACCAGGAAGTCCGCCTCGAGCCACATGAATCCGCTGCCTCGGCGCACGCCCATCCGCTCGTGGAACTCGGTCTTCACGAAACCGGGGCAGAGCGTCATCACGGTCACGCCGCGAGGCCCGTACTCGGCCGCTGCCCACTGCCCGAACCGGTTGAGCCACATCTTCGCGGCGCCGTACGTGCCCCGCGGGAGGAAGGAGGCGACGCTCGAGACGTTGATCAGTCCGCCGTGGCCGCGTTCGGTCATGGCCCCCAACGCCGCGTGCGAGAGGCGCATCGGGGCGGTGACGAGGATGTCGAGCATCCGTTCCTCGTCGTCGGCGTCGTTGTCGAGGAAGCGGCCCTTGAGGCCGAAGCCGGCGTTGTTGACCAGCAGGTCCACGGGTCGCGCCGGGTCGGCCAGACGCGCCTCGACGGCGGCGAGCTGGTCCCGCTCGACCAGGTCGGCGGGCAGGACCTCCACCTCGCGACCGGAACCGCGCAGGTCGGCGGCGACCAGCTCGAGCCGCTCGGTGTCGCGTGCGACGAGCACGAGGTCGTGGCCGCGGTCGGCGAGCTGGCGGGCGAACTCGAGGCCGATGCCGGCGGTGGCGCCGGTGACCAGCGCCCAGCCCTGGACGTGGACGGTGGGAGACATGCGCCCATCGAACCGGTGCCTGCGCGTTTCCGGCAACTCGCTCCGGCATGATGGGCTCCACCATGACCACCACACTCGCGGTCGCCAACCAGAAGGGCGGCGTCGCCAAGACCACGTCGGTCGCCTCGATCGGGGCAGCGCTGGCCGAGCTCGGTCAGAAGGTGCTCCTGGTCGACCTCGACCCCCAGGCCTGCCTGACCTTCTCGCTCGGCATCGACCCCGAGGACCTCGAGGTCTCGATCCACCACGTGCTCACGAAGGGCCTTGCTCCGGCCGAGGTCATCCTCGAGACCGACGACGGCGTCGACCTGATGCCGGCCACCATCGAGCTGGCGCGGGCCGAGGCCGACCTGCTGACCCGGACGGGGCGCGAGCACGCGGTCAAGGCCGCCCTTGAGCTGCTCGACGACGACGACCTCTCCTACGACTGGGTGCTGCTCGACTGCCCGCCCTCACTGGGCGTGCTGACGGTCGCGGCGCTCACCGCCGCCGACGGCGTCCTGATCCCGCTGCAATGCGAGACGCTGTCCCACCGCGGTGTCGGGCAGCTGCTCGACACCGTCCACGACGTACGCCGGTTCACCAACCGCCGGCTCGAGGTGTGGGGCGTGCTGCCGACCCTCTACGACGGGCGCACCAACCACGCGCGCACCGTGCTCGAGACCATCTCGGACACCTACGATCTCGAGGTCATCGAGCCGCCGATCCCCAAGACCATCAAGTTCGCCGAGGCGCCGGCCCGCGGGCGCTCCATCCTCGCGACCAGCCGCTCCAGCAAGGGCGCGAAGGCCTACCGCGAGGTGGCCACCCACCTGATGTCCCGGGCGGGGAGCTGAGCCGATGACCGCCCACCGCCGTCAGGTCCGCCCGCGCTACGGGCGGATGACAGCGGCGATCACGTCGGTAGGCGTCACGTCGGTCGCGCTGCTCGGCGGTGTCGGGGTGCTCCCGTCGGCGGCGGACGAGCCGGCGCCGCGCGGCGCCATCGCACCGGTCGCCGGCGGTCAGCATGCGGACCCGTCGACGCCTGAGGCCGAGGCGCCCACCACCGGCTCCGGGCGCTCGGAGCGCTCCGCGTCGACGCCGGGGGAGCGGCGGCGGGTCACCGCAGCCGACCTGCTCCCGGCCGACTCCGGCTCAGGTCGCCGGGTCGTCTTCAGCGAGGGTCAGCAGCGGGTGTGGCTGATCGACCGTGACGGTGACGTCCGGCGTAGCTACCTCGTCTCGGGCAGCATGTCCGACAACCTCGACCCCGGCACCTACCAGGTCTACTCGCGCTCGCTCAACGCGATCGGCATCGACGACTCGGGCACCATGAAGTACTTCGTCCGCTTCACCCAGGGTGACACCGGCGCCGCGATCGGCTTCCACGACATCCCGGTCGACGAGGGCGGTCGGGTGCAGACCGTCGACGAGCTCGGCACCCCCACCTCCCACGGCTGCATCCGGCAGAAGACCGCCGACGCCAAGGCCATGTGGGAGTTCGCCCAGCTCGGCGCGACGGTCGTCGTCACCCCCTGACGGGCGAGAGGCACAAAGTTTCGTCAGAAAGGCCGCGAGGCGTCACACATGCTGGGTTCGTGCCAGCACTCGTGACGCCTCGGCCACGCGTGAACTCAACTTTGTGACGCCTCGGCGAGAGGTCAGTCGGCGGCGGGGGTGCTCCCGGAGCCGGACGGACGGCGGCGCCGACGGCGGTTGCGGTTGCCGGAGCGCTGCTCGCCGGCCTTCTCCTGGCCGTTGGCGGCCGTCGCCTCGCCCTCGACCGGCTGGCCGCCGCGGGTGCGGTTGCGGTTGCGGTCGCGGTTGCGGTCGCGCGGGGGACGGTCGGCGGACCGCTCGGAACGCCCACCCGAGGGGCGGTCCGGCTTCACGTACGGGGCGGGGTCGACCGAGCGGCTCTTGGTGCCCGGCGGGATGCCTTGGTCGTGGAAGAGGTGCTCGGAGGTCGAGTAGGTCTCCTGCGGCTCGTCGAAGGGCAGGTCGAGCGCCTTGTTGATCATCTTCCAGCGGTGGAGGTCGGCCCAGTCGACGAACGTGATGGCGATGCCCGAGGCGCCGGCGCGGCCGGTGCGGCCGATCCGGTGGATGTAGATCTTGTCGTCCTCGGGGCAGGAGTAGTTCACGACGTGCGAGACGCCCTGCACGTCGATGCCGCGGGCCGCGACGTCGGTGCAGACCAGGACCTGGATCTTGTCCTCGCGGAACTTCGTCAGCGCCTTCTCGCGCGCGACCTGCGCCATGTCACCGTGCAGCGGCGATGACCGGAATCCGCGCTCGGCGAGGTCGTCGGCGATGCGCTGCGCCTGCCGCTTGGTGCGGGTGAAGACGATCATCTTGTCGGCGTCGTCGGCCTGCAGCACCTTGCCGATGATCTCGGGCTTGTCGAGGTCGTGGACCTGGTAGATGAACTGCGCGGTCGCGGGCACCGTCGCGTTCTCGTACGACGACTCGGCGCGGATGTTCATCGGGTGGCGCATGTGGGTGCGGGCCAGTGCCACGATCGCGGCCGGCATGGTGGCCGAGAACAGCATCGTCTGCCGGGTCTCGGGCGTCTTGCTGATCAGCTTCACGACGTCGGGCAGGAAGCCGAGGTCGAGCATCTCGTCGGCCTCGTCGAGGACCAGCGCGTGGACGTGGGAGAGGTCGAGGGCGCGGCGGTCGGCGAGGTCGATCAACCGCCCCGGCGTACCGACGACGACGTCGACGCCGGACTTGAGGGTGTCGAGCTGGGTGTCGTAGCCGACCCCGCCGTAGACGGTGAGGACCCGGAGGCCGCGGTCGGCGCCGGCCAGCGCGAGGTCCTTCGAGACCTGGAGCGCGAGCTCACGGGTCGGGGCGACGATCAGCGCCTGCGGCTTGCCCTGCGGCATCTCGGCGTAGTCGGGGTCCTTGGGGGCGACCGACCGCTGCAGCAGGGGAATGCCGAAGGCCAGCGTCTTGCCGGTGCCGGTCCGGGCCTGCCCGATGAGGTCGGTGCCCATGAGGGCGACGGAGAGGGTCATCTCCTGGATCGCAAACGGCGTGGTGATGCCGGCGCGCTCGAGGGAGTCACAGATCTCGGGGAGCACCCCGAGTTCACGGAAGGTAATCACAGTGTTCAGTTCGCTTTCGGTGAGCATGAGGTGAATCAGCCTGCGGCTGATTCACACGCTCAGCCGCGCACATCCGGATCGCCGAGGACCGGCGACGAGCGACGCTCGGTCGTGTCGACGGCGTCGTTTCCTGGTCACATCCTATCGGTACGCTGCTGGCATGACTGAATCGCGCGACGACACCGAGGGCGGCGCCCTCGAGGACGCGGCCTACCGCGTCGCCGTCGTCGACCTGCTGGGAGCGATCGCCTACGGCGAGATCTCGGCGTTCGAGCGGCTGGCCGAGGACGCGAAGCTGGCGCCCACGCTCCAGGACAAGCTGGCGATCACGGGGATGGCCTGCCACGAGTTCGCCCACGTCGAGGTGCTGCTGGCCCGCATCACCGAGCTCGGCTCCGACCCGTTCGCGGCGATGACGCCGTTCCAGGACGCGCTGGACCTGTTCCACGCCCACACCGCGCCGTCCGACTTCTACGAGGGACTGATCAAGGCGTACGTCGGCGACGGGCTGGCGGCCGACTTCTACCGCGAGATCGCCGCCTACCTCGATCCGCGCACGCGCGACATCGTGATCTCGTCGCTCGCCGACGCCGGCCACTCCGCGTTCGTGATCGAGCGCGTCCAGGCCGCCATCGCCGCCGACCACAAGCTCGGCGGCCGGCTCGCGCTCTGGGGGCGGCGGCTGATGGGGGAGGCGTTGACGCAGGCCCAGCGGGTCGCGGCCGAGCGCGACGCACTCTCGGCACTGCTGGCCGGCGGCGTGGACCGACCGGCGCTCGACCTGGCCGCGATCGGCCGGATGTTCGCCCGGATCACCGAGCAGCACGCCGAGCGGATGGCCAAGCTCGGCCTCGACTCCTGAGGGCAGCGATCCGCCCACGCAGTCGTTGATTTCGAGACGGGTCGCTCAGACCCTCGCTGCGCTCGGGCCTGAGCCGAGCCCTCCTCAACTCCCGCCCCATTCCGGCCCTCGCAAGCTCGGGCCGGGGGCGTGATCAGACCTTCGCCTTGGTGCGACCGGTGGCCACCGCAGCGACGATGACCAGCACCATCGCCGTGAGCACGGTGACCAGGCCCTGGGTCCAGTCGAGGCCGCGGCTGCCGTCGCCGCCGAAGGCCCGGTAGATGACGTCACCGAGCAGCATGCCGCCGATGCCGCACACGATCACGAGCCAGAACGGGATGTTGTCCTTGTTGCCCGGAGCCAGGAACTTGCCCAGCAGCCCGACGATGGTGCCGACGATCAGGTAGAAGAGGATCGTTGAGATGTCGAGGTCCACGGTCCACACCTTTCACTCCGCGGTCGAGTGACTCGACCGTCACCGTGAGCATGGGTGCGCGAGGCACCCGATGCAAATACCGAGTGTCGTGTCGTCGATCAGGAGCGGAAACCGACCTGACCGCTGACGCCGCCGCCGATCTCGACGTACGTCAGCCGCGCAGCGGGAACCAGCACCCGGCGGCCGCGGCTGTCGGTGAGGGCGAGCATGCCGTCTCCGGCGATGGCCTCGGCGATGTGCTTCTCGACATCCTCGGGGCTCTCGCTGGACTCCACCACCAGCTCGCGGGGGGAGTGCTGCACGCCGATCTTGATCTCCATCGGGCTCCTCGAAACTCAGGGGTGGTTGCGGAATCAGTGCTCGTCGGTGAGCGGATAGCCCCGGATACCTCGCCAGGCGAGGCCGGAGACCAGCGCCACCGCGTCAGGCTGGCTGATGCCCGCGGCGTCTGTCACCCAGAACCGCGCGCTGACCTGGGCCATTCCCACGAGCGAGACGGCGAGCAGCCGCGCGGCCTCGGCGGGCAGGCCGGTGTCGTCGTGGATGACGTGGGTGATCATCGCCGCGCACTCGTTGGTGACCCGGTCGACGGCGGCACGTACGGGGGGCTCGTTGGTCAGGTCGGACTCGAACACCAGCCGGAAGGCGCCGTTGTTGCCCGCGATGTACTCGTAGAACGCCTCCATCGCGGCACCCACGCGCAACTTGTTGTCGGGTGTCGAGTCCAGGGCGCGGCGGCAGTTGTCGATGATGTCGTCGCAGGACGCGTCGAGCAGCGCGAGGTAGAGCTCGAGCTTGCCGGGGAAGTGCTGGTAGAGGACCGGCTTGGAGACTCCGGCTCGCTCGGCGATGTCGTCCATCGCGGCCGCGTGGTAGCCCTGCGCGACGAACACCTCGAGCGCGGACTCGAGCAGCTGGACGCGTCGTTCGCGCCGGGGCATCCGCCCGCCGCGGGGCCGGGTGGCCGCCTCGTCGTACGCCGTCACGTGTCGCTCCTCCCGCCCCGTCGCCTCCGTGGCACCCGCTGGTGCCGCTGCGAACCCTACCGGGCGGTCACGAGCCTTGCGGTCGCTCGTCACGCGCGTCGGCGCGTCCGGATCGCGGGACGTGCGTCCACAGGTCGAGCGGTTGGGGAACATGGAACCCAGGGCCGGCGTTCACCGGTCACCCCGTCAGACCAGCACTGTCACACCAGCACCGCCGATCCGAGGAGTGTCACCGTGTCGTTCGCGCCGATCGTGGAGCCCGCCGACGAGCTCAGCGTCGACGAGGTGCGCCGTTACAGCCGGCACCTGATCATCCCGGACGTGGGCATGTCCGGGCAGAAGCGGCTCAAGAACGCCAAGGTCCTGGTCATCGGCGCCGGCGGCCTCGGCAGCCCGGCACTGATGTACCTCGCTGCCGCGGGCGTCGGGACCATCGGCATCGCGGAGTTCGACGAGGTCGACGAGTCCAACCTCCAGCGGCAGGTCATCCACGGCCAGTCCGACATCGGCAGGCCCAAGGCGGAGTCGGCGCGCGACTCGATCACCGAGGTCAACCCTTACGTCCACGTCGTGCTGCACAACGAGCGGCTCGACAACGACAACGTCAAGCAGGTCTTCGAGGGCTACGACCTGATCGTCGACGGCACCGACAACTTCGCGACGCGCTACATGGTCAACGACGCGGCGTACTTCCTCGGCATCCCCTACGTCTGGGGCTCCATCTACCGCTTCGACGGCCAGGCCTCGGTCTTCGCGCCCAGGCTCGGCGACGACCTGCCGTGCTACCGCTGCCTCTACCCCGAGCCGCCGCCGCCCGGCATGGTCCCGAGCTGCGCCGAGGGCGGCGTGCTGGGCGTGCTGTGCGCGAGCATCGGCGCGATCCAGGGCACCGAGGCGATCAAGCTGCTCACCGGCATCGGCGAGCCCCTCGCCGGCTCGCTGATGATCTACGACGCCCTCGAGATGGAGTACCGCAAGCTCAAGGTCCGCAAGGACCCCCACTGCGCGCTCTGCGGTGAGAACGCCACCGTCACCGACCTCATCGACTACGACGCCTTCTGCGGGGCGATCTCCGACGAGGCCGCCGACGCCGCCGCCGGGTCGACCATCTCGGTGACCGACCTCGAGCAGATGCTCAAGGAGCGCGAGGAGGGCAGCCGCGACTTCGTGCTCGTCGACGTCCGCGAGGCCAACGAGTACGAGATCAACCGGATCCCGGGCTCGGTGCTGATCCCCAAGGGCGAGTTCCTCAACGGCAACGCCCTCGGCGAGGTGCCGTCGGACAAGCAGATCGTGCTGCACTGCAAGACCGGGGTCCGCTCGGCGGAGGCGCTCGCGGTGCTCAAGGGCGCCGGCTACTCCGACGCGGTCCACGTCGGCGGTGGCGTGGTGGCCTGGGTCGACCAGGTCGACCCCTCGCAGCCGTCGTACTAGCGCGTAACCCCTCCCGGACACGGTCGTTGGAACCGTGTCATTCACCGCTGCCGACGGCCCCCCGTCGTCGGAACTGACCCGGGAGGGAACCCATGCGCTCAGCGCACCCGATCACCCGCCGACTGGCCGGCATCGTCGCCGTCATCGCCAGCGCCGGCACCATCGCAGCCCTGTCGACCACGGCCCCCGCCGCGGCGGCCCCCGAGGCGGCAGTCGCCGCCTACGCACCGGCCGACACCGCTGAGATCACCCCCGGTGTGCAGATGTACACCGATGGCGCTCAGTGCACCGCCAACTTCGTCTACACCGACGGCTCCGGCAACACCTACGTCGGGTACGCCGCCCACTGCGCCGGTCTCGGCGGGGCGACCGACACCAACGGCTGTGACGCCGGCTCCCTCCCGCTCGGCACCCGCGTGACGTTCGCCCGCGGCGGTTCGCTCGTGAGCGAAGGCACCACCGTCGGCCACGGCACGCTGGCCTACAGCTCCTGGCTGACGATGCAGGGCCGCAACGAGTCCAACGCCGACACCTGCGCCTACAACGACCTGGCCCTGGTCAGGGTCGACGCTGCCGACGTCAGCAAGGTCAACCCGAGCATCCCGTTCTGGGGCGGCCCGGTCGGCATCAACACCGACGGCACCGCTGCCGGTGACCGCGTCTACTCCTTCGGCAACTCCAGCCTCCGCGGCGGCGTGGAGGAGCTCTCGCCGAAGACCGGCATCAGCCTCGGCACCGAGCCCAGCGGCTGGAGCCACCCGGTCTACACCGTGACGCCCGGGCGTGCCCGGAGACTCCGGCAGCGCCTTCCTCGACGCCGAGGGCAACGCGCTCGGCACCCTGTCCACGCTCGCCATCGCGCCGCTCGCCGGCTCGAACGGTGTGGGCGACCTGAACAGCGAGCTGTCCTACGCGCAGCAGCACGGCGGCATCGCCGGCCTGCAGCTCGTGCCGGGCACCGAGCCGTTCGAGCCCGTCCTCTGAGGCTCGCCTGACAGCTGAAACGAGCGCCGCCCCGTCCGTGACCGGACGGGGCGGCGCTCGTTGTCAGGGTATGCGCACCAGGACTCCTCGTACCCTCGCCGGCACCCTGATCGTCACGCTCGTCAGCGCGCTGGCCTGGCTAGCCGTTCCCGCCAGCAGCCCCGCCGCCGCGGCGCCGGGGCAGATCACCCCCGGCGTGCAGATGTTCACCAACGGCGCCCAGTGCACCGCCAACTTCGTCTTCAAGGACGGGGCCGGCCGCACCTACGTCGGGTACGCCGCCCACTGCGCCGGCCTCGGCGAGGCGACCGACACCAACGGCTGCCAGGCCCGCTCCCTCCCGATCGGCACCCGGGTCCGGTTCGCGGAGGGCGCCACGCTCGCCACCGCCGGCACGACCCTCGGCCACGGCACCCTGGCCTACAGCTCGTGGCGCACCATGCGCTCGGTCGGCACCACCGACAACAACACCTGCGCGGCCAACGACTTCGCGCTCGTCCGCGTGGACGCGGCCGACGCCCGCAAGGTCGACCCGACCGTTCCGTTCTGGGGCGGCCCGACCGGCCTGGGCTCCGGCGCGGCTGCCGGCAGCCAGGTCTACTCGTTCGGGCAGTCCAGCCTCCGCCCCACGACCGTCCTCTCCCCGAAGACCGGCGTCTCGCTCGGTGCGACCAGCGGCGGCTGGGGGATCGACGTCTACACCGTCACTCCGGGCGTCCCCGGCGACTCCGGCAGCGGCTTCCTCGACGACCGGGGCCGCGCCATCGGCACCCTCTCCACCGTCGCCATCGCCCCGCTCGCCGGCTCCAACGGCCTCGGCAACCTCGCCCGCGAGCTGAACTTCGCGCAGCGGCACTCGGGCATCTCGGGCCTCAAGCTCGTCAAGGGCGGCGCGTTCTCGCCCGTCCCGTGATCGTGGGTCGGCGGTGGCTGAGCGATCGAATGGCCCGCTGAAACGGTCGCTGAGCCACCGCTGGGCTGCGGGTCGTCGTTAGGTTGACGGCGTGAGCCGGATCGACCCCGAGGAGTACGCCGAGCTGGTGCTGCGCTGCGTGGAGCAGGTGCCCCGCGGCCGGGTCACGACGTACGGCGCCATCGCCGAGGTGGTCGGCGAGCTGCTCGGCGGAGGCGGACCGCGTCAGGTCGGCTCGGTCATGGCCGCGCACGGCGGTCCGGTGCCGTGGTGGCGGGTGGTCCGCTCGAACGGCTCGTTGCCGCCGAGCCACCAGGGCGAGGCGCGGCAGGCCTACCTCGAGGAGGCCACCCCGATGCGCCCCTCCGGCAACGTCGACCTGCGCCGGGCATTCTTCCGGCCCGACCTCCCGCGCTGAGTTGCGCCGCGGACACGCCACTCAACGGCCGCGGACACGCCAATCAACGGCCGCAGACACGCCACTCAACGGGAGGCCAGCTCGGCGAGCCGCGCCAGCGCCATCGGGAAGATCTCGGCGGGGGGCGTCACCAGCCCGGCGCCGACCTGCCCGACGCCGGCCCGCTTGCCGGCCATGCCGGTGTTGATCTGGGGCAGGATCCCGGTCCGGCAGACGCGGGTGACGTCGATGCCGGTCGGGACGCCGGTGAAGTCGAGCACCGGCACCGACCAGCGCGGGTTCTCGGTCAGCGTGATCTCCCGCATCCGCCGGGTGGTCGCCAGGGCGTCGGGCACCGTGCCACCGACGAACCGCACGATCGCCGGGGCGGTCGCCATCGCGAACCCGCCGATGCCGGCGGTCTCGGTGATCGCGGAGTCGCCGATGTCGGGGTTGGCGTCGTCAGGCCCGTAGTCGCCGAGGAACAGGCCGTCGGCCAGCTGCGCCGGACCGGTGAACCACTCGTCGCCGGTGCCGGAGACCTGGATGCCGAAGTCGGTCCCGTTGCGGGCCATGGCGACGACCATCGTGGAGCCCGGCACGTCGCGCCCCGCGTCGAGCGCCAGCTTGCAGGCCGGCATCGCGAGGTTGAGGAAGAAGTGGTCGTTGCCGCCGACGAACCGCAGCGCCTCCGAGACGTCACTGCTCTCGAAGACCGGAGACCACCATCGACGGGGCCAGGTCGCGCAGCAGCATGAGCGTGCCGGCGCGGTTGCGGTTGTGGGCCTCGTCGCCCATCTGGAGCATCTGCGTGAGGATCCCGGTCACGTCCACCGGCCCGGAGCGTCGTACGGCCTCGCGGAGCAGCGGCCCGAGCACGTCGCCCATCCAGCGCAGCCGCTCGAGCACCTCCGGTCCGTAGGCGCCGTAGCGCAGCACCTTCCCGAGACCCTCGTTGAGGGTGCAGTACGTACGCCGCCCGGTGGCGCGGTCCTCCAGCACGAACATCCACATCGACGGCGTGACCACGCCGGCCATCGGGCCGACACTGCTGTGGTGGTGGCACGGGTCGAGGCTCACGCCGTCACCGGACTCGAACAGCGCGACGGCGTCCTCCGGGTCGTCGACCAGGCCCTCGAGAGCGGCGCCGCCCATCAGCGCGCCGCGCAGCGGCCCGGGGGCGCGGTCCCACGCGATCGGGGGGCCGGCGTGGAGGAACTGGCCGGGCTCGAGACCGAGCAGGTCGCGGGCGGGCGCGACGTCGACCAGGTCGGCGGTGACGCCGAGCATCGCCTCGACGGCCTGCCGGTTGGCGTCGAGACGACGCGGGTCAGCGGCGACCGCGACCAGGTCGTCCTCGGTGCCGGGCATCGGTGGGCGCCACGCGACGCGCTCCACCTCGACCGCCTGTGCGGCCAGGGCGTCGGCGAGCAGGTCGGCGCCGACGGTCACGACGCGGTCGGGCGCGATCACGAGGAACCTCCGGCGAGCTCGATCGCGCGGCGGGTCGCCGCGGCGTTGGACAGGTGGACCTCGGCACCGGCCTCGACCAGGGCCCGGACCTGCCGGTCGCGGTCCTGCGGGTCGAGGGCGGTGCCGACGACGCTGATGACGACCGGCTTGTCGACCTCGGCGAGCGCCGGCGCGAGCAGGGCGGCCGGGTCGGGTTCGGCCCCGTGGCCGAGCACGACGTCGAGCAGCAGCACACCGGTGGCCGGGTCGGCCGCGTCCCGGCGGAGATGGTCGAGCCGCAGCGTCGGGTCGATCATCGGGTGCGCGCGCCCCTGGGTGTAGGCGTCGTCGCCGAAGTCGGTGAACGTGTGCCCGTCCTTCTCTCCGGCGATGAGCGCGGCCTCCTGGCACAGCGTCCCGCCGACGAACAGGCCGCGGATCGCGCCGCCGCTACCCGGGTCGGCGTGCCCGTCGACCGGCCAGGCGGGTGTGTCCGCGCCGAGCCGGGTCAGCACCGCCTCGGCGGCCGCGGTCAGGTCGGGACGGCCGGCACCGAGGAGGGCCAGCTCGACCGGCGTGGCCAGCGTGGCGGCGTACTCCTCGATCCGGGTCGCGACCTCGGGCGCGGGCGGCTTCGAGATGACGACGATCAGCTCGACGTCGTCGTCAGCGTCCAGGCGCCGCATCGCTTCCATCGTGGACAGTCCGCCGACCTCGGCCGAGAGGTCGCGGCCGCCCACGCCCAGCGCGGACCCGACGCCGATGCCGGCGTGGTCGAGCAGCGCGAGCAGCTGTTGGCAGCCGGTGCCGGAGGCCGCGACGAGGCCGACCGGCCCCGGACGGGTGGCGTTGGCGAAGCCCAGTCCGACACCGCCGACGACGGCGGTGCCGCAGTCGGGCCCCATGACCAGGAGTCCGCGGTCGGCCGCCGTCTGCTTGAGTGCGACCTCCTGATCGACCGGGACGTTGTCGCTGAAGACCATCACGTCGCAGCCGGCGTCGAGTGCGTCCATGGCCTCGACGAATGCGCTGGGCCCGGGGACCGACACCAGCGCGATCGCGGGACCCTCGAGGAGCGCGGTCGCGGTGGTACGCCGCGGCTCGGCCTCCCGGCCCGCGCCGGAGGAACGGGCCGGAGCCAGCGCTCCCTCGACCGCCGCGAGGGCCAGCGCGAGGTCGCCGTCCGGCTCGAGCCGGATCGCGACGACCATGTCGTTGGTGGTGGCCCCGTCCGGGACGGCGAAACCCATCTCGGCCAGCACCTCGACGTTGAGCGGCGTCGCCATCGCCACCTGGGCGGTCACGACGCCGGACGTCCGCTGGACGTCGCGGCTGACCTGGAGCAGTGCCACGGAGTCGGCGTACGCGCCGGGGCGGAGCTCGACGTGGTCGTTCATGTCGGGGTCCCTGCGATTGTCGAGTCATGCGGCCTCCAGATGGGCGAGGGCGAGCTGCCCGCCGTGGAGCAGCCCGGCACCGGACGAGGCACCGACCGTCCGGAGGGCGCGGGCGCGCGCCGGGGCGTCGGGCGTCCCGAGCGCGCGCACCCAGGCGGCGTACTCGGGGATGACCTCGCCGTGGACAGCGCAGTCGAGGAGCGTGGCCGAGAGCAGCGTGGTCCGCGAGGCGAACCTACGGACCACGTCGTCGACGTCGTCGGTGGGGACGCCGGCGGCCCGGTGGAGCGCGAGCCACCCCGCGAGCACGTCGTCGCCGAGGGGAGTGAGCCCGTCGCCCCGACCGATCAGGTGCGCGGCGGTGTCGGCGTCGATGCGGCCGCGGGAGAGGTGGGCGGCAGCGAACTCGGCCACCGTGGCCGGGGGGGTGGCCTGAACGGTGACCGAGTACGCCTTTGTGCCGAAGACTGCCCCGGTGTCGAAACGAGGTACGTACGTTGCCTCGAGTCGGCCGATCGACAGTGGCCTACCGCCGACGTGGAGCGTCCCTCCTTCAAGGTACGCGGATATCGGGTCGCCTGGAACGATTCCGGATAACGAATCAATTGCTGCGCGGAGCGCGCAGGGGACCCGAACGGCGGTCGAGGCGATGACGCCCACGCACCAACCCCCGACGTCGAAGTAGAGCGCGTGGACGCCGCGGTGGATCACGGCCACCGGCCGGTCGGGGGTCTGGCGCAACCGGTCGCGGACGCGGGGGGAGGCGGCGACGGCCAGCGCTCCGACCTGGGTCATGCTTCCCGACGCTAGTCGGCGCTGGGTACGGTGCGCGATGTGAGGTTGTGCCAACGTCCGACCGGTTTCACCACACAAGGTGATGACCGGTGAGGGCTGATCCGGCCGGTCGCGACGCCGCGGCAGCACTGGCGCGCGTCGACGCGCTCCACACCGGACTCACCCACATCGTGCTCGAGGGCGGCGACCTCGAGCAGATCGCGGCGGAGGTCGCGGGTGTGCTCGGGGGCGGCGTGCTGGTCACCTCGACCGACGGCCGCGAGCAGGCCTCGTCCCTCGACGACGACGACCGCGTCGCGCTGGCCGAGGCCGACCTGGTCGACCCCAGCGGCCGGCTGCGGGTCGAGCGCATCGGCGCCGACGGGGCGCGGGTCGGGCCGGGCGAGGTGCGGGCGCTGCGGGTGGCTGCCGGCGGCACCGACCTGGCCCGGCTGGTCGGCGTACGACGGGAGGGGCCGATCCCGGCCGACGACGTGCACGCGCTCGAGCGGGCTGCCACCGTGGCCGCGCTGCTCATCACGCGGCAGGAGTCGATCACCGCGGTCGAGAACAAGTACCAGGGCGACTTCCTGCGTGAGCTCTTCGTCAAGCGGACGCGCGATCCGGCGTACGTCGAGGAGCACACCGCCGCCTTCGGGTGGACCCTCGGCCGTCCGGTCGTCGTGGTCGTGGCCGAGATCGACCCGGTCGACGCGGCGGACGAGGCGCTGACGTCCCACCAGCGGCGCCGCTACCAGGAACGGTTCGCCGCCGCGTGGCGCCAGGTGACCCAGGACCTCGATCGCGGCATCCCCTCGGTCGACTTCTCCTCGGAGGCGGTCTCGCTGCTGCCGGTGGTCGACGGCGAATCGCCCCCGGGTGACACCGTCGTACGACGCACGGTGGCCGCCGTGGCCGGCGACAAGGGCGGCGGGCGTCGGTCGTTCTCGGTCGGTGTCAGCCGGGTTGCGGCGACCATGGACGAGCTTCCCGACTGCTACGGCCAGGCGCGGCGCGCCGTCGAGGTCGGACGGCGCGTGTCCGGCGTCGGGTCGACGACGTTCTTCGACCAGCTCGGCCTGCACCGGCTGATCGCGCTGGTGCCCGACGCCGGCGAGCTGCGCACCTTCGCCCACGACATCCTCGGCCCTCTCGCCGAGCGCACCCCCGAGGCGGCCGACCTGCGCGAGACGCTGCAGGTGCTCCTCGACACCAACTTCAACGTGGCCGAGGCAGCCCGTCAGCAGTTCTTCCACTACAACACGATGCGCTACCGGGTCGGGAAGCTCGAGCGGCTCCTCGGACCGCTCTCCTCCGACCCCCACCTCCGCCTCGACGTCGCCGTCGCGCTCCGGGTGTTCGAGATCAGCGGCTGACTCAACGCGGTCGGCGCGCCACAACGTGTGCCAGCCCGAACGGCGTTCCTTCAGCATTTCTCGCCGTCGAGGGTGTGTCATGGAGATCACTACGTTGTTGATCCGCGGGGGCCAGACCAGCGCCAGGAGGGGTCAAGATGTCGATGTTCAAGTGGGAGGTGGTCGATCCCGCTCCGGGCGAGGCCGTCGCACCTCATCAGCGCCTCGCATGGGGCAAGACCGTGGGCCTCGGAGCCCAGCACGTGGTGGCGATGTTCGGGGCGACGTTCGTCTTCCCCATCGTCATGGGGTTGGATCCCAACCTCGCGATCCTGTTCTCGGGGCTCTGCACGATCCTGTTCCTGCTGATCGTCCAGAACAAGGTGCCGAGCTACCTCGGCACCAGTGCCTCGTTCGTCGCCAGCGTGGCCGCCATCAGGGCGCTCGACGACGGCAACGACTCGTCCTACGTCACCGGCGCGATCCTGGTCGGTGGCCTGGTGCTCGCGGCCATCGGCGTGCTCGTCCACTTCGGTGGCGCCGCGCTGATCCACAAGATCCTGCCGCCGGCCGTGACCGGTGCGGTGGTCATGCTGATCGGCTTCAACCTCGCGCCGGTGGTCGCCGGCATCTACTGGCCCGAGGACCAGTGGGTCGCCCTCCTCACCGCCACGTTCATGGTCTGCGCCGCGGTCATGCTGCCCGGCTTCTGGTCGCGGATCGCGGTGTTCCTGGCCCTGATCTTCGGCTACCTGCTCTCCTGGCTGTTCGACGCCATCTTCGGTCCCATCACGTCGGTGGTGGTCGCGCTGGGCGGGGAGACCGAGCACGACCGGATCTGGAACTGGTCGTCGGTCGGCCAGGCCGACTGGATCGGCCTGCCCAGCGGCACCCTCGCCGACGGCGTCTCGGTCGTCCACGGTCCGTCGTTCTCGCTGACCGCGATCCTGCTCGTGCTGCCCGGCGTGATCGCACTCGTCGCTGAGAACACCGGTCACGTGAAGGCAGTCGCCGAGATGACCGGTCAGGACATGGACCCCTACATGGGCCGAGCCATCGGCGCCGACGGTCTGGCGACGGCGTTCGCCTCCGCGTTCGGCGGCTCGCCGACGACGACGTACGCCGAGAACATCGGCGTCATGGGAGCGACCCGGGTCTACTCCACCGCGGCCTACTACGTGGCGGCCGTCGTGGCGATCCTGCTCGGGCTGTGCCCGAAGTTCGGCGCCGTCGTCAACGCGACACCGGGCGGGGTGCTCGGCGGCATCACGGTGGTGCTCTACGGCATGATCGGCCTGGTGGGCGCCAAGATCTGGGTCGAGAACCGCGTCGACTTCGGCGACCCCGTCAACATGGTCGGCCTGGCCGCCGGACTGGTCGCGGGCATCGGCGGGGTGACGCTGCAGTTCACCGACGACTTCGAGCTGGGCGGCATCGCGCTCGGCACGATCATGGTCATCGGCTACTTCCACCTCGTGAACGGCCGCCGGGCCTCCGGAACCGGCCACACCACACAAGCCCTGTCCCACAAGGAATAGGGCCGAGTGAAGCCCGCACCCTTCGCGTTCGTCCGCCCGACGACGCTCGACGAAGCGCTCACCGCGCTGGCCGAGCGGACGGACGCGAAGGTGCTGGCCGGTGGGCAGAGCCTGGTCCCGCTGCTCTCGATGCGGCTGGCCGCACCCGCGGCGCTCGTCGACATCAACGCGGTGCCCGACCTCGACCACGTCACCGTCACCGACGACGGGGTCCGGGTCGGCGCCCTTGCTCGCCACGCTGACGTGCTCGCCCACGCGGGAGCTGCCGAGTGCCAGCCGCTCCTGGCGCTGGCGCTCTCCCACGTCGCCCACGCCACGATCCGCAACCGCGGTACGACGGTCGGCTCGATCGTCCACGCCGACGCCGCGGCCGAGATGCCGGTCGTGCTGTCGCTGCTCGGCGGGTCGGTCGAGGTCGCCTCCGTGCGCGGCAGCCGGACCATCGCAGCCGCCGACCTGTTCGCCGGCCCGCTCGAGTCGACTCTCGCCCACGACGAGATCGCGACCGAGGCATTCTTCCCGGCGCTGCGGCCGGGGGAGGGGGTTGGCTTCGCCGAGATCGCCCGCCGCCACGGCGACTACGCGCTGGTGGGTGTCGCCGGCCTCGTGCAGGTCGAGGGCGACGCGGTCGTCGGGGCCAGGCTGGGCTACCTGTCGGTCAACGACGTCCCCACGGTCGTCGACGTCAGCGGGGTTGACCCCGCCGAGGTGGGCGACCACGTGCTGACCGAGCTCGAGCCGAGCGACGACATCCACGCGACGGCTGCCTACCGCGCCCACCTGGTGAAGGTGCTCACCAGCCGGGTCCTGAGCGAGGCCACCGGGCACGCCCGCGGGAGGACGGCATGACCGAGGAGCACCACGACGTCCGGCTGCAGGTCAACGGCGCCACCCACAGCGTGCGGGTGCCGGCGCGCCGTCTGCTTTCCGACGCGCTGCGGCACGACTGCGGGTTGACCGGCACCCACGTCGGCTGCGAGCACGGCGTGTGTGGTGCCTGCACGGTGCTGCTCGACGGACGCCCGGTCCGCTCGTGCCTGATGCTCGCGGTCTCCGCCGAGGGTGCCGACATCACGACCGTCGAGGGGCTGACCCAGCCCGACGGCTCGCTCTCGCCGGTCCAGCAGGCGTTCTCCGACTGCCACGGGCTCCAGTGCGGGTTCTGCACGCCGGGCTTCCTCACCACGATCACGGCCGGACTGCGTGAGATGCCCGATCCCACGGAGGACGACGCGCGCGACATGATCGCCGGCAACCTCTGCCGCTGCACCGGCTACCAGAACATCGTCAAGGCCGTGCTCCGGGCGGCCGAGATCCAGAGCGAGCCGCGATGACGACGAAGCTGTTCGGCACCAAGGTCGCCCGCGTCGAGGACCAGCGCTTCCTCCGCGGGCAGGGACGGTACGCCGACGACGTGCTGGTCGGCCAGCGCGTGCTCCACGCCGCCGTCCTGCGCTCGCCGCACGCACACGCCCGCATCGTCGACATCGACGTCAGCGACGTGCTCGACGTCGACGGTGTCCACGTGGTGTGGACCCACGACGACCTCACGGGGCCGATGGCAGAGCCGCTGCCGCTGCTCATCCCTCACCCGGCTCTGACCCACGGCCGCACCCAGTTCGCGCTGGCCAAGGACGAGGTCAACTACGTCGGCGAGGCGATCGCCTTCGTGGTGGCCGAGGACCGCTACGTCGCCGAGGACGCCGTGGGCCGGATCCGGGTCGGCTACGAGTTCCTCGAACCGGTGGTCGGCATCCCTGCTGCCCGCGCCGCCCGCGCGCTGGTCCACGACGACGTGCCCGGCAACGTCGGCGCCCGGCTGGAGCAGGAGAACGGCGACGCCCGCGCCGCGATCGCGTCGGCGCCCCACACGCTCAGCCTCGACCTCACCATCGAGCGGTCGGCCTGCCAACCTCTCGAGGGACGCGGCACCGTCGCCCGCTGGGATCCCGACATCGACCGGATGACCGTCTGGACGTCGACCCAGACCTCGACCGGTGTCCGCGGCTGTGTCGCCGCCAAGCTCGGCCTCGACCTCGGCCAGGTCGACGTCATCACCCCCGACGTCGGCGGTGGCTTCGGGGTGAAGATCAACCACCCGTGGCCCGAGGAGCTGCTGGTCCCGATGGCGGCCCGCGCTCTCGGCGTCCCGGTGAAGTTCACCGAGGACCGGCGCGAGCACTTCATCTCGTCGGCCCACGAGCGTGGGCAGGAGCACCACGTCGAGGTCGGCTTCGACGACGAGGGCCGGGTCCTCGGCCTCGACGTCGAGTTCTGGCACGACCACGGCGCCTACTCGCCGTACGGCCTGATCGTCCCGATCATCACCTCCACCCAGCTGCTCGGCCCCTACAAGCCCGCCAACTACCGGGTGGTCTTCGAGAGCCTGTTCACCAACACCGTGATGGTCACGCCCTACCGCGGCGCCGGGCGGCCGCAGGGCTGCTTCGTCATGGAGCGCACCATGGACGCGATCGCGGTCGCGCTCGGCAAGGACCGCACCGAGGTGCGCTCCGCCAACTTCATCCAGCCCGACGAGTTCCCCTACGACCAGGGCCTGATCTTCCAGGACGGCCGCGAGCTCGAGTACGACTCCGGGGACTATCCGGCGCTGCTCGACAAGCTCAAGGCGCTGGTCGGCTGGGACGAGTTCCCGGCCTTCCGCGCGGAGATGGCGGCCGAGGGACGCACGGTCGGGATCGGGCTGGCCTGCTACGTCGAGGGGACCGGCGTCGGCCCCTACGAGGGCGCTCACGTCCACATCGAGACCTCCGGCAAGGTCAAGGTCGCCACCGGCCTCACCACCCAGGGGCAGGGGCACCAGACCGCGTTCGCGCAGATCGTGGCCGACGCGCTCGGCGTCCCGTTCGACCGGGTCGAGGTCGTCACCGGCGACACCCGCCGGATGCCGTACGCCGTCGGCACGTTCGCCTCGCGCGCGGCCGTGATGAGCGGCTCGGCCATCCACCTCGCCGCGCTGCGGGCGCGCGAGAAGGCGCTCCGGATTGCGGCCGAGGCGCTCGAGGCCGACGAGGCCGACCTGGAGATCACCGACGGCATCGTCCGCGTGAAGGGGACGGAGTCGCAGATCGACCTGGGCACGGTCGCCGTCCTCTCCAACCCGCTGCGCTACGCCTTCGACGAAGCCTCCAAGGCGGCGACCCAGTTCTCGGTCGGCGACCCCGGCAAGCCGCCGGTCGCCGAGGACGACGAGCCCGGGCTCGAGGGCAAGGACTTCTACTCGCCCGAGCGCTCGACCTTCGCCTCGGGCATGCACGCCGTCATCGTCGAGACCGACCCCGAGACGGCCGAGATCACGATCCTGAAGTACGCCGTGGTCCACGACTGCGGCCACCTCATCAACCCGATGATCGTCGAGGGCCAGATCCACGGCGGGGTCGCGCAGGGCGTCGGCGGCGCGCTCTACGAGCGGATGGTCTACGACGAGGCCGGCCAGCTGCTCAACGCGTCGTTCATGGACTTCCTGATGCCCTACGTCACCGAGGTGCCGGCCGGCATCGACATCGACCACCTCGAGACGCCCTCGCCGCTCAACCCGCTCGGCATCAAGGGCGCCGGTGAGGCGGGCGTGATCCCGTCCGCCGCCGTCTTCGCGGCCGCGATCGAGGACGCCGAGGGCGCTGACCATCCAGGGTTCGTGATCACCGCCATGCCGATCTCGCCGTCGGAGCTGTTCCACCTGCGCATCCAGCATCACCACGAGGAGACCTCATGAAGTTCACCGGGGAGAACACCCTCCACGCGCCCGTCGACCAGGTCTGGGACGCACTGCTCGACCCGGCCGTGCTGGTGCGCACCATCCCGGGCTGTGAGCGGCTCGAAGCCACGGGGGAGAACGCCTACGCGATGACCGTCACCGCCGGCGTCGCGACCATCAAGGGCACCTACAGCGGCTCCTGCGTGCTGTCCGACCTGGTGCCCCACGAGTCGCTGGTCATGCGGCTCGAGGGGGCCGGTGCCCCGGGCACGATCGGCGCAACGGTCGGCGTGCGCTTCGCACCCGCCGATGACGGCACCGTGGTGACCTACGACGCCGACGCGATCGTGGGCGGCATGGTCGGCGGGGTCGGCCAGCGGATGCTGACCAGTGTCTCGCGGCGGATGGCAGGCGAGTTCTTCGGCAACGTCGACGGCGTCCTGACGGGTTCCGCCGCTCCGGGGCCCTCGACCTCGGTCCAGCCTGTCGAGACCCAGCCGGGCGTCTTCACCGCGCCGTCCCGAGCGCCGGCCCGCTCCTCCCAGCGCGACTTCCTCGCCGGGATCGCCGTCGGTGCGGCGCTGGTGGCGTTCGGCGTCCTGATCGGGCGGCGCCGGTGACGATCAGCGTCGAGTGGACCGCCCGCGGCCAGGCCGAGGCAGTTCGTCGGCGTGACATCTCGGCCCGCGAGCTGCTCGACCTCCACCTCGCCCGGATTGCCGAGCGAAACCCCGAGCTCAACGCGATCGTCTCGCTCGACGAGGACCGCGCCCGCGCGGGTGCCGCGGCCGCCGACGAGCACCTCGCCCGTGGCCTGCCGGTCGGTCCGCTGCACGGCCTGCCGTTCGCGGTGAAGGACACCCATGCCGTGGCCGGGTGGCGCACGACGTACGGCTCCCCGCTCTTCTCCGACCACGTCCCCGAGGTCGACGACCTCATCGTCGAGCGGATCCGTCGGGCCGGCGCGGTGATCATCGGCAAGACCAACGTGCCGGAGTTCGCGGCCGGGTCCCACACGTTCAACAAGGTGTTCGGTACGACGCGCAACCCCGTCGATCCGACGCGATCCGCGGGTGGCTCGAGCGGAGGTGCCGCGTGTGCCCTGGCGGCCGGCATGGTGCCGCTCGCCGACGGGTCCGACATGGGCGGCAGCCTGCGCAACCCGGCCTCGTTCTGCGGCGTGGTCGGGCTGCGGCCGAGCCTCGGCCGGGTGCCGACGTGGCCGGCGCCCCACTACTGGGAGGCCACGTCCGTCGGGGGGCCGATGGCCCGCACCGTCGGCGACGTGGCGCTGCTGCTGGCCGTCCTGGCCGGTCCGGACCCACGGGTGCCCCTGGCCCTCGGCGACCCGGGAGCCGCGTTCGCGCCGCCGCTGCAGGGCACGCTCACCGGCCTGAAGGTCGGCTACTCGGTCGACCTCGGCGGGGCCTTCGCCGTCGACCGCCGTGTCGCCGCGGTGCTCGAGACGGCCGGTCGGCTGCTGGTCCGGGCGGGGGCCTCGGTCTACGACGCCCACCCCGACCTGGCGGCCGGCGACGAGACCTTTCGGACGCTGCGCGCGTGGCACTTCCAGGCGACGTTCGGCGACCTGCTCCGGCGTCACCCCGACGGCTTCAAGCAGACCCTCGCCGACAACATCCGCGCCGGCGAGGGCCTCACCGGCGCCGATGTCGCGCGCGCCCTCGAGCAGCGCACGGCACTGGCCGACACGATGCGTCGGTTCTTCGCCGAGTACGACGTGCTGGTGCTGCCGGTCTCACAGGTGCCACCGTTCCCGGCCGACCAGGAGTTCCCCACCGAGATCGACGGCCAGCAGATGACGTCCTACCTCGACTGGATGCGCTCGGCCTACCTGATCACCGTCACCGGCTGCCCGGCCATCTCGGTTCCCGCGGGGATGACCCCGGAAGGGCTGCCGGTCGGCATCCAGCTGGTCGCTCCGCACGGCCAGGACCGTCGGCTGCTCGAGATCGCGTCCGCCTTCGAGGCCGCCCGCGGCTGGTGATGGTGGCGACGCGCAGCGCGGTGATTTCTCCACAGGACCTCCCCAGACCTGGGGACAACCGGGCCGCTTCTGGGGACAAGGTCGGCCCGGGTTGTTGAGGAGCCTGTGGAACCGGAAGTTTGTGAAGAAAAGATCGCGAAACCCCTTGCGGGGCTGGGCCTTCGCAGCATAGAACTCTCCTCACGTCCTCCCGCAAGGGAAGGCGGGATGGCTCGGAGACGAGGGTCCATCCGGTCGGAACTGGTTCGCCCAGGGAAGACCGCAGGCGCCGGGTGATGAGGCGGCTGGGACCGGAGTCGAGGAGCGATCGATCGGGAGCATCACCAGTACCGGTCACCCCGGTAGGACGAAGGCTTCGGCCGGAGTCCTGCCACCGAAGGGCCCTTGTAGCTCATACCTATGAGGGCCCTTCACCTATTTTCAGAGCCCCGCGGGCCCGAGCTTGCGAGGCCCGGATGAGGGCGGGAGGTTGAGGAGGGCCGGCTCAGATCCGGCGCAGCGAGGAACTGAGCGACCCGTCTCGAAACCCACGATCCAGGGGTCAGGTCGGCGCGTCTCGAAACCTCACGACCCAGCTGGCCGGGCTGCAGCCAGACCACGTCCCACGAGGGGCCGAACAAGCCCCACTCGAGGGGCCAACAAGCCCAACTCGAGGGGCCAAAAGCCCCAACTCAACCCAGGCGGCGTCGTACACAGGCTGGGCGCGAATCTGTGGAGAAAGTGCCGTTGGTTGGGGACGACGCCGGGTGGTTCTGGGGACGACACGCCGGAACCCGAAGTATGTGAAGAAATGTTCGCGAAACCCCTTGCGGGCCTGGCGCGGGACGGCATAGAACTCTCCTCACGACCTCCCGCAAGGGAAGTCGGGATGGCTCGGAAACGAGGGTCCACACGGTGGGAACCGGTTCGCCGGGGAACATCGCAGCCGCCCGGTGACGGGGTGGGCTGGGACCGGAGGAGACGAGTGCATCGACCGGGACGTCACCGGATCGGTCAAACGAAGGGCCCTTGTAGCTCATACCTATGAGGGCCCTTCACCTATTTCGAGCCCCGCCGGCCAGCTCGCTCGGGACCGGCGTGGGGGCGAGGAGTTGAGGAGCGTCGACTCAGAGCCGAGCGCAGCGAGGGACTGAGTGACGCGTCTCGAAACCTCACAGCCCCGCCGGCGGAATGAGTCACCACCCACGCGCGTTCTGGAACGACATGAACACGGCTCTCTGGGTGGTCCAGGTCTTCCTGGCTCTCGCGTTCCTCGGCGCCGGCTCACTGAAGCTGGTCAAGTCGAAGGCCGAGCTCGCCGAGGCCATGCCGTGGGTCGAGGACTTCTCGGCCGACACCGTCCGCTTCATCGGCGGCATGGAGGTCCTGGGCGCGCTGGGTCTGGTGCTCCCCGCCCTGACCGGCATCGCCCCGGTCCTGACGCCGCTGGCGGCGACCGGTCTTGCGGTCCTGATGCTCCTGGCGGCCGCCACCCACGTACGCCGCCACGAGGCCGTGCCGTTCGCGGTGGTCAACCTGGCGCTGCTCGCCGGCGCCGCCTTCGTCGCCTGGGGTCGCTTCGGACCGCACCCGCTCTGACCTGACCAGGCGGGCATGATGGGCACATGATCTACGAGGTCGTCCACACGCTCGCGCCGCCGGTCGCGAAGCTGCTGTGGCGTCCCAGCGTCACCGGCCAGGAGCACGTCCCGGACACCGGCCCGGTCATCATCGCGAGCAACCACCTCAGCTTCATCGACAGCGTCGTCATCCCGTTCCTGGTGCCGCGCAAGGTCGTGTTCCTCGCCAAGTCCGACTACTTCGACGGCACCGGCGTGAAGGGCACGTTCAGCCGGCTCTGGTTCGAGGGCATCGGCATGTTGCCGATCGACCGCGACGACACCAAGGCGGCCGTCGCCAGCCTCGACACCGCGCTGGAGGTGCTCGGCCGCGGCGAAGCGTTCGGGATCTACCCCGAGGGCACCCGGTCCCGCGACGGCCGCCTCTACCGCGGGCGGACCGGCGTCGCCCACCTGGCGCTGACGGCCGGCTGCCCCGTCGTGCCCGTGGGCCTGACCGGCACCCAGAACATCCAGCCGGTCGGCACGAAGCTCCCCCGGCTCGCCAAGGTCTCGGTGGCGTTCGGTGCGCCGCTGACCTTCACCGGGAGGTACGACGGCGTCCCGCTCGGCCGCGCCCGGCGCGAGGTCACCGACGAGATCATGACCGCGATCGCCGGCCTCTCCGGCCAGGAGCAGGCCGGGGTCTACAACGAGCGGCCCGCTGACGCCTGAGGTGCACAACCTGCCAACGGGCCGTGGTCCGGTCGGCAGGATGTGCCGTGGCCGGGGTCGTCGTACCCCGCTTGAATCGACACCATGACCCAGCGGATCCGGATCGGCATCGACACCGGCGGCACCTTCACCGACGTGGTCGCGGTCGACGAGGAGACCGGCGACATGGTCACCACCAAGACACCGTCCACGCCCGCCAACCCTGCCGACGGCTTCCTCGCGGGGATCGAGAAGGTGCTCGACCTGCTCGGCGCCGGTGGTGACGCGATCGCTGCGGTCAGCCACGGCACCACCGTCGCCACGAACCAGCTGCTCGAGGGCAAGGTCGACCGACTCGGCTACCTCACCACCAGCGGCTACGAGGCGATGCTGGAGATCGCGCGCCAGTCGGTGCCCGACGGCTACGGCAACTCCTACTTCTGGGTCAAGCCCGACCGGATCGTGCCGCGCGACCGGGTCCGCGGCGTCGGCGGCCGCCTCGACTTCACCGGCGCCGAGGTGCGGCCGTTCGACGAGGACGACGCCCGCGAGGCGGCCCGCTGGTTCCGCGCACAGGGGATCAGCACCCTCGGCGTCTGCTTCCTCCACGCCTACACCAACCCCGCGCACGAGGAGCGGATGCGCGAGATCCTGGCCGAGGAGCACCCCGACGCCGTGGTCTCGATCAGCAGCGAGGTGCTGCGCGAGTACCGCGAGTACGAACGAGCGATGACCACGTTGGTCGACGCAGCGGTGAAGCCGCGGCTCTCGGCGTACGTCACCAACATCAAGGGTCGGCTGGCCTCCCAGTATCAGCACAGCGGCGACCGTGAGATCCCGTTCTACGTGATGAAGTCCAACGGCGGGGTGCTCAGCGCCGACGAGGTGGTGCACCAGCCGATCACGACGGTGCTGTCCGGCCCGGCCGCCGGCGCGCTGGGAGCGGCGCTGATCGCCAAGGTCGCCGGCTTCGACCGGGTCCTGACCAGCGACGGCGGCGGCACGTCGACCGACGTCAGCGTCGTCATCGACGGCGAGCCGACGCTGACCACCGAGGGCAGCGTGGGCGCGTTCCCCTCCAAGATCCCGATGATCGACGTCGTCACCGTGGGGGCCGGCGGCGGCTCGATCGCCCACGTCTCGCCGGAGGGCACGCTCAAGGTGGGCCCGCAGTCGGCCGGCGCGGACCCCGGCCCGCTCTGCTACGGCAAGGGCGGCGACGGGGGAGCGGTCACCATCACCGACGCCCACCTGGTGCTCGGCCGGATCCCGCCCCACCTGCTGGGCGGCGAGATCCCGCTCGACGTCGACGCCGCCCGCGCCGGCATCGACACCCTCGCCGAGCGGCTCGCACTCACCCCCGAGGCGGCCGCGGTCGGCGTCCTGGAGATCTCGGCGTGGAACCAGGCCAACGCGCTGCGCCAGGTCACGGTCAAGCGCGGCCTCGACGTCCGCGACTTCACGCTGACCACGTTCGGTGGCTCCGGATCGCTGCTGCTCTGCCGGCTGATGGACGTGCTCGGCATCCCGACCGTGCTGGTGCCGCCCAACCCCGGCAACGTCTCCGCCTTCGGCCTGCTGACGGTCGACGTCAAGAACGACTACGTGCAGACCCACGTCACGCTCGCCGACGAGCTCGACCCGGCCGACGTCGCGAGCCGTTACGACGACCTGGTGAGCCGCGCTACCGGGGCGCTGCGCACCGAGGGTTTCCCCGACGACCAGCACACGTTCGCGCTCACCGCCGACCTGCGCTACTTCGGCCAGGCCTATGAGGTCCGGGTAGCCGTGCCGGAGGGCCGGTTCGACGCAGCCACAGCGGACGAGGTCGCGGGGCGGTTCCACGCCGAGCACCGCGCGCTCTACGGCTACGACTTCGCCGCCGACCCCTCCCAGCAGGTCGAGTGGGTCAACCTGCGGGTCTCCGGGATCGGCCCGATCCGCCGTCCGGAGATCCGGCGGTCACCCGTGCGCGACTCGACGGCCGCGGAGGCGCCACTCAACGGCCCCGGAGGCGCCACTCAACGACGGCCGGTCTGCTTCGAGCCTGCCGACGGGTACGTCGAGACGCCGGTGTACTGGCGGGACGACCTCGACCCGGGGTCGACCGTGACCGGCCCGGCGATCATCGAGGAGTTCGGGTCGACCGTCCCGCTCCACCCGGGCTTCACCGCTCGTGTCGACGCCTACCGCAACCTGATCGTCACCCGTTTCGAGACGCTCGCTGGCGCTCGCTCCTCAACGACCGAAAGCGTGAGTGGGGCATGAGCCGCCGCGTCCCCACCCAGTTCCCGTTCGGACCGCTGACCGCCGACGCCGGCGCCGGTGCCGACCCCGTGCTGACCGAGATCGTGCAGGGGTTCCTCGCGAGCGTCGAGATGGAGGTCGAGACCGCGATCGCGCGGACCAGCCGCAGCCCGATGATCCGCGACGCCCACGACTTCCGCGCCGGCATCCACGACCGGCTGCTCCGCAAGCTCACCGGCCGCTCCTACTCCGCCCTCGTCCACCCCGTCGCCCGGGACTTCCCGATCGCGGAGATGCGCGAGGGCGACGTCTTCTTCCACAACGACGTCTACCGCTCCGAGGGCGGTATCGGACACCTGCCCGACCTCTGCGTCACGGTTCCCGTGTTCTCCGAAGGCAAGGTCGTCGCGTTCGTGCAGGCCTTCGGCCACCACGACGACATCGGCGGCGCCGTACCCGGCTCGATGCCCAGCCACGCCACGAGCGTCTTCGAGGAGGGGCTGATGGTCCCGCCGATCAAGCTCTGGGACGCGGGCGTCCCCAACCGCAGCGCGCTGGCGATCATGACGCGCAACTCCCGGATGCCCGACTCCCTGGCCGCCGACCTCGACGCCGAGTGCTCGGCCTGCCTGATGGGTGCCCGCCGGCTCGGCGAGATGTTCGACCGCTACGGGGTCGAGGCCGTCGAGTCGTGCTTCGACGCGATCATCAGCCGGACCACGGAGACCTACCGGCGCGAGATCCTTTCCCAGATCCCCGTCGGCAGCTGGACGTGGGAGGACTACGCCGAGCACGACGGTGTCGAGGAGCCGCAGCTCCACACGCAGCGGATCACGCTCACCCGGACGCCAGCCGACGACCCCGAGGGCGAGCGGCTGGTGCTCGACTTCGACGGCACCGGACCGCAGGCGAAGGGGCCGATCAACCACTGCGGCGACTACTCCGACGGTGTCTTCCTCAAGAAGTGGCTGGCCCCGATCCTGCGCAACCTGGCCGAGACCCCCGAGCGGATGGCCGAGCTCGACGTCAACGAGGGCATCGTGCCTCTCATCGAGATGCGCTTCCCCGAGCCGGGCACGCTGCTCACGCCGGTCTTCCCGGCGCCCACCAACGCCCGCACGTTCGTGATCCTGCGGCTGCTGGGCGTGCTGGCGGGCGTGGTGGCCAAGGCCGTCGACGGCCGGATGCCCGCCGACCAGGAGACGATCCGCTACACCGGCGTCTACGGCGAGGATCGCGACGGCCGGCCCTACCTGATGCGCGAGGTGCTGGGCGGTGGCTCGGGTGGTCGCTACTACGCCGACGGCGAGGACACCATCCACGTCGTCCCGGACTCCCGGAACCTGCCGAGCGAGTTCACCGAGTCCCGCTTCCCGTTCCTCGTCGAGGCGCTGTCGCTGGCCGTCGACTCCGGTGGCGCGGGGGAGTTCCGGGGCGGCCTCGGCTACGAGAAGCACATCCGGATGCTCAAGGACGGTCACTTCATGTCGATCGCCGACCGGTCGATCCTGGCGTGCTGGGGCGTGCGCGGCGGCAAGGCCGGACGGCCGTTCCAGGTGGTCATCGATCCCGGTGGACCTGCCGAGCGAGAGGTCGACGCGCTGGCCGACGCCGAGCCGGTCAAGGCCGGTGAGGTGATCCGGATCCGCACCACGGGCGGCGGCGGCTGGGGTGACCCGCTGCAGCGCGACCCCGCCCTCGTCGTACGCGACGTGGTGTGGGAGAAGGTGTCGCGCGAGGCGGCGCTGCTCGACTACGGCGTGGTGCTGACCGGATCGGTCGAAGGCGGCGACCTCGCCCACGACGCGTCCGCCACCGCGTCCGAGCGGGCCGGCCGGGTGGCCGTCGAGCGGCCGTTCTTCGACCGTGGACCCGGCTATGCCCGGCTCGCCGGTGGTGCGACGCACGCCGAGGTCGACCGGGTCTGAGCCCACGACGGCAGGGCCGAGTCAGGTCCTGCGCGGGTGATCCCTTGCCAGCAAACAATCAGAGTCATACGTTTCACCTGTTGGTGTGACGTACCTCATGTCTGTCTGCTCAGGAGGCTCGCCCCGATGACCCAGGTCGACGAACCGCAGGACGCGCTGTCCGCCCCGTTCACCCCCGGGATGGGTGGCAACCCCGACGAGCTGGCGTCGTTCTCCGACCAGATCGCTCGGCCACTGCTGCCGCTGGCCGACGACGCCAGCCCGAGCGAGGAGTTCGCGGCCGAGTGGCGCAACGCGTCGTACAACTGCTTCTCCTCCGGCCACAAGTTCTGCCGCGAGGTGTGCCCGGTGATGCAGGTGACCCGCAACGAGTCGTGGACCCCGACGGCGTTCCACGCCAACGTCGTCGCGATGGAGAAGGGCGAGATGGACATCGCCGACGTCGCCGCCGACTACGTCAACTGCACTCAGTGCGGCGCCTGCGAGCTGCGTTGCCCCAACACCCTGTTCACCGGCGACTTCTACCGGTTCCGGACGCGCACCGTCGACGTCGTCAAGGCGGCACGAGCCTTCGCCGTCGACCAGGGGATCCACCAGCCGGGCTGGAAGACGTGGAACGAGCGGACCGACGAACGCACTCACGAGCCGGTACTGGGTGACACCCCGGTCAACCAGGAGCACGTACGTGACTGGTCGGCGGGACTGGACCTGCCCATCGGCGGCGAGACGGTGCTCTTCGTCGACTGCGAGGCCGCGTTCTACCGGACGTCCGTCCCCCGCGCGGTCGCTCAGGTCCTGAAGCTCGCCGGCTACGAGTTCGGCCTGATGGGGGAGCAGTGGTGCTGCGGCGGCCCGGCTGCCGAGATGGGGTACGTCGACCAGGCCAAGCGGTTCGCCCGGCACAACCTCGACAACTGGCGCTCGACGGGCACCCGGCGGGTGCTGGTGCTCGACCCGCACGACTACATCTCGTTCACCGAGGACTACCCGAAGTACTTCGGTGACGAGTACGACGTCGAGGTCGTGCTGGTCGTCGAGCTGTTCGCCGAGCTGCTGCGGGAGGGGCGGCTCACGCCGTCGGTGCCGGTGGAACGCACGATCACCTACCACGACCCCTGTCGGCTCAACAAGCGCAAGGGCATCTGGCAGGAGCCGCGCGAGATCCTGCGGGCGATCCCGGGACTGACGTTCAACGACGTCGACCGGGTGACCCAGTGGTCGTACTGCTCCGGCGGTGGTGGCGGGCTGCCGGTCGAGAAGCCCGAGCTCACCGCCGCGATCTCGGCGAGCCGCCTGGAGAAGGCTGCGGCGCTCGAGGTCGACACCCTGGTCAGCGCGTGTCCCTGGTCCGAACGACCGTTGGCGGAGGCCGGCGAGGCCCGTTCCATCGACGTGGTCGACATCCACGAGCTGCTGGCGGAGTCGCTGGGGATCGAGGTCGGCGGAAGCCGGAACGGAGGTGCGGCGTGACCGTGACCGCCGACCGGCTCGACCAGGTCGTCACCGCCCTGCGCACGGTGCTGCGCGACGAACAGATCCTGACGTCCAAGCCGGATCGCTACAACCGGGCCCGCGTGCCCGCGCCGTTCCCGGTGCACCGGTGGGCCGAGCGACTGCCCGACCTCGCCGTCCTGCCCACGACCACCGAGGAGGTCGCCGGTGTCGTGCGGATCGCCAACGCCCTGCGGATCCCGGTGGTTCCCCGCGACGGCGGCACCGGTCTCACCGACGGCGCGGTGCCGCTGCACGGAGGGATCGTCGTCGACGTCAAGCGGATGAACCAGGTCAAGGCGCTCGACCTGGAGAACCGCACCGTGACCGTCGGTACCGGCATCAACATGCTCAAGCTCAACGAGGTGCTGGGCCCCCACGGCCTCTTCTACCCCGACGATCCCGCGTCGTACCCGTGCTCGCTGGTGGGGGGTCGGATCGGCACGAGCGGCTGGTCCCTGATCGGGGCGCGCTACGGGCACACACGTGACCTCGTGCTCAGCTTCGACTTCGTGCTGCCCACCGGCGAGGTGATGCATGTCGGCGACGGGATCGGCCGCAAGATCAGCAAGTCGTCCAGCGGCTACCAGCTCAAGCACCTGCTGATGGGACACCAGGGGACGCTCGGGATCGCGACCGAGGCCACCCTCAAGCTCTACCCCAAGCCGGAGGCCGAGCTGTCGCCGTTCTGGGCCTTCGACAACTACGACGACGCCTACCGCTGCGTCGGCGCCCTCGCTCGCGCCGGAGTCGCGACGTTCGCCGGCGCGGTGCTCTTCGACGAGCACAAGGTCGCCTACCTGCGCCGCGACGACGAGGCCTACATCCCGCAGCCGAACGACGTGCGGGCGCTCGTGTGCGCGGTGATGTACGGCTACGAGGACGAGGTCCGACCCGCCGGGAAGCGACTGTTCCGGATCGCGAAGGAGCACGGCGCCCGCTACCTCGGCGACGAGATCTCCGAGGGCGACTGGGCGGCGCGGCACGACCGCTATGCCACGCCGTTGCACGGGCGGACCAAGGACGGCCAGGTCGTGCCGATGAGCTGGCACTGCGAGGACGCCGCGATCAACTACACCAACCTCCCGAGCGTCACGAAGGCCTGGCACCAGATCGTCGCGGACCTGCGCCGCCGTACCGACGTCTTCGATGACTGGGGCATGTTCGCCTACACCTCCGCCGACACCGGCGTCGACTACCTGACGGAGATCGACGTCGGCATCTGGGAGCAGCAGCTCGACGACCGCGCCTGGGACCTCTGGGTCAAGGCGAAGCGGGACATCGCCGCGGTGGCGCTCGCCCACGACGGGTCGATCAGCGCCTGCCACGGCTCGTGCCGGGAGGGAGAGGTCGACCTGGTGCCGGAGGAGCTCGGGCGCGGCTTCGACCTGATGCTCGACATCAAGCGGACCCTCGACCCGAACAACATCATGAACCCCGGGAAGTACCTCCTCGACCGTGCCTACGAAGGAGGCACGCAGCCATGAGCACGCCGTCCGACGACGACCGCATCGGCTACCGCTTCGCCGAGCAGTCCACCCCGCCGGAGCCCCAGCGCGTCAGCGACGTCGCCGTCACGACCCACGAGCACGTCTACGAGGTCGACCCGCGGCTGATGGAGCGCTGGGTGCTGCAGCAGGAGTTCCCCAACTGGGACAGCCTGCGCATCATGAACAGCCGGCACGACCACCTGGAGTGGATGCACCGGCACTTCGCCCACCACGTGATCACCGGCTCGGAGCTGCTCGCGGAGGTCGACCAAGACGACATCTGACTACGAAGAAGGAGTCACACCATGAGATTCAGCTACGCGATGTTGCCGGACTACCCGTTGAGCGAGTCCCTGGCGTCGATCAAGAAGGCCGACGAGCTCGGCTTCTACGCGGTCTACGCCGCAGACGAGACCTGGCACAAGGATCTGTGGCTCCTCTTCGCCGCGGCCGCGGCCAGCACGAAGCAGGTCCGGCTCGGGCCGAGCATCTCGGGGGTGTGCCTGCGTGAACCGACCCTGATCGCGCAGGCGGCCGCCACGCTGGACGAGCTGACCGGGGGCCGGGCCGAGGTCGCGGTCTCGAGCGGCAACTTCGGGCTGCTCGCGCAGTACCACATCGACTGGGCCAAGACGAAGCCGCTCTCCCGGGTCAAGGAGGCGGTGCAGGTCATCCGCACCCTGCTCGACGACGGAGTCATTACCTTCGACGGCGAGTTCTTCAAGTACGACGGGCTGTTCACCTTCGCCCGGCCGGTCCAGGAGCACCTGCCGGTCAAGATGGGAGCCATGCGCGGACCGAAGTCGTTCGAGGCGGCGACCGAGTTCTCCGACGGGTGCCACCACGCGCTCAGCTACACCCGTGAGGCGTACGACTACATGATGGAGCACTGCACCATCGGTGCGGAGCGGGCAGGCAAGAACGTCCAGGACCTCGACCTGGGGTCGTGGATCGTCTTCTCGGTCGCCGAGGACTCCGCCGTCGCCAAGGACGCCGCCCGCAGCATGGTCGGCCTCTACGCCTCGTCCATGCCGCACGAGCAGCTGCAACGCAACGGGGTGGACCCCGAGGAGGTCGCACCGATCATCGCCGCGATCGGCGCCGGGGACATGGCCAAGGGCATCGAGCTGACCTCACCCGACCTGGCCGAGCGGCTCTCGGTCGCCGGGACTCCCGAGGAGTGCGTGGCCAAGATCAAGGACCAGATCGCGCCGAGCGGGATCAACCACATGATCCTGGCGATCACGGACGCGGCCCTGGTGAAGGCGCTGATGGGCCGCGAGCTCGAGGGAGTACCGGACATCAACGCCCAGCTGCAGCTCGTCCACGACCAGGTGATGCCGGCGTTCGCCTCCTGAGCGGGCTCGGCGCGCAGGCTGTCCGTTCGACGGCGGCCTGTGTCGTGACCACTAGCCTTGGCCGCGTGGACGACGCCGACATGTTCTCGATCGGCGAGCTGTCGCGTCGTACCGGTGTCCCGCAGGCGACGCTGCGCACCTGGGAGGCGCGGTACGGGCAGCCGCGCGCATTGCCGAGGACCAGTGGCCACCGGCGCTACGACGAGAGCGCGGTGGCCACCGTCCGCGCCATCCAGGGCCACCGGGCGACCGGGCTGACCCTGGAGGCCGCGGTCAGCCGGGCGACCTCCCACCGGCCGGCGGCACCGTCGGTGTTCGCCGACCTGCGGGAGCGCTACCCCGAGCTGGCACCGCAGCGGCTGTCGAAGCCCACGCTGCTCGCACTCACGCGCGCCCTGGAGGACGAGTACGTCGCCCGGGCGGGTCGCGCCGTGCTCTTCGCCACCTTCCAGCGGCGAGTCCTACTACCGCCGGTCCGAGAGCCGGTGGCGCGACCTGGCGGCCGCGGCGGACTTCGCGGCCGTGTTCGCCGACTTCACCGACCCCGCGGCGTCCGACGACGTGCTGCACCTTGTGCCGCTCTCGCCGAAGACGCCGCTGCTGCGGGAGTGGGTGCTGGTCTGTGACAGCGCCGATCACCCTGCGTGCCTCGCCGGCTGGGAGCGTCCCGGGCAGGACGGCCTGGCCGAGGACGACCGTGAGTTCGAGACGGTGTGGAGCCTGGATCCTCGCGTCGTGCGCAGTGCCGCCCGGACCTGCCTCGAGACGGTCGCGACTGTCTGGCCCGGCCAGGCGGAGACGTTGCGGGCGCGGCTGGCGGACGACCCGGCGCCGCCATCGCCGGACCTGCGCCGTGCCACCACGCTCTTCCAACGGGTGGTCGGCTACGTCGACGCCCAGCGCTGAGGTCGGCTACTCCTCAGGGGAGCCGAGCTCCTCGCGGGTCGGTCTCTGGACGTTGTCAGCGTAGGCGACTGGCGCAGCCGGCGGCGGAATCCGCTCCGTCGCCGTCGGTGCGGGATGCCGTTCTCGTCGTGTCGCCCACCTCGGCCGGACCCCGTTCGGGCTCGGGTCCCGGTCGCGGGCCGTGAGCGTGTAGGCGCGGGTCTCGCTCGATCGGGGCGTGGCGTTCGGTGTACCCACCTTCGGGCGACCGCATGATGACGCCGGTCTCGTAGCCGTGGAGGAGCTGCTCGTAGTCGTGTCGCTGCAACGAGATGCACCAACGTCGAGTGATCCAGAACGCGAGGACGGGGCCGAGGAACACGGCCACCCGCATGAAGTAGGTGATCTGGTTGATGCTCAGGTCGAACGTGATGGCGATGATGTCGTTGCCGGCAGCAGCCCAGAGCAGGCCGTAGAAAGTCATGAGCGCGACCATCGTCGCCGTCCTGGCCGGGGCGTTGCGCGGACGTTCGAGCAGGTGATGCTCCCGCTTGTCTCCGCTGATCCAGGCATCGATGAACGGGAGCATGAGCAGCACGGTGAACAACACGCCGGGGAGCACGATGATCGGCAGGAAGACGTTCCAGCTCAGGGTCACACCCGCGAACTGGGACTCCCACCCGGGGAAGATGCGCAGCGCGCCGTCCGGCATGCCCATGTACCAGTCAGGCTGAGACCCGGCCGTCACCTTCGACGGATCGTAGGGCCCGTACTTCCACACCGGGTTGATCGACAGCAGGGCACCCATGAAGGCGACCACGCCGAAGACGATGAAGAAGAAGCCGCCGGCCTTGGCCGCGTACACCGGCAGCATCGGGTAGCCGACCACGTTCTGCTCGGTGCGTCCCGGGCCCGGCCACTGCGTGTGCTTGTGGTAGACGAGCAACAGCATGTGGGCGGCGATCAGGCCCAGCAGGAGTCCCGGGATGAGCAGCACGTGGGCCACGTAGAGGCGGGGGATGATCACGTCACCGGGGAACTCGCCGCCGAACATGAAGAAGGAGACGTACGTGCCGAGGACGGGCACCGCCTTGACGAAGCCGTCAGCAGCACGCAGTCCGGTTCCGGAGAGCAGGTCATCGGGCAAGGAGTACCCCGTGAAGCCCTCCAGGGTCCCGAGCAGGAGCAACAGGCACCCGATCACCCAGTTCAGCTCGCGCGGCTTGCGGAAGGCCCCCGTGAAGAACACCCGCAGCAGGTGGATCAACATCCCGGCGATGAACACCATGGCTGCCCAGTGGTGCATCTGCCGCATCAGCAGCCCGCCGCGGACGTCGAACGAAATGTCCAGGGTCGAGGCGTAGGCCTCGGACATGTGGATGCCACGGAGCTGGTCGTAGCTGCCCATGTAGGTGATCTCGCCCATCGAGGGCTTGTACCAAAGCGTCAGGAAGGTGCCCGTGAGCAGCAGGACGACGAAGCTCCACAGCGCGATCTCGCCCAGCATGAAGGACCAGTGGTCCGGGAAGACCTTGCGCAGGTTCTTCTTCGCCGCCGCGGCCACGCCGAGCCGGTCGTCGACCCAGCCGGCCACGCGGCCTGCGCGTCCGGGCCGCGACGGAGTCGCAGCGCGGTCACGGTTGCTCGTGGCGACGCGGTCCAGATCCATGCGAGCCTCCCGCTTGCCTCAATTCTCTTCAACATAGCGCGATAGGAATGACGAATCGAGTCAGAGTGAAGAGTTATCAGGGTAAGCGAGCGCCAAGGGGAAGCGTCCTGGCAGGGCTTCGCCGAAGGAGGAGCCGGTCCGTTCCGGTGGTCGAACCGCAGCGCAGCGAGCGGTGAACGGGACCGCCGCTGGACGCGGGAGCGGTGCGGTCACGGGCCCCTGGACGTGAAGGGGCCGGAGATTCCCCCCGAACCTCCGGCCACCAGTAACCAAACCTAGTGACCCGTCGTTCACATACCGGACGGCTGGATCTGTTAAGGGGGCAGGTCGCGCGTCCGTGGGGGGAACACATGCACGACCACGCCGACAGCTTTTCGGCCGCCTTCGCATCTGCGGTGCGCGCCCGGGGCGTGACGCTGAGCCACCTGCACCGCCGGCTGGACCAGCTCGCGACACCGGTGAGCGTCGCCACCTTGAGCTACTGGCGGTCGGGGCGGAGCGAGCCCGAGCGCCGGACCTCGCTCGACGCCGTACGCGTGCTCGAGGAGCTGCTCGGTCTCCAGCCCGACGAGCTCTTGGGGCGGCTGCGACACGGCCGTCGCACGGGGCCACTGCCACGCGAGGCGCCGGTCGGGGCGATCGTCGCGGCCGACGCAGACGCAGCCGCCGCGGCCCTGGCCGCCGTCGGGTTCACGACCGCCCACGACGAGTTCGTCGACGATCGGGTGTTCTTCACCTTCGACCTGGACCGTGACGGCCGGGCCCGGCGGCTCCGGGTCACGATGGCCTGGCGCGCCATCGTCGAGGGTGCCCGACGGGCCGCCCTCGTCCTCACCACGGACGGGTCCGACGAGGCGCCACCCGAGCTGGTGCCGCTCGCGGGATGCCGGCTGGGGCGCGTGCACCACGACCCGGACCACCACCTCTCGGTCCACGAGCTGCTCACCGAGGTGTCGCTGAACCCGGGCGAGACGGTGGTCGTCGAGTACGAGATCCGGTTCCACGGGAGTCCACGGCTCGACAACGACATCGCCTACTACGCATTCCGCCGGATCCGCGACTTCTTCCTGTGGGTCCGGTTCGACCCGGACTGCGTGCCGGCCGTCGTCGAGGAGTTCGAGGTACCCCAGGGGGGCGAGGAAGTGACCCGGTCCGCCACCGTGACGGGCGCGGCCAGCCATCGCGTGGTGAAGAGCTTCGGGCCGGGTACGGCGGGGATCCGGTGGTTCTGGTGACCTTCGGCAAAGGTTGACAGCAATGCCGGGGGCGGTTGGCCGAGTCTGACGGTGTCGCCGGTGGCGACCTTCACTAGGTTCGGGGGATGAAGGTCCTGCTCGCGCTCGGCGGCAACGCCATGACCAGTGCGGAGGGGCGCGCCCGGGTCGAGGACCAGCAGGCCGCAGCCGTGGTCGCCATGCGCGCCGTCGCCGAGCTGATCGAGGCCGGCGCCGATGTCGTCGTGACCCATGGCAACGGCCCTCAGGTCGGCAACCTCCTGGTGAAGAACGAGATCGCCGCCGCCGTCGTACCGCCGGTTCCGCTGGACTGGTGCGGCGCGTCGACCCAGGCGACGCTCGGCTTCACCCTCATGAACGCCCTCGACAACGAGCTCACGGCCCGCGGGCTCGAGCGTCCCAGCGCCACGATCGTGACCCGCACGCTCGTCGCGCCGGACGACCCGGGCCTGTCGAGGCCCAGCAAACCGATCGGCCGCTACCTGCCCGAGGCAGAGGCGCGGCGACTGATCAAGCACGGCGAGACCTGGGAGGACCGGGGCGAGAAGGGCTGGCGGCGCGTCGTCGGCTCACCCGAGCCGCTCGAAGTGATCGACGGGCCCGCCGTGCGCACGCTGGTCGAGGCCGGGTACGTCGTGGTCGCAGGTGGTGGTGGCGGCGTCCCGACCGTGCGTGAGGACGACGTGCTGCGCGGCGTCGAGGCCGTCATCGACAAGGACCTCGCAGCGGCACTGCTCGGGCTCACCGTCAATGCCGACGTCCTCGTGGTCGCGACCGACGTACCCCACGCCGTGCTCCGCTTCGGCACGCCCGACGCCGAGCCGCTCGGCCGGGTCACCGTCGACCGGATGCGCGAGCACCTGGCCGCGGGCCACTTCTCCAGCGGCTCGATGGGCCCCAAGGTCGAAGCTGCGTGCCGCTTCGTCGAGCAGGGCGGCACCCACGCCGCGATCACCGAGCTGTCCCAGATCCAAGGCGCCGTGGCAGGCCGCGCCGGCACCGTCGTCGTACCCCACTGACCACCCTCCGAGAGGAACCGAAATGCCCAGCGCCATCGAGGTCCGCAAGGTCCCCATCCACTCCGTCGCCGACGCCTCGGAGCTCACCGCCCTGCTCGACGAGGGGGTGATGGCCGCCGACCGCGTCATCGCGATCATCGGCAAGACGGAGGGCAATGGCGGCGTCAACGACTACACGCGGATCATTGCCGACCGCGCGTTCCGCGAGGCGCTGGTCGCCCACGGTGCCGACCCCGAGCAGGTCAAGCAGGTCCCGATCGTGTGGTCGGGCGGCACCGACGGCGTGATCAGCCCGCACGCCACGATCTTCGCCACCACCGACGCGGAGGCCACCGACGACATGCGGCTCACCGTCGGCTTCGCCATGAGCGAGCAGCTGCTCCCCGAGGACATCGGGCGCACCGCGATGGTCAGCAAAGTGGCCGACGCGGTGAAGGTCGCGATGGAGCGGGCCGGCATCGACGACCCGGCCGACGTCCACTACGTCCAGACCAAGACCCCGCTGCTCACCATCCACACGATCCGCGACGCCAAGTCACGCGGGAAGACCGTGTGGACCGAGCACACCCACGAGTCGATGGACCTCTCCAACGGGTGTACGGCGCTCGGGATCGCCGTCGCGCTCGGCGAGATCGACATGCCACGCGACGAGGACGTGATGCACGATCGGTCGCTGTTCTCCTCGGTCGCGTCGTGCTCGTCGGGTGTCGAGCTCGACCAGGCGCAGGTCGTCGTGGTCGGCAACGCCACCGGCGTCGGTGGCCGCTACCGGATCGGCCACTCGGTCATGGACGACGCCCTCGACCAGGACGGCATCTGGGACGCGATCCGCGACGCCGGGCTCGACCTGCCCGAGCGGCCGCGGACCGCCGACCTCGACGGCCGGCTGGTCAACGTCTTCCTCAAGTGCGAGGTGTCGCAGGACGGCGAGGTGCGCGGGCGTCGTAACGCCATGCTCGACGACTCAGACGTCCACTGGCACCGCCAGATCAAGGCGTGTGTCGGCGGCGTGACCGCCGCGGTCACCGGTGACCCGGCGGTCTTCGTCTCGGTCTCCGCGGCCCACCAGGGCCCCGACGGCGGCGGCCCGGTGGCCGCCATCGTCGACCTGGGGTAGGTACTCGCCGGTCGGAATCCCCGGCTCACTGGGCAACGTGCTGCTTCTCGGGTGTTGCACCGGCCGAGAAGCAGATACTTCAGTGGCTAGCCGGGGATTCCTGCAGCCCGCACGTCACGGCCGGCGAACGCCGCCAGCCGCTCGTGGGGGGTCGCGTTGGCGGGGGCCGGCTGCTCGGGTGCGAACGTGTCGCCCCGCATCTCGGGCTTGAGCGTGGCGGACATGAACGCCAGCCCGCGCTCGGCGACGTCCGAGTCGAGCTCGGGCGTCTGCCCGGTCGCGGTGACGACGTCCCAGGTGTGGGCCGCGAACTCGGCGATCTGCCAGTCGATGCCCTGCCGCTCGGCGGGGTCGGAGTCGCGCCAGTGGGCGAGCAGCTCGTCGGCGCCGGCGCGGAACGTTCCGGCGGGATCGTCGACCCGGTCGGGGGCGGCCGACCAGTCGGGTGAGCCGCCGCGCGCCATGTCGAGCAGGTTGCCCGGACCCACCGCGAGGTGCGCCAGCAGCTGGCCGACGTCCCACCCCGTGCAGGGAGTCGGCTGGTCGAGCTCCTCTCGGCGCACTCCCAGGATCGCGGCGTGTGCCTGATCGAGCGCCCGCTCGAGTACCAGGACGGATTCAGTGGTGTCGTTCGACTCGGTCATGTTGCCTCCTGGTCACCCACCCTAGGAGTGGTCGCCGACGGCCGACCAGCGCAAACATTCCTCGAAGCCCTTGTCGGCGGCCCTGCGGCTTCGGCACCATCGGGGGTGCGGCCGCCCGGCCGCAGGTCGGAACGGGGATGACGTGGACCCCTCGGGTTCGAAGACTCCGCAACAGAGCCTCCCTGCGTGCGCGCCCGCGGGAGTGGTCCCGACGGTCCGCGTCGAGCACGTCGACACCCTCGACCGGGAGGTGTCCTCGGCCGCCGGTGCGGAGTCGAGCGTGGCGCACGACGTGGCCCGCGCAGCGGCCTTCCCCGCGGCCGTGCTGATCACGATTGCCACCCTCAACGTCGTCGGCGCCATCACGACGTCCGACGAGCTGGACGAGCCCGAGCTGTGGAGCCGGAGCGTCCTGGTGCTGGTGCTGCTGCTGGTCGCGACCCAGCTGGTCTGCCTGGTCCTCTCCGCGGAGCACCGCGCGGTCCGCGCGGCCGGCACCGACGACCGTGGCCCCCTGCGCCGGCTGTGGGCGCTGCGCGCCGGCGTCGTGGCGGCCGTGGCGGCCGCGGTCACCGTCGCGGCGTACGGCGAGTGGGGCTGGGGTGTCGCGGCGGCGCTCAGCGCGGCAGCGGAGGGGATCGCCCTCCTGTGTCTTGCGTGGAGCAGCCAGAGCTCGGTCGATCCCGAACCACCGCCGGCGCCGCGCCCGGAGGCGGGATCTGCCGGCACCCGGATGACGATCGCCGAGGATCCGCGGCTGCTGGCGATCGGCGCCTCCGGCGGCGGCATCCGCGCCGCTGCCTTCGTCCTCGGCGGCCACCAGGCCGTGCAGGACGCCGCCGACCCGCTGCGCGTCGCCGAGCCACAGCACGAGCCCCACGTCTTCGCGGTCAGCGGCGGCAGCTACGTCGCGGCGGCGCTGGCCCTGCGCCGTACGTTCCGGCTCGACGGCGGCCTGCGGTCGGCGCCCAGCGACTGGCGCACGGCGTACGCCACGGGGTCGCCCGAGCTGGAACGTCTGCGCCGTCACACGCGCTACCTGTTCGAGCCCACCTGGCGCACTCGCGACGGGATCGTCTCGCTGCTGATGGGGGCCGTCGTCAACCTGCTCATCGTGGGCCTCACGCTGCGGGTCGTCGCCTGGCTGTCCGCTCTCGTCGCGGTCTCGGTCGGACTGCTGGGCGACGACCGCGTGGGGAGCGGGGACGAGCTGCTCGACCTCGCGCCGACGTGGCACGACTGGTGGGACTGGTGGCCGGTGCTCGGGGATCCCGGTGCTCTGCCTGGCCGGCATCGTGGCCCTGACGGTGCGTGGGTGGCACGCGACCGCGACGTTCGACGCACCACTCGACCCCGCTGAGCGGCAGACAGTCCACGAAGGGGCCCTCACCAAGCTCGACAGGACGTCGCGCTGGCGGACGGCCCTGGTCTTCGGTGGCCTCGGGTGGCTGGTGCTGGTGTTCGGGATCCCGGCAGCGGTGTCGGGGCTCACCCACCTGGCCACCCACAACCAGCCGACCACGCTCGGCGCCGCCGCGCTCACCGCGGTCGGCTTCGGCACCGACGAACGGTGTGCCGACGCCTTCGCCGAAGACCTCGAGGCGGCGGTCGCGGACGCAGACCGGCTCGCACGGCTCAGCCCCGGGACCGAGCAGGAGGCCTCCGCCGGCGCGTGCGGCCAGGAGGTCACGGTCACCCGTACCGCCGATCCGGTGACCCTGGCCGTCGTCGGCACCGATGCCGAGACGGTCCGCGACATCGCCACCGACGACACCCTGCCCGGCCAGGTCGTGGGAGTCGGGGCGCTGCTCGCCCTCGTCGCCGTCCTCCTGCGCATGGGCCCGAGCCCGGAGGCCGCCGTGGCGGCCAGCCGGTGGAGTCGGGTCAAACGGTTCCTGCTGACCTGGCTGCCGCTGGTGATCGTGCTGGTGGTGTCGGTCTACCTGCTCCTGCTGTGGACCTACGGCTTCCTGGTCGAGATGAGCGCCACCCACCTGGTCTGGGCGACCGTGCTCACCGTAGGTGCCTGCGTGCTGGGAGCCCTCGTCGACGCCAACGCGACGTCGCTGCACGGCTTCTACCGGTCCCGGATCAGCGACGCCTTCGCGGTCGGGGTCGACGACGAGGAGGGCACCGGCGGCTCTTCCGACCGGCCGGGCCGACGAGCTCGCGCCGGGAGCCGTCTACCGATACTCCGCGCTGCGGCCACCGAACGGCGGGCCCGAGGACGGGCCGCGGCTCCATGTCGTCGCGACGCTCAACTCCCGCGCCGCCAACGAGTCGCCCACGATGCGGGGCGGCTTCCCGGTCGTGTTCGGCCAGTCGACCGTCGAGGTCCACCGCGAGGAGGGCCGCCGGGTCAGCGTCGAGACCGCCGCCTACGAGGACTTCGCCGGACCGGGGCGGGTCTCGGTGATGGCGTCGGTGGCCATCAGCGGCGCCGCCGTGTCGCCGCTCATGGGGCGGTACGGCGCGCAGATGGCGCCGTACCGTTTGCTGCTCGCCCTGTTCAACGCGCGGGTGGGGGCCTGGGTGCGCAACCCGATGCACACGACGCAGAAGCCTCAGGTGCCGCCGCAGGGGCCGAAGTTCCTCTGGATGACGGCCAAGCCCGGGCTGTGGCAGGTGGCGCTGGAGGGGGTGGGACGGACGTCGGCCGACTTCCGGTGGATCTACGTGAGCGACGGCGGTCACCTCGACAACACCGGGCTGGTCGAGTGCGTGCGGCACTGCGCGTCGCGGGGCACCGGCGGCCGGGTGCTGATCCTCGACGCCAGCAACGACCCGATCGACACCTGGTCCGCCGTCGGCGATGCCATCGGAGTGGTGCGTGCCGACCTCAACATCGACCTGCGTCGGGTCCGCTACGAGGACCAGCCGCCGTGGATGCGCCGATACGAAGGAAGCGGGCTCGACGTCGTGGTGGTCAAGGCCGTTCGCACCGGACCGCCGGCGGAGGACGCCGACGAGACCGACTGGTGGTCGGTCCTGCCGCCGAACGTGCAGTCGTTCGGCCTCGTCAACGCCGACTTCCCGCGCTCGTCGACGCTGCGCCAGAAGTTCGGCGACCTCGAGTTCGAGGCCTACCGAGGGCTCGGCTACGCGAGCACCCGCACCGCGTTCGTGGCCGCCGGGTGGGTGGACGACGAGGCCTGAGCGCGTCCGCACCGGTGTGTCGGCCCCTCATGATGGGGTGGGCCCATGACGACGTACCGCCTGGTGAGCGAGCACCGGCCCGCTGCGGTACCACCGACGCTCGACGACGACCAGCAATCCGTCGTCGACCACACGAACGGCCCGCTGCTGGTCCTGGCCGGCCCCGGCACCGGCAAGACCACGACGCTCGTCGAGGCGATCGCGCGCCGGATCGAGGAAGGAGCCGATCCGGCGTCGGTGCTCGCGCTCACCTTCTCCCGCAAGGCGGCCGAGCAGCTGCGCGACCGCGTCACGGCCCGCATCGGCCGCACCACCGGTGCCGCGCTGTGCTCGACGTTCCACTCCTTCGCCTACGGCCTGATCCGCTCCTACAGCCCCACCGGCCTCTACGACGCGCCCCTGCGGCTGCTGTCCGCGCCGGAGGCCGACGTGGTGCTGCGCGAGCTGCTCAGCGAGACGCCCGAGGCGGTCGCGTGGCCCGATGCCCTGCAGCGCGCGGTCGGCACCCACGGGTTCGTGCGCGAGGTCCAGGCCGTGCTCAGCCGGGCGCGTGAGAAGCAGCTCGACGGCTCCCAGCTGCGCGCGCTGGGGGAGGCCCACGACCTGCCCGAGTTCGTCGCCGCGGGGCTGTTCCTCGACCAGTACCTCACCGTCCTCGACAACCTGGGTGCGACCGACTACGCCGACCTGATCCGGCGGGCCGTCATCGAGGCAACCGCCCACCGCGACGAGCTGCGACGTCGCTACCGCCACGTCTTCGTCGACGAGTACCAGGACACCGATCCCGGTCAGGTCGCGCTGCTCCAGGCGCTCGCCGGCGACGGCGGCAACCTGGTGGTGGTGGGCGATCCCCACCAGTCGATCTACGGCTTCCGCGGTGCCGAGGTCCGCGGCATCCAGCAGTTCCCTGCTGCGTTCCCGACCGTGACCGGAGAACGGGCGCCGGTGGTCGTCCTGCGCCACACCCGGCGCTTCGGCCCCCACCTCGCGCTCGCCGCCGCCCGGGTGTCGGCGCGGATCGGCCACACCGGCTTCGACGCCGCCACCGTGGCCGCGTTCGCACACCCGGTGGCCGAGGAGTCCGGTCGCGGCCCGGGGCGGGTCGAGGTCCGCACCTTCGACACCGACCGGGCCGAGGCCGAGCACCTCGCCGACGTGCTGCGCCGCGCCCACCTCGAGGACGGTCTCGACTGGTCCGAGATGGCGGTGCTCGTCCGGTCCGGGCAGAGCCAGATCCCGCCCCTTCGACGGGCGCTGGCCGCGGCCGGCGTTCCCGTCGAGGTCGCCAGCGACGACCTTCCGCTCGTCCGCGACCCGGCGGTCCGGCCGCTGCTCGATGCGCTGCGTGCCGTCCTCCACCTCGACGACACCGACGCCGAGTCGGTCGACCACGTCGACGCCGCTCGGGCGGAGGGGCTGCTGCTCTCTCCGCTGGGCGGTCTCGACGCCGGCGACGTGCGCGTGTTGCTGCGCCGGCTGCGACAGCGTGACAAGGAGGCGGCCGCCGCGGAGGAGCGCCCACCGGCCCCCTCGCGTGACCTGCTGCGCCGAGCCGTGGTGGAGCGAGGGTTCCTCGACGGGGTGCCGGGGCCTGAGGCCGAGGACGCCCGAGCGCTGGCCGGCCTGCTCCGCGCCGCCTCCGACAAGCTCACCCAGGTCGCGCCGGCCGAGGAGGTGCTGTGGGACCTGTGGGCAGGCACCTCGTGGCCGCGTCGACTGCGGCGGTCGGTCGACATCGGTGGTGGCGCCGCGCGACGCGCACACCGCGACCTCGACGCACTCTGCGCACTCTTCGAGACCGCCGCCCGCGCGGAGGAGCGCACCGACCACCTCGGGGTGCGGGAGTTCCTCGACAGCCTGCTGGCTCAGCAGATCCCGGCCGACACCCTGGCCGACCGCGGCGTCCGTGGCTCCGCCGTACGACTTCTGACCGCCCACCGGTCCAAGGGCCTGGAGTGGGAGCTGGTCGTGGTGGCCCATGTTCAGCAGGAGAGCTGGCCCGACCTGCGCCGCCGCTCGACGCTGCTGCGGTCCGACCGGATCGACAGTGACCGGGGCCGTGGCCTGCTGGTCGAGCCGGTCACCACGCGCGAGCTGCTCAAGGAAGAACGACGACTGTTCTACGTCGCCGCCACGCGCGCTCGTTCCCGCCTGGTGGTGACCGCGGTCCGCTCCGCCGACGACGAGGGCGAGCAGCCCTCGCGGTTCCTCGACGAGCTGGAGGTCACGCCCACCCATGTCGACGGCCGCCCGACGCGGCCGCTCTCGTTGGCCGGACTGGTGGCGGAGCTCCGACGCACCCTCGCCGACCCGGAGTCTCCGGAGCCGCTCCGCGCCGCCGCAGCGCTGCGCCTCGCTCGCCTCTCCCGCGAGACACTGGGAGGCCGGGCGCTGGTGCCCCAGGCCGATCCGGCATCCTGGTGGGGCACCCGTGCGGCGTCCCGTGCCGCCCATCCGGTGCGAGACCCGGAGCGACCGGTCCCGGTGTCGGCGAGCCTGCTCGACTCCGTCGCGACCTGCCCGACCCACTGGTTCCTGCGCGCCGAGGCGGGGGGAGTGGCGGTCGCCCACCAGTCGGCCAACCTCGGCCAGATCGTCCACTCCCTCGCCCAGCGGGTGGCTGCGGGCGACCTGGCTCCCGACCTCGACACGCTGATGGCGGAGGTCGACCGGGTCTGGGACCGGCTTTCCTTCCGCACGCCGTGGTCGAAGGTCCGCGAACACGAACGACTCCGCGCGGCGCTGGCCAGGTTCCTGGCGTGGCAGTCCGTCAATCCGCGGCAGCTGGTCGGGCTCGAGGAGCGCTTCAGCGCCGAGATCGCCCTCGACGGCGGCGAACGGGTCCGGCTCGAGGGTTACGCCGACCGGCTCGAGATCGACGCCGACGGTGACGTCGTGGTCGTGGACCTCAAGACCGCCCGCACCGCCCCGTCGGGCCCCGCCGTGGCCGGCGACCGCCAGCTCGGGCTCTATCAGTACGCCGTGGAGGAGGGTGCGTTCAGCGCGGTCGCCACCGAGACCCGCTCCGGGGGCGCCGAGCTGGTCCAGCTCGGCCTGCTCGACGGCGGCGACACACCCAAGGTGCAGGCGCAGGATCCCCAGCACGACGACGACCCGCGGCGCGACCTGCTGCGCGGCGAGATGCTGCGCGCCGCGGCCTACCTGCGCTCCGAGAACTTCCCGGCCGTGGCCGGTCCCCACTGCCGCGAGTGCGCGTTCGTCCCGCTCTGTCCGGTCAAGGGCGCGGGGTCGGTGACCGTCCAGTGACGGCGCCGACGACGCGTATCGACACGCCTGCCGAGCTGGCGCGGCTGATGGGCCTCGACTTCGAGCACAGCCCCCAGCAGTGGGCCGCCATCACCGCGCCCCTCGAACCGGCGGTCGTGATCGCCGGCGCGGGCTCCGGCAAGACCTCGTTGATGGCAGCGCGCGTCGTCTATCTCGTCGCCACCCGCCAGGTGCGGCCCGAGCAGGTTCTCGGTCTCACCTTCACGACCAAGGCTGCCGCCGAGCTCCGCCACCGCATCCACTCTGCCCTCGACCATGCTGGTCTGCTGGGAGCCGCGACGCCGTCCGAGCCGCCGCTCGACCCCGACGAGGCCGAGGAAGTGCTCGAGCCGACCGTCGCGACCTACCACGCCTACGCCGCCGGGCTGCTGATCGACCACGGCCTGCGGATCGGCCACGAGCCGGAGACCCGGGTCGTGTCCGACGCGTCCCGCTACCAGCTGGGGGCGCGGGTCGTCGAACGCTTCACCGGAGAGGTCATTCACCTGACCGACCACCCGCCGACCGCCATCCAGAACCTGCTCGCGCTCGACTCTGCGATGAGCGAGCACCTGGTCGGGCCCGACGACGTGCGCCGGGTCGATGCCGAGGCCCGGGCCGGGTTCGTCCAGGCGCGTGACGCCGAGATGGCCGGCAAGAACCGCAAGGGCCACCGCGACGCCACCGAGAAGGCGATCAACGCCATCGACCGCCGAGCCGAGCTGCTCCAGCTCGTCGACGGCTACCGTCGGCTCAAGCGCGACCTCGGGCTCATGGACTTCTCCGACCAGATCGAGCTCGCCGCTCGTCTCGCACTGGAGCAGCCCGAGGTGGGCGTCATCGAGCGCGACCGGTTCCGGGTGGTGCTGCTCGACGAGTACCAGGACACCTCGGTCGCCCAGGCGGTGATGCTCGCCCGGCTCTACTCCGGGCCCGACGAGGCATCCGGCCTCGGCCACCCGGTGACGGCCGTGGGTGACCCCAACCAGGCGATCTACGGCTGGCGAGGGGCCTCGGTCTCCAACATCCTCGGCTTCGGCGACACCTTCCCCTCGTTGGCGGGCCAACCGCCGATCCTGCCGTTGACCGTCAACCGCCGCTCCGACCGGCGGATCCTCACCGTCGCCAACCGGCTGGCCGCACCGCTGATGGAGAAGTACGCCGGCCAGGTGGCCGAGCTCGAGCCCAAGCCGGGCGCCGACGACGGCGTGGTCGAGTGCCACGTGTTCGAGCGCCATCTCGATGAGCTGGCCTGGCTGGTCGAGGCCGTCCGCGCTGCCCACGACGCGCCGGGCCGGGCGTGGTCCGACCTCGGCGTCCTCACCCGCGACAACGCTCATGCCGAGGAGGTCTTCGACGCCCTCACCGGCGCCGGGGTCCCGGTCGAGATCGTCGGCCTGTCGGGCCTGGTGCGACTCCCGGAGGTGGCCGAGGTCGTCGCGATCCTCACCCTCATGCACGACGTCACCGACAACGCGGCGCTCCTCACGCTGCTCACCGGCCCGCGCTGGGCGATCGGGCCGCGCGACCTGCGCCTGCTCGGCGACCGGGCCGCACGGCTGGCCGGCCGTCGCGGTCGGGTCGACCACCCCGACATCGGCGCCGAGCTGCTCCACATCGCCGACGGCATCGACCCGGCCGAGATACCCACCCTCAGCGACGCGCTCGAGTCGCCGGGTGAGGGCGACTACTCGCCGGAGGCCCGCGAGCGGTTCGGGCTGCTCGCCGACGAGCTGCGCCATCTGCGGGCCGCCGTCGGCGAGCCGCTGCTCGACGTCGTACGCCGCATCATCGACACCACCGGTGTCGACATCGAGCTGGCGTCGGCGGTCAGCCCCGCGGCCACCGCGCGACGTGACAACCTCGACCTGTTCGTCAAGGCCGTCGCCGAGTTCCGGTCGGTCGACGGCGACGTCACGCTGCCCGCGCTCCTGGCCTACCTCACCGCCGAGGACGACCAGGGCAACGGTCTCGACATCGCCACCCCGACCGCGGCCGACTCGGTCAAGCTGCTGACCGTCCATCGTGCCAAGGGCCTCGAGTGGCAGGCCGTCTTCCTGGTCGGGGTGTGCGAGACGCGCTTCCCGAGCAACCGCTCGCGCACCCTCTGGACCTCATCGCCCGCGATCCTGCCCGCCCCGCTGCGCGGCGACGCGGTCGATCTGCCCCAGCTCGACGGCTGGGACAAGGACGCGCTCGACGCCTACCGCGTCGCCACCCGGACCCACGACGCCGAGGAGGAGCTGCGCCTCGGCTACGTCGCGTTCACGCGTGCGGCGAAGCGGCTCCATCTGTCCTCCTACCTGTGGAGCCCGCGGGCCACGCCGTTCGGTCCCTCCGACTACCAGGGGGTCGTCCGCGACCAGCTCACCGACTGGGGAGAACCGCCCGCACGCTGGCTGGACAAGCCGGTGAAGGGCGCGCCCCACCCCTACGACGCCCTCGATCCCTCGCGCCCGTGGCCGGTGCCCGGGACCGGCCGCGAGCAGCAGCTGCGGCTCGAGGCGGCGGCACGGGTCGCCGCCGTCGATCCGTCGGCCGCCGACCCCGAGCTCGACCTGGTCGCCCAGTCGACCGTCGCTGAGTGGGACGCCGAGATCGAGCGGCTGCTGGCCGAGGCCAGGGCGGCTCGGGCCGAGGTCGTCGGCGTACCCCTCCCGTCGAGCCTGTCGGCCACCGCGATGGAGCGACTGCGCGACGACCCGTCGGGCTTCGCCGCCGAGCTGGCGCGCCCCATGCCACGGCCGCCGTCGCCCACGGCGCGCTTCGGAACCCGCTTCCACGCCTGGGTCGAGTCGAGGTTCGGTCAGCAGGACCTCTTCGACCCCGACGAGCTGCCCGGCCGCGCCGACGTCGGCATCGACAGCGACGAGGACCTGCGTGACCTGATCGCCCGCTTCGAGGCCGGCCCGTTCGCCGACCGCGCTCCCCACCAGGTCGAAGCACCGTTCGCGCTGGTGCTGGCCGGCCAGGTCGTGCGTGGGCGGATCGACGCGGTCTACACCGAGCCCGACGGTGACTTCCTCGTCGTCGACTGGAAGACCAACCGGCAGCAGGACGCCGACCCGCTCCAGCTGGCCCTCTACCGACTCGCATGGGCCGACCTGGCCGGCGTCCCGGTCGACCGCGTGCGGGCCGGGTTCTTCTACGTCCGCACCGGCGACCTGGTCGTCCACGACGACCTGCCGGGCCGCGACGAGCTGGCGCGGCTGGTCAGCCCGCGTTCACCGCAGCGGTGAGCGCGACCTCGATCATCCGGCTGAAGGTCTGCTCCCGCTCCTGGGAGGTGGTCTCCTCGCCGGTGACGATGTGGTCGGACACGGTGCAGATCGCGAGGGCGCGGGCGCCGTACTTCGCGGCGAGGGTGTAGAGCGCGCTGGCCTCCATCTCCACCGCCAGCACGCCGTACTCGACCATCCGCGCCGCCAGCTCGGGCCGCGCGGGGTAGAAGGAGTCGCTGGAGAAGATCAGACCGACGTGCGCCTCGGGCGCGGCCGCGGCCGCCTCGCGCAGCAGGCCGAAGTCGGCGACCGGGGCGTAGTCGAGGCCCTCGAACGCGATCCGGTTCATCGACGAGTCGGTGCAGGCGCCGGACGCGATGACGAGGTCGCGGATGGCGAGCTTCTCGGCCAACCCGCCGCACGAGCCGACCCGAATGATGCTCGTCACCTCGTACTCACGCAGCAGCTCGTTGGCGTAGATCGCCATCGACGGCTGCCCCATGCCGGAACCCTGAACGGAGATCGGCCGGCCCTGCCAGCTGCCGGTGAAGCCGTACATGCCGCGGACCTCGCTGTAGCAGCGGGCGTCGTCGAGGAAGGTCTCCGCGATCCACTTCGCGCGCAGCGGGTCGCCGGGCATCAGGACGGTGGGTGCGATCTCGCCGGGCTGGGCCGCGATGTGGGTGCTCATTCGGGGTCCCTGCGGAGGCGCGAGCGAAGCGAGTGGCTGCGTGGGGTGAGGTCACGGAGCGGCAAACTACCGGGTTAGCCTCGTCAGCGTGACATCGCGAGCCCTGCCCCACGTCGCGCTCTCCCGCCACGCGCACAACCGACTCGGCCTCCAGCGCACCGACGACGCGTGGCTCGCCGAGCGCTGGGCCGATCCGGCGACGCGGGTCCTCGTGGTGGCCGGCACGCGGCTGCGACCGGTCGACGGCGCGATCGAGTGGCTGGCCCCGGCCGACGCGCCGGCCGGCACGCGCGTGCTGCTCGGTGAGGAGAACGGGACGACCTACCTCGCCACCTTGGTCCCACCGGAGGAGGCGCAGGGCGCACGCGACGAGTGGGTGCCGCTGCGCGCGCTGCTGCCGGTGCTGGCCGACGACCCTGACGTCGCCCCGCTGCTGTTCCATGCGATCGGCCTCGCCGAGTGGCACTACATGACCCGGTTCTGCCCCCGCTGCGGCGGCAGCCTCGAGTCCCGCGCGGCGGGCCACGAGCTGCGGTGCACCGGGTGCGACCGGCCTCAGTTCCCGCGCACCGACCCGGCCGTGATCATGGCGGTGGTCCACGACGACGGCTCGATCCTGCTCGGTCGGCAGACGTCCTGGCCGGCGGGCCGCTGGTCGACGCTGGCCGGCTTCTGTGAGCCGGGGGAGACCCTCGAGGACGCCGTGCGCCGCGAGGTCGGAGAGGAGGTCGGCATCCCCGTCGGCGAGGTGACCTACTTCGGCAACCAGCCGTGGCCGCTGCCGGCCAGCCTGATGCTCGGGTTCACCGCCCGCGCGCTGTCGAAGGAGATCGACGTCGACGGCGCGGAGATCGAGGAGGCCCGCTGGTTCACACGCGACCAGCTCCGTGACGCCGTCGACGCCGGCGAGGTGCACATCCCGCGCAGCGTCTCGATCTCCTCGTCGCTGCTGGCCCACTGGTACGGCGGTCCGCTGCCCGGGACCGGGTGAGCCTCAGGCCAAGGCGTCGAGCTTCTCCTTGACCTGCCCGACCGACGGGTTGGTCAAGGTGGTGCCGTCGGTGAACAGCAGGGTCGGCACGGTCTGGTGGCCGCCGTTGGCCCGCTCGACGGTGTCGGCAGCCTCGGGGTGCTGCTCGATGTCGACGGTCTCGAAGCCGATCCCCTCACGCTCCAGCTGGCCCTTGAGCCGATGGCAGTAGCCGCACCACGGGGTGCTGAACATCGTGAACGTCATCGTCTGCTTGTCCTCGGTCACGTCTAGGGTTTGGTCTCTTGGATTCACAACGACGATCCGACCGGAGTTGTTCCGCCCATGCCCTCACCCGAGCAGCTGCTCGACGCGCTCGACCCTGAGCAGAGGCGCGTCGCCGAGGCGCTGCGCGGGCCGGTCCGGGTGCTGGCCGGCGCCGGCACCGGCAAGACCCGGGCGATCACCCACCGGATCGCCTACGGCGTCGCCACCGGGATGTTCGAACCGTCCGAGGTGCTCGCGGTCACCTTCACGACCCGCGCCGCCGGCGAGATGCGCACCCGGCTGCGTCAGCTCGGTGCCAGCGGGGTGCAGGCACGGACGTTCCACTCGGCGGCGCTGCGGCAGCTGCGGTTCTTCTGGCCCCACGTCCACGGCACCGAGCTACCGACCCTGACCGAGTCGAAGCTCGCGCTGCTCGCCGGCGCGGCCCGACGGTGCCGGGTCGCCGCCGACCAGGCGCTGCTGCGCGACGTCGCCTCCGAGATCGAGTGGGCCAAGGTCAGCAACGTCCACCCCGATGACTACGCGCGGGTCGCGAGCGCCCGCGGCCGGTCGGTCAGCGGTCAGGACCCCGAGACCGTGGCACAGATGTTCTCGGCGTACGAGGACGGCAAGCGCAGCCAGGGCCGGATGGACATGGAGGACGTGCTGCTCTTCGCCGCCGGCCTCCTCGCCGACGACGAGCGGGTCGCGGCCCAGGTGCGTCGGCAGTACAAACGCTTCGTGGTCGACGAGTTCCAGGACGTCTCGCCGCTCCAGTCCGCGTTGCTCGACCTGTGGCTGGGCGGCCGCGACGAGCTGTGCGTCGTCGGCGACCCGGCCCAGACGATCTACTCCTTCGCCGGCGCTCGCGCCGATCACCTGACCGGCTTCCCGGCCAAGTTCCCCGGCACGACCTCGGTCGAGCTGGTGCGCAACTACCGCTCGACGCCCCAGGTGGTCGCCGCCGCCAACCAGCTGCTGGCCGGCACGTCCAGCCAGGGCGTCGAGCTGCGCTCCCAGAAGCCCGCCGGTCCCGACGTCGCCTTCGCCAGCCATCCCGACGAGGTCGCCGAGGCCGCGGCGATCGCCGATCGCATCAAGCGGCTTGCGTCCGACGGCACCCCGTATGGCCAGATGGCCGTCCTGTTCCGGATCAACGCCCAGTCGGAGGCCCACGAAGAAGCGCTGACCGAGCGCGGCATCCCCTACGTCGTGCGCGGCGCCGCCCGGTTCTTCGACCGACCCGAGGTGCGACAGGCCGTGACGCTCCTGCGTGGCACCGCCCGCTCCGGCCAGGGGGTCGGCGCCCTGGTCGAGACGGTGCGCGCCACGCTCGCGGGCCTCGGCTGGACGACCGAGGCGCCGACCGCGCGCGGGCAGGTGCGCGACCGCTGGGAGTCGTGGCAGGCGCTGGTCGACCAGGCGATCGAGTTCGCTGCGGGAGCCGACACCGACCTCAACGGCTTCGTCGACGAGCTCGACCGGCGTGCCGCCGAGCAGCACGCCCCGGTCGCCGACGGCGTCACCCTCACCACCTTCCATGCCGCCAAGGGCCTCGAGTGGGATGCCGTGCTGCTCGCCGGCCTCCAGGACGGCACGCTGCCGATCACCTACGCCACGACCCCCGCCGAGGTCGAGGAGGAGCGTCGGCTCCTCTACGTCGGGATGACCCGTGCCCGCTCGGTGCTCTCGCTGTCGTGGAGCCAGGCCCGCAACCCGGGCGGGAGGCAGTCGCGCCAGCCATCGCCGTTCCTGGCCGGGCTGCTGCCCGAGAGCGAGCGGCCGCGCCCCGCCGGTCCGGCTCGTCGGCGGGCCGTCCACTGCCGCGAGTGCGGCAAGCCGCTCTCGACACCGGTCCAGAAGAAGATCGGGCGGTGTGCCGACTGCCCGGCGTCCTACGACGAGGAGCTCTTCGAGCGACTGCGCGAGTGGCGCAGGTCGCGGGCCGGGGAGGACGGCGTCCCGGCGTTCGTGGTGTTCACCGACGCCACGCTGCAGCTGATCGCCGAGCACAAGCCCGGTGACGAGGCGGGCCTGCTGAAGATCAGCGGGGTGGGCCGCTCCAAGCTCGACCGCTACGGCGCCGAGCTGCTCGAGCTGATCTCCTGACGACTCCGTCGGTGGCGTCATCGGGCCAGTGGCACGGATTCGCCAGTAATTGGCACGAAATGCCCACTAAATCGTTTGCCTCTTACGCCTCTGAGCCGATACCTTGCTATGGCACGAGCAGACAACCCCGCGCACACGGTCCTGGCAAGGCCGGCGCCCGATATCGAGAAGGAGGTGGCACACGTGATCAGCAACAAGACCTGGCTGACGGCTCAGACCCCGTCCGACTTTGTCATGCCCGTTTCCGGTGCCGCCTTTGGCACCGGCATCGACATGACCAGCGGCGCGACGGTCTGCTCCGCCCCCACGTATGTCGTGCGTGATCGGCACGTGGCCGGCGTTGCCCTCGCCCAGGCTTCCCGCCCGGGTTCCACCGCCTGGAGTCCACCGACCTGTTGACTTTCAACAGCATCGGCTACCTCCAGGCCGCGGACCCGAAACCCGGGATCCGCGGCCTTTCTGTTTCCACCAGCACACCAGCGATCAGGTCCAGTAGGAGGTGACCACATGACCATCAGCGTTCTCGACCGCACTGATGGGCCCTGCGTCACGCAGGGAGCCGATGCCACGCTCGGCGGTTTGCACGATGCCGCCTACGAGGTCGACGAGGAGCAACTGCCGTGCCGGATCAACAACCCGGAGCTGTGGTTCGCCGAGTCGCCCAGCGACGTGGAGTTCGCCAAGACGTTGTGCACGGACTGTCCCGTGCGCGACCTGTGTCTCACCGGCGCCAAGGAGCGCCGGGAGCCCTGGGGCGTCTGGGGCGGCGAGCTCTTCCTGCAGGGAGTCGTGATTCCGCGCAAGCGGCCTCGCGGCCGGCCCCGCAAGGACGCCGCGTGACGTCGTCCTCACCGAGAGCAACCACGCACACACCGATGACCACCACGAAGACACGGAGAATTGTCATGGAACTCATGCATGAAGAACTCGCACGGGCACAGATGTCCGTGCGCCTGGGAGAGGCGCAGCAGCTGCGACGGGCCAGCCACGTGGCCCACGCCCGTCGCGTGAGCCGCAAGGCCGAGAAGGCCGCGCGGCAGGCACGCCTCGCTCTCGCCCGCGCGATCTGAGGGAGCCGGCGGCCGACGTCACAGAGTCCGTCTCTGGGGACGGTGGGCCACCTCCACCCTGATCGCTGGGTGAGAAGGCAAGTTGAATGATCTGGGGAGCCGGGTACGACGCCAGCAGGCGTCGTACCCGGCTCCTGTCATGTCCGGGCGTAGCCTCGAGTCGTGACGACGTGTGACTTCTGCGGCCGCCAGGAGCCTGACGAGGCGAAGACCCTCACGTGGACGACCGCGGTCGAGAACGGCCGGCGACGCAGCTACTGCGAGGAGTGCTCGCGGGCGAACCTGCGGGCGATGGAGGGCAAGCTCGACAGCGAGTACTGGTGACGCGGCCCTACCCCGCAAGCACGTCGCCCCAGGCGCAGCCGCACCGGGGATGACGCCGCCACCGCTGCGTGACCGGGCCGTCGGGCTCGAGGTCGACGGTGGCCGACCAGGTGGTCGGCCGGTCACCCTCGAGGAGCGCGACCACGTCCCGCACGGCCCACGTGAGCCCGAGGTGGAGGTCCACGGCCCTGGGGTGATCAGCGGGATCGACGTCCAGGTGCTGCTCCACCACGAGGGGGTGTCGTGGGTCGCGGTCGGTGAGGTGCTCGTCGACGCAGCGCAGGCACGCGGTGAGGCCGGGCACGACACAGGGGCCGACCCGGAGTCGGCCGGCCACCGCGCTGACCAGGACGTGGGCCCGGTCGGCCTGAACCAACCGGTCGATGTCGGCACGCCGCGTCTCCGACCCCGTCGTGACGATGAGCGCGACCGAGGGTCGCCCCTCCCGCGACACGATGAGGCCGGCCTCGGCGAGCAACCGCGTCGCCGTCGGCTGCACCGTCTGGCTCGCCACCACCTCGACCCGGCCTCGCTCGCGAGCACGGGAGCGGACCACGTCGTCGTCCGCGTCGAGCAGGAGACCTTCCCGACCCAGCCGCCGCAACGCTTCACGCTGGTCGTCGGCGAGCCGCTCGGCGTCGACACCGTGGCCGAGGAGCGTCAGCAGGGCGCGTACGTGAGGTAGGTCGGGCAGCACGACGCGGTGGCCGGGGTGGAGTCCCACCTGAAGGGTGGCATCGCCCCGGACACTGACGCGCAGCCCGGGCCGCAGACGCACACGAGGACGAGACATGCCTCGCACCCTGCCACCTGAGCCCGTGGCCGAGGAGGCGTCCTCCACAGGACAAGGCCGAGCGGGCACCACGCCGGTGACGTCAGTCGCGCCCGACCAAGGGGTCGACGAGGCGGGACTCGTCGCCGACCGGCGGCGGGGTGTCGAGCTCGGACTGCGGCGTCACGACCTGCGGGTCGACCGGCTCGACGACGTCGGCGCCTCCCGCCGCGGCACCGAGGACGAGGGTGAGGACGAGCTGCGCCGCGAGCTGGGCGGTGTGCTCCTCGCGTCCGACGTAGTTGTACTCGGCCGGGTCGGCGTACATCCGCCCGTCGGCCGAGCGTTCCTGCATCTCGACGGCGAGGGAGAGGTGGTGCGCGGCGGAGTCCTCGGGGTCGAGGACGGCCGGGTCGGTCCCGAAGCCGAAGGCGAGCGCCTGGGCGTCCAGGAGTGCGAAGGGAAGCACCTGGCCCTCACCCCAGTCGCAGCCCTGCGGGTAGTAGACGCCGTACGCACCTGCAGGCCTGTCGTCGTGTGGACGGTAGACCGCACCCCCGGGCGCAGCGAAGCCGTCCTCGACGGCGTAGACGTTCGTCACGAGCGCCGAGTAGACCTCGCGCAGGCCGAGGAGGGATGCCTCGGGTGCGCGCTGTCCGGCGAGCAGGGCGACGAGGACGGTGTCGACGTTCTGGTAGGCGTTCGTCGAGTAGTCGGGAGCGATCCGGGCGTGGTTGATCACCGACCCGTCGGGCTGGACGTTCCAGCCGGTGAGGAGGTCGGCCAGTGGGACGCCGTCGACCGACCCGCCACCGGCGAGGTGGTCCGCCCGGCTGAAGGAGTTCGCGAGGAGGCGGACCTCGGCCGAGCGCCACGCCTCGCGCCGCTCGGCAGCCGGCATCATCGCGACGGCGACGGCGGGGGCCAGGGCGAACCACGAGTTCTCCTCGGCCCCGGAGTTCCCCGGGCGCAGGACCACACCGCTGCGCGAGGCCATGACGTAGGGCTCCACGGTCGACGCGAAGTCGGCTTCCGACAGCACCATGGCCCGCACGCAGGCCCGCGCCGACGACGACAGGGAGGGCCACGACAGCCACCCGGCGCGGGCCGCGAGCGACGACCACAGCGGGCTCTGCCACGAGTGCCCCCACCCGCCGACGACGGTCGCGCGGTGCCGGCAGGACACGGTGCGCACGATCGTCTCGACGACTGCGCGAGCCTGGCCGCGGGTCGCACCGGCCGACGCCGGGTCGTAGGTGCCCGTCGCCAGCGCGGTCGACAGGCTCAGTGCCTCCATCGACAGGCGTCGTACGGCGTCGGTGGGGTCGGACCGCGCCGGGGACTCCATCGGCTGGGCCAGCAGGTCAGGGGCCGTCTCGGGCCACCAGGTGCCCAGGGCGTGGCGGACGGAGGTCTGCAGCACCGCGACGCCGTCGGCCGCGAGTGGGCCGGCCGGGACGCCCCCCGCCAGCAGCCCGGCGTCGGGGGGGACGACGGCGGGCACCGGGACGGCGGTGACGTAGCCGACGAGGTCGATGACCACGTGGCCGGTCCCTCCTGCGCGGGCCACGGCGATGCCGCCGTCGACCCCGAGCGGGACCACGACCTGCCGCGAGACCGGGACGTCCGAGCGCGCATTGAGGTGCGAGGTCGACGGCCGTCGCTCGCCGTTGCCGACGGCGACGAGGGTGCCCGTGGCCCGGGGTCCGGCGACCGAGGTGATCGTGAGCAGGGCCGCGGAGGCTCCGCCGGGGACGCCCCCGCGTCCGACGACGCGCTGGGAGAGGCGCCGCCCCGACGCGAGCGGGACGCCGGTGGTGCGGGTGTCGACGAGTCGTACAGGGGAGACCGGGCGCAGGTAGCCGCCCGCCGAGCTCGTGCCGACGACGTACCCGACGACGTCGACGAGCACGTGGGTGCGCCCGCGCCCGGTGGCGAGGGCGATCCGGCCGTCGGTCCCGACCCCGACCACGACCTGGGTGGCGACGGCCTGTCCCTTGACGGTGTTGCCGTTGGAGGTCGTCGGCCGCGGTTGGCCCGACGCCCAGGTCTGGACGGGGAGGCCGGTGGCGCTCGCCTCCACGGTCGTGAGGTTCGCGACGACGGCCGTGACGCCCGTTGGCACCGGCCCGCCGACCACCCGGACGGTCGAGGGGGTCGTGCTCACGGCCCGGCCGGCGGTGCGCGAGTCGAGGACCCGGGTCGGCGCGATGGCGTGGACCCCTGCGGTGCCGGTATCGGGGCTGGCGGCGTACCAGCCGACGGCGTCCACCATGACGTCGACGGAGGACGATCCGTTGGTCACCACGACCGAGCCATTGGCCCCCGGGCGGGCCAGGACGGTGTTGGCGACGGGGAGCGCGCGCCCGTAGTAGAGCGAGGACGTCGCGGGAGCGGCCTTGCCGGAGGGGTGCACGGTGAGTCGGCTGCGCCCCGCAGCTCCGACGGCGGTGACGTTCAGCTGGACGGCGCCGACCCCGGTGAGCGGCACGCCGGCGCGGCCGAGGACGGGGACGACGAGGCGGCCGCCGGGCTGCAGCCGCGTCGAGGTGGCGCGGGTGTCGACGAGGCGGGTCGGGAAGACGGCGCGGTAGGTGCCGGCAGCGGGGGTGGCCGCGGCGGGGAGTCCCGTGTCAGCGGAGGGGGTCGTGGTCGCGAACCCGGACGCGGACGGCGCCCCCGAGGCCGGTGCGGACGCGTTCGCCAGACCGCCGGTCCCGAGGAGGGCGATGCAGGCGAGGATCCCGACGGCGCGCACCACTGGTCCCCCGCTCACCTGCCACCTCTCGCGTGCCGCGTCGATCAGGGCGAGAACGCTGTTGCCTGCCGCGCTCCCGTGTCAGGACGTAAATCCGAACGACGGTACCCAACCGGGAACACCGGGTGGGTACCGCCGCAACGAATTGGGGTGGTGCTCAGGCCTTGCCGAGAATGCGGTTGAGGTTGGTGCTGCAGACGGGGCACACGGCCTTGGCCATGCGGGTTCCCTTGTCGTTGACCCTGACCTCGCCCTCCGCCTCGCGCTTTTCCTTGCACTTGACGCAGTAGAACTCGCCGCTCCAGGTCTCCGCCATGACGGCCTCCTTGCTGATTCGATGTTCGGTCGTCGCGGCGGGAAATGGTGAGGAAGCCCGCCGGGGATCTCGGGCCGGAGCCTTCGAACCGCTACCGACACTACACACGCCTGAGCGTGGGTGCAGGAGGCACGCCCTGAGCGTGGCCTGAGCGTGAAATCGTTGCCCCGACCTCGCGAGGGGTCTGAAGGCCGTCGCGGCGCCTGCGAGCGCGCCTCACTACCCTGCCCAGCATGGCTGACTACGACCACCTGCGACTCGAGCGACCCTCCGACGGCGTCGCCCTGCTGACCCTCGACAACACCGACCAGCGCAACGCGATGTCGGACCGGATGACCGCCTCGTGGGTGGCCGCGATCGACGAGCTCGCGGCCGACCGCTCGCTGCGCGCCGTGGTGGTCACCGGCGCCGGCTCGGCGTTCTGCTCGGGCGGTAACACGTCGTGGATCGCGAGCGAGCCCGACGCCACCGTCGACGAGCTCCGCACCAGGATGCTGCCGTTCTACCGGGCCTGGCTGTCGATCCGCCGGCTCGAGGTGCCGACCATCGCAGCCGTCAACGGCCACGCGATCGGAGCGGGACTCTGCCTGGCCCTCGCCTGTGACATCAGGTACGCCGCTCCGGGTGCCCGGCTCGGCGTCCCGTTCGTGCGGCTCGGGATGCACGCGGGCATGGCCGGCACCTACCTGCTGCCCGACGTCGTCGGACCCGCCCACGCGCGTGACCTGCTGCTCACCGGTCGGGTCGTCGACGCCGACGAGGCGCTGCGGCTGGGCCTGGTCTCGCGGGTGATCGAGGGGGAGGGCTTCCTCGACCAGGTGCTCGCCACCGCGGCGGACATCGCGGGCACCGCGCCCATCGCGAGCCGACTCACGACGCTCGCGCTGCGCGACGGGCATGCCGACCTGGAGTCGTGCCTGCAGTGGGAGGCGATGGCCCAGCCGCTGACCCTGGCGACCGCCGACCTGCAGGAAGGGATCGCAGCCGCGCAGGACAAGCGGCCGCCGCAGTTCAGCGGACGCTGACCGGGCGCGGAGGGCATGAGAAGAGGCCCCTGGCCCGTGTCGCGACACCTGCCTTCCCCTTGCGGATGTCACTCGACGGGCCCGGGGCCTCATCGGGGCCCACGCTAGGAGGCGGGCGCCACGCGGTCAACGCGGCCTGTGGACAAGCCTGTGGATAACCCTGTGGAGGAGAGCGGATCTCAGTGGAACGGCGGGGGACGAAGGTGTGGAGAGGGGCTGCCCGCCGTCGCGGTGGGTGCCGCTGACCAGCCACAATGGGTCTCCACCGGGTGTGGAGGAAGAAAAGTGAGCCAAACGTATGACGCCGGTCCGGTCGCCGCGCTGCGGCGGATCGCGTTCCTCATGGAACGGGGCCGCGAGGAATCGCGACGGATCGAGGCCTTCCGCGCCGCCGCGGCCACGATCCTGCCGCTGGGGGCCGACGAGGTGGCCGCGCGGGTCGACGCCGGCACGCTCACCGAGCTGCCCGGGATCGGGCCCAGCACCGGCTCGGTGATCGCCGACGCCGTGCGAGGTCAGGTCCCCGAACGGCTGGCCAAGCTCGAGGCCCAGCACGACGGCCCGCTGGCGCCCGGCGGCCGCGAGATCCGCGCCGCGCTCCGGGGCGACCTCCACAGCCACTCCGACTGGTCCGACGGTGGCTCGCCGATCGAGGAGATGGCGTTCACGGCGATCGAGCTCGGCCACGACTACCTCGTCCTCACCGACCACTCGCCGCGGCTCCGTGTGGCCAATGGTCTGAGCCCCGAACGGCTGGCTCGGCAGCTCGGCGTCGTCGAGGCGGTCAACGCCCACCTCGACGGTGCTTTCACGCTGCTCAAGGGGATCGAGGTCGACATCCTCGATGACGGCTCGCTGGACCAGAGCGAGGAGCTGCTCGCCCGGCTCGAGCTGCGCGTCGCCAGCGTCCACTCCAAGCTGCGCATGGACGCGACCGCGATGACCCGCCGGATGATCGGCGCGATCCAGAACCCGTTCACCAACGTCCTGGGCCACTGCACCGGCCGGCTCGTCACCGGCAACCGGGGTGTTCGCCCGAGCAGCGAGTTCGACGCGAAGGCGGTGTTCGAGGCCTGCGTCGAGCACGACGTCGCGGTCGAGATCAACTCCCGGCCCGAGCGTCGCGACCCACCGACGAAGCTGCTCGAGCTGGCCCGCGACACCGGCTGCCTCTTCTCCATCGACAGCGACGCCCATGCGCCCGGGCAGCTCGACATGCTCGACTACGGCTCCGCACGGGCCCAGGAGGCCGGCCTCGACCCCGACCGGATCGTCAACACCTGGCCGCGGGAGCAACTCCTCGCCTGGGCCGACAAGCGCTAGATTTCGAGACATGCCCGCGAGTCCTTCCGATACCCCGGACGTCGAGGTACGGCGATCGCGGCGGCGGCGCCGTACGGTCTCGGCCTATCGCGACGGCGACCGGATCGTCGTGATGATCCCCGCGACCATGACCCGCGCCCAGGAGGCGGAGTGGGTCGAGACCATGGTCGAGCGCCTGGAGAAGTCCGAGAAGCGCAAGCGGCTCAGCGACGACGACCTGATGAAGCGGGCCCGGCGGCTGAGCGACCGGTATCTCGGCGGGATGGCGGTCCCGGAGTCGGTGCGCTGGGTGGACAACCAGGTCGCGCGATGGGGCTCGTGCACGCCGGGCGACCGGACGATCCGGCTGTCGGCGCGGCTCCAGGCCATGCCGACGTGGGTGGTCGACTACGTGCTGGTCCACGAGCTCGCCCACCTGCTCGAGGCCGGCCACGACGCCAACTTCTGGGCCTGGGTCGACCGCTATCCGCACGCCGAGAAGGCGAAGGGCTATCTCCTGGGCTGGTCCGGCGCCGCCAAGCTCGAGCCGCCACCGGACGACGAGGTCGACTGACCGGTCACGCCTCGTCGTCGGGGCCGTCGAGCAGGCCGCGCAGGCCCGCCTCGAACTCCTCGTCGCTGAGCTCCTCCGGAGTGCTGGCGCCCTCGCGGAAGCCGAGCGGGTCGTCGAGGTCAGCGGCCGTGGGGAGCAGGTGAGGGCTCATCCAGACGCCGTCGCGCGCCTCGGCGCCCTGCCGGTCCCGCAGCGCGCCCCAGAGCGTGGAGGCGTCGCGCAGCCTCCGCGGCCGCAGATCGAGCCCGACCAGCGACGCGAACGTCTGCTCGGCCGGGCCGCCCGAGGCACGGCGTCGACGTACGGCTTCCTGCAGCTTGGTGGCCGCCGGCATCCGCTCGGCGGTCGCCTGGCTGACGACCTCGTCGACCCAGCCCTCCACGAGCGCGAGGGTCACCTCGAGTCGTTGCAGGGCCGCTTCCTGCTCGGGGCTCTGCTCCATGGCGAACAGGCCGCCGTCGGTGAGCCGCTGCAGCGACTCGGGGTTGGTCAGGTCGAGACCGCGCAGCTGCTCCTCGATGGAGGACTGGAGGTTGGCCGTGTTGACCTCGAGGCCGCGGGCGTAGTCGGTGACGGCGCCGATGAGGTGGTCGCGCAGCCACGGCACGTGGGCGAACAGGCGCTGGTGGGCGGCCTCGCGCAGTGCGAGGTAGAGCAGCACGTCGTCCTCGGAGACGTCGAGGCCTTCCGCGAACTGCGCCACGTTGGCCGGCACCAGGGCGGCCATGCCGGGGGCACCGAGGGGGAGCCCGATGTCGGAGGCGGTGAGCACCTCGCCGGCGAGCGCGCCGAGACCGGAGCCGATCTGGGAGGCGAGCATGGCGCCGATCGCGCGTTGGAGCATGCCGAGCAGGGGGCCGGTCATGGCCTGGGCCTCCGCCGGCATCGCCGAGCTGAGCGAGTTGACCGACGACGCCGCGATCGGCTCGACCAGGCCCTTCCAGACGTCCAGGGTGCCGACGATCCACTCGGCGCGGCTCCAGGCCGCGGTCGAGGTCACCCCCGACTCGAACTCGGTGGCCTCGTCGAGCCAGAGGTCGGCGAGCCGGACGGCGTCGGCGACCTGCTCCTGCTGGCGCTCGGAGGGACTGGGGTCGGCCGTCGCGGCGGCCTGCTTGCGAGCGAGGTCGAGCGCGAGGTCCCAGTTCAGCGGGCCGTCGTGGGGCTGCATCATCGCCTGGATCTGGCTGAACAGCGCGCCGAGGTCGGGCGCCCCGCCGGGGCCCTGGCCGGGGACGGCGTTGAAGCCCAGGCCGCCGGTACCGCCGGCACCGCCGCCGAGGGCGTTGAAGAACTGCTCGAACGGGGTGCCCTTGAAGGGGTTCTGACCCTCGTCGGGTTCGTTGCTCATGGCTCCCACGGTACGCGTCAGGGGCAACCCTGAGGCCGGGCTAGTCTCGGAGCGTGACCGACTCACCGAACCGCCCTGAGGTGAAGCTGGTCGGCCTCCGCGAGACTCCCCTCGATGTCGGCGAGGTCGTGGCCGCGCTCGGGGACGACGCCTCCGGTGGCCTCACCCTCTTCGTCGGGCGGGTGCGAGACCACGACGGCGGCAAGTCCGTCGACGGCCTCGACTACTCGGCGCACCCGTCAGCCCTGCAGAAGCTGCACGAGGTGTGTGACCGGGTCGCGGAGACGTACGACGTGCACGGGGTCGCCGCGGTCCACCGCGTCGGCACGCTCGCCATCGGTGATGTCGCCGTCGTCGTCGCGACCACGGCTGCTCACCGCGGCGAGGCGTTCACCGCCTCCCGCGCCCTCATCGACACCCTCAAGGACGAGGTCCCGATCTGGAAGCACCAGCGCTTCGGTGACGGCACCGAGGAGTGGGTCGGCGCGCCCTGATCGTGCGGCCATCTGCGGTAGTCCACATCGGGTTTCGCTGCCGAAAGCCCCGGCGTGTCGGGACCGTTTCGCCGCTGGACTACCGATCCACGCGCACCTACCCTCGGACCGTGGAGATCTTGCTGTGGCTGGTGCCGACCGGCGTGGTGACGCTGGTCGCGATGCTGTGGGTCTCCTGGCTCGGCCGAGAAGGACGCGGCGAGGTCGACCGCGACGTCGCGGTGCAGCGACTCTCGCGGGCGATGCAGCGCGAGCACCCGGCCAGCCAGAAGCAGCGGCCGGTCGCCCCCCGCGACCGCAGCACCGGGATCGCCGTACGCCCGTCCCGTGCCCGCCGCAGCGCCTGATTTCTCTCGGGTGAGAGGCTTGGCGCCATGACCCAGCGCACCCTCGCCGGCCTGTTGGCCGTGCCGTTGCTGGTCGCGCTGTGGTTCCAGGTGCTGCGTGAGCCGCTGCCCTACGTCGTCTACTCACCCGGTCTGACCGTCGACGTGCTCGGCACGACCGACGGCGGTGACCAGGAGATCATCGAGATCTCGGGTGCCGAGACCTTCGACGACGACGGCCAGCTGCGGCTGACCACGGTCCTGGTCACCCAGCCGGAGTCCGACGTCAACCTGTTCCAGCTCCTGGGCGCGTGGATCGACGGCGACGAGGCGGTCTATCCGTACGACGCCGTCTACGGTCCCCAGGACACCGACGCCTCGAAGGAAGAAGAGGGCGCCTTCCAGATGGCGAGCTCGCAGGACAACGCGATTGCGGTGGCGCTGACCGAGCTGGGGTACGACGTCAAGCCCTCCCCGATCGTGGGACTGGTCACGGAGGGCGCGCCGGCCGACGGCGAGCTCGAGGTCGGCGACCACCTGCTGGCCGTCAACGGCAAGGACGTCACCTCGATCGAGGAGGCAGGAAACGCGGTCCTGGACACCCCGGACGACGAGCCGGTCGAGCTGCGGGTCCTGCGCGGCGACGAGGAGCTGACCCTCTCACTCGTCCGGGAGCAGATCGACGGCGAGCTGCGGCTCGGCTTCGAGATGCGCAACTCCTACCAGTTCCCCGTCGAGGTCACGGTCGGCGTCGACCCGGCCATCGGCGGGCCCAGCGCCGGCCTGATGTTCTCCCTGGGCATCTACGACACCCTCACCGAGGGGTCGATGACCGGCGGCGAGACAGTCGCGGGCACCGGCACCATCGCCCCGGACGGCGCGATCGGTCCGATCGGCGGCATCGACCAGAAGATCGCCGGCGCCCGCGACGACGGTGCCGGCCTCTTCCTGGTCCCTGCCGACAACTGCGACGACGCCTACGAGTCTCCCCACCGCGACATGCGGCTGGCGAAGGTCGCGACGATGAGTGAAGCCGTCGACGCCGTCGAGGCCTGGGCCGCCGACCCGGACGCCGAGCTCCCCGAGTGCTCGGCCGACGACGCGGATGGCGCCCGTGAGTGACCCGTTGGCCGGACTCGACACCGACCCGGCTCTCGCTGCCGCCGTGCTCGAGATCGAGACCCACGTCGCCGACGCCGGCTGGGACCAGCCGGCCCGCCTCTACGCGCTGGTCGACACCGTGCAGCTGGCCGCGCAGGAGCCCGCCCTCGCTGCGTCGATGGGGCTCAGCGACGCGTCGGCGCAGGGCTCGCTGACTCCGGTCGAGCAGGACCAGCTCGGGCCGGACCGGCCGCTGGAGACGATGCTCGAGCAGATCGCGTGGCCCTCGGGCGTGAGCGGGTGTGCCGCTGTGGTGGAGCGTCTGGTGCTGCCGCCCGACGCCGACGCCCACATCCCCGACGACCCCTCCGCCGCCCAGGAGTTCGCCCGCGATCACCCCGATCGCCAAGAGGTCCGGATCGTGGCGGGCGCGACCCGGCACGGTTCGACGTACTGTGCCCTGCGACTCCGCGAGCATGACGACGAGCAGTCGGTCGTGGCCGGGGTCGACCTGGTGCCGGCACTGCTGCAGCTGCTGGTCTCCACGCTGGAAGAACCTGACGAGCCTGAGGAGGCCCGGTGAGCGACGTGTTCGACGAGGGTGACGAGAAACGGCGGCCACCGGCCGCCGAACCACGCCGGTCGCGTGCCCTGATCATCACGGCCGCGATCCTGATCGTGGGGTTCTTCGCCCTCACCACGTTCGCGTCCTTCTGGACCAACCGTGCGTGGTACCAGGCGACCGGCTACTCCGACGTGTTCACGACGAAGCTGTGGACGCAGGTCGGGCTGTTCTTCGTGTTCGGCGGCCTGATGGGCCTGATCGTCGGCGCCAACATGTACCTCGCCTACCGGTTCCGTCCCCTGTTCCGTCTGCCGTCGCCGGAGCAGTCTGGCCTCGACCGCTATCGCGAGGTCGTCACCCCGATCCGGCTGTGGCTGACGATCGGCGTCGCGGTCCTGCTCGGCCTCTTCGCCGGTACGTCGGCCTCGGGTCAGTGGCGCCAGTACATGCTGTGGCGCAACGGCGTCCCGTTCGGCAGCGAGGACGCCTTCTTCGAGCGCGACATCGGCTTCTACGTCTTCGACCTGCCGTGGTTCCACTACCTGGTCGACTCCGCGATGGCCTTCTCCGTCGTCGCGCTCCTGATGGCCGCGCTCGTGCACTACCTCTACGGCGGCATCCAGCTCCAGACGCGTGGCGACCGGCTCTCCGGCGCCGCCCAGGTGCAGCTCTCGATCCTGCTCGGCGTGTTCGTGCTGGCCAAGGGTGCCGACTACTGGTTCGACCGGTTCGACCTGGTCAACGACAAGGGTGCGCTCATCACCGGCATGACCTACACCGGCGAGAACGCCGTGCTGCCGGCGAAGAACATCCTGATGGCCATCGCCCTGATCTGCGCCGTGCTGTTCTTCCTCAACGTCTGGCGCCGTACGTGGATGCTGCCGTCGGTCGGCCTCGCACTGCTCGCGCTGAGCGCGGTGCTGATCGGCATGATCTGGCCGGCCGTCGTCCAGCAGTTCCGGGTCAAGCCCAGCGAGCCCGACCGGGAGGCGCCGTACATCGCGGCGAACATCGACGCGACCAGGGCCGCCTATGACCTGGAGGACATCGCGGTCGAGCCGTTCACGAGCGAGAGCTCGGCCGACCTCGGCCAGCTGACTCAGCTCGCAGCCGAGACGTCGTCGGTGCCCCTGGTCGACCCGCAGGTCGTGAACCCGACCTTCGAGCAGGTGCAACAGGTGCGCGCCTACTACTCCGTGGCCCCCATTCTCGACGTCGACCGCTACGAGATCGACGGCACCGACCGGGCTCTGGTGCTCGGCGTCCGCGAGCTCGACCAGGACGGCATCTCGGAGGAGAGCCAGAACTGGTCGAACCTCCACACCGTCTACACCCACGGCAACGGGGTCATCGCTGCCTACGCCAACCAGCGGGGCGACGACGACACGAGCGAGCGCAGTGACCTGCAGTGGGCGGAAGGGCAGGACGCCGGTGAGGATGCGCTGAGCAGCCTGTTCCCCGACGGCTACGAGGACCGGGTCTACTTCGGCGAGCAGAGCCCGACCTACTCCGTGGTCGGCAAGGCAAGCGAGGACTCGCAGGACGTCGAGCTCGATCTCGGCAGCGGGTCAGACGAGGACGCCGAGCAGACCACCACGTACGACGGCGAGGCCGGGGTGCCAGTCGGCAGCGCGTTCTCGAAGCTGATGTTCGCGGTGCGCTTCGGCGAGCCCAACTTCCTGCTCTCAGGGCGGGTCCACGACAACAGCCAGGTGCTCTACAACCGCACGCCGCGCGAGCGCGTCGAGAGCGTCGCGCCGTGGCTGACCGTCGACGCCGACCCCTACCCCGCGGTCATCGACGGCCGGATCGTGTGGATCCTCGACGGCTACACGGCCACCGACCGCTACCCGCAGGCCGCACGCGAGTCGGTGGACACCATGCTCGACGACTCGCTGACCCCGGAGACGACGTTCGGGACGCTGCCCACCGACGAGATCAACTACATGCGCAACGCGGTCAAGGCGACCGTCGATGCCTACGACGGCACCGTCAACCTGTACGCGTGGGACGAGACCGACCCCATGCTGGAGGCGTGGCGCAACGCCTTCCCGGGCACGGTCCAGGACAAGGAGGACATCCCCGACTCGGTGATGGAGCACCTGCGTTACCCCGAGGACATGTTCAAGGTGCAGCGCTACCAGTTCGCCCGCTACCACATCACCAACCCCGGCGACTTCTACCAGAACAACAACCGGTGGGAGGTCCCCGAAGATCCGTACGTCAACGACACCTACCAGCCGCCGTACCGGCTCTTCGTCGACGACCCGACGGTGGCCGGAGACGAGAGCTGGGCCCTCACCTCGGTCTACGTGCCGCGCGACAAGGACAACCTGGCGGCGTTCGTCTCGGTGAACTCCGACGCGACCGACGAGGAGTACGGCCAGATCCGTGCCCTCCAGCTCCCCAACGAGCAGACCCCCGGCCCCGGCCTGATCGCCAACGAGATGGCCAACAGCGACAACGTGCGCACCGAGCTCCAGGCCTTCAACCTGGGCGAGACGGAGGTGGAGTTCGGCAACCTGCTGACGCTCCCGGTCGGCGACGGACTGATGTACGTCCAGCCGGTCTACGCCGTGCGCGAGCTCTCCGAGTCCAGCTATCCGATCCTGCAGTTCGTGATCGTCTCCTACGGCGGCGAGGTCGGCATCGGAAACGGGCTGGTGGAGGCCCTCGGCGACGTGCTCGGTGTCGACACGATCACGCCCCCGATCGATCCGCCCGACAACGAGCCCAACGGCGGGGGCCCCAACCAGCCGGACCCGGGCACTCCCAACGAGCAGATCGCCGTGCTGCTGCTGCGGGCGCAGAATGCGTTCGACGACGCCGACGCGGCCCTCCGTAGTGGGGACACCGTCACCTACGCCAGGAAGGTCCAGGACGCCCGACGAATCCTCGAGCGCGCCTTCGCCCTGTCCGAGCAGCGCAACCAACCACCCGCCTCCGAGGAGTGACCCGCTCGATTTGAGTCCGCCACCCCCGGTCCCGTAAGGTTCTGTTCACCGACGCGGGGTGGAGCAGTTCGGTAGCTCGCTGGGCTCATAACCCAGAGGTCGCAGGTTCAAATCCTGCCCCCGCTACGAATTTCAGGCTCGGAATCTACGGATTCCGAGCCTGAAAGCATGTGCGAACTTGATCAAGTGTCCACTTGGTGACGGGTTTCCCGGACAACCCTCACCCCCGCCGCCGCGGGTGACCTACACGCCGGTGTCCGAGTCGAGCACCCGAGACGGCTGGCTTTGCGATGCCGTCATGACCCACGTGACCGACATGTCCGCTGCCCACGCCGCCGACCGCCTCGCCGACTGGCGGACCGCCCTGCGCGCGGAGAACAAGAGCCCCGGCACGGTCGCGATCTACACCGACGGCGCCACCCGCTACCTGCGCTGGTGCAGCGAGCGCGACAGCTGCCGATGAGCCGGGCCGCCCTGAACTCCTGGATCGCAGGCCTGCTCGACGCCAATGCCGCACCCGGGACCGCCCGCATCCGTCAGCTCGCCGTGCGCCGCTTCGCGTACTGGCTCACAGCCGGCGGCGAGATGGGTACCGATCCGTTCCGCGGCGTCAAAGCGCCCCGCGTCGAGCCACCGCTGGTCGAACCCCTCACCGACGACGAGCTCCGCGCCCTCATCCGGACCTGCGCTGTGCCCGAAGCCGACGTATTGGCGGGGGCGGCGGGTGGCTGTCGACGTCATGGCGTGATGAGTTCGTGCCGAGAGGGTGTTGTTGGTAGCAGATTCGAGGATCAGACGAGTGCGGGCAGAGCCTGGGTGGCGGTGTAGGCGGCGGTGCCGAGCACCAGGACGGTGAACGCTGCGGAGAGCTTGGACGCGTCGATGCGATCAGCCAACCGGGCACCCGCGATGCCACCAGCGGCCGACGCGGCGGTGAGGGCGGCGACCAGTCCCCAGTCGGGTGCGGTCCCGACACCGGCACGCACCGCGAGGGCGGCCGCGCTGGTCAGGACGATGACGACGAGTGAGGTTCCCGCGGCGTAGGTCATCGGCAGTGCCAGCGCCAGGACGAGGGCGGGGACGACGAGGAAGCCGCCGCCGACCCCGAGGAAACCGGTGAGGAGCCCTACTGCGGTGGCGGTGACCAGCACCTTGAGCGCACGGGGACAGTCACACATGAACCCCTGGCGGAAGGCGATGATCGGGTCGTCCAGCGTCGGTCGCCGCGACCCGGGCCCACCCGCCGCGCTCCGCTGGGCGCCGGACGACCGGCGCGCGTGACGGAACTGCCGGAGTGCCATCAGTCCGCCGACGAGCAGCATCAGGGCGGCGAACGCAGCGAGCAGGACGGAGTCGGCCACGTGGGCCGACGCCTTCGCGCCGACGGCCGCGCCGCCGATCGCGACGATGCCGAAGGTGACGCCGCGGCCGAGCATCACGTTGCCTGCGCGGTGCGAGGTGACGGCACCCGACAGTGAGGTAACGCCGACGACGACCAAAGAACCGGTGGTCGCCTGCGCGGCGTCCTGGCCCAGCAGGTACACCAGGACCGGGACGGCGAGGATGGAGCCGCCGCCGCCGAGCGCGCCCAGGCTGAGCCCGATGAGCGCGCCCGCTGCGATGGCGAGCAGCAGGGTCACGCGTCGGGGCCGACCAGGTGCAGGCCGACCTTCTCGGCGTTCTCGAAGCTGTCGTCGATCGCGACCAGCCGACGGCCGGCGGCGTCGAGGACCGAGGCAGCGACGCTGGCGCGGTAGCCGCTGGCGCAGTGCACCCACAGCTCACCCTCGGGGACCTCGTCGACGCGCCGCGGGAGATCGTGGATCGGAATGTTGACCGCACCCTTGATCCGGGTCGCGTCGTACTCGTCGGCACGGCGGACGTCCAGGACGACCACCGGGCGGTGCCGGCGGACCTGCTCGAGGTCGGCGAAGGTGCCGGTCGGGAACGACGCGAGCTCACGGTCGGTCCAGTCCTCGGGGCCGCCGGTGGCTTGCGCCGCCGGGCGGTCGATACCGATCCGGACGAGCTCGCGCTGGGCCTCGGCGACGTCCTCGGGAGTCTCGCCGAGCAGGGTGACCGGGGTGCCCCAGGTGATCAGCCAGCCCAGGTAGGTGGCGAACGCGCCGTCGAGGCCGAAGTTGAGTGTCCCGGGCGTGTGGCCGGCGGCGAACGCGGTCCGGTTACGCAGGTCTACGACCCACTCCCCGGCCTCGATGCGCCGGCGGAGCTCGCCGGGGTCGGCCTCCGCGGGGGGTGTGAGGTCCGGCTCGGAGGGGCCAGCCGCGTTGGCGGGACTCATGTGGGCGTAGTAGGCGGGGAAGGCGCCGAGACCGTCGAGGAGCTCGCGGACGTAGGTCTCCTCGTCCTGGGTCAGCACCGGGTTGGACTGCTTCTCCTGCCCGATCGTGGACTCGGTCGCATCGGACTGGGTCGCGGCGCAGAACGAGCCGAACCCATGGGTGGGGAAGACCTCCGCCGCGTCGGGCAGAAGGTCGGCCAGCTTGTGGGCCGAGGCGTGCTGGTGACGGACCAGGGCGTCGGTGTGCTCCTCGCCGAGCAGGTCGGGCCGGCCGGTGGCGCCGTACAGCAGCGAACCGCCGGAGAAGACCCCGACCGAGCCGTCGATCGCCGCGCCGGCCTGCGCGTCGGCCAGCGCGTAGGAGAGGTGGGTGAAGGTGTGGCCCGGGGTTGACAGCGCCGTCAGCCGCATCCGGGGGCCCACCGCGACGGTCTGACCGTCACGGATGGGAGTCCGGTCGAACGACACCTCGTCCTCGACGTTGACGTGGTACGCCGCACCGGTGCGCTGGCCAAGGCCAGGCCGCCGGTGACGTAGTCGTTGTGGATGTGGGTCTCGAAGACGTCGGTCAGCCGCACCTGATGTTCATCCAGTACGTCCAGGACGCGGTCGATGTCGCGCTGCGGGTCGACCACAAAGGCCACCTTGCCGTCGTGGACCATGTAGCTGCGGTCACCGAGTGAGGGCGTCTCGATCGGGATGATCGTCAGGTCGATGCTCATCGAAGGGCTCCTGTTCGTTGGCTGGTGTTCCTGGAACGTGTGCGTTCAGCTGGGGCGAGGAGCCCCGGTCTCGACCGGCCGGCCCGGAGCGCACCCAGGCGGAGGTGCCACCGGCCACGGAGTAGGCGTCGTACCCCGCCGCGCGCAGGAGATCAGTCATCGCGGCGCTGCGGTTGCCCGAGGCGCACACGACGTACACCGGCCCGGCTCTGTCCAGCTCACCGAGCCGGGAGGCCAGCTGCCCCATCGGCATCAGGGCTGAGCCCGGCACATGGCCGGCGACGTACTCGCCGGGTTCGCGGACGTCCACCACGGTGGCGCCGTCCGATCGGGCACGCTCGAGGCACGTCGACGTCGATCTCGGGGGTGGTCTGACTCATTGCTCGGCATCCCTTCACTCTGGTCGGTACCCGGATACCGGGCGGGGTATTCATACGGCTGAACGATACACACCCCCGGGGGTATTCCATCAACTGTTCGGAATACTGGGGGATATGGTTGAGTCCCGGGACTCGAACAGAGAGGGACCGATGGCCACCATCGAGCTGGGCGCCGAGAACTTCGAGAGCACCGTCAGCGAGAACGACATCGTCTTCGTCGACTTCTGGGCGTCCTGGTGCGGCCCGTGCCGCATGTTCGCCCCGGTGTACGAGAAGGCGTCGCCGATGGCCACCCCGACATCGTGTTCGGCAAGGTCGACACCGAGGCCGAGCAGGCCTCGCCGCCGCCGCGCAGATCACGTCGATCCCGACACTGATGGCGTTCAAGGGCGGACCTCTGGTGTTCTCCCAGCCCGGCGCCTGCCGGCCGCCGCGCTCGAGCAGGTCATCGCCGCGGTCGCGACCTCGACGTCGAGGCCGCCCTCGCCGAGCAGAAGCGGAGCGCCTGATGACCGAGCTACACCCTCACCACCACACTCGCCCAGCCCTACGCCGCCGCCGTCGAAGCAGTCCGAGCCGCGCTGACCCGAGCAGGGCTTCGGCATCCTGACCGAGATCGACCTGAAGGCCACGCTTCAAGACCAAGCTCGACGTCGACGTCGCGCCCCAGGTGATCCTCGGCGCCTGCCGACCGGCACTCGCCTACGAGGCACTGAGCGCCGAGCCCTCCATCGCCGCGGTCCTGCCGTGCAACGTCGTGGTCCGCGCGGTGGACGAGGACACCACGATCGTGGAGGCGTTCGACCCGGACGCGATGATGGGACTGGCCGACAACGACGCACTGAGCGCCGTCGCCGCCGACGCCAAACAGCGAATTACCGCCGCGCTTGACCGTCACTGGACTCACTCGAGGGAGACAACTGATGGAACTGGACCCGGGCGAGATGACCCCGGTCATCAACCGCATCAAGCGCGCCCGCGGGCAGCTCGACGGGGTGCTGAGGATGCTCGAGGAGGGACGCGACTGCGAGGACGTCGTCACCCAGCTCGCGGCAGTCTCCCGTGCGCTCGACCGGGCCGGCTTCGCGATCGTCGCCACCGGCCTGCAGCAGTGCCTGACGAATGGCGACGACATCGACAGCGTGGACGTGAAGAAGATGGAGAAGCTCTTCCTCTCCTTGGCCTGAGTAACAGGCGTTCGAACGAGTGAGTCGTTAGTTTCCGGCCCGAGACCGTAGTCCTCGCGACGCCCATGAAGGCGTCCAGAAGTCGCAGGTTCAAATCCTGCCCCCGCTACAAAGTCAAAAACCGCAGGTCAGGGGCCGTTTCCGGAGAGACCCGGAGGCGGCCTCTGACGTTGTTGACGGGTCAATGTCAGCAGACGTCGCCTCCGAAACCGTCTCCGCGGCGGCCGCGGCGATGGGCTTCTGGACGTGTGAGACACCCGCCGACTGCGAAGGGCGGGTGATCGTGTCGGTGAGGCAGCAGGGGAGGGCCAAGGAAGCCGAAGTCTGGTGACTATCTGAGGGACGAACTCGCCGGTAGGCCAAGCGCTCAGCCTCGAAGCGCACGGTCCTGGTCATGCAGCTTGACTTCGAGCCACGCTGCCGCGTAGTTTTCCTATCAGTTAATTAACTGATAGGAAAACTATGAGCGCGAGTGTGACGTCGGCAGCGATGGAGGATCGGCTCGACGAGACTTTTGCGGCGCTGGCCAACTCGACCCGGCGAGCGATCTTGGCGCGCCTCACCGAAGGAGAGGCGAACGTCAATCAGCTCGCCGAACCATTCGAGCTCTCACTCCCGGCCATCTCCAAGCATCTCAAGGTGCTTGAACGCGCCGGGCTGATCGTGCGAGGTCAACGTGCGCAGTACAGACCTTGCACCCTCGACGCGGCACCACTCGAAGAGGTCTCGACCTGGGCCGAGCAGTACCGACCGATCTGGGAGGCCCGCTTCGAACGGATGGACACCTACCTCCAACAACTCCACCAGCAACGAAAGACGGGCAATGACGATGAACGATGACAACAGTGGCCAGAACCTGGTGATCGAGCGGACTCTTGGTGCACCTCCGGAACTGATCTGGAAGATGTGGACAGAGCCCGAACACTTCGCAGCGTGGTACGGCCCAGGCGGAGCAACCATCCCGGTGGCCAAGATGGATGTGCGTGTGGGCGGCATCCGTCTGCTGTGCATGGAGATGACGACGCCGGACGGCACGATGCAGATGTGGTTCACCGGCGAATATCTCGAGGTCATCGAGAACCAGCGCCTCGTCTACACCGACTCCATGTCGGATGAGAACGGCAACGTGAAGTCACCGGAGCAGATGGGCATGCCCGAGGGTCACCCGACCACGACCGAAGTAAGAGTCGAGCTCGAGCACGTCAGTGGTGGAACCAGAATGGTGTTGACCCACCTCGGCGTTCCCGCAGGATCCCCGGGAGCCGCCGGATGGGCGATGGCACTCGACAAGCTCGACGCGAACCTTGATGAGGCACGCCGTTCGTAGTGGCCCCGGGTCTCGGTGCCTGCTCAAACCCCCATCTGGGCGAGTCTGCGTCCAGGCTTCCTACGGCCACCCGTTCTGACCTCACGACGGCGAGGACCTGATCAGGACAACCGCGAAGTGGATCTCATTTCGCTGTCTCCGCCCGCGTCTACGCTGGTGACCATGAACCGCATCGACCGCCTCTACGCATTGGTCGAGGAGCTGCGCGCGGCGGGGCCGAGGGCGCGCACGGCGCGGCGGCTGGCCGAGCACTTCGAGGTCAGCGTCAGGACCATCGAGCGTGACCTGAGCGCGCTGGGGCAGGCCGGGGTTCCGCTCGCTACGAAGCAGGGACGCGGAGGGGGTTACACGCTGGACCGTTCGATGAGCCTGCCGCCGCTGAACTTCACGCCACGCGAGGCGGCGGCTGTCGCGGTGGCGCTGAGCCGCAGCGAGCACATTCTGTTTGCGCGTGATGCCCGCAGCGCCCTTCAGAAGATCGTGGCGGCGATGCCTGAGAGGGCGCTGGAGGAGGCGCGCGCGACCGCCGAGAAGGTCAGGCTCCTCGTCCAGCCCGCGCCCGACCCCGACGCGGAGATCGCCGAGACCATCTGGCGAGCCGTGCGCGACAACCAGGTGCTTCGGATCCTCTACATCGACGTCGGCGGCATCGAGACCGAGCGCGAGGTCGAGCCGCAGCATGTGGTGGTCGGGCCGAACGGTTCCTACCTCACCGCCTTCTGCCACCTGCGGGGAGACGACCGGGTTTTCCGCATGGATCGTATCGTTCGAGCCGAGCGGATCCCGACGCTGCCGCGCCCGCAGCGCGTCGTCCCGGAGACGATCGTCGACGGCCACCAGACGAAGCTGCCGGCCTCAGCGCTGCGGCCCGAAGATCTCCTGCCAACTCCGACATAGGGCTGTCGCGACACCCCGAGACGGTGGGTGCAACCCGCCGCCCCGGCGGGTGATCGGCAAACAGAAGGAGACACCCATGACCAACCCCGCTCCCGGCGCCCTGGCCTGGTTCGAGGTCGCGACCAGCGACCCCGATGCCGCCGAGAAGTTCTACGGCAGCCTGTTCGACTGGACCTTCGACGCCGATGGGCCCGCGGCTTCCGGCGGCATGGACTACCGCAACATCAAAGCCTCCGGCGCCGACGGCCCGATGGGCGGCCTCTTCGGCACCGGCGGGCAGAGGCCCGACCACGCCGTCTTCTACATCCTGGTGGCCGACGTCGATGCCACCTGCAACGACGCGGCACAGCTCGGGGGCTCGGTGATCAGCAAACACCTCGACCCCGGCCCGGGCGCACCGACGTTCGCCTACCTCCGCGACCCCTCGGGCAACCAGTTCGGCGTCTTCACCCCACCGTCGGCCTGATGGCTAGGAGCAAGAGGGACCCGTCCCCGTCGGAGCCATCCGGGGAGGACCGTGCCGCCGACATAGCCCGCGATCTGTATGACGAGCTCACCGACGACCTGCTCTACGACCCGGCAATCGGCCGGGCCACGATGATGGGCTACCCCTGCGTACGGCTGGCCGGAAGATTTCTCGCGTCGTACGACGACAAGGCCGGCTGCCTGGTCGTGAAGTTGCCTCGGCAGCGGGTCGCCGAGCTTGTCGGATCGCGGTCAGGGCGACCCGTTTGCGCCCGCCGGCAAGGTGTTCCGGGAGTGGGTGGCGATCCCAACGGTCGACCGGGAATTGTGGCAGACGGTGCTCGCGGAGGCCGTCGACTTCGCGCGCAAGGGATTGGCTGAATAGCGCAGTCACGGCATCGTGGAGCACGCTGGACGGCGTTGACGGAGTGAGGGAGGTCCGGGATGTCGGTCGATGTGCGGGTCGAGACGACCATCAACCGCACGGTCGCCGACGTCGCGGCCTACGCCGGTGATCCCACGAACGCGCCTGAGTGGTACGTCAACATCAAGTCCGTTGTCTGGGAGACGCCGCCCCCGGTCGCCGTGGGGTCGCGACTGTCATTCGTCGCACAGTTCCTCGGACGCCGGATCGCATACACCTACGAGGTCGTCGAACTGGTACCGCCCGAGCGGCTGGTCATGCGCACCGCAGACGGGCCGTTCCCGATGGAGACCACCTACACCTGGGAGCCGTCCGGAGACGCGACCCGCATGACCTTGCGCAACCGCGGCAACCCCAGCGGCTTCTCAAAGATGACCGCCCCGCTGATGGAACTGGCGATGCGTCGCGCGACCACCAAGGACCTTGCCCGACTCAAGGCGCTACTCGAACGCTGAGTCAGCGGCAGCCTGTGTCTCCGCGTAGGTCGGCGAACTCGGTCGCCCTCCGCTTACCCTCCGGATTCAGTCGGCTCGGGCCGGTACGGATCGGATAGGAACGGAAGTGTTCAAGACAGCGGATACTGAGTCACTACAGGCGATTCGGCTGTTTCCCGCAACGTTCGGTAGCACCCGGAATCGCCCCGTGTGATTCCAGAGGTCGCAGGTTCTAAGCCCGCCTCCGCTACAAGTTTCAGGCTCGGAATCCACGGATTCCGAGCCTGAAGTCATGTGAGGGTTGATTCGACGGCCAGACCCCGCGCTCGTGGTCTCATCCGCCCGACCCGGGTTGCCGAGGGAGTAGCATCACGGCCACAACGGCCGCAGGCTCGTGGGGTCGTGGCCAGGGAGATGCCCATGCGGCGCTTACGACCCGTCCTCGTCCTCATGCTCACGGCTGTCCTGATGGCGCTCTCGCCGGCCATGGCGATGGGCCCCGGGGGGTGGGATCGCGTCGGGAGCGGGGCGACGAGCGGTAGTGCCTCTCTCAACGCCCGGGTCTCGGCCCTGGCGCCTGGTCCCGGGACCCTCCTGGTCGGCGGTCCCTTCACCGACGCCGGAGGCCGGCCCAACGCCGACCGGGCCGCCTCGTGGGACGGCCAGTCGTGGAGCGCCCTGGGCAGCGCTCCGCTGCCCAACGGCGAGGTCAGGGCGATCGCCTACGAGGACGGCAAGACGTACGTCGGCGGCACCTTCGTCAACGCGGGTGGCAACGCCGAGGCCGACTACCTCGCGGTGTGGGACGGCGTGAGCTGGGAGCCGTTCTGCAACTCGATCACGCCTCCGACGTTCACCCACAACGTCGATGCCCTGCAGGTCATCGACGGCACGCTCTTCGTCGGTGGCGAGTTCCAGGACGGGGCGGACATCCCGACCGCGGACTACCTTCTCGCCTGTGACCTGAGCACCGGCGAGTCGAGCTCACTCTTCGCCACCGACGGCCAGTTCAGCGGACCCATCTACGCCCTCACCGCCGACTCCCTCGGCACCTTGTACGCCGGAGGCATCTTCAACAACCTGGCGGAGATCCCGGGTGCCGACAACGTGGCCGCGTACGCGAACGGCAGCTGGCACGCCGTGGGCGCCACCGACGCACCGGCCGTCACCGGCATCGTGCGCAGCCTCGACTCCGACGGCACCAACGTCTACGTCGGGACGGACGCCCTCAATGTCGCGGGCATCGCGCGGGCCGATCACGTCGCCCGCTGGAACGGCTCCGATGGAGCGCGTTGGGCGCCAACACCGCCGGCACGAACGGCTGGTTCCCGACCTCGGCGACCATCTACGCCCTCGAGTCCCAGGACGGGTTCGTCGTGGCCGGCGGCGCGTTCCTGGATGCCAACGGCCTGCCGGCCGCCGACTACGTGGCGGCATTCGACGGATCCGCATGGCGACCGGTTGGGTCGAACGGCTCCGGAGACGGGCCGGTGCCCGCCGAGATCCATGCGCTGCAGATCTACCAGAGGCACCTCTACGCGGGCGGCAACTTCACGGCTGCGGGCGGCGACTCGCGTGCCCGGTTCCTCGCCACCTACCCGCTGCTCCTGGCCGACAACGCGATCAGCCGAAAGTTGGCCGGGGGCTATGCCGGCGGCGATGTCTACGACGATGACGGGAGGAACGGGACCCGCACGGCGTCGATTCGCAAGGGGCGCTCGGCCACGTTCTACCTCAGGATCCAGAACGACGGCCTGACGGGCGGCGAGTTCCGCGTGAGCGGTGTCGGCGGCGCCTCGGGGATCACCGCCCGCTACTTCCTCAAGAGCACGGGAGCCGACATCACGGCCGCCGTACGCTCCGGCAACTACTTCACGGGCGGAATCTCCGCCCACGACACGATCGTGCTGCGGATGCGCGTCAGCGTGGCGCGGAACAGCGCGGCCGGGACCACGTTCCGCATCACCTCCGGCCCGCTCGGGGGCGGCACGCTCGACACTGTGCGCGCCGTGGTCACGACCCACAACTGAGTCAGCCTCGCGGTGTACGCCCTCGCACCGGCTACCTTCCACCGCAAGATCGCCTGAGGATGTGCCCGGGGGCCGGACGTCGTACGGTGCGCGGCCCGAGATGCGTCGACCAGCGGAGGTACGGCGTACGGTTGGAGGCGCCGAGGAACCCGCAGACGGCGAGTTCACGTCGTCATTTCGCGGCGAACGACACTCATGCCCCGGCTTCCGCCGGCGGCCGGATCGATTCCTTTTGGCCCCCCTCCGCACACTGCCCACCCTCACCCCCGCCACACCTCAGCTCGGCGCCGAGGCGCCGCACCGGCCGAGCCTGGTGGCCGTGATCAAGCGCGTCTCTCTGAGCCTGCTGATCGCCGTGGTCATCCCCGCGGTCGTCTTCTACGGCGTCTTCGTCCTCGTCGGCGTGTGGACCGCGATCATCGCCGCGCTCGTGTGGTCGTACGGCGCCATCGCGTGGCGGGCGGTGACGCGGCGGCGGACGTCGGGTCTGCTGATCCTCGCCGCGATCCTCCTGACGGGCCGGACCGCGCTCTCGCTCGTAGCGGACAGCACGTGGCTGTACTTCCTCCAGCCGGTCATCAGCGACGGCGTCGTCGCAGGGCTGTTCCTGCTCTCGCTCGCCAGTGCCCGCCCGATGGTGGCGCGGCTCGCCGGTGACTTCTACCCGATGGACCACGAGCTGGCGGCACGCCCGCGGATCGTGCGTCTCTTCCGGAACCTGACGATCCTCTGGGCGGTGCTCGGGCTGGCGAAGGCGACGATGACGCTGTGGCTGCTGCAGTCGCAGACCCTCGAGACGTTCGTGCTGGTGAAGAGCATCTCGATGCTGTCGATCAACGTGCTGGCCGCCTTCGCGACCATCGGGCTGGCGGCCCTCGTGGCGCGCCAGGAAGGGCTGATGGGTTCGACGCGGCCGCTGCCCGTCGCTGCGCACGCCTGACCGCCGTCAACTGACTCGGGGCGAGTCCGAGAAACAGGCGCGTGTGGGCGAGGACAGCACACGGGCCGATTCAGTCTGAGTAGAGACCCAGCTCAACCGCTTCCTCACGCAGCTCGTCGCGGACACGCGGGTGAGCGGCATGGTCGATCAGCTGCCGCGCTTGCTCGTACTGGCTGCGCCCGAAGACCTCGGCCACGCCCTGCTCGGTGACGACGGCGCTCATCTGGAACGAGGTCACCGGCTCGTCCACGAGCGGCACGATCGTTGACACGTCTGCCTTGGGGTGCCAGGACCGCAGTGCGATGATCGCCTGCCCGTCAGGGCTGTGCAGGGCGCCCACGATGAAGTCGGTCTGGCCGCCGAACCCGGAGTGGATGCGAGCCTGGATCCGGGACGCGTTCGCCTGCCCGAAGAGATCGACCTGCAGGGCGGTGTTGACGCTGACCATGGCTGGGTTCTGTGCGATCCGGCCCGGATCATTGGTGACCTCGGTCCGTGTCATGTGGACGCGGTCATTGGCGTTCACCCAGTCGAGCAGCTCCTCGGACCCGAACAGGAACGAGGCGGTGATCGGCACGGCGGTGTCGAGCGCACCGGCCCGTTCCAGGGCGAGCACTGAGTCGGAGAACATCTCGGTCCAGATCCGAAGGCTCCGCCTGCGCACCAGCCCATGCATGGTCGCGTCGGGCACTGCGCCGATACCGGCCTGCAGAGTGGCGCCGTCTGGAACTCGGTCGGCGACCAGTCCACCGATGAACCTCGACTGGTCGTCGACAACCGACGCCGGGGCGTGCGTGAGCGGTTCGTCGGCCTCGATCATGACGTCAACCAGGTCCACCTCGAGCTCGGCGTCGCCGTACGTCCACGGCATTTGCTCGTTGACCTGAGCGACCACCAGGCCGTTGCGCTGCCGCACAGCTTCGATCGCGGCCGGGAGGACGTTGACCTCGGTCCCGAGCGACACCTTCCCGCGCCGAGGTCGGGTCGTGTGCACGACGACAGCGTCCGGCTGTGTGACGGACTTCAGCAGCTGCGGCACCAACGAGAGCCGCGAGGGCACGTAGCTCAGCCTGGGGCTACGCCTCATCCCTGGCCCGACGAAGGGGGTCTCGAGCACAACACCGTCGCGGTCGGGGAGACCCGGTTGTGCGTTCAACATCCACAATCGGTACGAGGGCAACACCGCGTCGACCAGACCCAGCGTGTGCCACGGTGTTGCGTGGTTCCCGCTGACGACCACTCGCGGATTCGGCGGCAACCGGCGTAGTCGTTCGGTGAGCTCCATGGGCTCATCCCAGCAGGTGCGGTCAAGTCGGAGAGGCCCTCGCGGCGCACGACGCGTTGTGCGAGCGAGGTCGGGTCCAGCCCTCCGGAGACGGGGTCGGGAAGCCTGTGGGAGCCTGCTGGCGTGACCCTGCCTCGACCCGACATCGATCCCGGCGGCCTGCTCGAGTACTCGGTCGTCTTCACTGACCTTGCGCTGAACCACATGTCGAAGCGCTTCGTCGCGGTGATGCAGGACATCGTCGACGTACTACGCACGACCTACCACGCCGAGACCGTCGCGGTCGTCCCGGGTGGCGGCACCTACGCCATGGAAGCGGTGGCACGACAGCTGGCGACCGGGCGGCGATGTCTCGTGGTCCGCACCGGCCTCTTCTCCTACCGCTGGTCGCAGATCTTCGACGCCGGGAACATTCCTTCGGACGCGCAGGTCTGCCTCGCCCGGCCGACCTCCGACGCGCGGCACGCACCATGGGTGCCCCCGCCGATCGACGAGGTGGTCGAGACCATCAAGCGCTCCCGCCCCGAGGTCGTCTTCGCGGCGCACGTCGAGACGGCGGCCGGGATGTTGTTGCCCGATGACTACCTCCGCGCCGTCGCTGCGGCCACGCATGAGGTGGGTGGGCTCATGGTCCTCGACTGCATCGCGTCGGGGGCGCTCTGGGTCGACATGACCGACCTCGGGGTCGACGTCCTCCTCAGCGCACCGCAGAAGGGATGGAGCGGATCGCCGTGCGCCGGCTTCGTGATGCTCGGCGAAGCCGGGCGTGCCGCCGTCATGTCGACGACCTCGACGAGCTTTGCTGCCGATCTGCAGAAGTGGCTCACGGTCACTGAGGCCTACCTGGAGGGGCTCACGCCCTACCACGCCACCATGCCGACCGACGCGTTGGCGCACGACGGTGAGCTCATGCGCCAGACCTACGACGCCGGCCTCGAGGATCTGCGCCGAGCCCAGATCGGTCTGGGCGCGCGAGTCCGCACCGGGCTCGCCGATCGCGGATTCCCGTCCGTCGCGGCAGAGGAGTTCGCATCACCGAGCGTCGTGGTGGCCTTCACCGACGATGCGGAGATCCGCAGCGGCGCCAAGCTCAAACAGGTGGGCCTTCAGGTGGCCGCTGGCGTGCCACTCATGTGCGGTGAAGGCGATGACTTCTCGTCGTTCCGGATCGGACTCTTCGGCCTCGACAAGCTCTCCGACGTCGACGGCACGGTGACCCGCCTCGAGGCGCGTCCTCGATCAGCTCGTCCGCTGAGCCCTGACCCCACCAACGGGCACTCACCGAGACAGGAACCGGGTGTAGGCGTGGAAGGCGCACCTCACCCCCAGCCCGGCCTTCTGGTACACCGACGGGGCGTCGTGGCTGTTCTCCGAGTCCACGTGCAGTGACAGCTGGCCGAGCCCCTCGCCGGCGGCGCGGTCGAACGCCAGCGCGAGCAGCGCGGACGCGATCCCGCGGCGGCGGTACGGCTCCAGCGTCGCGAGCTCTGTCACGTACATCGCCCCCTCGGACTGCAGCCGCCGGCTCAACAGCATCGCCGCCGCGGGGACACCCTCGACCTCGGCCAGGAACCACAGGCTCGGGTCGGCGCCGGGCAGCGACTGCTCGACCTCGATCCAGACGTCGTACTCCAGTGGCGTGAACCCCCAGTGCCCGGCGAAACCCTCGTTGAGGACCCGGTGCACCGTGTGCGTGTCGTCGGTCGCGACGATCGTCAGCCCGGGTATCTCCGGAGCTGCGCGGGCGGCGTCGGTGACCGGGCCGAGCATCTCCCAGAAGGTGCGCGCGTGCGTGAACCCGGCGTTGTCCAGGTGTCGGTGCGCAGGCTCGCTCCCTGCGGCACACCCGCTGCGTACGTCGATCTGGTCGTCCCCGTCCTCGGCGTGGCTGCGGATCCACGGCTGCATCGTCACCCACCAGATGTCGGCGAGCGCGGTGGCCGTGGTGGCCGTCAGCCGTGGGTGGCCGCGGATCCAGGTGAAGACGACCGGGTCACCCGGGTCGTGGACCGCGCCCCACCACTGCACCACTGAACCGTCGGCGTCGCGGACGACGAACTGCTGGCAGTCGCTCACCGCGGGTGGCTCGAGGTAGGCCCTGGTGTCCTCGACGGTCTCGGGGCAGAACCCGAACGCCGCGGCCAGCTCGGCGGCGCACATCGAGAACACCTCGCCGACGTGGGCACCGGTCGCCGGCTCGAGCGTGAACCCGGCGGGAAGTCCCGCGGGGAGCAGGACGGACATGGTGCGAGTGTCCCGCCGAGGGTGGCGTCCGGCAACCGACTTCTGGGTCGCAAGGGCACGGCTTGCGCGACCGCTATTCAGTGTTACTATCTACCAGTAGTCAATCACACTGAGTAGTTGAACGAGGAGGTGCTCCATGGGCAAGCAGGTGACCGAGATGCTCAAGGGGACGCTGGAGGGGATCGTTCTCGCGATCCTGTCCGGGCGGTCCGCCTACGGCTACGAGATCACGGCCTGGCTGCGCGACAAGGGCTTCTCCGACATCGCCGAAGGCACCGTCTACGCCCTGCTCATCAGGATCGAGCAGCGCGGCTACGTCGACGTGGAGAAGGTGCCCTCCGAGAAGGGTCCGCCGCGCAAGGTCTACTCCCTCAACGCTCAGGGTCGCGACTACCTCGAAGACTTCTGGAGGACCTGGAGCTTCCTCACAGAACAACTTGAACAGCTCCGGAACGAGGGGAATTGACCATGTGGATCGAGAAGCTCACGGGATCGCTTGCGGAGAAGAAGCAGTACAAGGCCTACCAGGCCCGGATCGAGGCCCTCCCCGAGCCGTACGGCGCCGCTGCGAAGGCGCTCCAGCGCTACTTCATGTACAGCGGGGGCGTCGTCGACGGCGAGACCATCATCAAGATGACGGGCGACTTCGTCGAGCTCTGGGAGCGGGCCGTCGCCGACGGCACACCGGTCCGAGTGATCGTCGGCGACGACCCGGTCGACTTCGCCGAGACCTTTGTGCGGGCCTACTCCGGGAAGCAGTGGATCGACAAGGAGCGGGCGCGGCTGACCGAGGCCATCGATCGCGCGGCCGAGGAGCAGGCATGAGCACCATCCACGTGCAGGGCCTCGAGAAGTCGTACGGCGACCTGGAGGTGCTGCGCGGCGTGGACCTGGATGTCGAGCGCGGCAGCATCTTCGCCCTGCTCGGCTCCAACGGCGCGGGCAAGACCACGGTCGTGAAGATCCTGTCCACGCTGCTCAGGGCGGACGCCGGAACGGCCGCCATCGATGGCTTCGACGTCGCCACGCAGCCCGCGGACGTTCGGCAGTCCATCAGCCTCACCGGACAGTTCGCGGCCGTGGACGAGATCCTCACCGGCCGCGAGAACCTGGTGCTGGTGGCCCGGTTGCGGCACCAGAAGGACGCACGCCGGATTGCCGAAGGCCTGCTGACGCGCTTCCAGCTCACCGACGCGGCGGACCGCAGGGTGTCGACGTACTCCGGGGGAATGCGCCGCCGGCTCGACATCGCGATGAGCCTGATCGGGAACCCGCCGGTCATCTTTCTCGACGAGCCCACGACCGGGCTCGACCCGCAGGGACGCCTCGAGGTGTGGCAGGCCGTGAGGGATCTCGCCGCGCACGGCACCACGGTGCTGCTCACGACGCAGTATCTCGACGAGGCCGAGCAGCTGGCCGACCGGATCGCGATCCTCCACGAGGGCCGGATCATCGTGGACGGCAGCCTGGCCGAGCTCAAGCAGCTGCTCCCGCCCGCCACGGTCGAGTACGTGGAGAAGCAGCCCACGCTCGAGGACGTCTTCCTCGCCCTCGTCGGAACGAACACCTAGGAAACCACCATGACCACGCACTTCTTCGGCGACACCGGCTACCTGCTCGGACGCTCCCTGCGCCACATCACGCGCAGCCTCGACACCATCATCACGACCACGATCATGCCGATCGCCTTCATGCTGCTGTTCGTCTACGTGTTCGGTGGCGCGATCAGCTCGGGGTCGGACTCGTACGCGACGTACCTGTTGCCGGGCATCCTGATCATGACGATCGCCTCCGGCATCTCCTACACCGCGTTCCGGCTCTTCCTGGACATGCAGAGCGGCATCTTCGAGCGGTTCCAGTCCATGCCGATCGCACGCTCGTCCGTCCTGTGGGCGCACGTGCTCACGTCGCTGGTCGCCAACCTGATCTCGATCGTCGTCGTCGTGCTGGTCGCCCTCCTGCTGGGCTTCCGGTCGGGCGCGGGACCGCTGGCCTGGCTCGCAGTGGCGGGCATCCTGGTCCTGTTCACCCTGGCGTTGACGTGGATCGCCGTCATCCCCGGCCTCACCGCGAGCTCGGCGGACGGGGCGAGCGCGTTTGCCTATCCGCTCATCTTCCTGCCGTTCATCAGCTCCGCGTTCGTGCCCACCGAGACCATGCCGGGTCCGGTGCGCGCCTTCGCCGAGAACCAGCCCGTGACCTCGATCGTCGACGCGATCCGCGACCTGTTCTCACAGCAGTCGGCGACCACCGACATCTGGATCGCGCTCGCGTGGTGCCTCGCCATCCTGCTCGCCGCGTACGCCCTCGCGATGGCCACCTACCGCCGCAAGATCGCGTGAGGAGGGGTCGAGAGCCGGCTCACCCGTGACGTCACCAAACCTGTGCATGAGGACAGTTCAACCTAGGGTTTCTTGTCGTGCTGGACGAATGGTGAGCGTCGGAGCGTCGGTAGGTTGACTCTTCATGACCACGCTGCCTGAAGTGCAGGCCTGGCTCGCCGACGAGCTGCCCAGGCTGATCGAGAAGTACGACGTACCGGCCGCGGCGGTGGCCGTGCTCGCGGGTGGCGAGGTCGTCGACGCCGCCGCTGGCGTGTTGAACCGGTCCACCGGAGTGGAGGCCACGCCGGACTCGGTCTTCCAGATCGGGTCGATCACGAAGCTCTGGACGAGCACGCTCGTGATGCAGCTCGTCGACGAGGGCAAGGTCGACCTCGATGCCCCGATCCGCACCTACCTGCCGGACTTCCAGATCCTGGACGAGAGCGCGGCCGCGCAGATCACGACCCGCCAGCTGCTGTCCCACACGGCTGGCTTCGAGGGCGACATCTTCACCGACACCGGTCCCGGCGACGACGCGGTGGAGAAGTACCTCGGTGTGCTCCACGAGGTCCCCCAGCTGTTCGCACCGGGGGAGCTGTTCTCGTACAACAACGCCGGCTTCTGCGTGCTCGGCCGCCTGGTCGAGGTGCTGCGGGAGAAGCCGTACGACGAGTGCCTGCGCGAGCACCTGATCAATCCGCTCGCGCTGACCCACGCGGCGACCAGCCCCTACGAGGCGATCATGTTCCGCGCCGCGATGGGTCACATCGAGCTCGAGCCCGGCACCGGGTACCAGCCCGCGCCGGTCTGGGCGCTGGCCCGCTCGAACGCCCCCGCCGGCTCGATGCTCGCGATGCGGCCGCGCGACCTGATCGCGTTCGCCCGGATGCACCTGGAGGACGGCAAGGCCGGCGACGGCACCCAGGTGCTCGCGCCCGGGACCGCCGGCCGCATGCACGAACGCCAGGTGGACCTGCCCTACCTGGGCCTGATGGGCGACTCGTGGGGCCTGGGCTTCGAGCGGTTCGACACCGCCAACGGCGAGATCATCGGCCACGACGGCGGCACCATCGGCCAGTCGGCCTTCCTGCGCATCGTCCCCGAGGCCGGCGTCGCGGTCGCGCTGCTCACCAACGGTGGCGACATCATCTCGCTCTACCACGACGTGGTCGGCCACCTCGTCAGCGTGCTCACCGACACCGAGCTGCCGGCCCTCCCTGCACCGACCGCCGAGCCGGAGCGCATCGACGCCGGACGCTACGTCGGCACGTACTCGTCCGAGGTCGCCGACCTCAACGTCAGCCAGGACGAGGACGGCCGGATCTGGATCGAGCAGGTCCCGAAGGGACTGTTCGAGGAGCTCGGCGAGAAGCCCGAGCGCAAGGAGCTCGTCCACTACCGGGGCGACAGCCTGATCAACGTCGAACCCGACCGCGGCATGCACATGCCGCATGCCTTCATCGGCGACGACCGCGAGGGACGCGCCCTGTACCTGCACGTCGGCCGCGCCGTCCGGCGCGCCGGAGCCTGACCCATCACCGCTACGAACAGAGGATCATGCCCATGAAGCTGACCGCCACAGCCCTCGGCATCTGCGTCACCGCCGCCCTCCTTGCCGGCTGCGGCGGCGGGGGCGACGACCCCGGCACGAGCGAGGAAGGGGACAGCCAGTACGCCGACGGCGGCACCTTCACCATGGCCCTCAAGGGAGACCCGGGGAACCTGGACCCGCACTCGTCCGCCGGCACACAGTTGTTCACCGTCAGTCAGTTCGGCTACGACAACCTGATCACGGTCGACGAGGAGTCCGGTGAGATCCGGCCCCAGCTGGCCACGGAGTGGAGCGTGGACGACACCACGGTCACCCTCACCCTGAACGAGGGGATCACCTGCTCCGACGGCAGCGACTTCACCGCGTCCACCGTCGCCGAGAACATCGCGTACGTGGCGGACCCGAAGAACAAGAGCCCGTTCCTCGGCACGTTCCTACCGGTCGGCGCGACCGCGGAGGCCGACGACGCAGCCGGCACCGTGACGATCACCCTGGCCGAGCCCGCCCCGTTCGTGCTCAACGGTCTCGCCAGCCTCTCGATGGTCTGCGACACAGGTCTGCAGGACCGCGAGTCCCTCGCCGACTCGACCGCGGGCACCGGCCCCTACGAGCTGACCGAGGCGGTCCCGGGCGACCACTACACCTACCAGATCCGCGACGACTACACCTGGGGCCCGGACGGCGCGACGACGGCGGAGGAGGGCATGCCCGACACCGTGGTCATGAAGATCGTGGAGAACGAGGGCACTGCCGCCAACCTGCTCGTGTCGGGTGAGGTGAACGCCGCCCAGATCCAGGGGCCTGACGTCGAGCGCCTCGAGGCGCAGGACCTGTTCGTGGCGGAGACCCCCGCGCTCGTGGGCGAGCAGTGGTACAACCACAACGACGGCCACGCGACCAGCGACCCCGAGGTCCGGATGGCGCTGACCCAGGCGCTCGACCTCGCCGAGCTCGCGTCGGTGTCGACCGCGGACGCCGGCACGCCGGCCACCACGCTCGCCGTCATCGAGCCGGCTTCGTGCCCGGGCGACTCGGTCTCCGGCTCGCTCCCGGCCCAGGACGTGGAGGCGGCGACGGCCGTGCTCTCCGACCTGCCGGAGCTGACCTTCCTCTACTCGAGCGCCGCCGGCAGCGGCGTCGCGGCCGCCGCCGAGCTCGCCGTCCAGCAGTGGGAGGCCGCCGGCGCCACGGTGACTGCGAAGGGCGTCGACGAGACCGCGCTCCAGGGTGCGATCTTCGAGACCGGCGACTGGGACATCGCCTGGGTCCCGCTGAACGTCAACAGCCCCGACCAGCTCGTCCCGTTCCTGTCGGGTCCGGGCGCGGCCGACGGCGGCGCCAACTTCTCCGGGATCGACAACCCCGACTACGCCGCGGGCGTCGACGAGGCCAGCGCGCTGCCCGGAGTCGAGGGTTGTGACACCTGGCTCCAGGCCGAGTCCGCACTGGTCGCGGCGGCCGACATCGTGCCCTTCGCCAACAACAAGGTGAAGACCTTCGGCAACGGCGCCGAGTTCGAGACCCCCGGTCAGCTGATCCCGACGAGCATCCGGATGCTGCGGAGCAGCTGATGACGGTGGCGAGCTCGGTCGCCCCGGCACCACGGGTGGGAGTCCGCTCCCACCCGTGGGTTCGGTTCGGGGTACGCCGTCTCGGCCGCCTGCTGGTCTCGCTCTGGGTGCTCGTGACGGCGTCGTTCCTCATGATCCACCTGATCCCGGGAGACCCGGTGCGGGCGGCCCTCGGTCCGACCGCGCCGGCAGCGCTGGTGGCGGCCAAGCGCGAGGAGATGGGTCTCGACGACCCGATCCTGGTGCAGTACTGGCACTACCTGCAGAACCTGTTGCACGGAGACCTCGGCACCTCGATGATCTCCCAGCTCCCGGTCTCGGACGTCATCGCGCAGCGGCTGCCGGCCACGCTCCAGCTGGCGCTGCTGGGATTTCTCCTCGCGGTCGCCGTCGCGGTGCCGCTGGGCGTCTCGATCGGCGTGCTCACCCGGCGCGGCCACGGCCGCCGCTCGGAGCTCGCGTTCACGGGCAGCACGGTGGTGCTCGGGACCATCCCCGACTTCCTCGTCGGTGTCGGCCTCGTCTACGTCTTCGGTGTCAGCCTCGAGTGGCTCCCGGTCGCCGGCAACGACACCCCATCGGCGTACGTCCTGCCCGTGCTGGCGCTGGCGATCGGGCCGGCCGCGATCCTCTCCCGGATCATCCGGGTCGAGATGGTGGCCGTGCTCGAGGCCGACTTCATCCGCACCGGGCGCTCCAAGCGGCTCCCGGCGCGCACGCTCTACCTCGGCCATGCCCTGCCCAACGCGCTGACTGCGTCGCTCACCCTGGGTGGCCTGTTCCTCAGCGCCATGGTGGCGGGGACGGTGCTGGTCGAGAACGTCTTCGCCTGGCCGGGCCTCGGCAGCACCATCGTCTCGTCGATCCTCAACAAGGACTACCAGGTGGTGCAGGCCATCGTCTTGGTGTACGGCGTCGGGGTGCTGCTCGTGAACACCTTCGTCGACGTCGCACTGGCGTTGCTCGATCCCCGCTCGCTGATCAGGGAGGACTGAGGTGCGGCGCTGGGGGAGCGTGCTGCGCACGCCGCTGGGCTTCTCCGCGGCCCTGCTCACGGTCGGCGTGCTGGTGCTGGCCGTGGTGGCCCCGCTCCTGTGGACCGACGAGGCGAACGCGGTCGACACCGGCAACATCCTGGACGGACCCTCCGCGGAGCACTGGGCCGGCACCGACAACCTGGGGCGCGACATCTTCTTCCGCACCTTGGTCGCCACCCGTCTCTCCGTCGAGCTGGCGCTGGCCGCGACGGTGATCGCGGTCGTCATCGGCCTGCTGTTCGGCACTGCGTCCTTCGTGCTCGGCCGACGCGCCGGACGCGCCGTGAACGCCAGTGTGAACCTCGCCGTCGCGTTCCCGGGCCTGCTCCTCGCACTGTTCTTCGCCGTGATCTTCGGGGTCGGCGCGACCGGCGCCGTGCTGGCGATCGGACTGGCGGGCGCACCGGCGTTCGCCCGGCTCACCCAGACCCTCGTCGCCTCCGTCGGCTCCCGTGACTACGTCGCCGCCGCCCAGGTCGCCGGTGTCGGCCGGCTGCGCATCCTGTTCCGCCACGTGCTCCCCAACATCTCCGAGCCCCTGGTCGTCAACGCAACGATCGGGGCCGGCGGCGCGCTGCTGTCCTTCGCGGGCCTGTCGTTCCTCGGCCTCGGGGTGCAACAGCCCGACTACGACTGGGGCCGCCTGCTCTTCGACGGCATCGCGTCGCTCTACATCAACCCGGCCGCCGCACTCGCTCCCGGCGTCGCGGTCATCCTCGCGGGTCTCTCGTTCAACCTGTTCGGCGAGTCGGTCGCCAAGGCCCTCGGCGTGGGGGTGGTGGGCGGGATCCCGGCGCCCCCGCCGGTCCCGGCAGCGCTCGAGACCGAGGAGTCGGTCGAGGGACCCGGGCACGCCCCCGGCGACCTGGTGCTCGACGTCCGCGACCTGCACGTCACCTTCCCCGGTCCGCACGGGCCGATCCGCCCGGTCAGAGGGATCTCGTTCGGGGTCCGCCGGGGCGAAGCGGTCGGTGTCGTGGGGGAGTCGGGATCCGGTAAGTCCCTGACCGCGCTCGCCGTCTCCCGCCTCGTCGACGACTCGGGTCGCGTCGACGCTGAGCGGCTCGAGCTGCTCGGCACCGACCTGCGCGGCTCCGGAGCCCGGGCGCACCGCCATCTGCTCGGCACGTCCCTGGCGATGGTGTTCCAGGACCCGATGACCTCCTTCAACCCGACCCGGCGCATGGGCGGACAGCTCGCCGAGGTCGCCCGGCACCACCAGGGCTACAGCCGCAAGGCGGCGCTCGCCCGTGCCGTCGACAGGCTGCGTGCGGTGCGGATCCCCGACCCTGAGAAGCGGGCGCACCAGTACCCGCACGAGTTCTCCGGCGGCATGCGCCAGCGCGCGATGATCGGCATGGGGCTGATGGGGAGTCCCGCCCTGATCGTCGCCGACGAGCCGACGACGGCACTCGACGTGACCGTCCAGCAGCAGGTGCTCGATCTGCTCGCCTCGATCCGTCACGCCGACGACGTCGCACTAGTGCTGATCAGCCACGACGTCACGGTGGTCCGCGAGGTGTGCGATCGGGTGCTGGTCATGTACGCCGGTCAGATCGTCGAGGACCTCCCGGCCGCCGAGCTGGAGACCGCCGCCCGACACCCCTACACCCGGGCGCTGGTCGCCGCGGTCCCGCACATGGACACCGACCTCGCCGAACCGCTCGCAGTGATCCCGGGCCGTCCGGTCGACCCGGCCGCCGTACCGCCCGGCTGTGCGTACGCCGCTCGATGCCCGCTCGCGTCCGCACAGTGTCGCGCCGAGGAACCGGCGCTGGTCGCCGACGACACGGGCCGGCGGGTCGCCTGCTGGCACGCCGGCGAGCCGATCCTCCTCGAGATCGAGGACCGCGAGCTGGAGGACGTGGAGGTGCCATGAGCGAGCTGAGGTTCGACGACGTCACCGTCCGCTACGGCAGCACGACTGCCGTGGACCAGGTGAGCCTGACGGTCCCGTCCGGTGAGGTTCTCGGCCTGGTCGGTGAGTCCGGGTCCGGCAAGTCCACGCTCGCGCGCGCCGCGGTCGGGCTCGCCCCGGTGGACTCCGGCCGGATCACGCTGAACGGCGAGCCGGTCCCCACCCGCGGCCGGCACCGGCCGTTGCAGATGGTGTTCCAGGACCCGTACTCCTCGCTCGACCCACGGATGAGCATCGGCGAGAGCGTGGCGGAGGCGATCCCGCCCGGGACCTCGCGCGCCGAGCAGCGCGCCGAGGTCGTCCGGCTGCTCGAGCTGGTGCACCTCACCCCGGACCGGATCGCGATGCGGCCGGGGGCGCTGTCCGGTGGCCAGCGGCAGCGGGTGGCCCTGGCCCGGGCGCTCGCCGGGCGCCCCGAGGTGGTCATCGCTGACGAGATCACCTCGGCGCTCGACGTCTCCATCCAGGGCGCCGTCCTCAACCTGGTGCGCGAGCTCCAGCGCGAGCTCGGGCTCTCGATCCTGTTCATCTCCCACAACCTCGCGGTGGTCCGGTACGTCGCGACCCACGTCGCGGTGATGCACCGCGGCCGGATCGTCGAGCAGGGACCGACCAGCGAGGTGCTCGCCCACCCCGACCACGACTACACGCGCGAGCTGCTCGCCGCCGTGCCTGGACGTAGGAGCCACGGATGACCCGACGTATGCGCATCGACGACCTGACCGCGATCGCGGTCCCCTCCCAGCCAGCGTTGTCGCCCGACGGCACCCGCGTCGTCTACGTGCTCCGCACGCTCGACGACGAGGGCGACCGCAATGTCGACCAGCTCTGGACCGTCCCGGTCGCGGGAGGGACGCCGCGCCGCCTGACGTCCGGCCACCACGACACCGCCCCGGTGTGGTCGGCCGACGGCTCCCGCCTGGCGTTCCTCCGCGAGGACCAGGTGCACGTGCTGGCCGCCGACGGCGGGGAGCCCGAGCAGGTCACCGACCTGCCGCTCGGCGCCGGCGGGCCGGTGTGGAGCCCGGACGGCGCCCGGCTCGCCTTCACCGCCTCGGTGGACCCGACGGACGGCTCCGGACCGCTGGTCGCGCAGCGCCTCGACTACCAGGCGGACGGCGCCGGCTTGGTCGGCGCGGTCCGCAGCCAGCTGCACGTCCTCGACCTCGCCTCGGGCGCCTGCCGCCAGGTCACCGACGGTCGCGAGCATGCAGGCCAGCCTGCGTGGTCGCCGGACGGCCGCACCGTGGCGTTCGCCCGGAAGGTCGGCGCGGACAGCGACCTCACCTTCCGCACGGCCGTGCACATGCTGGACGTCGACGACGCCAAGGCGCTGCCCCAGATCGTCGCGCTTGCGGAAGGTGTCGCCGGCGCGGTGTCCTTCGCCCGCGACGGCGCCAGCCTCCTGGTCGTCGGGTATCCGGGCGACCCGGTGGGCCACCAGCACCTGCTCCGCGTCCCGCTCGACGGCAGCGAGCCGGTCAGCCTCACGGCCCATCTCGACCGCAACGTGATGGCGGGCGCCCCGGCGTACCCCGGGGGCCGGCCACAGGAGGCCGGCGACGGTCGGCTGCTGTTCTGCCTGCGCGACCGCGGGTGCACCCACCTCTGGACAGTCGGCGAGCACGAGGGTCCGTTGCTGGCGGGAGACGGCCGCGTCGTCTCCGGGCTCTCGGTCGTCGGCGACACGGCCGTCGTGGCGCTCGGCACGCCCACGTCGTACGGCGAGCTCGTCGCCCTCGACCTGGCGTCCGGCACCGAGACGGTGCTGACCGACCACGGCGCCGCGCTCGGCGACGTCGAGCTGTTCGCCCGCGAGGACCGGACCTTCACGATCTCCGACGGCACGGAGGTCCAGGCCTGGCTGGTCCGCGATCCGGAACGCACCGGCCCGTTGCCCCTGCTGCTCGACGTGCACGGCGGTCCGCACAACGCCTGGAACGCGGCGGCGGACGAGATGCACCTCTACCACCAGCAGCTCGCGGCGCAGGGCTGGGCGGTGCTGCTCGTCAACCCGCGCGGCAGCGACGGCTACGGCGAGGAGTTCTACGACGCCGTCAACGGCGCCTGGGGCGTCGCGGACGCGAACGACTTCCTGGAGCCGATCGACGCCCTGGTCGCGGAGGGCCTCGCCGACCCCGACCGACTTGCGGTCACCGGCTACAGCTACGGCGGCTTCATGACCTGTTGGCTCACCGGCCACGACGACCGGTTCAAGGCCGGTGTCGCAGGTGGCGTCGTCAGCGACATGGTGAGCATGTACGGCACCTGCGACGACGGCACCTGCATGAGCGCCTACGAGCTCGGCGGACCGCCGTGGGAGCAGGTGGAGCGCTACGCCGCGATGTCGCCGATCACGAACGTCCACCGTGTGACCACGCCGACGCTGGTGCTGCACGGCAAGGACGACCTGACGTGCCCGGTCGGCCAGGCCCAGCAGTGGCACACCTCGCTGCGCGAGCGGGGCATCCCGACGGAGCTGGTGATCTACCCGGACGCCTCGCACGTGTTCGCGCTGCTCGGACCGCCGTCGCAGCGTTCCGACTACAACAACCGCGTCGTCGGCTGGGTCGAGCAGTACGTCGAGCGCGGCGGCCGGCCGCGCGTCGATCGTGCCCACTGGCAGCGCCGGCTCGAGGTGCTCGCGAAGCGCCACCGCGTGCCCGGCGCCCAGCTCGGCATCCTCGACGGCGACGACGTGGTCGACGTCGCGTACGGCATTCTCAACAACCGGACCGACGCACCTACGACCACGGACTCGGTGTTCCAGATCGGCTCGATCACCAAGGTCTGGACGGCCACGGTCATCATGCAGCTGGTCGACGAGGGCCTGCTCGCCCTCGACACCCCGGTCGCCGAGGTGCTGCCCGAGCTGCGGCTGTCCGACCCGGACGTCACCAAGAGCGTCACGATCCGCCACCTGCTGACCCACACCAGCGGCATCGACGGAGACGTCTTCACCGACACCGGCCGCGGCGACGACTGCCTCGAGAAGTACGTCGACCTGCTCGCCGAGGCCGCACAGAACCACCCGCTCGGCGCTACCTGGTCCTACTGCAACTCCGGGTTCTCGCTGCTCGGCCGGGTGATCGAGAAGCTCACCGAGGCGACCTGGGACCAGGCGTTGCGGGATCGGCTGTTCACGCCGCTGGGCCTGAACCGCACGATGACGCTGTCCGAGGAGGCGATCCTGCACGCGGCCGCGGTCGGCCACGTCGAGATGGAGGGCGAGCAGGTCCCGGCCCCCGTGTGGGACCTGCCCCGCTCGCTCGGTCCGGCCGGCCTGGTGAAGGCGACGGTCGCGGACCTGCTCGGCTTCGCCCGGATGCATCTGTCCAGCGGCCTTGCCCCCGACGGCACCCGGGTGCTGTCGGCCGAGTCCGCCGAGGCGATGACGCGGCACGAGGCGGACCTGCCGGACAAGTACATCCTCGGCGACTCCTGGGGACTGGGCTGGATCCGGTTCGGCTGGCACGGCCACCGGCTGATCGGCCACGACGGCAACACCCTGGGCCAGGCGGCCTTCCTGCGCGTCCTCCCCGAGCAGGGCATCGCGGTCGCCCTGCTCACCAATGGCGGACAGACCCGCGATCTCTACGAGGACCTCTACCGTGAGATCTTCGCCGAGGTCGCCGAGGTCGAGATGTCGCACCCGTTCACGCCGCCGGAGGAGCCGGTCGAGGTCGACGTGGCGCCGTACGTGGGCACGTACGCTCGCGAGTCGGTCCGCATGGAGGTGCTCGCCGAAGGCCCGACCCTGCGCACCACGCTCCTCGGGCCGCTGGCCGAGATGGTGCCGGACCCGGTGGAGGAGTACGCCATGGTTCCGGTCGGGCCGGCGCTGTTCGCGGTCAAGCCGCCCGAGGCCGAGACGTGGGCGCCGGTGACCTTCTACGAGCTGCCGACCGGGGAGCGCTATGTGCACTTCGGCGTTCGCGCCACACCGCGGGTGGACTGATGGACCTCCGCCTGCTCCTGCACGACCTTCGCGAGCTCGTCGAGTGCGAGTCGCCATCGGCTGACCTCGCCGCGGTGGCGCGCTCCGCGGACGTCGTCGCCCGGATCGGCACCGCTCGTCTGGGCGTCGCTCCGGAGTACGTCGTCCTCGAGGGCCGGACCCATCTGCGCTGGCGTCTCGGCTCCGGCCCGTCGCGCGTCCTGATCCTGGGCCACCACGACACAGTCTGGCCGCTCGGATCGCTGCTGACCCGGCCGTGGTCGGCGGAGGACGGCGTGGTGCGCGGCCCGGGCTGCTTCGACATGAAGGCGGGCCTGGCGATGGCCTTCCACGCGCTGGCTGGTATGGCCGAGCGAGACGGCGTCACCGTGCTGGTGACGGGGGATGAGGAGCTGGGGTCGCTGAGCTCCCGCGCGCTGATCGAGGAGGAGGCCCGGTCCGCCTCGGCGGCGCTGGTGCTCGAGGCCTCGGCCGACGGCGGCGCCCTCAAGACCGAGCGCAAGGGCGTCTCGCTCTACGACATCCAGGTGCTCGGCCGCGCTGCACACGCCGGGCTCGAGCCTGAGCTAGGCGTCAACGCGACCCTCGAGCTGGCCCACCAGGCCCTCGTCGTGTCGGCGCTCGGCGACCCCGAGACAGGCACCACGGTCACGCCCACGGTGATGTCCGCCGGGACCACGAGCAACACGGTCCCGGCGGAGGGATCGTTCGCGGTCGACGTCCGCGTCCGCTCCCTGGCGGAGCAAGCACGGGTCGACGCGGCCATGCACTCGCTGCACACCGTTGTCCCGCGGGCCACGTTGCGCGTGGCCGGTGGCCCCAACCGACCCCCGCTCGAGGCTGCCGCCTCGGCCGAGCTCTTCGACAGGGCGTGCGCACTCGCGGCACGGCTCGGCCTCCCCGAGCCGGTCCCGGCTGCCGTCGGAGGTGCGTCGGACGGCAACTTCGCGGCGGGAGTCGGCACTCCCACCCTGGACGGACTCGGCGCGGTCGGGGGCGGTGCCCACGCCGACGACGAGCACGTCCTCGTGGACGCACTGCCGGGTCGTACCGCCCTGCTCGCGGCCCTCGTCGCGGACCTGTTGGCCGAACCGACCAACCCCCTCGAGACGTCTGGTGCCGCGCGACCATGACCAGCCCAGAGAACCTCAGCAGCATGGACCCCGTGACCAAGCTGGCTGCCGTCGACTCCGACCTGGACCGCGCGGTCCGGGCAGCAGAGGCCGCTGGCCGCGCGGCGGGGGTCTCGGTCCGCGAGGCCACCCAGCTCGCCGAGCTCGAGGAGGTCGTCCAGCTGTTCGCCACGATCTGGGGGCGCGATGCCAATCCGCCGATGACGCTGGAGCTGCTCCGCGCCTTCACGAAGGCGGGCAACTACGTGGCGGGAGCCTTCGTCGGCGACCGCCTGGTCGGGGCCTGTGTCGGCTTCTTCCATGCCCCGGCCGAGGACGCGCTGCACAGCCACATCGCGGGGGTCGCGCCGGGGATGAGCGGTCGCAACATCGGCTTCGCTCTCAAGCTGCACCAGCGTTCCTGGGCCTTGCTTCGTGGCGTCTCGCAGATCGCCTGGACCTTCGACCCCCTGGTCGGCCGCAACGCCTACTTCAACCTCGTCAAGCTGGGGGCACAGCCGGCGGAGTACCTCCCGAACTTCTACGGTCCGATGCTCGACACCATCAATGGTGACGACGACTCGGACCGGCTGTTGGTGCGATGGCCGCTACGCGAACCCGCCGTGGTCGCGGCCTGCGCCGGCCGGTACCGACCGGCGCAGATCGCCGAGGAGCTCGCCTCCGGGGCCACGGTCGGGCTCGGCATCGATCCAGAAGGCGCGCCGCTGTACGGAGACCTGGACGGGGAGACGGTGCTGGTCGCCGTACCCCAGGACATCGGCGCCCTCCGGTCCGCGAACCCCAGGCTCGCCGCGCGCTGGCGCGGCTCGGTGCGCGAGGCGCTCTCCGCGTTGGTGGCCGACGGTGGGCGGATCGACGGCTTCGACCGCGCGGGTTGGTACGTCATCAGGAGGGACCGATGAAGCTCACCGGGGTCGAGCTGCGTCGCATCACCATGCCGCTGGTCGCGCCGTTCCGGACGTCCTTCGGAACGCAGACGACACGCGACGTCCTCCTGGTACGGGTGGTGACCGACGACGCCGAAGGCTGGGGCGAGTGCGTGGCGATGTCGGACCCGCTCTACTCGTCGGAGTACGTCGACGCGGCCGCCGACGTCCTGCGCCGGTTCCTCGTGCCGGCACTCGCTGCCGGCGGGCCGATCGATGCGCACGGTGTGGCCGGGACGCTCGCCCCGTTCAGGGGACACCGGATGGCCAAGGCGGCCCTCGAGATGGGCGTCCTCGACGCCGAGCTGCGCGCCGCTGGCCGCTCGTTCGGCCGCGAGCTCGGGGCGGTTCGGGACCGGGTGCCGTGCGGGGTGTCGGTCGGGATCATGGACAGCATCCCGGCGCTGCTGGACGCGGTCGACGGATACGTGACCGAGGGCTACGTGCGGATCAAGCTGAAGATCGAGCCCGGGTGGGACGTCGAGCCGGTGGGCGCCGTGCGCGAGCGGTTCGGTGACGACGTGCTGCTGCAAGTCGACGCGAACACGGCGTACACGCTCGCCGATGCTCGGCACCTGGCCCGGCTGGACCCGTTCGACCTGCTGCTGATCGAGCAGCCGCTCGACGAGGAGGACGTGCTCGGGCATGCCGACCTGGCCCAACAGATCCGCACGCCGGTGTGCCTCGACGAGTCCATCGTCTCGGCGCAGTCCGCCGCCGCCGCGATCCGGCTCGGTGCCTGCCAGATCGTCAACATCAAGCCCGGCAGGGTGGGCGGGTACCTCGAGGCCCGGCGCATCCACGACGTCTGCGTCGCGCAGGGGATCCCGGTGTGGTGCGGCGGCATGCTCGAGACCGGGCTCGGTCGCGCGGCCAACGTCGCGCTGGCCGCACTGCCCGGCTTCACGCTCCCGGGGGACACCTCGGGCTCGGGGCGCTACTACCGCACGGACATCACGCCGCCGTTCGTGCTCGACGACGGCCACCTGGCCGTCCCGACCGGGCCCGGCCTGGGGGTCTCCCCACTGCCCGACGAGCTCGAGGCCGTCACCACCGGAACGGAGTGGCTCACGGCCTGACGTCGAGTCGAGTGCGTCGTCAGCGCTGGCGGTGCCGGCGCACCTGCGACCGCAGTCCCGAGACCAAGGTCTCCAGGCTGAACGACCAGGCCGCCTCGGGGTCGGAGATGCTCGCGGCGCGTCGGATCTCGGGGAACGCCTCGGGCGGGAGGTCCTCGATGGCGGTCTCCGCCGCCTCACCCTGTGCCGCCATCCCACGCTCGAGTGCGACCGCCAGTGTCGTCAGGGAGACTGCCTTCAGCGCGCTGTAGGCGTCCTCGGGCGCCAGGCCGGCCCTGGTGAAAGCCTCCAGGGCGACCTCGAACGACGCCGCGGCACGCGGACCCTGGACCGGACGATGCTGGAGGGCGGCGAACGCACCGGGGTGGGTTGCCGCGACGGTGCCGATGGCGGCGAAGAAGCTGCGGACCCATTCCTCCCACGGCACGGGAGAGGTCGGCAGCTTCGCCTCGTCGATCAGGCGCTCGACGATGCCGTCCGTCACCGCGTCCCGGGTGGGCACGTGGTTGTACAGGGACGTGACGTGCACGCCGAGCTCGGCGGCGATCCGTCGGAGGGTCACGCCGCCGAAGCCGTCACGGTCGGCCAGCGTCACGGCGGCCGTGATGATGCGGTCTCGAGTCAGCGTCGGCACGGCGCAAGAGTATCGCGTCTTGACACCCGTACCTACACTGTAGGTAAGATGACCTACAGTGTAGGTAACCCAAGGAGGCCCACCCGTGTTCTCAGCAGCCGAGCTCGAGAAGAAGTTGTCCGAACTGATCGACGCACATGGCGTTCCCGGCGCCCAGCTCAGCGTGCTGGACGGTGACCAGCTCACGGAGGTGGCCGCCGGGGTCCTCAGCCAGCGCACGGGCTGCCCCTCCCGCCCCGACGCGCTGTTCCTTCCCGGGTCGATCGGCAAGGTCTACACGGCGACGCTCGTGATGATGCTGGTCGACGAGGGCAAGGTCGACCTCGACGCCCCCATCCGCCGCTACCTGCCTGACTTCGAGGTCCAGGACGCCGAGGCGCGCGACACCGTCACCGTCAGGCACCTGCTCACGCACACCAGCGGCTTCGACGGTGATCACTTCACCGACACCGGACGAGGTGACGACGCCCTCGCACGGTACGTCGCGGACTGCGCGGACCTGCCCCAGATCGTCGACCCGGGCCGGATCTGGAGCTACAGCAACAGCGGCTACGCGATCCTGGGCCGTCTCGTCGAGGTCCTCAGTGGTGTCTCGTTCGAGCAGGCGCTGCGCGACCGGTTGTTCACCCCGCTCGGCCTCACCTCGACCGTCTCCTTCGCGGACGAGGCGATCGTGCACCCGGTCGCGGTCGGCCACGTTCCGGACCCGGAAGACCCCTCGCGGTTGATCGTCACCCCAGCCTGGGGGCTGCACCGTGCCTTCGGCGCCATGGGAAGCGCGATCGTCGCGAGCGCGGGTGACGTCCTGCGGTTCGTCGACCTGCACCTGTCGGGCGGACTGGCGCCCGATGGGTCACGGCTGCTCGACGCCGCCCTGGTGAGGGCGATGCAAGACCCGCAGGTCGAGCTCGTGGACGACACCGTCCTCGGCGAGGCCTGGGGCCTCGGTTGGATCCTCGACCACTGGGGCGACGTCGAGGTGATCGGTCACGACGGGAACTCCTTGGGGCAGAACGCCTTCATGCGCGTCGCGCCGGCCGAGCGGTTCGGGTTCTGCCTGCAGACGAATGTCGAGAGCGCCTTGACCCTCTACCGGGAGCTCGCGGACTGGCTGTTCGGTCAACGGCTCGGTGTCACCCTGCGCCGTGACCCTGACCCGCTGGGGGACGACTCGGTGACCGAGCCGGGGCGCTACGCCGGCACCTACGTTCGCGAGGGCCTCACCATCGACGTACACGCCGATGGCACGAACCGGCTGGTCGCCACCGTGACGCCCAGCCACGGTGTGGCACTGGAGCAAGGATGGCCGCCGATGGTGGACCTGCCCCTGCAGCCGGTGGAACGCCAGGACTCCTTCCTGCTCAAGCTGCCCATCGCGGACGCCGACCTGCTGGCCGTCTTCTTCACGCCCGACGAAGGTGACGACCGGCCGACGTACCTGCACTACGGAGGGCGCGCCCACCGCCGCACCTGAGGGCCACGCATGCGACCGGGTGGCGGACGGCCGGACCGAAGTAGGCTCTGGCTGTCCTCCCCTCGTCCGAGAGTGTCCTTCGCCTTGTCCGCCAGCAGCTCCAAGCCGCGCGCCAGCCTCGGCCGCATCCTCGACGACCTGGGCGCCACGTTGCTGGACCTCGTCCACGGCGACCCGGAGGCCGCTGAGGAGATCGGCGGCGTGGTGATCCACGATCCCGTGGACGACCCGGTGCTGCCGGACCACGCTCTGGTGCTCGGCGTCGGCCTCGACGATCCCGAGGAGGTTGCCGCGCTGCTGGGGGAGCTGGGCCGGACCGGCGCCGCCGCGCTCGTCGTACGTGCCCCGGTGCCGTTGAGCCCGGCCGTCCGCGAGGCGGCGGAGACCTCGGGAGTGGCGCTGCTCGGACTCAGCCGCGGTGCGCCCTGGGCGCACCTGGCCGCCATGCTGCGCTCCCTGCTCGCGGAGGGCGACGTCGGTGCCGGCGAGGACCAGTCCCTGGGCGGGCTGCCGTCGGGGGACCTCTTCGCGGTCGCCAACGCGATCGCCTCGCTGCTCGACGCTCCGATCACCATCGAGGACCGCAGCTCCCGGGTCCTCGCCTTCTCGGGTCGCCAGGACGAGGCCGACCCGTCCCGGGTCGAGACGATCCTGGGCCGGCAGGTGCCGGAGCGCTACGCGCGGATCCTGACCGAGCGCGGGGTCTTCGGCGAGCTCTACCGCAGCGAGCGCCCGGTGTTCATCAGCCCGATCCCGGACGGGCAGGATGCGTTCTCGATGCCCCGCGTGGCGATCGCCGTGCGGGCCGGGGACGAGGTGCTGGGGTCGATCTGGGCCGCCGTGCCCGGGCCACTCAGTGAGGAGCGCGCCGAGGCGCTGTGCGAGGCCGCGAAGCTGGTCGCGCTGCACCTGCTGCGCGTGCGAGCAGGTGCCGACGTCCAGCGCCGGCTGCGCGCCGATCTGCTCAGCTCGGCGTTGGAGGGCGGCACCGGCGCCCGGGACGCGCTGGACCGGTTGGGGCTGACCGGTCGACGGCTCATGGTGCTCGGCGTCGCGATCTCCGCCACCGGCGACGTGTCGACCGAGGCGGGCGCTGCCGTCGCGCACGAGCGGCAACGGCTCAGCGACGCCTTCGCGCTGCACCTGAGCGCGGTCCACCCCGGTTCGGCCGCTGCCCTGGTCGGCGGCGTCACCTACGGCCTCGTGCCCGTGGCCGGGGCGGGCGCCGACGGTGACGAGCGCGCCGTGCGCATCGCGCACGACTTCCTGGAGCGCGTGGGGGACCGCCTGCGACCGGTCGTCGGCATCGGCCCGGTGGCAGCCGACCTCGCAGGTCTGGCGCACGCGCGAGCGTGCACGGACCGTGCCCTCCGTGTGCTGCGCGAGGGGGGAGGCGGACGCCGGGTCGCACGGCTGCAGGACATCCAGGTCGAGGCGCTGGTTCTCGAGCTCCGTGACCTGGTGGCCGCCCGTGGCGACCGACCATCGGGGTCGCTGGCCCGCCTGATCGAGTACGACCGCAAGCACCAGAGCAACCTGGTCGAGACCCTTCAAGCCTGGCTGGAGGCGTTCGGCGACGTGACCGCCGCATCCGAGGGACTGTTCCTCCATCCGAACACGTTCCGCTACCGGTTGCGTCGGGTGGCCGAGGTGGGGGAGATCGATCTCGCCGATCCCGAGCAGCGATTCGTCGCCATGCTCCAGCTGCGGGTGCTGGGGACCGGATCCGAGGTGGGGGCTGACGTCACTCCGCGCCGGTGAGCCGGTCGTCGTCGCGTCGGTCCAGCACGAACCAGATCGCCGTGCAGGGCTCGTCGTAGGGGTTGGCCAGCCGGTGTGGGGTCGTCGAGTCGAAGTGGATGGAGTCGCCCGGGCCGAGCGGATGGGTCTCGAAGCCGACCTGCACGTCCAGTTGCCCGCTGATCACATGGCCGTACTCCCTGCCGCCGTGACGCATCAGCTGCTCGGGTGCGCACGACGCGCTGCCCGGTGCGTACTCCACGTGCAGGAAGTCGACGAACGGGTCGTGGTCGTGCGTGAGCCGCTCCCACACCACGCCCGACATCTCGACCCGCGCCCGGCCCTCGGCGCCCTGGACCGGTACGTCGATCCGCGGCCATCGGTCCACGGGCAGGTCGGCCAGAGGAGCGCGGGTGGCGGGGGTGTCCGGTGCCGCGTCACCGATCAGGTCGTCCAGCGACGTGCCGAGCTCCGCGACGACGGCGTACAACGTGCCGACCGACGGATTGGCCTGGCCGCGCTCGACCTGGCTGACGAAGCTGGGGGAGACGTTGACCCGGCGCGCGAGCTCGCGCAGGGACAGTCCCCGAGCCTCGCGCGCCGCTCGGATCGCCTGCCCGAGCCGTACCGGCCCGGGTCCCGCCGCAGGGCGTGGGTCGGGAGCCGTCGTCACCGCCCACCTCGCTCTCTCGTGTGCGATGTGACTGTACACAGAGTGTGAACCACTGCTTGACACTGACGCGGCGGATGGCTTTGACTCCGGGTATCCCGACATGAGTTCACGGTGGTCCCACGATGATCCGAACCTACGGACCCAACGCAGTCGACTGGGAGCAGCGCGTCGACCTCGCCCGGCTCCGCGACGAACGGCTGGCCCGGATCCGCGCCACGCTCGAGACGTCCTCCCTGGGGTCGCTGCTCAGCTTCGACTTCGCGAACATCCGCTACCTCACCGCGACCCACATCGGCACCTGGGCGATGGACAAGCTGATCCGGTTCGCGGTGCTGCCGCGCGGCGGGGAGCCGGTGCTGTGGGACTTCGGCTCGGCGGCCAAGCACCACCAGCTGTTCAATCCCTGGCTGGACGGCACCGAGCGGGCACGGGCCGGCATCTCCACCCTGCGCGGCGCCTTCCACCCGGACGCCGGGATCGCCGAGGAGGTGGCGCGCAAGGTGGCCACGGTGCTGCGAGAGCACGGACTCGCCGACGAGCCGGTCGGTGTCGACCTGGCCGAGATGCCGATCCTCGCGGCCTTGCGGGCCGAGGGACTCGAGGTGGTCGACGGCCAGCAGGTCTTCCTCGAGGCCCGCCGGATCAAGACCGCCGACGAGATCAGCCTGCTGACCCAGGCGTGCGCGATGGTCGACGCGGCGTACGACGAGCTCTACTCGTTCATGCGGCCCGGCGTCCGGGAGAACGAGTGCGTCGGCCTGGTCAGCAAGGTGCTCTACGACCTCGGCAGTGAGTACGTCGAAGGCGTGAACGCGATCTCCGGGGAGCGATGCTCGCCGCATCCGCACGTCTACAGCGACCGCATCCTGCGACCCGGCGACCCGGCGTTCTTCGACATCCTCCACAGCCACCTCGGCTACCGCACCTGCTACTACCGCTGCTTCGCGGTGGGCTCCGCCTCGCCGGCGATGCGCGACGCCTACGTCCGCTGCCGGGAGTACATGGACGCCGCCATCGCGCTGGTCCGTCCCGGCGCGACCACGGCCGACATCGTCGAGGTCTGGCCGACCGCCCAGGAGTTCGGCTTCCCCGACGAGGAGGCAGCGTTCGCGCTGCAGTACGGCCACGGCGTGGGCCTGTCCATCTGGGAGAAGCCGATCTTCAGCCGGCTGGTCTCCCTGGAGCACCCCGAGGTGCTCGAGGAGGGGATGGTGTTCGCGCTGGAGACCTACTGGCCGGGCGGCGACGGCTGGTCGGCGGCCAGGATCGAGGAGGAGGTCGTGGTCACGGCCGACGGCTGCGAGGTGATCACCAAGTTCCCTGCCGAGGACCTGCTCGTGGCCGGGCAGCGGTACTGGACGGTCGACGGCTCGCTGCCGACCGTCCGCGACTCCCAGTCGCACCTGAACACCGCGAAGGGCCGGGGTGAGTCGTGACCGGCAGCATCGTGGAGCGGACGGCGGTGACGACGATGCTCGGCTGGTACGAGCAGATGGCGGTCATCCGCGCCACCGAGAAGGCCGCCCACGACCTCTTCCTGCGCGGGCTGGTCAAGGGCACCACCCACCTGGCGGCCGGACACGAGGCGGTGGCCGTCGGCACCAGCGCGGCCTTGCGCCCTGACGACTACGTCTTCGCGACCTACCGCGGCCACCACCACGCGATCGCCCGTGGTGCCCAGCCCGAGGCCTGCCTGGCCGAGCTGATGCAGAAGGCGACCGGGGTGTGCAAGGCCAAGGGCGGGTCGATGCACCTCACCCAGGCCGACCACGGGATGCTCGGCTCCTACGCGATCGTCGGCGCCCACCTGCCCATGGCCGTCGGCGCCGCCTGGTCGGCACAGATGCGCGGGACGACCCAGGTCGCGGTCGCCTTCTTCGGCGACGGCGCCACCAACATCGGCGCCTTCCACGAGGCGCTCAACCTGGCGGCCATCTGGAAGCTGCCGGTGCTGTTCGTCTGCGAGAACAACCGCTACATGGAGTACACCCCGATCGCGTCGGTGACCTCCGTCCCCAACCCCGCGGCCGACCGGGCGGCGGCCAACGGCATGCCGGGTGTGCTGGTCGACGGCAACGACGTCCTGGCCGTCCACGACGTGATGACCGAGGCGGTCGAGCGAGCCCGCGCCGGCGCCGGCCCCACCGTCGTCGAGGCGCTGACCTACCGCCACTTCGGACACAGCCGCACCGATCCCGGCACCTACCGCCCCGAGAAGGAGGTCGAGGAGTGGCTGGCGAGGGACCCGCTCATCGTGGCCCGGAGGCTGCTCGCCGACGCCGGCGCCTCCGAGGAGGACATCGCGACCACCCAGGCCCGCGCCGACGACATCGTGGCGGCGGCCTCCCGCGGCGCCCAGGAGGCGCCCGACGCCGACCCGGACGAGGCCTACACCGACGTGTGGGCGGACGGGGGCTGGTCATGGCGGACGTGACGACGTACCGCGACGCGGTCGCCGAGGGTATCGCCCGGGAGATGCGCCGCGACCCCCGTGTGGTCTGCCTCGGTGAGGACATCGGCGTGGCTGGCGGGGTGTTCAAGACCACCGTCGGGCTGTTCGACGAGTTCGGCCCCGAGCGGATCTGGGACACCCCCATCTCGGAGCAGGCGATCGTCGGCGCGGCCATGGGGGCGGCGATGACCGGGATGCGGCCCGTGGCCGAGATCATGTTCAGCGACTTCCTGGCCTGCTGCTGGGACTACCTGGCCAACGAGATCCCCAAGGCCCGCTACATGACAGGCGGGCAGGTGACGGTCCCGCTGGTCGTGCGGACCGCGAACGGCGGCGGGCTCGGGTTCGGCGCCCAGCACTCGCAGTCGGTGGAGAACTGGGCGCTGACGGTGCCGGGCCTGAAGATCGTGGCCCCGTCGACGCCCTCCGACGTCGTCGGTCTGATGGCCTCGGCAGTGCGCAGTGACGACCCGGTGGTGTTCTTCGAGCACAAGGGGCTGTTCGCGTCGAAGGGCGAGCCGGCGCCGGCGGACCACGTCGTACCCCTCGGGCAGGCGCGCGTCGCGCGCGAGGGCGGCGACGTCACGATCGTCGCGCTGGCCGCGACCGTGCCGATGGCCCTCGCGGCTGCCGAGCGGCTCGCCGAGGACGGCATCTCCGCCGAGGTGATCGACCTGCGCTGCCTGATCCCGCTCGACGTCAGCACCGTGCTGGCGTCCGTGGAGCGCACCAGCAAGCTCCTCGTGGTCGAGGAGAACCCCTACCAGGGCGGCTGGGGCGGCACGATCGTCTCGATCGTCGCCGACGAGGGGTTCGAGCTCCTCGATGCCCCGATCCGGCGCGTGGCCGGAGACAACGTCCCCCTTCCGTTCGCCGATGCGCTCGAGCAGCGCGTCATCCCCACCGTCGACAAGGTCGTCGACGCGGTACGCCGACTCGTGGCGTACTGATCCGCTCGGCCGGCGGCACCGGCCTCACCAGAAAGGTTCGGCACATGGGCAAGATCCTCCTCAAGGGTGGAACCGTCCTCTCGGTGGATCCCGACATCGGGGATCTCGCTCCCGGGGACGTCCTGATCGAGGACGACAAGATCGCGGAGGTCTCGTCGAGCGTCGATGCGGGTGACGCGGAGGTCGTCGACTGCACGGGCAAGATCGTGATCCCGGGCTTCGTCGACAGCCACCGGCACACGTGGGAGACCGCGATCCGCAACGTCGCGCCCAACGCCACCCTCGACGACTACTTCGTCGACATCCTGGACACCTTCGCGCCGCTCTACCAGCCCGACGACGTCTACGCGAGCAACCTTGCGGGCTCGCTGGAGTGTCTCAACGCCGGCATCACGACGCTCGTCGACTGGTCCCACATCAACAACACCCCCGAGCACGCCGACGCCGCGATCCAGGGACTCAAGGAGACCGGCATCCGCTCGCAGTACGCCTACGGCAGTGCGAACACCTCACTGGAGAAGTACTGGTTCTTCAGCGCGGAGGCGATCCCCGGCGACGACGTACGGCGCGTCCGCAGCACGCACATCCCCGGCGACGACGGCCTGATCACGATGGGCCTGGCCACCCGGGGTCCGGGCTTCACCCAGGACCAGGTGGTCACCGCGGAGTGGGAGCTCGCCCGTGAGCTGGGCATCCCGATCACCGTGCACGTGGGGATGGGTCGGATGGCCGGCCGGTTCGGGATGGTCGAGCAGCTCGACCGGCTGGGCCTGCTCGGGCCGGACACGACGTACATCCACTGCTGCTACTTCAGCGACCACGAGTGGCAGCGGGTGGCCGACACCGGCGGCAAGATCTCGATCGCGCCGCAGGTCGAGGTGCAGATGGGACACGGCTGGCCGCCGATCAACAAGACCCGCAAGTTCGGGATGCGCCCCAGTCTCTCCATCGACGTCGTCACGACCGTGCCCGGCGACATGTTCACCCAGATCCGCGCCGCCTTCGGCGCCGAGCGGGCGCGGGTGAACGCGGTCTGCTGGGACCTCGACATCCCCATTCCCGACGACATGCTGACCGCCGAGGACATGCTGCGCTTCGCCACCGTCGACGGTGCCTTCGTGGCCGGGGTCGAGGACCGCACCGGTTCCCTCACCCCCGGCAAGCAGGCCGACGTCGTGGTCATCGACGCCACCGCCGTCAACGTCGCCCCGATCCACGATCCCGCGGCCGCGGTGACGCTGTCGGCCGACGTGTCGAACGTCGAGCACGTGCTCGTCGCCGGCGAGTTCCGCAAGCGAGACTTCGCGCTCACCGGCGACGTCGCGCGCGCGGTCTCGCTGGTCCAGGAGTCCCGCGACCGGCTGGCGGCTGCCGCTGCCGACGCGGCGGCGAAGACGGAGTGACCGACCACCTCGTGGCCCGGGCGGCCGACCTGGCCTGGTCGGCACCGCCCGGTCCGCTCGCCGGGTCGACCGGGCTGGAGCAGTGGTCGGTGGTCGACGCCCGCACGCCGGCGGTGCACACCGGCTTCGGTCTCAGCCGACTCGCCCCGGGTGGCCGGGTTCCCGGCCACGTGCACTCCTACGAGGAGTCGCTCTACGTGCTGGCCGGGCAGGTCGTCGTCCAGACACCCGGAGAGGCGGCTCGGCTCGGGCCCGGCGGCTACGGGCTGATCCCCATCGGCGTACCGCACTCCCTGCGCAACGAGGGGGGCGAGGAGGCCCGGTTCGTGCGGGTGTCGGTGCCGGTGCCCCGGCCCGAGCACGACTTCGACACCCAGCTGGTGCCGGCACTGGCGGAGACGGAGGCCATCGACGCCGACGTGCGCGACCCGCGGACCCGTCGCTACGGCCAGATCACCGAGGCACACATGGACCCGACCCGGCAGTCGCAGGAGCTGCTGGACGTCTCCGCCAGCATGCGCACGGCACTGCTCGTCTACAGCGGGATCAGCCTGAAGATGATGGTCGACTCCGACCTGGGGGCGGTGCTGTCGTCGATGTTCATGGTGCAGTACGAGCCACACGGGGCCGCCGGCCTGCACGACCACCCTCTGGAGGAGACCTACCTGATCCTCGACGGGACCGTGGAGGCGACCTTCGACGGCGAGGTGTACGAGCTCGAGCCGGGCGATGTGGCGTGGGCCGGCGTGGGCTGCCAGCACAGCTTCAAGAACGGCGAGGGGACGGTCCGGTGGCTGGAGACCCAGGCGCCGCCGCTGCCCCGGCGGCACGGCTACCGCTTCGCCCGGGACTGGGACTACCTGCGCAACCGACTGGTGGAAGGAGACCAAGCATGAGGACCGTCGTGATCGGAGGTACGTCCGGCATCGGCCTCGAGGTGGCCCGAGCCCGGGTCGCGCGCGGCGACGAGGTGGTGCTCACCGGCAGGAGCCGGGATCGGGCCGAGTCGGTCGCCGCGTCGATCGGGACGGAGGCAACCGGCGTCGCGCTGGACCTCAACGACACCCACGGGCTCGCCGCGACGCTCTCCGACGTGGGGAACGTCGACAGACTGGTCGTCGCGGCCATCGAGCGGGACGCCAACACCGTGGCCGACTACGACGTGGACCGGGCCACCAAGCTGACCATCCTCAAGCTGGTCGGCTACACCGAGGTGATGCACACCCTCCTGCCGCGGATGACCCCGGAGTCGTCGATCGTGTTCTTCGGCGGCCGGGCCAAGGACCGGCCCTATCCGGGCTCGGTCACGGTGTCGACCGTCAACGGCGGGATCGTCGGCCTGGTCACCGCCCTGGCCCTGGAGATCGCACCGATCCGCATCAACGCCCTCCACCCCGGGATCGTCGGCGACAGCCCCTTCTGGTCCGACAAGCCGCCGGAGGTGTTGGAGGGCTATCGATCGCGGACACCCACCGGTCGGCTGGCCTCGATGGCCGACGTCGTCGGCGCGGTCGACTTCCTGCTGGAGAACCGTGGCGTGAACGGGGTCAACCTCTACGTCGACGGCGGCTGGATGGTGACGTGAACGCCGTACCACCTCCGGAGCTGGCCGTTGCCGTGATCGGGACCGGCCGGATGGGCGCGGCCATGGCCGAGCGGGTCGCCGCCGCAGGGCATCGACTGACGCTGTGGAACCGGACCACCTCCCGTGCCGAGGAGGTGGTGGCCCGTTGCCCGGGTGCACGCGTGGCCGCGACTGCTCGCGAGGCGGTCGACGGCGCCAACGTCGTCGTGGTGTCGCTGGCCGACGACGCGGCGGTCCGCGCCGCCTACCGCGGCCCGGACGGGCTGATCGCTGGCCTGGGGGACACCCAGGTCGTGGCCGACACCACCACCATGGCGCCGCAGACCGTGCGCGAGCTCGGCCCGGAGGTGGCCGCCACCGGTGCGGTCCTGGTGGACACCCCGGTTTCGGGGAGCGTGCCGAGCGTCGCGAGCGGGTCGATCCTGGTGATGGCCGGGGGCGAGCAGGTCCACGTCGACCGGGCCGCGCCGGCCCTGGAGTCGTTCGCACAGCGGATCATCCTGCTCGGCCCGCTCGGTGCCGGTGCCACGATGAAGCTGGCGGTCAACGCCATGGTGTTCGGGCTCAACCAGACCCTGGCCGAGTCGCTGGTGCTGGCCGAGAAGGCCGGCGTCGACCGGACCTGGCCTACGAGGTGATCGCCAACAGCGCGGTCGCCGCCCCGTTCGTGGGCTACAAGCGGGACGCCTACGAGCGGCCCGGGTCGGTGCCCGTGGCGTTCGCGCTGGCACTGGTGGCCAAGGACCTCGATCTCGCCGCCGACCTGGCGGCCGATGCAGGCGCACAGGTGCCGCAGCTGCACGTCAACCGGCGGGTGGTCGGTGAGGCGCTCGGTGCCGGCCTCGGGGAGGCGGACCTGAGCGAGCTGGCCGGGTTCCTGCGCGGGTCCTGACAGCGGTGGGCGCCGAGCGGGAGTGACTGCCGGTGGACAGGTCGCATCACTGGAGGAGGTCTGGGTACGACGGCGGGGTGCCCACCAACACGAGAACGATCCACGCCACCCCCGCGAAGGTCTGGGAGACGCTGTCCGACGGCTGGTTGTACCCCCTGTGGGTCGTGGGAGCGACGCGGATGCGGGAGGTCGACGCGAGCTGGCCGGCGGTCGGAGCGAAGCTGCACCATTCCGCCGGCCTGTGGCCGTTGGTGGTCGACGACACCACCGAGGTGCTCGACGTCGAGCCTGGCGCTCGCCTGCGACTCCGGGCCCGGGCCTGGCCGGCGGGGGAGGCGGTGGTCGTCATCTCGCTCAGCCCGGAGGGCGACGATACGCTGCTGGAGATGCAGGAAGACGCCGTCGCAGGCCCCGGAAAGCTGGTGCCCTCCCCCGTGCGTGCGCCGCTGATCGGCTGGCGCAACGGGGAGGCGTTGCGCCGCTTCGCCGCACTCGCCGAGCGGCGGTAGGAGAGCGCGTGTACGACGCCATCGTGATCGGCGCCGGCCCGAACGGCCTGGTCGCCGCCAACCACCTGATCGACGCCGGGTGGTCGGTGCTCGTGCTGGAGGAGCAGCCCGAGGTCGGTGGCGCCGTGCGCAGCGACCGGGAGGTTCACCCCGACTTCGTGCACGACACGTTCAGCGCGTTCTATCCGCTGGCCGCCACCTCACCGCACATCGGGGCCTTCCACCTCGAGCACCACGGCCTCCAGTGGCGGCACGCCCCGGCCGTCCTGGGCCACCCCCTGCCCGACGGCTCGTGGGCGCTCCTCCACCGCGACCGGCAGATCACGGCGGACCTCATGGAGCAGGCCGCGGCAGGCGATGGACAGGCCTGGCTCGACACCTGCGCCGAGTGGGACCGCATCGGGGACCACATCGTCGGGGCGCTCCTGTCACCGTTCCCGCCGGTCCGGCACGGGCTCGCTGCCGCCGCCCGGCTGCGCTCCGTCGGTGGCCTCGGCTTCGTGCGAACCCTGTTGTCCCCGCCACGGAGCTGGGACGCGAGCGGTTCCGCGGCGAGGCCCCGAGACTGCTCATCGCGGGGAACGCCGGCCATGCCGACATTCCGCTCGACGGCGCCGGCTCCGGACTGATGGGCCTGCTGCTCTGCATGCTCGCCCAGACCGTCGGCTTCCCTGTCCCCGCCGGCGGCGCCGGCGAGCTCACGCAGGCCCTGGCACGGCGGGTCCGTTCCTTGGGGGGCGAGATCCGCTGCTCGAGCCGAGTCACGCGCGTCCTCGTGCGGGCCGGGCGGGCCACGGGGGTCGAGACCGCCGACGGCGAGCGGATCCAGGCACGCAAGGCGGTGATCGCCGATGTCGTCGCTCCGCACCTGTACGGCGGGCTGGTCCCGGCCGAGGACCTGCCGTCTCGGGTCACGCGGGCCATGAAGAAGTTCCGGATGGATGCCTCGACCGTCAAGGTCGACTGGGCGCTCGACGGACCCGTCCCGTGGGAGAGCCCGCCACCCCACGCGCCAGGGACGGTGCACATCGCCGATTCGGTGAACCAGATGTCGGAGGCGTGGAGCCAGGTGGCTGCCGACGCCGTCCCCGCCACACCCTTCCTCCTGACCGGCCAGATGACCACCAGCGATGCCTCCCGCTCGCCAGCCGGAACCGAGTCGCTGTGGGCCTACACCCACGTCCCGCAGCGGACCGATCGCGACGCGGGCGACGGCAGCATCCGAGGCGTGTGGGACCGCGACGACTGCGAACGCTTCGCCGACCGGATGCAGGCCAGGATCGAGCGCTACGCCCCCGGCTTCGGAAGCCGCATCCTCGCCCGTCGGGTCCTCGGACCGCGGGAGATGGAGCGGCTCGACGCCAACCTCCTGGGCGGTGGCATCAACGGGGGCACGGCGCAGCTCGACCAGCAGGTGGTGTTCCGCCCGATCCCCGGTCTGGGCAGGTCCGAGACTCCGATCAAGGGGCTCTACCTCGGGTCGGCCTCGGCCCATCCCGGTGGCGGGGTCCATGGTGCCCCCGGGATGAACGCGGCCCGGGCGGCGATCACCCACTCCCGGATCCCACGTCTGCGACGGTAGTCGCGGCCCGCCGTCAACGACCCTCGACCAGGCGCAGTGCCAGGCGGGGGCAGGTGCGGACGGCGGCGCGCGCCTCGTTCATCAGGTCGTCGGTGACCACGCCGCGCACGACGGGGTAGCCCCATTCATCCAGGTCGATGAGCTCGGGGAGGAGCTCGTGGCAGAGGCCGCGGGCGCGGCACTCGGGCCAGTCGACGCGCAGCTCGCGGGGGGTGCTCATGCGGGGTCCCCGAGGAATCGTGGGCTGGAGGAGCGGAGCGGGGGAAGCACGCGATTTCGTGGGGTGCTCATGCCACACCGCCGAGCTCTTCGTCGTCGTCCCAGCGGCAGGCACCGGCGGAGTGCGCCTCGACCTCGGCCGCGAAGGTCGAGAGCAGCGAGCGGACGAGCCGGACGGTGCCGTCGGGATGGGCGCAGGCGCCCCGGCGTACGACGAGGCGGGAGAGCTCCTCCACCCGGGCGGTGCCACCACGACCGAGCGCGACCGCGTCGAACGCGGCGGCGAGCGCGGGCAGGCCGTTGAAGCACGGTCCGCACCGGCCGGCGCTCTGACCGGCCAGGTAGCCGACCACCCTCCGCGTGAGATCGACCGGGCAGTCGTCGCGGCCGAGCGACAGCAGCACCCCGGCTCCGAGCGGGGTGCCGAGCGTCCGCATCCGCGAGACCGAGAGCCGCAGGCTGGCCACCGTCTCCCAGGTGGCCCACGACCCGTGGAACCCGCCGATCAGCACCGGCCGGCCGTGCCGCTCGCGTGGGATCAGGTCCCGGACGACGTCGCCGTACGCCGCCTCCCGGACCACCGGCACCGAGCCGGGGGTGCCGACCGTGAGGAGCGTGGCACCCGGCTCGGTGGGGATGCCGATCCGGGCGTAGTCGCGGGCACCGTGCAGCGCCAGCAGCCCGATCCGGGCCCAGGTCTCGCCGTTGCTGAGCAGGGTCGGACGGCCCTGGTGGCCGGAGACGGCCTCGGGTGCCCAGCTGGTGCGCGGGAGGTTGGGTCGGCCCGACAGCAGCTCGACGACGGCCTTCGCCTGTCCGGCCACGAAGCGCGGCTCGGCGGCATGGGTGAGGACGCGGACCGGGTCGTCGCGCTCCGCGAGCGCCGCGCGCATCGCGCCGGCGGCCATCGGCCGCTCGCCGGGCAGCACGAGATGAACCTCGCGAGCCGCGAGCGCCCGGGCCGTGGCCACGACGCCGTCGAGGACGAGGTGGGGACGGGTGAGTGCGAGGCCGGAGTCCTTGCTGCTGGCCGGTTCGCCCTCGCTCAGGTTGACCACGAGCACCGGACGACCGGACCCGAGCGCAGCCAGCTTCGTGGCGAAGGGGAACCCGGCGCCGCCGCGACCGCGCAACGAGATGCGCTCCAGGTCGGCCATCAGGGTGGCCCGGTCGAGGCGGGGGAGCGGGCCGTGCTGGTCGCGGTGGGCCGCGAGGGACGGCCCGCGCTCGATCCCCGACAGCAGGGCGGGCCCGGGCAGGACGGTCACCTCCGACGGGACCGGGACCGGCGACGGCGGCCGGTCGTCGTGGTCGGCGGCGACCACGGGCTGGGCGAACGTGATGGTCATGAGATCCTCCGGATCGGCATCGTCATGGCGTCGTCGGTCGGGTCTGCAGGTCCGGGCGTGCGGCGCGCGTCGAGGGCGAGTGTGGCGAGCCGCCAGGCGATGGCGGTCGGCACCGCAGCGGCGCACACGACGGTCACCACCCACAGCCCCGCGCGCATGTCGCTCCCCATCCCGATGCCGTGCAGGATCGAGCTGAGCCACAGGAGGTAGGCCGACTGGTGCACTGCGCGCCAGGTGCGGTGGCTCATCCTCGTGCGCAGCAGGCTCGAGAGGGTGATGAGGAGCAGCAGGTCGAAGGCGACGGCGCCGACGCCCAGCCAGAGGCGCTCGTAGGTGCCCGTGAAAGGCGCGAGGGCGTGCCACCAGCGGATGTCGACGAACTCGTCAGCGACCGCGGTCACCACGTGGACGACGACCGTCACCACCGCGAGCAGGGCGAGGTTTCGGTGGACCGACTGCGTGACGAAGCGGGGCACCCGCTGGCCCGGCCGCCCGCCGAGGGCGAGCACGCCGAGCACGGTGGTGATGCTGAGCAGGACCAGCGCGACGACGCCGGTGCTGCGGTTGACGTACCAGAGCAGCCCTTCGATCATGACGCCCTCCTCGAGGGCCCGGACCCCGTGGCGGGCCAGCCGTCGGTGGTGACGACCTGGCCACGCCCAGGCTTCAGGCGTGCGGCCACGCCTCGATCGGCCAGCCACGCGGGGGCCGACGGTCCCATCACGACCGCGGCTGTCGAGGCGGTGTTGGCGGCGACGCAGGAGGGTCCGGTGGCACTCACGGTCCGCCACACCTCGTCGACGGGTCGTCCGGTTCGAGGGTCGAGCAGGTGGTGGCGTACGGCGCCCCGGTGGGTCCAGCGCCTGACCCGCGTGCTCGACGTCGCCAGGCCGCCCTGGGCCATGGACACGTGCTGCTGCACCGGCCCGGCCGGGTCCTCCGACACCGCGATCTTCCACCTGGTGCCGTCGGGTGCGGCGATGCGCAGGTCGCCGCCCACGCTGACGAGGGCCGGTTCGCCCAGCTCGGTCTCGATGGCGGCGGCGATCAGGTCGGCGGTCCACGCCTTGGCGGTCGAGCCGAGGTCGAGCGCGGTGCCCGGTGGCACCCGGATCGCGCCCTCGGGGTCGAGCCCGATCGTGCGCCAGGCGTCGATCGCCGGAGGCTGGATCCCGCTGTGCTCTCCCGGCAGCAGGGTCTCCGTCGCTCCCGCCAGTCGCCGGAAGTCCCGGTCGTAGCCGAGCTGCACGAGGGTGCGTCCCAGCAGTGGGTGGACCAGTCCGTCGGTCGCGGCCGCGGCCTCGCAGGCGACATCGACAGCTGCCACCAGCAGCGGGTCGACGCCGACCCACGTGCCCGGCGACGCGTTGGCCCGGCTCAGGTCGGAGTCGTCGCGGAACCTGCTGCACGTGGCGTCGATGTCGTCGACGACGGCCTCGGCCAGGCGGAGCGCGGCGGCGAGTGCACCGGCGCGGCGTACGGCGACGAACAGGTAGGTCCCGAACGCGGCGAGGTGGGCGTGGGTCGGCATGGTCATGACCCGCTGCTCGGGGCGGGGGGAGACCCGGAGGAACCGGACGAGCCGGAGGAACCCGAGGAACCGGACGAACCGGAACCGGAGGAGCCGCTGGACGAGCTGCCGGAGGAGCTGGACGAGGTGCTCGGGACGGCGCTGGTGACGGTGCCTCCCGCGGCCGGTGCCACCGTGGTCGCCACCGGGGCCTGGACGTAGCGCATCGTCACCCGCGTGACGTAGGGCCGCTGCCGCACCTCGCGACGCTGCCGCGCGGCCGGCGCGGTGTCGGCTCCCGTCGGCGTCGATTCCTGTGCGGCGGCATCGGTGGCGATCGCGCCGGCCAGCCAGCCGGTGGCGGTCAGCGTGCCGACCGCGCCGAGGCCGGTCACCGCGGCGACTGCGAGACGGCCGCGGTCGCGGTCCCTGCTCGTGTATGACATGGACCAAGCCTGTGCGCCGGACCGGCAACGGCGCCTCATCGAGGGGTCAAGAGCTCCTCAAGGGGAGGCTTGATGTGCTCTTGAGGTCGGCACGACGCGGGCATAGGGCCGTCTGGGTTCCACTGGCGTCATGAGTCTCACCACAGCAGTCGCCGCCGTCGCCGCGCTGGTTGCCGGCACGGCCGGCGCCGTCACCGCCTACCAGGTGGCCGCGCCCGAACCAGCCGCCCAGACCACGGCCGCGGTCGAGACCGACCAGCGGCGCCCCGGACCCGACCGGCCCCGCTTCGCGCCGTGCAAGCCGCCGGCCAAGCTCGAGGCCGGGAAGTGCGTCACCACCCTGACCCGGACCGTGAACCTCGGTGGGGGGAGCACCACCGTGCCCGCCGTGGGTGGAGCGCCCAGTGCCCCCGCACCCGTTCCCTCGCCCGGGACGGGCTCCTTCGTGGACGACGACGCCCGGCGGGACTTCGATGACGACGACCTCGAGGTCGTCGAGGACCACGACGACTTCGACGACGACGACGGGTTCACGGACACCGGCACCCACGGCGGCACCAACACCGGCACCAGCACCGGCACGCACGGCGGCACCAACACCGGCACCAACACCGGCTCAGGCCACGACTGAGCCGGTTCAGACCTCGAGCACGGGGATGACCACCTCGACCCGGGTGCCGCCTCCGGCCCCTCGGCCCAGGGTCAGTCGGCCGCCGCAGGACTCCGCCGTACGGCGGGCGATGTCGAGACCGAGCCCGGTGGTGCCCGGTCGGCCGGCGGCTTCCCCAGAGAGACCTCCACCGTCGTCCTCCACGACGAGGCGGGCCTCGCTGCCCTCGCGGTCGAGCACCACCCGGAACCCCGCCGGCTCGGCGGTGTGGGCGAAGACGTTGTCGACCAGCACGTCGACCAGGTCGGCCAGGTCCTCGGCGGCGAGCCCGACCGGGACCGGAGCCGCGGGCAGGCTGACCTCCGTGGGTCGGCCCTGGTCCTCGGCCAGCGCCCTCCAGTGGTCGGTGCGCTCGCGGACGGTGGCGACGGCGTCGGTGCGCGCGGGAAGATCCGTGCGGACCGGCCTGCGCGCCTCGTGGACGATCGCGTCGATGGTGCGCTGGAGGACGCCGATGTGGTCCTGGAGGCGAGTCGCCAGGCTGGGTTCCGTCACGGCCTCGGCGTCCAGGCGTAGCGCGGTGACCGGCGTCCGCAGCCGGTGGGAGAGATCCGCGACGGCCAGCCGCTCCTCCGTCAAGAGCTCGGTGGTCCGCTCCGCGAGGCCGTTGAGCGCTCGGGCCAGCTCCTCCGTCTCCTCGGTGCCGCGCACCTCCGCCCGCGCGGAGAGATCCCCCTCGCGGAGCTGGTGGGCGACCCCGGCCACGCCGAGCAGCGGCTGGCTGATGCGGCGGCCCAGCCACGAGGCGATGGCGGCTCCGAGCGCCAGCAGCAGGACGCCGAGGCCGATGAGGCCGAGCCACGCCTCGGTCACCCCCCGGCGCAGGTCGTCGGGAGCGACGCTGGTGCGCACCACCGCGGTCCCTTCGCCGGTGACGACCGGAAGCAGCACCCGCCCACCGGCGTCGTCCACGACCGTGAACGCCTCGCCCTCGCGGGCTCGCCGTACCTCAGGGTCGCTCGCACTCACCCCGCCGACACCGAGGACGTTGCCGTTCTCGGTGAGCACGGCGGTGCTGGCGACGCTGCGCGGGTCGATCCCGTCGATGACCTCGGCGAGCCGGCCCTGGTTGCCGATCCGGGTGACCAGGATCGCGACGCTGCGGGCCTCCTGGTCGGCGGCCGCCATCGCTCGGTCCTGGGCGAGCGTGCGCACCAGCAGGCAGAGCGGCACGACGAAGGACACCACCACGACCGAGGTCGTGGCGATGACCAGCCAGGAGATGCGGCGGCGCACCGGCGGCTGCCTAGCCGACCCGGCCGGGGTCGACGAGGCGGACGCCGACCCCGCGCACGCTGTGGAGGTAGCGCGGCTCGGCCGCGGTCTCGCCGAGCTTGCGACGCAGCCACGACAGGTGCACGTCCACGGTCCGCTCCGACCCGCCGTACGCGTCGTGCCAGACGTCGGCGAGAAGCTCGCGCTTGGTGACGACCTCGCCGGGCCGCGACGCCAGCGCGAACAACAGGTCGAACTCCTTGCGCGCCAGCTCCACGGGTTCGCCCGCGAGGCTGACGGTGCGGGCGCGCTCGTCGATGACGAGGTCGCCGACCCGTACCGGCTCGGAGGGCGCTCCCGCGCCGCCCGCACGCCGCAGCACCGCCCGGATCCGGGCGGCGAGCTGGTCGGTGCCGAACGGCTTCACGACGTAGTCGTCGGCGCCGCCGTCGAGGGCCCGGATCATGGTGGGGTCGTCGTCCTGCGCGGTGATCACGATGATCGGGACCTGGGTGGCCGCGCGGATCATCGAGATCAGCGCCAGGCCGTCCAGGTCGGGGAGGCCGAGGTCGACCAGCACCACCTGCGGCGCCGAGGCCAGCACCTGCTCGATCCCCGCCAGGCCGGTCGCGGCGGTCGCCACGGCGTACCCACGCTCGGTGAGGCCGCGCCGGCAGGCATTGCGGATCGCCTCGTCGTCCTCGACCACGAGGATGCTCGTCATACGCCGAACGCTAGCCCGACGGCCGTCCTCCTGCCGAGAGGTTGCCCCGGTGAGAGGATGGCGTCATGAGACCTCGGCGTGCCGTGGCGCTGGGCGTGGCCGCGTGGGTCGTGGTGGCGGTGGCCGGAGCCGTTCTGGTCTGGGGCGTCATCTCGCGGGCGGGTGACGGCGTCTCCAGCGGCATCGAGGCGTTGCCCTCGGCCGAGCCCACCGGTGAGCCGCGGAACCCGTCCGGGTCGCCGGACCGGTCGCCGACGGGATCGCCGACGGGATCGCCGGCGTCGCCGCGGGGCACGACGTCGCCCGGCACGAGCCCTGCGACGTCCTCACCGCCCTCCTCGACGGCCCCGGTGGCGCGCACCTGGCACGACAGCGCCGGCGCCGTCTCCGCCGAGTGCCGCGGCGCGACCATCGAGCTCACCGGATCCACCGCCTACAGCGGCTACTCCCTGGAGGTCGACGAACGCGGGCCGGACCGGGTCCGCGTCGAGTTCGAGACCGAGGAGCGCCGGACCCGGGTCGAGGCCGAGTGCCGTGACGGAGTGCCGGTCTTCAGCGTGGACCGCGACGACTGACCGTCGTCGGCTCGGCAAGGTCTGTTGCCGACATGGCAAACTCCGCACATGGACGACGACACCCTGGCCGCGGTCGGACCGCGCCTCCGCGCCCTGCGTCAGGAGCGCGACACGACCCTGGCCGAGCTCTCCGAGCAGACCGGGATCTCGGTGAGCACGATGTCGCGGCTCGAGTCAGGCGCCCGGCGGCCGACGCTCGAGCTGTTGCTGCCGCTGGCACGCGCCCACGGGGTGACGCTCGACGAGCTGGTCGATGCGCCGCCGACCGGCGACCCGCGCGTGCACCTGCGGGCCGTCAAGGCCCGCGGCATGACGATGGTGCCGCTGACCCGCCGCGCCGGCGGGATCCAGGCCTACAAGCTGGTCATCTCGCCCCGGTCGGCGCACGCCCACACCGAGCCGCAGACCCACGAGGGCTACGAGTGGTTGTACGTGCTCGACGGCCGGCTGCGGCTCCGGCTGGCCGAGCACGATGTCGTGCTCGAGCCCGGGGAGGCCGCCGAGTTCGACACCCGGGTGCCCCACTGGTTCGGACCCGCCGGCGAGGAGCCGGTGGAGGTGCTCAGCCTGTTCGGCAAGCAGGGCGAGCGGGCCCACCTGCGGGCCCGCCCCGAGCGCCGTACGTCGTGACGTCCGGGCTCAGCGGCGCCCTTTGACCACCTTGAACTGCAGGGTGAATGCCCGGTCGTCGTCCTTGGGCGTGCCCTTGCACGAGTAGGTGAAGTCACCTGCGCCGCAGTTGAACCGCGTCGACGCGTTGGCCACCACGATGAAGATGTGCTTGGTCTGCTTGCGGTTGAACGGCACCTTCCGGGCGCCGTTGCCCTTGCGGTTGAGCTTGACCAGCATCCGCTTGACGTTGCCCGACTTCTTCTGCCAGACCACGGCAGCCATCGGGTCGGTGCGCCGCTTGGGGCCGTCGATGCGGACCCGCAGCTTGTACTTCTTCTTGCGCAGCTCCTTCTTCGGCGTCAGCTTGAAGTCGTTGGTCGCCATGTGGTCGACCTCGACTGAGCCCGAGGCGACCTCGCCCTTGCCCAGCCGGCCGGCGCCGACCCACACCGGGCTCGGCCACTTGTTGCCCTCGGGGTAGGAGCGGGCCGGGGTGGTGTTGGCGGCCGCGAACTGCGCGTAGACCTTCTTGAACGGCGCCTTGCGCGGCAGCACCCGCTTCACGGCGCTGGTCGAGTAGGTCTTGCCGTCGCCCTTGAAGTGACCGGCCTGCTTCCAGATCCGCTTCACGATGCCCTGGCCGAACCGCTTGCCGAGGTATTCGAAGAAGACCCAGTTGCCGTACTGGACGGTGCTGTTCTGGGCGAACGTGTCGAGCGCGCGGTAGGTGATGTAGGACTGGCCCGCCGGGAGGTACTGCCGGTTGTCGTTGACGCCGTCGGCGAATCGCTCCTCCATCCACGTCGCAGTCGCCTCGAGCAGCCACGGGTCCTCGCGGTAGTCGTAGGCGAACTGGATGGCGTGCATGAACTCGTGTCCGGCAGTCACCTTGAGACTGTTGATCGGCTTGGTGCCGTACTGGTCGCGGGCGAAGTCGTTGTCGAGCACGCAGTAACCGGACGCGAGCCTGCGGTAGCCGCGCTTGGTGTACTCGGGGGCGCAGTAGCCGTAGACGCCTTGCGCGCCGAGGTCCTTCAGGTAGACGTCGAACTTCTTGTTGCCGCCGCGGCGGCCGTCCTTGACGGGGCGTCGGTAGTTCATCTTGCCGACCTCCTTGCGCCACGCCTTCTTCATGGTCCGCAAGGACTTCTTCATCCACTTCTTGCCGGCCTGGTCGGACGTCGAGGACACCCAGTGCATGCAGACCTTCTTGGCGCACTTCTTCTTGGCGCGCACGGTGTAGCCGTCGTCGTAGGGGTCGCTCGGCCCCGTCGGTCGGCCGCGCCAGGATGCTCTCGGCCTGCTCGCGGTCGTCGCCGCGGAGCTGGGGGAGGGCGACGAACAGGTCGCGGAGCGCGAGGGTCGCCTCGGGGCGACGGTCGCCCTGCACCTCTCCCTCGAGCGCGGCCTCTGCCTGGTTCAGCGCCTGCACCGGCGTGGGCACGTCGGCATCGGCCGTCGGCGCGGACTTGGGCGTGAGCTTGAACCCGTCGTCAGCAGACGACGCAGTGGCGGCGGCCAGCGTGGAGACGGCCAGGCTCAGCGCCACCACGGTGGCAGCGAGAGTACGACGCATGGGACTTCCCCCTAGAGATCCGAGAACGGTGTGGGACTGCCCCCACGCGCCAGACCCTAACCCGTCGACCCAGAGGGATCAGGTGGCCTCGGTCAGGTGGCGGAGATCTTCTCGATGAGGGCCGTCGTGGAGATGGCCGGGGTGCGCGGGAGGTAGACGACCTCGCAGATGTCCTCGAACTCGTCGAACTTCCCCGCCCAGTCGTCTCCCATCACGAGCACGTCGGCGGCGTACTCGGCGATGTAGTCGCGCTTGAGCTCGAGGCTCTCCTCGATGAACACGTCGTGCACCGGCTTGAGGGCGGCCACGATCGCGAGCCGCTCGGCCTGGCTGAACACGGGTTCGCGACCCTTCTTGCGCAGGTTGAGCGCGTCGGCCGAGACGCCGACGACCAGCCGGTCGCCGAGCGCGGCGGCACGCTCGATGACGCGGAGGTGTCCGACGTGGAAGACGTCGAACGTCCCGAAGGTGATGACGGTGCGCGGCATCCCCGCATTCTGGCAGCCGGGGTGGGGTAGGACAGAATCGACCGTGATGAGCGCCGTCACGATGATCACCCCGAACCCGGCCGCCGACGAGGAGCGCCGTCGGGGGCTCCGTCGGATGCGCAGTCTCGCCGTCGGCCTGCTGCTGCTGGCCGCCGTGGTCTACCTGCTCACGCTCGACCAGAAGGGTTTCCTCGGCTTCGTCAACGCGGGTGCCGAGGCGTCGATGGTGGGTGCGATCGCCGACTGGTTCGCCGTCACCGCGCTCTTCAAGCATCCCCTCGGCCTGCCGATCCCCCACACGGCTCTCGTGCCCAAGCGCAAGGACGACCTGGGTCGCAGCCTGGAGGAGTTCTTCGGCGAGAACTTCCTGCAGGAGGGGATCATCCGCGAGCGGGTCGCCGCGGCCGACATCTCGCGCCGGATCGGCCAGTGGGCCGCCCAGCCGGACAACGCGCGACGCGTGGTCGACGAGGTCACCGAGGTGGCGGGCATCGCCCTGGCCAAGGTGGGTGACCGGCAGATCGCCGACCTCGTCGAGGCCGTCCTGGTGCCCCGGTTCCGTGAGGAGCCGATCGCGCCGTTGCTCGGCACGTTCGTCGTCGAGGTGGTCCGCGACGACCTCCACCACGGCGTGATCGATCTCGCCCTCGAGGAGCTCCACCGCTGGCTCGTCGACAACCCCGACACGGTGCACGAGGTGCTGAGCGAGCGCGCGCCCTGGTGGGCGCCGCCCCGCCTCAACGAGGCGGTCACCACCCGGATCCACACCGAGACGGTGCGCTGGATCAACGACATCCGCGAGGACCCCCTCCACCATGCGCGCGCGGCGCTCGACTCGATGCTGGGCCAGCTCGGCCAGGACCTGCTCTTCGACACCGACACCCAGGCCCGCGCCGAGGCGCTGAAGAACCGGCTCCTCGACCACCCGCAGTTCACGACGACCGGCATCTCGCTGTGGAACGCGCTCCGCAAGGCGCTGCTCGGCGCGCTCCGCGACCAGGACGGCGAGCTGCGCCGCCGGCTGCAGGCCGAGCTGGTGGCGTTCGCCGAGCGGCTCACCGTCGACGAGGACCTGAGGCGGCGCCTCGACTCGGTGGCCGCCGACGCCGCCGTCTTCGTCGTCGAGCGGTACGGCGCCGAGCTGACGACGGTCATCACGAGCACCATCGAGCGGTGGGACGGCAAGGAGGCCGCCGACCGGATCGAGCTCCACGTCGGCCGCGACCTGCAGTTCATCCGGATCAACGGCACCATCGTCGGCGGCCTGGTCGGCGTCCTCATCCACACGGTCGCCGTGGTCGCCCCATGACCGATCCCCTCGACGTACCCATCCGGGACGAGTCGATCCGACTCGGCCAGTTCCTCAAGCTCGCCAACCTGGTGGAGAGCGGCGCCGACGCCAAGCCGGTCATCGCGCAGGGACTGGTGCGCGTCAACGGCGAGGTCGAGACCCGCCGCGGCCGACAGCTCCGGCTCGGGGACGTGGTGTCGCTGGCTGGCCAGGCTGCGCGGGTCTCGGACGAGGCGAGCGGCGACGACCTGCCCTGGTGATGCGAAAACCGTCACCGAATGGACACCGTCCGGGGTGGTCTGGCTCACATTGCCGAGTTAGGGTGCGGCGTCAACCAACCCTCTGGAGGGACTGTCCATGCAGCTCAACAAGCGCCATCTCGGCGTCACGTCCGTCGCCGTTCTCGGTGCCCTGTCGCTGGCCCTCACCGGCCTCAGCGCGGCCACCGCGGCCGACGACCCCGGGCCTGCGGCCCGAACCGTCTACGAGGCCAAGTCCGGCCCCGCCAGCAAGTACGTCAAGCTGGACCTGCTGGCGATCAACGACTTCCACGGCCAGCTCGAGGTCGTCCCGTCGAGCAGCTCCAGCGGCCGCATCAACAACACCCCCGCCGGGGGCGCCGCCTACCTGGCCGCGCAGCTGCGCGAGGAGCGCCGCAAGTCCCGAGCTGCTGGCGCCACCGCCGATCACCGTCGCCGCGGGTGACCTGATCGGCGCCTCGCCGCTGCTGTCGGCGGCCTTCCACGACGAGCCGACCATCGAGGCGCTCAACATGATGGGCCTGCAGGTCGCGTCGGTGGGCAACCACGAGTTCGACGAGGGCGTGCGTGAGCTGCGGCGGATGCAGCGCGGCGGATGCTTGGACGACGGCGACGGCGAGAACGGAGCCGACTCCTGCCCGGGTGGCAAGGACTTCGACGGTGCCGACTTCAAGTACCTGAGCGCCAACGTGACGTGGAAGGAGCAGGGCGACCGCCAGCGGCCGACCGTCTTCCCCGGCACCAAGGTGGTCGAGGTCAAGGGCGAGAAGGTCGCGTTCATCGGGATGACCCTGGAGGCCACCGACACGATCGTGTCCCCGGCCGGCATCCAGCAGGTCGACTTCAACGACGAGGTCGAGACCGCCAACGCGATCGTGCCGAAGCTGCGCGAGCGCGGCATCAAGTCGATCGTCGTGCTGCTCCACGAGGGTGTCGCGCCCTTTGACGCGACCGCCTACAACGACTGCACCGGCGTGGCCGGCCCCGGCATGGCCATCGCTGAGCAGCTGAGCCCGCAGATCGACGCGGTCGTCAGCGGCCACACCCACCAGCCCTACAACTGCGTGGTGCAGGACCCGAAGGGCAACCCGCGACTCCTGACCAGCGCGTCCTCGCTGGGCCGGATGGTCTCCAAGCTGCACTTCCTGATCGACCCCAAGAGCGGCGACATCGTGCGTGACGCGGCGTTCGCCGAGAACCAGATCGTGGAGAACGGTGAGGGTGAGCCGACCGCGGCGAACATCATCGAGCTGATCGCGCAGTACACGGTGCTGGTCGCTCCCATCCGGGACGAGGTCATCGGACACATCGCTCCGACCGAGACGCCCAGCCAGGTGATCACGCGGTCACCGGTGGACCCGAACGGCGGTGACTCCCAGCTGGGCAACCTGATTGCCGACGCGCAGAAGGTTGACGCCACCATCGACGACGAGGGCGAGCCGGTCATCGCGCTGATGAACCCCGGCGGCATCCGCGCGGACCTGGTGGAGAACAGCGCGGGTGACATCACCTACGGCGCGGCCTTCGCGGTGCAGCCGTTCAACAACCTGGTGACGTCGCTGGACCTGACCGGTGCCGAGATCAAGGCGATGCTGAACGAGCAGTGGAACGGCGGCAACGAGGGCACCAACCGCAAGATCCTGCAGGTGTCCGGGCTCCAGTACACGTGGGACGTCTCGGACGCAGGGTTGACGGGCGCCAACGCGCTCGTGGGTGACGTCCTGGTCGACCACGACGGCGACTCCGGCACGGCGATGGTGCCGCTGGAGGACGGCACGACCTACCGGGTGGCGATGAACAACTTCGTCGCCGACGGCGGGGACAACTTCAGTGTCGCGCGTGACGGTGGCGAGAACCGGATCACCGGCGGGCTCGACATCGACTCGCTGCGCGAGTACCTGCTGGCGAACGACCCGGTCACGGCGACGCCGACCGACCGAATCTCCAGCCAGGACTGACAACACGGAACCGGGCGGGATCGGCGTGCCGGTCCCGCCCGGTTCTGCGTCCGGTCGAAGGTCGAGGGCGAGGGGAGTCAGCTGACCCCGAGCAGGTCGACGACGAAGATCAGCGTCTCGCCCGGCTTGATGGCGCCGCCGGCGCCGCGGTCGCCGTAGCCGAGGTGGGGCGGGATCACGAGCTGCCGGCGACCGCCGACCTTCATGCCCTGCACGCCCTGGTCCCAGCCGGAGATGACCTGGCCGACGCCGAGCCGGAACTGGAGTGGCTCGCCGCGGTTGTACGACGCGTCGAACTCCTCCCCGGAGGAGTGGGCGACGCCGACGTAGTGGACCGACACAGTCGATCCGGCGGTCGCCTCGGCGCCGTCACCTTCCGTGACGTCGGTGACGACCAGGTCGGTCGGAGGTTCAGGGTCGAAGAAGTCGATCTCAGGCTTGTCCATGCCGCCCATTGTTCAGGACTGGTGCACGTAGCTGTCGAGCTGGTCCCGCTCGAACTGCAGCTGGTCCATCCGGTGCTTGACGATGTCGCCGATCGACACGATGCCGACGAGCTTGTCGCCCTCGACCACGGGGACGTGGCGGATCCGTCGCTCGGTCATGATCTTCATCAGGTCGTCGAGCTGGGTGTCGCGCTCACAGGTCTCGCACCTCGGCGGTCATGATCGCGCCGACGGTGTTGTTGACGACCGTTCCTTCATGGTGGAGCTGGCGGACCACGTCACGCTCGCTGACGATGCCGTCGACCGTCTCGCCGTCGGCACTGACGATGAGCGCGCCCACGTTGTGCTCGGCGAGCAGGGCGATCAGGTCCTTCACCCCGGCATCGGGCGTGATGGTGACTACGTCCTTGCTCGGCTTGGCGCCGAGTACGTCGCCGATTCGCATGGCTCCACGCTAGCCCTGGCGGGGTGACGTGAACAGGTGTGCCACGCGAGTGAGACACGGTCATTCCTCCCGGGCCCGATGGTCGCGCAGCTCGGAGACCGAGCCGGGGCCTCGAGGGCGGGAGTCGGGGTCGGAGTCGTCGTCGGGCAGGGACCCGAGGAAGGACAGCGCCGCGTCGTGGAGGTGGCCGTTCGAGGCCAGCGCGTTGCCGCCGAACGGGCCGTCGGTCCCGTCGAGGGAGGAGAACTGACCGCCCGCCTCGCGCACGATGATGTCGGGGGCCGCCATGTCGTGGACCTTCAGGTCGGGCTCGGCGGCCAGGTCGACGGCCCCTTCCGCGAGCAGCATGTAGGACCAGAAGTCGCCGTAGGCGCGCGTTCGCCAGCAGCGCCGCGAGAGGGAGAGGAAGTCGTCGAGCCGGCCACGCTCGTCCCAGCCGTGGAGGGAGGAGTAGGACAGCGAGGCGTCCTCGAGTCGGCGTACGTCGGACACCTGGCAGCGGGTCGCCTTGAGCAGCGAGCGCCCGGTGAACGCTCCGTTCCCCGCCGAGGCCCACCAGCGACGCTGGAGCATCGGTGCCGACACGACGCCCAGCACGACCTCGTCGTCGACGACCAGCGAGATGAGAGTCGCCCAGACCGGGACGCCCCGGACGTAGTTCTTGGTGCCGTCGATCGGGTCGATGACCCACCGGCGCTGGCTGTGGCCGGTGGATCCCTGCTCCTCGCCGGTGACGGCGTCGCGGGAGCGGACCCGCGACAGGGTGCGCCGGATGCTCTCCTCGACCGCCTCGTCGGCGTCGGTGACGGGCGTCAGGTCAGGCTTGCTCATGACGTGGAGGTCGAGCGCCTTGAACCGCCCCGTCGTCAGCGAGTCGGCGTCGTCGGCGAGCACGTGGGCCAGCCGCAGGTCGTCGGTGTAGTCGTGCACGACTGTCACACTATTCTCACGACTCCCCATGCAGGATGCTGGACAGGGACTCTTGACGGATTTCTGGATCCGTAGCGACGCCGGGGAAACGCCACGCGAGGGGGACTGCGGAAGGCGTGCCTGGGCGGGTGAGAAACGGAGCTGGCCGTCCCCCGCGGCCAACTCCTGAACTCGACCCTAACGACGGGCACGTCGGGTCGGAACACCCAAACCGGACCGCTACGGGCGCAAACGGGACGCACGTGAGTCTGTGGCACCGGGACGCGTGCCCGTCACGACACACTGAAACCACGCCGAATGCCCCCAGAAGGGACGACTTGTCGCAACCCTGGGCCTCGGACGGTCATGGCCCGGCTCGTAGGCGTACTGTCAAGAGAGCGGAGCTAGCTGTTCGCATCGGATTCTCAGGCCCTATCCGGAGCTGACCGCTGGACCGACTCTCCATGAGGAGGGTGTCATGACACGGCAGCCCGACGGACGAGACGACTTCCTCACGCCTGCTGAGGTCGCAGCAATCCTCTATGTCGACCCCAAGACCGTCACCAGGTGGGCCAAAGCCGGAAAGCTCGACTCCATCCGCACTCCGGGCGGACACAGACGGTTCCTGAAGTCTGACGTGCTTGCCCTGCTGTCGGGCGTGCGCCAACACCATCCCACGCTGGTCTTGTCCACCGATCGGACCGTTGAGCTCGGACGTGCGCCCGAGTCGTTGCTGGGCACCGAGGTGCGGGTGGAGTTCCCTGGCACGCTTCGACCGTCAGAACTGGGGTCCGGGATGTCGACGACGGACGAAGCGGCTGCCGCGGTGGTCGCCGAGGCAGTCGTCATCGCGCTGGAGGCCGAGGCCGCGGTGGTCGCCGAGGCTGTGCTGTTGACCGCTGCCGCCGTCGCCGCCGCCGCGGAGAAAGCGGCGGACGCAGCAGCGCGGGCGCGAGCGGCTCGGGCGCGTGCTGCCGAGGAGGCGGCACGGTTGGTCGCCGATGATGCCGTGCGAACCGCCGCCCTGATGCAGTCACGAGCCAGAGTCGCTGCTACCCAGGTCGCACAGGCCGCCGCTCGAGCGGCATCCCTCGTCCTGGCCTCCGGTACCGCTGGCCATGAGGCCGAGTCCGCGCTCACCGCACTTCACGTTGCCGCCACGGTCAAGGCCGCCGCCGTTGCGACAGCGCGGGAGACGACTGCGGCGGCCGATTCGGTGGCGAGCGCCGTGGCCGCGGCCGCCACCCAGGTGGCGATGACCGTATCTGCGGTCGAGATCGAGATCGAGGCCGAGGTCGCCGCTGCTGCTTCGGAGCTCAGGGACCTGACCGCGGCCACGGCGTATCGGGCTGTCGCCGAGACGAATGCAAGAGCCGTCGGCGTGGCCATCGCGGCTTGTCAGGCCGCGGCCGCGGTGGCATCAGACTCACCTCGTATGCCGAGCTGACACCGTCGACAGATCCAAGGACGCCACCCCGCTCGTCGGGTCACACCCTGATCCATCTCTCGGCGCTACCGTGGTGCGCCATGGAGATCAGTGGTCTTCCGTTGCACCCGCTCGTGGTGCACGCCGCGGTGATCTTCGGCCCCATCGGCGCCCTCACCGCCCTGGCCTACGCCGTGCTCCCGCGCTGGCGTGACCGCCTCCTCAAACCCATGGTGGCACTGGCCCTGCTGGCCACCGGGTCGGTCGTGGCGGCCTACCTCACCGGCAAGAACTTCCTGGACAGCCGGCCCGCGCTCGGCCGAGAACAGCTGGTGCTCACCCACCAGGACCGGGCCGAGCTGCTGCTCTTGCTGACCCTCGCGTTCGGCGTGATCGCGCTCGTCGCCGGCTGGCTGCACACCCGAGCCGAGGGTGCGAGCCGGGTCGCCGTCCAGGTCGTGCTGGGCCTGGCTGCGGCCGCCGTTCTGGTCCAAGTCGTCCTCACCGGCGACGCCGGCGCCCGCGCGGTCTGGGAAGGGTTCTGACAATCTGCCTACGGAAGGGCCTCCGGACCCCTACCGTTTCGCCATGGAGATCTTTGGGGTCCCCCACCACGAGGCGCTGGCCATCGCGGCCGCCGTGTGCGCCCCGGTGGGTTGCCTCGTGTCGCTGTGGTTCGCGTTCCGGCCGGAGAGCCGGGACGCCTGGCGCTATCCCATGATGATCACGGCCACCCTGGCGACCGTCACCATCCTCGCCGCGTTCGTCAGCGGCGACCGGATGCTCGCCGACAATCCCGGGCTGAGTGCCGACCCGCAGGTCACTGCCCACCAGGAGTACGCCGCCCGCCTGGTCCTGCCGACGATCGGCTACTTCGTGCTGGCGGCCCTCACGGGCTGGCTCAATCCCCGGACCGGCGCGCTGCGGGTGGCGCTGCCGATGCTGCTCACCGGGTTCGCAGCCGTCGTGCTGGTGCTGGTCGTGCTCTCCGGCGACGCGGACGCCCGTTCGCTCTGGGACGACATGCAGTCGCGGTTCTAGTACACCGGTGCGCTGCGGGCGGCGAGCAGCCGCCGGAACGACTCGACCCGGACGGGGTCGGCCACGCCGTTGGCAATGGCCGCGTCGAGCCCGCACTCCGGCTCGTCGGTGCCGTGCGTGCACCCGCGCGAGCAGTCGGCGGTCATCTCGTCGAGGTCGGGGAACGCATTGATCAGGTCCTCGGGCTGGACGTGCGCCAACCCGAACGACCGGATGCCGGGGGTGTCGACGATCCAGCCCTCACCGTCCGGCAGCGCCAGCATGAGAGCGGACGTCGAGGTGTGGCGACCGCGACCCGTGACCGCGTTGACGATGCCGATCGCGCGATCGGCCTCCGGCACCAGGGCGTTGACGAGCGTCGACTTGCCCACGCCGCTGTGGCCGATCAGGACGCTGGTCCGGTCGCGGAGCTCGTCGCGGACCGCGGACAGGTCGCCGCCCCGCTGCGTCACGACCCACGCGACGCCGAGCGGGCGGTAGGTCGCCAGGAGTGACTCGGGGTCGGCGAGGTCCGACTTGGTCAGGCACAGCAGCGGCCGCATCCCGGCGACGAAGGCCGCCACCAGCGCGCGGTCGATCAGGCCGCGCCGCGGCTCGGGGTCGGCGAGAGCGGTGACGATGACCAGCTGGTCGACGTTGGCCACGATCACCCGCTCGACCGGGTCGTCGTCGTCCGCCGTACGCCGCAGGACGGTCTCGCGCTCGCCCACCTCGACGATCCGGGCGAGGCTGCCGTCACTGCCCGAGGTGTCGCCGACGACCCGGACCCGGTCGCCCACGACCACCCCCTTGCGGCCCAGCGGTCGTGCCTTCATCGCCGTCACCGTCACACCGTCGACCAGCAGCGTGTAGCGGCCTCGGTCGACGGTGACGACGACCCCGTCGACCGCGTCGTCGTAGGTCGGGCGCTCCTTGGTGCGCGGGCGGGTGCGTCGTCGCGGACGCTCGTAGTGCTCGTGGTCCTGGTCGGAATAGCGACCGCTGGGTGTCGACATCCCCGTCACGACCTCGAGTCCGGCTGGTTGCTCAGGTCCGCCCAGAAGGTGGCGAAGTCGGGGAACGTCTTGGCCGTGGTGGCGACGTTCTCGACCAGGACGTCGTCGACCGCCGCTCCGACGATGACGCCGGCGTGGGCCATCCGGTGGTCGGCATAGGTGTGGAACACGCCGCCGTGCAGAGGCGCCGGCCGGAACGACAGGCCGTCGGCGTGCTCGGTGACGTCGGCACCGAGTCCGCCGAGCTCGCGAGCCAGCGCGGAGAGCCGGTCGGTCTCGTGACCGCGGATGTGGCCGATGCCGCGCAGGTGGGACGGCGACTCGGCCAGCGCACACAGGGCCGCGACGGCCGGAGTCAGCTCGCCGACATCGTGGAGGTCGAGGTCGACGCCCTGGAGCCGGCCGGTCCCGCGGACTCGCAGCCCGGCGTCGACGTGGGTCGCCTCGCAGCCCATGGCGACCAGGATGCCGCGCAGGGCGTCGCCCGCCTGACTCGTCGCGCGCGGCCAGTCGCGCACGGTGACCTCGCCGCCGCTCACGGCGGCCAGGGCGAGGAACGGCGCGGCGTTGGACAGGTCGGGCTCGATGGTCCGGTCGACCGCGCGGATCGCGCCCGGCGCGACCGCCCAGCGGTTGGCGTCGGAGTCGTCGACCTCGACACCGTGCTCGCGCAGCATCCCGACCGTCATCTCGATGTGGGGGAGCGACGGCACACGCCCAGAATCGGGGCTGCGCCCGTCGTGGCGGACGTCGACCCCCTCGTCGAAGCGGGCACCCGCGAGCAGCAGCGCGGAGACGAACTGGGAGGAGGCCGAGGCGTCGACGACGACCGTGCCACCCCGGACGTGGCCGGTGCCGTGGACGGTGAACGGCAGCCCCGCCCCCTCGACGTCGACCCCGAGCGTGCGCAGCGCATCGAGGACCTCGCCGACCGGTCGCACTCGCATGTGGGGATCACCGTCGAAGTCGACCGCGCCGGTGGCGAGGCCGGCGACCGCCGGCATGAACCGCATCACCGTGCCGGCCAGGCCACAGTCGATCTGCGCCGGACCGGACAGCGGCCCGGGGGTGATCGTCCACGACTTTCCCCGGGTGTCGGCCTGGCAGCCGAGGGCGCGCAGTGCCGCCAGCATGAGGGACGTGTCGCGCGACACCAGCGGGCGCCGTACGACGCTGGGCTGGTCGGACAGGGCGGCCAGCACGAGCGCGCGGTTGGTCTGGGACTTGCTGCCGGGCAACGAGACGACCGCCGACACCGGCCGGGTGGCGCGGGGCGCCGGCCAGGGGTCCGGCAGGGCGGTCCTCGTCGTCACCCCGGGCCGCTCACGTGATCTGTGCCGCCGCGAGCTTCGCCTCGCGGCGGGCGGTCGAGGCGAGGCGGCCGGCTTCACGGCGGGCGTCCTTGGCCGCGCGGCGGGCGCGCCAGGCGACGCCGGGCTTGCCCTCCGTGTCGACGCTGGCGATGAGCAGGCCGCCGAGCATGGAGACGTTCTTGAAGAAGTGGAGGCGCTGCTGGGCCCGGGCGTCGGGGTCGGACTCCTCCCAGAACGGATGGCCCGCGACCGTGGTCGGGACGATCGAGGCCGCGAGCACGGTCGCGGCGAGGCGGGGTGCCCTGCCGGTGGCGAGCAGCAGCCCGGCGCCGAGCTGGGCAGCACCGTTGATGCGCACCAGCGTCACCGGGTCGGTCGGGATCGGCGCCTGCGGCACGGCCTTCTTGACGAGCGGGGTGAGCTTCTCGGTCACCGGGGCCGCCTCCGGCCCGAGCTTCGAGGCGTTCTTCAGCGCATTGACGCCCCCGACGACGAACATCGAGGCGAGCATCGGCCGGGCGAGCAGTCGCATGATCGTCATGGGTCCTTTCTTACACGATGCTGGCTCAGCGGCGGCGGCCGGTCAGGACACCCGGACGGAGGTGCTGTTGTTGTCGGGCGACGTGTCGCCGTCGACTCCGTCCACGGAGACGTCGAACCAGACCGAGCCCGAGTCCGACCGGGGAGCGTGAGCGAGGAACGTGTAGGTCGCGGGCGAGCCGGCGACGACGCAGCTGCTGGCGTGGACCGCTGTGGGCCGACAGCGCGGATCCAGTGCCTGCGCCATCACCACGTCCTCACCACGACTGGTCAACGTCGCCGTGCGGTCCGAGCGGCATCCCGGTGACGGTCACCACGATCCTCGTGACGCCTTCGCCCGACTGGGTCGCCGAGGTCTGCACCGCCACGTCGTACTCCTGGTCCTCCGAGGAGGAGTCCGACCTCGACGTCAGGCTCCGGGTTCGGCTCGGGCGGCGGCTCCGGGACGAGGTCGAGGGTTCCCACATCGGTGGGCAGCGTCGGGGTCGTGGCCGCAGGTGGCTGCCTGACGACGGGGCGGTCATCGGTTCGCGACCCGGAATCGGTGTCCCGGCGGCCGTCGCGCGGCGCCGGCGCGGGCTGAGGGGTGGCGGGCTGCACCTGCGTCGGGTTCGCCCTGGGCGGGGGCTCCGCGTCGGGGCGAACCGTGACCAGGACTGCGCCACCGATCACGGCGGTGGCTGCGGCACCGGCGACCGATGAGCCGACGGCATGGGCCACGACCACGTCCTTGGCCCGGTCCAGGAGTGCCACGGCGGCGCCACCGGCGGCCACGGACCCGGACGGGCCTGACCCGACGTACGCCGCCGCGGCTGCGCCGAGCAGAGCGGGTGCGAGCAGGCCAGAGAGGTTCGCGTTGACCTCGGTGAGCTCGAGATGGATGGCGGCGCAGGGCCGGCAGGTCTCGAGGTGAGCCTCGAGCGTCCTCGAGTCGCGCCGGGAGATCCCGCCGCGGACATAGCCGCCGAGGTTCTGGCGTGCCCAGGAGCAGGTGTCGTCGTCCTGCCCGGCGACGTGCATGGTGAGGAAGGCCTGACGCAGACCCTCCCGGGCGCGGTAGGCCAGCGCGGAGACCGAGTTGGCGCTCATGCCGAGCAGGGGAGCGACCTCGCCCGGCTTCTGTCCCTCCACCTCCGTGTGCCACAGCACCAGCTGCCAACGTTCCGGCAGGGAGGCGAAGGCTCGCGCGGCGGCCTGGTTCTCGAAGCCCTCGACGGCCGTGTCGCGGAACGGCACGCCGGGCTCGAAGGGGGTCAGGTCGTCGGCGAGGTGCAGCCGGGAGGTAGCGCGGACGCGGTCGACATGGAGGCGTCGTACGGCGGTCAACAGGTAGGCGCGGAAGGCGAGGTCGGGGCCGCCGCCGCGCTGCAGCACGACCAGCACCTTGGCGAACGCCTCGGAGACCAGGTCGTCGGAGTCGGGACCGGGGACCAGCTGCCGGGCGAGCCGACGGGCCGCCTCGGCGTGACGCTCGAACAGCGTGCCGTAAGCACGGTTGTCCCCGCCCCGGACAGCCGCGATGAGCTCGGCGTCGCCAGGGCCGTCGGTGCGCGCCATGGTCGTCGTCACATCACTCTAACGAGCGAGTCGCCGATCGATCACGCCTCACGACCGCGCAAATGGGTGAAAAGGCGGCGTCATGGAGGGTCGGCGGAGGCGTCTCAGCGTCGTAGGACGACCGAGGAGGGACCCGTGGGCCGTTTCAGCACTCGCTCGCGGGGCCCCACCACCGGTCGATCCGAGGCGAGGGTAGAGCTGCTACCGCGATGGGCCGCAGTAGGGGAGGCCCTCGCCTCGGATCCTGCCTGCCGGCTCGCCAAGACCCTGACGGCCTGCGCGAACGCCGGCCGGGAGCTCGCCGGCGACGGACTGCCGCTCAGTGCCGCTCTCGACGCGCTCCGCACCACCACGCGCGCCGTGACTCGCCGGGACCCGTCGTACGACTCAGTCCGGGCGGTGGGCGCGGGGTGGAGCGAGGCAACGCTCGGCCACCTCCGCGAGCTCACCTGCGAGGACCCGCTCACCGGCCTCGCCAGCCTGCCCCATCTGCGCAGCCGGCTGGCCGAGCTCTACCGCGACCAGGCCGTCGGCAGGGGAGTGGTGCGCGAGCATCACGTGCTGCTGGTCCTCGACACTCCGGGTCGTCCCCCTGAGGGAGAGGCCTTCGGGTCGGCGCTGCGAGCCGCGCGCCTCGCCGACACCGCCCGCACGGTCTTTCCGGGCGGCCTCACCGCCGGTCGGGTCGGCCCCGAGCGGGTCGCCGTCCTCGTCCGACGCGACGACCGGCTGCCCCGCCGGCTGGTGCTGGTCCGCGCGTTGTTGGACGGCGTCACGCCGCCGGTCCGGGTCTGGGTGGAGTCGCTCCCGCTCGAGGATTCCTCGGCTGCCGCCCTGCTCGACGAGCTGGCCCGCCGCTGAGGCTCGTAGGCCTTGTTTCGACGTGCCGTCGCGACCTCGCAGGCTTGGTCGCGGGCGTGCTCAACCTGCCTCGCCACGCCGAGCACTCCTCCGTCCTGCCCGACTAGGCTCGGCACATGTGCGGTCGCTACGCGTCAAGCCGGAAGCCCGAGGACCTGATCGAGGAGTTCGAGGTCGTCGACAGCCGCATCCAGCAGCCGCTGGAGGCCGACTACAACGTGGCGCCGACCAAGGAGGTCTACGCCGTCGTCGAGCGCAAGCCGTCCAGGGACAGCGCCCTTCGAGACGGCTCGTCCCTCGCCTCCTCAGGAACCAACTCGGCGCCGCAGCGCCAGCTGCGCTCGCTGCGCTGGGGGCTCGTGCCCTCCTGGGCGAAGGACCCCGGCATCGGCAGCCGGATGATCAACGCCCGGATGGAGACGGTCGCCGACAAGCCGGCGTTCAAGCGGGCGTTCGCCGTACGCCGGTGCCTGCTGCCGGCCGACGGCTACTTCGAGTGGTACCCCACCAGCCAGAAGACGAAGGCGGGCAAGCCTGCGAAGCAGCCGTTCTTCATCCGGCCGGCGGACGGCGGGATCCTCGCCATGGCCGGGCTCTACGAGATCTGGCGCGACCCCACGCGTGACGAGGACGACCCCGACCGGTTCCGCTGGACCTGCACCGTGCTCACCACCCAGGCCGAGGACGCGGTGGGCCACATCCACGACCGGATGCCGCTCATGGTCGAGCCCGATCGGAGGGCCGCCTGGCTCGATCCGACCGTCGCCGACAAGGACGACCTGCTGTCCTTGCTCGTGCCCGCCGCGCCCGGCCAGCTCGAGGCCTATCCGGTGCAGACGCTGGTCAACAACGTCCGCAACAACGGGCCTGAGCTGCTCGAGCCGCTGCCGCTCGAGGACGCGCTCTGACATGAGCCGGTACGCCGTACCGGGCCGCGAGTCGCGCTTCACGACTCCTCTCGGTGAGGCGCGCACCGTCACCGCCCGGGCCAGGCAGCCGGTTGCGACGCTGCTCCTCAGCCACGGCGCCGGCATGGGGATCGGGAGCCGCGACCTCGCGGCGCTGGCGACCGCGCTGCCGAGGCAGGGCGTGACCGTCGTCTGCTTCGAGCAGCCCTGGGTGCTCGCCGGGCGCAAGGCGGCTTCGCCACCGCCCACCCTCGACACGGGGCTGAAGGCGGCTGCGGCCCGGCTGCGGTCCACGGCACCGCTCATCGTGGGCGGCCGGTCGGCGGGAGCCCGTTCGGCGGCCAGGTGTGCGACCGACCTGGGTGCGGCCGGCTGCCTGGCGCTGGCGTTCCCGCTCCACCCGCCGGGTCGTCCCGAGAAGAGCCGGCTCGACGAGCTGGTGGGCTCCGGAGTGCCGACGCTGGTGGTGCAGGGCGAGAAGGACACCTTCGGCGGTCCCGATGAGTTCCCCGAGGACACCGACATGTGCGTGATCCCGGGCGGCGACCACGGCTTCGCCGTACCCAAGCGGGGTCCGGTCACCGAGGAGGAGGCGATGGGCATCCTGATCGAGGCGACCCTGGAGTGGATCACTCGTGAGGTGGTCGGGGAATCGTCGGGGCGGTGAAGGTGTTGTGCCGGTGTGCTTGCCCTGCTCCAAAGACCCGACGCAGCCGACCCCGCCCTAGACTGGGGGACGATGACTGACGACCTGACCGTCGACGAGATCGACGTCGCCACCGAGACCGATGACCAGCGGGCCGCGCGCTTCGAGCGTGACGCGCTGCCCTTCCTCGACCAGCTCTACGCAGCCGGGATGCGGATGACCCGCAACCCGCAGGACGCCGAGGACCTGGTGCAGGAGACGTTCGCGAAGGCGTACTCCTCCTTCCACCAGTTCAAGCCGGGCACCAACCTCAAGGCGTGGCTCTACCGCATCCTCACCAACACGTTCATCAACAACTACCGCAAGAAGCAGCGGCAGCCGCAGCAGTCGATGGCGGAGGACGTCGAGGACTGGCAGCTCGCCCGCGCCGAGGGCCACACCTCGAGCGGTCTCAAGTCAGCCGAGACCGAGGCCCTCGAGCGGCTCCCCGACTCCCAGGTGAAGGACGCCCTCCAGCGGCTCCCCGAGGAGTTCCGTCTCGCCGTCTACCTCGCCGATGTCGAGGGATTCGCCTACAAGGAGATCGCCGAGATCATGGACACCCCGATCGGGACCGTGATGTCGCGGCTGCACCGCGGCCGCCGCCAGCTGCGCGACATGTTGTCGGACTACGTCCGGACCAACGACCTGCTGACCGTCGGCCGTAAGGGAGACGCGACGTGAGCCACGACCACAGCAGCGACGAGTGCGCCGACTTCCTCGAGCGCATCGTCTACTTCCTCGACAACGAGCTCGACGAGGCCGACTGCTCGGCCGTCCAGCTCCACCTCGACGCCTGCAACCCGTGCCTGGAGAAGTACGACCTCCAGCGCACCGTCAAGGCGGTCGTCGCGCGCTCCTGCTCCGAGGCGGCACCGGATGAGCTGCGGCAGCGGGTCATGGTCCAGATCCGCGCCGTCCAGGTCCGCATCACCGAGTTCTGACGGCTCTCGATTCGCGCCGAGGCTGCGCGGTTTGAGAGACTGCTCCGAGCACTCGATCCAGGAGGACACCATGGGCAAGACCGGTCGCAAGCGTCGTTCGCGGCGCAAGAAGGCAGCCAACCACGGCAAGCGCCCCAACGCCTGAGCGCTGATCACATCGTCACGAGCCCGGCCGCGAGGTCGGGCTCGTCGCGTCACGAGGCGTTCTGGTCACCTTGGGCCACCACGGCGTTGACCGTCGCGCCGACGAGCCCACTCAGCGCGGCGGCGGCCGCCAGGTAGGTCGCTCCACTGGTGAACTCGATGCCGGCGATGCTGGCGCAGGCCTGGGTGACCGAAGACGTCCCGAGCTGACAGGTGTCGGTGGCGGTGTCCTCCCAGGTCACGGCGGCCAGTAGACCCCCAGCCAACGCTCCGAGGCTCGCGCCGGGAAGCCAACCGGTCGCCTGACCAAGGGCGGCCCAGTTGGTCATGGATCGAGCCTAATCTCGGCCTGCCGGGCCGGACATCCCCCACATGGGGGCTCCTAGAGCCGCGACAGGAACCGTTGGGCGTCGACGATCACCCGGGTGATCTCGCCGGTGCCGATCAGCTTCCGGTCGCCGGTGTGGCGTGCGGCGATCGTGAAGCGGTGCAGCCGGCCGTCGACGTACGCCGTCTCAGCAGTCACCTCGACCTCGGCGCCGACGGGAGAGGCGGCCAGGTGCTCGAGCGAGACGCGGGTGCCGACCGAGGTGCCACCGTCGGGCAGAGCAGGCTCGATCGCGGCGCAGGTCGCGGCCTCCGCCCAGGCGAGCAGGCGGGGAGTGCCGAGCACCGGCAGCGAGCCGCTGCCCACCGCCGCGGCCGTGTCGTCGTCGGTCACGGTGAACGTGAGAGTCGAGGCGAGGCTCACGACAGCTCCTTGGTGTAGGCGATCAGGTGGACGTCGGGCATCGGAGACCAGTCCCGCTCGGGCAGCCTCACGTAGCCGAGCCGGCCGTAGACGCGGTGTGCCGCGGCCATGTCGGCCAGCGAGGACAGCAGCATCCGGGTTGCCCCGTGTGCCCGCGCACGCTCCTCGCAGCGCACAGCCAAGCGCCTCTCCGGCGCCGCGGCCGCGGGCGTCGGGGTGGACTGCCAGCATCCGGAACTCACCGTCGGCCGACGTGGTCGCCAGCTCCCGCCACGGGGAACCCGGTGGACAGTAGGTGACGCATCCCAGCAGCAGATCGCCGTCGACCGCGACCCAGAGCTCGGCCTCGCGGGCGCGCCGTGCCGCGTCCTGCACATGGACCCGGTAACCGTCCTCGGCGCCGGTCATGAACTCCTCGTAGGCCGCGACCGTGAGGTCGCCGAGGGCGACGAGCTCATCCGGCTCCGCCAGGCGGAGCTCCATCAGATGCCGAACGTGTTGCGGGGGTAGGCCGCCTCCACGTCGGTGATGACGTTGACCAGGTAGGGCACGTTCGCGGCGAAGGCGCGGTCGAGTGCCGGCCCGATCTGCTTCGGGTCGGTGACCGTCTCGCCGGCGCCGCCGAGCGCCTTCACCACCTCGTCGTAGCGGGTCTGGACGGCCAGGTCGGCCACCACGTCGTAGCCGTAGAGCATCTGCATCGGACCCTTCTCCAGACCCCACGCCGAGTTGTTGCCGCACACCATGACGACCGGCAGCTGGTGGCGCACCAGGGTGTCGACGTCCATCAGCGAGAAGCCGGCGGCGCCGTCACCGAGCAGCAGCACCACCTGCGAGGACGGGCGGGCGAGGCGGGCGGCGATCGCGGAGCCGAGTCCGGCGCCGAGGCAGCCGTAGGGCCCCGGATCGAGCCAGCCCTCCGGGTCGCTTCGGCTCGACGAACTTGCCCGCGAAGCTGACGAAGTCGCCGCCGTCACCGATGACGACCGCGTCGTCCTCCAGACGGGGCACCAGCTCGCCGTAGATGCGGGCCGGGTGGATCGGGTCGGCCTCGGCACCCAGCAGGGCGGAGTCGCGCTCGACCGCCGCCTTGACCGTGTCCTGCAGCTCGCCGACCCACGCCGACCAGTCGGGACGTCGTACGACCTGGTCGAGCGCGGCCAGCAGCCCGTCGAAGACCGCCGTCAGGTCGCCGCTGGCCGACGCCGCGAGGTCGGCGTGGCCGGAGATCTGGCCGGGGGAGTCGGCGACGTGGACCACCTGGGCCGGCGTGGCCCCCTCCTTGCCGCTGAAGACGCCATAGCCGAGGCGGAAGTCGAGGGGAGTGCCGACCACCACGACCAGGTCGGCGCCGCCGAGGGCCTGGCTGCGCGCCTTGGTGACCAGCAGCGGGTGGCCGCCCGGGATCACACCGCGGCCCATGCCGTTGGTGATCGTCGGGACGCCGATGGCTTCGACGAACCGCAGCGCCGCCTCCTCCGCGCCGTCGGACCACACGTCCGTGCCGAGGATCAGGACCGGGCGGTTCGCCTGGCCGAGCAGCTCGGCGATCTCGGCGAGCGTGTCCGAGTCGGGCTCGGCTCCCGCGGCGCGCGACACGGCCGGAAGTGCCCCCGACGCGGAGTTGAAGAACTCGTCCATCGGTATGTCGACGAAGACCGGGCCGCGGTGGGCAGAGCGGGCGGAGGTGAACGCCTCGTGCATCCCGTCGAGCACGGCGTCGGCAGTGTGGAGGGTCCGCGCGGCACTTCGCGATCGGCGCGATGATCGGTGGCTGGTCGAGCTCCTGCAGGCTGCCGGTCCCCCAGCGGTTCGCGGGCGCGCGACCGCCGACGACGACCATCGGAGACCCCGCGAACTGAGCCTGCGCGATGGCGCTGGCGCCGTTGGTGACGCCGGGGCCGGCGGTGAGGACGGCGAGCCCGGGCACCCGCGTCAGCTTGCCGGTCGCCTCGGCCGCGAACGCGGCGGTCTGCTCGTGACGTACGTCGAGGAGCCGCATCGGCGGCTCGGCCTTCACCGCGCCGTCGTACATCGGGAAGACATGGGCGCCGGACAACGTGAACATGGTCTCCACGCCGTGGGCGCGCGCGACGGCGACGGCCAGCTCGCCGGCGTGACCCTGGATCTCGCTCATGCCACGCAGGCTACTCGGCGGTAGGCAGGTGAGGACAGCCGCGTCAGCGTGCGAGCGTGAACGGGTTGGTGGCACGCAGCGCGTCGACGATCACCAGGATCAGGTCGGCTCGATCGGCGGGCGGCTCCGGGCCGATCGCGAGCTGGAGGTAGAGCGACCGCAGCAGCTGCTGGGCGTTGTTGGTGGGGGCGTAGGGGTCGCGCTCGGCGCGGCTGCCGAAGGGGTTGGCGTGGGCGGCCAGCCGGGATATCCACGGCTCGACGACCGAGGTCGGGACCAGGTTGCGGCGCAGGATCGCGACGACCGAGAGTGCCATCCGGTCCGGCTCGCCGCACAGCAGCGGCGCCTCGATCGTCAGCAGCCGATCGGCCAGGACGTCGAGCAGCACGGTGAGCTCGTGGACCCCGAAGTGGCGGGAACGGGCCAGCGAGCCGATCGCGTCGGCGCCGTGGGCCACCGCGTGGGCCCACCCCTTCCCCGGCACGTAGCCGCGGTGGTCCTGCTCGCGGAGGTACCACGACACGATCTGGTCACCCCAGCGCAGCACCTTCTCGCCCGGTACCAGCTGCTGGGACGTGTCGCGGTCGACGACGGTGGCGAGCACCAGCACGCTGAACGCGCGCCGGAACACGGTGTCGGTGTCGGTCTCGCCGAGCCCGATGCCGAGGCCCGTGGCCATGCCGTCCCCGAGGCCGGTGAGCAGCTCGTCGTAGACGCCACGGTCGATCCAGGTGCCGAGCGCGGGGTAGGCCGTGCGGTCGCGCAGGCCGGGATCGGTGGAGCCGAGCATGCGCGTCAGTTCGGCCGTCAGCTCGTCGAGCGGGCGGTCCGTCGGGACCTGCAGGCCCCGTTCCAGCACCAGCCTCCAGTAAGCCCCCGACACGGTGCCCATCTTGCCAGCCCGACCCCGGATGCCTCGACCCGGTCTGGTCGACTTTGGACACCCTAGGCTCGTCCTCGTGCCGTCGCTGACCGAACTCGTGCGCAGCCACACCGACCTGGACGCGGACGACATCGCGTGGCTGCAGCTGATCCAGGCCGACTGGCAGATCATCGCGGACCTCTCCTTCGCCGACCTGGTGCTGTGGCTGCCCGATCGCGAGGGCAAGGGCTTCTGGGCGGGCGCCCAGATGCGGCCCACCACCGGCCCCACGGCGTACGTCGACGACGTGGTCGGCACCTTCGTCCCGGTCGGCCGCCGGCCGATGCTCGACTCGGCGTACGAGCAGGGTCGCCTGATGCGCGACGGCGACCCCGAGTGGCGCGACCACGTCCCGGTCCGGATCGAGACGATCCCGGTCCGTCGCTCCGGGCGGATCATCGCGGTCATCGCCCGCAACACCAACCTGCTCGGCGTCCGCACCCCCAGCCGGCTCGAGCTGTCCTACCTGCAGACGGCTGCGGACCTGACCCAGATGATCGCCCACGGCCACTTCCCAGCGCCCGGGCAGCGCAGCGACCATGCCGACTCGCCGCGGGTGGGCGACGGATTCGTGCGGATCGACGACGCCGGGCGGGTCACCTACGCCAGTCCCAACGCGCTCTCGGTCTTCCGCCGGCTCGGGCTCTCCGGTGACCTCGAGGGGCTGGTGCTGGCCGATGTCACCCGCGATCTCGTGCCGCAACGACGTCGCCCGGACGAGGAGACGGTGTCGGCCGTCCTCGGCGGCCGGGTCCACCGCGACACCGAGCTGGGCACCGACGACGTGTCCCTGATCGTGCGCTCCATCCCGCTACGTCCGCTGGACGACCCGATCGGGGCGCTGGTGCTCGTGCGCGACGTGACCGACCTCCGTCGCCGCGACCGGGAGCTGATCACCAAGGACGCGACGATCCGGGAGATCCACCACCGCGTGAAGAACAACCTGCAGACCGTGGCCGCCCTGCTGCGGCTGCAGGCGCGCCGGATCGACGCGACCGACGCGAAGGCGGCCCTGGAGGAGGCGGTCCGCCGGGTCGGCACCATCGCCATCGTGCACGAGACGCTCAGTGCCGCCACCGACGAGGAGGTCGGCTTCGACGAGATCGCGGACCGGCTCGGTCAGATGGTGACCGAGGTCAGTGCCACGGGGGACCGGGTCCGCGTGGTGCGGGCAGGCACCTTCGGGCGGCTCTCCTCCGAGGTCGCCACCGCGCTGGCGATGATCCTCACCGAGGTGCTCCAGAACGCCGTCGAGCACGGGTTCGACGAGGAGCAGCCGGGCCGGATCGAGGTCGGCGTCAGCCGGCTGGTCGGCCGGATGGAGGTCACCGTCGAGGACGACGGCCGAGGCCTGCCTGCCGACTTCGACCTCGACTCGTCCACCCACCTCGGGCTGTCGATCGTGCGCACGCTCGTGGAGAGCGAGCTCGGGGGTCGGTTGAGCGTGGCGTCGGCTCCCTCGGGCGTCGGGACCCGGGTCGCGCTCGACGTACCCCTGGCTTAGGCGGTGCGGACCCGGGCGCGGGCGTTGCGCCGCTTGAGGGCGCGGCGCTCGTCCTCGCTCAGACCGCCCCAGACACCGTGATCCTGCCCAGCCTCGAGCGCCCACTGGAGGCACTGTTCGCGCACCTCGCATCGTCGGCACACCTGCTTGGCCTCCTCTATCTGGAGGATGGCCGGACCGGTGTTGCCGATCGGGAAGAACAGTTCCGGGTCCTCGTCGAGGCATGCGGAACGGTCGCGCCAATCCATGGCTGGGGAATCCCTCTTCTCTGACGCTTGGGGGTGGTGGTCACTGGTGCTCGTGCGCGGCGCTGGCCTGATGTGACGGCAGCGTTATGTGCACGCATTCACGAGCGCATACCTAGGGTGACAAGAGTTTGATCGTGAAACAACCCCGAATCGCCGTTGATTCCGTCACAGGGACCGGGGTGGGCCACGCCGTAGGGTGGCGCCGTGACGTCTGCACCGGAGCCTGTCACGGGCGCGCCCGGACCGCGCAACCCCCCGCCGCTCACCGTGGCCGCCTCGCTGGTCGCCCTCGAGGGCGTTCTGCTGGTGCTGCTGGCGATGGTCGAGGTCAGCACCACGAGCTCCGCGCGGGTCACCATGGGCGTCACCACTGCCGTCTTCTTCGCGGCGTACGGCGCCGGCTTGCTCGTCTGCGCGTGGCAGCTGACGCGGCGGGCCTCATGGGCGCGGAGCCCGGTCGTGCTGGCCCAGCTGATCCAGCTCGGCCTGGCCTGGAGCTTTCGAGGCGGTGCCACGACGTGGGTCGCGATCGCGCTCGCCGTGGTGGCGCTGGTCGTGGTCGCCGGCGTGCTGCATCCCGACAGCATCGAGGCACTCGCCGACGAGCCCGATCGACGCTAGCGGGTCTCCTGCAGCGACTCACGGAGCTGGGCGAGGGTGCGGGTGAGCAGCCGTGAGACGTGCATCTGTGAGACGCCGATCTCCTCCGCGATCTGGGACTGGGTCATGTTCTTGAAGAAGCGGAGCAGCAGGATCCTCTTCTCCCGGGCGTCCAGGGCATCGAGCAGCGGCTTGATCGACTCGCGGATCTCCACGTGCTCGAGGTGTTCGTCGACGGATCCGAGGGAGTCCAGCAACCGGCTGGCGCTGTCGTCGTGGTCGTCGCCCGCGTCCAGCGAGAGCGTCGCGTAGGCGTTGTTCGACTCCAGGCCCTCGATGATCTCCTCGACGGTGCAGCCGATCCGCTCCGCGAGCTCGCGCGGGGTGGGGGAGCGGCCCAGGCCTTGGGTGAGGTCGGCGGTGGCGGCACTGATCTGCATCCGCAGCTCCTGCAGCCGCCTCGGCACCCGGATCGCCCAGCCCTTGTCGCGGAAGTGCCGCTTGATCTCACCGATGATCGTGGGCGTCGCGTACGTCGAGAACTCGACGCCGCGCTCGGCGTCGAAGCGGTCGATCGACTTCAGCAACCCGATCGTGCCGACCTGGACCAGGTCCTCGTAGGGCTCGCCGCGGTTGCGGAAGCGTCGGGCGCAGTGCTGGACGAGAGCGAGGTGGAGATGCACCAGCCCGTCGCGGGCAGCCTCCTGGGCCGGGTCAGCGGCATCAGGATCGTGGAGGACGGCGAAGAACTCGGCGCTCCGACGCCGATTCTCCTCGTTTCCGGTAGCAGGTGCCTCCCCCGGCGCACCGCCATCCCGGTTGCTGTCAGCCGTCATGTCACAGGCTTGGCTCCAGCGTCTCGGCTTCCATCGACAAGGTGACGACGAACGTGTCGCCGCCGGCGTCGGCCGTCGCACTGCTGGCCAGGGTGTCGAGCACCTGCCAGGCGAAGCTGTCGTAGTCCGGCTCACCGATCTCCGAGCCGGTGACGGTGACCCGTACGGTCAACCGTCCCGGCGAGAGGAAGAACTCCGCCAGCAGCGGCCCTTGGGGGTCGGCCTCGGGCAGCACCAGAGCGCAGGCCTCGCCGACTGCGATCCGCAGGTCCTCGATGTCGTCGATGGTGAAGTCGAGCCGCGCGGCGAGCCCGGCAGTCGTGGTCCGCAGGACCGAGACGTAGGCGCTGTCGGCCGGCAGCCGCAGCTCGACGTCGGCACGGCGGCCCTCGAAGCCGGCGGGTGACCCGGTTGGTGGCATGGGCGGGCGTCCTCCCTCGCGCTCGTCTGGGGCTGACACTAGTCCGGCCCGTCCGCCCCGTGTGGGAGGACCGTCCCGAATGTGTCCGGCGACGACCACCGTCGCGGCCGCCAGGGCCGGGCGATCATCGCTCGATCACCAACTCAGGAACAAGAAGGTAACCGACCGGGTGTCGCGCCAGATGCGGGCTACCGTCGTGCTGTCAGGTGCGATTTGGACTGGCCCGGGGGATGCGGTCTGAGGGCATTCGGCCCGTTGGTCGGTTGGGCCTGGGGGAGCCCAGTCGGCCTTGGGCAAGTTCCTACTTTCTGCCATGGACCCATCTCCGAGCCCGGGCGGTCCCCCTGATCGCGTCTGGCGTGGGTTGGTTCCCCCGCTGCCCGCGCCAGGCGCCCTTAGCTCAATCGGCTTCTAACACCCGAAGGCCGTGTGCCCGCACGGCTCCGCGGGCGAGGTGCGCGCGAGCACGGCTGGCATCAGCACGTACGGACGCAGAACGTCCGCAATCCGGGTTACGTTGCCAGCATGTCCGACTTCACCATCAAGGCGCTGACGTCGGAAACGTTCGGCGACTTCGCCGCTCTCGTCGAGCGGAACGGGGGCATGTTCGCCGGCTGCTGGTGCACGAAGTTCCATCCTGACTGCGCCGAGAAGGGCCAGAGCCGCGAGGGGAACCGGGCGCTCAAGCAACGTCTGGTCGCCGAGGAGATCGCGCATGCGGCGCTGGTCTACGACGGGGACCGGGCCGTCGCGTGGGCGGAGTACGGGTCACCCGAGGAACTGCCCGACATCCAGCACCGCAAGGAGTACCTGGCCACTGCTGAGCGACTGCCTGACTACCGGGTCACCTGCATCCTGGTCGAGCGCGGCCATCGCGGTCACGGCCTGGCGGCGACAGCCTTGCGCGGAGCCGTCGAGCTGATCGCGCAGGCCGGTGGCGGCCTGGTCGAGGGATACCCGCACGACACCGGCGGGGTGCGGAAGAAGAACTCGTCGTTCCTCTACAACGGCACCCGCACGATGTACGAGCGCGAGGGCTTCACGTACGACCGGCCCAAGGGACAGGGCAACTGCGTGATGGTGCGCGAGGTGGCCCCGAGCACGCGTGCCTGAAACTCACACTCAGTCGCGCTTGAGGCATCGAAGCCCGTGCCGCCGGCGGCTCCACGGGCGTGGGGTTGGCTTTGACGGTCGCGACTTCGCTTCGCTCAGTCGCGCTTGAGACATCGAAGTTCTGACCCGCAGCGGCTCCGCCGCTGCTTGGTCAGGACTTCTTGGTCTCCCAGAAGATCTCGGCGATCTCGTCGATCTTGGCGAGCAGCTCGTCGGCCTTGCCGGCGTCCAGCTCGCCCTTGGTGCCGGTGGCACCGGCGAGCTTGGTGGCCTCGTTGACGAGCTGGTGGAGCTGGGGGTACTTCTCGAAGTGCGGGGGCTTGAAGTAGTCGGTCCACAGCACCCACAGGTGGTGCTTGACCAGCTCGGAGCGCTGCTCCTTGATGAGGATGGCGCGGGTCCGGAAGTCGGCGTCGTCGTTGTCGGCGACCTTGGCGATGATGCCCTTGATCGACTCTGCCTCGATGCGGGCCTGGGCGGGGTCGTAGACGCCGCAGGGGAGGTCGCAGTGGGCCGAGACCTCGACGGTGCGGGTGAACAGGGTGTCGAACATGGTCGCAAGAGTCCTGTCTGCTTGGGGAATCGGTCGTCACTGCGACACTACTCCGCGTGTCTTCACCCGAGAAGGTGGGCCGGATCCCGGTCGGATGGGCTCTCGTGCGCGGCGATTCGATGCTGCCCGAGCTCGCCGACGGCGACCGGTTGCTGGTGCGTTACGGCGCAGCCGTACGGCCCGGAACGGTGGTCGTGGCCCGCTTCGCAGACGGGACGCTGGCGGTGAAACGAGCCGTCGAACGGCGTACGACGAGCGACGGCCGTCCGGGCTGGTGGCTGCTCGGCGACAACCCGGAGGGGGTCGACTCCCGCCACCGCGGTCCGGTGCCCGAGGCCGACGTCTTGGCGGTCGCGCTGGCGCGGGTGTGGCCCCGGCCACGACGCCTCTGAGACCAGGCCCCGGTCGCTCCTCGCCGTTGTGGAAAGATCGATCGTCGTGGCTGACTCACTCCCGCACGCGCATGCCGGCGACCCGGTGTTCGACCTGCACGTCGGCGGCAAGATGGAGATCCGGTCCACGGTGCCGCTGGTCGGCAAGGACGACCTCTCCATGGCCTACACGCCCGGGGTGGCGCGGGTGTGCGAGGCGATCGCCGCCGACCCCACGCTGACCCGCGACTACACCTGGATCCCCAACACCGTCGCGGTCGTCACCGACGGCACCGCCGTCCTCGGCCTCGGCGACATCGGACCCGCCGCCGCGATGCCGGTCATGGAGGGCAAGGCGGTGCTCTTCAAGCAGTTCGGTGGCGTCGACGCGATCCCGATCTGCCTCGACACCACCGACGTCGAGGAGATCATCGAGACGGTGGTTCGGCTGGCGCCGAGCTTCGGTGGCATCAACCTCGAGGACATCTCGGCGCCGCGCTGCTTCGAGATCGAGAGCCGCCTCAAGGACCTGCTCGACATCCCGGTCTTCCACGACGACCAGCACGGTACGGCGGTCGTCGCACTCGCGGCGCTGACGAACGCGTTGCGACTGACCGGGCGGACCGGTGCGGACACCCGCGTGGTGATCTCCGGTGCCGGTGCCGCCGGTGTCGCCGTGGCCCGGATCCTGCTCGAGGCGGGGATCCCCGACCTCGCCGTCCTCGACCGGCAGGGCGTGCTCAACTCGCAGCGCTCCGACCTGACCCCGGTCAAGGCCGCGCTGGCACGCGACACCGCCGACCACTTCGGCCGCAGCGGAAAGCTCGCCGACGTGATGGCCGGAGCCGACGTCTACATCGGTGTCAGCGGCGGCACCGTGCCGGAGGAGATCGTCGCCTCGATGGCACCCGAGTCGATCGTCTTCGGCCTCGCGAACCCGAACCCCGAGGTCCACCCGGAGCTGGCGCACCGCTACGCGCGGGTCGTCGCCACCGGCCGCTCGGACTTCCCCAACCAGATCAACAACGTGCTGGCGTTCCCCGGCATCTTCCGCGGCGCGATCGACGTCCACGCCACCGCGATCACCGAAGGCATGAAGGTCGCGGCCGCCGAGGCGCTCGCCGCGCTGGTCGGTGACGACCTGCGTGAGGACTTCATCGTGCCCTCGCCCTTCGACGACCGGGTCGGCCCGGCGGTGTCGAGTGCCGTCGCCGAGGCCGCACGCCGGGACGGCGTGGCGCGGCTCTAGGTGGTCTCGACCCGCCCGTCGCGACCTCGCAAGGCTCGGTCGCGGGGCTTGCTCGACCTCCCGACCCACGCCCGGCTCGGCTCCTGCCTCGCCCGGCTAGGGTCGTGACATGCGCGCCGTCTATGCCGACAGCTTCTCGTCCGACGACCCGCTCTCCGGCCTGGTGGTGGGGGAGCGGCCCGAACCGGACGTCCCCGACGGGTGGACCACCGTCACCGTCAAGGCCGCCGCGCTCAACCACCACGACCTGTGGTCGCTGCGGGGGGTGGGGCTCAAGGACGAGTCGCTGCCGATGATCCTCGGCTGCGACGCTGCCGGGCTGGACGAGGACGGCAACGAGGTCGTCGTGCACGCCGTGATCAGCGACCCGTCGTGGGCCGGGGACGAGACCTTCGACCCGAAGCGGTCGCTGCTGTCCGAGCGCTACCAGGGCAGCTTCGCCGACCAGGTCGCCGTACCGCGCCGCAACGTCGTACCCAAGCCCGAGTCGCTGTCGTTCGAGGAGGCCGCCTGCCTGCCGACCGCGTGGCTCACGGCGTACCGGATGCTCTTCACGCAGGGAGGCCTCAAGGCCGGTGACACCGTGCTCGTGCAGGGCGCCGGCGGCGGCGTCGCGACCGCCCTGATCACCCTCGCCCGCGCGGCCGGGCTGCGCGTGCTGGCGACCAGTCGTGACGAGGGCAAGCGGGCCAGGGCGCTCGAGATCGGCGCCCATGACGTGTTCGAGTCGGGAGCCCGGCTGCCGGTCAAGGTGGACGCCGTCATGGAGACGGTCGGCCGCGCCACCTGGTCCCACTCCATCCGGGCGCTGCGGCCGGGCGGCACGATCGTCATCAGCGGTACGACCTCCGGTCCGAAGCTCGACGACGCCGAGCTGACCCGGATCTTCTTCCTCCAGCTGCGCGTCGTCGGCTCGACGATGGGCACGCGCGACGAGCTGGCGTCGCTGGTGACGATGCTCGACGCCACCGGGACCAAGCCGCTGATCGACCGGACGCTGCCGATGACCGACGCCCGCGACGGCTTCGCGGCCATGGCCGAGGGCGACGTGTTCGGCAAGATCGTCTTCACGAACTGATGGCCACCCACCTGCTGACCGGCGCCGGCTCCGGCATCGCGGCGATCCTGGCCCGGCGGTTGCTCGACCGGGGCGACGACGTGATCGCCGTCGCCCGCTCCGAGGACCGCGCCGCCGAGATGAGGCGTGACCTGGACGGTGCGAAGGTGCTGGTGGCCGACCTGACGTGGCCGGAGTCCGTCGAGTCGCTGGCGCTCCCGGCGTCCCTCGATTCGGTCGTGCACGCGGCCGGCGTCGTCGAGCTCGGACTGGTCGCCGAGCTCAGCGTCCACGCCTGGTCCTCCCACCTGCAGGTCAACCTGGTCGCTCCGGCTGCCCTGACCCGGGTCGCGCTGCCGGCGCTGCGCGCGGCTCGCGGGACGGTGATCTTCGTCAACTCGGGTGCGGGGCAGGTCGCCCACCCCACGTGGGCGGCGTACGCCGCGTCGAAGCACGGGCTGCGGGCGCTGGCCGACTCGCTGCGGGCCGAGGAGGCCGAGCACGGGGTGCGCGTCACGTCCGTCTACCCGGGCCGGACGGCGACGCCGATGCAGGAGAGCGTGCACGCCCAGGAAGGAAAATCCTACGAGGCAGACGCGTGGATCCGGCCGGAGACGGTCGCCGGCGCGATCCTCGCGGTGCTCGACCTCGGCGAGGATGCCACCGTGCCGGACCTCGCGATCAAGCCGCGCTAGTTCGGCACACCGAAAGTCACGTGGGATCTGGGTCGGAGCTGTCGATCGCCTTCGCTCGGAGGACGATCTCGTCCACGACGTGGGCGAGCGGTGCGGTGGCGTCGATCGGGATGCCGTTCTTCGGGGTGTCTTCCTTGGTGCTGTGCAGCCGCACGATGAGATCGCGTTCCGACTGCCCGGCGCCGAACTCGTCCGCGGGGCGGTCATCGAGGCGCCGGTTCAACGTGGCCCGGTCGATCTCCAGGACGAATACACCGTCGAAGAGGTCCTGGAACTGTGAGAAGTTCCGCGAGCCACCGCAGAAGAAGGTGTGGGGCTCAGTCTGGTCGGCGACCAAGGCCCGGACTCGCCCCACGTGCCAGATGTGGTGCCAGTGCGACGGCGCGTACTCAGTCGGCTCACCCGTTTCCGGGTCCCCCTGATAAGCCAGCTCGGTGTCACCGTTGATGGCATGAAACCCACGGCGGCGTAGTTCTGTGCAGACCGACGTCTTGCCCGTGCCGGAGACGCCCTCGATCAGGTAGTTCCGCCTGCCCACCGCTGGACGGTATCCCTCAAGCCTGCTCCAGCACGAACACCCGGATCCGGCGACGTTCGCCGATCCGCTCGCGGTAGTTCCCGTAGCCGGGGTAGAACGTGGCGGCGCGGGTGAAGATCTCGTCGGCCTCGGCCGCCGTGGCGGGCCGGGCCATCACCTCGCGGCTGGTGCCGCGGTAGCTCACGGTCGCCCGCGGTTCGGCCTCGAGGTTGAGCGCCCACGCCGGGGTGCTCTCCTGACCGAAGTTGGTGCCGAGCAGCGCCAGCGTCTCCTCGAACGGCGTCGCGATCAGGTGGCTGGTGCGGCGCTGACCGGACTTGCGGCCGGTGGTGGTCACGTCGAGCACCGCCAGCCCGGTGAGAACACCGGGTGCGCTGTGGCGGCCGCGGGTGAGTCGCCCGATCACGTTGTCGAGGTGGCGCAGGGTGTGCGAGAAGACCCAGCCCCCGGCGCGGGTCCCGGCGACCCAGCGACCAGCCCGGTGCACCGGGTTGCCGGCGCTGTGGTGGTAGTCCAGGTCGGAGGCGAGGCCCATGTGTCGGACCCTAGTCGCGGGAGCGCCAGTTGAGCGCGCCGATGAGCACCATCCGGAGCTGGACGCGAGCTCGGGAGACGACCTCGTCCTCGGCGTCGGGTCGCGCGACCATCTGCTCGGCGGTGGCCACGACCGACGTGACGATCAGGTTCGACAGCACCCGCAGGTCCTCCGGCGACCAGGTGTTGGTGCCGGGCAGCTGGGCCAGGTCGGTGGCGAGCTCGCGTTCGAACAGCTCGATCTGGTGGCGGATCTCCTCCCGAACGACGGCCGGCCCGGCCGCCCGCTCGCGGGCGATGAACCCGAAGTGGGCGCGTTGGGCATGGACGTGCTCGACGAGGACGTCGAGCGAGCGGTCGATGATCCGGTCGAACGCAGGGGCGTCACGGCGTACGTCGCGCATCATCGCGCGCAGCGAGACGAAGGACTCCTCGACCAGGGCGAGGCCGAGCTCGTCGAGGGAGCCGAAGTGCCGGTAGAAGGCGGTCGGGACGATGCCGACCTCCTTGGCGACCTGGCGCAGCGAGAGCGCGGCCAGGGTCTGCTCGTCGGAGAGCCGCAGCGCGGCGTCGAGGATCGACCGTCGGGTGCGTTCCTTGCGCTCGCCCCGAGTCTCGGTCACGCCCCACATGGTATCGGTGCACATGTGTGCACAACCACAGCCGGGAACGGTTGACCCTGTACGCGCTGCACGGGAGAGTTTCAGTGAACATACGTTCACTGAAATGTCGAAGGAGGCAGCCATGGGTCTCACCCAGACCGTGCTCCGCTCGCGGGCCGTTGCCGCGCTGACCTCGCCACACGGGGTCGACCGCTACCTGGAGCAGGTGAACCCGATGTGGGCCGCGCACGAGGTGCGGGCGCGCATCGTCGACGTCCACCGCGAGGTGGACGTCGAACCCGCCGGTGGCCACGCTGACGCTGCAACCGACCAGCACCTGGCGCGGCCACCGGGCCGGCCAGCACGTGCAGCTCGGGATCGAGATCGAGGGGGCCCGGCGTACGACGCGGGTCTTCTCGGTCTCCAGCCCCGACTCGCGCCCCGGCGACCGGTTCACCATCACCCTGCGGGCCAACCCGAACGGCGTGGTGTCCCGCTACCTCGTGGAGCGTGCGACGCCCGGCACGATGGTCCACCTGTCGCAGGCCGAGGGTGACTTCGTGCTTCCCGACCGGGTGCCCGACCACATCGTCCTGATCTCCGGCGGCTCCGGCATCACTCCGGTGATGTCGATGCTGCGATCGCTCCAGCGACGCACGCACCGCGGCCGGATCACGTTCCTGCACTACGCGCAGAGCCCGGCGCACCAGATCTTCGCCAGTGAACTGGACGCGATCCGTCGCGCCGGCCACGGCATCGACGTGCGGCTGCTGCACCCCGAGCTCGGCGACCCGGCGCTCTCGCCGGCGTACCTGGAGCGGATGGTGCCCGGATACCGCGACATCCCGACCTGGGCGTGCGGCCCGGCGCCGCTGATCGACGCCGTGCACGGGGCGTACGACGGGTCCGAGGCGCTGCGGGTGGAGTACTTCCAGCCGCCACGGGTCTCGACCGACTCGACCGGCGGGAACGTCGCGTTCTCGAGGTCGGGCAAGGCGGCCGCCAACAGCGGCGCCCCGCTGCTCGAGCAGGCCGAGGCGCTCGGGCTCACGCCCGAGTTCGGCTGCCGCATGGGCATCTGCTTCTCGTGCACCTCACGCAAGAGCGAGGGCACCGTCCGCAACGTCCTGACCGGCGAGGAGTCCTCGCGACCGGACGAGGACATCCGTATCTGCGTGTCCGCACCGGTCGGCGACTGCGTCGTCGATCTCTGAGGGTTTCGAGGCTCGCTGCGCTCGCACCTCAACCACCGAAGGGAACACCATGACCACGACCCTCACCCCCGAGCAGCTCGAGACCTTCGGCGAGGAGCTGGACGCGATCCGGCACCGGATCATCGCCGACCTCGGCGAGACGGACGCGGCGTACATCCGCAGCGTCGTCAAGGCCCAGCGCGGCTTCGAGGTTGCCGGCCGCGCGCTCTTCTACCTGCCGCCCGCCTGGCCGCTGGCGGTGGCGTCGCTGTCGGTCTCCAAGATCCTCGACAACATGGAGATCGGCCACAACGTGATGCACGGCCAGTACGACTGGATGGGCGACCCGGGGCTCAACTCCCGCATGTACGAGTGGGACAACGTCTGCCCGAGCGAGCAGTGGAAGTACTCCCACAACTACATCCACCACACCTACACCAACATCCTCGGCAAGGACCGCGACATCGGCTACGGCATCCTCCGCATGGACGAGGACCAGAAGTGGCACCCCTACTACCTGGGCAATCCGCTGTACGCCTTCCTGCTGATGGTCTTCTTCGAGTGGGGCGTCGCGATGCACGACCTGGAAGTGGAGAACATCGTCAAGGGCAAGCGCGAGCTTTACGAGAACAAGGCGCTGCACGCCGGGATCATGCGCAAGGTGAAGCGGCAGGCGCTCAAGGACTACCTGCTGTTCCCGGCGCTGACCGGCCCGCTGTTCCCGATGACGCTCGCCGGCAACGCCACGGCCAACCTGGTCCGCAACATCTGGGCGTTCAACATCATCTTCTGCGGCCACTTCCCGGCCGGCGTCGCGACCTTCTCCGAGGAGGAGTGCGAGGACGAGAGCCGCGGCCAGTGGTACTACCGGCAGCTGCTCGGCTCGGCGAACATCACCGGCAGCAAGCTGTTCCACGTCATGACCGGCAACCTGTCGCACCAGATCGAGCACCACCTCTTCCCGGACCTGCCGGCCCGCCGCTACCCGGAGATCGCTCCGGAGGTCCACGAGATCTGCGAGCGCTACGACCTGCCCTACAACACCGGGCGACTCGGCAAGCAGCTGTTCAGCGTGGCGAGCAAGATCTGCCGGATGGCGCTCCCGGACCGTCGTACGCCGTCTCAGGAGCCGACCGCGGTGGACCAGACGCCCGTCGCCGCGTGAGGATGGGCCACATGCCTGACCACCTTTCGAAGGCGGAGATCCGCAAGGACGCCGTGCAGAGCGCGGTCGAGGCCGCCGCCGGCACGGTCGGCACGGTCACGACCATCCTCACCACCGCCGTGAAGGACGTGGCCGGAGCGCTCGGCGGGTTCGCCACCGAGATCTACGAGATCCGCGACTCGGCCCGCCGCGCGGAGGTCGACCACGAGGAGTGACTTGCCGCGCCTTCCACCGCCCTGGTTCGTGCACACCGCCTGGCGCGTACACCGGGCGCTCCACCGCCTGAGTGGTGGCCGCTTCCTGTGGACCACCTCGAACAAGCGAGGCTGGGGAGCCCTGCACCTGACCACCATCGGCCGGAAGACCGGGCAGGAGCGGAACGTCATCATCGGCTACCTGGAGGACGGCGAGAACCTGGTCGCCATGGCCATGAACGGCTGGGACGAGGGCCACCCCGCGTGGTGGCTCAACCTCGAGGCGGCTCCCGACGCGACGGTGCGACTCGCGGGACTGCCTCCCCGCCGGGTGCGGGCTCGCGCAGCCGTCGGCGAGGAACGTGACCGGCTGTGGCAGCGATGGGTCGCCGTCAACTCGGATCTCGACGCCTACGCCGCGCTCAGGTCGACCGAAACGCCGGTCGTCGTGTTCGAGCCCCTCAGGTCCGTTGATTGAACCTGATCGGCCGTGTCACATCACCACCGATCGAGCATCCTGTGAGGATGCAGCTGATCAGAAGAGCAGGCAGCAGCGCCGCGTCGATCGGGGGAGCCGGGCTGGCGGGAGCGGCCGGAGCGATCGCCGCCGTCCGCACGGCGGCCAAGCCGCTCCACCCGCGGGGAGACCTGGTGGGTGGCGAGCTGGTGCGCACGGGGACTGGCCCGAGTGCGGCCACCGGCGTTCCGTGGCTGGATGAGGCCGGGCGGGACCAGGTGGTCGTGCGGTTGTCGCGGGCGGTGGGCTGGTCGAAGGCGCTGCCGGACTTCCAGGGGCTGGCGCTGCGGGTGCCGCTGGGCGACGAGCGCCACGGGGACCTGCTGTTCGCCACCACGGGGACGGGGCCGTGGACGAGGTTCCTCCTTGCGCCGGGGTGGAAGTCGCAGCGGCCCATGACGACGCTGCTGCCGTACAAGACCCCGGCGGGGGCGGTGCTGCTGGCACTGAGGGCGGTGGCGAACGATGGCTACGAGCTGGCGCACGCTTGTGGCCGAGGAGAGTGGCACAGATTCGGTGAGCTGGTGCTGTCGGGGACCTCAGGCCCTGACCCGCTCATCTCCTTCGACCCGGTGCGCAATCCGCTGCCGGGTCTGGAGACCTACGAGTGGGTGTCGCGGCTGCGGGAGCCGGCGTACCTCACCGCTCGCCGGACGAGACGCGGTCGATGATCGCAGTCGCGAGCTCCTCGGGCGCCTGCTCGGGGATCCAGTGGCTCACGCCCGCCAGCTCGACGTAGGAGTAGGCCACGTCGACGAAGTCGCCCGCCCCGTGGGCCGCGGCACGGCTGACAGCCGTGTCACCATCGCTCCACACGAATGTGGTCGGGATCTCGATCCGACTCCGGGCGATCCGTGGGCGCGAGAACGGCAGGGCGCGGTACCAGCCGAGCGCTCCGGAGAGCGCGCCGGCGTCCACCACCTCGTCCTGGAAGCGAGACAGGGTGTCGGCGTCCATGCCGCTCGCTCGGAGGGCCTGCTCCCCGACTCGGCTCGCGAGCACCCGTTCCGGCAGCCACGGAACCTGGAACGCCGCGACGTACCAGGACCGCAGCAGCTGGTCGCTCCGGAGACAGGCGGCGGCCATGGCCCCCGGGTGCGGCACCGACACCGCCGTGAGCGTGAGGAGTAGCTCGGGGCGCAGCGCCGCCGCGGTCCACCCGACCACGGCACCCCAGTCGTGCCCGACGAGGTGTACCGGCCGACCCACTGCCTCGACCACGGCCGCGAGGTCATCGACGAGGCCGACGGTGGAGTACGCCGTTCGGAGCCGCGGCCGCGCGCCGGGGGAGTAACCGCGCTGGTCCACCGCGAGGGTCCGGAGACCGGCGTCGTGGAGCAGCGGGGCGACCCGGTCCCACGACGACGCACGCTGGGGGAACCCGTGCAGGAGCACGACAGGTTCGCCGTCGACCGGCCCCTCGTCATGCACGTCGAAGCGCAGCTCGCCGCGGTGGACAGCATCGAAACGGGCAACTGAGTTCGGCATCCCTCGACAGTAGGCACACATGGTCTATCTGCGTCCGACGGTGAATCCCCGGTGGTGGTGGAGCTCCTAGAATGACGCCGGGGGACGGCTTCACGGTCAGGTCACTCACACCGGAGACGTGGGACGCGTTTGCGGCCCTGGTGGCGAAGCGCAACGGGAACTTCAGCGGCTGGAGGCGTGTCGATGGTGTTCGTCTCCGCGCTCACCCGGATCAGACGATGACACCGACGTGCGTCTCGTCGTTCTCGGCCGGATCGGTGCTGATGGTCATGGTGTGGCTACCCGGCAGCGCTCGGTCGAGCCAGCCCGGCAGCCACCAGTTCGCCTTTCCCAGCAGCGACATGGTGGCGGGGACGAGGACCAGACGGACGATGGTCGCGTCGATGGCGATCGCCGTCGCCAGGCCGAGCCCCATCATCTTCGCCAGCGGGTCCTGGCCGAACATGAAGCCACTGAAGACCGCGACCATGATCAGCGCCGCGCAGGTGATGGTCCTGGCCGTGCCCGCGAGCCCCCGGGCGACCGCCTCGTCGTTGTTCCCGGTGCGCAGGTACTCCTCCCGCACCCGCGAGAGCAGGAAGACCTCGTAGTCCATGGAGAGGCCGAACAGGATGGCGAACATGAACAGGGGGATGAACGAGAGGATCGGCACTGTCGACTCGAGCCCGATCAGGTCGGCACCCCACCCCCACTGGAAGACCATGACGAGCACTCCGTACGCCGCGCCGACGCTGAGCAGGTTCATCACGGCCGCCTTGAGCGGGACCAGCACGGAACGGAACATCACCATCAGGAGGAGGAACGACAGCAGCACGACGGCCGCGATGAAGAGGGGCAGCCGGTCCTGGACCCGGTGACCGAGGTCGGCGAAGACCGCCACCTGGCCGCCGACGTGCGCCGTGGCCGGACTACCCTCCAGCACCCGCGGGAAGATCTCGGAGCGGAGTCGGTCGATCGTGTCCTGCGTGTCCTCGGACTGCGGAGTCGTCGTCGGCTCGACCACCACGGTCGCGACCTCTCCGCCGGGCGCGACCACGGCCGGTGCGACCTCGGCGACACCAGGGTCCGCGGCGATCGCGGAGACCAGGGGGGCGAGCACGGAGGAGTCGCGGGCGACGTCGACGACCACGAGGAGTGGCCCGTTCGCCCCGGGTCCGAACCCGTCGGCCACCAGGTCGTAGGCCTGTCGCTCGGTGCGCGACTGAGGCATCGCGCCCTCGTCGGGAAAGCCGAGCCGGAGCGCGGAGACCGGTGCGGCCAGGGCGAGCAGCAGGACGGTGGTGCTGACGGCGTACGCCGTGGCGTGGCGGCCGACGTGTGCGCCCCAGCGCCGCCAGCGGTAGCCGATCGGCACGGCGCGGCCGGACCGGCGCCCGTTGACGCGGTGACCTGCCAGACCCAGCAGTGCCGGCAGCAGGGTGATCGAGGCGAGCACCATCACCAGCACGATCAGGGAGATCCCGATCCCGCCGGCGGTGACGAACGGGATCCGGGCGACGGCGAGGCCGAGGATCGCGACGACCACGGTGCCGCCGGCAAAGACGACCGAGCGCCCTGCCGTGGCCAGTGAGAGGCCGACGGCCTCCTCGACGCCGCGGCCCTCGGCCAGCTGCTCCCGGAAGCGACTGAGGACGAACAGTGCATAGTCAATGCCCACGCCGAGTCCCACCATCGCGCCGATCACAGTGGCCCAGGCCGGGATGTCCACGAGATGTGCGACCAGCGACAGGGATCCGGTCCCGACGGCGAGACCGGTCAGGGCCGTGCCGATCGGCAGCCCCATCGCGACGACGGATCCGAACGCCACCAAGAGGATCACCATGGCGGCGAGCAGCCCCAGTGCCTCGCCCAGGCCGGCGGGGGGCGCCTCGAAGGCGAAGTGCAGGTCGCCTCCGGCCTCGATTCGCAGCGTCGAGGACTCCCCGAGGTCGGCGAGGAGTGCCTTGAGGTTCTCCAGGTCGTCGGGCTCCAGGTGCTCGCGCTCGGGGTAGTGGATGCGGATCAGGGCGACCTCGCCGTCGGGCGAGACGACTCCGGACTCGACCGCAGCCTGCCGCCCGGCCCGTAGGGCGGCGGCCGGATCGGTCGTGCCCAGGACCTTCGGCAGTGCTGCTACGGCTTTCTGGATCCGCGCAACGTCGGCCCGCGCGGCTGGGGAGTCGAAGAAGCTCGTCTCGGGGTCCCGAGGGGTGAGGACGACGTCCGCACCGAGCCCCACGTCGGCCGAGCCCGCCTGCGCGAGCAGTTCGGTGGCCCGGTGAGAGTCCAGTCCCGGTGCCTCGAACGGGTCCTCGAGGTCGCGTCCGAAGGCTGCTGCGGAGGTGATCACCAGGAAGCCGATCGCCACCCAGCTCCCGATGACGATCCACGGACGTCGGGCGGCGAAGCCGCCGAGGCGTTGGAGTGCGCTGGACATGGTGGCCTCCTCTGCCGGTCTGCACCGGGTGCGCAGGACCGGACTCCACCGTGACGGCGCTCGTGGTTGTCAGGCATCGGCCGTGAGGCTCCGAGCCGGTCGTGCCTTCGGCCGGGGGCCGGGTCAGACTTTTGGCCGGTCCCTTGGCGGCGCTCCATCCCTACGCTGAGGGGGTGAGCAATCCACTGCGCTCCCTGCTGGAGGAACCCCGGCCCTCGGCCCCACCGGTTCGGGTATGGCGGGACTGGGCGCTGCTGGCGGTCGTGACGGTCTCCGGGGTGCTGGAGGGTGTTCTGCGTGAGGACCTGCCGCTGCCGGCTCTGTCGGTGGTGTTGACGGTCGGACTGGCGCCGCTGCTTCTATGGCGACGTACCCACCCGCTCGCAGTGGTCGCGACTGCCTTCGGCGTGGTCGCGGTCGTGGACATCGGCGTGATCGCATCCGACGCACCGGCGCTCGACATGTACACGATGGTCTACTTCCTGCTGCTGCCCTACTCACTCTTCCGGTGGGGCTCCGGTCGCGAGGCGGTGGCGGGTCTGGCGATCATCCTGGTCCCGGCCACCATTTCGTTCCTGTTCCACTGGACCGGGGTGGGCGACGCAATCGGCGGGGTCGCTGTCCTGATGTCCGCCTTTGCCCTGGGCTGGGCCGAGCGTTCCCAGCATGGCGCCCGGGAGCGAAGGCTGGAGCAGGTGAAGTCGGAGGAGCGGGTCCTGCTGGCGCGGGAGCTGCACGACACGGTGGCCCACCACGTCTCTGCCATCGCCATCCAGGCCCAGGCCGGGCGTGCCCTCGCGGCCAGTGCTCCGTCCTCGGCGCTCGAGGCGCTGGAGGTGATCGAGGTGGAGGCATCGCGCACGCTGGCCGAGATGCGGGCGATGGTCCGCGTGCTGCGCAACGAGGCACCTGTCGACTACGCCCCGCAGCCCGGTGTTGCCGACCTCGATCGGCTGTCCGGGGCCTCGCCTGCCGGGCCACGGGTGGAGGTCACGCTCTCGGGAGATCTTGCCTCCCTCCCGGTGGCGATCGACTCCGCCTTGTTTCGAATCGGGCAGGAGGCGGTAACCAATGCCCTGCGGCATGCTCGGAACGCCACCCTGATCGACGTGCGCGTCGCGGGCGACCAGTCGACCGTCAGCCTCGTCGTCCGCGACGACGGTGACCCAGGCGTGGCTGACCCCGCCCCCGAAGCGGGGTTCGGGCTCACCGGGATGGTGGAACGCGCCCTGCTCCTGGGTGGCGAGTGCCGTGCAGGTCCCTGCCCCGGTCGTGGCTGGGCCGTCAGCGCGACACTGCCGCGGCAGGTGTCGGCGTGAGCATTCGGGTGCTGGTCGCCGACGACCAGGATCTCGTGCGAACCGGACTGCGGCTGATCCTCGGCACCCTGGACGGCATCGAGGTCGTGGGGGAGGCACGCGACGGGCGTGAGGCGGTGCGGCTGGCCCGCGAGCTCCGTCCCGACGTGTGCCTGATGGACATCCGGATGCCCGTCCTCGACGGCGTAGAAGCGACCCGTCTGCTGGCCGGGCCGGGCGTCGAGGACCCAGTCGCGGTCGTCGTGATCACCACCTTCGACCTCGACGAGTACGTGCACGGTGCGCTGTTGGCCGGCGCCACCGGCTTCCTGCTGAAGGACGCCGGACCCGAGCTGCTCGGCGAGGCGATCCGGGCGGCCACCCGAGGTGACTCGCTCATCTCGCCCAGCATCACCCGTCGGCTGCTGTCGGCGTTCGCGGCCACGGGTCGGGCAGCACCTCCCGCGCAGCCCCTCGAGCCGCTCACCGAACGCGAGGAGCAGGTGCTGCTCACCATCGCGCGGGGTCGCACCAACGCAGAGATCGCCGCCGAGCTGCACATCAGCCTCAGCACGGTGAAGACCCACATCGGCAGCCTCATGGCCAAGCTCGGCGCCCGAAACCGGGTGGAGGTCGCAATGTGGGGGTACGAGACCGGCCGGGTCCGGGAGTAGGGCGGCCCGCTCCGCCGAGGTACGCGAGCCTCCGCTGCGAGTCGTGCCGACCCCCCGGCGGCTGATCCGAAGTTCAGTCGTCGGGGTCGTCCAACCGCGCCAGCCACGTGGCCAGCCGCTCGGTGGCGGTCTCGAACTCGGGGTGGAGGTCGGTGAACTCCTGGAGCCGCTCGGCGACCCAGGCGAGGGTGACCTCCTCGTCACCCCGCCGCTTGTCGAGCTCCTCGATGCCGCGGTCGGTGAAGTACATCGGGATCAGTAGTCGTCGCCGCCGGGGAGGTCGCTGGCCGGGGCGAACGCCCGGTCGAGCAGTGCCTTCTGCTCCTCGACGTGCCGCTTCTGCGTGCCGACGGAGGGCGAGGACGACGAACCGCGCGTGATCGGCTCGACCGTGCGGCCGAGCGCCGGCCACGCCGTGAGCTGGTAGTGGGGCCACGGGCCCATGTTGCGCGGCTCGTCCTGCACCCAGCGGATCGCCTTCAGGTTCGGGAACGACTCGATGTAGTCGTGGATCTCCTCGACCGGACGCGGGTAGAGCTGCTCGATCCGCGCGATCGCGAACCGGTCGCCGTCCTCGCGCTTGGCGCGATCGACCTTGAGGTCCCACGTCACCCGGCCCGAGCACAGCAGCAGGGTGTCGACCTTCTCGGGATCGGCGTCGGCGTCGGTGATCAGCGGCCGGAACTCACCGGTGGTGAAGTCCTCGGGCTGCGAGGCCGCCTCCTTGCGCTTGAGCATCGACTTGGGGGTGAAGACGACCAGCGGTCGGTGGTCCTCGCCGAGCGAGTGCTGGCGCAGCAGGTGGAAGTACGACGCGGGCGTCGACGGCTGGGCGACGACGAAGGCGTCCTCGGCGGCCATGGCGAGGAACCGCTCGATTCGGGCCGACGAGTGGTCAGGCCCCTGGCCCTCGTAGCCGTGGGGGAGCAGCATCACGACGCCGGACTGCTGGCGCCACTTGGTCTCGCCGGCGGTGATGAACTCGTCGATCACGATCTGGGCGCCGTTGACGAAGTCGCCGAACTGGGCCTCCCAGATGACCAGTGCGTCGGGACGCGCCACTGAATAGCCGTACTCGAAGCCGAGGGCGGCGTACTCGGAGAGCAGCGAGTCGTAGATGTAGAACCGCGCCTGGTCCTCCGTCAGCGAGCTCAACGGCGTCCACTCGTCGGCGTTGGTGCGGTCGATGATGGTCGCGAAGCGCGAGACGAACGTGCCGCGCCGGGAGTCCTGGCCGGCCAGCCGGACCGGCCGACCCTCCATGAGCAGCGACCCCAACGCGATGACCTCGCCGGTGCCCCAGTCGATCGGACCGTCGGTGATCGCGGCCGCCCGGCGCTGCAGCTGGGGCATGACCTTCGGGTGGACCGTGAAGCCGTCGGGCGGGGTGACGTAGGCGTCCGAGATCCGCTTCATCACCTCGTCGGTGACCGCCGTGGTCGCCGTACCCGCCGACTTCTCGGGGTAGTCGGGGACCGTGGTCCACTCGGCCGCCGCCTCGCTGCTGGCGTCGCGCACCTCGGTGAAGACCCGCTCCAGCTGCTGCTGGTAGTCCTTGAGGACCTGCTCGGCCTCCTCGACCGTGATGTCGCCACGACCGATCAGCGACTCGGTGTAGAGCTTGCGGACCGAGCGCTTCTGCTCGATCAGGTCGTACATCAACGGCTGGGTGTACGACGGGTCGTCGCCCTCGTTGTGACCCCGGCGGCGGTAGCAGACCAGGTCGATGACGACGTCCTTGTTGAACTCCTGGCGGTAGTCGAAGGCGAGTCGCGCGACCCGGATGCAGGCCTCGGGGTCGTCGCCGTTCACGTGGAAGATCGGTGCCTGGACCATCCGGGCCACGTCGGTGCAGTAGAGCGACGAGCGGGACGAGCCGGGGGAGGTCGTGAAGCCGACCTGGTTGTTGACGACGACGTGGATCGTGCCGCCGGTGCGGTAGCCGCGCAGCTGCGAGAGGTTGAGCGTCTCGGCCACCACGCCCTGGCCCGCGAACGCCGCGTCACCGTGGACCAGCAGCGGCAGCACGGGGTAGACCGCGCCCTTGTCGAGCATGTCCTGCTTGGCGCGGGCGATGCCCTCGAGCACCGGGTTGACGGCCTCGAGGTGGGACGGGTTCGCGGCGACGGAGACCTTGATGTTGGCGCCCGAGCCGGCGGTGAACTCACCCTCCGCGCCGAGGTGGTACTTCACGTCGCCGGAACCCTGGACGGTCCGCGGGTCGATGTTGCCCTCGAACTCGCGGAAGATCTGGGAGTACTTCTTGCCGACGATGTTGGCCAGCATGTTGAGCCGGCCGCGGTGGGCCATGCCGATGGTGACCTCGTCGAGCGACGCCTCGGCGGCGGCCTCGCAGATCTCGTCGACCAGCGGGATCGTGGTCTCGCCGCCCTCGAGCGAGAACCGCTTCTGGCCGACGAACTTGGTCTGCAGGAACGTTTCGAACGCCTCGGCCTGGTTGAGCTTCAGCAGGATCCGCAGCTGCTCCTCGCGAGGCGGCTTGGAGTGGGGCTGCTCGACGCGCTGCTGGATCCAGCGGCGCTGCTCGGGATCCATGATGTGCATGTACTCGATGCCGGTAGTGCGGCAGTAGGAGTCGCGCAGGATGCCGAGGATGGTGCGCAGCTTCATGAAGCGGCGGCCCTCGCCACCGAACGAGCCCGTGGCGAACTCGCGGTCGAGGTCCCACAGCGTGAGCCCGTGCGACTCGACCTCGAGGTCGGGGTGGCTGCGCTGGCGGTATTCGAGCGGGTCGGTGTCGGCCATCATGTGGCCGCGCACGCGATAGGCGTGGATCAGCTCGAGGATCCGGGCCTGCTTGCTGATCTCGTCGTCGTGGGAGGTCGCGATGTCCTGCGACCACCGGATCGGCTCGTAGGGGATGCGGAGCGACCGGAAGATGTCGTCGTAGAACTCCTCCTCGCCGAGCAGCAGACCGTGCACACGCTTGAGGAACTCGCCGGACTGGGCGCCCTGGATGACGCGGTGGTCGTACGTCGACGTCAGGGTCATGATCTTGCTGATGGCGTTGCGGGCGATCGCCTCCTCGGAGGCCCCCTGCCAGCCCGGCGGGAACTCCATCGCGCCGACGCCGATGATCGCGCCCTGGCCCTTCATCAGCCGCGGCACCGAGTGGACGGTGCCGATGCCACCGGGGTTGGTCAGGGTGAGGGTCGTGCCCTGGAAGTCCTCGACCGTGAGCTTGCCGTTGCGGGCCTTGCGGACCATCTCCTCGTAGGCGGTCCAGAACGCCGCGAAGTCCATCTTCTCGGCAGCCTTGATCGACGGCACCAGCAGCTGCCGCGTGCCGTCGTCCTTCTTCATGTCGATGGCCAGGCCGAGGTTGATGTGGGCCGGGGTGATCAGGTTGGGCTTGCCGTCGATCTCCTCGAACCCGACGTTCATCTCCGGGAGGGCCCGCACCGCCCTGACCAGCGCGAAGCCGATGATGTGGGTGAAGGAGACCTTGCCGCCGCGGGCGCGGGCGAGGTGGTTGTTGATGACGGTGCGGTTGTCCCAGAGCAGCTTGACCGGGACCGAGCGGACCGACGTCGCGGTCGGGACGGTCAGCGAGGCGTCCATGTTCTGGACCGTGCGCGCCGGGGCGCCGCGCAGCACCGTGTAGGTCGGCTCGTCCTTGGCCGCGGCCTTCTCGGGCTGCTTGTTCTCCTTGGCGACCGGTGCGCTGGTGCCGGCGGCGGGCTCGGCCGCGGCGGCGGTCTGGCGTGGCTTCGCGACCGGGGCGGGACCCTTGCCGTCGCCCTGCTTCGACTCCTTCTTGGTGTCGGGCTTGGTGTCCGGCTTCGACTCCTTGGTCTCCTGCTTCGGGCTCGACTCGGGCTTCTTCTCGGGGGCCTTCGTGTCCGGAGCCTCCTTCGCTGAGGGAGAGGGGGTGTCACCGGCGCTCTTCGTGGTCCCCGTACCGTTGCCCTGACCATTCGACTGGAAGAACTTGACCCACTCGGGGGCCACGCTGTTCGGATCGCGCTCGTACTGCTCCAACATCTCCTCGACGAGCCACTCGTTGGCCCCGAACTCGCTGGAGGTGTCGTGGGACTGCTGGCCAGGGGACTGCGGCACTGGTGGGTTCGCCTCTTCCGGATCTGTGCGCGGGGTGTCGGTGCTGGTTTCGCACCCTCAAGGCTAGTCGCACACGCCAGCAAATGCGCAGCCCAGCCCCAGACTTCGGGCAGGCTGACGCGCGACACACGAGACAGGGAGTCAGTACCCATGACCAGGACCTCGCGTCCCCGCCGGATCGTCGCCGTCCTGGCGACCCTCGGCGTCCTCGCCGTGACCGGCTGCAGCGGAGACGAGGAGTCGCCCGACCCGGCTGCGGATCCCACCGGGTCACTGAGCGAACCGAGCGATGCGCCGACCCTCGAGGTCGAGCCCGTGACGAAGTCCGGGACCATCGTCGGCCGACTTCCCAAGAAGGACCGCGCACGCGTCGAGAAGGCCGTCTCGGACCGCGCGGTCCGGTTCCTCAATGCCGCCTACCTCGCGGGTGACTACCCGCGCCAGGACTTCCGCGACGCCTATCCCGGCTTCACCGGGGGCGCCGCCAAGGTCGCGCGCCACGACCGCGCGTTGCTGACCAACCAGCCGATCGGCGACCGCATCGACGACGTCACCCCGACCGGCCTCACCGTCAAGATCGACCTGCTGGCGGCCAACAAGCGCGCCGTGGCCGCGACCGCCCACGTCGCGCTCGGCTTCCGCACCGCCGGCGACGTGCGCAAGCGGGTGCGAGTGCAGGGTCGGCTGCTGCTGACCAAGCAGGACGGCCGCTGGAAGATCTTCGCCTACGACCTCAGCAAGGGAGCCCGCTGATGTGGCCCTTCATCCGTACGACGCTGCTGGTGCTGAGCCTCGCCGTCGTCGGGATCACCGTCCCGGACAGTGCCGTGCGCCCCGCCGAGCTGAGCCTGGTGAAGCTCCGTGGCGCCGAGGGCGTCGACGTCGGCGATGACGTGATCTGGATCCTGGCGATCGGGTCGGACGCGCGCCCCGGCGAGACCATGACGCGCACCCGCGGCGACGCCATCCAGATGATCGGCCTCAACACGAAGACGGGCGCGGCGTCTGCCATCGGCATCCCCCGTGACTCCTGGGTGTCGATCCCGGGCTACGGATCCAACCGGGTGAACGCGGCGCTGACCTTTGGCGGGCCGTCACTGATGGGCCAGACCGTCGGCAACCTGGTCGGCGTGCAGCCCGACTACGTGATGGTGACCCGGTTCCCCTTCTTCGAGAACATGATCAACGACATCGGCGGCATCTACGTCAACAACCCGCGTCCGTTCAGCGATCCCTACCTCAAGCCGAAGGCGTTCCCGCAGGGCCACATCAAGCTCGACGGCTACTCGGCGATGGCGTTCTCGCGGATCCGCAAGAGCCTGGCCGGCGGCGACTTCGACCGCTCGGCCAACCAGCAGCGGGTCCTGCGCGGCATCCAGTCCCGGATCGCCACCCGCGCCGACCAGCCGGGTTTCATCGAGCGTGGCGTGATGACGGTGATGCGGAACATGGACACGAACCTGGGGCCGGCCGAGCTGTTCGAGCTGGCGCAGGTCGTGGCGCAGGTCGACCCGCGCAAGATCCGGTCCTGCGTGGTCGGGGGCTCGTTCGGCAACATCGGCGGCGCCAGCATCATCTTCCCGAACGTCTCCCAGGCCCGCCGCTACGGCAACGCCGCCCGCTCCGACGCCTCCCTCGGCCCCTGCTGAACGGGGTTGAGGTGTCGAACCACTCACCACCGGCGAGTTTGGCGCCTCCGGCAGGATTCGAACCTGCGGCACCTGGTACCGGAAACCAGTGCTCTATCCCCTGAGCTACGGAGGCCCGCGCCCGCTGGGCCAGCAGCGGCGCGCTGCCGAACACTACCGGGGTGATACGGGTGAGGAGAAACCGGAGTGCGCCGATAGGCTTGACCGGTGAATCCCGCTCAACTCTCCGCCGCAGTCGTCGACGCCCTGACGTCGCTCGTCGACCAGGGCACGCTCGATCTGCCCGAGGGCGTGCCGGCCGAGGTCACGGTGGAGCGGCCCCGCGAGAAGGGGCACGGCGACTACGCCACCAACGTGGCGATGCAGCTCGCGAAGAAGGCGGGCACCAACCCGCGGGCGCTGGGTGAGCTGCTCGCGGCCGAGCTGCGGGGGACTGACGGCATCACCGCCGTCGACGTGGCCGGGCCGGGGTTCCTCAACATCACCATCGAGGCCGGGGCGCAGGGCCAGGTGGCGGCAGACATCGTGGCAGCCGGCGACACGTACGGCACCAACGACAGCCAGGCCGGCGAGCGGGTCAACGTGGAGTTCATCTCCGCGAACCCGACCGGCCCGATCCACCTCGGCCACACCCGCTGGGCCGTGGTCGGCGATGCCATCGCCCGGGTGCTCGAGGCCGCCGGTGCCCAGGTGGCGCGCGAGTTCTACATCAACGACCGCGGAAACCAGATGGACCTGTTCGGTGCCTCGATCGAGGCCCGCGCCTTCGACGAGGCGGTCCCCGAGGACGGCTACCAGGGCGGATACGTCGTCGAGCTCGCCCAGAAGATCCTCGCCGACCAGCCCGAGCTGCGTGAGATGCCACCCGGTCCGGAGCGCACCGTGGCGTTCCGCGAAGCCGGATACGCCCTCCAGCTGAGGGATCAGCAGGAGGCGCTCGCCCGGTTCCACACCGTGTTCGACGTCTGGTTCTCCGAGCGGTCGCTCCACGACGACGTCGCGGCCGGGCTGGAGAAGCTGCGCTCGCAGGGCCACCTCTATGACGCCGACGGCGCGCTCTGGATGCGCACCACCGACTTCGGCGACGACCGCGACCGGGTCCTGATCCGGACCAACGGCGAGCTCACCTACTTCGCCAGCGACACGGCGTACTACGTCAACAAGCGCGAGCGCGGCTTCGACCGCTGCATCTATCTGCTCGGCGCCGACCACCACGGCTACGTCGGTCGGCTGCGAGCCATGGCTGCCTGCGCCGGCGATGACCCGGACCGCACCATCGAGGTGCTGATCGGCCAGATGGTGAAGATCATGAAGGACGGCGAGGAGCTCAAGCTCTCCAAACGGGCCGGCACCCTCATCACGCTCGAGGAGCTGATGGACGACATCGGTGTCGACGCGCTGCGGTACTCGCTCGCGCGCTACCCGGCCGACTCGCCGCTGACCCTGGATGCGGCCGAGATGACCCGGCAGGCCAGCGACAACCCGGTCTACTACGTCCAGTACGGCCACGCCCGGACCTGCCGGATGATGGCGAACGCCACCGACCTGGGCATGAAGGTCTCGGCGGATTCCGACATGAGCCTGCTGACCCATGAGAAGGACCGCGAGCTCCTCCGGGCACTGGCCGACTTCCCGAAGGTCGTGGCCGCCGCGGCGGAGCTGCGGGAGCCGCACCGGGTCGCCCGGTACCTGGAGGACACGACGTCGGTGTTCAACAAGTGGTACGACACCAAGGAGTGCCGGATGCTCCCGCGGGGTGACGAGCCGGTCGCGCCCGTCAACGAGGCCCGCCTGATGCTCGTCGTCGCCAGCCGCATCGTCCTCGCCAACGGGCTGGGCCTGCTCGGCGTCTCCGCTCCCGAACGGATGTAGCGCAGGCCATGCCTACCTCCCACCCCTCCGGATGGGCGCACGCCGACGGCGCGCTCAGGGGGCCGACCTGGCTGCCGACGCCCGGCGACCCCAACGCCCTGGTCCCGCACCTCTGGTCGACGACGGCGCGCAAGGCCGACGGCGTCCTCCACGTCGGCGGCGCAGCGGTCGCGGACGTCGTCGCCGAGGTCAACACCCCGGCCTACCTCCTCGACGAGGACGACTTCAGGTCCCGCGCCCGCGCCTTCCGGGACGCCTTCGCCGACTACGACGTCTTCTACGCCGGCAAGGCGTTCCTCTGCACCGCCGTCGCCCGGTGGGTGATGGAGGAGGGGCTCTTCCTCGACGTCTGCAGCGACGGCGAGCTGTCCGTCGCGCTGCATGCCGGAGTCGACCCGGCCCGGGTCGGCTTCCACGGCAACAACAAGTCGTACGCCGAGCTGCGGCGCGCGGTCGCCCACGGGGTCGGCCGGATCATCGTCGACTCGTTCCACGAGATCGAGCGTCTCGAGCAGATCACCGCCGAGCTGGGGCGCACCGCGTCGGTGATGGTCCGGGTGACGCCCGGCGTCGAGGCCCACACCCACGAGTACATCGCGACCGCCCACGAGGACCAGAAGTTCGGGTTCTCCATCACCGGCGGCGACGCGCTCGACGCCGTACGCCGGATCGAGGCCGCGCCCGGCCTGGACCTGCGCGGCCTCCATTGCCACATCGGCAGCCAGATCTTCGACACCTCGGCGTTCGAGGTCGCCGCCCACCGGGTGCTGGCGCTCCAGGCGACCGTCTCGACCGAGCTGGGCATCGCGATGCCGGAGATGGACCTCGGCGGCGGCTTCGGCATCGCCTACACCACTCAGGATGACCCGTCCGACGCCTCGCAGCTCGCGACCGAGATGACCAAGATCGTCGAGCACGAGTGCCGCGCGCTCGGCATCGAGCAGCCGCGCCTGTCGATCGAGCCGGGCCGGGCGATCGTCGGTCCCTCGATGTGCACGGTCTACACCGTGGGCACGGTCAAGGACGTCTCCCTCGACGGAGGCGCCGTGCGCCGCTACGTGTCGGTCGACGGCGGCATGAGCGACAACATCCGCACCGCCCTCTACGCCGCCGACTACTCCTGCACGCTGGCCAACCGCTTCTCCGGATCGGCGCCGGTGCTCTCGCGGGTCGTCGGGAAGCACTGCGAGGCGGGCGACGTGGTGGTCAGGGACGAGTTCCTGCCCGGCGACGTCGCCCCCGGCGACCTGGTCGCGGTGCCCGGCACCGGCGCCTACTGCCGCTCCATGGCGTCCAACTACAACCACCTGCTGCGCCCGCCGGTCGTGGCGGTGCGACAGGGTGAGGTCCGGGTCCTGGTCCGACGTGAGACCGAGGACGACCTGCTGGCGACGGACATGGGAGCACACGGTGACTGACGCGCTGAAGGTCGCGGTCCTGGGCTGCGGATCCGTGGGCTCGCAGGTGGTCCGGCTGCTCGGGGAGCAGTCCGGCGACCTCGCCGCCCGGATCGGCGCCCCGCTCGAGCTGGTCGGCGTCGCCGTACGCCGCCTCGACGCGCCGCGCGAGGTCGAGGTGCCGGACGGGCTGCTGACCACCGACGCCGAGGGCCTGGTGAAGCGGGCTGACCTCGTCGTCGAGGTGATCGGCGGCATCGAGCCGGCCCGCTCGTTGATCCTCTCGGCGCTGGAGGGCGGCGCCGCCGTCGTCACCGCCAACAAGGCGCTGCTCGCAGAAGACGGGCCAACGCTCTACGAGGCCGCCGACAAGGCCGACCGCGACCTCTTCTACGAGGCCGCCGTGGCCGGCGCGATCCCGATCCTTCGGCCGTTGCGCGAGTCGCTCGCCGGGGACCGCGTCACCCGCGTCCTCGGCATCGTCAACGGGACCACCAACTTCATCCTCGACAAGATGGACACGTCAGGTGCGGGCTTCTCCGAGGCCCTCGAGGAGGCCCAGGAGCTCGGGTACGCCGAAGCCGACCCGACCGCCGACGTGGAGGGCTTCGACGCCGCCGCCAAGGCCGCGATCCTGGCCAGCCTCGCCTTCCACTCCCGCATCACTGCCGACGACGTCCACCGCGAGGGCATCTCCGAGGTGTCCGCAGCCGACGTCCAGTCGGCGCGCGAGATGGGGTCGGTCGTCAAGCTGCTCGCGATCGCCGAGCTGCGCCGCGGCGATGACGGCGAGGCGGTCGCCGTCCGCGTCCACCCCGCGATGATCCCGAGGTCCCACCCGCTCGCGTCGGTGCGCGAGGCGTTCAACGCCGTGTTCGTGGAGTCCGAGGCTGCCGGCCAGCTCATGTTCTACGGCCCCGGCGCCGGCGGCTCGCCGACCGCGTCGGCCGTCCTCGGCGACCTGGTCACCGTCGCCCGCAACCGGATCGCCGGCACGCGCGGCCCGGGCGAGTCCGCCTACGCCGACCGTCGGGTGCTGCCGATGGGGGAGACCATCACCCGCTACCACGTCGCCATCGATGTCGACGACCGCGCGGGCGTCCTCGCCGCGGTGGCGACCGCGTTCGCCGACAACGGCGTCTCGATCCAGACCGTCAAGCAGGAGGGCCGCGGCGCCGACGCCCAGCTCGTCGTGGTGTCCCACACCGCCACCGACGCCCAGCTCGCGACCACCGTCCAGCAGCTGCGCACGATGGACATCGTCCGCGAGGTCACCTCCGTCATGCGCGTCGAAGGAGAGCCTGAGTGACGGGCTGGCAGGGTGTGATCGAGGAGTACCGCGACCTCCTCGAGATCCCGGACGGCGTCGAGGCGGTCACGCTCCGCGAGGGCGGCACCCCCCTGGTCCACTCCGCATGGCTCTCCGGGCTGACCGGCGCGAAGGTCCACCTCAAGGTCGAGGGTGACAACCCGACCGGCTCCTTCAAGGACCGCGGCATGACCGCGGCCATCTCCGTCGCCCGCCACGACGGCGCCCAGGCCGTCGTCTGCGCCTCGACCGGCAACACGTCGGCGTCGATGGCTGCGTACGCCGCCAGGGCCGGTCTGAAGCCGCTCGTGCTCGTCCCGGAGGGCAAGATCGCCGCCGGCAAGATGGCCCAGGCGATCGTCCACGGCGCCCAGATCATCATGGTCCGCGGCAACTTCGACCACTGCCTCCAGATGGCACGCGAGCTGTCGTGGCACTACCCCGTCTCCCTCGTCAACTCGGTCAACCCGGTCCGGCTCGAGGGCCAGAAGACGGCCGCGTTCGAGATCGTCGACTTCCTCGGCGACGCCCCCGACTTCCACCTGCTGCCGGTCGGCAACGCGGGCAACATCTCGGCGTACTGGCTCGGCTACACCCAGTACCGCAATCTCGGCCGGGCAACGAAGACTCCCGTGATGCGGGGGTTCCAGGCCGAGGGCGCTGCGCCGCTGGTGACCGGCGAGCCCTTCCCAGACCCCGAGACGAAGGCCACCGCGATCCGGATCGGCAACCCCGCGTCCTGGAAGCTCGCCGAGGCCGCGCGCGACGAGTCCGGCGGCCGGTTCGCTGCCGTCAGCGACGACCAGATCCTCGATGCCCAGCGCCAGCTCGCGTCCCACGACGGCGTGTTCGTCGAGCCCGCCTCGGCGGCCGGCGTGGCCGGCCTGCTCCAGGAGCTCGCTCAGGGGGAGTCGTACGCCGGAGCCACGGTCGCCGTCACGGTGACCGGCCACGGCCTCAAGGACACCGCCACCGCGCTCGAGGGCTTCGAGGAGATCGTCGACACCGTCATCGACCCCGACGTCGAGGCCGCGGCTCGTGCCGCCGGGCTGGACTGACCGCCCATGACCAGCTTCGTCGACGGACCGGTCCGCGTCTCGGTCCCGGCCACGGCGGCCAACCTCGGCCCGGGCTTCGACTCGCTCGGCCTCGCCCTCCACCTGCGCGACGTCCTCACCGGCGAGGTCACCGGCTCCGGTCTCGAGGTGGACGTCGAGGGCCAGGGCGCGGAGATCGAGAGGTACGGGAACCGGCCGCAGGTCGACGCGGTCCCGCGCGACGGGACCCACCTGGTCGTCCGGGCCATGCACGCCGCGTTCGACGCGATGGGCGCCCGGCCGCCCGGCCTGCGCCTCCGGTGCGTCAACCGCATCCCGCACGCACGCGGCCTCGGCTCCTCGTCGGCCGCGATCGTCGGCGGCATCGCCCTGGCGCGCGCGCTGGTCCCGGACGGCGAGCGGTTGCTGGACGACTCCGCTGCCTTCGACCTCAGCGCCCGGATGGAGGGTCATCCCGACAACGTCGCGCCCGCCTGGCTCGGCGGCTTCGTCATCTCGGGCCGCGAGGACGACACGTTCTTCGCGGTGTCCGCCCCGGTCGACCCGCGGGTGCGCGCAGTCGTGTTCCGGCCGCCGTACCCGCTCTCGACCGAGCTGGCGCGCGGGCTGCTGCCGGCCACCGTCCCCCACGCCGACGCGGCTGCCAACGCCGGTCGCGCCGCGTTGCTGGTCGCGGCGCTCGGGTCGCGTCCCGAGCAGCTCTTCGCGGCCACGCGCGACCTCCTCCACCAGGACTACCGGAGGGCCGCCATGCCGGAGGCGCTGGAGCTCGTCGACGCCCTGCGCGCCGACGGTGTGGCGGCTGTGGTGTCGGGCGCCGGTCCGACCGTGCTCGCGTTCGTCACCGATTCCGACATCGACCCGCTGGTCATCCGAACCCCGGAAGCCTGGCATGCGCGACCGACCGCCATCGACCTCGACGGGGTCCGCGTCGAGTGAGGCTGTCGGGTGGTATCCTGTGGCCGCGTCGTTGATCTCGGCGTGACACCCGCCACGACTTCTCGGGTGTGTCTCTTCCTCCTTCGGTCCGGCGCCGTCGACTGCGCCCCGTGCGCTCCGACCCACGGCAGCCAGGACCACGGAGGCAACAACAAACCAAGTGGCCGGCCCTCTGCGCGGGCGGCACTGATACGTGGGAAGGACCTCACGTGACCGAAACTCTCGACTCCACCACGCCGCCCAAGAAGCGCGGCGGTGGACTCAACTCGATGCTGATCGCGGACCTGAAGTCGATGGCCGGCGGGCTCGGGATCTCCGGCGCCGGCTCGATGAAGAAGGCCGACCTGGTCAACGCCATCAAGGCCGCCCAGTCCGGAGGCAAGTCCGGTGGCAAGTCCAGCGGCCAGAAGGGCGATCGCACCCGGCAGGAGAAGCCGGCCGAGCAGCGAGAGTCCCGACAGGACGCTCAGCAGGACTCCAGGCAGGACGCCAGGCAGGACTCCCAGCAGGAATCGCGGTCGGACCAGCAGAAGCACCAGAAGCAGGACCAGCCGAAGCAGGACCAGCCGAAGCAGGACCAGCAATCGAAGCAGGACCAGCGGGACGGCCAGAAGGACCGCAACCGCGACCAGAACCAGAACCGCAACCAGGGCGGGCGCAACGACGGCGGGCGTAACGATGCCCGGTACGACGACGGCAACAGCAGCCGGAGCCGGCGCCGACGGGGCCGTGACCGCAACCGCAGCGGCGGTGGCGGCAGCAGCCAGGGCCAGCGCAACGAGCCGGACACCACGATCCTCGAGGACGACGTCCTGGTCCCGGCCGCGGGCATCCTCGATGTGCTCGACAACTACGCGTTCGTGCGCACCAGTGGCTACCTGCCCGGCGCCGACGACGTCTACCTGTCGCTGTCGATGGTCCGGAAGTTCGGCCTCCGCCGCGGTGACGCGATCGTCGGCCAGGTCCGTCAGCCGCGCGAGGGGGAGCGCAAGGAGAAGTTCAACCCGATGGTCCGGGTCGACTCCGTCAACGGCGCCGACCCCGAGACCGCGACCAGTCGGATCGAGTTCTCCAAGCTGACCCCGCTCTACCCGAGCGAGCGGTTGCGCCTCGAGACCGAGCCCACCAACCTGATCGGCCGCGTCATCGACATCGCCGCGCCGATCGGCAAGGGCCAGCGCGGCCTGATCGTCTCCCCGTCCAAGGCGGGCAAGACGATGATCATGCAGTCGATCGCCAACTCCATCACCACCAACAACCCCGAGTGCCACCTGATGGTCGTGCTCGTCGACGAGCGGCCCGAGGAGGTCACCGACTTCGAGCGCTCGGTCAAGGGCGAGGTCATCTCGTCGACGTTCGACCGCCCGGCCAGCGACCACACCACGGTGGCGGAGCTCGCCATCGAGCGGGCCAAGCGCCTCGTCGAGCTCGGCCACGACGTCGTCGTCCTCCTCGACGGCATCACCCGCCTCGGTCGCGCCTACAACCTGGCGGCCCCCGCCAGCGGCCGGATCCTCTCCGGTGGCGTCGACTCAGCGGCGCTCTACCCGCCCAAGCGCTTCTTCGGTGCTGCCCGCAACATCGAGAACGGCGGCTCCCTGACGATCCTCGCGACCGCCCTGATCGAGAGCGGATCGAAGATGGACGAGGTGATCTTCGAGGAGTTCAAGGGCACCGGAAACATGGAGATCCGGCTGCGCCGCGACTTCGCCGACAAGAGGCTGTTCCCCGCGATCGACGCCGTCCAGTCCGGCACCCGCCGCGAGGAGCTCCTCATGTCGAAGGACGAGCTGGCCGTGGTCTGGAAGCTGCGACGCGTCCTGTCGGGCCTCGACGGCCAACAGGCGCTGGAGCTGCTGCTCGAGCGACTCAAGAAGTCACAGAGCAACATCGAGTTCCTGATGCAGGTGCAGAAGACCACGCCGGGCAGCGAGGGCGATTAGACACCCGAAGGGTCCAGAGACGCCCGGAGGGCGGATGGCCACTCTAACGACACCCCAAGGCCGGAGGCGGCTGGGGCGTCGTTGATCCCCTGGTGATGCGCACGACGTACCACCGAATCCGGCACCAGCGCCGCGGGTCTGTGGGATTCGGCTGTTCCGGGTCCTCCCGGACGGCTAGGGTTGTGTGACACCTCCCCCGGAAGGGACACAAAAACGTGGCCAGGATTCTCGTTGCCGACGACGACGTCGACATCCGTGAGCTTGTCGAGTTCAAGCTGTCCACCATGGGTCACGACATCGTGGCTGTCGGCGACGGCGCGGCCGCGGTCGAGGCCTGCCGGGCGAACAAGCCAGACCTCGCCGTCCTCGACGTGATGATGCCGGGAGTCTCCGGGCTCGACGCCATCCGCGAGATCCGCGCCGACCCCGCCCTCGCCGACCTGCCGGTCATCTTGCTGACCGCGCGTGCCCAGGAGTCCGACGTGGAGACCGGGTTCGACTCGGGGGCCGACGACTACATCACCAAGCCGTTCAGCCCCCGCGAGCTCGCTTCGCGGGTGGAGGCCTTGCTCACGAAGGCTGGCTGACTGTCCGAGGTGGCCTCCGACGTGCCTCCGAAGCGGACGCACGTTGCGTGGGGTTTCGAGACGCGTCGCTCTCTCCGTCGCTGCGCGCCGGACCGAGCCGACGCTCCTCAACCCCCTCGCTCTCCTGATCCCTGGCTCCGCCCGAGATCAGCGCTCGGGGAATTGGCGCGATCGGCTGAGCGTTGGCACACTTGGTAGTCGGTTCCGGTTCACGCTGCCCGCACACCGCGGTAGCGACCCGGCGCCCCAGAGAGGACACCATGAAGAAGGACATCCACCCGGACTACACCGTCACTGAGGTCACCTGCACCTGTGGCGCGAAGTTCACCACTCGCAGCACCGCGAAGGCCGGCTCCATCCACGCCGACGTGTGCTCGAAGTGCCACCCGTTCTACACCGGCAAGCAGAAGATCCTCGACACCGGCGGCCGCGTTGCCCGCTTCGAGAAGCGCTACGCCAAGGCTGGTCAGGACAAGAAGTAGCCCAGCTTCCGGCGCCGGTCACCCTCCATGGTGGCCGGCGCCGTGCTGTATCCGCCGTCCCAGTCAGGAGAGCCGATGTTCGAGGCCGTCGAGGGGCTCGTGACCGAGCGCCACGAGCTCGAGCAGCAGCTCGCCGACCCGGCGACCCACTCCGACCAGTCGCTCGCCAAGCGGCTCAACCAGCGCTACGCCGAGGTCTCGGCGATCGTGCGGACCTGGGAGGAGTGGCGGCAGCTCGGCGACGACATCGCCGCGGCGCGCGAGCTGGGTGCCGACGACGCGGACTTCGCGGCCGAGGCCGCGACGCTCGAGGCGCGCCGTGAGGAGGCCACCGAACGGCTGCGCCACCTGCTGGTTCCGCGCGAGCCGGCCGACTCGAAGGACGCGATCCTCGAGGTGAAGTCGGGGGAGGGCGGCGAGGAGTCGGCGCTGTTCGCCGGTGACCTGCTCCGCATGTACACCCGGTACGCCGAGCAGCGCGGCTGGTTGACCGAGGTGCTCGACGCGACGGAGAGCGATCTCGGTGGCTACAAGTCGGTGACGATGGCGGTCAAGGCTCGCGGCACGAGCGAGCCGGGCGAGGCGCCGTACGCCCTGCTGAAGTTCGAGGCCGGGGTCCACCGCGTGCAGCGGGTGCCCGTGACCGAGTCCCAGGGGCGCATCCACACGAGTGCGGCCGGGGTCCTGGTCCTGCCGGAGGCCGAGCAGGTCGACGTCCAGCTCGACGAGAACGACCTGCGCATCGACGTGTTCCGCAGCAGTGGCCCTGGCGGACAGAGCGTCAACACGACCGACTCCGCGGTCCGGATCACGCACCTGCCGACCGGCATCGTGGTGAGCTGTCAGAACGAGAAGAGCCAGCTCCAGAATCGCGAGCAGGCGCTGCGGATCTTGCGGGCGCGGCTGCTGGCCGCCGCCCAGGAGGAGGCCGACGCCGAGGCGAGCGAGGCTCGGCGCAGCCAGGTGCGCACCGTCGACCGCTCCGAACGGATCCGCACCTACAACTACGCGGAGAACCGGATCTCCGACCACCGCACCGGCTACAAGGCCTACAACCTCGACAGCGTCCTCGACGGAGACCTCGGGCCGGTGCTCGCCTCGTGCGTCGAGGCCGACCTCGCCGCCCGGCTCGCGGCCCTGGAGTCGTGATCTTGCGGGAGAGGCGCCGCGCCGCCGTCGCCCTGCTGGAAGCGGCCGGAGTGCCGTCTCCGGCCTACGACGCGGACGCGCTGCTGGCCCACGTCCTCGGCGTCGACCGGGGCCGGCTCGCGCTCCACGACGACCTCGCGCCCGGGCAGGTCGCGGCGTACGACGAGCTGCTGGCACGTCGTGCCCGCCGCGAGCCCCTGCAGCACCTGCTCGGCGTCGCCCACTTCCGTCACGTCGAGCTCGCCGTCGGGCCTGGGGTGTTCGTGCCGCGGCCTGAGACCGAGCTGCTCGCCGGCTGGGCCATCGAGAAGGCCCAGGACCAGGCCGACCCGGTGGTGGTCGACCTGGCCACGGGGTCGGGTGCGATCGCCAAGGCGATCGCCGACGAGGTGCCCGACGCCCAGGTGTACGCGGTCGAGCTCGACCCGGCCGCACACGCCTGGGCCGAGCGGAACCTGGCGGACACCGGTGTGGAGCTTCGTCACGGCGACCTGGCCGACGCGTTCGACGACCTCGCCGGCACCGTCGACGTGGTGACCTGCAACCCGCCGTACATCCCGCTCACCGCCTGGGAGACGGTCGCCCCCGAGGCACGCGACCACGACCCCCACCTCGCACTGTTCTCCGGCGACGACGGCCTCGACGCGATCCGGGTCGTCGGCGCGGCGCGCGGCGCGGCTGCTCAAGCCGGGGGGCTGGGTCGGGGTCGAGCACGCCGACCTGCAGGGTGAGTCCGCTCCCGCCGTCTTCGCGGCCGCCGGCGACTGGCGCGACATCCGGGACCACGAGGACCTGTCCGGCCGTCCGCGCTACGTGACGGCCCGGCTGGCACGATAGCCCCGTGACGCACGCGCAGCGGCTCCCGACGGGCACCGACGAGGAACGCGAGGAGGCCGTGACGGCGGCCAGCCTCGCCGTCCAGCGCGGTGACCTGGTGGTGATCCCGACCGACACCGTCTACGGGATCGCGGCCGACGCCTTCGACGCCGACGCTGTGAAGGACCTGCTCAAGGCCAAGGGCCGCGGCCGGGAGATGCCGCCACCGGTGCTGGTCAGCTCCGCCACCACGGTGGATGCGCTGGCCACCGACCTGCCCGGCTATGCCCGGGCGCTGATCGAGGAGTTCTGGCCGGGCCCGCTGACGATCGTGTGCCGCCAGCAGCCCTCGCTCCAGTGGGATCTCGGAGACACCCGCGGCACGGTCGCCGTGCGCATGCCCGACCACGACGTGGCGCTCGCGATCCTCGAGCGGACCGGGCCGCTCGCCGTCAGCTCGGCCAACAAGACCGGGCAGCCGGCAGCGACCGACGTCGACGCCGTGCTCGAGATGCTGGGGGACGACGTGTCGGTCGTGATCGACGCCGGCACGTCCGCCGGCGGTCAGGCCTCGACCATCGTCGACGTCACCGGCAGCCAGGGGCGGGTGCTGCGGCGCGGGGCGTTGAGCCTGGAGGACCTCAACGAGGCCCTGGAGCCGCTCGGCGCGACGATCACCGACGAGGGCTGAGACCGCGTGCGCGAGTACCTCCTGGTCTTCCTGGTCGCCGGTGTCGTCACCTACCTGCTGACCGTCGTGGCCCGCGAGATCGCGCTGCGAACCGGCGCGATCGCCGAGGTACGCGACCGCGACGTCCACGCCGAGCCGATCCCCTACCTCGGTGGGCTGGCGATGCTGGGCGGGCTGGTGGCGGCGTACGCCGTGGGTCGCGAGCTGCCGTTTCTCTCGACCCAGGGCACCTTCGTGTTCGAGGACGCCGGCGTGGTGATCCTGGCCGGCGCGATGGTCTGTGGCGTGGGGGTGCTCGATGACCTCTTCGAGCTGGACGCCTTGACCAAGCTGGGCGGCCAGGTGATCGCGGTGGCCTTCCTCATCTACTCGCAGATCTACTTCCTCTTCATCCCGACCTCCAGTCGGGAGCAGTTCAGCCTCCAGCCGGCTCAGGGCATGCTGCTCACCGCGGTGCTGGTCATCGCGACCGTGAACGCGGTGAACTTCGTCGACGGGCTCGACGGGCTCGCGGCCGGCGTGGTGGGGATCGGCGCCTCGGCGTTCTTCCTGTTCAGCTACCAGCTGGCCAACCTCAACGGCGTGCCGCTCGCGACGACCGGCGCCTTCCTCTCCGCCGCGTTGGCCGGCGCCTGCGCGGGTTTCCTGCCCCACAACTTCCATCCCGCCCGGCTCTTCATGGGCGACAGCGGGTCGATGCTGATCGGGCTGGTGCTGTCAGCGTCCGCACTCACCCTGACCACCACGTTCAGCGGCGCCGAGATCGGCCGGGGCGGGGCCGGCTCGGACGTGAGTCCGCTGGCGTTCTTCCTGCCGCTGCTGCTGCCGGTGATGATCCTGATCGTGCCGATCGCCGACCTGGTCCTGGCCGTCGTACGCCGCACCCGAGCGGGTCGGTCGCCCTTCTCCCCGGACAAGCAACATCTCCACCACCGACTGCTGGAGATCGGCCACAGCCAGCGTCGCGCGGTGCTGATCATGTGGCTGTGGGCGGCGCTGATCTCGTTCGGGATCGTCCTCGCCAGCCTCTACACCGGCCCCGTCGTCTGGGTGTCCCTCGCCACCGCCGCCGTGCTGACGATCGTGCTGACGTTCCTCCTCCCGGTGTTGCGGACACCCACGCTGGGGCAGGCCGACGGCGAGTGAACGGGCCGGTTTCCGACGCCCCAGGACTTTGTGCTACTTTTCACAAGCACCCCCTGCACCCGACCACAGGACGGCCGCCACCCATGACGACCGCACTCTTCGACACCCGGTTCGAGGGCCATGTGAAGGCACTGGCCCCGGGGTTCGTGGGGCCTCCTGGCTGTGGTAGTTTCGCGCCGTCGTCGGTCCTGGATCGATGGGCTTCCCCCATCACTCGGATGAGTCTCCGCAGGAGCGGCGTACCCCTTTTCCGGGGTGACCAGCCCTCGACCGAAAGCGACCCGGGTGAATGGCCGATGAGCGTTCCGATGCTGGCTTGCGCGGACGTGACGTCATCGGGCTCGGCGGCCTCCTCGTGGGTTCCGTGGTTCTCTTCACGGTCCTCGGTCTCGTCATCGACAACGCCCTCGACTCCGCCCCGGCGTTCACCCTCGCTGGCGTGGGTGTCGGCATCGTCCTCGCGGGCGTGGGGTCGTGGATCCGCGTCCGTTCCGCACTCCGGGGCTGAGGCGGCATGACCATGACGACCCCGACTCCTCCTGCCATCAACCCCGGTGAGCGCGCGACCATCGGCCGGGTGCTGAAGGACCAGCGCAAGGCGATCCTGGTCGCCTTCGGCCTGGCCGTCGCCGTGTTCTGGGTCGCCGGACAGCTCGGTGAGTGGACGCTCGCAGGTTGCATCGCCGGAGGCATCGGGCTCGGCCTGGTCAACCACCTGGCCACCGAGTACTGGCTGCTCCGCATCATCACCTCGGGGGCGGAGCCGACCCGCAACGAGATGATCGGCGCGACCGTGGCCCGGCTCACCGTGCTCACCGTCGTCGCCGTCGTCATCGCCGTCTTCTTCTGGCCCGACGGCATCGGCCTGTTGCTCGGCCTCGCCCTCTTCCGGCTGGTCGCCCTCGTCATGACCAGCGTGCCCCTGCTCAAGGAGTTGAAGAAGCCATGATCAGTCAGCCGATCCTCGTGGCCTCGGAGGCCCCCGAGGCACCCGAGGAGGAGGGCGCGATCCAGATCGCCCACCACATCGAGTTCACGTGGAACGGCTACACGTTCCACCTCGACACGATCTGGGGGACGTTCATCGCAGGCGCGATCGTGATCGGCCTCGGCTTCATCGCTCGTCGGCAGCTGACCAAGGACACCGACGACCACGTGCCCACCAAGCTGCAGCTGGCCTGGGAGACCCTGATCGACTGGGTGACCGGTCAGGTCGAGGACAACCTGGGCCGGGTCAACCGCACCGTCATCTCGCTGGCGGTCGCTCTCTTCTTCTTCGTCCTGATCTGCAACTGGTTCGAGCTGATCCCGAGCGAGTGGAACCACGACACCGGCCACCTGCTGCCGGCTCCCACCGCCGACGTCAACCTGACCTACGCGCTGGCACTGCTGGTGATCATCGGCGTCTGGTCCTACGGCATCCGCGAGAAGGGCGTCAAGGGCTACTTCAAGCACTTCGTCGAGCCGTTCCCGGTGCTGCTGCCGCTCAACATCATCGAGGAGCTCGTCAAGCCGATCACGCTGGCGCTGCGACTCTTCGGCAACATCTTCGCCGGCGGCATCATGATCGCCCTGATCGGGCTGCTGCCGATCTACGTCTTCTGGTTCCCGAACATCGTCTGGAAGCTGTTCGACATGTTCATCGGCGGCGTCCAGGCGTTCATCTTCGCGCTGCTGACCATCCTGTACTTCGGGATGGCAGGTGCGGGACACGGCGACGACCACCACGATGAGCACGAGGCCACCGACGGCCAGGACGAGCACGACCAGCACGACACGGCCGACGCCGAGGCGCCGGCCCCCGCACTTGCGCGCTGACCGGCGCGCACCACGAGGTAACACCCGTGGCGTCGACCCCGACGCCGACACGAGAACGCACAACGAAAGGCAGATCAATGGCAGTAACGCGATGAGGCAGTCACCCTCGCCGGTGCTTTCGTCGGCGGCGGCATCGCCCTGGCCGGCGGCGCGATCGGCACCGGAATCGGTGACGGACTCGCTGGTGCGTCCTACATCCAGGGTGTGGCGCGGCAGCCGGAGGCCCAGGGTCGCCTGCAGACCATCTTCTTCCTGACGGTCGGTCTCTGTGAGGCCGTGTTCTTCATCAACCTCGCCTTCATGGCGATGTTCGTGTTCGTCCTCGGCCTGAGCCAGACCGCTAGCACGTCCCGAGCAAAGGACCCGACATGTCAAGCGTCACGAGCCTGCTTCTCCCGCTCGCAGCCCAGGCCGCGGAGGATGACGGGGGCAGCAACTTCCTGATCCCGAACGCCACGTTCCTGGTCGAGCTGGCCGCCTTCGCGATCATGGTGTTGATCCTCGGCAAGTACGTCATCCCGCCGATCAACAAGGCGATGACGGCCCGCCAGGACGCGATCCGCAAGCAGTTCAGCGATCTCGAGGAGGCCAAGAGCGGGGCCCAGGCGGCCGAGGAGGAGTTCAAGGCCCAGATCGCCGACGCCCGTCACGAGGCCGCGCGGATCCGCGAGGACGCGCGCGAGCAGGGCGCCGCGATCATCGCCGAGATGCGCGAGCAGGCGCAGACGGAGGCCAGTCGCATCGTCGAGCATGCTCACGCGCAGATCTCGGCGGAGCGTCAGCAGGCGGTCACCACGCTGCGGGCTGAGGTGGGCGCGCTGGCCACCACGCTCGCCGGCCGGATCGTGGGCGAGAGCCTCGAGGACGACGAGCGAAGCACTCGCGTCGTCGACCGGTTCCTCGACGACCTCGAGGCGTTGGAGACCTCCAAGGCCTCCGGGAAGAACGGGGCCGGCTGATGTTGCGAGGTGCCTCGGCGGAGGCGTTGGCCAGCCTGACCGAACAGCTCGGGAAGCCGGCCACGCTCGGCGACGCCGCCACCATCGGTGACGAGCTGTTCTCGGTCGCCGACCTGCTCCGCGCCGATGCGGCGCTGCGGCGGTTCGCCACCGACGCCTCGCTGCCGGCCGACGGCAAGCAGGGCGTGGCCCGGCAGGTCTTCGGCGGCAAGCTGAGCGACGCCTCGTTGGCTCTCGTCGAGAGCGCGTTCGGGCACCGCTGGACTTCGCAGCGCGACCTGGCCGACGTGCTCGAGCGGCTCAGCGAGGTGGCGATCGCGAAGTCCACCGGCGCCAAGGCAGGTCAACTCGCCGACGAGCTGTTCGGCGTGGGGCGGCTGCTCGCCAGCAACCCCGAGCTGCGAGACGCACTGGCGAATCCAGGCCGCAGCGTCGACGACCGGGTGGCGCTGGTCGACTCGGTGTTCGGTGACCAGGTGTTGCCGGCCACCGCGACCTTGACCAAGCAGGCCCTCGCGGGCACCTACGGCACGCTCACGGCGGCGCTGGACGTCTACCGCTCGGTCGTCGCCGGCACGGTCGGCGAGGGCGTGGCCACCGTCCGCGTGGCACAGCCGCTTGCGGACCAGGAGCGGGAGCGGCTGCGAAAGTCGCTGGCGCAGCAGTACGGCCGGGAGATCCACGTCAACGAGGTGGTCGACCCCGACGTGATCGGCGGGATCAGGGTCGACATCGACGACGACGTGATCGACGGCACAGTGGCAGGACGGCTCGACGACGCGCGGCGACGGCTCGTCGGCTGACTCGACGTAACGACTTGAGAAGACTTTTCGCGAACAGACACAGGGAAGAGGCAGGGACATGACGGAGCTTTCGATTCGTCCGGAGGAGATCCGCGACGCGCTCCAGAAGTACGTCGAGGACTACAAGCCGTCAGCGGCCAGCAAGGAGGAGGTCGGCACCGTCGCGGAGGCGGGTGACGGCATCGCCCGCGTGGCCGGCCTGCCGTCTGCCATGGCCAACGAGCTGCTGGAGTTCGAGGACGGCACGCTGGGCATCGCACTCAACCTCGACACCCGCGAGATCGGCGTGGTCATCCTCGGCGAGTTCGCCGGCATCGAGGAGGGCCAGGCGGTCCGCCGTACCGGCGAGATCCTGTCGGTCCCGGTCGGCGACGGCTTCATGGGCCGCGTGATCGACCCCCTCGGCACCCCCATCGACGGCCTCGGCGACATCGAGTCGTCCGAGCGGCGTGCCCTGGAGATCCAGGCGCCGGGCGTGATGGTCCGCAAGTCCGTCCACGAGCCGCTGGCCACCGGCATCAAGGCGATCGACTCGATGACGCCGATCGGCCGCGGCCAGCGCCAGCTGATCATCGGCGACCGTTCGACCGGCAAGACCACGATCGCGATCGACACGATCATCAACCAGAAGCAGAACTGGGACTCCGGTGACCCGGAGAAGCAGGTGCGCTGCATCTACGTCGCCATCGGCCAGAAGGGCTCCACCATTGCCGCGGTCCGCGGTGCCCTCGAAGAGGCCGGTGCCCTCGAGTACACGACGATCGTGGCCTCGCCCGCGTCGGACAGCGCGGGCTTCAAGTACCTCGCGCCCTACACCGGCTCGGCCATCGGCCAGCACTGGATGTACGACGGCAAGCACGTCCTGATCGTCTTCGACGACCTCACCAAGCAGGCCGAGGCCTACCGCGCGGTGTCGCTGCTGCTGCGCCGTCCGCCGGGCCGCGAGGCCTACCCGGGCGACGTGTTCTACCTGCACAGCCGGCTGCTCGAGCGCTGCGCCAAGCTGTCCGACGACATGGGTGCGGGCTCGATGACCGGGCTGCCGATCATCGAGACCAAGGCGAACGACGTGTCGGCGTACATCCCGACCAACGTCATCTCGATCACCGACGGCCAGATCTTCCTGCAGTCCGACCTGTTCGCGTCCAACCAGCGCCCGGCCATCGACGTCGGCGTCTCGGTCTCCCGCGTGGGTGGTGCCGCCATGACCAAGGCGATGAAGTCGGTCACCGGCTCGCTCAAGGTCGACCTCGCGCAGTTCCGTGCGATGGAGGCGTTCGCGATGTTCGCCTCCGACCTCGACGCGGCGTCGCGCCAGCAGCTCGACCGCGGCCAGCGGCTGATGGCGCTGCTGCGCCAGCCGGCCTACTCGCCCTACCCGCTGGAGGAGATGACGGTCTCGCTCTGGCTCGGCACGACCGGCCGGCTGGACGCGGTGCCGACCGAGGACGTGCTCCGGTTCGAGAGCGAGTTCCTCGACTTCCTGCGCCGCGGCCACGAAGGCATCCTGTCGGCCATCCGCGAGAGCCTGAAGTTCGAGGACGACACCGACAGCTCGCTGTCGGACGCCTACGACTCCTTCGTCGACCAGTTCGAGACCTCCGAGGGCGGGTCGATCAAGGCCGGCAACGAGCCCGAGGCGGAGGCCCTCGAGGACGAGGACCAGGAGCAGATCGTCAAGCAGAAGCGAGGCTGACACCACATGGCCGTATCGCTGCGTGAGTACCGCGCGCGGATCAAGTCGACGGAGTCGATGAAGAAGATCACGCGCGCCATGGAGCTCATTGCTGCGTCCCGCATCATCAAGGCGCAGCAGCGGGCGCAGGCCGCCGCGCCGTACGCACGGGAGCTCACCCGGGCCGTGTCGGCGCTGGCGACCTACTCCAACGTCGACCACCCGATGACGATCGAGCCGGAGGACCCCAAGCGGGCCGCCCTGCTGATCGTCACGAGCGACCGCGGACTGGCGGGCGCCTACTCGTCGAGCGTGCTCAAGGAGTCCGAGCGACTCGTGACCACGCTCAAGGGCGAGGGCAAAGAGGTGGACGTCTACATCACCGGGCGCAAGGGGGCGGCCTACTACAGCTTCCGCGACCGCCCGGTGGTCCAGTCGTGGAGCGGCTTCTCCGACAAGCCGTCGTACGACGCGGCCCGTGACGTCGGCGCGGCGCTCATCGACGCCTTCGTCGCCGAGGAGGGTGAGGACCGCGCGGTCGACGAGGTGCACGTGGTCTACACGCGCTTCCGGTCGATGCTGGTCCAGGAGCCGACCGCGGTGCGGCTGCTGCCGCTCGAGGTCGTCGAGGGCGAGGATCGACCCGAGGCGGACGAGGCGCTGCCCCTCTACGAGTTCGAGCCGTCGGCCGAGACGGTGCTCAACGCGCTGCTGCCCAAGTACGTCCAGAGCCGGATCTTCTTCGCCTTCCTGCAGGCGGCGGCGTCCGAGCTCGCGGCCCGGCAGAAGGCGATGAAGTCGGCGACCGACAACGCCGACGAGCTGATCAAGAAGTACACCCGCATCGCCAACCAGGCCCGCCAGGCCGGCATCACCCAAGAAATCAGCGAGATCGTCGGTGGCGTCAACGCCTTGGCCGATGCCGCCGCTGCCAACGAATGACCATCACCCGAAGTGAGTGAGAGACATGACTGCCACTGTTGACGAGAAGAAGACCGAGGCCGGCGTCGGGCGCATCGCCCGGGTGATCGGTCCCGTCGTCGACATCGAGTTCTCCGTGGACGCGATGCCCGACATGTACAACAAGCTCGAGTGCGAGCTGACCCTCGCCGGCGAGACCCGGATCCTGTCGCTCGAGGTCGCGCAGCACATCGGTGACGGCATGGTCCGCGCCATCTCGCTGCAGCCGACCGACGGCCTGGTGCGCGGCGCTCAGGTGAGGGACACCGGCGAGCCGATCACGGTCCCGGTGGGCGACGTGACCAAGGGTCGCGTGTTCAACACCCTGGGCGAGTGCCTCAACCTCGAGGACGGCGAGGAGCTCGACGTCAAGGAGCGCTGGGGCATCCACCGCAAGGCGCCGGCGTTCGACCAGCTCGAGTCGAAGACCACCATGTTCGAGACCGGCATCAAGGTCATCGACCTGCTCGCGCCGTACGTCACGGGCGGCAAGATCGGCCTGTTCGGCGGTGCCGGCGTGGGCAAGACCGTGCTGATCCAGGAGATGATCGCCCGCGTCGCCAAGGACCACGGTGGTGTGTCGGTGTTCGCCGGTGTCGGCGAGCGCACGCGTGAGGGCAACGACCTGATCGTCGAGATGGAGGAGGCCGGCGTCATCGGTCAGACCGCCCTCGTCTTCGGTCAGATGGACGAGCCGCCGGGCACCCGCCTGCGCGTCGCCCTGTCCGCGCTGACCATGGCCGAGTACTTCCGCGACGTGCAGAAGCAGGACGTGCTGCTGTTCATCGACAACATCTTCCGGTTCACCCAGGCCGGGTCCGAGGTGTCGACGCTGCTCGGCCGGATGCCGTCCGCGGTGGGCTACCAGCCCAACCTCGCCGACGAGATGGGCACGCTCCAGGAGCGGATCACCTCGACGCGTGGTCACTCGATCACCTCGATGCAGGCGATCTACGTGCCGGCCGACGACTACACCGACCCGGCCCCCGCGGCGACCTTCGCACACCTCGACGCCACCACCGAGCTGTCCCGTGAGATCGCCTCGCTCGGCATCTACCCGGCCGTGGACCCGCTGACGTCGACGTCGCGGATCCTGGACGCGCAGTACATCGGTCAGGCGCACTACGACTGCGCGATCCGGATCAAGCAGATCCTGCAGCGCAACAAGGAGCTGCAGGACATCATCGCGATCCTCGGTGTCGACGAGCTGTCCGAGGAGGACAAGGTCATCGTCTCCCGGGCCCGCCGGATCCAGCGGTTCCTCTCGCAGAACACCTACGTCGCCAAGCAGTTCACCGGCCTGGAGGGTTCGACGGTCCCGGTCACGGAGACCATCGAGGCGTTCAACAAGATCGCGGACGGCGAGTACGACCACGTGGCGGAGCAGGCGTTCTTCATGTGCGGCGGTCTGGACGACGTCGAGCGGAAGTGGGCCGAGATCCAGAAGAGCCTCGGATGAGTGAGCGGAGCGAGGTGCGCTGATGGCTGCCACCATGAAGGTCGCGCTGGTCGCGGCCGACCGGGAGATCTGGAGCGGCGAGGCGACGCAGGTCAACGCGCGCACGCTCGAGGGTGACATCGGCATCATGGCCCACCACACGCCGCTGATGTCGGTGCTCGACGAGGGTCAGGTCGACGTCCGGACGGTCGACGACGGTCACTGGGTGGCCGCCGTCGACGGTGGCTTCATCTCGGTCGCCAACAACGAGGTGCGCCTGTTGTGCGAGCATGCGGAGATCTCGTTCGAGAGCAACTACGACGAGGCCAAGCGACTGCTCGACGAGCGCGTGGCCTCCCAGGAGAACAGCGAAGGCTGACCGGGCCCGCCGGCGGAGGAGGAGTTGATGCCACTGTGGCAGCTGCTGCTTGACGCAGCTGGCGCGGTGCTGGTCCTCGCCCTGCTCTACGGTCTGGCCCTCGTCGTACGGCGTCGCCTGCTGTCCCGTCACGGCGGAACGTTCGAGTTGAGCTACCGCGTCCGGCCCGAGAAGGCCGGGCGCGGTTGGCTTCTCGGGCTCGGTCGCTACTCCGGGGACACGCTGGAGTGGTTCCGGATCTTCTCCCTCTCGCCGCGTCCCAAGAGCACCTGGGCGCGCGGCACGCTCGCCTACATCGGCCACCGCGACCCCGAACGTAGCGAGCGGATCTCTCTCTACCCCGACCACACGGTGGTCCAGTGCGAGTCGGCCGGGGGCACGGTCGAGCTGGCGATGGCGCCGTCGTCGCTGATGGGGTTCCAGTCCTGGCTCGAGGCAGGTCCTCCCGGCACCACCACGACCGTGTGAACGGTCCGATCCCCACGGTGCTCGCGGCGCGCAACGCGGTCACGGCCGTGTTCGTCCTCAACGGCTTCGGGTTCGCCTCCCTGTTCTCCCGGGTGCCCGACGTCCGCAGCGGCCTGGGACTCGACAACTCCGGGCTCGGCCTGCTGCTGCTCGTCGGCGCTGCGGGCTCGGTGCTGGCGCTCCCGAGTGCCGGCCGGCTGATCCGGCGCAGCAGCGCTGCGGCGGTGGTCCGGGCCGGGTCGGTGCTGGTCTCCGCCGGGCTGGTCCTCGTCGCCATCGGCGTTGACGTCAGCGGATCCGTCGGCGCCACAGCGGTCGGGCTGTTCGTCTACGGCATCGGGACCGGCGTCTGGGACGTGGCGATGAACGTCGAGGGGGCGGCTGTCGAGCGCGGCCTCGGCCGGGCGATCATGCCGCGCTTCCATGCCGGCTGGAGCCTCGGGTCGGTGACGGGTGCCGGCCTCGGCGTGCTGGTCACCGCGCTCGGCGTACCGATGGCGGCTCACCTGGCGATGGCCGCGGCGCTCACCCTCCTGGCACTGGCGGCCACCAGGACCTTCCTCCCCGTCGAGCCGGAGGAGCAGGGGCCGGTCGCTGGGCTCGGCCTGGCGGGAGCCGCGCACGCTGCTCATCGGCCTCATGGTGCTGGCGTTCGCGCTCACCGAGGGTGCGGCCAACGACTGGCTCGCGCTCGCGCTGATCGACGGGTACGACGTGCCCCGGTGGGTCGGCGTGGCCGGGTTCGCGGTGTTCGTGGTCGCGATGACCACCGGTCGGGTGCTCGGAACGGTGGTGCTGGACCGATTCGGCCGGGTACCGGTGCTGCGCACCACCGCGATCCTCGCTCTCGCCGGGTTGTTGCTGCTCGTGTTCGGCCCTCACCCGGTGATCGTCGGGCTCGGTGTGGTCGCCTGGGGCCTCGGTGCCTCGCTCGGCTTCCCGGTCGGCATGAGTGCCGGCGCCGATGACCCGGCTCGCGCGGCCGCGCGGGTCAGCGTCGTCTCGACCATCGGCTATTCCGCGTTCCTGGCCGGCCCACCGGTCCTCGGCTTCGTGGCCGACCAGGTCGGCACCCTCGAGTCGCTGCTGGTCGTCGCGGTCCTCCTCGTCCCCACCACCCTGCTCGTCTCCGTCGCCCGGGAACCCTGACCTCGGGGGAGGATGGGGCCATGGGGTGGGCGGTCGGGGTCGGCATCGGGCTGGCGCTCGGCCTGGCCGTGATCGCCTTCGGCGTCCGGCTCATCGTGCGGGGCCGTCGCGAGGGTCGCGCGGCCGGTACGAGTCCCGACGACCGGATGGTCGCGAGCTTCCGGGTGGCCGCGGGCGTGCGGATGCTCAACAAAGGAGCACTGTTGCTGGTGCTGGTGGGCATCGCGGCGTACGTCTGGCGCTGACCCCACCCGTTGAGTTGGGAACTTTGGCCCTCTGAGTTGGGATCTCTTGCCCCGACCAGGGGCCAAACGCCCCCACTCGAGGGGCCAAACCCCCCAACTCAACCGTCTCGGTCGCCGCCGGGGACCCAGAGGACGTCACCCTGCTGGCGGTTGGCGTGGCGGGCGAGGATGAAGAGCAGGTCGGAGAGCCGGTTGAGGTAGGTGATCGCCAGCTGGTTCATCGTGTCCTCGTGCTCCGACCAGGCGGCCCAGGCCGACCGCTCCGCGCGGCGTACGACGGTGCGGGCGACGTGGAGGTGGGCGGCGCCGGTGGTGCCGCCGTTGAGGATGAACGAGCGCAGCTTGGGCAGGTCCTCGTTGTAGTGGTCGCACCAGCCCTCGAGCCGGTCGACGTAGTCCTGCTCGATCCGCAGCGGTGGGAACTCCGGGTCGGGAACCACGGGCGTGCAGAAGTCGGCGCCCACGTCGAACAGGTCGTTCTGCACGTGCGTCAGCACCGCGACCACGTCGTCGTCGAGATCGCCCTGGGCCAGGACCAGCCCGAGGTGGGCGTTCGCCTCGTCGACGTCGGCGTAGGCCTGCAGCCGGAGATCGGTCTTCGACGTCTCGCTCATGTCGCCGAGCCGGGTCCGCCCGCCGTCGCCGGTGCGGGTGTAGATGCGGGTGAGGTTGACCATGATCCGCACTCTAGGACGCCGCGACACGACACGTGGTCCGGGAGCGGAGGCAACCGTTCGCTTGTGTTGCGCGTCATAGTGGATAACAGGACGACCAGGGGCGCGCGGTCCTCGGGGACCGTGGGCGGGACGGGGCAGGCGATGGACATCCTCACCGAGGGACCCATCCTGGTGCTCAGCGGCAGCTTCAACGGCCGCAGCACCTCGGCGGTCCGCGCCGCTCTCGACCTCCAGCTCGCCGGGCCCGAGCACGAGATCGTGGTCGACCTCACTCAGGTCGAGTCGGTCGACGTACCGGCCCTCCGCGTCCTCGCCTTCGCCAGTCAGGCTGCGGGTCGCACCGGTCACCACGTGACGCTTCGCGGCTGCGGGCCCGCCGTACGTCGGATGCTGCACCTGACCCGGCTGATGCGCTTCGTCGAGCTCGAGCACACCGCCGCCTGAGCCCCCTCCGGGTTGTGCACAACCCCACACCCAGAACGGTTACCCGCGCGTAGCACCCGGGCCTACCCTCGGTCCATGAGCGAGAAGGACCGCCCCTGGGTCATGCGGACGTACGCCGGCCACTCGACCGCGACCGCGTCGAACGCGCTCTACCGCACCAACCTGGCGAAGGGTCAGACCGGGCTCTCGGTCGCCTTCGACCTGCCGACCCAGACCGGCTACGACCCGGAGGACGCGCTCAGCCGCGGTGAGGTCGGCAAGGTCGGCGTCCCGGTGCCGCACCTCGGCGAGATGCGGCGCCTCTTCGACGAGATCCCGCTGACCGAGATGAACACCTCGATGACGATCAACGCCACCGCGATGTGGCTGCTGGCCCTCTACCAGGTCGTCGCGGAGGAGCAGAACCCCGAGATGGAGCCGACCGAGGTGGCCCACCAGCTCGCCGGCACCACCCAGAACGACATCATCAAGGAGTACCTCTCCCGTGGCACCTACGTGTTCCCGCCCGAGCACTCGCTGCGGCTGATCGCCGACGTCATCGCCTACACCGTCCACGAGATCCCGAAGTGGAACCCGATCAACATCTGCAGCTACCACCTGCAGGAGGCAGGCGCCACGCCGAGGCAGGAGCTCGCCTACGCGCTGTGCACCGCGATCGCGGTGCTCGACGAGGTGAAGAACTCCGGTCAGGTCTCCGAGGAGGACTTCGGGAAGGTCGTCGGCCGGATCTCGTTCTTCGTCAATGCGGGGGTCCGCTTCGTCGAGGAGACCTGCAAGATGCGCGCCTTCGTCGAGCTCTGGGACGAGATCACCCGCGACCGATACGGCGTCACCGACGACAAGATGCGGCGTTTCCGGTACGGCGTCCAGGTCAACTCGCTCGGGCTGACCGAGGCGCAGCCGGAGAACAACGTCCCCCGGATCGTGCTCGAGATGCTGGGCGTGACGCTCAGCAAGAACGCCCGCGCCCGCGCCGTCCAGCTCCCCGCCTGGAACGAGGCGCTCGGCCTGCCCCGGCCCTGGGACCAGCAGTGGTCGCTGCGGCTGCAGCAGGTGCTGGCCTACGAGTCCGACCTGCTCGAGTACGACGACATCTTCGACGGCTCGCACGTCATCGAGGCCAAGGTCGCCGAGCTGGTCGAGGATGCTCGTGCCGAGATGGACCGGGTGCAGGCGCTGGGTGGCGCGATCGCGGCCGTCGAGTCCGGCTACATGAAGCAGGAGCTGGTCTCGGCACACGCCGCCCGCCGTGGCCGGATCGAGGCGGGCGACGAGGTGATCGTCGGCGTCAACAAGTTCGAGACGACCGAGCCGTCACCGCTGACCGCGGACCTCGACGCCGCGATCATGGCCGCTGACCCGGAGGCCGAGGCCTCCGCGCTGCGGTCGGTCGAAGAGTGGAAGGCCGAACGGGACGAGGAGGGCGGTCGCGGCCGCGCTGTCCCGGCTGGCCGCCGATGCGAAGACCGACACCAACCTGATGGCCGCCACCCTGGCCGCGGCTCGGGCCGGCGCGACCACGGGGGAGTGGGCCGGGACGCTGCGGGAGGTCTTCGGCGAGTTCCGCGCGCCCACGGGTGTGAGCGGCGCGGTCGGGGCTGTGTCAGGGGTGGGCTCGGCGGGAGAAGAGCTCGCCGGCGTACGCGCGCGGGTGCGGCAGACCGGCGACGAGCTCGGCGGGCGGCTGCGACTGCTGGTCGGCAAGCCGGGCCTCGACGGGCACTCCAACGGCGCCGAGCAGGTCGCGGTGCGCGCCCGCGACGCCGGCTTCGAGGTCGTCTACCAGGGCATCCGGCTCACGCCGGAGCAGATCGTCGCGGCGGCCGTCGCCGAGGACGTGCACTGCGTCGGGCTCTCGATCCTGTCCGGCTCCCACATGGAGCTCGTTCCGAGCGTGCTCGACGGGCTCAAGGACGCCGGACTCGAGGACGTGCCGGTGATCGTCGGCGGGATCATCCCCGACTCGGACGGGCGGCGGCTGCGCGAGCTCGGCGTCGCCGCGGTGTTCACGCCCAAGGACTTCGGCCTGACCGAGATCATGGGCGGCATCGTCGACCAGATCCGCAGCGCCAACGGCCTGGACTGACCCGGCTACCAGCCCCGGGAGCCCGGCCCGCCCTTGAACGGCCCGACGACCCGCGAGGTGATCCAGCCGCCGTAGAACTCACCTTCCTGGGGCGCGACCACCTCGCCGTCGACCGTGCACTCGTCCACGAGCCCCGGCATCACGGCCCAGTGGTCGACGAGCACCTCGAAGCCTCGACTCGGCCGAGGGTAGGTCCACCCGGCCCGCGACGCCGTGCGGTCGCCGGCCACCAGGTCGGCGTACGAGGCGTGGCCCTTCCACTCGCAGAACGAGTGGCCGCCGACCGGCCGCAGCACGCCGTCGGCGAAGTCGGTTGCCGGCAGGTAGTAGGTAGGCGGGTGGCTGGTCTCCAGGACGCGGTACGTCGACGTCGACCGAGCCACCAGCTCGCCGCCGAGCCGGATCTCGATGGTCTCGCTGCTCGGCTCGACGCGAGGTGGGCGCGGGTAGTCCCAGACCGATTCCTGCTCCACTCCGCGAGACTACGTCCGCGACCTAGGCTGAGCGGGTGAGCGACCTGCACTGCCCCGCCCGGATCTTCCTCGCCCGTCATGGGGAGGCGGAGTACGAGTCGGAGCTGCTCCGGGACCACGGTGGCAGTCTCACCCGCCGTGGCCGCGAGCAGGCGAAGGAGCTGGGCGAGCGGTTGCGCGGTGAGCAGATCCGACACGTCTACGCCAGCACCTTGGCCCGCTCGGTGCAGACCGCCGAGCTCGCGGCCGGCGTCCTTGGCGTCGACGTGACCGTGCGCGAGGGGCTGCATGAGTTCCTGGTCGGCGACCACGCGGGCTCACGAGCCGACCGGTTTCCCTTCGAGCCGGTGTTCGACCGTTGGCTCGACGGCGACCTCACCGCCGCAATCCCGGGGGGTGAGACCGGGGAGCAGATCGCCACGCGGGTCCTGGAGTCCTCGACGATGTCGCCGACAGGTTTCGAGGTGAGAGCACGCTCGTGGTGAGCCATGGCTGCGCAATCTTCACTGCGCTCGCTGTGATCGCACCCGGAATCGCCACGTCGATCGCGTTTCCCAACTGCGCGTCGTACCTGATCGAGATCGATGCCGACGGTGTCCGGGCGACGGGGTGGGACACGGGTCACGATTAGGTAAGGCAACCCTATGCCCGTGCTACCGTGCCGCCGTGGCCAAGGGCAAGAAGAAGGGCAAGAAGGGGCGAAGAAGCTGAAGGCTTCCGCGTCCACGGTGGCCAAGCTGCCCAAGAAGAAGTGCTGCGAGTCCACGGTGCGCTGTCAACGGTGCCCGCTGCGGATGTTGAAGGAAGGCACGCTGCCCGAGGGGTATACGGTCAAGAAGCGCAAGCTCGTCAAGGTCGGCACCACCCCGTCGTGCGCGCCGGGGAAGAAGCAGAAGAAGGCCGCCTGACCCCAGCCGTCACAGGAGGAACGACCGTGCCCGCAGCCCGGTTCACCGACCAGCTCAACACCCAGATCGGGAACGAGCTCTCAGCCCACAACCAGTACCTCGCCTGCGCCGTCTACTACGACGCGCTGACGATGCCCCAGATGGCGGCGTTCTTCTACCAGCAGGCGCTGGAGGAGCGCGAGCACGCCATGATGATGGTGCAGTACCTCCTCGACACCGACACCGATGTCGTCATCCCGGGCGTGGAGGCACCGCGCTCGGCATTCGACAACGTGGTGGCGCCCGTGGAGCTCGCGCTCCAGCAGGAGCGCGACGTGACCGAGCAGGTCAACGCCCTGCTGCGCATCGCCCGAGAAGAGTCCGACTTCGCCTCCGAGCAGTTCATGCAGTGGTTCATCAAGGAGCAGGTCGAGGAGGTCGCCACCATGAGCGACCTGCTGGCGGTGGTCAGCCGCAACCGCGACGACATCGAGGACATCGAGGAGTACGTCGCCCGCGAGCAGAGCGGTCCGGCGGACGACCCGACCGCGCCACGCCAGGCCGGCGCCTGACCTCGCTCGTTCAGCCCTGGGGCCGTGACGTCGCCGTCGACTCCGGACAGAACGCCTCGCGAGGCGACCCGGTGTGGATCTCCTCGGGCAGCGGCACGGTCACGGCGTCCTCGAACATCCCGGCCTGCTCGGTGCCGACGACGACCTCGCTCACGAACGAGCCGGAGCGCGACGAGAGCGACTCGCATCCGTTCATGTGGAGCGACAGGGTGAACTCGGCCGACTCCCCGGGGGACAGCTCGCCGGTGGTGAGCTCGACCAGGTCGAAGAGCCGGGGGTCGGTCTGGCCCGGAGCCAGACCCGCAACCGGGACCGGCAGCCGGCCGTCGTTGGTGAGGGTGAAGGTGTAGCGGAGCGTCCCGCGGTCGTCGTAGCGGATCTGGCGCACGGTGCGGTCGGCCACCGTGAACACGCCGCTCGCCTCCGTCCCCGTGATCGCCACCGGTCCGGTGGCGGTCAGAGTGGGGGTGCTGCCGGCGACGGCGACGCTGCCGCCGGCTGCGACGACGGCGACCACGACACCTGCGACGAGGGTCCTACGCAGACCGCGCACCGCGTCGCCTCCGGCTGATCCCGAGCAGCAACATGAGGCCCGCGAACGTCGCGACCGGTGCGGCGACCAGGGCGTCGGAGTCGTCTCCGCGCCGGGTCGTCGTGCCGGCCGGCGGCGGCTCCTCCTCCGGCTTGGTGGGGGAGTCGAACCAGTCGCACCCAGGCGGGTGCCGCAGCGTCGGGTCGTTGCGGTCGTACTGGCTGCACGACAGGAACCCGGCGTCCTTCACCGGCGCACCCGGTACGAAGACCGAACCACCGGCGTCACAGGCCGGGGGCGGGACGGTGAAGTTGTCGGTCTGCTCGCCGCGCGAGTAGGTGTTGTCCTCCCAGCAGTTGCCCACACCCTGGTCGTCCCACCAGTGGTCGACACCGTTGTGGGCGTGCTCGCCGTTGGGCTTGATCCCCATCTGGTTGGCGAAGGTGTGGTTGTGGTTGGAGGTGTCGTAGAGCTTCGCGGGATCCATCTCGTCGCGCAGCGGCGCGGGCACCCAGAACTGCATGGTGCCGTAGCGCCAGTTGTTGTAGATCCAGTTGTGGTCGGTCGAGTTGTAGTTGCCGCCCGCGATCAGGACGCCGGTGCCGACCGGTGTCGGGATGACGGGGCAGACCGTGCCGTCGATGTAGCCGCGCTCCTCCATCGGCTCCGCGCAGACACCGGTGTCGACGTACTTGGTGTAGTAGTTGGTGTTGTTGGAGTAGATCCGGTTGCGGCTCCACCGCGCGTGGTCCTGCGGCAGGCCGGGGTGGCCCGGGAAGAGCGAGTCGGTCGCGATGCCGGTCGCGTTGGCGTAGAACCGGTTGTGGTGGGCGTAGACCGAGTTGCCCGCCGTGCCGGAGTAGCCCAGCGTGTTGTGGTGACTGCGATTTCGGCGGATCTCGATCGCGTAGCGGCTGACGTCGAAGTCGGTGCTGTCGCCGTTGAGGTCGGACGCCGAGCCGGGGTAGATGCCGGAGTCGCCGTTGTAGTAGTTGTTCGTGTGCTGGATCAGGCCGTGGTCCGAGGCGAACGCGAGGATGCCGTACTCGTCGTTGCCGCGCGTCGTCACGCGCTCGAGCAGGAAGCCGTCGGTCTCCAGCACGTAGATGCTGTTGAACTCGGCCTGCTGCGCGGTGAGGTTGCGGATCACGATGCCGCCGGCGCGGTCGAGCCGGAACGCGTTGAGGCGCTGGAACTTGTTGTCGATGGTCACGTCGGTCATCCGCGCGCCGGTGCCGGCGATCTGGAGGCCGCAGTACTTGCTGTCGCAGGCGATCGAGTCGTTCTTCGGCGTACGGTCGCCGAAGACCGAGATCAGGTTGAGGTTGCCCGGGCAGCGGCGCTGGTCGGCGTACGACAGCGCGATCGGGTCGCTCTCCTCCTCGGCCTCTGCCTCGAACCCGTCGGGCTCGGGACGTTCGACCCGGCTCCGAGATGCTGCCGATGTACGACGAGGCGGCCAACGGGTCGTCGGAGTCGGTCGACAGGTGGGAGCAGTACTCGCTGCGAGGCTTCTTCGCCCACTTCCGCTCGCTGTAGGTGCCGGGCAGCACGTAGACCGAGGTCCTGCGGTGCTGGACGGTGTTGATGGCGGACTGGATCGATCGGAACCGGCAGTCGTCGAGCAGGCCGCGGCTGATGCGCTTCATCCGCCCGTCCGGCATCGCGGCGATGCGCCGGCCGCTGTTCGGCTTGCACACCACGCGGCTGCGGTCGTTGTCGTAGCCGAGGAACGTCGGTCGCTGGCCGCTGCCGTCGGGGAACGACGCCTCGCGCTCCTCGTGGGCGGAGCCGGGCGCGGCGAGCACCGTCACCACGAGTCCGGGGAGGACGACCAGGGTCAGCAGGACGCGCAGCAGTCGGGACATCGAGATCCTTTCGTCCTTGCTGCAACGAGGCCGGGGCGGTTCCGGTTACGCGCCAGTAGATTCCACGCGAGCGCCTCGCCCCGGCTGCGTGATCCACGGATGGGTAACGCACCGCCCACGTCGTGGTGACGATGTGACGGAACCGGATCAGTGGTACCGCCGGTGTCCTAGCCTTCCCACGTGCCCCCTCCCCCCAACGCACACTGTCCCGAGGTGTATCTCGGGATGGTCGATGCCACCGCCGACGCCCTCGTCGTGGTCGACACCGACGGCGTGGTCCGTCTGGTGAACGCCCAGGCCGAGGCGATGTTCGGCGTCCCCCGCGAGGAGCTGGTCGGCGGCACTGCCCACGAGCTGGTGCCCGGAGTTTTCCATGCCCTGGGAACGACGGGAGCGGCCGCGGACACCTGGCAATCGACGCACCTCTCCGCCCGTGCGGTGCGCCGGGACGGATGCGACTTCCCGGCCGAGATCTCGATGTCACCCGTGCAGAGCGCCGACGGGATGCTGACGTGCGCCTCGATCCGCGACGTCTCCGACCGACACGCAGTCAGGGAAGCCTCCGAACGGATCCGGGACGAGCTGATCGCCACCATGTCGCACGAGCTGCGCACGCCGCTGACCTCGATCCTCGGCTACACCGAGATTCTGGTCGACATGGGCGAGCAGGCGGTCAGTGAGCAGGCCTCACGGCTGCTGGCGATCGTCCGGCGCAACGCCGAGCGCGAGCTCAAGCTGGTCGAGGACCTGCTGACCCTGGCGGCCCTGGGCAGCGCCGGCATTCACGTCGACCCGGTGCCGACCGACGTCGGCCCGCTGGTGCGTGACGTGATCGCCGACCTCAGTTCCGTTCGCCACGCTCGCCGACGTGACGTTGGCCCGCACCGGGAAGCGCTCGCTGTGGGTGAACGGTGACCCGGAACGCCTCACCACCGTCATCCGCAACCTGGTCATCAACGCTGTGAAGTTCAGCGGGACAGGCGGCCGCGTCGAGGTGCGGCTGGCCGTCGAGGGGGCCCACGGCGTCATCGAGGTGCACGACCAGGGCGGGGGCCTGGGCGCCGACGAGGTGTCGCAGGTCTTCGATCCGCTCTACCGGAGCCCGAGCGCTATCGCGGCCCAGGTGCCTGGGGCCGGCCTCGGCCTTCCCATCGTCAAGGGCATCGTCCAGGCCCACGCTGGCCAGATCGACGTCGAAAGCGCACCCGACGCCGGTACGACCGTCCATGTGCGGCTGCCCCTCGTCCCCGTCGAGTCGCGTCCGCGCGGCGCTTGAGTCGCGCGGCGGCGGAACGGCTCAACTGCCGAGCGGCACCACCTGCACCACCGCGGCCGGCGGCAGCGGCCCGTAGAGGTGCGGGAACGTCTCGCCGGTGCCGGGTACCTCCTCCTCCACCACGGGTACGTCGAGGAGGTCGGTCTCGATGACCAGCAGCACGAGCGGCTCGGCGACATCGGCGTACACCGCCTCGCGCACACGCGGCCACTGGTCGCCGCGGCTGGCGTGGATGAAACCTTCCTCGTCCAGCGTGCGGCCGCGGGTCGAGGTCGTGTAGCTGCCGGATGCCTGCGCCGCCTCCCAGTCCGCCACCGTGGCGATGTGGAAGATCCGCGTCATCAGAAGAGCCGGTGGCTCGGGTCGTCCAGCCCGCGCAGCGCGTCGTAGTCCACCGTCGCGCAGGCGATGCCGCGGTCGGTGGCGAGGACGCGGGCCTGGGGCTTGATCTCCTGCGCGGCGAAGATCCCTCGCACCGGTGCCAGGAGCGGGTCGCGGTTGAGCAGCTCGAGGTAGCGGGTGAGCTGCTCGACGCCGTCGATCTCGCCGCGCCGCTTGATCTCGACCGCGACGCTCGCGCCCGCGGCGTCGCGGCACATCAGGTCGACCGGTCCGATCGCAGTCGGGTACTCCCGACGCACCAGGGTGAGGCCGGGGGAGAGGGTTGCGGGGTGCTCGGCCAGCAGCTCCTGGAGGTGCTTCTCGACGCCGTCCTTCTGCAGGCCGGGGTCGACCCCGAGCTCGTGGCTCGAGTCGTGCAGGACCTCCTCGAGGAGGATCCGCAGGGTGTCGTCGCTCTTGGCCCCGGTCACGGTCCACTCCACGACACCGTCGTCGGTGGTGCCCTCGCGCACGGTGCAGGGCGGCGACATCCAGTTGAGCGGCTTGTAGGAGCCGCCGTCGCTGTGCACGAGGACGGAGCCGTCCGCCTTGACCATCAGCACCCGGGTCGCCATCGGCAGGTGCGCCGTCAGCCGTCCCGCGTAGTCCACCTGGCAACGGGCGACGACAAGTCTCACGGGCGGGCGGAATCCTTGGATTGAGGAGCGAGCGGAGCGAGCGTCTCGAAATCTACCTGCCATGCTGGAGCGATGGGCGGCCGGATCATCGTCGTGGGTGCCGGCGTCATCGGGCTGACGGTGGCCGTGCGCCTCGCCGAACGTGGCCACCGGGTCGACGTCCTGGCCCGCGACCTGCCGCTCGAGACGACGTCGGCCGTCGCGGCCGCGCTCTGGTACCCCTACGAGGCGCGCCCGGAGGGGCGGGTCAACGCCTGGTCCGCCACGTCGTACGCCGAGCTCGTGGGCCTGTCTGCCGAGCCTGACACCGGCGTCCGGATGCGGGCGGGGACCGAGGTCCTCCCGGTCGGTGCGCCCGACCCGTGGTGGGCCGCCACCGTCCCCGACCTGGCGCGCACCCCGCCGCCGATCGGCTGGGACGCCGCCTGGTCGTTCACGGCGCCGGTCGTCGACATGCCGATCCACCTGGCCTGGCTGCGCAGCCGGCTCGACGAGCTGGGCGGCACTCTCACCCGGGTCGCCCTGGCCGGGCTGCCGCAGCCCGACGACGCGGTGGTCGTCAACTGCACCGGGCTCGGCGCCCGCAAGCTGGCGAGTCGAGACCGACGTCCACCCGGGCCGCGGCCAGGTGCTGCTCGTCGAGGGGGCCGAGGTCGACCGCTGGTGGCTCGACGACGCAGGTCCGACGTACGTCATCCCCCGCAGCGACCGGGTGGTCGTGGGTGGCACGTTCGAGGAGGGTGACTGGGACCGGACACCCTCGGTCGAGACGGCCGCGGCGATCCTCGATCGAGCGACCAGGCTGGTCCCGGCGCTGGCCGACGGTCGCGTGGTCGGCCACCGGGTCGGGCTGCGGCCGTTGCGCTCGGAGGTCCGGCTGGAACGGGTCGGCGACGTCGTGCACTGCTACGGACACGGCGGCGCCGGGGTGACCCTCGCCGGGGGCTGCGCAGGCGAGGTCGTGCAGCTCGTCGAGGGGTGACCGGACACACGTCCGGCGTCCCGAGACCTCGTGGAAGGATGCGGCCCATGGCTCGTGACTTCAGCACCATCGGCGTGATCGGACTCGGCACCATGGGGGCCGGAATCGCGGAGGTCTTCGCCCGCAACGGCTTCGACGTCATCGGCGTCGAGCTCAACGACGAAGCGGTCGACCGCGGGCGCGCCCACCTCCAGCACTCCACCGACCGCGCCGTGAAGCGCGAGAAGCTCACCGAGGCCGAGCAGGCCGAGCTCCTCGGTCGGATCAGGTTTGCGACCGAGCTCAAGGAGCTCGCCTGGCGCCGACCTCGTGGTGGAGGCGGTCGTCGAGTCGCTCGAGATCAAGAAGTCGATCTTCCGCGAGCTCGACGGGATCGTGACCCCGGAGTGCATCCTCACGACCAACACCTCCTCGCTCAGCGTCACCGAGATCTCCACCGCCAACGCGCTGCCCGGCCGCGTCATCGGCATCCACTTCTTCAACCCCGCCCCGGTGCAGAACCTCGTCGAGATCATCCGCACGGTCGTGACCGAGGAGGTGGTGCTCGAGGACGTCAAGGCCCTCGTCGCCACCCTCGGCAAGAGCCCGGTCATCTGCGGCGACAAGGCCGGCTTCATCGCCAACACCCTGCTGTTCGGCTACCTCAACCACGCGGTCGCGATGTACGAGGCCAAGTACGCCTCGCGCGAGGACATCGACGCCGCGATGCGCTTCGGCTGCGGCTATCCGATGGGGCCGCTCGCGCTGCTCGACCTGATCGGCCTCGACACGGCGTACGAGATCCTCGACACGATGTACAAGCAGGGCCGCGACCGGCTGCACGCGCCCGCGCCGATCCTCAAGCAGTACGTCACCGCTGGCCTGCTCGGTCGCAAGTCGGGCCGTGGGTTCTACACCTACGAGGCGCCCGACAGCCCGGTCGTCGTCGCCGACGCCCACACGCCCTCGGCCGACGACGCACCCCAGCTGCGCCACGACGTCAAGCAGATCGGGGTCGTCGGCACCGGCACCATGGCCACCGGGATCGTCGAGGTCTTCGCCAAGGCCGGGTACGACGTGCTCTTCGTCGGCCGCGGCAAGGACAAGGTCGACGGCGTGGTCTCCGCGATCACCAAGAACTTCGACAAGCAGATCCAGCGCGGCCGCGCCAGCGACGAGGACAAGACCGAGACGCTGGGCCACATCTCCGGGACCACCTCGCTCGACGACCTCGCGAGCGTCGACCTGGTGGTCGAGGCGATCGCCGAGGACCTCGCGATCAAGACCACCCTCTTCGAGAACCTCGACGAGATCTGCAAAGCAGGGCGCCATCCTCGCGACCACGACGTCGAGCCTGCCGATCATCTCGATGGCCAGGGTGACCAAGCGGCCGCAGGACGTCATCGGCATGCACTTCTTCAACCCCGCGGCCATCATGAAGCTGGTCGAGGTCGTCAGCACGGTCGCCACCCGCGACGAGGTGACCGAGACCGTCCGGGCGCTGTGCGAGAAGGTCGGCAAGGTCGCGGTCTCCTGCGGCGACCGGGCCGGGTTCATCGTCAACGCGCTGCTGTTCCCCTACCTCAACGACGCCGTGAAGATGCTCGAGGCCCACTACGCCGAGGCCGACGACATCGACACGGCGATGAAGCTGGGCTGTGCGCTGCCGATGGGCCCGTTCGAGCTGCTCGACGTGGTCGGCAACGACGTCTCGCTGGCGATCCAGCGGGAGCTCTACCTCGAGTTCCGCGAGCCCGGCTTCTCCCCGGCCCCGCTGCTCGAGCACCTCGTCACGGCCGGCTACCTCGGCCGCAAGACCGGGCGCGGTTTCCGCGACTACAGCAGTCGCTGACCCAGGCCGGCTTCCGCCTGATCGGTACTTCGGTCGACGCCGCCCCTGTCGACATCGGAAGGGGTTCGCCCTACGGTCGTTGGCAGTCCAAGCGAGGGATGGGGTAGCAGATGCGCGGTCTGCTGAGCCGGTTCAGCGACTGGGTCGTGGATCATCCGGTCTTGTGGGGCGTGGGCTTGGGAGTCGTGCTGGTGTTGCTCGGCCTTGCTCTCGATCTGGCACCGATCGTGGTCATTGCCGCCGGAGCCGCCATCGGCGTGCTGAACATCCTTCATGCGAGGAGACGGGGCTACTGCCCAATTCCGGCAGAGCCGAGTTCTCACCCGGGGGTGCCGGAACGTCATACGGAACGTGACCTCTAGCGACCGAAACGTATGACGTCGTGGGTCGCTCAGGGGTGCGGTTGATCCCGAGGCTCGTCGGGGAGCCTTGGGAGTGGCTGGGTCTCAGCGTCTGGTGTGGACTCCGGTGACGTGGTCCGCCGCCTGGCCACAGGCCTACCGAGGTAGGCCGGCCGCGGGCGGGTCGGGCGGACCAGCTGCACTTGGCGTCGGACCCTCTGCTCGAGATCCATCTCGCGCAGCAGCCGTTTGACGGTCGACAGCGCGACGGCGTGCAGTTCGCGCAGCTCGGCAGCGCTCTCGGTCGTGGCCAGGTCGTTCAGTCGGGCTCGCGCCTCCTTCATGCCGTCGAGGGCGTCCCGGAGAGCCTGGACGTCCTCCGAGCCCAGACTCGTTGCGGGTCCTGCCTCGTTGCGGACAAGCTGCCCGAACGTGTCGATCCCCGCGGCGAGCTCCCGCAGTGTCTGGGCGAGCCCGAGCAGCACGTCGTCGGCGCCCTCGTCGTCGAGCCACGTCGGTTCGGCCGTTGCGTCCACCAGTGCGCGGAACATCGATCGGATGGCGACCGCGGAGTGCTCCAATGCCTCGAACCCCTGGCGCAGACCCGGCCCCACGTCGGGGGTGCCGACGGCGCGAACGTTGAGTCGCCGCCCCTGCTCAGCGTGGAGAAGGGCAGAACCGACCCGGGGGATGTCGTGGTGGGTGATCCGACGGGCCTCGTCCAGCCAAGACCGTGCAGCCGACCCGACGTCACGCCCTCCTGCCACCAGCTCAGTGAGCTCCTCGGCGGCGCCGTTGAGCAACTCGCTGATCGAGTCCGAGAGTCCGTCGATGGCCCGCGCGGCGTCGGCACTGGCGATCCTGGGTGGGAACAGCAGGTTGGCCGCGATACCCACGGCGGCACCCACCAGGGTCTCCGCTATCCGCTGCCAGGCTGCGGACTCGGCGCTCAGTGAGCCGACGCCGAGGACCAGCATGCCGCTGATCGCGACCTCGATGAGGTTCGAGCGCAGGCGAAGCGCCTGGCCGATCGCTATGGAGACGAAGATCAGCAGACCGAGGCTCCACCACTCGAGCGGCAGGACGGCAGCGAATGCCACGGCGAGGGACACGCCGGTCACCACGGCCACCACTCGGTCGAGACCGCTGGCGAGAAGCGAGACAGGAGTGACCTGGACGACGAGCATCGCGGTCAGGGGTGCGAGCAGCGGCTGCGTGCCCGGGAAGAACAGCGTCGCCACGACATAGCTCGCGACCGCGGCGATCGTGATCCGCAGGGACCACAGGACTGCCCCGCGGCCATCGTTGCGGAGCCGAGTCAGTGTGCGAGCCAGCCTCCGTCGCCACATGTCGCGCACGGTTTCATCATGCTTGATGTGGGATCGAACGCCCACAGATGGTCGGCCGCACGCGACGTCGCAGCACGTCCGCTCCTCGGCATGAATGATCGCATCGCGGCATGAGTGGACGTTCGGCGTGGGGACTTCTGGACTCTCCCGGAGAACGGCACGGAGGCCGGACTACATGATGCTTCCCCCTCCACGGGCAACCGTTCCTGCGTCGTGGTTCTCCTTGGCACACCGCTGACAGCGCAGGAAGGTACCTCCCGCCTCGCCGTCGGCCCCCGGTGGATACCCGATCTTCAGCCACTTGTGACCCGCCAACTTGCAGACGGTGAACCGCTTGAAGTTGTTCATGACGTCCCCTGCCATACCGTCATCTACGGACCGCTTCCGCACGGCAAGTGTCTGCTTGCGCGAGGCCCTCACACAAGGGGTTCGAGCCGGGCGTCGCCGAAACTGGAACCACCGAACCTTGGGTGACGCGAGATCGCGTCTGCACGCCCATCGGCATGACCGCTTCGCGGCATGAGCGGACGCTCCGTCTTCACCCGTCGAGGGTGAAGCCTGAGCGTCTGATATGGGGAAAGGTCGGGCCCGTCTCGTCGAGAGGCTCTGGCACGCATTCTTGGAGGTCTTGATGCCGTATCGCGCGAAGGATGCTACGCCTGCCACCGCCTCGGTTAATCGGGAGGCGGAGTCGTCGTATCCGTTGGAGGACCGTCAGGACTTCGAGGATGCCCGGCGGGACTTGATTGCGCCGATCCCGAACGGCCAGGTCCTCAATGCCAGCGGGGAGGTGATCTTCGATCTCGCTGACTATGCGTATCTGTCGGATGATGCGCCCAGGCCTGACACGGTCGACGCGAGCCTGTGGCGGACATCGCAGGTCATCCACGAGGGTGGCCTGTACAAAGTCGTCGATCACCTCTACCAAGTTCGCAACAACGACATCGCCAATCTGACCATTGTCGAAGGCGACGACGGGTTGATCATCATCGACTGCGCCACCAGCGTGGAAGCAGCCGCCCAGGGACTGGCCCTGTTCCGTCAACACGTGGTCGACAAGCCGGTGGCGGCGGTGATCTACACCCACACCCACGTCGACCACTACGGCGGCGTGAAAGGCGTGGTCGACCCTGCCGATGTGGCATCGGGCAAGGTGCCGATCATCGCGCCCGGCACCATCGCCTCGTTCGACAAGTTCGCGATCGGTGAGAACGTCATCGCAGGTAACGCGATGTCGCGGCGGGCGATGTATGCGTTCGGCAATCTGCTCGACAGGGAGCCGAAACAGTTCGTCACCCTCGGGGCGGGGATCGGCAACGGAAAGGGCATGACCATCTCCTACCTGTCCCCGACCGACCCGATCACCGAGACCGGACAGGTCCGCACCATCGCTGGGCTGACCTTCGAGTTCCTCTACGCCCCGGACACGGAAGCGCCGGAGGAGATGCACATCTGGATCCCCGAGTTGAAGGCGTTGACCTGCGCAGAGAACGCCAACCACTGCTTGCACAACATCCAGACCCTGCGCGGAGCTCGCACTCGCGACGCCCGCAACTTTGCCCGCTACCTCGACGAGACCCTCGAACGTTGGGGCGACCAGGCCGAGGTGCACTTCGGACCACACTCCTGGCCGGTCTGGGGCAACGAGAACATCGTGAGGTTCCTCGAAGACCAACGCGACATGTACAAGTACATCCACGACCAGGCGTTGCGGCTGGCCAACAAGGGCTACACCCCTCTGGAGGCGGCCGAGGTCATCGAACTGCCGCCCCAGCTGGCCCGCAAGTGGTACAACCGCCAGTACCACGGCACGGTGCACCACGACGTGCGCGGGGTGTTCACCAAAGAACTGGGCATGTGGGACGGCGACCCGGTCTCCCTACACCCCCACGTACCGGTCGAGACGGCCAAGCGGTACGTCGACCTCATCGGCGACGAGAGGATCCTCGAAGAGGGCAAACGCGCCTTCGGCGACGGTGACTACCGCTGGGCCGCTCAGATCCTGCACAACCTCGTCTTCGCCCAACCCCACCACCAGGAAGCGAAGAACCTGCAAGCCGACGCCTACGAGCAGATGGGCTACCAAACCGAGGCCCCGCAATGGCGCGGCATCTTCCTGACCGCCGCACGAGAACTGCGCGACGGAGTCCTCGAAGCGTCATTCACCACAGCCTCGCCGGACACCCTCGCGGCGATGCCGCTGGACATCCTCTTCGACTTCGCTGGCGTACACATCATCGGTGACAAGGCCACCGACACTGATGTGCGTATCGACTTCACGTTCACCGACCTCGACCAAACCTGGACCGTCTGGATCAAGCACGGCGTCCTCAACGCCCGCGTCGGCGCATCCCCGGACACGCAACTCACCGTCTCCGGACCGAAGGCTGCGCTGATCGGGGTCGTCCTCAAACCCGGAGCGGCACAACAACTCGCCGACGCGGGTCAGGTTCAACTCGACGGCGATGCCTCCGCACTGCGCAACTACGCCGCCGCCATGGATGAATTCGACCCCAACTTCAACATCGTCACCCCATAGCCCAAACAGAGCACCGTGCGCAGGGTGAGGTCACTGCGCGCACCGTTACACAGCGGACCGTTCATGGCATAGGTCGTGAGGAGCTGAAGGCGATGGGCGTTCGACCGCCGTTCTTCTTCGCTTCGCTGCGTGGGTATCGCCCCGCCTGGGCGCGAAGGGACCTGCTGGCCGGGCTCACCGTGTGGGCGGTGCTGGTTCCCGAGTCGCTCGCCTACGCAACCATCGCAGGTGTGCCCCCGGTCGTGGGGTTGTACGCGGCCGTACCTGCGCTGGTCCTGTACGCCGTGCTGGGGTCCTCGCGGCACCTGGTGGTCGCTTCCATGTCTGCTACGGCGGTCCTGTCGGCGAGCATCGTGGCGGTGTACGCCCAGTCCGGGACCGACGACTACATCGCGCTGACCGCGACGCTGGCGATCGTCACTGGCGTGCTGGGCTTGCTGGCAGGGATCCTGCGGCTGGGCTTCCTGGCCTCGTTCATCTCCGAGCCGGTACTCAAGGGATTCATCGTTGGGCTCGCCCTGACCATCATCGCGAGCCAGGTGCCCAAACTGTTCGGCGTACCGAAGGGGGGCGGCGACTTCTTTGAGCAGGTGGCCCACCTCATCTCCGGCCTAGGCGACACCAATGCAGCGACGTTGGCCGTCGGCGTGGCCAGCCTGATCGTCGTCCTCGGGCTGCGCCGTTGGCTCCCGCTGGTACCCGGTTCCCTGGTCGCGGTGCTGCTCGGCATCGCCGCCGTCAGCGTCCTCGACCTGGTGGAGAAGGGGGTCGAGATCGTGGGGGCGATCGAGTCAGGGCTACCCAGCGTCGGGCTGCCGCAGGGACGCGGCCTCGATGACTACCTCCTCCTGATCGGGGCCGCCGTCGGCGTGGTCCTCGTCGGCTTCGCCGAGGGCCTGGGAGCGGCAAAGACCTACGCCGCCAAGGCGGGCTACGACATCGACGCCAACCGGGAGCTGCTGGGCATGGGCGCGGCGAACCTGGGCTCTGGGTTCTGTTCGGGCATGGTCGTGAACGGGAGTCTCTCGAAGACCGCCGTGAACGGCGGCGCAGGCGCGAAGACCCAGGTTTCGGGTCTCACTGTGGCCGCACTGACGGTCGTGACCCTGCTGTTCCTAACTGGCCTGTTTGAGAATCTGCCGGAGGCCACCCTCGCAGCGGTAGTGATCGCCGCCGTCATCGAGTTGGTGGACATCCCGGCCCTGGCGCGGTTCTACAGGGTCTGGACCGGGCACCTGGGCGGCATCTATGGCTGGGTCGCCCGGGCCGACTTCTTGGCCGCCCTGACAGCGCTGCTCGGGGTCCTGCTCTTCGACACTCTGACCGGCCTATTCATCGGCATAGCCGTGTCGCTCCTCCTCCTGCTGTACAGGGCGTCCCGGCCCGCCGTGACGACCCTTGCTCGCGCTTCCTCGACGCAGCACGACGAGGGGTGGTGGGTCGACGTAGCGCGACACCCGGACCTATCTCCGCGCGACGACATCGTCGTCGTCCGCGTCGAATCCGGACTGTTCTTCGCCAACGCCGACCACGTGCGCCAAGCCATACTGGACCAGGTCACCGAGGCCACACGGGCGGTCGTGCTCGACGCCGAGACGACGCCGGTCATCGACGTGTCCGCCACCGAGATGCTCACCCGGCTCGCCCTCGACCTGCGCCGCCTCGACGTCGAACTGCTCATCGCCCATGGCATCGGCCAGGTCCGCGACGTCCTACGAAGCGCGGGCAGCGACGCGCAGGTGCTGCAGGCGATCTACGCGACCGTCGACTCAGCCATCGCCAGCATCGCACCACACGAGTGACCGCCCAGTGGGGGCACCGCCGACGACGGCCCCACGTCCCCCTGTCGCCTCAACCGGTCGGACCGAC
>CAWDSA010000001.1:0-5328 GCA_963804845.1 uncultured Actinomycetota bacterium | reverse complement strand
GTTTCACCGGAGGACGTGAATCCGCGCAACAGCGCCAACGCTCGCGCCGATCATCACTCGTGGGCGCACAGCAAGTCCCTCCACTGCCACGTCGCCTTGCGGGCACGCGTTCAGCCACGTGGCCGCTACTCGCAGTTCGCTACGGGATCAGGCTCGCTCGGACCGGCACGACGGAAGAGCGCGACCTGCCCGCCCTCACCGCGGAACACAGCGCGACCTCTGCCGGCGGTGAAGAAGCCGGACGTCTCGTTCTCCTCCCACCCCGGGGGCGGGCTGCGGTCGCCGATCGGTGGGTCCGCGATCCAGAGCGTCCCGGCCACGTGTGCGCTGAGCACGCCGCAATGCGTTGCCAGCGTCGTCCACATGCTGTCCGACCCCGACCCCGACCCGGACCCCGCTCCGGACGCGATCGCGGGAGGCGTCGACGTCCCCGGCTGCTCTACGACATGCGTGTCCCCGCAGGCCGCGAGCACGAACAACGCACAGAGGGCGGGCATCAGCCTCAACACCGGTCTCACACACGTAGAGACGCACATCAGCGGTCGGAGGTTGCCGACGCGGAGGTCACATTCTGGGCACAGTCAGGACCGCGCGGGTCGGCATGGACCTGCCACTTGCAGTCGTGACTCAGCACTAGCCGAGCATCGGACGCTGGCTCTCATCGCCGCGTCAGTCGCGCGGGGGCGTCTGCTCGCCGAGCAGCCAGGCGTCGAAGAACTCCGACAGCTCCTCGCCGGTGCGCTTCTCGAAGAACTCGAAGAGCGTCTCGCGGTTGGACGATCGGTTCTCCTGCGCCTCGGGCCAGCCGCGGATGACGTCGAAGAACTTCTCGTCGCCGACCATCTGGCGCAGCTCGTGCCACATCAGGGCCGGGCCGTAGTAGATGTTGCCGCTGCCCCACTTGTCGACGTCGTAGTCGGCGGGCGGGCCGGCGAACTCGCGCTCGCTGTCCTCGAACTCGGCCCAGTCGTCCATCTGCTTGTCGATCGAGATGCCGGCGTGCTCGGCCTCCCACATGCCCTGGAGGTACATCGCCATGCCTTCGTTCATCCAGACGTCGCGCCAGTCGTCGGGGGTGACGGTGTCGCCGTACCACTGGTGGGCGAGCTCGTGCACGACGACCGGCACGGACAGCGTGTAGTCGCTGTTGCCGAGCGTCACCATGGTCTGGGTCTCCATGCCGCTGGCGGAGTCGACGACCAGGATCCCGAACGTGTCGAACGGGTAGGGCCCGACGTACTGCTCGAGCCACGCCATCGCCTCCGGCGCCGTCGACGGGCCCTGGACGGTCTCCGGCTGGTCGCGCGGGGTGAAGATCCGGATCGGGATGTCGCGCGGGCCGGCCAGCTTGGTCTGCTCGTAGTCGCCGAACGCCAGCGTCGTGAGGTACGACGCGGCCGGTTCTGCCAGCCGCCAGTGGGTGGTGGTCACCCCGTCGGAGTCCTCGCTCGAGACGAGGTCGCCGTTCGCGACGCCGATCCAGGGCGAGGGCACGGACAGGGTGAAGTCGTAGAGCGCCTTGTCGGAGGGGTGGTCGTTGACGGCGTACCACGAGTAGGCGCCCCACGGCTCCTGCATCGTCCACACCTCGTGGTCGTCGGTGATCGTGAAGCCGGTCTCGCCGAAGTCCGACCGCTGGGTGGGTACGTCGACCGGCTCAGGCGTGCCGGAGTAGGCGATCACCAGCTCGTAGCGCTGGTCCTTGCGCACCGGCGCCTCGACCACCAGGTCCTTGCCGCGCTGCTGGTAGTCGACGTCGGCCCCATCGAGGCTCAGGCTCTCGATCTCGAGCACCTCGCTGAAGTCGAGCTGGAACGACTCGTCGTTCTCGGTGGACCGGAACGTCAGCGTCTCGGTGGCCTCGAGCGTGTCAGTGTCCGGCGACCATCCGAGCGCCAGGTCGTAGTGCAGCGCGTCGACCCCGGGGTCGCCGACCTCGGGATAGAGGGAGTCCTCGCGCGGCTCGCTGAGGGCCACCTCGAGGTCACCGGTCGGTACGTCGTCGGATGGCGGCTCGACCGGCTCCGCCGTCGCAGATGGCGTGGCCGGGTCCTCCCCGGCGGTCCCCATGCTCCCGCTGCGGATCAGGTCGTCGTCGGAGCAGCCAGTCAGCACCAGGGCAGCCGCGGCGAGAGCGACGAGCGAGCGCTTCATGAAGAGCCTCTCAGCAGCGGGCGGACCAGCTTGCGTCCGTGGTGGATCTGGGCCTTGACCGTGCCGAGCGGCGCCCCGACCTGCTCCGCGATCTCGTCGTAGGCCATGCCGTAGACGTCACGCAGCAGCAACGGCTCGACGTACTGCGGGTGGTCACGTTCCAGTGTTTCCATCGCATCCAAGAGATCGAGCCGGGTGCCGGCGATCACGCTGGTGGTGCGCGGGTCCGGGTTGTCGTTCCCCACCAGGTCGCTGGCCATCGCCTGGTTCTTCATCCGGCGGTACGTCGAGCGCGCGGAGTTCACCGCGATCACGTGCGTCCAGGTCGTGAACCGGCCGCGGCCGCCCCAGGACCCGATCTTGGTCGCGATGTTGAGCAGCGCCTCCTGGCAGGCGTCCTCGGCGTCCGGGGTGTACGGCAGCACCCCGCGGCAGACGTTGAGCGTGCGGGAGCGGATCGTGCCGAGCACCTGCTCCAGCGCGTCCCGGTCGCCGGCCTGGGCGCGGCGCGCCAGGTCGTCGATCTCGTCGGGCGTCGCGCCGGTCCAGCCTGCCCCTCCCGATGACTCAGTCATGCCGACGATCCTTCCCCACCAAGGTCACGGATAATGCACGGGTGTCCGCCCTGCCCGACCGCCTTGGCCGCTACGCGGTCAGACGTCGCATCGGCTCCGGTGGTTTCGCCACCGTCTGGCTGGCCTACGACGAGCACCTCGACTCACCCGTCGCGGTGAAGGTGCTCGCCGACAACTGGACCGAGGACAACCACGTCCGCACCCGCTTCGTCGAGGAGGGTCGCTACCTGCGCCGCGTGGAGTCGCCCCACGTCGTCACCGTCTACGACGCGGGCGAGCTCGACGACGGCCGCCCCTACCTGGTGATGACGTACGCCGACCAGGGCACCCTCGCCGACCGGCTCGAGACCGGCGGGCTGGAGGTGGCCGAGGCGACGGAGGTGATCCGCCAGGTCGGCGCCGGCCTGCAGGCGCTCCACGACCGCGACATCCTGCACCGCGACGTGAAGCCGGCCAACGTGCTGTTCCGCAGCATCGGCAACGGGGCCGACGACCCCGCCGTACGCGCGATGGTCGGCGACCTCGGCCTGGGCAAGGCGCTGGACGTGTCCTCGCGGCTGACCATGATCGCCGGCAGCCCGTCGTTCGTCGCCCCGGAGCAGGCGCAGGGTGAGACGCCCGGCGCCGGCGCCGACCAGTACTCCCTCGCCGTGATCACCCATCTGCTCCTGGGCGGCAGGATGCCCTGGCGGCACGCCGACCTCACCGCGGCCGCCACCCCCGGGTCGCCACCGCCGATGGCGAGCCCCGACCGCCCGTTCCCCGACGAGGTCGACGACGTCGTCCGCCGGGCGCTCTCGCCCGACCCGGCGGACCGGTGGCCCAGCGTCACGGCGTACGTCGAGGCGCTCACCACCGCGCTCGGCGACTGGGCGGCGCCGGCCGGGCGAGGGCTGCAGCCGTGGCAGGCCGTCGACCCCGAGCTCACCCAGCCCGGCGCCCGGCCGTCGCCGATGCCGGTGACCGGCGAGCTCGGTGACCCGGTGCCGCCCAAGAGAGGCCGCCGGCTCGTCGCGGTGCTCGCCGTCACGGTGCTCGCGCTGGGTGCGGGGGCGGTCGCCGGGTGGTTCGGGTTCCGGGCGCTGGACCGCGACGTGACGATCACCGACTCGCGGGACGAGCTGACCGTGACCGTGCCGGACGGCTGGGACGACTCCGTCGCCGGTGACCCATGGACCCCTCCCGGCGAGGACGAGACCTACGCCGCGCTGTCGGTCGGCACCTCGGTGGGCTGGGCCGACAACAAGGACGGCGAGGGGGTTTTCGCGGGCATCATGCCCGGCGACGACCTGCCCGACCGGCTGCCCGGCCACCCGACCTGTGGCGAGGCGGAGACCCGGGTCGACGACACGATCGACGGCGACCTGGCCCGCACCATGTGGTACACCGACTGCCCCGGGGTCACCGTCGAGCGCGTGGTGCAGGTGGCCTCCAACCGGCTGCTGTGGGTCCAGGTGCGCAGCGCCGACCGCGGCACCGCCACCGACGTCCTCGAGTCCGTCGACACCAGCGGCCTCTGAGCCGGGTCAGTCGACCGGGCGAGCCTGCTTGGCGAACTCGTCGAAGAGCGCCCGCAGGCCCGGCTCGTCCACCGCGCGGCCGGCGAGCGACATCTCCAGGGTGGCCACGTCGGAGTCCGGCGCCTCGAACCAGTGGAAGAAGTTGTAGCGGAGCCGGTCCTCCTCCTCCGTCCGGAAGGTGAAGAAGACCGTCTCGTCGGTCTGCTCGAGCACGTCGACGTCCTCGTAGAGCCGTTCGAAGTCGCTGATCTTGTCCTCGACCTCGTCGGCGGAGGGTGAATGGTTGTTGATGGCCTTCACCCGCATGCTGAATCCGCCGATCAACGGTTCGTTCTCCGGCCGGAACCGGACCTCGAAGTACTTGCCCACTTCTTCCGAGGGAATCGGCCGGTCGCCGGTGGCAGTGACCAGGTAGGCGACCCAGCCCTCCGGGACGGGGTACTCCCAGGTCTGGAACTGAGGGGCCTCGCCGATCCGGTGGGTCTCGAACGTGTCCACTTCCGTCAACGGATCCCAGTCGATATCGCTGGCGAAGGGGTCGTCCGTCGGCACGCTGGGCGCCCGAGCGGGAACCGGTGCCGGGGTGCCGGAGGCCTCCGGCTCCGGCCGGGTGGCGTACGCCGCGCCGAGCCCCAGCGACGCGCCCACCACGAGCGCGAGCAGCGCCCACCCGAGTCCGCGTGCCGTCACGCCGCCCACGGTAAACCGCCAATAGGCATGTGACACTTCGTATGCCAGAGTGTCGTACAAGTGTCACAACCACCCCCGAGAGCCGCGGAGCAGCAGATGAACGACGTCCTCCTCGACAAGCACCGTCACCGCTTGGACGCGGCGGTGGCCGCCATCGCCTCCCGCGGCTACTACTCGGCGTTCGACGAGTCTCCCTCGCCCCGGGTGTACGGCGCGGATGCGGCTGCCGAAGGCAAGGCAGCGTTCGAGGCGATGCTGGATCGCCCCTTCGCGCTCGATGCACCCGGGGCCGAGGACACCGTGGCCACCGAGCGGTCGCCGTACGGCTTCGACCTGGGCATCGCCTATCCCCGGGTCCCCAATGATGACGCTGCCGTTGACGCCTTGAT